>NZ_JBITCD010000004.1:0-569423 GCF_044452905.1 Mycobacterium sp. NPDC051804 | reverse complement strand
CACAACACACCCCCCGCCCCCCCCCCCCCCCCCCCCCCCGCGCCGCCCCCCCCCCCCCCCCCCCCCCCCCGCCCCCCCCCCCCGCCCCCCCCCCCCCCCCCCCCCCCCCCCCCACGACTCGCTAGGGGCGGGATCACCGGCTAAGTGGCGGAACTCCACCCCACGGACCGTAAGGCCCATTACCGAAGCCAGCACCCGGACTGGAGCTGGGCACCTGGAAGCCGTCGATACCCTGCGGTCCCAGGCAGCGCGATGTCGACACGGCGGACCTGCACGGATCCACGCTCGCGACGGCGGGGGGCGCGGCTAGCAATCCTATCGCCACACCCGCTGCTGCGATTACCGGAGTTGTTGCTGCGATGAGCTTCAACTTCATTTGTTCTCAACCTTTCTCGTTGTTGCTGATCTGTGATCGATCTCCACCTGCGCTACCGCTGTGTCAAAAGGCAATCCGCTCAACACTTTCCGTCTCGGGGATTGGTGGCCAGTGGTAGCCACTCCAGATCTACCCTCCGCAGCAATTCCCGCAAACCGACAGCGGCCGATTCAAAGGAAACGCAAATTTCTGAGCCACTTTTCTATGCGTTCGGTTTGAGTTCTTTGCCGTATTACGCAGGGCACCAATAGAATTCGCAGTATCGACGAACGTCCCGCACGAAAGACGTTCCTGAAAGGACGGAGTCACCATGAAGCACAAGTTTGTGACGGCGGTAACAGCCGTGACCCTTCTCGCCGCTGGATCACTGTCAGTGGCAGGGTTGGCAACGGCAGCGCCGTCCGGCGGCATGACGCCCAATGAGGTCATCAACCAGCTGCAACGTGCCGGCAATAACGTGATCGTCAACAAAATCGGCAACGGCGCTGCAAACACGTGCGAGGTGGTATCGGTCCGCCCGGTTACCCAAACGCCGCTGCGGCCCAATCACCCCGTCCTGGGAGTCGCGACACTGATGCCCAGGACAACCGTTCACGTATCTATGGTCTGCTGACGTTCGAAAGTCGTTGATCTCCAATGTGTATCGCCGCGTTCAACGGTATGGTCAAAAAGGGAAAACTGAGAATCAGCTATGAGTTCCGTGACAGCAAGGTATGTCGTCTGGAGACTTGAATCATGACAACGATGTCGGTCAACCCTCGCTCTCAGACAACGAGACCCGCGATTCTCGGAACCCTTCCCCAGATCCGGCGCGCTGACGGAACGGAGATCCGGGTGCTGCTCGTCGACGACGAGCCGGCTCTGACCAACCTCGTGACGATGGCACTGCTGTATGAGTCATGGGTCGTGGAGGTCGCGCACGACGGTCGCGAAGCCGTCACCAAGTTCGATTCCATGCGTCCCGACGTCGTCGTGCTGGACATCATGTTGCCTGACCACGATGGTCTCCAGGTGCTGCAGCGCTTACGCGCGAGGTCCCCGCACACACCCGTGCTGTTCCTGACAGCACGTGATTCGGTCGCTGATCGCGTTGTCGGCCTGACCTCCGGCGCCGACGACTACATGACGAAGCCGTTCAGTCTCGACGAGCTGGTCGCGCGGCTACGCGGTCTGCTCCGACGGGCCCTCGACGGCGGATCCCCGGACAAAGACGCAGTTCGGGTCGGCGATCTGGTGCTGAACCCGACGACCAGGGAGGTCAGCCGGGTCGGCGATCCCATTGATCTGACCGCGACCGAGTTCGAGTTGCTCCACTTCATGATGCGCAACCCTCGTAGAGCCCTCAGCCGCGAGGCGATCCTCGAAGACGTGTGGGGTTACTCGTTCGGCGGCAAAACCGGAATTGTCGATCTGTACATTTCGTACCTTCGCAAGAAGATCGACGTCGGCAGAGAGCCGATGATTCGCACCGTACGAGGCGTCGGTTACCAGCTCATTCCCCAGCAGTGACGCCGCCGCGATGGTGGCCTCGAACACTGGCCCGACAGTTGATGTTTGGTGTGTCAGCGCTCGTGACATTGTGCGTACTGGCGGTCGGAGCCATTTCCATCTACAGCATGCAGACCTATGTCGCCGAAACCGTAGACACGGAGATCGGGCATTCACTGGCCGCATTCAAACGATGCCTAGACGAGGCGCAGGCACAGGGCCGATCAGGCACCGAGGCGCTCACTGAGTTCACCGGGCAGGCTTCCGGGACGACGATCGCGATCATGCGCGACGGTCGCGTCGTGGAGTCGGCGTTCTTCGACGATGACAAGAACCCCGCGGAGGCGCCCACGGAGGCTGTCAGGGCTTTGGAGGCTACGCGCTGGATCGAGCGGCCCCAGACGGTCAACTTCGGCACACTCGGCAAGTACCGAGTGGCCAGCGAGGAAGCCGACGGGCAGCAGTTGATATCGGCGGTATCGATGCGCAGCGCGAGCGAGATCGTTGCCAGAAAGACCATAGCCGTCGCAGTGATCACGGCATCGGCGGCTCTGATGGCCGCGGTAGGCACAGTCGTGTTGGTCCGGCTGAGTCTGCGACCGCTGCGCCGGGTCGCCGCGACGGCATCGAATGCGGCCGACACAGCCCTCAGGGACGGCGATCAACGGATCACGGCAAGGGTGCGACGTTCGGATTCTCATCCCGACAACGAAGTCGGAATAGTAGGCGAAACGTTGAATCGGTTGCTCGCCAATGTCGACGCCACCCTGGCCGGCCGCGCCGAGTCCGATCGGCGGATGCGGCAGTTTCTCAGTGATGCAAGCCATGAATTACGCACGCCACTGGCGGCGATCCACGGTTACGCGCAACTCACCCGCCAGGACGGTCCGTCGCTGCCGTCCACCACCGAGTACGCACTTGGACGGATCGAGTCCGAATCGCGCCGAATGTCGACTCTGGTCTCCGACATGTTGCTGCTTTCGCGTCTGGACGAGCGCCGGGGCTTGCATTTCGAACGTGTCGATATCACCGAGGTCGTGCACGATGCGATCAATGATGTCGCGGTGACCGCCCCGGAACACACGTTCGTCGCTGAGCTTCCCGAGGACGACATCTGGATTTGGGGTGACCGAGCCAATCTCCACCAAATCATCACCAATCTGCTCGTGAACGCACGCGTCCACACACCCGCGGGTGTCACGGTGACCTCGACGCTGCGGTCACTCGGTGACACCGTCGAACTGTCGGTCGCCGATGACGGTCCGGGAATCGATCCGCAACTATTGCCGGACTTGTTCGGTCGGTTCGTACGGGCTGACAAGGCGCGGTCACGTGCAACTGAGAGTTCCGGCCTCGGGCTGGCGATCGTCGCGTCGATAGCGAAGGCGCACGGCGGCAGGGTCGGCGTCGAGTCACGACCCGGACGGACCGAGTTCGTGGTGACGCTGCCCGCGATGGCGCCAGCGGCCCTGACCTAAGCGTCCAGTGGGTTGGCCATGATCCTGCCGGCGCCGTTGCTGACAATCGACGCTGCGGCGGCACTGTCCGGCTTGCGTCGCGCCTGGTCTTCGAACGCCGCGATGAACTCGCTGCTAAATCCCTGTCGGGGATGGCGCGCAAGGATCTCCGCCCGCAGTTGCGGCGGGAACTCATCGGGTCGACGTCCGGCGACGTCCCAAGCGGTGGCAACCTGCAACAGATGGGACTCGGGGTCGACGCTCGCGGGCACATCGGGACGCATGTGCAGCACGATGATCTCCTCCGCCCTAGCGGCGCGCTCGGCCGACCATCCGGCCGCCACCCCGAACACCCACGCCAGGTTTCCGCCGGCCACCTCGAAGTCCACCCGGTGGCTGTCGAACGCGTCGGTCAGGCCCAGGTCGTGAAGTATCGCCGAGACATAGAGAAGTTCTTCGTCGAAATTGATGCCGTGCGCCTCTCCGTATTTCGCCGCCCATAGGTACGACCGGAGACAGTGGTGCAGTAGCGCGGGCGAGTAAAAGCGGGTGGCCACCGCCAGCGCGGCAGTCGCCGCAGGCGTCTCCGGCCCCGTGACGTCAATCCCTACCATTGCACGACCTTTCATGGCACTTCCATGGTCATTGATCGAACTCGAGCGCCGACGTCATGAAACAACCTTTTCGACAGTGGTTTTCATATCGTCGACCACTTGAATGATCGTCTTACCGCGACCGGCGCGCTTCGGGTCGAACGCGGCAGCAGCGTCGTCGAGGGGACGTATCGCACCGATGCGTGGTCGAATCCGCCCATCCTTGAGCCTGTGTTCCAGCTCGGCCAGCATCGTCCGATCGGGTTCGACGACGAAGAAGGTCGCGCGGATGTTCTCGGGAGGGCTCGGTGGCGGTTCCGCGATGCTGACGAGCGCACCGCCGGGCCGAACCAGAGCGGCTGAGCGGCGGAGGATCTGACCGCCGATCACATCGAGGACCATGTCCAGTTCTCCGACGTCTTCAAGCCGATCGCGGTCCAAGTCCACGAACAGTTCCGCCCCCAGCTCCAGGACCGCTTCTCGGTCGGCGGCGCGGCCGGTACCGATCACCCGAGCCCTCGCCTCTACCGCCAATTGCACAGCCACCGAGCCGACACCGCCCGCGGCGCCGTGAATCAGCACCGTCTGCCCTGCTGCGAGCCGCCCGTGGATGAATAGTCCCTGCCACGCCGTGAGCCCTGAAATCGGCAGCGCCGCAGCCACAATGTGGTCGACATCGGCCGATAGCGGCGTTAGGTTACGGGCCTCGACGGCCACGAATTCCGCGAGAGTGCCGTTACGGGCCCAGTCGGTGATCCCGAAGACTCGCTGCCCGACCGTCAGGCCGGTCGTGCCATACCCGAGTTCTGCGACGACCCCGGAGACCTCGTGGCCAGGAATTGTCGGTGCCCGATCGTGTCCGGCGCGGTCGGTCCAAGTGCCTGGCCAGTCGAGTTCGCCCGGCGTGAACCCTGCCGCGTGCACCGCGACGACGACGTCGTTCTCGGCCGCATGCGGATACGGCATCTCTCCTAACGCCAGCGCTCCGATACCGGCTTCACGGTCACGCGCGATGAGCGCTCGCATGATGCTCGATCTTGTAGGTTCGAGCATCGTGGTCATCTCGACTCCATGCCGTCAACGTTAGTCGCGAGAACCCGACAATCGTGGGCCACTTGGACACGGCAAACGGAGGCCATTCAGATCCAGCCGTCAGGGCAATCGTGTCCGACCAAGGAACCCACGGCGTCGACCATCTGCTTGATGCCGAGCCGTCGCCAGCACGTTGATGCGACAGCGCGTTGTCCCGACTACCGGCGCGTTCGAGCAGTAAAACGCGCGGCTACGGCGGCGGAGGTAGGGGCAGACGCGCGAAAAGCATTAGTGTGCAGGAAGACTAGTCCTTGGAGTCTTTCGAATCCTTCGAGTCTTTCGAATCCTTTCAGCTCTCTGAGTCGTCGTCATCATCGTCGTCTGACTCGTCATCGTCATCGTCTGACTCATCCTCGTCAGCGTCGTCAGAGCTATCCTCGGACTCATCCTCATCGGAATCGTCGTCCTTGGAGGCTGCACCCGGCTCACTGATCTTGTCCGCATGCTTCGTCAGAAGCCGGGCCAATTGACGCGCTTCTTCCGGCGCCAACGAGTCGTCGAATAGCTGCTCGTTGTCCTCCGACACCCGCTCGAGGTAAACCACGTTCTCTTTCACGGCGACGTTCCATTGGCCGCCTTTATACTCCGCCATGCACCCGGGATACCCCGGCTACCGGCTTGTCACCCATTTACGCCGAATGTCAGGGGACCCTGGTCCAGGGGTCGCAATTACGTGATTCGAAGGCCTTCACCGTCGAGTTGATGTTCGCCATCATCGGACCGACAGACATGTTCGTTGCAACCACATTGTCCTTATTCGTATCAGGCGTGCTGTACGTGAACCACACGCACATCGAGTCCTGTGTCGGCACATCGTTGATCCAGATCTGGAAGTCCGACGCTGTCCCCGCAGTTTGGTACAGGCCCGCCGCGATGTCAGGTCCGACGAGAAAGAAGCCGTTGCCCGGAATCGGGTCCAAAGGAGCGGCACTCGACGGAGACACGAACGTCATCGCCGTGACTGCGGCGGCAAGGCCTGCCACTGCATAACGCCTGATCACATCGGCAGCGTAACTCTTCAGCTCAGCGCACCGATTAAATTCGCGTGACACCCATCGGCACGGCAGCCGTCATCGGCGCCGCCCTAGCGTTTCCGGCCGTCCTGATCGCGGCCCCAGCACAAGCGGCCCCGCTGCCCGAGTTCTGCGTGCCCGCCAACGTTGTCGAAAACGTGTGCACCGCGCGCCTGACGTCCGTAACTGCCGACGCAGTCAACGGGACGATCACCGGGACACCGGTCGGCGGCACAACACCGATTACCGTTGCAGGACAGGGAGATGCCTATCTCAGGTCAACGGGATTCGGTGATGCACGCCCGAATCCGGTGCAACGCTGGGACGACGCGATCGACACCGTGAACGGCCTTAGCGTCGACCCATCCGACCCAAATTGGTACGGCAATGCCAAGGCCAAAGCATTCCTGCCCAGAACACTGAATGATCTGGCCGGCCAGTTTCCACCGGACGTCCTGGTAGTCCGGTTTACGCCTGACGACGCTCAGCCGGACTCGTTCCGTCTCGTGTCCGCTCAGCCGACGGCGACCTCCGCCCGCTGACGGGACGCATCGACAGCGGGCGCCTCCCTCAGCTTTCCGTGTACGTATATGTGCCGATGGTGCACACGTCTATGCCGTTACGCACCAGTTCCTCGCCGTCGTCGAACACGGCCTTGAAGTCGTACATGCACGCCCCGCTGCCGTCGTCGATGTTGATGTTCACCGACTGGCCGACCGGCAGAACATTCTCGCCGAGAATGTCCTCCTCCCAGGTGCCGCGGTCCACGTTCGAGGCATAGAAGTGCACGATTCCGTGCTGCGTTTCATTGACGATTTCGACGTGGCGGTCTTGCGCGTTCGCAGGAGCGGCGGCCAGACCGATTGCTGCGACAACGGCCGTCACGCTGCTCATCGTTAATCTCTTCAACATCCTGTTCATCTGTCGTCTCTTTTCTCGAATTAAGCGACTGTGTCCCCGGGCGGCAAAAATATCTCGTTTTGCTCACGAATGGTGTCGATCCTGCATAATTGCCGAGCGCATATGCCCGATATCGCTGCCGGGCGTTGGATAGCAAACTCCGCTATTGACCCATCGTGGAATCAGGGCCGAAGACTGCGGCCAAGGCTGACTTTCGCTTCAGAGCGTGGGCGTCCCGGTCAGATCGCCACCAGCGTGGAGTGTCAGAAGCGGACACCGGAGAAGCAGGCTGCACGACAGAAGCGTTGGCGGGACGCCAATTGCGAGGCGTGGCTAGCCATCTCGCGTCGGAGAGACGCAGGCGTAGAGGGTCAGGCCCGCCCTCACACCTCCGATGGGGCGGGCCGACACAGTCGGTTAGTCAGCTAGGGAATCCAGATTCCCCGGTCATCCCAGTGACCGGGTGGGACTCCGTAGACCGGGTTCGGGAACGGTCCGAGGAATCGGTCCTTCTTGACTTGCCCGGGGGGGCCAAAGGGGTTGTGTCCAGGAGGCCCCTGGAAGGCGTCACACGGCCACGGCCAGCATCCGCGATGCCCGTCGTCGGCCTGCGCTGCACCGATTCCCAGGCCAAGGGCCGTGACGCTCAGCGCCCCGGTCATCGTTACGGTAGCGGCGATTCTATTTAGATTCATAGTGAACTCACTCCTGCTGCTGCGTTCTTCCCGCCCTCCACTGGCTACCCCGATGCAGGAGGCGGAAACCACCTTCTTCGTTGACTTTCAGCGAAAAACTGTCGTCGCTAGCAAATCTAATTAACTGTGATTGACTATTCCGAAAATAAGCGATGCGAAGAACTGGCTTCGACGTCCCTGTTATTGATATCTGCAAGCACGTCAAGATCGTTACTCGCTGCGCTGGAACCACCTTGGCGCGGCGGACCCGGCGCATCCTCTTTCAGAAGCTAGCAACCCCATGACGGTCCTCCTCGCCGGAGGCTTGACCCGCCTCACTGTGGCATTTCGCGGGCTCTCCCGACGAGTGCCAAATAGATGAGACTCCATGTCGACGAAAGATCATCTGGGTATAGAACGCCGGCTGTGTCGACCCACTCCAGCGTGTTTTCAAGCCCCCGCTGGTTAATCAACGCTTGGGATGAGTGCCTGGGAGCTGCGTGGTGTGGAAGCCACGTCATCGGCCGTCGGCCGGAGTCACCGACCGGTCTAGGCCGAAGACCTTTGTGGGAGCTGACTTTCCCTTCAGGGCGTGCGCTCCCCGGTCAATGAGTTCAGGGGGTCGAGAGACCAGGGCGTCCACGGTGTGGTCGGTGAGAAGGATGGCGTCGCCGGTTTGCTTGGTGAATTGCTCGACTCGGGCGGCGACGTTGACGGCATCGCCGATCAACGTGAACTCCAACTTGCCCGCGCCCCCGATCGTGCCGGCGATCACCACACCGGTGTTGATGCCGATACCAATCCGAAGCTCTCCGTTGAAGCGCTCGGCGACCAGTCGATGAATCAACACCGCAGTGTTCACCGCCGCATCAGCATGCTCGGCAAGGTCGTTCGGCGCGCCGAACACCGCCAGCGCACCATCACCAAGGAACTTGTTCACATGCCCACCCGCATCAACAACCGCAGGCACCACAACCTCGAACAGGGCATTGAGCCGCGCGACGACATCCTCAGCGGGTGTCGCCTCGGCAAACGGCGTGAAATCACGGATGTCGACGAACATCACCGTCACCTCACGACGCTCACCGGAGAAGACATCGTCACCCTGCTCAAGCAGCCGCGCCGCCAAGGATGGGTCGACGTAAGTGCCGAAAGCGGCCTGAAGTCGTTGCCGCTCAGCCAAACCCGCCTGCATCCGATTGAACGACGCCGCCAAAGCACCCAGATCATCGTCCTGCACCACCGGCAGACGCTGGCTGTAGTCGCCAGCCGCCACACGCTCAGTTCCTGCGGCGAGATCGCGGATGGGTTGCAGGAGTGGTGAATACGCGGCCCAGAGCGATGGCCCGATAAGTAGCAGCAGTACTCCACCGATCGCCATGGCGAGCGCAGGACCGTGGGTGGCCACGTCTAACACAGCTCCCAGAATTGCGCCCGCGACGGCAAAGGCGAACCCCACCCCGAGCATGGCCACGTTGGTCCACGTGGCGAACGAGGGGCGAGAGCGAGGCAGAGTATCGCCGATCTCCGTACCCGAAACCGAGGCGATCGCAGCCCGAGCGGGCCGCAACGTTGATTCGACGTAGCTGTGCAATGTGATCAGCTGGCCGGCTGTTCCGGCAATGGCGCCCAGAATCGCGTACTGAATCAACCGCGACCCGGTCGTCCCTGCAATCATCCCGATGACAACGAACAGCGCGGCGACCCAAACAGCGGTGACGGCTATCCCCCTCGCAATCACTTTCCGGCCATAGTGGTAGGTGGCGCGCAGCGCGCTTTCTGGGTCAACATCCTCGCCAGCGACCCACCGTTCGATGATGCGCGGATCCCTTCCGCCGGGACCCACCACCACATACAAGTATGCGAGCACGGCAACGATCGTCACCGCGGCCGCTTGCGCGTAGTGATCAGATCTCTCGTACGCGATGATGCCCAACGACCAGGCGAGATAGACCGGCAGCGCCAAGGGAAGCGTAAGCGCCCAGCAGGCCCACGAGTACCTCGTTGCATACCGATCCCACGCCCACTGCCATATGCGGTTCATGCCAAAACAAAACACCCCCGGCCGTCACGACCGGGGGTGTTTCGAACTACTACTGACTAGTGGTGGTGATGACCGTGGCCGTGGCCATGGCCGTCATCCTCCGGCTCAGCCGGCTTGTCGACGACCGCCGTCTCGGTGGTCAGCACCATCCGCGCGACCGACGCCGCGTTCAGCACTGCCGACCGCGTGACCTTGACCGGATCCACGACACCGTCGGCGGTCAGATCGCCGTAAGCGAGCGTGGCGGCGTTAAAGCCTTGCCCGGCAGGCAACTCGGACACCTTGCTCACCACGACCGCGCCATCGAGCCCGGCATTGGTGGCGATCCAGTACAGCGGCGCGGACAGCGCGGCGGCGAACACGCCGACCCCAACCGCCTCGTCTCCCTTGAGAGACTCGCGCAGCGGCCCGAGCACCGAACCGGCCTGGACGAGCGCGGCGCCACCACCGGTGACGATGCCCTCCTCCACAGCAGCCTTGGCTGCCGATACGGCGTCCTCGACGGCTTCCTTGCGCTTCTTGAGGTCGGTCTCAGTGGCCGCGCCGACCCGGATGACGGCGACTCCACCGGACAGCTTGGCCAGGCGCTCTTCGAGCTTCTCGCGATCCCAGTCGGAATCGGACGCCTCGATCTCCGAACGCAATTGCGCCTTGCGACCCTCGATGGCGTCCTGCGTGCCGCCACCGTCGACGATGACAGTGCTGTCCTTGTCGACGACGACCCGGCGCGCGGAACCCAGCACCTCGAGGCCGACCTCGCGCAGCGCCAGACCGACGTCGGGGTTGACGACCTGTCCGCCCGTGACGATCGCCAGATCCTCGAGGAACGCCTTGCGGCGGTCTCCGAAGAACGGCGCCTTGACGGCGACAGCCTTCAGCGTCTTGCGAATCGCGTTGACCACCAACGTCGAAAGGGGTTCACCCTCGACGTCCTCGGCCACGATCAGCAGCGGCTTACCCGACTCCGCGACCTTCTCCAGCAGCGGCAGCAGGTCCGGCAGCGAGCTGATCTTCTCGCGATGCAGCAGCACCAGCGCGTCCTCGAGCACCGCTTCCTGAGCATCGAAGTCGGTGATGAAGTACGCGGAGATGTAGCCCTTGTCGAAGCCGACGCCCTCAGTGACCTCGAGCTCGGTGTTCAGCGTCGAGGATTCCTCGACCGTCACCACACCGTCGACACCGACCGTCGTCATGGCCTCGCCCACCAGCTCGCCGACCTGCTCGTCACGCGACGACACGGTCGCCACCTGCGCGATGGCGGTCTTGTCGGTGACCGGCGTCGCGGCTGCCAGCAGCGCCTCGGACACGGCGTCCGCGGCCTTGCTGATGCCCTGGCCGAGCGCGATCGGGTTGGCACCAGCGGCCACATTGCGCAGGCCGGCCTTGATGATCGCCTGGGCGAGCACCGTCGCCGTCGTCGTGCCGTCGCCCGCCACGTCGTTGGTCTTGGTGGCGACCGACTTGACCAGCTGGGCTCCCAGGTTCTCGAACGGGTCCTCCAGCTCGATCTCGCGGGCGATGGTGACGCCGTCGTTGGTCACCACCGGACCGCCGTACGCCTTGGCCAGCACCACGTGGCGACCGCGCGGCCCCAGCGTGATCCGCACGGCGTCGGCGAGCTTGTCGACCCCGGCTTCCATTGCCCGGCGCGCAGTTTCGTTGAACTCGATCTGCTTGCTCATGAATGTCCTTTTAGTTCGGAACGAGTGCCGCCCCGGAACTCACCCGTCTATACGGGCAGCTCCGGGGCGGGACACGGGTGCTTACTTGTTGACGACAGCCAGCACGTCGCGCGCGGAGAGAATCAGGTACTCCTCGCCGTTGTACTTGATCTCGGTGCCGCCGTACTTGCTGTAGATGACGGTGTCGCCCTCGGAAACGTCCAGGGGGATCCGCTTCTCGCCGTCCTCGTCCCAGCGGCCGGGGCCAACTGCGACGACGGTGCCTTCCTGCGGCTTTTCCTTGGCGGTGTCGGGGATGACAAGACCGGAAGCGGTCGTGGTCTCGGCCTCGTTGGCCTGTACGAGGATCTTGTCCTCGAGTGGCTTGATGTTGACTGCCACGATGGAGCCCTCCACTTAGTTGGGGTCGTCGATCCCGGGGGATCCCGGGATCTCAATTACCAGGTGTTCGGCATAACGTCCGTGCCTCGCTCCGTCGTCGCGGGTGCCGGCGCAGGGTTTGGGCGTCTGCCACCTAGCACTCTATACATGAGAGTGCTAGCACTCAAGATCGGCCTATGCCTATCTCGTAAAGCGAACGCGAAGGTCGCCGAAGAAGGCGATCACCAGCGGATTGAGGATGTCCGCACGCTCCCACTGCAGGAAGTGGCCCGCCCCCGGAACCACGACCGGACCCGCCCGGTTGGTGAAAGCCACCTCGCAGGTGTGCAGAAAGTCCGGACCGATCACCTGATCGTCCATGCCGTAGAGGATGAGGGTCGGGATGTCGACCTTGCGATCCACAATCGGCGCCTCGCTCACCACCCGCCGACCGTGAATGAGCTGATAGCACGCCCAGCCCGCCCGCAGTTGCGACTCCTCGCTGAACGCCTCGGTCATGAAGTCGACATCGGCCGCGCTGAACGTGCCCGGCGACGCCCACAACCGGTGCCCGTAGAACTCGGCAATATAGCGGCGGCGCTTCTCGACGGTGTCGAGTTCAGCGGCCAGCTCGTCAGGCGTCATGCCCTGCCGGTAGCGGTAGTCGGCGGTGGGCCCGTCGCCAAGTCCTCGTATGGAGGCAACGTCGATGCCTGCCGCCACGTAGTCGTCGAAGACGAACGGCGGCACGGAGTCGAAGAACACCAGCTTTTCGACGAAACCCGGGTACCGGTGCAGCAGGTCGACGGCGATCGCAGCACCCAGATCACCGGCGACGACCCCGCATCGGTCGTGTCCGAGAACGTCGTGGACGAGCAGGTACAGATCCCGGGCCCAGGCCGCCAGGTCGTACACGTCCTGACTCGACGGGTCCGAGTCGCCGTATCCGCGCAGATCCGGCGCGATCACTTCGTAGCCCGCCTGTGCCAGCGGGGCGACGTTGCGCCACCAGATGCGCTTGGACTCCGGGTAGCCGTGTATCAGCAGTAGCGGGTATCCACCGCGGCCTTCCTGGACAAACGCGAGCGTCAGCCCGTCGCGGCCCTCCGTCGCCGGTACCTCGCGCCGGTGGATCGTGAACGCATCGGGCGCAGGGGTCGTCGGTTGCGCGGGCCTCAGACGCAGGTCGTAGTGCACGCAGGCAGTCTGCCGCACCGACCGCTAGAACGACGTCGGATCGACCATCAAGTGATCGGACACATTGCCGAGCATCTGGATCTCCACCTTGCGCTCGGTGAAATGCCAGCCGTCGGCGTCACGGCCGAAAGTGTCGAAATACCGTCCGACGACGATTGGCTGGATCGGCACGGACTGGGTGTCCTGCACGACGCAGAAGGTGGAGCGTGAAACCGCAGTGTCGCCGTTGAGCTCGACGATGGGGTTGAGCACGAGGTGACGTGTCCGCGGCGTGTTGCCGTGGTCGGGATATCGGCGGGTGGTCGCGGCGAACAATTTGGCGATGTTCTCGGCACCGGAGACGCCCTGTGGCCCAGTGCCTCCGAACGAGGCCTTCGACAGCAGCGCGCCGACGCCGTCGAAGTCGCCCGCATCGATCAATTCCGCGTAGCGGTAAAGCAATTCGACGATGTCCAGCTTGTCGCTCACGCAACCTGTCCCTTCACCACCGGAAGACCCGGATCGCTTGCCGCATCCAGCGGCGACGGCGCCGCACCCGCGGCGATCAGATGAGCCGCGAATGACGCGATCATCGCCCCGTTGTCGGTACACAACCGTGGCCGCGGGATGCGTAGCGTCAGCCCGTTCTCAGCGCAGCGCTGCTCGGCGAGTTCACGCAGCCGCGAATTGGCGGCCACCCCACCGGCAATCAACAGCGTCGAGACGTTCAGCTCTTTCGCCGCCCGCACCGCTTTCAGCGTCAGCACGTCGGCGACCGCTTCCTGGAAACCGGCGGCGACGTCGGCCTGCAAAGCCTCCGGGTGGCTCTCGACGTATCGAGCGACAGCCGTCTTGAGCCCGGAGAAGCTGAACGCAAACCGGTCGTCTCGCGGGCCGGTCATGCCTCGCGGGAAGACAATCGCGTCCCGGTCTCCGGTGCGGGCGAGGTCGTCGAGCACTTTGCCGCCGGGGTACCCGAGGCCCAACAGGCGCGCCACTTTGTCGTACGCCTCCCCCGCGGCGTCGTCGACGGTGCTGCCGAGTTCGACGATCGGTTCGCCCAGCGATCGCACGTGCAGCAGGTTGGTATGGCCGCCCGACACCAACAGGCCCACGCTCTCGGGCAGCGGGCCGTGATCGAAGACGTCGGCGGCCAGGTGGCCACCGAGGTGGTTGACGGCGTAGAACGGCACCTGCCACGCGGCCGAATATGCCTTGGCCGCAGCGACTCCCACCAACAACGCTCCGGCAAGGCCCGGTCCGATGGTTGCCGCAACGATGTCCGGCTTGACGACGCCCGCGGTCCCCAATGCACGGCGCATCGTCGGCCCCAGCGCCTCCAGATGGGCTCGCGACGCGATCTCGGGAACCACGCCGCCGAAGCGGGCATGCTCGTCGACGCTGGAGGCCACCTCGTCGGCCAGCAGCGTCACCGAGCCGTCCGCGCCGAGTTCGGCGATGCCGACGCCGGTTTCGTCGCAGGAGCTCTCGATGGCCAGGATGATCGTCATGATGGGTCTCGCCGCATCGTATAGGCGTCGGCCCCGCTGGCGCGGTAATAGCGCCTGCGCAGGCCGACGTTGACGAAGCCGAAGCTTTCGTAGAGGCTGATCGCCGGCACATTGTCGGTGCGGACCTCAAGGAAAACCACGCTGCCGGAGGCTAATTCGAGGATCTGGCTCACCAGACGCCGACCGATACCCTGACCTTGGTACACCGGATCGACGCCAATGGTGTGGATCTCGTACTCGAAGGGGCGCACTCGGCCCAGGCGCGCGATCCCGGCATAGCCGATCAGCTTCTCCTCGTTACGCGCCGCGACATAGTGGATGTGCTTGGCATTGAGCTCGGCGAGGAACGCGCGCTCTGGCCACGGGTCGTCCCCCTCGAACAATTGGGACTCCAGCTCGGCACATCTTGCGGCATCAGCCGGTTTCAACTTTCCGTAGATGACGGTCATCGGGCCGCCCGTTCGGCCAGTGTCTTGGCATCGGGGCGGCGCAAATACAGCGGCACCAGGGCCGCCGGTGGCGACGTCCAGTCGGCGACCGCACGCACCAGACCCGCCGCGGTCGGATACCGGGGCGGCTGCGCGAGCGCCTCGTCCGCACCGGGCACGTCGGCAGGCGCGGCAACGGCCGGTCCCTCGATGCGCACCCCGTCCCGGTAACGCGCCCAATACACCTCGCGCCTGCGCGCGTCGGTGACCACGAGCAGGTGTCCACCGGCCTCAATGCCGATGGCGTCCAGGCTGCACACCCCATGCACCGGCACGCCCAGTGCATGCCCGTACGCCGCGGCGGTGGCCATTCCGACGCGTAGACCGGTGAACGGTCCGGGCCCGCAGCCCACGACGACCGCCTCGAGATCCTCGAAGCCCACGCCCGCATCGCCGAGCGCTTCAACGGCGTTGGGTGTCAGCTGCTCGGCGTGCGCGCGGGCGTCGATCGTGACCCGTTGCGCCAGCACCTCGATCGCGTCGCCGTCACGGCGCACCACCCCGGCGGTGACCGCAGGCGTGGCGGTGTCGATGGCCAGGATCAGACTGCTCACGGTGCGCTCCACTGCCACATCGCTGTACGCACCTCAGTCTCGGTGCCGCGTTCGAGCCGGATGTCGAGGTGGCTGTCGGATAGCCGTTCGGCCAGTCCTTCACCCCACTCCACGACGACGACCGCATCCTCGAGATCGGTGTCCAGATCAAGCGAGTCGAGTTCGGCGAGCAGGTCGACCGAACTGTCGTCGAGCAGCCGGTACAGGTCGACGTGAATCATCGCCGGGGCGTCGGCCTTGCGCGCACGGTGCACACGGGCCAATACGAACGTCGGTGAGACAACCGGGCCATCGACATCCATTGCCCGCGCAATTCCCTTGGCCAGCACGGTCTTTCCAGCACCGAGTGGGCCGGAGAGCACGACGACGTCGCCTGCGCGCAGCTCCCTTCCCAGCCGCGCGCCGAGAGCGAGCGTGTCCTCGGCCGTCGGCAACTCCGCCGTCCCGGCGGCACGCTCAGCCATTGTGCCGAACCCGGTCCCTGACGCGGCGGGTAAGGGCGACGAGTTTGGAGGGGGTGGCGCGTTCCACGAGCCGGACAAGCGCGTCGTCGATGACCTCGGGCTGTTCGAGTTCAACGAGATGGCCTGCGCCCTCGACGATCACGAGTTCGGACTTGGAGAGGGCATCCGCCATGTCCTGCGAATAGTTCATCGGGGTGAGCAGGTCTTCGTCGCCACACGCGATCAGCGTCGGTACCTTCGCCAGGGTAGCCAGCCCCTCGGTTTCGTCGTGCACTTCGAGGGCGTGCAGAAATTCGACGAGTGTCTCGATCGGAGTGTCGTGCATCATCTTTTCGGAGAATTCGACGACGCTGCGGCTGACCTTCACATCACCGTAGGACGCCGCACGCAGGATCGGCGCAATCACCGACTTGGCGGCACCGCGGGTGCGGTGCACGGTCTTGGGTGCGTACCGGACCGCGAAGCGGACCGCCTCCAGCGCGGGGTTCTTCAGGATCTCCCCCAGGGGGGACCGTGAAACCCCTTCGGCGGCAGACGCAATGAGCGCTGCGCCGACAATTCGTGTGGGATATCGCTGCGGGAACTGCCTGGCGTGCGACAGGACGGTCATACCGCCCATCGAATGGCCGACGAGCACGACGGGCCCACGCGGAGCCATCACGGCCAACACCGTCTCCAGGTCTCTGCCCAGTTGCGCCACGTTGTACGTGTCAGGTGGCGCCTGACCGGACTGGCCGTGTCCACGCTGGTCGTAGAACACCATCCGAACCTGCGAGCCCCACTCTTCGGTCAACCGGGCACGCTGAAAATGAAACGCGCCCATGCGAAGACAGAATCCGTGGGCGAAAACCACCGTCAGTGGGGCGTCGGAATCCCCCACTTCGCGGACAGCCAAGTCGACACCGTCCGGCGTCGTGACGACAACGCTGCGGTCAGCGTCGAGAAGACCGAAATCTTCGAATTCGTAGGGGTCATCGCTGCTGACGCGTCGACGTAGGGACCGCGCGACAGAAACCGCAGTGGCAGAGCCGACCGCGGTTACGCCTGCCGCACCCGCCAGCCAGCGGGCACCCGAATCGCTCAACGTTGCGTTCCCAGGTAGGTCCGGACGACGCGGCCGCGGGGGCTTGTGACGACCTCGTAGTTGATGGTGCCGAGCAGTTCGGCCCAGTCCTGCGCAGTGGGCTCGCAATCGGTGCCGGGGCCGAACAGGATCGCGTCATCGCCCTCGGAGACGTCGCCGTCGACACCCACGTCGACCACGAGTTGGTCCATGCAGACGCGCCCGACGCTGCGGCGCAGCCTGCCGTTGATCAACACGTCGATGCGGCCGCTGAGGTTGCGGAATACACCGTCGGCGTAGCCGATGGGAAGTAGCGCCAGCGTGGTGTCACGTTCTGCGATCCATGTGTGGCCATAGGACACCCCCTCACCAGCCCGCACCGACCGAAGAAGCGCCACAGGGCATTTCAGCGTCATTGCGGGCTTGAGCCCCATGTCGCCACGCTCGGGGATCGGGGTCTGCCCATATACCGCTATACCGGGCCGCACCATGTCGAAGCCGAGGTCCGGCCGCGTCAGAGCCGACGGCGAATTACTCAGGTGGACAACCTCGTAGCGCAGACCCTCGTTGCGGGCCAGGTCGAACATGTCTTTTACCCGTCGCGCCTGAATGTCGTTGAGCGGGTGGTCGGGAACGTCACCGTGCACCAGATGCGACATCAGACCGCGCAACATGAACGCGTCTTCTGCGAGCGCGCGCTTGAGAGCGGTCAGCATCGCCGGGTATTCGTCAGGGCCCACGCCGTTGCGATTCAGGCCGGTGTCGACCTTGACGGTGACCTTCGCGGTACGGCCCGTGCGCTCAGCCGCGTCACGGAGTTCGCCGATCTGGTACAGCGACGACACGGCGATCTGGACGTCGGCTTCGAGCGCGGGTGCGAAATCAGTACCGGGAGGGTGCAACCATGCCAGCACCGGAGCGGTGATGCCGTCACGGCGCAGCCTGAGGGCCTCCTCGATGGTGGCGACGCCCAATTCCGCCGCGCCCGCAGCCAGGGCCGCGCCGCCGGTCTGCGTCGCGCCATGGCCATACCCGTCGGCCTTGACGACGGCCATCACCTGCGCGGAACCCGCGCGTTCGCGCAGCACACCCACGTTGTGTGCCACGGCGTCGAGGTCGATGACCGCCTCGGGCGTCCGCGAGGTGGCGGTTGCCGGCGTTGTTGTGCTGCTCGTCTGCATGGTCATATCACCACGGCCGATTGTCCCAGACAGGCCAAACCATGTGCCCTACGCCTTCGCCACACGCCCAGCAAAGTGTGCCGTGGCGCACATTCAGTGCGCGAAGGGCTCGATCTGATTGAAATGGCCCTGCGGCTTCAGCGCATCGAGGTGTGACAGCACGGTGTTGATGTCATCGTGCAGCGCCCTGGCCAGGTCGGCGGAGAACCCCTCGCGGACCACGATGCGCAACATCGTGATGTCCTCGGCGCCCTCCGGCATGGTGTACGCGGGCACCTGCCAGCCGTAGGAACGCAAGGCGTGCGACACATCGAACTCGGTGTAGCCGAAATCGCCCTTGAGCCGGAAGCTGACCACCGGGATGGCCGAGCCGTCCGCCGCAACCTCGAAATGCTCACTGTCTTTGAGCTGATCGCCGAGCCAGCGTGCGGTCGACGACAGACACTGCATCACCTTGGCGTAGCCGCCGCGGCCGAGACGTAGGAAGTTGTAGTACTGGCCGACCACCTGATTACCGGGCCGGGAGAAGTTCAGCGTGAACGTCGGCATGTCGCCGCCGAGGTAGTTGACCCGGAAGACGAGATCTTCGGGCAGATACTCCGCGCTGCGCCAGACCACGAACCCGATGCCGGGATAGGTCAGCCCGTACTTGTGACCGCTGACGTTGATCGAGACCACGCGCGGCAACCGGAAGTCCCAAATCAGATGGGGGTGCAGGAACGGCACGACGAAGCCGCCGCTGGCCGCGTCGACGTGCACCGGGACATCCACTCCGCCGTCGGCAGCCAGCTTGTCCAGTGCGGCGCAGATCTCACCGATCGGCTCCAGTTCGCCGGTGTAGGTGGTGCCGAGGATGGCCACGACGCCGATGGTGTCCTCATCGATGTTCTCGAGCACCTGCTCGGGGGTGATGGTGTAGCGGTCCTCGGCCATCGGCAGATACCGCGGTTCGACGTCGAAGTATCGGCAGAACTTCTCCCACACCACCTGAACGTTGGCGCCCATCACCAGGTTCGGGGTCCGGCCCTTCCAGTCCTTGCCCGTTTTCTCCCGCCAGCGCCACTTCATCGCCAGGCCTGCGAGCATCACGGCCTCGCTGGAGCCGATGGTGGAGACGCCGACGGCGCTGTTCGGGTCGTCGTCGCGCAGGTCCTCGGCGTGGAACAGGTCGGCCACCATGCAGACGCAGCGCTGCTCGATGGCGGCCGTCGCGGGGTACTCGTCCTTGTCGATCATGTTCTTGTCGAACGTCTCGGCCATCAGGCGTTCGGCCTGGGGGTCCATCCAGGTGGTGACGAAGGTCGCGAGGTTGAGGCGTGAGCTGCCGTCGAGCATGAGCTCGTCGTGGATGAACCGGTATGCGGCATCGGGTTCCATCGCCTCGTCCGGTAACCGCAGCGAGGGGATGGGCGCCATCTCCATGCGGCAGGTGTAAGCCGGGGTGATCTGTCCTCCGCGTGCGTGAGTGTGCTTGTGCGACATGGCAAGTCCTTCCGTTAGAGAGACGCGATGGCGGCCCGGACGTGGGCAAGGATGCGTGATGCTGAGGTCGGTGCCGGGCGTGGCCCGGGGTCGACGGCAGACAGGTTGGCGGCTCGGGCGTGGACGTACGCGGCCGCGGCCGCCGCCTCGGCAGGCTGTAGTCCCGCCGCAAGCAGCGCGCCGACGATGCCGGACAGCACGTCGCCCGAACCCGCTGTCGCCGCCCATGATTGGCCCGCGGAGTTGAGGTACGCCAGGCCACTGGGTTCAGCGATGACGGTGACGTTGCCTTTCAGCAGCACGGTGACACCGAGGCGCTCGGCGAGCTTGCGAGTCGCGCCAACCCGATCTTCACCCGGTGGCGAGCCGGCAAGCCTTTCGAATTCCCCCGCATGAGGCGTCAACACTGTCGGCGCGGCGCGGTCGACCACCAGGTCCGGATGGGCAGCGAGGATGGTCAGCCCATCGGCGTCGACGATCACAGGCAGGTCGGACTCCAGTGCGAACCACAGCGCCGCCGCACCGGTTTCGTCGGTTCCCAGACCAGGCCCCACCACCCACGCCTGCACGCGTCCGGTGGCGGAGACGTTCGGGGTGGCGATGACTTCCGGCCACTGTGAAAGGACCTGCTGCGCAGCGCTTCCCGCGTACCGCACCATGCCCGACGTCGCGGCGACCGCCGCCCCGGCGCACAGGACGGCCGCACCCGGGTAGGTGGCCGAACCCGCGAGAACACCGGTCACGCCTTGGGTATACTTATCGTCCTTCGGTCCGGGAATGGGCCAAAGCGCGGCGGCATCAGCGGCCTCCAGTCCGAGTAGGTCGGATGCCGGCAGGTCCAGCCCGATGTCGACCAGCTCGACCCGGCCGCAATCGCCAAGAGCATGAACCGGTTTGAACCCGCCGAAAGTCACGGTCGACGCGGCGTGCACATGCGGGCCCTCCGCGGCACCCGTGTGCACGTCGATACCACTCGGGATGTCGACAGCGACCACGGGTACGGTCACGCCTTCGAACACGCCGGCCGCATTCGTCCGCAGCGGCCCGGAGCCCGAGATCCCGACGACGCCGTCGATCACCAGATCGGTTGCTGCCGGAACGGTTTCGACGACCCGTCCACCGGCCTTGCGGAACGCCGCCAGCGCCTTGCCGTGCGTGCGTTCCGGATTGAGGAGGACCGCGGCGGCCGACGCCCCGCGACGACGCAGGAAGGTTGCCGCCCAAAGCGCGTCGCCACCGTTGTCGCCGGAGCCGACGACCGCGCAGACGAGGCGGCCGGCGATGCCGCCGGTGAGCAGGGTGAGTTCACGCGCGATCGAGGTGGCCAGGCCATGGGCGGCGCGGCGCATCAAGGCACCGTCAGGGAGGCTCGCCAACAGCGGCGCTTCTGCCTCACGAATTTGGTCGGCGGTGTAGTAGTGCCGCATCGCCGCCCACGTTACGTGCCCAACCGGGCCATCCGTCGCGGTTTCAGGTCCCTGGCTAGCTCCGGCGACGCGCCACGCGGCCGATTGTCGACGCCGCCTGCCGCAGGCGGTCCGGCGTATGCGCCGCGTAGCCGATAACCAGCCCCGGCGGTCCGGACCGCCGACAGTGCCACGACAGCGGATGCACCAGAACGCCGGCATCACGCAGCTCGTCGGCCACCGCCGCGTCGTCGACCTCGGGGTCTGGCAGCGTGACGAGCACATGCAATCCGGCGGCAACTCCCGTCACCCCGGCGCCCGGTATCGCTGCGACGAGCGACTCCACGAAAGCATCGCGGCGGGCCCGATGTCTGACTCGAACCAACCGGGTATGCCGGTCGTACTCCCCGCTTTCCAGCAGCCGGGCCAGCACCAGCTGCGGCACAGTCGGGCTGCCCAGATCGCTTGCGTGTTTTGCCGCGACCAAGTCTTCGTAGCGATTGCGCGGTGGGATCAGCCAGCCCAACCGCAACGCGGGGGCCAGTGTTTTCGATGTGCTTCCGGCGAAGGCGATACGGTCCGGTGCGGCGGCTTGTAAGGCGGGAACCGGTGCGCGGTCGTAGCGGTATTCAGCGTCGTAGTCGTCCTCGATGATCAGTTCGGCATCGACCGCCCAGCCGAGTAGCTCGCGGCGCCGACGTGGTGCCAGCACCACGCCCGTCGGAAACTGGTGCGCCGGCGTGAGGAAGGCGGCGCGAGCGTCCGTGTCCGCCAACGCGTCGACGCGAATTCCGTCTTCGTCGACCGGAACGGGGATGGTCTCGAGTCCCCAGTACTCCAACTCGTCTACGGCGCCGCGTGATCCGGGATCCTCCACCGCGACCGAGTCGTAGCCGTCACGGCGCAGTTGTTGCGCCAGCAGTGCCATTGCCTGGGCCACACCCGAGACGACGATGATGTCGTCGGGTCCGGCCCGCAGCCCGCGGGTGCGGGCGAGCCAGGGCGCGAGAGCCGCACGCAACCGCGGGTGCCCGCGCGGATCGCCATAGCCGAGTTCCTCGGGCGGAGTCTCGGTCAGCACCGCACGCTCCGTGCGAAGCCATAGGTTCCGGGGGAAAGCCGACAGATCGGGCACGCCCGGTGACAGGTCGAAGCCCTCACCGATGGGCAGTCGGGGACGCGGCAGGCGTGGCGGTCCGCCGGCCGGCATGGCGGACTGACGAGGTGACCGCGGCACCTGGGCGGGCCGGTGCAGCACCGTCGTCCCGCCACCACCGCGCCCACCGACCAGACCCTCGTCGGTCAGCCGCCGGTACGCCTCGACGACGACTCCTCGGGACACCGCGAGATCGGCGGCCAGGGCACGGCTGGCGGGCAACCGGGCTCCCGGCCCGAGCCGACCGTCGTCGATGGCGGCGCGCAACTCACCCACCAGCCAGTCCGTCAGGCCGCGGGCCGGGGCGGACGTGGCGTCGAGGAGGAGGAAGTCCGCACCGCGTCCGTCTTGGTCCACTAACTTCGGCCTTCTTTGGTCCTATTTATCGGACCATATTGTGGCAACGATGGGCGTATGTCCAGCACCTCCCGCGCCGGCATCTCGGGCGCGCTCGGAATGACCTTCGTCGGCGGCAGCGTCGCTGTATCCGGCATGCTCGCCGACGCGCCGCTGCACACCGCGCAGGCACTGCGCTACGCCGCCGCGTGCGCACTGCTCGTCGTATGGACCCGCATGACGGGACGCACATTGCACCGGCCGCGCAGCACAGAGTGGCTCTGGCTCGTCGGCGTCGCCATCAGCGGGCTGGTCGTGTTCAACGTCGCCTTGGTGCACGGGTCGCGTCACGCTGAGCCGGCAGTGCTCGCGGTCGGAGTCGCCTGCGTACCGGTGGCGCTGGCCGCGATCGGACCTCTACTCGAGGGGCGCAGCCCGCGGGCCCGGGTGCTGGCGGCCGCGGTCGTGGTCAGTGCGGGCGCGGTCGTGGTCGAGGGTTTCGGCCGGGCAGATGCGGTGGGGCTGGCCTGGGCGGTGACGGTCTTCGTGTGCGAAGCCGGATTCACGTTGCTCGCCATACCCGTGCTGGGCAGGCTCGGGGCGGTGGGCGTGTCGGTGCACACGACGTGGATCGCCGCGGTGATGTTCGCCGTCCTCGCCCTTCGTATCGAAGGCATCTCGGCGGCAACCACTTTCGATGCCGGCGACTTCCTCGCGATCGGATATCTCGCCGTGGGGGTGACGGCGCTGGCGTTCATCCTCTGGTACTCGTGTGTGCACTCGCTCGGTACAGGGCGCGCCGGCCTGCTGACCGGTATGGCGCCGATTGCCGCCGCGGCGATCGGGGTACCGGTCACCGGGACACTCCCGGATCCCGCAGTGTGGGCGGGCGTCGCGTTGATCGCCGCCGGGCTAGGCGTCGGCCTCAGCCCAGAAGGCCGCAGCCGTCTCGGCGATCTTTTCGGGATACTCGCCGTTGATCGCGTGCGACGCTTCAGGCCACAATTCGACCTGGCTGCGCGGCAACAGTTTCCGCGCGGTGGCGGCGGCACGCTCGGCGTCGTGGATCACGCTGCGGCCCGCGATGAATGCCAGGACCGGGATATCGAGCGACCGCAGTTGCTCGGCGGTGAACAGTGTCGGCGCAGGCTGGCGCAACGCGAAATCTCTGGTTCCCGAAGCGATCAGAGCCGCCACCGGAACGGAATCGTCGACCTCGGTCCCGCCGGCGATCCACTTCAGCACCCCGCGCCGCAGCGCCTCGGGCACGGCGGCGGGTAAGACCATCGGAATAATCATCAGCATTGTCCGGATCGGGATCGGCGCGAACGTCATCACCGGGTCGAGCAGCGTGAGCGACGTCACCCGGCCCGGCCTGCGGAGCGCGTAGTTGGTGGCTGACCACCCTCCGAAGGACACCCCCATCAAGTGCGGCGCCGTCAATTCCAGCCCTGCCAGCATCTCGTCGAACCATTGCGCTTGGTCTTCGGCACCGCCGATTTCGCGCTTCTGCACTGACAGGCCCGGCTCACCCAGGAGATCGACGACGAAGACGGTGCGGTGGGCCAGCAGACCGGGAAGGTTGGCTCCCCACATCGGGGTGGACGCGTTGCGGCCTGGCAGCAGCACAACCGGTCGCCCCTCGGGACCTGGGAACCGGTACACCCGGACAGTGCCGAAACTGGTTGTGATGTCGAACATCTGGTCGTACGGAGGAAGGTCGGTCAGGCACTGCTCATAGGTCGCGAGGAAGTGTGCACGGGCCGCATCGCTGCGGAAGTGCCCAACCCTGGCGGTCGGCACTACTCGACGGTGACGGACTTGGCCAGGTTGCGTGGCTTGTCGACGTCGTAACCACGGGCCTGCGCCACACCCGCGGCGAACACCTGCAGTGGAATGGTCGACAGTAGCGGCTGGAAAAGCGTTGACACCGCAGGGATCTCGATCAGATGGTCGGCATACGACCCGACGGTCTCGTCGCCCTCTTCTGCGATGACGATCGTGACCGCTCCGCGGGCCTGGATCTCCCTGATGTTGGAGAGGAGCTTGGCGTGCAGCGTCGGCGAGTTCTTTGGCGACGGCATCACCACGATGACCGGCAGGTCGTCTTCGATCAGCGCGATCGGGCCGTGCTTGAGCTCGCCGGCGGCGAAGCCTTCGGCGTGCATATACGCCAATTCCTTGAGTTTGAGGGCACCCTCGAGTGCCACCGGGTAGCCGACGTGGCGGCCCAGGAACAACACCGTCTGCGACTCGGCGAAGCGCCGCGCCAGCTCGAATACCGGCTCGACGCTGTCGAGCACGCGCGCGACGAGATCGGGCATGGCCTCGAGGTCGCGGAATTCCCGTTCGACCTCTTCGGGGTACTTTGTGCCACGAGCCTGCGCAAGCGCCAGTCCGACAAGGTAATTGGCGGTGATCTGAGCGAGGAACGTCTTGGTCGACGCCACGCCGATCTCGGGCCCCGCGCGGGTATAGAGGACCGCGTCGCACTCCCGAGGGATCTGTGAGCCGTTTGTGTTGCAGATGGCCAGCACCTTGGCCTTCTGCTCCTTGGCGTGCCGAACCGCTTCCAGCGTGTCGGCCGTCTCGCCGGACTGCGAGATCGCCACTACCAGCGTGTGACGGTCGAGAACCGAATCGCGGTAACGGAATTCACTCGCCAACTCGACCTCAACAGGCAGCCGGGTCCAGTGTTCGATCGCATACTTGGCCAATAGTCCGGAGTGGTATGCGGTACCGCAGGCGACGATGAACACCTTGTCGATCTCGCGCAACTCCTGATCGGACAGACGCTGTTCGTCGAGCACGACGCGGCTGTCGGCGAAGTGGCCGAGCAGCGTATCGGAGACCGCGGTCGGTTGTTCGGCGATCTCCTTGAGCATGAAGTACTCGTAACCGCCCTTTTCGGCGGCCGAGATGTCCCAGTCGATGTGGAATTCCCGAGCGTTCGCGGAGTCGTCGTCGCCGTTGAAGTCGGTGATGCGGTACCCGTCGGCAGTGACGACGACTGCCTGGTCCTGGCCCAGTTCGACGGCATCGCGGGTGTATTCGATGAATGCCGCGACATCCGAACCGATGAACATCTCGCCGTCGCCGACACCCACTACCAACGGCGTTGAACGCCGGGCCGCGACGATCGTGCCTGGAACGTCGGCGTTGGCGAACACCAGAGTGAAGTGGCCCTCGAGCCGGCGCAGGACGGAAAGCACGGCGGCCGGGAAGTCGCCTGCGTTCTCACCTTCGCGGTACTCGCGGGCGACCAGGTGGACGGCGACCTCGGTGTCGGTGTCGCTGGCGAACTCGACACCCGCGGCCTCCAGTTCGGCGCGCATGACGGCGTAGTTCTCGATGATACCGTTGTGGACGACCGCGATCTTTTCGGCGGTGTCACGATGCGGGTGGGCGTTGCGATCGGTGGGCCTGCCGTGGGTGGCCCAGCGGGTGTGGCCGAGGCCGGTGCTGCCGGCCAGGGCGCCTGCTTCGGATTCGGCGAGCGCGGCCTCGAGGTTGGCGAGCCGCCCCGCACGACGGCGCACAGTGAGACCGCCTTTGCCGTCGAGCAGCGCAACACCCGACGAGTCGTATCCCCGGTACTCCATCCTCCGCAACGCGTCGACGACAATGTCGCAGGCAGGACGCTGCCCGACATAGCCGACGATTCCGCACATAGCCTTTCAGGGTAGTGCAAGAGCGACAGTGAACCACCTGCGCTACGGTCGTCTGGTGGCGCGGACAGCGAAGCTCTTCAATGCGTTGAAGCGTCGCGGCCCACATCGCGTTTTGCGCGGTGACCTGGCATTTGCCGGACTGCGCGGCGTCGTCTTCACCCCGGAGTCGGGGATGAACCTCGCCGGTGTCGCTTTCGGTCACGATTGGCTCGCAAGTGACGACCGTTACCACGGAACGCTCGAACATCTGGCGTCCTGGGGCATTGTCGCCGCGGCGCCGGCCACCGAGACCAGCCTGGCGCCGTCGGTGCTCAATCTCTCTTACGACCTGGGCACGACGCTCGACATCATCGCCGGCGTCCGGTTGGGGCCGGGAAAGATCAGCGTGCACCCCACGAAGCTCGGAGTGGCCGGGCACGGGTTCGGCGGGTCTGCGGCGGTGTTCGCGGCGGCGGGAATGCCAAGCCGGCTGAAGGCCGTCGTGGCGGCGTTCCCGACAATCACCAAGCCTCGCGCCGAAGAGCCGGCGTCGACACTGAAGGTTCCTGGCCTGATCCTCTCCGATCCCGGTGACCCGATGTCGTTGCGTTCGAATGCTGTTGAGCTCGCACGGGTATGGCAGAGCGGCACATTGCGCGCGGTGAGCAAGGTGAAGGCCGGTGGGCTCGTCGAGGGACGCCGGCTGGCGAAGATCGTAGGACTGCCGGGTGCCAATCGCGGCACGCAGAAGATCGTGCGTGCGCTGATGACCGGATACTTCCTGCACATGCTCACCGGCGACAAGGCCTATCGCGACTTCGCCGACCCCGAGATCGCGCTGCCCAGGGCCACGACGATGGACCCGTTCGCTGACAATCCGGTGGAACTCGAGAACAAAGTCATCGCACTCTTGAAGCCCTGAGCGTGGCCAACCAACCGGTTGGGTGTATAACTCTCACATGTCCTCGATGCGCACCGGGATTTTCCTCAACTACGCGGGCGGCTTCCTGGAGGCCGTCGACCAGATCGTCGAACTCGAGAAGGTCGGGGTCGACGTCGCGTTCGTGGCCGAGGCCTACTCCTACGACGCGATCAGCCAGCTCGGCTTCCTGGCAGCCAAGACATCGCGTATGGAACTGGCCACGGGCGTCGTCCCGATCTACATCCGCACGCCAACGCTGCTTGCGATGACGGCCGCCGGGCTGGACTACGTGTCCGACGGTCGGTTTCGGTTGGGCATTGGCACGTCCGGCCCCCAGGTGATGGAGGGCTTTCACGGCGTGCCCTTCGACGCGCCGCTGGGCCGCACCCGCGAAGTCATCGACATCTGCAGACAGGTCTGGCGCCGCGAACGGGTGACCCACGACGGCAAGTACTACCAGATTCCATTGCCCGCCGATCGGGGCACCGGCCTTGGCAAGCCTTTGCAGTTGATCAATCACCCTGTGCGCGATCGTATTCCGATCAACATCGCGGCGCTCGGCCCGAAGAACGTCGAACTCACGGCCGAGATCGCCGAAGGCTGGCAGCCAGTGTTCTTCCTTCCGGAGAAATCCGACGATGTGTGGGGCGACGCCCTGCGCGCAGGTTTCGCGAAGCGCGATCCTGCGCTGGGCCCGCTGGATGTCACAGTCAGCGCGCCCCTGGCGATCGGCGACGACGTCGACGACCGACTGGCATGGACGAAACCGCAACTGGCGCTGTACATCGGCGGCATGGGCGCACGCGGCAAGAACTTCTACCACAACCTGGCGACGCGCTACGGCTACGGCGACGTTGCCAACGACATCCAGGATCTGTACCTCGCGGGCAAGAAGTCCGAAGCCATCGCGGCAGTCCCCGACGAGTTGGTGCGGGCCGTATCCCTGGTGGGCCCGCGTGGTTACGTCAAGGAGCGGCTCGCCGCATTCGCCGAGGCGGGGACCACCACGCTGCTGCTGCAGCCGCTGTCGGGTGATCGCGCCGAAACGTTGCGATACGTCGAGGAACTGCACGCCCTGCTGCCGTGAGCGATTACCGGGATTCGCGGCACTAGTTGTAGACTGGGTGCAGCGACATCGTCTGTTCTGCCTTTTGTCGCTTCTCGATCGTCATACCGAGCGCCGCGGGGATCACCCGCGCCGGGCAGGACGACCACACTCATACTTTTCGGAGCTTTAACTTTGTCTGTTCAAATCCCTGGTGGCTCAACCGTGCCCACCTTCGCCGACCTCGGCCTGCCTCAGGCTGTGGTTTCCGTTCTCGCTGCCAACGGCATCGAGAGACCGTTTCCCATTCAGGCCGCGACGCTGCCTGATTCGTTGGCAGGCCGCGACGTACTCGGGCGTGGCCGGACGGGATCCGGCAAGACCTACGCGTTTCTGTTGCCCATGGTGACGAGACTCACAGCGAGCCAGACGAAACGGGCACCCGGCCGTCCGCGCGCACTCATTCTTGCGCCGACCCGCGAGCTCGTCGCCCAGATCCAGGCGTCGCTGGCCCCGCTGGCTGAGGCAATGAATCTGCGCTCCGTCGTCGTGTTCGGCGGCGTTGGGCATCAACCGCAGATCGACAAGCTGCGCGCCGGTGTCGACATCGTCATCGCTTGCCCAGGCAGGCTCGAAGACCATTTGCAGGCCGGACATGCCGACCTGTCCGCGGTCGAGATCACCGTGCTCGACGAGGCCGACCACATGGCCGACCTCGGATTCCTGCCTCCGGTCAAGCGGCTGCTGGACAAGACACCCCGCAACGGACAGCGAATGTTGTTCTCCGCCACGCTTGATCGAGGCGTCGACGTTCTCGTCAAGCGGTATCTGAACAATCCAGTCGAGCACAGCGTCGACTCGGCTCAGTCGCCGGTGACCGCGATGGAGCATCACGTCCTGCATGTGGAGAAGGGCTCGCGTATCAACGTGCTGGCTGACCTCGCCGCATCGCCGGGCCGGACGATCGTCTTCGCCCGCACCAAGTACGGTGCCAAGAACCTTGCCCGGCAGCTGAACTCGCGTGGTGTACCCGCAGTCGAGTTGCATGGGAACCTGTCGCAGAACGCCCGCACACGCAATCTTGCTGCCTTCTCTGATGGTTCCGCTTCGGTGTTGGTGGCGACGGATATCGCCGCGCGCGGCATCCACGTCGACGAAGTGAGCCTGGTGGTACACGCGGATCCGCCGGTGGAACACAAGGCATATCTGCACCGGTCCGGGAGGACGGCGCGCGCGGGTAACGAGGGCACCGTCGTCACGCTCATGCTCGACGACCAGGTGTCCGATGTCCGGCAGCTGACCCGCAAAGCGGGCGTGAAGCCGACGATTACTCGCTTCAACGGCCCGTCGCACCCAGTGCTGCACGAGATCGCGCCGGGTGAGCGCACCTTCGGCAAGCCGATCGTGCCGGCGGCCCCCAGTCGTCCTGCGCCTGCCAAGCCCGAGCAGTCCCGACGGCGCCGCTCGAACAACCGTCGCAGGCGTCCCGCCAACGCCTGATGCCCACAACGTGTCAGTGGGGTTGACGCCCTCATCCTCGCTGCGATCGAGGACGGCGCGCGGGCACGCCTTCGATCGCTAGGCCGCGCAGCGGGCCAAACACCAGCACTTCTCTGACAGGACAGATCACGCAGCGTTTAGGCGGCTCGGGCGCTTATGCTCTTGCGCGTGATGGACTTGCTCTTGAAGATCTGCGTCGTGGCCATCCCGCTGTCGATTCCCGCTATCGCCGCCTATTGGTTCTTCACCACGAGAGCGAGGGCCGACCACTACGGCACCCTTATGATTCCCGGCGAGACCACAGTCATCCTGCCTGCCGGCAAGCTCAAAATCTCATATCAAGAGGAGCGCGTGGCCGGGCATGTATCGACGGGCAACCACATTGCTTTTCACGTCCCAGCGGCCCTTCAGGTCAGGGTCATAAACACCTCCACGGGTCAGGAGATGCCCATCAGGAATAGAGCAGCGCTCGACACCGGCAGCGGCTGGAGTCGGGCCCTGATCGGGACGATCCAGGTTATTGCGCCTGGCCGCTATACAGTCACGGCGGGCCCCGATATCGGCGGTGTCGATTCGAAGATCCTGCTGGGAAAGTAGCTCAGACGTACACCCATTCACCCCGGCAACCGACTTCTGTTCACCTCTTGCCCCGGCCGGCTCGAGGACCATTTGCAGGCCGGACATGCCGACCTGTCCGCGGTCGAGATCACTGTGCTCGACGAGGCCGACCACATCGCCGACCTCGGATTCCTGCCTCCGGTCAAGCGACTGCTGGACAAGACGCCCCACAACGGACAGCGAATGTTGTTCTCGTCAGCGGTATCTGAACAATCCCGTTGAGCACAGCGTCGACTCGGCCCAGAACGTGCTGGCCGACCTCGCCGCATCGCCGGGCCGGACGATCGTTTTCGCGCGCACCAAGTACGGTGCCAAGAACCCTCCCCGGCACCTGAACTCGCGTGGTGTACCCGCAGTCGAGTTGCATGGGAACCTGTCGCAGAACGCCCGCGCCTGCCAAGCCAGAACAGTCTCGTCGGCGCCGGTCGGCCCACCCACCCGTGGATAACGTCCACAGGTGTCAGTGGGCTGAGCTATATTCGAATGTATGTTCGAATCCGAGTTCGCGGGAGTTGACGACGCCACTGTCGTCGCCGCGATCGCGGAGGGTGCGCGGGCTGAGGCCGCCGGCGCGGCGCGCCGGTTGGCGGCGATCGCTGAACTGAAACATCGTCGGGTGCTCGGTGACGATGAGCGCGATCGGTGGGCGTGTGATTGGTGGGATTGCGCGGCTGCGGAGGTGGCCGCGGCGATGAATATCAGCTCGCGGAAGGCCTCGGGTCAGATGCGGATCGCGGTGGCGTTGCGTGATCAACTGCCCGCCGTGGCTACATTGTTTCGCCGCGGTGAGCTCAGCGCCCGAGTGGTGGGGGCCATCACGTGGCGCACCCACTTGATCACTGAGGAGTCGGTGTGGACGCTCATCGATCAGGCGATCGCTCGGCGGGCGGTGAAGTGGGGGCCGTTGACCGAGGAAAAACTCATCTCGGCGATCGACGCGTTGGTGTTCGAGTTCGACCCGGATGCGCTGATCCAGGCCAAGCGCACACAGCGGACCCGTGACTTCTTTGTCGGTGATATCGAGGACGAGAACGGTGTGACGTCGGTGTGGGGCCGGCTGAAAGCCAGCGATGCGGCGGCGCTGAAGAAGCGGATCGCCGCGATGGTGGCCACGGTGTGTGAAAACGATCCTCGCTCGGCCAACGAGCGTCGCGCGGACGCGGTGGGTGCGTGGAACGACGGCAATGATCATCTCCCATGTGCGTGCGACTCCCCGAACTGCCCAGCCCGAGAGAGCAATCCGGCCCCCAAGTCCTCAGTCGTGGTGAATGTGTATACCGACCAAGCCACCATCGAGGGTCTGCAGAAACCCGCCGCCTCAGCCGCACCCACCTCGGCGGGGACGGCGTTGTTGTCGGGTACTGAGGTGATGCCGACCCCGCTGCTGGCCGAGCTGTTGCGCAACGGCGCGAAACTGCGGCCCCTGTGCGCACCCGACAAAGACGCCGGGCCCGAAACCGGGTATCGGCCGTCAGCCAAGCTGGCGCGGTTTGTGCGGGGCCGCGATCTGACGTGCCGCTTCCCCGGGTGCACGACGTCAGCGGAGTTCTGCGATATCGACCACGTGATCCCCTACCCGCTCGGGGCGACTCATGCATCGAACTTGGCATGTTTGTGCCGAAAACACCACTTACTCAAGACATTTTGGACCGGCGACTGGGAGCTGACACTGCGGCCCGATGGTGCCGCGGTGTGGACCTCACCGACCGGACACGCCTACAAGACTTACCCGGGCAGTCGAACGTTCTTCCCCGATTGGGATACCAATGCCGGGGAGCTGCCACCACCTCCATCGGAATCGCAAACGTTCAGCACCGACCGCGGTGTGATGATGCCTCAACGTCAACGCACGCGCGCTCAAGACCACGAAGCCCGGATCAAAGCCGAACGCGCACAAGACTCCGACCCACCACCGTTCTAGCGGTCCTTCGCCGCGATTTCTCCGAGCATCGCGACGACGACACCGAACGCGAAATACAGTGGGACAAGCCAAGGCCCGACGCCGAAGAGTTGGTCGGAGTCTGCGTTGTATGCGAACACGCCCACTTTGACGAGCCCGATTTCGACGATGGGTCCGATGACTGCGGCCAGCACGCCGCACACCAACGACGGCTTATCCCCCAGTGCACACCACGTGATCGTTGCCATCGCCACTATGAGAGTGGTGCTGGGAACGATCGGCGTGCTGTGTACCAGGGCGGTGGTGACGTAGGTGCCGAGCACTGCGGCGACACCTGCAACTCCCTGTCGCAGTGTGACGGTGATGCGCGGGTCGGGCAGATGTAAGCGCAACTCAGCCAACGACACCGTCGCCGCCCCGACCATGACGGGAAACCAGATGGGACTGCTCCACACAAATGGGACTGCGTTCGTGAAGTACTCCGTGGTGCCGGTGACGACATGACTGTGATCGCCAATCAACGACGCAGCCGCGCCCACCAGGAATAGCACCAGCAGTTCGGGCACACGCAATTTCACGAACAGGACGCTACCTCGTCATTCGCCTACCTGAGGCAGTTCATCGGCGGCGATCTCACACGGCGTACCCGCCTCCGGCGCCGGGGCGGCAAGGGGTTCTATCCGCGGCGGAGCCGGCGTGGGTGGCGGCACGGGCGTCGCTTCGGCGGCAAGCGGTTCGGCAGGCGGTTCCTCGACAGGTTCCTCGGCGGAGTCGGTCGCGGTAGTCGCCTCGTCGGCTTCGTCGAGTTCAGCGTCCTCGGCCTCGATTTCCTCTTGGTCTTCCTCGTCGTCCTCATCGGCCGTGTCTTCATCGTCGGGCTCCTCCAACTCGTCGGGCTCCACCTCGTCGGGCTCAGGTAGATCAGACAGCGCGTCCTGCGACGTGCCCATCAATCCGCCGAGCAAGTCGCCGAGTTGGCCTCCGAATCCAGACAATCCGCTCCCAATATCGGGCATCCCTCCACCGCCCATCGAGCCCATCGACGGCGGCGCCATCGCGGCAGGGTTGACCGGCGGTGCCGCGGGCGCCAGCGCCTCTGCTGACGGTGGAATCGCAGCCGGTATCGGTGCGGGCGGGGCCGACGAGGGTGGTGCCGACCACGCCACCGGTGCACCCGCCGGCACAGCGGCACCAACTGGCGCAGCCGCTACCGAACCCGTGCCCGCAGGCACCGTCGCGATGTCCTCACCCGGGGATGGTGACCACGACGGGCCGAGCTCACCGGGGACATCGAAGACGACGTGCACCTCGGACGCGAGTTCAGCAGCCGTGGCGTCGTAGGCCTCCGTCACGGCAGCCATCGCCGACCGCATCGCCGTCAGCCACTCGGACCGAATATCGTTCTCGACGAACGGCTTAACTTCTTGATCGACAAGTTCACTGGCACTCGCGCGATCACCAGCACCGGTACTCACCGTCTGCGCCGCAGCCCGCCACTCCGGATTCGTGCCGCGGCCCTCGACCGCCATCGTCGCAGCGACCTTCCCGTCAACACTGTGCCACAACCGATCCCGCAGCGACGACAGCGATTCGGCCGCCGTACGCACGGCCGCCACCACACCCGCCGACGCCTCGGCATGACGACGCAGGAAGTCGCTGGACGCCTGCGCGCCCTGACCGCCCCACGCCACCGCCATTGATGCGAGCTGAGCGTCCTGTCGGGCGAGCGCTCCCTCGGCCGCCGAGGCGGCTGCCCGCAATGCCTCGCAATCGGCATCAAGCGCTTGCAAATCGATTCCGTCCTCGCTGCCGTACCAGTCGCGCACCTGCGAGGCGTTGAGCGTCAAATCCGGGTCCTCATACCCGAGCAGATGGCAGGCCCACACGTAATCTTGTATGGCATCGACAGCGGGCCGTCCCTCGGCCAATCGTGAAGCAGCGTCGAACATCTCAGCCCACCATGCGGCCGGCGCGGACGTCGGCGTCGTCGTAGCGATGCGCGGTGGTACGCAGTGTCGCCGCGATCTCCGACGAAGCCCTCGACCACTCCCGCAGTTGGTCGGCGACACCGTCGACCGCGATACGCACCGCCTCACCGCGCGCGACATGCATCCGGCCCGCGGCCGCAGCGCCGAACTGCAGCCCCGCGAGCCGATTTCGCACAATCACGTCGACAGCGTCGGCTACAGACTGATACCCGCCGGCGATTCTGAGCAGCGCGCCGACGTCGACGCTCGCGACGTCAAGTTCCCCCATGTAGAGCTAGGACGCAGGTGGGGACTAGCCGGTTCCCGTCGATTCAGCGCTGTTCGCTGACCGATTCCGCCACCCGAACGGCAAGTTGACGCGCGGTGTCCTCGTCAGCAGCCTCCACCATCACGCGGACCACCTGCTCGGTACCGGAGGGACGCAACAGAATTCGGCCCGAATCACCAAGCGCACGTTCGGCCTCGGCGACCGCGGTGCGCACCGAAGGCGCCTCCGCAACCGTGGTTTTGTCCGCCACCGCGACGTTGATCAGCACCTGCGGCAGCGTTTGCATCGGTTCGGCAAGCGTGGCCAAAGACGAGCGGGTCTGCGCCATTCGCGACATCAGGCGCAGTCCGGTGAGGATGCCGTCCCCCGTCGTGCCGAACGCCGGCATGACGATGTGGCCGGATTGCTCACCGCCGAGCGTGTACTCCCCGGCGCGTAGTTCCTCGAGGACATACCGATCGCCGACACCGGTCGTGCGAACCTCGATGGACGCCGCCCGCATCGCGAGGTGCAAACCGAGATTGCTCATGACGGTGGTGACCAGCGTGTTGGACGCGAGCTCGCCCGCCTCCTGCATCGCCAGCGCCAAGATCACCATGATCGCGTCGCCGTCGACGGTCTGACCGTTCGCGTCCACGGCCAGACACCGGTCGGCATCTCCGTCGTGTGCGAGGCCGAGATCGGCTCCGCGAGCCACGACCGCGGCCCGCAACGTTTCCATGTGAGTGGAGCCGCAGCCATCGTTGATGTTCAACCCGTTGGGTTCGGCGTTGATGGCGATGACGTTGGCGCCTGCCGCGCGATAGGCGCGTGGCGCGGCCGCCGATGCGGCACCGTGTGCGCAATCGACGACGACTGTGAGCCCGTCAAGGCGGGTCGTGACGGCCTTGCCAACGTGCCGCAGGTAGCGATCCAGCGCATCCTCGGCGTCAACTACGCGGCCGATGCCTTCACCGGTGGGACGCTGGCCGGGCCCTTGGTGGACCAGCTCCGCGATGCGGTCCTCGGCCGCATCGTCGAGCTTGTGGCCGCCGGGTCCGAAGAGCTTGATGCCGTTATCCGGCATGGGGTTGTGCGACGCGCTGATCATCACGCCGAAGTCGGCGTCATAAGCACCCGCGAGGTAGGCCACGGCGGGGGTCGGCAGTACCCCGACCCGCAGTGCGTCGACGCCCTCGCTGGTGATTCCGGCGATCACCGCCGCTTCGAGCATCTCCCCGCTGGCTCGCGGATCGCGGCCGATGACGGCGACGCGGCGCGCGTGTCCGCCGACGCTGCCAAGCCGTCGAGCCGCCGCCGAACCAAGCGCCACCGCCAGCTCAGCGGTCAGATCCTGGTTGGCCACGCCGCGCACCCCGTCGGTGCCGAACAGTCGACCCATGCGGACAAACTTCTCATAAGTGGAGCCCGAAGATCCAACCAACACGACTCACCGCCCGCATCCATGGGATACGGGCGGTGAGCTGGGAGGTCAACTAGCCGTCGGAACGGGTTTGACCCGAAGAATCCGAATTACCTTCCAGCATTCGAGTTCTCGGAGTTACCCGCACCGCCCGACTGGCCCGGTGTGCCGGCGTTCTGTGTGAGGTTGATGGGTCCACCAGTAACGGTGCAGACGGTTTCCGTGCCGCCATCGGTGTCGACCGACTCGCCGAGAACGTTGACCGGTCCGACCTCGAGACCACAGATCGCCGCCGCGACGTTCGCCGCGACGCCGACGTTCACATCCTCGAGAATGGTCACATCGCCGACCGCGACATTGACCAGGCCGTCCTGCAGGTTCAGCGGCTGAGCGCTCGCCACACCCAGGCCGGCGGTGAACAACAGCGATCCGCCCATCACGGCGCCGGCTGACGCCCTCTTAATCATGGTGTGCATCAGATATTCCTTTCAGTCAGGAAGCAGCGATCCGCCCCGACCCCGTGGTCTCGGTGACCACCTCCGCAGGAACTGCCTGCCCAGCGCGAAAAGGGTTGCGCCTCTGCTTCCCGGGAAGTGGGCTACCAACATCAACGCACAGCTAAACAGGATTTGAGAAAACTAGCTGTTCCAAGATCTTTTATTAGGTATCAGCTAATTAACTACGCTCTATATTAACGTTACCTTCAAAATCCTGATGGGAGCTCTAATTGTCTGTCGGACGACGACCCAAACATCGTTACTGACGCCGGGAAAAATTGTTTTGGATCCAACTCCACTTCGCTGCCGTGGGCCGATCGATATCGTCGCCGCCAACGACGAAAGGACATTCGATGCGCAGCGACCTCTTCTCCCCGCAGAACGCCGAAGCCCAGATGCAACAACCGGGCATGAAGTTGCAGAACAGCAAGATGCTCAAGATCGGTCTCAACGGCGAAATGATGGTGCGCCAGGGCGCCATGGTCGCCTACCAAGGCAATATCCAGTTTCAGGGCCAGGGCGCCGGCGGCATCGGGAAGTTCGTCAAACAGCAGTTGACAGGCGAGGGCGTGCCGCTGATGAAGTGCACCGGCGCCGGTGACCTCTTCCTCGCCGACTTGGCCTCCGACATCCACCTCCTCGATCTCGAGGGGCCACACGACGGGCTGACGATCAACGGCAAGAACGTCCTCGCGTTCGAGCCGTCGCTGTCCTACGACATTCGGCGAGTGCAGGGTGCGGGGATGCTATCCAACGCCGGCCTGTTCAACTGCGTGTTCTCCGGGCAGGGCCGCATCGCGGTCACCACGAAGGGCACCCCGGTCGTATTGAGCGTCGACCAGCCGACCTACGCCGATCCGCAGGCCGCTGTGTGCTGGTCGACATCGCTGCAGACCGGATTCCACAGTGCCGAACAGTTCGGCCTCGGCACATTCATGGGCCGCACCACCGGTGAGGGCTTCACGATGTCGTTCTCCGGGCAGGGCTTCGTCGTCGTGCAGCCGTCGGAGGAGGCTCCGGGCGGGTTCGTCGGCGGGACCGGCGGTGGACAGCAGGCGGGCAGCGCCGCCGGCAACATCATCGGCAACTTCCTCGGCCGCTAAAACGAGACCGCCGGACACGCGATTCGCGTGCCCGGCGGCTTCGAGGGGTCTCGATCAGCGCTTGCTGTACTGAGGCGCCTTACGGGCCTTCTTGAGGCCGTACTTCTTGCGCTCGATGGCTCGCGGGTCGCGGGTCAGGAAGCCGGCCTTCTTCAGTGCGGGCCGGTCCTCCGGCTGCACGAGGATCAGCGCGCGGGCGATGGCCAGGCGCAATGCGCCAGCCTGCCCGGACGGGCCGCCACCATCGAGGTGTGCGTAGATGTCGAAGGACTCCACCCGGTCGACGGTCACCAGCGGCGCCTTGATGAGCTGCTGGTGCACCTTGTTCGGGAAGTACGCCTCCAGGGTGCGGCCGTCGAGATGGAACTGGCCGGTGCCAGGCACCAGACGCACCCGGACCACAGCCTCCTTGCGGCGGCCGACGGTCTGGATCGGACGGTCGATGATGACCGGCTCGCGCGCAGGAGCAGCTTCTTCAGCTGCGACCTCGGTTGCGGTCTCCTCGACGGGAACCTCGGTCACTTCTTCGGTCGTGTCAGTCGTTTCGGTCACTGGGCCACCTGCTTGATCTCATACGGAATGGGCTGCTGAGCGGTGTGCGGATGATCCGGACCCACGTAGACGCGCAGCTTCTTCTGGATCTGATGGCCGAGCTTGGTGTGCGGGATCATGCCGAGGATCGCCTTTTCGACGACCCGGTCAGCGTGCTTCTCCATCTCGTCACCGAGCGCACGCGCCCGCAGACCGCCGGGAAAACCCGAGTGGCGGTAGGCGAACTTCTTCGTGAGTTTGTCGCCGCTGATGGCGACCTTGTCTGCATTGATGACGATGACGAAATCGCCACCGTCGACATTCGGCGTGTACGTCGGCTTGTGCTTGCCACGCAGCAGATTCGCTGCTGCGACGGCGAGCCGGCCGAGCACCACGTCGGTGGCGTCGATGACGTACCACGAACGCGTGGTGTCACCCGCCTTCGGCGTGTACGTAGGCACAGCGCTACCTCTTCCTCTTCGGGTTGATTCCCGGAGTGATCCGGGGGCCGGTCAGGCATGCGATGGGGAATACTCGGCGACCGACGTAGACCCGAGGCCCCGGCGTACCGCATGCCAACGGAGCAGCTTACCCGCGGACGTCCGCGCAGGTCAAAACGCCTTCGACAGCGGTTGACCTGCGGCGACGCATCGGCACGCTCACGACCCTCGATGACACGACCGTCAAAGAATTAGGGAAACACCCGATTTCTTCGCCGGCAATGCCTCCGTAGCTTCATCGGCGTCGGTCGCACGGCGTTTGCCGAGGGCCGCTCCCCGCATCAAGATCACAACGGAGAAAACATGTTTCGCACTTTCATCGCCGCAGCATTGGTTGCCGCGGCCGCTGCTGTCGGCGCCGCCTCGGTCGCGAACGCCGACACGTACTACAAGAACTGCGACGCCGCCCGCGACGCAGGCGCTGCGCCTGTACACGAGGGAGACCCGGGATACGGACCCCACCTAGATAGAGACCGCGACGGCGTCGGCTGCGAGTAACCGCAGCTCAAATCAGTTTGGGCCACCGCAGCCGCCTCTCCAAACGGTTACGGTGGCCCAAACCTTTCACTGGCGAATCCCCCCAGGCTCCCCTCCGAGTGGGACCGCGCAGGCTCTGTGGGCTACCCGCCCCAGGCGTTGGCCGCCATCCGGTCCGTCGCCGCGACCTCGTCCGAACCGTCACGAACCGCGTTGCCCAACCTGACCAGGATGTCGTTCAGCGCACTCGCCGCCTGCTCCCAGCGCGCCTGCTCAACGCGATACGCCTCGGCGGCCTGCCTCGTCCAGATTTCCTGCAGGGGTGCGATCTGGGCCCGCAACTCCTCCAGCGCAGCGTTCAGCCGCGCCGAAGTGGAGTGGATCTCCTGCCGGACGGTGTACTCGATTTCACCGAAGTCGTACGAGAGCGCGTTCTCCATGTCGGACTCCTCAGAGGTTGGTGGCGACGACGCCGATCTGATGCGAATGGCTATCGGAAGCTTCGCGAAGGGTCTGTTGATTCAGGCGGATCGTCTCGGCGATCCGCTGCAGCGCGGCATGGAGCTTGAGCGACTCGGTGTTCCACCGATCCACCACGTCGCGAAAGCGCGACGCGGCCACGCCACCCCAGACCGATGGCGGCACGCCGCCCATGCGTCCGATGAACGACTGAAGCATCGCCCGGATTTCCTCATTTCGCGCATCCGTCTTCCCGGCGATGGCAGTCATCAGGTCGAAGTCGGTGTTGAGTGCGCCACCTGCCGGTGTCGTCATCGATGTCCTCCCGTTCGGTGCGTGTTGTTATCAAGTTCGACGCGATCGGCGCCAGTTCGGTTCCATCGAATTCGCGCCTACTTTTCAGACACCGCATGCGCGGAGCGAATCGCACGATCGCAGGCCTGCCGGACGAGGTGTTCGCGGCCCGGCGCACTCTGGCAGCCGATCGCGATGCGCACGGCACCGTCGACCAGCACGCTCCATGCGACGTGGCGCTGCGGTCGAACCTCCCGATACGTCACCGCATCCCTGTCGGCGCGACGATCAGACGGGTTGAAGTCGACGAAAGCGCCATCGGTCGCGTCGGCCAAAGCTGCGTGCAGAGCATGTGCCGTATCAACCAGACTGGACTGCTGGGGAGCGACGGACTGCGTAATCTGCAGGGCGACATCTCCGTCTGTCGGTGAAACCAACTGCACCCGAGCCGATCCCGGACCCGCCGTGATGCGCTGCGCGGTCCATGCCGCCGGCACCATCACACCGACCCTGCCCTCGACGAGCAATGTCGACGCCATGTCGTCGACGCGCAGGTCCGAACCTTGGTCATGGATGACGACGTAACCTCCGCACAGGACCGCCGCCGACAGCGCGCCGAACAATATGGCCAGCGCTTTGCGATGGCGGACCTCGCCGACGAGACCTGAGTCCCGCGATGGATATGCCGCGGCCGCGCGCAACACACAGCCGTCGTCGGCAATCTTGACCCGCACACCGATCACACGCATGCGAGTGGCGATCATCGCGGCGAGGCGGTCAGCGCCCGGCACTGCCACCGGTGCGTCCACCAAGACCCCAGGGGGACCGGCGACAGCCGCGACTAGTGCGTCGACATCCGCGACGGGTTCCTGCCGCGTCACGACAGCAACGATCTTGTCCACGACCGTCACGACGACGACATCAGAGGTGATCTCGACGATCGCCGTCTCGGCCGAAATCCCCTCCCGCAGCGCCGTTATTCGTTCTAGCACGACAACGTCTTGGGCGACGCGGCGCGCGGCCCGTCGCACCCGGTCGGTCCGTGCCGAGGACCACCACGCCGGACAGACGAGGACCACGGTGTCGACGCCTGCCCCGATGACCGTGCTCATCACGTCGTCCCACACGTCCTGTACGGAGACCGGACGATCGTCGAGCAAGGCGAAGTCGTCGTCAACGCAATCGAGTGCGGCCGAAATCCATTCCTGGCGAACATCGTTGGCTCCCCGTATCGTCCCCGGTCCAACCTCGACGACTTGGTTCACGGCGGATCCGTCCAGGCCACCTGCACGAGCTGATCCGCGTCACTCCGACTGATCAGCGTTCCTCGGCCGGGAGGGAGCGCCGAGGGTCGAACGGTTCCGAGAAGCACGCCCTCCTCGGGACTGGCGCTCATCATCAGGCCCAGGCAGCCGAGCTCGCGCATCCGAGCCAGCACCGGATCGAACATCGCACGCGCAGCGCCGCCGGAGCGCCGGGCGATGACGACATGCAGACCGAGATCTTTGGCATGTGGCAAGAAGTCGGCGAGTGGAGTCAACGGGTTTCCAGTCGCTCCCGCCACCAGGTCGTAGTCATCGATGATCAGGTAGATATCCGGGCCCGACCACCAGGACCGCGCTCGCAACTGCTGCTGGGTGACGTCCTCGCCCGGCATGCGCGCTTCGAGCCTCTTGATGATCCTCGGCAATCGCGACGTCAGCGACGACGTCGACATCACGTAACCACCGAGATGATCCGATTCGACGACGCCAAGCAGAGTCCTGCGAAAGTCGATGATCTCCAGTTGAACGTCATCGACGCTGTTGCCGCGGACCAGCTCGTGGCACAGCAGACGCAACGTCGCGGTCTTCCCGCACCCGGCTTCACCAAGCACAAGCAGATGCGACTGTTCTGCGAAATCGATTTGAACAGAGGTTAATTCGCGCTCGCCGATACCGAGCAGAAGCCCGTCAGCCGCGAGATCGGCACGTTGTATCTGGGTGGGTAGGAGCTGGATGGCGGGCGCAGCGCTGGGCGTCCACCGCTCGCGCAAGCGTTGGGTGTCGACGGTGATCGCCTCGGCGAGCCGGTCCGCGGTGGCTATGCCATCCCACCGCGGCAGCGCGATGGCGAATTCTCGTCGGTTCGGAGCGATCCCGCGACCGGGCGGCCGTCCGGAGAGGTCACGCGCGCGCCTGCGGTCCATCTCGGATTCGGCAGGATCACCGAGCCGGAGCTCGATACGAGTCGCGATCTGATCTTTCAACGCGGGGCGAAGTTCGGCCCAGCGAGACGCGGTGATGACCACGTGGATGCCGAACGAAAGGCCCTGAGCGGCAATCGCTGTGATCGGTCCTTCGAGGAGGTCGAATTCCTGGCGCAGCGTCGCCCAGCCGTCGATGACCAGAAACATCTCGCCGAACGGATCCTCGATTCCGTTGCGACGATAGGCTGCCATCTCCCTCGTCCGCATCACCGATGCCACCACCGCGACGGTGCGTCGACACAGGTCGCCCTCCGAACGGTCGGCCATCGACCCCACGTGGGGCAGATCTCTCAGTGACGACAGCGCTCCGCCGCCGAAGTCGAGGCAGTAGAACCCCACATCCGTCGGATCGTGGTGTTCCGCAAGGCCCAGCAGCAGCGTGCGCAATGCCGTCGACTTCCCGGACCGCGGTGCACCGACGATCCCGACATTTCCTGCTGGGCCGTCCAATTCAACGACGAGCGGATCACGCCGCTGCTCATACGGGTTGTCCACGAGCCCGATCGGCACCGTCAGTCTTCGATGGCCAGGCCCTGACATCAACGCACCGAGAGTCGGCGATTCAGTCAGCGGCGGCAACCACACCTGATGGGCGGGCGCGCCGCGGCCGGCCAACCGATCCAGCGTCGCGTCCAACACCGTTCGGATCGGCTGCGGCGGCTCGTTCTCCGCCAACGAGGCTTCGACGGTCGCGGCCGTGAACATGCGAACGCAGGCCGGTGCCGTCTGCGTGGGCACTATGCGCCGCTCGCGGTCCTGGCCCGATACGTAGGCGGTCTGGAACCGGACGAGCTCATCCGACGTGGACTTGAGATAGGCAGCGCCGGGCGCGCTCGGCAGGTGATACGCATCGGGAACGCCGAGCACCGCTCGAGATTCGCCGGCGGAGAACGTCTTCAGGCAGATCCGGTACGAAAGGTGCGTTTCCAAGCCGCGCAGCCTGCCTTCGTCCAGACGTTGGCTGGCGAGCAGCAGGTGCATGCCCAGCGATCGGCCCAATCGTCCGATCGCCACGAACAACTCGGCAAAATCGGGGTGCTGGCTGAGCAGTTCGGAGAACTCGTCCACCAGGATGAACAGGGCGGGCAGGGGCGGCAGCGACGCACCCTCGGACCGTGCCCGCTGGTACTCAGCGAGATTGGCGAATGGTCCTGCTGCCCGGAGTATCTCCTGACGCCTGTTCATCTCGCCTGAGAGCGCATCGTTCATCCTGCTGACGAGGTGTGCTTCGCCGGCCAGATTGGTGATGACGGCACCGACATGCCTGGCCCGCTCCAGCCCGAGAAACGTGGCGCCGCCCTTGAAGTCGATCAGGATGAGATTGAGGCCATCCGGTGGGTGAGACGCGATCATCCCGAGCGCCAAGGTGCGCAGTAGTTCGGACTTACCAGACCCCGTCGCGCCTACACACAATCCGTGTGGCCCCATGCCGTTTCGCGCAGCCTCGTTGATATCGAGATACACGCGAGCGCCGTCATCAGCGACGCCGATTGGCACCGGCCTGATGGGCCCGTCGCCGGAAACCTTCCAATGCTTCCCGGGATCGATGCCGCAGATCCCCATGAGATCCACCCAGTCGAGGCCCGTTGGCGCATCCGCCGCACCGGCGAGTCGGTACGGCGCCAGCCGACGCGCGCAGGCCGACGCTTGAGCCTCGGCCAACAGGTCAGGCCTCGCAATCACCTCCTCGCCCTGTCCGCAGACCGTGACGGTTTCGGCCGTGACGCGCAACCGCAGCCGCTCCGCGTTCGCAACATTGTTCTGCGGTGTTTCGATCTGCAATTCAAGACCCTCCGTTCGATCACGGATGGTCACGTCACTAGCCGAGTGCTGATGGTGTGGGAGCCATTTCAGCCAGTCCCACTCCTCACTTCCGTTGGCGCCGATCGTGATGTGGTCGGGGCCATGCAGAACAGCTAGCTGACAGACGAGCGATCGAAGGAACGCCCGCGCGACCTCCCTGTCACCGTCGACGGTGATTACCGAAAATCGCCGCAGCGCGAGCGTGACCGGTGTATCCGCGACGATCGACCGGTTGCGCACCACTCTTCGCATCGCGGTGACAGTCACGGGATCCAGTTCGTCAGCGGCGCTCAGGTCCGGTTCGGACAATACGGTGGACAGTGCTTGCTCACCGACCCCCACCCGGACGACGCAGTAGTCGGCGTGTTCAGGTCTTCGTTCCCACATCCGTCTGCTGCCAGCCAGAGTCCACAGCGCTCCAGGTTCAGGGTGGCACCACCTCGACGACGCACGTTGGGCATCGGCAGTGCCTGCGGTCACCCGGTCGATGGTGTCGATGTAGTTGAGGTACTTCTGCCGATCCCTGTTGATCTCAGCGGTGGTGTTGGTGCCCCTGGCGCCGTAGGCCAGCGTTCCGAGCACCGACGTCAGCATCATCACTGGAAAGAACATGTACATCGGGTTTCGCATCGACTGAGCACCCGACGTCAAGTAGACGGCCATCATCCCGACGGCGGCGACCAGCATGGCTACCGGCAGCAGGCGGGCGAGCGGGTTCATCGGCGTCGGCGCCGGGATCTGCGGCGGCGCTTCGACAACGACGGGGACGTCTGCCATCGGTGGCACCGGCACTCGTGGGTCACGTACGAAGTCCATCGAAGAATGGACGTCAGCGCCGTCGACGTGGTTCCATCCGGATCCATCCCCAACGTGGGAACTTGCTGCGATTACGTTCCCGCGAAAGCGGTTACGGTTGGCGCGGCTGCGTCAAGGGGGAAACCGATGCCAGATTCACTATGCCGGCTCACTGTCGCGTCCTGCACCGCCGACACGCATCGCGCAATCGATTTGGAACTGCCGGCGGATGTGGACGTCGGTGAGCTGTTGCCGCAGATCGTCGATCTTGTTCATCGCGACAGCTCGCCGATGCCCGGTCTCGATTGGCTGTTGTCGAGACTGGGCGAGCCACCGCTAAATGAGTCAGCGACACTGAACGACAACGATGTTCGCGACGGTGATGTGTTGATACTCGCGACGGCAGAGCCCCTGGCCGCGGAACGGGCTTACTGCGATCCATGTCACGCCATGACGGCGGAAGCTGCGCCGGTGCCGCGGGCAATTCCGGCAACCAGCTGCATACTGCTCAGCGGGTTCGGCGCGGTGGTGTTGGTGTGGCCGGCCGCAGATGTCGCCCCGACAAGTCGTATCGTCGTCGGCGCATGCCTGATCCTCGCCGCCGCGGGAGCGGCCGTCACCACTCGGCGTCTTGTTGGCGACGCCCTGATATGCGCGACGTTGAGCCTTATCGCAGTGCTTTATGCAGGTGCCGTCGGGTTTCTGACGGTACGAAGTGGCACAACCATATCGGGGCTATTGGTGGGGTCCGCGGCGGTGTTCGCCGCAGCGATCCTTCTGCTGCGCGTGATCGACTGCAGCAGTGCCTGTTTGACGGCCGTGGCCACTGTGGGCGCCGTGATATCGGCCATCGCGGTCGCCGGTACCTCGTGGAGGCTGCCATTGGACACGGGTGGCGCGGCGCTCGTCGTCCTGTCACTCGCAACGCTCGGATTGGCGCCAAGGCTGTCGATGGCGCTCAGTGGCACCACACCGGCTGCGGCAGCCAATGTCCGGCGTTGTCACCAAACACTGACCGGACTGGTGGTGGGATCGTCCTTCGCCGCCGCCCTCGGCGCCGCGGCGGTCGCGGTCGACGCGGTCCGCAGCGCGGAATCCGGGCTACGCAGTACGTCCTTCATCGCGATCGTCGCGCTGGTGCTCCTGCTGCGGGTGCGCACTCATGTCGATGCGGCTCGTCGGTCGGGTCTCGCGGCCGCGGCGACGCTCTGTACCTTCGCAGCTTTAGCCTCGGCGGCCATCGCCGCAAGTACGCACGCGCATGTGATCAGTGTGCTTGCCGCGATACTCGGTGCCGTCGCACTGGGCTGCCTCGTCAGGCCGACGGTGAATCCACTCGTGCAACGCATCACCGAGGTGGTCGAGTACATCGCCGTCGCGGCTGTCTTTCCCATGGCCTGCTGGATCGCAGGGGTCTACGGATGGGCGCGCGAAGTGAGCCTCGCGTGACGAAGGCCGCACGGGTGGCCGCCGCCAGTGCGCTCGCATTCATACCGCTGTGGAACTCGCCTGTTGCCGCTGCGGTCACGCCACCGGTCGTCGACATGTCGACACTGCCCAAACCGGGATCGCCCGCGCCTCCGCAGCTCACCGAACAACAGGGCCCATGCGGCGCGTTGACCGATCACACCGCTGAGAAATTGGCCGATGATCCGTTGAAAGTGTCTGGTGTGCAGGATGTCTGGTCACTCACCCGTGGTGCGGGCCAGACAGTCGCCGTGATCGACACCGGGGTGGCTCGGCACCGCTTGCTCCCCCACCTCATTCCCGGTGGTGACTATGTGTCTGCCGGCGACGGCACCGCGGACTGCGACGGCCATGGCACGGTTGTCGCCGGGATCATCGGCGCCTCTCCCGATACAGACGGCGCGTTCAGCGGCGTTGCACCCGATGCCACGATCATCGGGATCCGACAGTCCAGCAACAAGTTCAGAGCAGTAGATGATCCCGCAGGCATCGGCTTCGGTGATGTCGACACCCTCGCGATGGCTGTGCGTACCGCGGCTGACATGGGTGCGACCGTGATCAACCTGTCGACCGTCGCGTGCCTGTCTTCCGACGAGGCATTGGACGACCGCGCGCTGGGTGCCGCGCTGGCTTACGCCGTCGACGTCAGGAACGTAGTGGTGGTGGCTGCCGCGGGCAACGTCGGCTCGGGCGGTCAATGCCCCGAACAGAATTCGACGACCGATCCACTGCGGCCCGGCAGCCCCGACTGGTCCGACGTCAAGACGGTGGTGACTCCCGGCTGGTACGACGATTATGTGCTGACCGTCGGCTCGGTAGGACGCGACGGGGTGCCGTCGCCGTTCAGCCTCGCGGGGCCATGGGTGGACGTCGCCGCGGTGGCCGAAGAAGTAGTCTCGCTCGACCCTGACGGCGAGGGGCTGGTCGACCGGCTTGCGACAACTGGCGGTGAATCACCGATTTCGGGCACGAGTTACGCCGCGCCGGTCGTCAGTGGCATCGTCGCCCTGTTGCGGTCACGATCGCCTGAATTGACTGCGCGACAAGTCATGCAACGCATCGAGGACACGGCACAACGTCCTTCGGCAGGCTGGGATCCTGTTGTCGGCCATGGAACTGTCGACGCGGTCGCGGCGGTAACCGCAGGCCCAGGGTCGGCAGCGAACAGCGACGCAGGCGCGACGCAGACGGTGGCGATTCCCTCATCCGAACCGCCCGATCACTCCGCCGGCTTTGCCGTACGGGCCGCGGCAATCTGTGTCGTCGCGTCGATCGCGCTGGCGATGACGGCATCGGCGGCTCGGTCACGACGTCGGACCGACGCTGTCCCTGCCGACTGACGCGGCCTCGACACTCAGTTCGGGCCCGCGCGGCAGCTGAGCAAGCAACGCCCACGGCGCGGGCACGGGGTTGGTCAACCCCAGACGTGTGGCCGCTTCCGTGTCACGGATTCCGAAGAGCACACCGGCTTCGTTGACGAGGAAGAGTGCTCCGCTGGCAGCACCCTCGCCGGACACACTCGCGGCGCGGACGAAGGCGCTTCGTCCCGGTGGGATCGCGAAGCTGTCGACACGTGGGCCTGCGTCGTCCCCCTGTGCCAGCTGTACGACGTGATCGTCCCCGGACCACAAGGACTCACCGATGAGTACCGCCTCCGATTGCGCACACAGCACCGGGCTTTCGGCGGCATCGCCGCGGTCGGGAAAGGTGGCGACCGGAAGTCGATCCACGATCGGTACCGTGCCGATGAGATCTGGTGCAACAGTGCCGATGTCACGTCGGCTCGGATGCGTGAATCTGATGAGGTCTGCCGCCACCTCGCCGACTCGCTGGACTCCGTCTTCGAGTGCGACGTAGTACTCCGCGGATTCAACGCGCGCCAGTCGCACCACGGCGCCCACCGGAAACCCCGGCAGCGCCGACGGCGAGACGCCGCCAGCGGTGATGACGGGGGCGGTGATCTCCGGCGCCTCCGGTAGCGTGTCAAGGAGCGCACGTGAAACTGGTCGCGGCGCAACGCCGTCGAGCTTCAGTGCGCGGATGGCCGCGTGGTTCCGAAGGTCAACTCGCGCTCGGCGTCCGTCGTAAACCAGGTAAGTCGTCGCCGCGCTCTCGCCGCGCGGGGTGACGAGCACGTTGCGGCCCGAATCCAGATGTACGGGTGAGTGGCCCACGAGCACGGTGGTTCTCTCGACGCTGTCCTCGCACACCGTCCAAGTGGATTCACCCGCGCCGAGAGGGGCCCCGATCGTGCTTGGGGCACCCGGGATGCCCACAAGTGGTCCTCGCTTGGCTCGGTCCAGAGCCGAGGTGCTGACCAGTTCGGGTTCACCGGCCACACCGGTGATCAGCCGAGCAGAGGCGAGATTGAAGGTGGGATGCATGGTGTCGCCGATGCGCACATACAGCGCTGCGGATTCGCGGACCATGACGATCGCTGCGTCACCGACATGGCCTCTCGGCTGCAGGAACGCGAGGACCACGCACACTGCGACCGCGATGGCTGCCAGGACACACCCTGCCGCCAGCGAAAGCGACTGCGCGCGTAGCGGATCGTCGACCATGCGCACATCGCCGCGCACCAGTGCATGCGCCATCCGCCGCAACATGAAGCGGTACCCGCTGACCCGCAGCCTGTTTGCCGAGTGTTCCGGAAAAAGTGATCCAGCCATCCCTCCCCCGCGGCAAGCCTAGCGGCCGATGAAGGGTGGTCATGTCATTGATTTCAGCGCCAGCGGGCCCACACGTAGGGCACCAAGGCGCGGAGGAAGTCGAGGTCCGGCCCCGGTTGGGCATCGGCAAACGCCTGCTCGAAGTATTCCTCGGCCACCGACAGGATGCCCTCGGCGAACTCACTGGTGAACCGGATGCTGCCGTAGGTGTCCATGAGATCGCGGACGTGTTGCACCAGCTCTGCGGACCGATCTTCGCGTGTCCGACCTACGTAGTCCTTGACGAGATCGCTGTCTGCACCCTCGGCGTTGGCCAGCAGATGTACCAGTGGCAGCGTGCGCTTTCCCTCGTAGAGATCACCGAGAATCTCTTTGCCGTACATGTTTTCGTCGCCGACAAGGTTGAGCAGATCGTCGCGGATCTGGAAAGCGGCACCGAAGTGAAACCCGAACCGCACCAGCGGTGCCAGCTCGGCCGTGCCGCCCGATCCGATGATCGCGCCGACTCGTAATGGGTGAATCGTCGTGTACCAGCACGTCTTGTGCATGATCAGTTCGAGGTAGTCCTCGGGGTTCAGCTGCTGGACATTGTCGAGCAGCCAGCCCACCTCGGTCGCCTGTCCCTCCAAGGTGCGCATGGCCATCGTGTCGAACTCGGCCCAGATCACGTCGCCGAGGTCGCGATCAAACCGACGCGTTGCCCGGCGCAGCACCTGGCCAGCCACCACCGCGAGACCGTCGCCCGCGTTGATCGCGGCCGCCAACCCGTACTCCGACGCCAGCGTCGGCCTGCCGCGACGCATCTCGCTGCCGTCGGCGACGTCGTCGTGCACCAGAAAAGCGTTGTGCAGCAACTCTATTGCGACCGCGACGCCCAGAAGATCTTGGGCGTCGGCACCGAACGCCCGCCCGGCGGATATGCACAGTGCAGGGCGTAGTGCCTTACCCGGACGCGACGGATACTCGCGCATCGGGCCGTACAGCCACCGCACCGGCTCCCCGTCGGGCATCGAGTCGAGCATGGAGCGGCGCACGAGCCTCCCCACCTCGCGCAACCTATCTTCGACTGAATCGATGAGCTGGGCGCGGTCAGCCGTAGTCGTCATGACGATCGCGGCGCGATGTGCAGCGATACCGGGAGCCACACGTCGTCGTGACCATCAGCCAGCAGCGTGCCGCGATACCGTCCCGGCGAATAATGTTCGGCTACATCAATTTCCACGGTAATGCCGCGGCTGCTTCGTGCGGGCATCGGAACAATATCGGGCTCGAAGCGCACGGCCGATGCTTCGATCAGCGCGCCGTCGTGCGCCAATAGGTCGCTGCAGCGCAGCCGAACCTTGCCCATGTCCTGCGGCCCGCGATTGTGCAGCCATATCTCGGTGACGGCCGGTCCCGGCTCACTCGCCTCCAGAACGGCCTGGCCGCTGGACGCCGAGTTGACCAGGTCGAGCGACGCCTCGGAGGGGGCAGCGTTGCTGTTGAGCATCGACTGGCCCAGTTGACTGACGACACCCTGCAGAGACGCGACGATCCGGCCCAGATCCGGATAGGTCGCGGCGGTACCTTCGTCGGGTTTCGTGTCAGACGACGCCGCACCGACAGCACCGAGACCCCTGTCGGTCATCTGGACGAATCGGCTTACGACATCGGTCGCCGCGCGGAAGCCACGCTCCTGGATCGCCCCCAATGCCCGCACGTTGTTCGCCGGATCGAATACCGAGGCCCAGGGTAGGTCCGCGATGCTCGCATCGTCCCGATCCATTGCCCCGGCCATCAATCTCTCCCCCGATTTGATCTTGTGGCTGGCTTACCACTCGATATGCTAAGACGTCAAGAAGGGGGAGGCGGGGGCATGACAAAACTCCACGCTCAAATGGCACTATTCGGTGCGATTGACGACATCGTGCGCAACACCGATGACGTCGAAATCGTGGCAACCGTCGAAAGTTTCATGCCTGGCTTGACGGGTTACGGCAAGCGCGGCTGGTTCGGTGAACTGAAAGAGTTTCTGGCAAGACCTGAGCTCGCTCCCCGAGTTCCCCCGAGCAGTGAGGAGCCGCGCACCGCCGAGAACATATTCCCACCGCTCGCCGAAGCCATCGACGAGCTCGAGATTCCGCCGTCCGCTCCGCCGAGTAGTGAGCCACCTCCTCCCCCGCCGCCGCCACCGCCAGATGGCGAACTGCCGGGAGCCGATGAGCAGACACCGAAAGACGTCGCGAGGATGATGCTCGCGTCAACGATTCTCGGCAAGCTGCGCGATCTGGCGGTGGCAAAAAGCGGCGCACCGCCGCTGGGCCTCGAATTTCCCGACGACGCCGACCCACTGATGAAACTTCTCCCCCGCCGGATCAACGAGTTGCCGACGGGTGGCAGGTCGATCCCTGGTATGGACCCGGTCCTTGTCGTGGATGACCCGGTGCGGGCTGTGCGCGACTACCTGACCAACTCGGTGGACCTGACCCAATTCCAGTTGCGCATGCAGACTCTCGCCGACCACAACGTCATCGATCAGGGCGTTGCCCAGGGAAAGCCACTCTGCACCGGCGGCCTGCGGAAGATCAATGGACAGTACTGTTCGGTGCTGACCACTGATCACGATGAACCCGGTCTGAATGTTGGGCACGTCAAGAGAATTATGGAGCCGCACAACTGGCCGACGTTGTGCCCCAGTTTCTTCCGAAAGATGGAAGATCAGAACCCCGATACGACGCGCGGCTGGACCCGCGTCCTCGAAGTGGTCAGCGCTGATCCGACCCTGTGGGAGTTGCGCACCGCCTTGCGTTACTGGAAGGGGAAGACGACACCCGACGGCGGGTTCTACATAAATTACGACCTCGACCCGGTCCGCACCGGCGATGGGATGATGGTCGAGGTCGACGCCGGCTATCTGTTGATCACGCCGCTTGATCCCAAGAATCCTGATGCGGGCGTCCGGATCCGCACGTCCAAACAAGTCCGCATCCGCGGGGTGAGCGCAACTGCCGCGGCCGTACTTGCATGCTTCGTGGGCTGGGGTGATATCTCTACCCGCATGTTGACGGAACGCGCGAAGCCGCCGTTCACAGGCCTCGCCGACTTCGGGAACCTCTCGAAGGACCCCGGGAAGCCGAAAGGCGAAACCGGCGGCGCCGCGTTGGTCGTGGACGCCGAAGCGGCAGCGCAGCGGACGGCCCTGCCGCCGAAGTGGCGTGGTGCGCTGATCAGCGGTTTTCAGACGGAGTTCACCAAATTCATGGGCGTGGCAACAGACGGCGCCAGTGATTTTTATCGGCGCTGGAGCGACGGTATGACGGCGACGGACATCAAAGAATTCGGCGCTGACTTCGGCGGGAAGTGGACGGCTTACGCCGCGGGGTTGCTCAATGCCGCCACGAACGCGACGACCGAGCCTGACCCATCCGATATGAAGGGCGGAGGCCAGTAATGCCCGACGACGAAAAGCCCGATACGTCCCAACAGTCGGAAAAGCACCGTCTCCTCGCCAAAGCCGCGGATATCGCGACGAACGTCATGAACGAGTCTGCAAAGGCGATGAAGGACGAGTCGGCAAAAATCGACGCCGGCAATTACGAGCTGTCGCACATGGTCGCGACGGTCACCAAGGTAGTCAACGCCGGGATCGCGGGCGCCACCGATCTGGCCCGGATACCACTCGAGGAGAAGTGGCCCGAAAAGCATCTGGTCATGGGCGAGTACATCTCAAGTGTGTTGCGCGGCATGGTGACCCAAGCAGGCGTGGTCGCTGCGGACACCGCGAAAGACATGGATGCGGACGGGAAGTACAAACCGAGTCAATTTCTCCAGTCTCTTACCCGCTTGATCGACATCGCCGTCGCGGGAGGTATGGACATCGCTGAGACACTGGGTGCCGGGCCAGCGCAATTCCAGCCTCAGCCCAGCGCGACGGAGTTCTATACCGTGCCCGTCGACACTGTGCCACGGGATCCCATCTGGAAGACGAAGCCGACGCGGGATGCGGCCGACGACACGATCGACGACAAAAAGCTGCAGTTCGATCCCAAAACACTTCTACCGGGCGCCACGCAGTTCCGGGTGCTGGTCGATGCCACCGGCCTGTTGAGCGGTGTCTACAAGGGAGTGGTCAAGGTCGGATCCCACGAGCAGCCGATCCAGATCGAATTGTGAGGCGCGAGCGGATCGCCATCCTCGGTGGAGGTATGGCCGGGTTGAGTGCTGCCTGGCGGTTGAGCGAGCCCGGGTGGCGCGACCGCTTCGAGTCGATCACCGTGTACCAGCGCGGGTGGCGACTGGGCGGTAAAGGGGCGTCGAGCCGCGGCGACAACGGCCGTATCGAAGAGCACGGACTGCATGTCTGGCTCGGTGCGTACGAGAACGCGTTTACCTTGATGCGAGAGTGCTACGCGGAACTGGACCGCGCGACCACCGACCCGTCGGCGCCCATCCAAACGTGGGACCAGGCGTTTACACCTATCAACGAGGTCGGCGCGATGGACCGCTGGGACGGGCAGTGGCGGCTTTGGCTGGGCCGATTCGCCGGCAACGACGAGCTGCCTGGCGAACCAGACGCTCCAGCTAGCGAGTTGTCCATGGTGGGCTTGGTGCAACGCGCCCTGGAAGTGATCCTCGACTTCTCCAAATCCATGCAGAGCATGGGTGAGGACGGCATGACGTTATCGGCTACGGCGGAGCCGCCCTCGCGGAAGCGCACATTCGCCACGGTGCGGCGCGCGGCGATCGCGGCGCTAATCGCGTTGGCTGATCCGCAACCGGTGAGCGACAACCAGGTTCACCCGCTCACACCCGCGCTCGACGCGATCCGCGACACCCTCGATTACGAGCGGAGAGCCGACCACAGGCTGTCCTGGCTATTGCTGTCGCTCGTGACGGCCACCGCGCGCGGCATCATGGTCGACGGCCTGATCACCGATCCGCGGGGATTCCGCGCCGCCAACGACGAGGACTACGCGGAGTGGGTGATGCGCCACGGTGCCCACCCGGACATCCTTGAATTTCCGGTTCTCCGCGCCATGTACAACATGGTGTTCGGTTACGAAAAGGGTCACCTGGAACGGCCCAAGGTCGCCGCGGGTATCGGGATGCTTCTTTTCGGAATGCTGTTGTTCACCTACAAGGGCGCGATCTTCTGGAAGATGACCGCGGGTATGGGTGACATCGTGATAGCGCCCGTCTACGAGGTATTGCGCAGGCGCGGGGTGAAATTCGAATTCTTCCATCGTGTCGATGCCCTGCATCTCGACGCTCATCGCAATTACATCGACGCGATCACCATGGGCCGCCAGGTGTGGCTCGCCGACAACGTAGACCACTACGAGCCCTTGACGCGGGTACACGAGCTTCCCGTCTTCCCGAACAGGCCACTGGCGCAACAGATCCAGTCCAAAGATGGAATCGAGGGGCTCGAGTCGCACTTCGGCACCCGCGACGACGCCGAGCAGCGGGTGCTTCGCCGGGGTGTCGACTTCGATCGCGTCGTGCTCGCAGTGTCGCTTGGCATGGTGCCGGTGGTGGCCCAAGAACTGGTTGACGACCGCCCCGAGTGGCGGGCGATGACCACGCACGTGCGCACCATCGGCTCGATCGGGTTACAGGTGTGGCTGCGCCCCGACCACCGAGAGTTGGGCATGGCGACGCCGGCCATCACCGCAAGCGGTTACGTCCCCCCGATCGACACGTTCTCCTCGATGCAGCAGACGCTGTGGGCGGAGGATTGGCCTGCGCACGATCGGCCGCAAACGGTCGCCTACTTTTGTGGTGCGTTGGACGTGGAGTGGCCAACCGCCGACGAGGCGGAATACGTTGATCGCTCGCACCGGATCGCCGAGACCGAGGCGCTGAATTTTCTCGATCATCTTGTCGGAGTACACCTTCCAGGTGCAGTCACCGACGAGGGATTCGCTTGGCATTTGCTCGCAGGGGCGAATGGCCACCGCGACGGTGCCGCGCTGGCCACACAGCATTTGAGCGTGAACATCGATCCGTCCGATCGGTACGTGCTGTCCATTCCCGGCACAGACCGCTACCGCCTGCGACCCGACGAAGGCTATTACGACAACCTCGTATTGGCCGGCGACTGGACCGACTCGGGCCTGAACGCCGGGTGCATTGAAGCCGCGGTCCTCTCCGGTCTGCAGGCGGCCAACGCGATCCTTGGCCGCGGGCGATTTCACCGAATTCGGGGCCCGTACGTACCCTGAGCGTCGGACGACAGTCCTGCCGCCAATTCTGGCAGCAGCGGCAGAAACTCACCGCGCGCGCCCGTACGCTCGACAACTTCCTGGTACTTTGCGATCGAGGCCGGGTTATTGCCATTAGCGGAATCAACGACAAGCCTGCAGAACGCCACACCAAGATGGAATGCCGCCACCGGAATGCGAAGCATCTGTTGCTCCATCGTCTGCACCAGAGTTGTCGCCTCGGCGATGTCCTCGGATCGCCCACGATCAACGAGCAATTGAACAAAGGCCGTTGTGGAGACGGTGATGAACGTCGAATCCGACTGACCTATCTGGCGGTAAATCAGTCTGCGTAGGGTCTCGATCGCCGCGTCGCAGTCTCCCGCACGCGCAGACTCGACGGCGAGGTCGGACTCGATGGGCGCAAGCGCGACGGCGAGTATCCGGTGTTTCACGATGATGCTTCGTGCCCGCTCGAGGTATTGGACGGCGGTTTGAGCCGACCGGCGATCGAATCGCAGCAGGACTGTCCCACACGCCCACAGTGCCGCCGCGACAGCGAAGTTATCTCCCAACGCCTCAGCTCGCTTCAATGCCGTGCGCGCATCCCCTAGCGTGGCGTCATCCGGTGGTTCGAGTCCGAGCGCGGTCAGCCCACATTTCAGTGTCATCACAGTCGCATGTGTGACCGGATCGAGTCCCCTCGCCTGCTCGATGCCGAGCTCCATCGCGCGCTGACCAGCCTCAGAGTCTCCCCATACGAGCTGAGCCACGCCGCACACCGTGTTCGCCCGCGCGACCGAGCTGTTCACCTCGGTCGCGGCCAATTCACGGATCCGTTCACCGGTTCGGAGAATGGCGCGATAGTCAGCGACGAGAAATTTCGCCCACATCACCGAGTACAGCAGATCGACTTTTAGCATGCGGTCACATTGGACGTCGTCGATCATTTGCAGAACTTCGTCTGCCAAGGCAGCGGCTTCCGCTGGGCGATGTTCGTTCTCGCACAACGCGAATGCTCGACCTGCGGTACCCATAGCGAGTGAGAGAACGTCGCCCGATTGTGACGCCAGTGTGCGCAGTTCCTCGTAATAGGTGTTCGCGTCGGGATCTGCACCGACCAACCAATCGGTCCAGGCCAGCATCTTGCGGGGAGCGACTCGCATGCCAATGATGTTTGGATGCTCGGCAGGCAGGCGATCGGCGACTTCGAGTGCCCGCTTCCAACTCGAGCGAGCTGCCACCATGTCGCGGGTCTGGAGCCACTCCGCGGCGCGCATGTGCCAGACGTGCGCTGTCGCGAGATCACCGGCGGCCTCGAGGTGCGTTCCGATCAATGCGGCGTTCTCGTCGACGGCCATCGGGCGGAGATCTTGTATCGCACTGGCCAGGCGGCGGTGCGCGCGTGCCCGAGTGGTGGTCAGCTGGGTCTCGTAAGCGACCTTTCGGACCAGCGCGTGGCGGAAGCAGTAGCGGTCACGCGGCACGAACTCGATCTGGTCAATCAATTCGACTGACACCAAATCGGCCAGGTCTGCTCGGTTGGCGTCGGGCAGCAGTGCCTGCATCACGTCGAGGTCGAAGTTGGAGCCGATGACCGCCGCTGCGTTGAGCACCGACTTGGCTTGCGAAGGAAGCCGGTCGATGCGGGCGGCGACCACGCTGTGAACCGTTGGCGGAACAGCGATCTGGTCAACGTCACCCTCTCTGCGGTAGCCGCCACGGCTACCCACCAGCACGCCGCGGTCGACGAGGTCCCGGACCATCTCCTCGACGAAGAAAGCGTTACCCGCCGCGGCGCGCGCGATGCGTTCGGCGACCCCGATCACCGACTCGTCATTGCCGATCAGCCCGACAGCGATCGCGGTCGTCGCCTTCTCGGTCAACGCGTCCAACGTGACCATGGTCTCAGCGGTCCCACGCAGCGGACCGCGATATTCGGGCCTGCAGGTGGTGACGAGCGCGGATCCGATCGCAGACAGGGTCTCCGCGAACTCCGCAACGGTCGCTTCGCTGGCCGTGTCTATCCAGTGCACATCCTCGAGAATGAAGACTGTTCGGCGTGAACGTAATTCGGTTGCCTTTGTCATGGCGTCGACGAGCCGGTGATGTCTGGCGTCGAGGGTGAGCTCAACGGACGAGGCCCCCGGATCCGCGATTCCCAGCAGGTCGAACAGGATGTGTCTGGTATCGGCATCGACCGTCGAGGACGCGGGTAACCGCTGGAGGACCTGGGCGCGAGCGGCACCGCTGTCGAGCCGAGAGACACCGAACATCGCGCGGAGCATCCGTGACATCGCCCGCAGCGGCACTTGGGCAGTGTGCGCATCACACCGCGCGACCACGACGTCGACTTCGGCACCCTGCACGCGGGCAGCGAACTCGCGGATGAGCCGACTCTTACCGACGCCCGGCTGCCCGACAACGCCGATGGGCGAGCTGCTTCCGGACTCGAAAAGCCCGATGAGTTCGCCCAGTTCAGCGTCGCGACCCAGCATGGGCCCGTCATCGCGCCCAATGACCAACTCCTGCACAGGTACCGACAGCAGTCGACGGGCAGGCACGAGTTCGGTCTCGCCCTTGACGGCCACCAGCTCGACGGGGCCGAGTTCTGCCACCCCGGTTACCAACCGTGCGGTCGTTTCGGAACACAACACTCCGCCGGGTGGTGCGGCCGACTCCATCCGTTGAGCCATACCGACGGGGTGACCTACGGCGGTGTAACGCCCTGGCCCAAGGCCGATTTCGCCTGCGACGACCTCGCCGGCATTCAGTCCGACCCGCATCTGCAATTCGATGTTGTCGCGTCGGCGTACGTCCACCGCCATCCGCACCGCCGCCGCCTGGATCTCAAGTGCAGCGATACAAGCACGCTTGGCATGGTCTTCAAGCGCCACAGGAGCGCCGAACAGCGCCATCAGACCGTCGCCGGTGAATTTGTCGACGGTGCCCTGGTAGCGCTGGACGATCGTGGCGGACATGTTGAACAGGTCGTTCATGAGTTCCTGCAGCCGCTCAGGATCCAGTGCGGCCGCGAGCTTCATCGAACCGACCACGTCCCCGAACAACACGGTCACCTGCTTGCGTTCGCCGACCCTGGCGACGGCTGCGACCGGCACTCCGCACGCATCGCAGAAGCGCGCTGCAGCCCGCAAGTCCTGTCCGCAGGCGATGCACTTGGCCACGCCCATAACGGCCCACCCCTTCTAGAGAGGATTATGCAGGCTGGCTATTCATTTGGCGCGTCAATTGTCTTTCGCTCGGCGCTCTCGATAGGCCGCGACGTGTTGGCGATTGCCGCAATTGCCGGTGTCGCAGAACTTCCCCGATCGATTGCGCGACAGATCCACCAGCACCGCGTCGCAATCCGATGCGGCACACACCTTGAGCCGTCGCAGCTCGCCGGTGCGGATCAGGTCGGCGAGTGCCATGGCCATCTCCGCACCCATCCGCTGCCACAGCGGATCATGTACGGACGCCAGGTGCAGGTGCCACTCCGGCATCTCCTTATGGCGGGTCAGCCACGGCGACGCCTTGGTGTCGCTCAACAGCGCATTCACCTGACCGACCGCCTGCTCTTCATCGCCGGCGGCCGCCCAGATCTTCCCCAATCGCTTTCGCAGCCCATGCACAGAATCGAGTTCGGCATCGTCGCGATCGCGTCTGCCGGTCCAGCCGAAGCCATCCAGATATGCATCGAGCTCCCGCAGACTCGCGAGCTGCTCGCCGTCGATTCGATCACTGTTCACCAGCACACATGCCGCACGCAGTGTCAGCTCCGTGTCATAACTGAAAAGCATTTGACTCATGACCCCCTTCCCGGCTACCGTCATGACCAAAGCAGATTTTACTCATTACACGCCGGAGGTGCACCCGTGACCGCGAATCAGCTCGACGAACGCGTGTCGGTCGACCATTTCCGGCTCGGCCTACTGTTCGCCGTCGGCTCCGCACTCGCCTTCGGGTCATCCGGACCGTTCGCCAAGGCACTGATGGAAGCCGGCTGGAGCCCTACGGCAGCCGTCGTCGCCCGCCTCGCCGGCGGCGCCCTCGTGATGGCCGTGTTCGCGACGATTGTGCGCCCCGGTTGGATCCGCGAGGCGCTGCGCCACGCGAAGACCGTCGTTCTCTACGGCGCGATCCCGATCGCCGGCGCGCAGCTGTTCTACTACAACGCCGTCGCCCATCTGTCCGTCGGCGTCGCGCTGCTGCTCGAATACACCGCGCCGATCATCGTCGTCGCCTGGGTCTGGATGACCACACGGCGCAGGCCCACCAACCTGACCCTCGCGGGTGTCGCCTTGGCAGTGTCCGGAATCATGTTGGTGCTCAACGTTTTTAGCGGTGCCCATATCAACCTGGTCGGCGTCGGTTGGGGACTCGCCGCCGCGGTGTGCGCCGCGTGCTACTTCGTGATGTCGGCGAACGCCAGCAACGGCTCGGCCAACAGCGAGGGCGTCAACCCAGTCACGCTGGCCGCGGCGGGTCTGGTGGTCGGCGCCGCCGCCGTCACAGTGTTGGGTGTCGTCGGCATCATGCCGTTGACCTTCACGACGAACGACACCGTCATAGCCGGATGGACCACGTCCTGGATTGTCCCGGTCGTCGCGCTGGGAGTGGTGGCCACCGCCGTCGCCTACACGCTCGGCATCGTCGGCATCTCGATGCTGCGTCCGCGGTTCGCCTCACTGGTCGGCCTGTCCGAGGTGATGTTCGCCGTCTTGGCGGCCTGGATTCTCCTTGGCGAAGCGATGACGACGATCCAAGCCGTCGGCGGAGCCATCGTCCTGCTGGGCCTCGGGCTGGCACGTCAGGGCGACCGGAGCGAAGAGTCCGCCGACGTGACGCTGCCCGAAGCGGTGCCATCACCACACGCAGCAGGCCGCTGACCTCAGTAATTGACGTCCGCGTCGATTCCTGAGTGGTTGGCTGCGACCGGTCGCGATGTGGGAAAATGTCCGACGTGAATTTGCTCCGGATGTCGTCACGGCTGGCCACGATTGCTGCGACCGTTGTCTGCGCCGCGACGACGCTTGTCGCCGCTCCATCAGCGCTCGCCCAGCCCTACCATCAGCCCGGCGTCCCCGGGCCGGGACCGGCGCCCGGTCCGATCGCGGCGAACGCCCCCGGCCCCCTCCCCTCGCAGTCCTCGGCATGTCCCGACATCGAGGTCATCTTTGCCCGCGGAACCGACGACACTCCGGGGCTCGGAACGCCTGGCTCGGCGTTGGTCGGCGCGCTGCGCCCGCTCGTCGGCGGCCAAACCGTCAGCTCGTACGCCGTCAACTATCCCGCGTCATATGACTTCCTGGCCGCCGCCGACGGCGCACGGGACGCCGAGAACCGCATCGCCATGATGTCGCAACAGTGCCCGTCCACGAAGCTCGTGCTCGGCGGATACTCGCAGGGCGCCGCCGTCGTCGACATGCTGGCGGGGGTCCCGCCGTTGGGCAACAAGATCGGGGACATCGGTTCCGCGGCGCCGCTGCCCGCGAGCCTGCAGTCCAACATTGCCGCGGTGGCTGTGTTCGGTAACCCGGCAACGAAGTTCAGCAATCCGCTCACCAGCTCGGTGTTCGGCGGTCGGGCAATTGACCTCTGCAAGGACGGCGACCCCATCTGTTCGGGCGGCAGGAATCCGTTCGCACACAACGATTACGTGTCCGCCGGCCTGGTTCAGCAGGCCGCGCAGTTCGTCGCTGGCCGGGTGTGACAGCGATTGGCGCTACCCTGTTGATCTTGTGACGTTAGATCGACTCCGTAGCTGGCTCAGCGCCGCCGTATCCCTCATTGTGATCGCCTCTGCCGCGGTCTTAGTCCCTGCGACCGCGTCGGCCCAAGGTTGCCCCGACATCGAGGTCGTGTTCGCGCGCGGCACCAATGAGGACGCCGGCCTCGGCGCAGTCGGCGGCACCTTCGTCGACCAATTGCGGGGCAAGGTCGGCGGCAGGTCCGTTGGCGCCTACGCGGTCAACTACCCCGCGACGTTCGACTTCCTCAAGGCAGCCGCCGGAGCCAACGACGCGAGCGCCCATATCCAGAACATGGTGAACACCTGCCCGAACACCCGCCTGGTGTTGGGCGGGTATTCGCAGGGTGCCGCGGTCATCGACGTGATCAGCGCCGTCCCGGTGCCGGGCGTCGGGTTCGACAACCCGCTTCCGCCCAACGTGCCCGAGCATGTGGCCGCGATCGCCGTCTTCGGCAATCCATCCGCCAAGCTCGGTCTGCCGCTGACGGTCAGCCCGGTATGGGGTGGCAGGTCCATCGACCTTTGTAACCCGGGTGATCCGATCTGCGCCTCGGGCGGCCGGGACGTCGCCGCGCACCGGGCGTACGCGGGTGGGCCGACCAACCAGGCCGCAGACTTCGTCGCAGGGCACCTCTGAGCTGCGCTTATCTGCTTACTGACGGGTGCGTTGATCAGTTTCTACTAATATCCGTGTGGTGATTCGCCGACACCTTGTCACTGGTCTTCTCGCCGTTCTTGTCTTCAGCACCCTGCTCATCGCCCCTCATACCGTCAGCTCGCTGACACCGTCCGCCGGCGCGCAATCGTGTCCGGCGGTCGAGGTGATCTTCGCCCGTGGCCGGCTCGAGTCGGCGGGGGTCGGCAGGCTCGGTAATGCGTTCATCAGCGCGCTGCGATCCAAGTCGAACAAGAACATCGACGTCTATGCGGTGCAGTATCCCGCCGACAACGAGATCGACGTGGGCGCCAACGACATGAGCGGCCACATCCAGTACATGATGAACACCTGCCCGGACACGCGGTTGGTGCTCGGGGGCTATTCACTCGGCGCAGCGGTCACCGACGTCGTGCTCGCGTTGCCGTTCAACTTCTTCGGGTTCGATGCCCCGCTGCCCCCCGGCGCGGACACGCACATCGCCGCCGTCGCCCTGTTCGGCAACGGCGTCGCATGGGTTGGACCGATCGCGAACTTCAACCCGCTCTACCGCGAACGGACGATCGAGTTGTGCCACGGCGCCGATCCGATCTGCAACCCGGCCGACCCGAACACGTGGGAAGACAACTGGCCCGCCCACCTCGCGGGCGCCTACATCGACGCAGGCATGGCGAACCAGGCAGCCGACTTCGTCGCCGCCCGTATCTAATCGATCGTCCGCAGTTCGCGGGTGACCTTCGTGCGGGCCTCGAGCTCGTCGTCGGGCGGATAGTCGACGCTCTCCAGCGTCAGGCCCTGCGGTGGCGCCGCCGCGAAATCACTGGACCGGCTTGTCGACTCCAATAACGTTGCGCACCAACCAGGTTCGCGGCGGTGTTCACCGACGGCCAACAGGGCACCGACCACCGACCGCACCATCGCCCAGCAGAACGCGTCGGCGGTGACGTACGCGGTGACCCGGTCACCCTCGCGTACCCAGTCCAGCCGCTGCAGATCGCGGATCGTGGTGGCGCCTTCACGGTGACGGCAGAACGCGGCGAAGTCATGCAGCCCCACCAGATCCCGCGATGCCGCCGCCATGGCGTCAACATCCAGCGGCCGGGGCCAGGGCGTGACGAATCGGGCCTGCTGCGGTTCGACACCGTACGGTGCCGTCGAGAGGCGATAGGCGTAGTGCCGGCGCAGCGCGGAGAACCGTGCATCGAATCCCGGTGCCGCGCGGCCGATGTCGAGCACCCGCACATCGGCGGGCACGAACCGCGCGAGCCGCTGCACGAGCGGCAGAAACTCACTTTGACCGGCACGGGGCGTGCGGGGATACGCGTGCGGTAGCGCGTCGGCCGGCACATCGACATGAGCGACCTGACCGGCGGCATGGACACCGGTATCGGTGCGTCCGGCCGCCCGCAGCTGAACCGGGGTGCGAAACACAGTCGACAGGGCGTCGTCGAGCACACCGGCCACCGTGCGCTGTCCGGTCTGCGTCGCCCAGCCGGCGAAATCCGTTCCTTCGTAGGCGATGTCGAGACGAAGACGAACAAGCCCGCCACCGTTGCCGATGGCGGGCGTGTTCACAGCTTCACTACTTGTCGTCGTCGGCCTTCTCTTCAGCCACCTCTTCAGCGGCCTCAGCTTCCTGAGCCTCCTCGATGGCGGCATCCTCGGCCTTGACCTCGTCCACGGTCTCCTCCGCGGCGGGACCCTCGGCGGCCTCCGGCTCGACGGCAGCCTGCGGTGCGGCAGCGGCGACGACCGGAGCCTTCTTCGCTGCCGTCGACGCGCTGCGGCGGGCCCGCTCGGCCTCCGAGGTCACGGTCTTCTCCCGCACCAGCTCGATGACCGCCATCGGAGCGTTGTCGCCCTTGCGGTTCTCGACTTTGATGATGCGGGTGTAGCCGCCGGCACGGTCGGAGAAGAACGGGCCGATCTCGGCGAACAGGATGTGCACGACGTCCTTGTCGCGGATCTTCTTCATCACCTCGCGCCGGTTGTGCAGCGTGCCCTTCTTGGCGTGGGTGATCAGCTTCTCCGCGTAGGGCCGCAACGCCCGCGCCTTGGGTTCCGTGGTCTTGATCCGGCCGTGCTCGAAGAGCGAGGTGGCCAGGTTGGCCAACAGCGCCTTCTGGTGCGAGGACGACCCGCCGAGGCGAGGACCCTTAGTGGGCTTGGGCATTGCGACTTCTCCTAATTGGGGCCGGCCCCCGTATCAGGTAGGGCCGGGACGGAATTTCTTTAGAGCTGTTCGGTTTCGGCGTAGTCCTGGTTGTCATCCAGGTCGTAGCTCGCATCGCTGTTCCAGGTGCCGGTGGCGACGTCGTAGCCGGCGACCTCGGACGGATCGAACGTGGCCGGGCTGTCCTTGAGCGACAGACCCAGCTGATGCAGCTTGATCTTCACCTCGTCGATGGACTTCTGGCCGAAGTTGCGGATGTCCAGCAGATCGGACTCCGTGCGGGCGACGAGCTCGCCCACCGTGTGCACACCCTCGCGCTTGAGGCAGTTGTACGACCGCACCGTGAGGTCCAGATCGTCGATCGGCAGCGCGAAGCTGGCGATGTGATCGGCCTCGGCAGGCGACGGGCCGATCTCGATGCCCTCGGCCTCGACGTTGAGTTCCCGTGCCAGACCGAACAATTCGACCAGGGTCTTACCCGCGGACGCCAGCGCGTCGCGAGCGGTGATCGAGTTCTTGGTCTCGACATCGAGGATCAGCTTGTCGAAGTCGGTGCGCTGCTCGACGCGGGTGGCCTCCACCTTGTAGGTCACCTTCAACACGGGTGAGTAGATGGAATCGACCGGGATACGGCCGATTTCGGCGCCCGACGCCTTGTTCTGCACGGCAGGCACATAGCCGCGGCCGCGCTCGACAACGAGCTCGACCTCGAGCTTGCCCTTGTCGTTGAGGGTGGCGATGTGCATCTCGGGGTTGTGCACCGTCACACCGGCCGGCGGGACGATGTCACCGGCGGTGACCGCACCGGGGCCCTGCTTGCGCAGGTACATGGTGACCGGCTCGTCCTCCTCCGAGGACACGACCAGACCCTTGAGGTTCAGGATGATGTCGGTGACGTCTTCCTTTACCCCGGGGACGGTGGTGAACTCGTGCAGCACGCCGTCGATGCGAATGCTGGTGACCGCCGCGCCCGGGATGGACGACAGCAGCGTGCGCCGAAGCGAATTGCCAAGCGTATAACCGAATCCCGGCTCCAGCGGCTCGATGACGAACTGGGACCGGTTCTCCGACTTGACCTCTTCGGACAAAGTGGGTCGCTGAGAAATCAGCATTTTCTTCTTCTCCTCCTCGGCACCCGCTATTTGATGCCGTCAGGGTTTTCTCTCGCGGCGGTTGCCGCGACAGAAGTCTTACTTCGAGTAGAGCTCGACGATCAGCTGCTCCTGCAGCGGGATGTCGATCTGCGCGCGCTCCGGCAATTGGTGCACGAGCACGCGCTGACGCTCGCCGACAACCTGCAGCCACCCCGGGATCGGGCGGTCGCCCGCGGTCTCCCGCGCGACCTCGAACGGCAGCGTGTTCAGCGACTTCTCCTTGATGTCGATGATGTCGTACTGCGACACCCGGTAGCTCGGGATGTCGACCTTGACACCGTTGACGGTGAAGTGGCCGTGGCTGACCAGCTGACGCGCCATGCGGCGGGTGCGGGCCAGGCCTGCGCGGTAGATGACGTTGTCCAGCCGGCTCTCGAGGATGCGCAGCAGGTTGTCACCGGTCTTGCCGGGCTGCCGGTTGGCCTCTTCGTAATAGCGGCGGAACTGCTTCTCCATCACGCCGTAGCTGAAGCGAGCCTTCTGCTTCTCCTGCAGCTGCTGGCGGTATTCGCTCTCCTTGATCCGCGCGCGGCCGTGCTGGCCGGGCGGATAGGGGCGCTTCTCGAACGACTGATCGCCGCCGACGAGATCGACGCCGAGGCGGCGCGACTTGCGGGTTGCGGGTCCGGTGTAACGAGCCATGTTTCTTGTTCCTCCTAGACCCGGCGCCGCTTGGGCGGACGGCAGCCGTTGTGAGGCTGCGGCGTGACGTCGGAAATCGCGCCCACCTCGAGGCCAGCGGCCTGCAGTGAACGGATGGCGGTCTCGCGGCCCGAGCCCGGACCCTTCACGAAGACGTCGACCTTCTTGACGCCGTGCTCTTGCGCCTTGCGGGCCGCGTTCTCGGCGGCCAGCTGTGCGGCGAACGGGGTCGACTTACGCGAACCCTTGAAGCCGACGTGTCCCGAGGACGCCCATGCGATGACGTTGCCCTGCGGGTCGGTGATCGACACGATCGTGTTGTTGAACGTGCTCTTGATGTGGGCGGCGCCGTGCGGGACGTTCTTCTTTTCCCGGCGGCGGGTCTTCTGACCCTTCTTGGGCGCTCCGCCTGCTGCCTTCTTTGCGGGTGGCATTACTTGGCCTTCTTCTTACCGGCGATGGTGCGCTTCGGGCCCTTGCGGGTGCGCGCATTGGTCTTGGTCCGCTGGCCACGCACCGGCAGGCCGCGGCGGTGCCGCAGACCCTGGTAGCAGCCGATCTCGATCTTGCGGCGGATGTCGGACTGCACCTCGCGGCGCAGGTCGCCCTCCACCTTGAGGTTGCCCTCGATGTAGTCGCGCAGCTGGGTCACCTGATCGTCGGTCAGGTCCTTGGTGCGCAGATCCCGGTCGATGCCGGTGGCTTCCAGGATCTCCTGGGAGCGGGTACGGCCGATGCCGTAGATGTAGGTCAGCGCGATCTCCATGCGCTTATCGCGCGGGAGGTCGACGCCCACTAGACGTGCCACAGTGGTGTGTTCCTTCTTCGTTGCGGAGGTCTGTTCCCAGCCCGTTCCCGACGGCGTCGGGGTCCGGCCTCCGTGCCGGACGCGTCACAGTGGCGTATCCACTCAGTGGTGCTGGGATTGCGTCATTAAGTTGTGGGCAGCTAGCGCGTATTAGCCTTGGCGCTGCTTGTGGCGAGGATCTGAGCAGATCACCATGACCCGCCCATGCCGACGGATCACCCTGCACTTGTCGCAAATGGGCTTGACGCTCGGGTTCACCTTCACGGCTGTGTCTGATCCTTCTGTGCTTCTAGTTACTTGTACCGGTAGACGATGCGGCCCCGGGAGAGGTCGTATGGAGACAGCTCCACGACGACACGGTCCTCGGGAAGGATGCGGATGTAGTGCTGCCGCATCTTGCCGCTGATGTGAGCGAGAACCTTGTGACCGTTCTCCAGCTCAATGCGAAACATCGCATTGGGCAGGGGCTCGACCACGCGACCCTCAACCTCTATGGCGCCGTCTTTCTTGGCCATAATCCTTTTCAGCGATCCTCTGGTTATTCGTACGTTTCGTATCTGACGACTCGCGCCTGTTCCAGCGCAGCATCAGCCCCGACTTCCATTAACGTGAACCGAGACCTAAGTGTTCCGGAGAACTACTGAACAGGGCACGCCGAGAGTCGGCGCGATAGCCGCACCGTTGGTCTATGTTACCCGTTCGAGCGTCGTCCCCAAAATCGCCGAACCTGCAGCTAGGGCTCGCCGCATAAACGCCGGAGGGTTCATGACCGCGCTGTTCATCGGAGTGCTGGTCTTCGGCATCGTCGAAGTGGCCGCGATGCTCGTGATCTCAGCTGTGTTCCGGCAGAGCGGCCGGGGCGAAATGGGGTTTCGGCTGATCGCGCAAGCGGCCGGATTCGCGGCCGTCGGCGTGGCCGGACTCGCAATGACCTGGACAAATACCGGAGCCGCGGGCTTCAGCATCGTGAGCCTCGTCGTCTGGGGTCTGTTATTGACCTTCATCTACAAGGTCGCCATCCCGTACACCCACCGCCGTTGGCCGATCCCGCCGTCATAGACCGCGCTTGCAACCGATTACAACCGCAGCTCAAGCACGGTGTCGAGGCTCCGCCGCGGCGTGGGTGGCGGGCAGGAGTCGAGCGCCGGGGTCTGGCCGACCCGGATCAACAGCTGTGGGAACTCACGGCCCACGAGGGACCCGATGATGTCGCGGCTGGCGTCCAGCTCGGTGACGTGGGTCAAAGTACAGGTCCCCAGCCCCGCCATCGTCGCCTCGAGCAGCACCTGGGAGAGCAGCTCACCGCACCCGAGCACGCCGCGCCGGCTGTCCTCGCGCGCGGACAGCACCAGCACTCTGGACATATCTTCCGGCACACTCATACGCCGTTCCTCGTGTCCGCCCGTGACCGGGAATGCGCGCCCGATGTCGACGCGGTCGCTCTCAGCCGCCGAGACGAGTGCACTGCGCGGAATTCCGTCGGAGATCGCGGCCGGCCCGGTCCACCAGTCCAGCTCGAGGTGGTATTCGGAGTCGTAGAGCCGCAAAGCCTCGCTGAGCTGTGCCGCTTCGGCCAGCTGCGCGCGTCCGTCATCGACCACGTCCAAGACGGCAACCGTCTCGTCGATCGCGTCGCGCAGCGTCAGCAGCAGCGCATCCCACTCCCGCGGCGCGGCGAACGGGAGCCGGTCGGTGCGCCGCGCAAGGATCGCGTCGGCGCGCCGGCGCTGCGCGTCGGTGACCGTGCCGAGCGGTGAGAACGTCACCTTTGCCAAGTGGGTGTGGTCCGCAGGGTCGGGGTAGCGGTCGACGTGGCTGACCCAGCCGGCCGCCGCCATCGCGACCCGCAGGTGGTCGAGTACGGCCCCACAGCTGATCAACGCCGTACGTCCGGAATGGTCGCTGGCGACGAGCCGGTCGGTGTCGATGAACAGATGCAGCCCCGAGGGCTCCGCGATGAAACGCCAGGGCTGACTGTTGTGCACCGACGGCGCCCGGCACGCGACGGCGACGGCGTCTGCGACGGTGGCGATGGTCGGCTGGGTGGTCATGTCAGTTCAGTGGATTGTCGGCGGCTTCACCGGCATGGTCGCCACCAAGGGGGTGTCCACACCGACGCGACCCAGTTGTTGAGCTCCCCCGGGAACGCCGAGCGGAAGGTCATGGCCGGGCAGCACGGTCGTGAAGAACGCGGCGTTGTCGGCCAGATGCACCAGTTCGTCCGCGGACAGGTCCGTCTCGTACTCGATCGCGTCGACCCGGCAGATCAGTTTGCAGGCACCGCAATCGACGCATTCGTCGGGATTGATGTAAAGCGACCGTGCGCCCTCGTAGATGCAGTCCACCGGGCACTCCGCCACGCAGGACTTGTCCATCACATCCACGCACGCCGAAATAATCACGTAGGTCATGAGAAAACGCTAGGCACCGACGCCCGACATTCGCGCCAGGCGAAGGTCCCTTGTCCAGGTGACCTTGGTCCCGTCCGGCTAGCCACCGTCCTCGAACTGAAATGATTTGGACAACGGGCGCATACTTATAACCGATGACCTCCCCCGATGTGCAGGCCCGAAAACCCGTCATACTCACCGTCGACGACGACCCGGCAGTGTCGCGTGCCGTCGCACGTGACCTCCGGCGCCACTACGGCGAGAGGTACCGCATCGTGCGCGCCGAATCCGGCGCCGATGCGATCGACACCCTGAAAGAACTCAAGCTGCGCGGCGACGCCGTCGCGGTCTTCGTCGCCGACTACCGGATGCCACAGATGAGCGGCATCGAGTTCCTCGAGAAGGCAATGGACTTCTTCCCACTGGCACGTCGAGTTCTGCTGACGGCCTATGCGGACACCCACGCGGCGATCGACGCGATCAACGTCGTCGACCTCGACCACTATCTGCTCAAGCCGTGGGATCCGCCGGAGGAGAAGCTGTATCCGGTGATCGACGGTCTGCTCGAAGATTGGCGGTCCGTCGGTGACCGCGCCATGCCGTACACGAAGGTCATCGGCCACCGGTACAGCGACCGGTCCTGGGAGGTACGGCAGTTCCTGGCCCGCAACGAGTACTCGTTCCGCGCCGTCAACTCCGAGGAACCCAAGGGACAGCAGCTGCTCGAGGCCGCCGGTCTCGACGACAGCCGCCTCCCAGTCGTCATCACCGAGAAGGGCGAAACCCTCGTCGACCCGTCGGACGTCGAACTCGCCACGCTGCTCGGCCTGTCGACCAGCCCGCAGCTGGAAATGTATGACCTCGCAGTCATCGGCGGCGGTCCGGCCGGACTGGCTGCCGCGGTCTACGGCGCGTCGGAGGGCCTCAAGACCGTCCTGATCGAGAAGGCCACGACCGGCGGGCAGGCGGGCCGCAGCTCGAAGATCGAGAACTATCTGGGCTTCCCCACCGGCATCTCGGGCGCCGAACTCACCACGTCGGCACGCCGTCAGGCCGAACGCTTCGGCGCGGAGGTCATCACGACCCAGGAGGCCGGCAGGCTCGAGATCAACGGCGTCGGCGCGGCCCATTCGATTCGTCTCAACGGCGACAACACCATCGGTGCCCGCGCCGTGATCCTCGCGACCGGCGTCGACTACCGACAGCTGCAGATCACCGGATGTTGGGACGATCCCGACGATCCGAACTGCAACTACATCGGCCGCGGGGTGTTCTACGGCGCGTCGGTGTCGGACAACAGCGAGTGCGCGGGTGAGGACGTCTACATCGTCGGCGGTGCCAATTCCGCCGGCCAGGCCGCGATGTACATGTCGCAGACGGCCAAGTCGGTGACGATGCTGATCCGCGGACCCTCGCTGGAGGCGGGCATGTCGCAGTACCTGGTCGACCGGATCCTCAAGACCCCGAACATCACGGTCCGGACCTGCACCGAGGTCGTCAACACCGTTGCCGAGGACGACCACCTGTCAGGGCTGGTGCTCCTGGACAAGCGGACCGAGGAAACCGAGACGGTCACCTGCGACCGGATGTGCTGTTTCATCGGCGCGACACCCCGCACCGATTGGCTGGAGGAAGCTGGAATAGCCCGCGACGATCACGGCTTCATCCTGTCGGGGCCTGATCTGCGCGACAAGGTCGGCTGGACCCTGGACCGACCGCCGCACCACCTGGAAACAAGCGTGCCCGGTGTGTTTGTTGCAGGAGATGTGCGATCGGAGTCCGCGAAGCGGGTTGCGGCCGCGGTCGGCGAAGGGTCGATGGCGGTGATGCTGGTGCACAGATATTTGGCTGAAGCCTAGGAGGCGTGCGATGGGCTCACAGAACGACGAAGAGTGCGTCCGCGATGAGCTGCGGACTCTGTTCCTGTTCGAGGATCTCTCCGATCCGCAGCTCGACATCCTGTGCGCCGCCGGCCACATCGAAACGTTCCCTGCGGGCCCCATCGTCCAAGAGGGCGAGCCCGCGACCTGTTTCTACGTGATGATCGACGGCGAGCTGATCATGTCGAAGCGCTCCGGCGGCGTCGACATCCAGACCAACCGCACGTCACAGCGCGGCGTGTACTTCGGCGCCTGGTCCGCCTACATCCCGGGTGAGGAGCAGGCCTACCAGGCTTCCGTGCGGCTGACCAAGCCGTCGCGCTGCTTCGTCCTGGACTCCAACGACTTCGCCGACTTCATGCGGACCCAGTTCCCGATGGCCGTACATCTGCTCGAGGGCCACCTCGTCGGCGGTCGCCGGCAGACCCAGATCATCGGTCAGCGCGAGAAGCTGCTGGCTCTGGGCACCATCACCGCGGGTCTGACCCATCAGCTCAACAATCCGGCCGCGGCCACCGCGCGTGCCGTCGCCGATCTGCGCGAGGGTGTCGGACACATGCGGCACAAGCTCGCCATGGTGGCCGAGGCCAAGTTCACCCCAGAGGCCCTGCGGGTACTGGTGAACATTCAGGACGAGGTCGCCGAGCAGGTCGCCAAGTCCCGCGATCAGGAGCTGACGGCGCTGGAGGCCTCCGATCGTGAAGACCAGATTGGCGATTGGCTCGAAGACCACGGCATCGTCGGCGCCTGGGACTACGCGCCGACGTTCGTGGAGGCGGGTCTGGACACCGACTGGCTCGAGCGGGTTTCGGCGTTGGTCGATGACGTCGACAACACCGCGTCGCTGCAGGGTGCGATCGGGTGGCTGAAGTACACGATCGACAACGAACTGCGGATGAACGAGATCGCCGAGGCCAGCAAGCGCATCTCGGCGCTGCTCGCGGGCGCGAAGCAGTACTCGCAGATGGACCGGGGCTCCTACGGCAGCGCGGACGTCCACGAGCTGCTGCGCAGCACGCTGATGATGTTCGGTGACAAGATCGGCATGGAGGGCAAGGGCAAGCCCGTCACCCTGGTCAAGGATATGGACAAGACGCTGCCCCAATTGCAGTGCTACCCAGGCGATCTCAACCAGGTATGGACGAACATCATCGACAACGCCATTCAGGCGATGGGCGGTCACGGCACCTTGACCATCCGCACGTCACGTGAAAACGACGAGATGATCCGCGTCGAGATCTGCGACGACGGTCCGGGAATCCCCGAAGAAATCATCGACCGCATCTTCACGCCTTTCTTTACCACCAAGCCGTTCGGCGAGGGCACCGGACTCGGTCTGGATCTCGCATGGCGCATCGTCGTCGAGAAGCACGGCGGAAACGTGGCCGTGCAGTCCGAACCGGGCGACACGCGATTCATCGTCTGCCTGCCGTTGGTGGCACCCGCCCCGATCGCGCCGACTCCAGGCGAGCTGTCTGCCGCAGGCACGGAATAGGGGCACGAACTCGGAGGGTTGGAGCAACCATGACCACTCCTGATCTCGGCACGTTCGGCGTATTCGGCCACTACTCGGGGTGGCAGCAGCTGTCCCCGCAACAGCTCAAGGACATCGAATCCCTCGGCTACGGCGCCATCTGGGCCGGCGGCTCACCGCCCGCCGAACTCGACTGGATCGACCCTATTCTCGGAGCGACCGAGTCGCTGCAGCTCGCGACGGGCATCGTCAACATCTGGACTGCCGCGGCAGGCCCCGTCGCCGAGTCCTTCCACCGCATCGAGAAGGACTACCCCGGCCGTTTTCTGCTCGGCATCGGCGTGGGCCATCCCGAGGCGCACCAGGAGTACAAGAAGCCCTACGACGCATTGAACGACTACCTCGACAAGCTCGACGAGTACGGCGTACCGGAGGGCCGCAGGGTGGTAGCCGCGCTCGGCCCGCAGGTACTCAAGCTGTCCGCCCGCCGCAGCGCAGGAGCGCATCCCTACCTGACCACCCCCGAACACACCGCGCAGGCACGCGAGCTCGTCGGCCCCGACGCCTTCATCGCACCCGAGCACAAGGTGGTGCTGACTACGGATGCGGACCAAGCGCGCGCGGTCGGCCGCAAGGCGCTCGACGTCTACCTGAATCTGGCGAATTACCTGAATAACTGGAAGCGGCTCGGGTTCACCGATGACGACGTCGCCAAGCCGGGCAGCGACGCGCTCGTCGATGCGGTTGTGGCGTACGGCACCACCGACGCCATCGCCGCACGGCTCACCGAGCACGTGACCGCCGGTGCGAACCATGTTCCGATTCAGGTCCTGACGGGTACTGACAAGCTCGTGCCCGCCCTCGCCGAGCTGGCGGGCCCGCTCGGACTCCAGTGAAGGGGAACCCATGACTGAGCTCAAACCGGATCTCGGCCGTTTCGGGGTGTGGACGTTCGGTACACCCAAGCCCGAACAGGCCGCCGAGATCGAGCGGCTGGGCTATGGCGCGATCTGGATCGGCGGCTCGCCCGCCGGCGATCTCAAGTACGTCGAACCGCTGCTGGATGCCACTGAGACAGTTCAGGTCGCCACCGGCATCGTGAACGTCTGGAGCGCACCCGCCGACGAAGTCGCCGACGCCTACCACCGCATCGAGGACAAGTATCCGGGCCGCTTCCTGCTCGGCGTCGGGATCGGACATCCCGAACACACCGAGGAATACCGCAAGCCATACGACGTGCTCGTCGAATATCTCGACGCGCTCGACAGCAAGAAGGTGCCGACGAGCCGACGGGTCGTCGCGGCGCTGGGCCCCAAGGTGCTCAAGCTCTCAGCACAACGCAGCGCGGGTGCGCATCCGTACCTGACCACTCCGCAGCACACCGGAGAAGCCCGAAACATCTTGGGACCGACGGTGTTTCTGGCACCCGAGCACAAAGTGGTCCTGGCGCGCGATGCCGAAGCATCCCGAGCGATCGGCCGCGATACTGTCGATTTCTACCTCAACCTCTCCAACTACTTGAACAACTGGAAGCGGTTGGGGTTCACCGATGACGACATCGCCAAGCCCGGCAGCGACCGGCTGATCGACGCCGTCGTCGCCCACGGCACGCCCGAGGACATCGCCAAGCAGCTCACCGAGCACATCGAGGCCGGGGCCGATCACGTCGCGATCCAGGTGCTGGGCGGCTGGGACGCCCTGCTGCCGACGCTGGAGGAACTGGCTGGCCCGCTCGGACTGAAAAGCTGACGTCGTGCGTTGACCAATCGTAAGCATGCGCATATGATCTACGTATGCACATGACTTTCGACACCCTCCCCTTGCATCGTGCCGCGGTACTGGCTTCTGTCGACGCGGTCAACGCCGTCACCCGTGACGATCTCGCGCGGCCGACGCCGTGTGCCGGCTGGGACCTACACGCTCTGCTCGCGCACATGACGGTCCAGCACTACGGCTTCGCGGCGGCAGCCCGCGGGGGCACCGACCTCACCGTGTGGGACCCCGCGACCGTCGCCGATGCGGTCGCCTCGGATCCCGTGGGCGCCTATGCGGCGGCCGCAACCGACGTGCTCAGCGCATTCGAAGCTGACGGTGTGCTCGAGGCGACCTTCGCCCTTCCCGAATTCGGTCCTGAGGCAACGTTTCCCGGAGCGATGGCGATCAGTTTCCACTTCGTCGACTACGTCGTGCACGGCTGGGACGTCGCTCGCACGATCGATGTCGCGTTCGACCTGCCGCAGAAGGTCATCGACGCCGTGCTGCCGATCGCCTTCGCGGTGCCCGACGGCGAATTTCGCACCGATGAGGGCAGCCCGTTCCGCCGCGCGGTCGCCGTCAGTGACGACGCGACCGATGTGGACCGGCTGCTCGCCCACCTCGGCCGTTCGCCGGCCTGGACGTCACTAACCGCTCAACGCTGATTTCAGCTCCGCGCTCAGTTCGGCGAGCGCAACCGGTGCAGCTTTGCAGAACCGCGGATAAGCCAAGAAGCCGTGGGGCATTCCGGCGTATTCGGTGATTCGCACCGGAACGCCTGCGCCTCGCAGCGCATCTGCGTAGCGCTGTCCGTCTTCGCGAAGTGGATCCTGTTGGGCGACCTGGATCAGCGCGGGCGGCAAACCGCGATGGCTCTCGGCGAGTATCGGCGATGCACGGGGATCGTCCGCGGGCTCGGGCTGGTGGCCGAAGAAGTAATGCTCGCGGTAGGACTTCAACTCCGCGGTGGGCAGGATAGGACTGTTCACGTCCCGACGCGTCGCCGCCGAACTCAGGTCGATGAAGGGATACACCAGAGCTTGGTGGCGGATCGTCGGGCCCGAGCGGTCGCGTGCCAGCAGACACATCACCGCAGCGAGGTTGCCGCCCGCGCTGTGCCCCATCACACCGAGCCGCTGCGCGTCGGCTCCGAGCTCGTCGGCGTGCTCAACGGCCCACACGAGCGCGGCGTAGCTGTCATCCACCGCGGCGGGGAACGGGTTCAGCGGCGCGAGCCGGTAACCGACCGAGACCACGACGGCGCCGGTGGCCGCACTCACCCGACTGCAGTGCGCATCGTTCGCGCCCAGCGAACCCAGCACGAAGCCGCCCCCATGAAAGAACACGACCAGAGGCGTATCGGAAGCGTTGGTTCGGTAGATACGCAGCGGCAGGTCACCACCTGGGCCGTCAATGGCCCGGTCCTCGATTGACACTCCTGAGGCCCGGGATCCGAACATGAAGTCGGTGACCAGGTTGTGGCGGAACTCGCGACGCTGCAGTTCTACGAGCTGGTCGCGGCTCATCTTGCTCACCGGGGAAGATAGCCCTACCAATACACCCAACAGAAGAACACGCAAGTCCGTAGCGGCCATCGTTCCACCTCCGTAGGGATCGGTTCGGATGGATGATGCCATCCCGGCAGATGTTCAGCATCAGCCCGATAAGTCGGGCACCCGCACCGTTAGGGTTTAACCATGCGGTTGCTGGTCACTGGCGGGGCGGGCTTCATCGGCGCCAACTTCGTCCATGTGGCTGCGCATGAACATGCGGTGACGGTGCTCGACGCGCTGACCTACGCGGGTAGCCGCGAGTCGCTTGCGCCGGTGAAGGACAAGATCCGGCTCGTGCAGGGCGACATCACCGACGCCGGGTTGGTCGACAAGCTGGTAGCCGAGGCCGATGCCGTCGTGCACTTCGCGGCAGAGACCCACGTCGACAACTCGCTGTCAGGGCCGGAACCCTTCCTGCACGCCAACGTCATCGGCACGTTCACCATCCTGGAGGCGGTGCGCGCGCACGACGTTCGGCTGCATCACATTTCGACCGACGAGGTATACGGCGACCTCGAGCTCGGTAGCCCGCAGCGGTTCACCGAGTCCACGCCGTACAACCCGTCGAGCCCCTATTCGTCGACGAAGGCCGCGGCCGACATGCTGGTGCGAGCATGGGTGCGGTCCTATGGCGTGCGCGCAACACTGTCGAACTGCTCCAACAACTACGGGCCCTACCAGCACGTGGAGAAGTTCATCCCACGCCAGATCACCAATGTGCTGACCGGTCGGCGCCCAAAGCTCTACGGAGCCGGCGCCAACGTGCGCGATTGGATCCACGTGCAGGACCACAATAGCGCGGTGGCGCGCATTCTGTCCGACGGGAAGATCGGCCGCACGTATCTGATCGGTGCCGACGGGGAACGGGACAATCTCACGGTGATGCGGACGATTCTGCGGTTGATGGACCGCGATCCCGACGACTTCGACCACGTCACCGACCGCGTCGGCCACGATCTGCGCTACGCGATCGACGCGTCGCCGTTGCGTGACGAGCTGGGATGGAGCCCTGCGCACACCGACTTCGAGGACGGTCTGCGCGACACCATCGAGTGGTACCGGGCCAACGAAAACTGGTGGGCCCCACTGAAGGACGGCGTCGAAGCCAACTACGCGGGGCGCAACCAGTGACGTTCCGCGAGCTCACGGTTCCCGGCGCGTGGGAGATCACCCCGCGCGTGCACGGCGATTCCCGGGGCGCGTTCTTCGAGTGGTTCACCGATGCCGAGTTCACCGCATTGGCCGGACACCGGTTCGACCTGCGTCAGGCCAACTGCTCGGTGTCGGCTGCGGGAACGTTGCGCGGACTTCACTTCGCCCAGTTGCCGCCGAGCCAGGCCAAGTACGTCGGGTGCCCGCGCGGCAAGGTGCTCGACGTGGTCGTCGATATCCGGATCGGGTCACCGACATTCGGGCAGTGGGATTCGGTTGTCCTCGACGACACCGACCGGCGATCGATCTACATCTCCGAGGGTTTGGGTCACGCTTTCTTTGCGCTGGAGGACAACTCGACGGTCATGTACCTGTGCTCCGCGCCGTACAACCCCGAACGCGAGCACACGATCAACGTGTTCGATCCCGCGCTAGGCATTGCGTGGCCAGAGGTCGACGGCGGGCCGATACTGTCGGGTCGGGACCGCGCCGCGCCGTCACTGGCCGAAGCCGAGGCGTCCGGCCTGCTGCCGACGTGGGAAGAAACACAGGCGTTTGCCGAGGAGTTGCGGCAGCGCTGATCCCTTCTGGCCGAGACTGCAAACAGATCGAGCTTGACAAAGAAATCGCGATCTGCCCGCAGTTTCGACGGGGCCCCTTCGACGTAGTCTGAAGAAGATGCTGGCGACCGACATCGACTCCGATGGCATCGCTGTCCTACGACTCGACAACGAGCCTCGCCGCAATGCGCTTTCGATCGCCATGCGCGACACGATCTCCGACACGCTCGAAGACTGGGCATCCGATGAGCGCGTACGCGTCGTCGTGCTCACGGGCACGGGTACGACCTTCTGCGCAGGCTTCGATCTCAAGGAGTTCGCCCAGCCTGATCTCGCCCGTACGATCCGCGACAGTTCTCGTCGCTACCACCTCGCCGTGTGGGGCTTCGGCAAGCCGATGATCGCCGCAGTCAACGGCGCGGCGTTCGGCGGCGGATTCGACCTGGCACTGCTCTGCGACCTTCGCATCGCTGTACCGGACGCGGAGTTCGCCCACCCCGAGATCAAGTTCGGCGCACCGCCGCTGTTCACGCCGTTGCAATGGGTCGTGGGCGCGGGCATCGCACGGGACCTGTGCCTGACAGGCCGGCGCATCGACAGCACCGAAGCTCATCGCCTGGGCCTCGTCAACGCAATTGCCCCCGACCGGGACCACCTCCTGGACGAGGCCAAAGCGACCGCCCGGGTGATCGCCGAGGCGCCGCAGCCGGCCTTGGAGGCGACGAAGCGGTACCTCGTCTCGAGCGCAGGGGTCACGTTCGACGAAGCGTTCACTGTCGAGCACGACCGCGTTTTCGACGAGTTCCTCCTGGGCGCCTTCGGCTCCGGCCAGAGTGACTGAGGCGGTCTTGCGCGGGCGATACAGGCATTACTAGGATATCCAAGTATCTAGGAGCGAGGACGCACATGACCACACAGATTTCGCATTTCATCGACGGTAAGCGCGTGGCCGGACAATCCACCCGGACGGCCGACGTCATGAACCCCAGCACCGGCGAGGTGCAGGCCAAGGTGCCGATGGCGTCGCGGGCCGACGTCGACGCGGCGGTCGCCGGAGCCGCCGAGGCGCAGAAGGAGTGGGCCGCATGGAACCCCCAGCGCCGCGCCCGCGTGATGATGAAGTTCATCGAACTGGTCAACCAGCACGTAGAAGAATTGGCTGAACTCCTCAGTTTGGAACACGGCAAGACCGTCGCCGACTCCAAGGGCGACATTCAGCGCGGCATCGAGGTCATCGAGTTCGCGATCGGCATCCCGCACCTGATCAAGGGCGAGTACACCGAGGGCGCGGGCACGGGCATCGACGTCTATTCGATGCGTCAGCCGCTCGGCGTGGTCGCCGGCATCACGCCGTTCAACTTCCCGGCGATGATCCCGCTGTGGAAAGCAGGCCCTGCCCTGGCGTGCGGCAACGCCTTTGTCCTCAAGCCCAGTGAGCGCGACCCGTCGGTGCCGGTCCGACTGGCCGAGCTGTTTCTCGAAGCCGGTCTGCCGCCCGGCGTGTTCCAGGTGGTGCACGGCGACAAGGAAGCCGTCGACGCGATCCTCGAGCACCCAGACATCAAGGCCGTTGGCTTCGTGGGCAGCTCCGACATCGCGCAGTACATCTACTCCGGCGCGGCCGCCAACGGCAAGCGAGCGCAGTGCTTCGGCGGCGCGAAGAACCACATGATCGTGATGCCCGACGCCGATATGGACAACGCCGTCGACGCGCTGATCGGCGCGGGCTACGGCAGCGCCGGCGAACGGTGCATGGCGATCAGTGTCGCCGTCCCTGTCGGCGAGCAGACCGCAGACCGGTTGCGCGCCAGGCTGATCGAGCGGGTCAACGGCCTGCGCGTGGGCCACAGCCTGGACCCCAAGGCCGACTACGGTCCGCTTATCACCGAGGCCGCGCTGGCCCGGGTCAAGGACTACATCCAGCAGGGCATCGATGCGGGCGCCGAGGCCGTCGTCGACGGACGCGAACGCACCACCGACGAGCTGACATTCGACGAGGCTGATCTGTCGAAGGGTTACTTCATCGGACCGACCCTCTTCGACCACGTCACTCCCGACATGTCGATCTACACCGACGAGATCTTCGGTCCGGTGCTCTGCATCGTGCGCGCGAACGACTACGAGGAAGCACTCGCACTGCCGTCTGAGCACGAATACGGCAACGGCGTGGCGATTTTCACCCGCGACGGCGACACCGCGCGCGACTTCGTGTCCCGGGTACAGGTCGGCATGGTCGGCGTGAACGTGCCGATCCCGGTGCCGGTGTCCTACCACACCTTCGGTGGCTGGAAGCGCTCCGGCTTCGGCGACCTCAACCAGCACGGTCCGCACTCAATCCTGTTCTACACGAAGACCAAGACGGTGACGCAGCGCTGGCCGGCGGGCAGCCACGGCGCGGAGTTCGTCATCCCGACCATGAAGTAGGCCGGAGGCCTACAGAAAAGCGCTGTGATGGATCTCTTCGGGCTCGACGAACACGAGCGCGTGATCGCCGAGACGGCGGCCGCGTTCGCCGAGAAGCGGCTCGCGCCTTACGCATTGGAGTGGGACCAAAGTCACCACTTCCCCACTGACGTTTTGCGCGAGGCCGCCGAACTCGGGATGGCCGCGATCTATTGCCGGGAGGATGTCGGCGGCAGCGAGCTGCGGCGGCTGGATGCCGTGCGGATCTTCGAGCAGCTCTCGATGGCCGACCCCACGATCGCGTCGTTCCTGTCGATTCACAACATGTGCGCGTGGATGGTCGACTCGTACGGCACCGATGAGCAGCGCAAGTCATGGGTGCCGCGGCTGGCGTCGATGGAATCGATCGCGAGTTACTGCCTCACCGAACCCGGTGCCGGATCGGATGCGAGCGCGCTGCGCACCAAGGCAGTTCGTGTCGGGGACTCCGCCGAGTCAGACTGGGTACTCGACGGCGTCAAACAGTTCATCTCCGGAGCCGGATCGTCGGACGTATACGTCGTCATGGCCCGCACCGGTGGCGACGGCCCGCGTGGCATCTCCGCCTTCCTCATCGAGAAAGACACGCCGGGACTGAGTTTCGGCGCCCAGGAAGAGAAGATGGGCTGGAACGCCCAACCAACCGCACAGGTGATATTCGAGGGCGCGCGGGTGCCCGCGGACGCGATGCTCGGCGGCGCCGACGGTGAGGGCACTGGCTTCGGTATCGCAATGAACGGCCTCAACGGCGGCCGCATCAACATCGCCGCCTGCTCGCTGGGCGGCGCGCAGGCAGCCCACGACAAGGCCCGCGGCTACCTGGCCGACCGGCAAGCCTTCGGCGGCTCGCTGCTCGACGAGCCCACCATCCGGTTCGCCCTGGCCGATATGGCAACGGCATTGCAGACTTCGCGAACCCTGCTGTGGCGCGCGGCGTCAGCGCTCGACGAGAACCATCCGGAGAAGGTCGAGCTGTGCGCGATGGCGAAGCGCTACGTCACGGACGCCTGCTTCGACGTGGCAGATCAGGCGCTGCAATTGCACGGCGGCTACGGGTATCTGCGCGAATACGGGCTCGAGAAGATCGTCCGCGATCTACGGGTGCATCGAATCCTCGAGGGCACCAACGAAATCATGCGCGTGGTCATCGGTCGGGCCGAAGCGGCCCGGGCCCGCGCGTCTTAACCTGGAGGGTCAATGGCGACGATCGCGTTCTTGGGTTTGGGCCACATGGGCGGCCCGATGTCGGCCAACCTGGTCGCTGCGGGCCATACCGTGCACGGCTTCGATCCGGTTGCCGCGCTGAAGGATGCCGCAGCGGAGAAGGGTGCGCAGGTCTTCGACAGTGTCGCCGACGCGACGGCGGGGGCCGACGTCGTCATCACCTCGCTGCCGAACGGCGGCATCGTGAAGTCGGTATACGCCGAAGCTTTGCCTGCAGCTGCCGAGGGCACGCTTTTCATCGACACGTCGACCATCTCGGTGGACGATGCGCGCACCATCAACAAGATGGCCGCCGACCATGGCCACGTCCAGCTCGACGCGCCGGTGTCGGGCGGGGTGAAGGGCGCGACGGCGGGCACGCTGGCCTTCATGGTCGGAGGTGACGATGCCGCGGTCGAGCGGGCACGGCCCATTTTGGATCCGATGGCGGGCAAGGTCATTCACTGCGGCGGCTCGGGCACCGGGCAGGCCGCGAAACTGTGCAACAACATGGTGCTCGCCGTCCAGCAGATAGCGGCCGGCGAGGCCTTCGTCCTGGCCGAGAAGCTCGGACTGTCGGCGCAGTCGTTGTTCGACGTGATCACGGGTGCGACGGGCAACTGCTGGGCCATCCACACGAACTGTCCGGTGCCGGGGCCTGTCCCGACGTCACCGGCCAACAACGATTTCAAACCCGGCTTCGCAACCGCGTTGATGCACAAAGACATCGGGCTGGCGATGGATGCTGTGAAGTCGTCGGGGTCGACGGCGCCGCTGGGCACGCACGCCGCCAAGATCTACGCTGAGTTCAACGAATCCAACGCCGACAAGGACTTCAGCGCGGTCATCGAGCTGATCCGCAAGGGCTAGCGCTGGGTTCTCGCCCCGAGCACATCGCGGAACAACGCCTGGCGCAGGGCGAGTTCCCTCGGGTCGCTGAACGCGTGGCAGCCCATCTTGTTCATTGCATAGCCGAAACCGATACCGGTGTCTGGGTCGGCGAATCCGAATGATCCGCCAGCTCCTGGCCATCCGAATGCTTTCCCCGACGAACCGAACACGAACTTGTTCGTGGGCTTGCCAAAGCCCAGCGAGAACGACGTGTCCAGATACATGACCCTGTCACGGATGCCACGTGTGGGCGCTACAGCGGGTCCCTGCAACGCATCGCGGACACCCGGACTCAAGCCGAGAACCGCATCACCGGTGGCGGCGTTGCCGTAAAGCTTTGCGATCGATCGAGCTGTACCCGTGCCGTTGCCCGCGGGAATCTCGATGGTTCGCAACTCGTCTCGGTTGAAGTCGTCTGGGCCCGCTACCCCCGTGGCGATGAAGAAAGCCCTGGCGGACATGCTGCGGGGGTTGAACAACGCAGCACCAAAGCGAGGCGGCATCGCGGTGGGATGCCTCAGCAGGTCTCTCTTCGAGATCGGGTACAAGTGCGCGACTCGATCTCGATCGACCGAGGCCGGCAGGCCAATGTAGAAGTCGAGATCAAGTGGCGCCGCGATCTCCTCGTTGAAGAACCTTCCGCAGGAGCGTCCTTGCGGATCTACACGGCGGATGAGCTCGGACTCGTACCAGCCGAGGGTGACTGCGTGGTAGCCATGCCGCGTGCCTGGAGGCCACGCCGGAACCTGCGCCGCGAGCGTCTCTCCCATCGTCGCGGGATTCGCTATATCGGCGAGCGTCAGCGGCGGGGTGATCGCCACCAGCCCGGCCTGGTGACTGAGCAACTGCCGCACGGTGATCGCGCCCTTTCCGCCCTGTGCGAACTCGGGCCAATAGTCCGCTACTTTGCCGTCGTAGTCGAGGAGCCCACGTGATGCGGCGACGGCGACGGCAAGCGACGCAACGCCTTTCGTGGTCGAGAAAACGTTGACGATGGTGTCCTGCTGCCATGGCTCCTGAGTGCGGCCGTCGCGGTAGCCATCCCACAGGTCGATCACCTTGCGGCCGTCGCGATACACCGCGACAGCCGCACCGATCTCCGCGCCGATCTCGAAATTACGACGGAACGCGTCGACAACTTTCCCGTAGCCCTCGTCGGCATCACCTGCCATGAGCGTCCCTCCGTCTCAGGATTGCGGCCTCGCCCCGAGGACGTCGCGGAACAGCGCCTGCCGTAGGCGAAGTGCCCGTGGATCGCTGATGAAATGAAATCCCAGCTTGTTCATCACGTAGCCAAACCCGACGCCGGTATCCGGATCGGCGAAGCCGACCGAACCGCCCGCACCGGGCGCCCCGAACGCCTTGTCGGATGATCCGATCACGTATTTCGGGTGGTTTTCGATGGGCCTGCCGAACCCGAGAGAGAACAGCGTGTCGACATGCAAGACCTTGTCACGCAAACCCTTCGTCGGGTACACCGGTGGTGCCGTCAACGCCGCGAAGACCTCTGGCGTCAACCCGATCCCCGACCCGCCGATCGCGGCGTCGCCGTAAAGCTTGGCCACCGATTCGGCGGTGCCCGTTCCGTTTGCGGCTGGTATTTCGACGACGCGCACATCTTCACGGTTGAATGTCGAAAGGCCCGTGGCCCCTTCGAATGCGACGCCGGCCTGCGCCGTCAAGGTCATGGGGATGAACCAGGCGGCCGCCAGCCTCGGCGGCAGCACATGCAGATGCAGCAGTGTCGCGATCTGAGACGGCACGTGCAGATGCGCGACCCGATCGCGATCGATCCAGTCCGGCAGCCCGATGTGAAAGTCCAGTCCGAGCGGGCCGGCAATCTCATCGGCGAAATACTTTCCGAGAGTGCGTCGCTCGGGATCGACGTGCCGGATGAGCTCGGACGCGTACCACCCGAGCGTGACTCCGTGATAGCCATGGCGCGTGCCTGGTGACCAGGCGGGTGTCTGTGCGGCCAATCGCTCCGAGAGCCTCTCGGGCACAGCGATATCGCCAAGTGTCAGCAGCGGCTTGATCACGGGCAGCCCGGCCTGGTGGGCCAGCAACTGCCGCACGGTGACCGATTCCTTGCCGCCCTGAGCGAACTCAGGCCAGTAGTCGGCCACCCGTGTGTCGTAGTCCAGAAGTCCACGCGAAACGGCCCGCGCGACTGTCAGCGCGGCAACGCCTTTCGTCGTCGAGAACGTGTTGACCAGGGTGTCGTTTGTCCACGGAGCGCGAGTGGTTCCGTTACGGAATCCGCCCCACAGATCGACGACCTTGCGGCCATCACGGTAGATCGACAGCGCGGCTCCGACTTCCGCACCGCTGGCCAGGTTCAGCCGAAACGCATCGGCGACTTTTCCGTAACCCTCGTCGACATCGCCGCAGACAAGCGCGGGCGTGACCCCGGTTTTCTGAGCCATGACCTAGTTCACCGCCTAAACGGCGGGCTCAGCCAACGACACACCGCCGTGCGCGGGAATTTTATCGGCGCAGACGCTGCCGGAGCGGCAGTTTCGGCTATGCAGCGGCCGGCTTGTGCGTCGCCCACCAACGGCCGTGCATCCGCTGGCAATCGGCCATTCGCAGCGGCGCGTCGCCGCCGAAGTCCGGCCGCACGGAAACGGCGGACGGGATATCGGGCACGCCTTCACCGGTGATGACGACCGTCGCAAGCCCGGACTTGTTCGCCGCGCGCAATCCGCAGGCCGAGCCGCTGACCGCGAGGGCGTTCTCCGCGGTGATGCCGAGCTCGGAGAGCGCCAGGCGATGGGCTTCGGGGTTGGGCATGGGTTTCTTGACGTCTTCGGCGGTCACCACCGTTTCGACGATTCCCTCGCCGACGAGCTGCCGCACCAGGGGTTCCGCCCAGCTGCGTTGTCCGCTCGTGACGACGGCAACCTGCGCCCCGGCGCCGAACGTCTCGGCGACGAAATCGACAAGGCCGGGGCGCGCCGCGAGATCGCGCTCGAGGATCAGCTCGTCGAACAGCATGGTCTTGGTCGTGAAGATGTCGTCGGCCAGCAGCCTGGTCAGCACATCAGACTCGGTGGCGACCCCTCGCTTGCGGAGTTCGGCTGCGACGCGCTGACGTTCATCCGTCAGCGCGAGCAGCTGCCGGTACCGCGTCACCGACCACTGAAAGTCCAGACCGTGTGCGGCGAATGCCGCGTTGTACGCCTCCCGGTGGCCATCGCATTCGATGTCCGTCAGGGCATCGAGGTCGAAGATCACCGCGCGCAGCGGACATCCGGTTCCTGCCGGCGATGCGGAGTCCCACCAGAAGCGGCCCGCGCGCCAAGTCGTCTCATGCGTTGTCGGCATGCCGCTAGGGTGGCCCAAGTCACAGCGTTCCAACCTCCCCCATTTGGGGGATCGGCGATGCCAACTTCGTTTACCCCAGAAAAGACCAGGTCATAAGGTGGTGTTCATGACTTCCGGTAGCCCTCCGGTGCGTCTTGTGCTCGTCGACGACCACGAAATGGTCATCGAGGGGCTCAAGGCGATGCTCGCCGCGTTTCGGGAGCGCGTCGAGGTCGTCGGACAGGCCATCGGCGCTGAGCGTGCGCTCAGCGTTGTCGACGAACTCAACCCCGACATCGTGCTTTCGGATGTGCGCATGCACGGATCCAGCGGCCTGGACCTCTGCATGGAACTGCGTGAGCGCGACCCCCAGCGCAAGGTCGTGATGTTGTCGGTCTACGACGACGAGCAGTATCTGTTTCAGGCCCTGCGGGTCGGCGCGTCCGGATATCTGCTGAAGAGCATCAGCAGCGACGAGCTCGTCCGTCAGCTCGAGTACGTCCACCGCGGCGAAACGGCGATCGATCCGAGCATGGCCGCCAGGGCGGTGGACACCGCCGCACGGATGCAGCGCGACGAATTCTGGCCCGGCGCCCGGCAGGGGCTGACACAGCGGGAGAGCGAGATCCTCTCGTTCGTCGTGAACGGTTTATCCAACCGCGCTATCGCCTCCAAGCTGGTGATTGGTGAGGAGACGGTCAAGACCCACCTGAGCTCCATCTACCGCAAGCTCGGGGTCAGCGACCGGACCGGCGCCGTCGCGACCGCGCTCCGAGAGGGGATCTACCAGTGAGCCCGGGACCGAACCCGGCCAACGCCGGCGCCAACGTCAGGGACCTCGTCGACGCCGACCGCGAACTCGCATTGCTGCGCGAACTGATCCAGGCCGCGTCCACGGGACCGGGGGTCGAGCCCCTGGCCGCGGCGGCCGCGCGGATGATCACCGCCGCCACCGCCAGCGACGTGTGCTTTGTGCACGTCCTGGACGACAGCGACCGCTCGCTGACGCTCGCGGGCGCGACTCCCCCATTCGACGCGGAAGTCGGCAAGATCCGGCTGCCGCTGGGCCAGGGCATCTCCGGTTGGGTCGCCAGTCACCGCGAGCCCGTCGTGATCAGGCAGGACAAGGAAGCCGATCCGCGTTACATGCCCTTTGAGTCGTTGCGCGGCAAGGACTTCACGTCGATGGTGTCGGTGCCCATGGAGACCGACCCGGGCGGGCTGGTCGGCGTGCTCAACGTGCACACCGTCGACCATCGCGATTTCACCTCTCGTGACGTCGAGCTGCTTCTGGTGATCGGCAGGCTCATTGCCGGTGCGCTGCATCAAGCTCGACTGCACCGACAGCTGGTGGCGCGCGAACGGGCACACGAGAACTTCGTCGAGCAGGTGATCGAGGCGCAGGAACTCGAGCGGCGGCGACTGGCCGGCGACATCCACGACGGGATCTCGCAGCGGCTCGTCACGCTGTCGTACCGGCTCGACGCGGCCAGCCGTGCGGTGCCCGACGACCCCGGAGCCGCAGCCGAACAGTTGGAGAAGGCCCGCGAACTCGTCGACCTGACGTTGGGCGAGGCCCGCGCTGCGATCAGCGGCTTGCGTCCTCCGGTGCTCGACGACCTCGGTCTGGCCGGCGGGCTCGCCAGCCTCGCGCGCTCCATCCCCCAGATCGGGATCGACGTCGAGTTGGTGGAAACCCGCGTGCCCGACCACATCGAGCTTGCGCTGTACCGGATCGCGCAGGAATGCCTGCAGAATGTCGTCAAGCACGCGAGAGCGACGTCCGCGCGGCTCACCTTCGCCGTCGATGCAGGTGATTCGGGCGATGTCGCCCGGCTCGAAATCGTCGACGACGGAGTCGGTTTCGACACGTTCGAGCATCCGCTGGGCAGCGACGAGATGGGCGGTTACGGCCTGCTGTCGATGGCCGAACGAGCCGAGATCGTCGGCGGCCGGCTCAACATCCGGTCACGCCCGGGTTCGGGCACCGCGGTCACTGCGACAATTCCGCTGCCACGAACCTAGAAGTCGCGACAGCTGCGGAGCAGCTAAAAGTCGCCGGAGTTGCGGCGCAACGTCTCGATCGAATCCGCGAGGGCACGGGACTCGCTGTCAGACATGCCGATGTCGGCGAATACCTCGCTGTTGAGCGTGACGGTGGCGTCCTCGACCGTCGACCGGCCGAGGTCGGTGATCCGTACCAGTGTGGTGCGACCGTCGGTGGGATGGGGTGTACGTTCCACCAGGCCGTCGGCCTCCAGTCGCCGGATGGCATGCGTGACGCTGGTGACGTGGACCTGGAGCCGATCGGACGCCTTGGTGATCGGCAGCGCGCCACCGCGGCTGAACGCCAACAACCGCAGCAACTCGTATCGCGAGAAGCTGAGGTCATACGGGCGCAGAGCGTTCTCGACCCGGGCCAGCAATATCTGGTGCGCCCGCATCACCGATGTCACCGCAACCATGCCGTCGGCGACTTCACCCCAGCCGAAGCGCTCCCAGTTGGCGCGTGCCAACGCGATCGGATCACGCTTGCGCGGCCACGGCGGTTGGGAGGGCACGCCTCTTCATACCGCACCCAGCAGGTTCGGGTCCCGGTGATGACTTTCGCGTCGTCCGCGAGTCTGTCTTTGTGACGAGGAAAGGAAAAGGATGTCCATCGAGCATGTACTCGCCGTTGTGCCGGTGTCCGACCTGCAGGTGAGCAGTCGCTGGTATGAGGCCCTGTTCGGGCGCCCCGCCGACAACAACCCGATGCCGACGCTCGCCGAATGGCAGGTCGTGCCCGGCGCGTGGGTCCAGGTCTTCGTCGACGACTCGCGCGCAGGCTCCGGTCAGTTGAACTTCGCGGTCGATGATCTGCAGGGACACATGGCCACCCTGCGAGAACGCGGACTGGAACCCGGTGACGTCACCGATGCCAGCAAGGGCGTGCACCTGTCGGCGCTCACCGATCCCGACGGCAACTCGATCAGCCTGATCGGCGGCTTCCGGGTCGAGTACTGATCCGCGGAACTCAGTGCAGCGCGGCCCACACCGCGTTCAACAGCGCCCGCGTGGACTGACGGCTGCCGACGGTGATGCGCACGCCACCGTCTGCGTAGCCGCGAACCTGCACGCCCGCGCCGTCGAACACCTGCCGCCAGTGCCGCCCCCACGGCGGCAGGTAGACGAAGTTGGCGTGGGCGTCGGTGCTGTACACCCCCATCGCTCTCAGCCGCATGCGCAGGAACCGACGTTCGGCGGTGATCATCCGGATACGTTGTTGCAATTCGCTTTCCGCGTCGTACGACGCAGCGACCGCCACCAGTCCGGTGATGGCAATACCGAACGGTTGCTGCATGGTCCACAGCTTGCGGGCCAGCTCCGGGGCACAGAATCCGTAGCCGACGCGAAGACCGGCCAGGCCATATCCCTTCGAGAACGTCCGCACCACAACGACATTCGGATACCGCGCGACAAGCGCAGGACTGTCGATCCGATGATTCGGCGCAAGGAACTCCACATACGCCTCGTCGAGGACGACGACGGTGTCGGCCGGGATACGCTGCAGAAACCGCTCGATATCGGCCGCCGGCTCTATGGTTCCAGTCGGGTTGTGCGGTCGGCACACCACCACGACGCGGGCCTTCGCGGCGGCATCGGCCATGGCGTCGAGATCGTGGTGGCCGTGATCGTCGAGTCCGACGGTGACCGACTCGAGCCGGGCCATCTGAGCGAAGATCGGATAACCGTCGAACGTCGGGTACGTCATGACCATCTTGTCGCCAGGGTCCGTCACGGCATTGAGCACCTGCATGATCACGCCCGTGGCGCCGACGCCGATGATGACCTGCTCGTCGCGCACACCGATATGTCCGGCAATCAACGTACGAAGCCGCTCCGGCAGAAACTCCGGATACCGGTTGCCCGAGTCGATTGCGGCGACCAGGGCGGAGCGCACCGACGGGAGCGGCGGGAACGGATTCTCGTTGAGTGACAGCGCCATTGGGTTCACCGCACCGGGAAGCGAGCCGACGGCGGCATCCGTCACGTCGAAGTTCAGGGTGGTCATCAGCCCCGCCCGCCCCACCTGACGGCCGCGGCTCCCGCGAAGTCACCGGCGTGCGCGAACGCAGACATCATCACGACGTCGCCCCGCATCAGCTGACCTTCGGTGATGGCCCGGTCCAGGTTGACCGGGATACCCGCGGCGAACAGGTTCCCGCAGTCATCAAAGGTGTCTCGATGCCGCTCCTTCGGAAGTTCCAGCGCGTCCCGCCAGTTCCGCAGAAACGCCCGATTCGGTTGATTGGTGACCAGGAGGTCGAGATCCTTGGGCTTCACCCCGATTCGGTCGCAAACTGCGTAGGACACCTCGGGCACCTGACGGTTGCCGCGGGCCAGCACCTTGGTGATCTTGCTTTCGGTGAACCCGATCGATCCCTCACCGGGCCCGGGCTGCCACCACTTACGTGGCGGGTCAACCGAAAGCGTCATATCGCCGGCGAACTCGCCGTAGGTTCGGCATTCGATGTCAAGAATCGGCGACTCGTCCGACAACGTCACCAACCCGACCGCCGCACCGTCACCGGGGACCGACGCCTGCGCCTTGCGCCGAACCCCCGGTTGATCGAATATCTGACCCGCCGCGTTCTGGGCGATCGCGATCAGCGCGGTGCGCCCCTCACCCGACTCGATCAGGTTTCGCGCGACCTTCAGGCCGAGTACGAATGCCGCGCATCCACCGTTGTGCAGATCGAGCACCCAATTCGGTTTCATCCCAAGGCGATGCGCCATGCCGCCGCCACCGCCGTAGAACGGGACGTCCGGCATCTGGACGTGGGTGATGAGGATGTCGACACCCGCGATCGTGTCGTGGCCGTGGCGCTCGATCAGCCCAGCCGCCGCGCGCTCAACCATGTCGATAGCGGTCTCGTCCTCGGCGACATGATGGCGGAACCTCGGCGCCTTGAACATCACGTTGTCCCGCAGGTCGTCGGACTCGGCGTACTCGGCGTAGTAGTCGGCGCTGATCGGTTTCCCGGGCAGATACGTCGACACGTCGATCAGGCTGACACTCATCACTTCATCCAATCCGGCTTGACGGCAAGGCCGTTGTGGTGGCGGTATTCGGCGATGGCTTTGAGGTTCTTCAGCTCGAGCAGATGGCCGGGGCCGAACATGTCCCAGAAGTCCCCGACCCACACCGGTCGCTTGGGCGGCGCGGTCTCCGGATACGGGTTCTTGTCGTAGAACGGATGATGGCAGTTCGTCCACAGCACCACCGAGCCCGGCTTGTCGAACACCAACTGCGCGTCGACGATTCGCATCAGGTAGATCATCCAGAGGTGCTTACCTTGATCCCAGGCGCAGTGGTAGTCGATTGTGCGCGCGTCGGGGTTGGCGACGGTGCGGGTGTAGATCGGGCTTCCGGTTTCACCGCCGAGTTTGTCGTAGGCCACCCACAGCCCCGGTTCCTCGGTCGGCTCGAAGCCGCGCAGACTGTAGGTCCACTCCTCCAGGCATCGGGTGTCGGCCAGCCATTCGTACAACTCGTCGGGTGGGCAGTCCACGTAATCGTTGACAGTGCAGTATGTTCCGAACACCTCGTCGTGGGGATACACCGAACGCATCATCTCCATGATGATCGGTGTCGCCTTCTCCCTCGGAGAGGTTTCGACGCGGATCACGCCGTCGATCGGGTCGGTGGTACCCCGGTCGACGGCGATGTCCTCAAGAGCGGGCAGCGACATAGGAGTGCTCCTCCTCGGTAGTGGCGGGTTTCTTGAGAGCATCGGCGCCGTTGCCGAGAAAGGCTGCGAATGGGGGAACTTCGTCAGCCGAACACTCGATACTGATGACCGATGGGCCGTCCACTCCGAGTGCGGCCTCGAGCGCTGCGGGCAGTGCGTCGATGTCGTCGACGTCCACGGACCGCAACTCGGGGAACATCGCGGCGAGCCCGGCGCCCAACCGGCTCGGACCGAACCGGTTGTAGCTGTACAGGTCGCCGTAGAACTGCTGCTCACGCGTTACGCACATCGCGTGTGCATGGTTGTCGAACAACAGGAAGGTGACCGGCAGGCCGTACTGCAGTGCGGTGTGGATCTCCATGCCGTGCATGAAGAATGATCCGTCACCGGCGATGACGACAGTGCGGCTGCTCGGGTCCGTACCGCGGCCGAAGGCGACGCCGATCCCGGCGCCGAAGCTGTACCCCATACCGCCCATGCCCAGCGCGACGATGAACCGGCCGTCGCGGCGGACCGGCAGGTGATGTATCGCGGAAGCGCCGATGTTGCCGGCGTCGACGACGACGTCGACGCCGTCGGGCAGCATCCGGTCGAGCACCGCCATCGCATTGCGGTACCGAATTCCCGGCCCGTCGTGCGCAGGCGGGCGCAGCTCCGAACGCCGCACCGCATCGGGCACCCGAAGGCGGGCTGGCCGTCCCGGGCCTGACAAGGTCTTCGTGAGCATCGACAACGAGCCGCGCAAGTCGTCGGTCTGGACGTGGGTCCACGGCAGATAGGGGGTTTCGGCACCGATCGAGTAGACGCGCGTCGATCGCAGCGCACTGTCCAGACCGGCGCGCGCCGTCACCGACAGCCGGGTGCCGACCACGAGGCACAGTGCGCTCTCGGCCACGGCCGCCCCGATGCTCGGATGGCCCATCACACCGGTCACTCCGAGCGCGGACGACGAGCCCATTCCCGGTGTACCCGCAGCATCTTTGGCGTCAGGCACGCATGCCACCCGTGCCCGCAGCAGCGCTCGCAGCTGTTCGAGTTCGGCGCGAGCATCATCGCGGGCCACCTGCTCGCCGGCGATGATCGTGACCGGACCGTCGATCCGGCGAAGCGCCCGTACGATCGGGTGCGGATCACCGGTATGAACGTCGCGCTCGATGATCGAGACGCCGTTGGCGCAGTGCAGCTCTGACTGCTGAATATCTTTGGGCAGCAACAGTACTGCGGGCCCGCCCGCGTTCGCCGATGCGATGGCCTCTGGCAGCGCCGTCACGATGTCCTCTGGGGTTGTCACGCGCCTGCAGTAAACCGACACCGCCGAGAACAGCGCGTGGGCGTCGAGTGAGCCGTTGCGACCGCTGGTGTCCTGGAAGGCGCCTCGCCCGTCGAGCGTGGTGGGAGCTTGCCCGATCAGCGCCAGCACCGGGACCCGGCTTGCAAGGGCCTCTCCCAGTCCGGGCACAGTGTTGAGACATCCGCCACCCGACGTCGCGGCCACCACACCAAGACCGGCGCCGCTGCGGCTGTACCCGTCGGCCATTGTCGCAGCGGAGAACTCGTGCTTGGCCAACACCGCGGTGATGTCCGCGCAATAGAAGGCGGCATCGTAGAGATCCTCGATATTCGCGCCGTCCACGCCGAAGATGTAGTCGACGCCCCTCGACGCGAGGTACCCGACAATGTGGTCGACAACTCGATGCCTGGCCATTTGTCACCTGTCCCCAATGCTCGTCGAGAGGCTTCATAGAGGACACGAGCCACTGGGAGATTCGGTTCACCCAGTGGCTCGAATCACAGCTGTTTTTCGAGAAGTACCTGGCCTGAATCGGATGAAACCAGTTGCACAGCAGCGATTTCCTCCATCGGGAGAGGCGTGTTCGCACTGGGCAGTGCCGTCGCGCCGGACAACCCCAGCCACGTCGCGATCTGACTGTGGCTGCCGTCTCGACCGACGACTACCATGCCCAGATCCTGCGGCGGTGCGTCGCGCCTGCCCCAGTCGCCGTATGTACACGCCATGTCGATGCGGGTGCCCCAGCCGTAGCCGCTCAGACTGATGGTCGCGTTGATCGGCGTCTCGGACACCTTGGCCATCTCCATCGCGGTGCCGCCGATCGGGGCCGTACCGGACCCGAAGCCCAGAGCATCGGGGCGAATGGCGAGCACGAGTCCGATGGCGAGCACGGCGGCCGCGGCGGTCAGCGCGACAGTGGTCATCCAGCGGGAGCGCCTGCGACTCGCGTTGACGCGACGCAACAGCGAATCCAGCATTTGCGGACGCAGCGGCGCAAACTGCTCGCCGTCGAGCGACTCGACGTCGGCCTTGTCGAGTTTGGCCAGCAGCGGCGGGATTTCGCCCAACTCCTCGACGGCGGCGCGACACCGCGGGCACGTCTGCAGGTGCGCCTCGTATTCTCCACGCTCGTCGTCAGACAACGACCCAAGGACGTAGGCAGCGTCCCACGTCGCATAGCGATCGTCGTCCACCTGGTCACCGCCGCCTTTGGGTAGACCGAACAGTGTCATCGTGTCACCCCCATCTCCTGCAGCCGCAGGCGCAGCGCGCGCATCCCGTAGTGCAGCCGCGATTTCACCGTGCCCTCGGCGATCTGCAGGTCGGCGGCTATCTGGGTGGTCGAAGCGCCCTGGTAGTACGCGCGGCTGATGACCGCCCGGTGGTCGTCGGAAAGCTGGGCCATCGCCTCGCTCAGTAACATGCGGTCCAACGCCGTCTCCGCCTCATCAGGCCCCGCGTGATCCGCCGCTTGTTCCATGTCGGGGGTACCCGATTCGCTGCGGAACCTCGCGCTTCGTCGTTCGTCAATGACGAGGTTACGCGCGACGGTGAACAGCCAGGCCCGCGCGGATCGCTCGCTGTCGTCGGTCACCTCGGGATGGCGCCACGCACGCAGTAGCGTCTCCTGCACGACATCCTCCGCCCGAGCTGTATCCCCGGTGAGCCGCACGACATAGCGCCAGAGAGCCGCGGCATGCTCGTCATACAGCACCCGCATGACCTGGCCTTCTGCGGACCCCGGGTCGTCCAAATTTCAACCTCCGTTGGTAATACGAGGTTGCGGATCGTTCGGTTCAGTGTGGCACTCGGCTTACTGCGCTCAACGGGTTGATTACTAGCACCACGCGCGTGCGATCCACCCGTTAGGCCACGGGCGCGCGCTAGAGCGACGTCAGAATCCGAGGTCCGTCATCGGTGACGGCCACGGTGTGCTCCCAATGCGCGGCGCGCGATCCGTCGGTGGTGGCGACGGTCCATTGGTCCTTGCAGACAAATGTCTTTGTGGTGCCGAGGGTGAGCATGGGTTCGATGGCCAGCACCGAACCCACCGCCAGATACGGACCGCGGCCGGGTGCGCCCTCGTTGGGCAGGAACGGGTCCATGTGCATCTGCTTACCGATACCGTGCCCGCCGTAGCCGGCGACGATGCCGAACTTACGGCCGTACCGCTCCTCGGCGGCGCCTGATTCGTTTCCGATGGCGTGCGACACGTCGGTGAGCCGGTTACCTGGAACCATCGCGGCGATGCCGGCCTCCATGGCCTCGCGGGTGGCCGCGGACAGCGCTTCGTCGGCGGGGATCAGCGGACCGACCCCGAACGTGATCGCCGAGTCGCCGTGCCAACCGTCGAGGATCGCCCCGCAGTCGATAGACACCAGATCACCAGATGCCAGGATTTCGCTCGCGGACGGAATCCCATGCACCACACGGTCATTGACCGACGAGCAGATGCTGGCCGGGAAGCCGTGGTAGCCCAGGAACGATGGGATACCGCCACCATCGCGAATCACCGATTCGGCGATCTCGTCCAGCGCCAACGTGGACACGCCAGGGACGGCGGCCTCGCGGACCGCGGCCAAGGCGGATGCCACGAGCGCACCCGCGGCGGCCATCGCGTCGAGTTCGGCGGACGTGCGCTGCGGAACGACTCGGCGGTTCCGCAACCCAGGCAGACCCATATCGAACTACTTGCCGAGCGCTCGTAATGCCCGGGCGAACACCTCGTCCAGCGCGCCGACAGCGTCGACGGTCTGCAGGTTGTTGTGGGAGTAGTACTCCAGCAGCGGCTCGGTCTCGTCGCGGTACACCTGCATCCGGTTGCGGATGACGTCTTCGGTGTCGTCGGCGCGGCCGCGGGCCTTCAGACGGGTGAACAGCTCGTCCTCGGAGACAGCGAACTCGAGCACGGCGTCGAGCTTGGTGTTGTGGTTCTTCAGCATCTCGTCGAGCGCCTTGGCCTGCTCGACCGAGCGTGGGTAGCCGTCGAGGATGAACCCGGCTGCCGCATCCTCGTCCTCGATCCGGTCCTCGACCAGCGCATTCGTGAGGGTGCTCGGGACCAGGTCGCCGGCGTCGAGGTAACGCTTGGCCTCGACACCCAGTTCGGTGCCTTCGGTGATGTTCTTGCGGAACAGGTCCCCGGTCGAGATCTGCGGGATGCCGAGCTTTTCGGAGAGCTTCTGCGCCTGGGTACCTTTGCCCGCGCCGGGCGGTCCGAGTAGAACGACTCTCACTTCAGGAACCCTTCGTAGTTACGTTGCATCAGCTGGCTCTCGATCTGCTTGACCGTATCCAAGCCGACGCCAACCATGATCAGAACCGCAGTACCGCCGAAGGGCAGGTTCTGCACGGAGCCGGTGTTGCCGATCTGCAAGAACAGGTTCGGCAGCACGGCGATCACACCCAGGTAGATGGAGCCGGGCAGGGTGATCCGGTTGAGCACGTACCGCAGATAGTCGGCGGTGGGTGCGCCCGGACGGATGCCAGGGATGAACCCGCCGAACTTCTTCATCTCGTCGGCACGTTCCTCGGGGTTGAACGTGATCGACACATAGAAGTACGTGAAGAAAATGATCAGTCCGAAATAGACCGCGATATAGACCGGGTCAGCGGGATTCGTGAGGTACTCGGCGATGAACCTAGACCAGCCGCTGTTCGACGCGTTCGGGTCGCCGCTGGTGATCAGCTGCGTGATCAGGTGCGGGATGTAGATGAGGGACGACGCGAAGATGACCGGGATGACGCCTGCCTGGTTGACCTTCAACGGGAGGTATGTCGACGTACCGCCGTACATCCGCCTGCCGACCATCCGCTTGGCGTACTGGACCGGGATGCGTCGTTGACCCTGCTCGACGAACACCACGCCGACGACGATGCCGAGGGTGGCGACGCAGACCGCGGTGAACACCAGGCCGCCGCGGCTGTCCAGGATGGACTTGCCCTCGCCGGGGATCGCCGACGCGATGCTGGCGAAGATCATCAGCGACATGCCGTTGCCGATGCCGCGCTCGGTCACCAGCTCACCCATCCACATCACCAGTGCGGCGCCCGCGGTCATCACCAGCACCATCACGACGAGCGTGAAGATGTTCAGGCCTTCGCTCTGGCCCTGGATGATGTCCAGCGTGCAGCCCTGCAGCAGGCCACCGTTGGCGGCCAGCGCGATGATGCTGGTGGATTGCAGGAGGGCCAGCGCGATCGACAGATAACGCGTGTACTGCGTCATCTTCGTCTGGCCGGCCTGGCCCTCTTTACGTAGCTGCTCGAAACGTGGAATGACGACCGTCAGCAGCTGGACGATGATGCTGGCGGTGATGTACGGCATGATGCCGACCGCGAACACCGAGAGCTGCAGTAGCGCGCCGCCGGAGAACAGGTTGATCAGGGAGTACACCTGCCCAGAGTCGCCGCCGCTCACCTGCGCGATGCACTGCTGGACGTTCGGGTAGTTGACGCCGGGCGACGGAATCGAGGCACCCACGCGGTAGAGGATGACGATGCCGATGGTGAAGAGGATTTTCCGCCGCAGGTCGACTGTCCGCAGTGACGAGATGAAAGCCGAAAGCACTCTTCCTCCTGCGCAGCCGACCTGTGACTAGCGGCATGCAAATGTGGCTGGTCTGACCAGCGGTTTCTGGTTAAGTCGGATGTTCAACCCCGTCAGGCGCGCAGCCTGCGAAGTCACGCGTCAAACAGTCTACGAGACTAACAGTTGCAGCTCCTTTGCCCTGCATCCTGCTGCCCCGATGGGCACTCACAGTTCCTTCTCAGGTCGGGAACATACCGTGGTCGGCATCTCGTTATATCCACTAAGTAAATGACTTCTTTATTAGGGGCTGATGATGGCTAGGACTGACAACGACACCTGGGATCTCGCGTCGAGCGTGGGTGCCACGGCAACGATGGTCGCCGCCGCGCGTGCGATCGCGACGACGGCCGAAGACGCATTGATCAACGATCCGTTCGCCGAACCGCTGGTGCGCGCGGTCGGCGTCGACTTCTTCACCAAGCTGGCCACCGGCGAACTGCGCGCCGAGGACATCGATGCCGACAACGTTTCTGTCGGTATGGCCCGGATGACCGACAACATGGCGGTCCGGACCAAGTTCTTCGACGAGTTCTTCGCAGACGCGGGCGCCGCGGGTATCCAGCAGGCGGTCATCCTGGCCTCGGGCCTCGACTCCCGGGCGTACCGGCTGGCATGGCCCGCTGGTACGACGGTCTTCGAGATCGACCAGCCCGAGGTCATCGAGTTCAAGACCAAGACGCTGGCGGATTTCGGCGCCGAACCGACCGCCGATCGCCGGACCGTCGCGGTGGATCTTCGCTTCGACTGGCCGTCGGCATTGCTCGCCGCCGGGTTCGATCCGAGCAAGCCCACCGCGTGGAGCGCGGAAGGCCTGCTGGGTTATCTGCCGCCCGAGGCCCAGGACAAGTTGCTCGACACCATCACCGAGCTGAGCGCCGTCGGCAGTCGCGTCGCGGTCGAGAGCACCCCGAGCATCGACCCTGCCGACCACGAGAAGGCGATCGAGCGGATGCAGGATGCGGCGCAGCAGTGGCGCGACCATGGCTTCGACCTCGACTTCGCCGACCTCATCTACATGGGCGACCGCAACGAGGCGTCGGCATACCTGGCCGATCGCGGTTGGCAGATCAACTGGCAGAGCGTCAAGCAGCTGTTGAGTAAGAACGGTCTGCCGCCCGTCATCGAGGAGGACGAGGACGTCGCCCGATTCGGTGAACTGCAGTACGTCACCGGCACACTCAAGTCATGAGCCGCACGGACAGCCGAACCGACGGGGACAGCTGGGATCTGGCGTCCAGCGTCGGCACCACGGCCACGATGGTCGCCGCGGCACGCGCGGTGGCCAGTCGGGAGGCCGAGCCGCTGTTCGACGATCCGTATGCCGCACCGCTGGTGCGTGCGGTCGGACTGGACTTCTTCACCAAACTCGCGGACGGGGAGGTCGAGCTGCCCGACGACGGCGAGCCGGGTGGTCCGGCGTTCCTGGCCACTTCAATCGCCGTGCGGACGCGGTTCTTCGATGACTTCTTCTCCGACGCGGGCGCCGCGGGAATCCGCCAGGCGGTGATCCTGGCGTCGGGTCTTGATTCGCGCGCCTACCGGCTGTCCTGGTCCGATGGGACCGTCATCTACGAGATCGACCAGCCGCAGGTGATCGAGTTCAAGTCCGTGACGATGGCATCGATCGGCGCGACCCCGGCCACCGAACAGCGCACGGTCGGTATCGACCTGCGCGAGGACTGGCCGAAGGCATTGCGCGCCAGCGGTTTCGACGAAACCCAGCCGACGGCGTGGAGTGCCGAAGGTCTACTGGTCTATCTACCCCCGGACGCGCAGGACCGGCTGTTCGACGACATCGCGGCGCTGAGCGCGCCGGGGAGTCGGCTGGCCACCGAGTATCACCCCGACGCCGCCGCGAGCATCGGTGCGCGGTTGAACGACATGAAGGAGCGCTGGGGCGACACGCCCGTCGACATGGACATCACGAAGTTGTTCTACGACGGCGAGCGCAATGGTGTCGTCGAGTACCTCGGCGAGCACGGCTGGCAGGTGTCCGCCCGTCGCCGCCCAGACGTATTCGCCGGGTATGGCCGCGAGTTTCCCGACGCCGAAACCCTTGTACCGCTTCGCGATTCGCTCGCGATCATCGCCACCCGAAAGTAGGAGCCATGGCACGCACCGACAACGACTCGTGGGACCTGGCGTCCAGCGTCGGATCGACGGCGACGATGGTCGCCGCGCAGCGGGTGTTGAGCAACCGCGAGGGACTCATCTACGACCCGTACGCCGAGCCGTTGGTGCGCGCGGTCGGCATGGACTTCTTCATCCGCGCGCTCGACGGTGAGATCGAGCTCGACGACATTGACCCTCAGTTCGAGGTGCGCCGCGCGGCGGAGGGAATGGCTGTTCGCACACGCCATTTCGACGCATTGTTCACTGATGCCTCCACCGTTGGTGTCCGGCAGGCCGTGATCCTGGCTGCTGGACTGGACGCGCGGGCGTATCGGTTGGCCTGGCCCGCGGGGGCCAATGTCTACGAGCTGGACCAGCCCGAGGTCATCGCATTCAAGGGCGAAACGCTGGCGCAACTGGGCGCCGAGCCCGCAGCTGACCGACGACCGATCGCGGTCGACCTTCGCGAAGACTGGCCGAAAGCACTGCTGGACAACGGCTTCGACCCGACACAGCCCACAGCGTGGATCGCCGAGGGGCTGCTGATCTACTTGCCGCCCGACGCTCAGGACCTGCTGTTCGACCGCATCGACGAGCTCAGCGCGCCCGGCAGCCGCGTCGCCACCGAGCATATTCCGGACGTCAGCGCGTTCTCCGACGAGAGGTCGCAGGAGATCACCGACCGGCTCAAGAAGTACGGACACGATATCGAGATGTCCGACCTGATCTACCAAGACGAGCGCAATGACGTCATCGACTACCTGGCGGCGCAGGGTTGGGACGTCACGGCCCAGTCGATGCAGGACGCGTACGCCGCCAACGGGTTCGAGTTTCCCGAGGACGGGGTGACGCGCTTCTTCAGCGACATGAGCTACCTGACCGCGGTCAAGCGCTAGCTACCGAGTCCAGCCAGCTCGAGGAACCTCGCATAGCGGTCCCCCACGGCCGTCGCCCACGCCGGGTCGGGCTCGACGATCCGGTCCACCGACGCCCACCGCGCGGCATCGCCGACCGAGGTTTCGAGTCCCGCCGCCATCCGCGCGATGAACGCCGCCCCTAGCGCGGCCCCTTCGGCGACGCCCGACACACTCAGCGGCAGCCCGGTGGCATCGGCGATGGCCTGCATCCACGGCTCGACGCGCGTTCCGCCGCCGGTGGCGACGATGCGTGACGCCCGCACGCCGCTCATCTCGATGATCTGTCGCACAACGAATCCCGATGCCTCGTAGGCGGCCCGCCTTACCGACGCACCGTCGTGGGTGAGGTCCAGACCGTCGAGCACAGCGCGGCGATCGGGATCGTGCAGCGGGACGCGCTCACCGCGTAGGTACGGCGACCACACCGGAACACGTGGCGGATCGGTCTCGACGCCCGGCCCGACGAGGCGGTCCACCCAGCCGAGGAACAGACCGCCCGCGTTACTCGGCCCGCCTATCTGAAGCTTTCCCGGCGCGGTGTGGGGCAGCGTCCATAGCCCCGGAACCTCACGGAACTCCGGCGTCGTCACCCACACGATCAGGGTCGTGCCGCACAACACCAGCACGTCGCCGTCCTGATCGGCGCCCGCGACGATCTGTTCGCACACCGCGTCCACTGCCCCGGCGGCCAGCACCGTGCCGGAGTTCCGCACCTCCCCCGCCGCGACGCCCGTCGTCGCTACACGCGGCATGGCCGCCGGCGCTGTAGCGCACTCGGCGCAGACTGCTTCACTCCATCCGTTGCCGTCGAACAACGGATAAGCGGTGCTGGCGGTGGAGTTGTCGATCACCGCCTCGCCTGCGAGCGCGTAATTGGCCACAGCCGTCGCGGGCCAGTAACCATGGGCGCCTGGCGCCTGCCCCACCGTCCAGCGCAGGAACTCCTCCGCCTCACCGGAGAGGAATGTGGTGTCCGGACCGGCGGCCCGCTTGCCGCGGGAATCGCCGTAGAGCAGGCCGGGCGTCACCGGACGCCCGTCCTCGTCGACGGCGGTCAGGGACGGCACCATCGCGGTGACCGCCACCGCCGCGGCGTCGGGCCGGTCCAATTCGGCCAGCGCCGCCAACGGCCCCTGGCGCCACGCCTCGTCGGCGTCGTGTTCGAACTGATCCGGCGCGGGGACCCGCAATTGGTGCGGTATCCGGACCCGTGCCGCCACCTGACCGTCCTCATCGGCGGCGACCGCTTTCACCGCCGTCGTGCCGATGTCGATGCCGATTGTCACGGCTTTGGCTGACACGGGCGCCACCGTACGCCAGCATGTCCAAACGTGAGCAGACTTCGCGCGCTCGTGACCGCACCGCTGCGCGGGCCGGGACTCGACAAGCTGAACCAATTGGTCGACGTCGTCTACGACCCGTGGATCGAGCTGCGCCCGTTGCGGATCTACTCCGCCGAACAGCTCGCGGAGCGGGCTGTTGAACAGCACGCCGACATCCTTGTCGTGGAAGCCGATTCGGTGAGCGGCCCGGTATTCGACGTTCCGCTGCGCGCCGTGGCATCGACCCGTGGGGATCCCAACAACGTGGACGTCGCAGGAGCGACGGCGGCCGGGGTACCGGTGCTGAATACGCCCGGCCGCAATGCCGACGCGGTCGCGGAAATGGCGATCGCGCTGCTCTTCGCGGCAACCCGCCAGGTGTTGACCGCTGATGCGGACGTCCGCTCCGGGGAGGTGTTTCGCGACGGCACCATCCCCTACCAACGGTTCCGGGCCGCCGAAGTCGCTGGGCTGACGGCCGGCTTGGTCGGCCTCGGTGCCGTCGCGCGGGCGCTGCGGTGGCGACTGCAGGGGCTCGGCCTGACGGTGATCGCCTACGACCCGTACAACGACGAGGCCACCCACGGTTTCGACGAACTGCTCGCCGCGGCCGACATCATCTCGCTGCACGCGCCCGTCACCGACGACACCGTGGAGATGATCGGGGCCGAGCAGTTCGCGAAGATGCGCGACGGCGCGGTGTTCCTCAATACCGCTCGGGCGCAATTGCACAACACCGATGCGCTCGTCGAGGCGTTGCGCAGCGGCAAGATCGGCGCGGCCGGGCTGGATCATTTCGTCGGCGAATTGCTGCCGGTCGACCATCCGCTCACGGGCATGACGAACGTCGTGCTCACACCTCATATCGGCGGCGCGACGTGGAACACTGAGGCACGGCAGGCGCAGATCGTCGCCGACGGCCTCGACGCGCTGCTGTCCGGACGCGCGCCCGCGCACATCGTCAACCCGGAGGTGCTGACCTCGTGAGATTCGTCGCCGATCCAGAGAACGCGGTGCTCGCCGCCGCCAAGGACATGCTGCGCCGCGGCCTCGTCGAGGGCACCGCGGGCAACATCTCAGCCAGGCGCGAGGACGGCAACATCGTCATCACACCGTCGTCGGTGGACTACGCCGACATGACGCTCGATGACCTCGTGCTCGTCGACCCCGAAGGTGGCGTGCTGGCGGCCAAGGACGGCCGCGGCCCGTCGACGGAGATGGCTCTGCATCTGGCGTGCTATCGCGCATTCGACGACATCGGCAGCGTGATCCACAGTCATCCGGTCTGGGCGACGATGTTCGCGGTCGCGCACCAGTCGATACCCGCGGCGGTCGACGAGTTCGCCGTCTACTGCGGCGGCGAGATCCGGTGTGCGGATTACGCGGCCTCGGGGACACCCGACGTCGGCAATAACGCGGTGAAGGCACTGGAGGGCAGGGCGGCGGCGCTCATCGCCAACCACGGTCTGGTCGCGGTGGGCCCGCGGCCCGACAAGGTCCTGCACGTCACCGCACTCGTGGAGCGCACCGCGCAGATCGTCTGGGGTGCAAGAGCTCTCGGCGGGCCGGTGCCGATCCCCGACGAGGTCAACCAGAATTTCGCCGCGGTGTACGGCTACCTGCGCCAGAACCCTTTGTAGGCCGGCGCAAGTCGATCGCGACCTTCACGGCTCCGGTTTCACCCTGGTTCGCGATCGCCATGAACGCGTCGCGCCACTGGTCAAGCCGGTATGTGTGAGTGAGCATGGGCCGCAGATTCACTCGCCCGTCACGGACGAGGTCGAGGTAGTGGGCGATCGCATGCTTGGGCACACCGTCGACCTCCTCGAAACCGAAGGCATTCGAACCGACCCAGTTGATCTCCTTGAAGTACAGCGGGCTCCACTCCCAGCGGTCCGGCGCGTGCACCCCCATTTTCACCAACGTGCCTCGTGCCGCGAGTGCCCGCACGCCCACCTCGAACGTCTCCGGCTTGCCGACGGTGTCGTAGACGACGTCCACCGAGCCTGGATACGCCATCGGCAGTCCTTGCAGTGGCTGCCGCAGCCGCCCTCCGCCCCACGCCACGAGCTCCTCGAGGATCGTCAGGCGTGGTTCGTGGTCGAGCACCAAGTCCGCGCCGAACCTGCGGGCCAGCGCGGCCTGCGCGTCGAATCTGGCGACGACGGCCACCGAAACGTCGGGATAGAGGGCCCGCAACACCGTAACGGCACTCAGCCCGAGCGAGCCGGCCCCATACACGAGCACGCGGCCTGACGGCGGCGGCGGATGCCGGGTGATCGCGTGCAACGACACCGAAAACGGGTCGGCGAACACGGCGGCCTCATCGGACACCTCGTCGGGAACTGCGAACAGCATGCTGTCGTGTGCGGCCATCAGCTCGGCATAGCCGCCGGTGACGTCGGCCGAGACACCGGTGTGGATGCCCGGCTTGATATCGCCGTCGGCGAAGCTCCAGCACAGGCTGTAATCGCCGGTTTCGCATGCGGGACACAGCGGTTCGATGCCGCGCGGTGCACACGACAGCCATGGGTTCAGCACGACCCGCTGTCCTACCTCGACCCCGCGCGCCTTCGGGCCCAAGGCGACGACGTCTGCCACTACCTCATGACCCATCACCTGAGGGAACGAGCAGAACGCGGCCATCGCGTTGTCGGTATCGCCCTCGCCGAAGTCCAACAGCACCTGCTTGGAATCCGATCCGCATATCCCAGTCAAGCGCGGTTTGGTGATCACCCAATCGTCGTGCAGGGGAGAGGGATCAGGCACATCGCGCAATCCGACTGGCGAATTCGCGAGGTTCTTCGTCAGAACGTTGGCATCGTCGGGGATCTCGAAGGGTTCGGGCGCAACGCCGTACACCAGCGCCTTCACGATCGGCCCTGCGCCACCGACGCCGCACCGGCAATGTAGGTGTCGATGTCGGAGTTCTTGAGATCGACGACCGCCTTCAGATCGGGTACGTAGTGCTCGAACCCGTTGGCACCCAACGCCGCGACTATGCCGTCGGCTACCTCCTCGGCGCTGCTCTTCGGGCCGTCGTATATCGGGTCCTCGTTGCCGGGTTGATCCCAGATCTCGGTGTCGACCGGGCCTGGCTCGATCAACTTGACCGAGACGCCGGTCCCGTGGAGATCGATGGCCATGGCCTCACTCCATCCGCATAATGCGAATTTACTTGCCGAGTATGCACATTCGTGGAAAATTCCGAGCCGGCCACCGACACTGGACACGTTGACGATCGTTCCGGTACCGCGCTCGAGCATGTGGGGCAGGAGCGCGAGTGTCATGCGCATCGGTGCGAAGAAGTTGACTCGCATGACGGCTTCCACGTCGTCAGGTTCCAATTCGGTGACTACACGGCGTTTTGGGATCGCGGCGTTGTTCACCAACACGTCAATCCCGCCGAGCGTGTCCCACGCCTGCAGTGCGAGCGCGCCGATGACGTCGCTGTCGGCGAGGTCGACCACCCACATCGCCGAGTCAGGTGCGTCCTTCTGACAGTCCATGAGTATCTCGGCCAATCGATCGCGCCTGCGTGCGATCAGCCCGACGACCGCCCCCTGTCTGGCAAGCTCGCGGGCCAGTGCCGCCCCCACGCCGGATGAGGCGCCAGTAATGAGCACCCGCTTGCCCGCCGTCGACAACGCCACGACTCAAGATTGGCGCGAATGGCCAGTTATGACACGCGTTTCGCCGGATATCCGTGGGATAAGTGGCCAACCGGCGCTCAAGAGAACCGGTAATCGCCCAACCAGAGCGCACTGGCGCCGGTCAACGACCGGTCGGCCTGGCTGAGGACGCCAACCACCGAGCGACCGACGAGGACAGCCAGAGCCTCGGGCACCGACGCGGCCGCCGGCTGCGACGACGACTTCGGCCTCAGCATGTCCATCAGCGACGAGCCCGGGTAGTTGACGAGGCGGACCTCGTCGTCGGGATCGAGGCCGGCCAGCACCTTGGCGCGGTTGATCGCGGTGCGGAGCCCGCCGAGTTCGTCGACGAGCCCGTGCTCCAAAGCGTCGGCACCGGTCCATACCCGACCGCGGGCAACAGCGTCAACGGCCTCGACGGTCATCCCGCGCCCTTCGGCGACTTGCTCGATGAAGTCGTTGTAGAACAGATTGGTCGTTGCTTCGATATGCGCGTGCTGAGCATCGGTGAACGGGTGGTCGATCGACCAGGCATCGGCGTTGGCGTTGGTGCGCACCGACTCCGAGCCCACGCCTAGACGCTCCTTGAGACCGCGCGCGACCAACTTGCCGGTTACGACGCCGATCGACCCGGTGATCGTTCCCGAATTGGCGACAATCGCGTCGGCGGACATCGACACCATGTAGCCGCCCGACGCCGCGACCGCCCCCATCGAAGCCACGACGGGTTTGCCGGCGTCCCGGACCCTTGTCACTTCGCGCCAAATGGTTTCCGAAGCGCTGGCCGATCCGCCGCGGCTCTCCACACGCAGCACCACCGCGGAGACGGCGTCTTCGGCCGCGGCCTCCCGCAGCGCGGCGGCAATGGTGTCGGCACCTGCACTCGAATTACCGATCGGCAGCACCTGCGGCCCGCCCCTACCACTGACGATCATTCCGTCCACAGTGACGACAGCGATCGTCGGCCTACCCTTGCGACCCAGCACCGGCGGCATGGGTGGCGACGGCCGCGGAGCGGAGGCCCTAGAGTAACGCGACAGATACAGCCGGGGCGGCGCGTCGCCGGAATCCGCATCGGGTGAAATGCCGGGTGCGCCAACGAGTTCGCCGATGCGTGCGTAAGCCTCGTCACGGAATCCGATACGATCGACCAATCGGCCGGACACGGCGTCGTCGCGCAACAGCGGCGCCCTGTCGGCGATTGCGTCGATTTCGGATGGCTCGAGATGGCGCGATTCGGCGACGGCCTGCCACACCTGGCTTTGCAGACTTTCGATCAGCCTGGTGTCGGCTTCACGATGTGAGTCGGTGTAACCGCTCTCGGTGAAACGGTTCGCCACCGACTTGAATTCACCGCGCGCGACGACTTGCGCCTCGATGCCTGCCTTGTCGAGTGCATCGCGCAGGAACATCGCATTCGTGGCGAATCCGACTAGGCCGACTGTTCCCGAGGGCTGCATCCACACCTCGCGGAACGCCGAAGCGAGGTAGTACGACAGCGTGCCCGGATAGGTCTCGGCCCACGCCAAGGACGGCTTGACATCGCTGAAAGCCGAGATCGCGGATCGCAGTTCCTGTACCGGACCCGGCGCGGCCGCGCTCAGCTCGACACGCGCGATCAGCCCCGCCACCCGCGGATCGTCGGCGGCGCGGTGGATGGCGGCGACAGCATCGCGCAGCACCATCGGTCGATCGCCGCCAGTGATCATCGACAGTGGGTCGAATCCACCGGTTTCCGGTGGCGCTGACATCAGATCGAGCTCAAGAACACACCCGTCGGGGACGCCGTGATGCCGGGCGGTGTCCACCCGTCTGCCGAGCGCACGCAGGTCGTCGATTCCAGGGATGCCGGGCAGAAATGCGAACATCCTGTGAGCCTACCGACGCGAAAGTAGGCGCCGGCCTGCTGACCGAAACACCGAAGCGCAGGTCAGCGCCCGAGGTATCGGCTGAACTGCGGGCAGTAGGTGGTCACCGAGGCCTGCAGGAAGCCCACGGCCTGCTTTTTGGTCAGGTTGCTGTTCATCAATGAGTTGACGATGCCGCGTACGACCGGTGGCGGGTTCGGGTTGCGTGCCATTTCATGGGTCATCGTGTCGCACACTTGACGCCCCAAGCCCGGAACGTCCGTCTCCGGGCCTGTCGTGATGCCCAGCGCGCTCACTGCCTCTTCGAACTGCTCGTCGGCGTCCTGGGCGTGCGCGGACGCGGCACCACCGAAGACCGCGAGGCCCGCGCTGACCACCGCAACCGCGATGGCACGACGGACAGTGGTCATTTCTGCTCCTGAACTATCGGCACGCGCAATGTAGATCGCACCCTTCACCCGATGCGTTACCGCTTCGGTGAACACAAGAGCCCCCACCGTATCGGCAGGGGCTCTTGTCTACAACTGGACCTACAGCTCGGTCGCGGATCCGCCGGCCGAGGTGATCTTCTCGCGTGCGCTGCCGCTGAACTTGTGAGCGGTGACGTTGACCTTCACAGTCAGCTTGCCGTCGCCGAGCACCTTGACCAGCGTGTTCTTGCGCACCGCACCCGAAGCCACCAGCTCGTCGACACCCACATCGCCGCCCTTGGGGAACAGCTTGTTGATGTCGCCGACGTTGACGACCTCGTACTCGGTCCGGAAACGGTTGCGGAAGCCCTTGAGCTTCGGCAGCCGCATGTGGATTGGCATCTGGCCACCCTCGAACATCGCCGGCACGTTCTTACGTGCCTTCGTGCCCTTGGTACCGCGGCCAGCGGTCTTGCCCTTGGAGCCCTCACCACGACCCACGCGGGTCTTGGCGGTCTTCGACCCCGGCGCTGGGCGCAGGTCGTGCAATTTGATGGTCATCGCTATACCTCTTCAACTTCGACGAGGTGGTGGACCGACTTGATGAGTCCACGGGTCTGCTCGTTGTCCTCACGCACCACGGACTGCCGGATCTTGCGCAGTCCGAGGGTACGCAGGCTTTCGCGCTGCCTCCAGCGCGCACCGATGGTGCTGCGCACCTGGGTGATCTTAAGCTCTGCCATGGTTTAAGCCGTTCCCTCACGCGCGGCCGACGCGGCGAGCGCCTCAGCTTCACGACGCGCCCGCAGCATGCCTGCCGGCGCCACTTCCTCGACGGTCAGGCCTCGACGGGCCGCGACCTCTTCTGGACGCTGCAGCAGCTTGAGCGCGGCAACGGTGGCATGCACCACGTTGATCGCGTTGTCGCTGCCCAGCGACTTGGCCAGGATGTCGTGCACGCCAGCGCATTCCAGCACCGCGCGAGCCGCACCGCCGGCGATCACACCGGTACCGGGGCTGGCCGGACGCAGCATCACGACGCCCGCCGCGGCCTCGCCCTGTACCGGGTGAGTGATGGTGCCGCCGATCAGCGGTACCCGGAAGAAGCCCTTACGCGCTTCCTCGACACCCTTGGCGATGGCGGCCGGGACCTCTTTGGCCTTGCCGTAGCCGACACCGACCATGCCCTTGCCGTCGCCGACGATGACCAGCGCGGTGAAGCTGAACCGCCGGCCACCCTTGACGACCTTGGAGACGCGGTTGATCGTGACGACGCGCTCGATGTAGTTGCTCTTCTCGCCGCTGTCGCGGCCGCCACGCCCGCCGCCGCGGTCGTCGCGACGACCACGCCCGTCACGGTCTCCGCGACCGCCACCGCGGTTGTCCTGCGCCGGAGCGGCGCCAGCCTGCTCGGCCATCATGCAGTCCTTCCCATGCTTTTGACGTCAGTCATCAGAACTTCAGCCCGCCTTCGCGCGCCGCGTCAGCCAGTGCCGCGATGCGTCCGCCGTAGGTGTAGCCACCGCGGTCGAACACCACCGCTTCGATCCCCGCAGCCTTGGCGCGCTCGGCGATCAGCTGACCAACCCGCACGCTGTGGGCCTTCTTGTCACCCTCGACCGCACGCACGTCGGCCTCGATCGACGATGCGGCGGCCACGGTCGTGCCCTCGAGATCGTTGATCAGCTGCACGTGGATGTGCCGCGACGAACGGTTGACCATCAGGCGCGGCACCTCGGCCGTGCCCTCGATCTTCTTGCGCAGTCGGGCGTGCCGACGCAGCCGCGAGACGCGCCGGGCCTCCGACACGTTCTGCCCCGCGGGCTTACGTGACGACGCCTCAGTCTTAGAAGAAGCCATTTCTACTTACCTGTCTTTCCGACCTTGCGGCGGATCTGCTCACCCTCGTAGCGAATGCCCTTGCCCTTGTAGGGATCGCTCTTGCGCAGGCGGCGGATATTCGCCGCGATCTGGCCGACCTTCTGCTTGTCGATGCCGGTGATCGAGAACTTCGTCGGTGTCTCCACTGCGAACGTCACGCCTTCGGGGGCGTTGATCAGCACCGGATGGCTGTAACCCAGAGCGAACTCGAGGTTGCTGCCCTTGGCCACCACGCGGTAGCCGACGCCGAAGATCTCCATCTTGATGGTGTAGCCCTCGGTGACACCGGTGACGAGGTTGGCCACCAGGGTGCGCGACAGTCCGTGCAGCGAGCGGTTGCGCCGCTCGTCGTCCGGCCTGGCCACCACAATGGCGCCGCTGTCGTCGCGCGACACCCGGATCGGTTCGGCCACTGCCAGCTCAAGAGTTCCCTTGGGACCCTTGACCGACACGTTCTGGCCGTTGATCGTGACGTCGACCCCGGACGGAACCAGGACGGGTTGCTTTCCAATTCGTGACATGGCTCTAGTTCCCCCTCACCACACGTACGCGAGGACTTCGCCGCCGACGCCCTCTCGGGCGGCCTGGCGGTCGGTTCGCAGACCTGACGACGTGGAGATGATCGCCACGCCCAGACCGCCGAGCACGCGCGGCAGATTGGTGGACTTCGCGTAGACGCGCAGACCGGGCTTGCTCACCCGGCGCAGTCCCGCAATGCTGCGTTCACGGCTCGGGCCGTATTTCAGTTGCACCACAAGCGACTTGCCCACCCGGGCATCCTCGGTGTGGTAGTCGGTGATGTAGCCCTCGCTCTTGAGGATCTCGGCGATGTTCGCCTTGATCTTCGAGTGCGGCAGCGACACCTCGTCGTGGTACGCCGAATTGGCGTTGCGCAGACGTGTCAAGAAGTCTGCGATCGGATCCGTCATGGTCATGACAGCCGGTTCACCTTCCTCGCGGCGGTTCCCCTAGTTAGGGCCTACCGCAACCTGTTTGATGTGGTCTGTAGTTGTTGGCTGTTACCAGCTGGACTTCTGGACGCCGGGCAGTTCGCCGGCATGCGCCATCTCGCGCAGGCAGATACGGCAGAGCCCGAACTTGCGGTAAACCGCGTGCGGGCGACCGCACTTGCTGCACCGGGTGTAGGCGCGGACTTTGAACTTGGGCTTCTTGTTGGCCTTGTTGACCAGAGCCTTCTTTGCCATTTGCTCAGTTCTCCTTGAACGGGAAGCCAAGTGCACGCAGCAGCGCGCGGCCTTCGTCGTCGTTCGTCGCCGACGTGACGACGGTGATGTCCATACCTCGGGGGCGATCGATGTCGTCGATGTTGATCTCGTGGAACATCGACTGCTCGTTGAGCCCGAAGGTGTAGTTGCCGGTGCCGTCGAACTGCTTGGGGCTCAGCCCGCGGAAGTCGCGGATACGCGGCAGCGCGATCGACGTCAGGCGGTCGAGGAACTCCCACATCCGGTCGCCGCGCAGCGTCACGCGCGCACCGATCGGCATGCCCTCACGCAGCTTGAACTGTGCGATGGACTTGCGGGCCTTGCGGATCTCCGGCTTCTGGCCGGTGATGAGCGCCAGGTCGTTGACCGCACCGTTGATCAGCTTGGCGTCGCGGGCGGCGTCACCGACGCCCATGTTGACGACAACCTTCACCACGCCGGGGATCTGCATGACGTTGGCGTAGCCGAATTCCTTCAGCAGCGCGTCCTTGATCTCTTCGCGGTAGCGCTGCTTGAGCCGGGGAACGGTCTTTTCTTCAGTGCTAGTTCCAGAAGTCACTCTAGATGTCCTTGCCGTTGGTCTTGGCGATGCGGACCTTCTTGCCGCTCTCTTCGTCCGTGCGGTACCCGACGCGGGTCGGCTTGCCGTCGGAATCGACGACCATCACGTTGCTCACGTGGATCGGCGCTTCCTGCGTGACGATGCCGCCGGACTGGGCGCCGCGCTCGTTGCGCGAGATCGCCGTGTGCTTCTTGATCCGGTTGACGCCCTCGACGAGGATCTTGTCCCGCGACGGATACGCCTGCAGGACCTTGCCTTTGGCGCCCTTGTCTTTACCGGAGACAACCAGAACGGTGTCGCCCTTGTGGACCTTCACTTACAACACCTCCGGGGCAAGCGAGACGATCTTCATGAAGCGCTTCTCGCGCAGTTCGCGGCCGACGGGTCCGAAGATGCGCGTCCCGCGCGGGTCGTTGTCGGCCTTGATGATGACGGCGGCGTTCTCGTCGAACTTGATGTAGCTGCCGTCGGCGCGGCGCCGTTCCTTGACGGTGCGCACGATGACGGCCTTGACGACCTCACCACGCTTGACGTTGCCTCCGGGGATGGCGTCCTTGACGGTCGCCACGATGATGTCGCCGATGCCGGCGTAGCGCCGTCCCGAGCCACCGAGCACGCGGATGCACAAAATCTCCTTGGCACCCGTGTTGTCGGCGACCTTCACCCGCGATTCCTGCTGAATCACTCGAACTCCTCGACCTGGTATTTGAACGTACGGCAGGCCTGAACATCTGGTGGGCACAGCCCACCAGTGACCCGACGTGCGCGGTCTTGCTGTCACCGAAGAGCACGCAGGGATTTCTTGTCAGAGATCCGAGGTCTGCCCAAGGCAACCCGTTGATTCTAGGTGAGGACCTGCGCAGAACCAAATCGCTGCTGGTCACGCCAATGCGGAGGGCCGACGCCATGGTCACACCGCCACAACCTGGCATTATGCAGGCGTTCACCTGGGCGTATCTACCTCGGTCACCATGAGGACCATGGCCGCCGTCACCGCGCTGGCCCTGACGGCTTCCTTCCTGTTCGCGCTGTCGGCGTTCCTGCAACAACGCGCCGCCCGCGCCGTCGTCGGGTCCAACACCGCATCGCTGCGCGGCGCCTCGGGAGTCCAGCACTTGTTCGGCCGCCTGCTGCACAGCCGAACCTGGCTCATCGGATGGCTGACGAACCTGTCCGGGGTGGGCACGCAGGCGGCGGCGCTCAAGGTCGGATCAGTGGCCAGCGTTCAGCCTTTGATGGCCGCACAACTGTTGTTCGTCCTGTCGCTCGCGTCCGGTGAACAGCGCCGCTGGCCGTCGACGCGCGACTGGCTGTCGGTCCTTGCGGTGTGCGGTGGCCTGGTGCTGCTCTTCACGGTCGAGGCGTCGCCGCTGAACGGCCAACCGCATCGGCACCGCATCCTGCTCGCGACGCTGTGCGTGGTCAGCCTCGTCGTGATCCTGCGGCAGCTCAGCCGACGCACCGTCCCGCCGCTGGCCGGTGTGCTCGTCGGTATCGCGGCCGGCCTGTGTCACGCCCTCAACGCGGTGTTCCTCAAGTTGACCGTCGAGGATCTGTACCACGGAGGCGTCGGCGCGATGCTGCTCAACTGGCCGATCTACGCGCTCGCGGCGACCGCGATATGCGGAATGGTGTTGGTACAGCTCGCTTTTGCCAGCGGGCCACTACCGCCCGCAGTTGCCGCCATGAGTGTCACCAATCCGATCGTCAGCTTCGTGCTCGGCATCATCGCGTTCGACGCCGCCGCCCCGCGCAACCCGGCGGTCATCGTGGCGATCGCGGTGTCGGGACTGCTGGTCGGCGCCGGGATCGTCGGCCTGGCGAATGCTATAGATCAGCCACGCAACGGAACCCGATATGAGTCGTCGCGCTGTCCTGTGACTGAGGCGAGCGCGCCGCGGGACGGTACCGGTGGCAGTACTCGGGCGCACACAGATGCGATCCGCCCTTGAGGGTCTGATTCACCGTGGGGTCAGCAATTTTGGCTGGGGTGCAGCAGCTCTTCTTTCCGTCCAGCCGGTGATGGGCCGAGAACTCGGTGGTCGTCCACTCCCACACGTTGCCGATCATGTCGACGAGGCCGAAGGCGTTCGCCGGGAACGTTCCGACCGGCGACGTGCCGACCCAGCCGCTCGCGCCCTCGTTGAGGTAGGGGAATCGGCCCTGCCACGTGTTGGCCATCAGGCGTCCGTCCGGTGAGACGTCAGAACCCCACGAGTAGGTGGTGGTGGCGCCCGCGCGGGCGGCGTACTCCCATTCGGCCTCCGTCGGCAGCCGTCGGCCGGCCCATGATGCATACGCCGCGGCATCGGGATAGGCGATCTGCACCACCGGGTGATCGAGCCGATCCCCAATCGAGCTGTCGGGACCGAACGGGTGCCGCCAATTCGCCCCGGGCACCCAGGTCCACCACTGACGCCAGTCCCTCAAATCGACCGGGCCGCTCGTCGGTCGGAACACCAACGCGCCCGGCGCGAGATCGTCGGGTGACACATCGGGATACAACGCAGAGTCAATGGCCTGCTCGGCAACAGTGAGATATCCAGTGGCAGTGACGAATTCGTCGAATTGCGCGTTCGTCACCGGATGGCGCTCGACCGCGAGCGCGGCCACCGTCGCGGTGTGTGCTGGCGCCTCTTCCGGATAGAACTGCGTCGAGCCCATTCGAAACGACCCACCCGCAAGCTCGACGAGCCCGGTGAGCATCAGGGTATTTCGATGGCGAAATCGTCCATCATCGGCGAGGTGAACGGATCGAACCCGGCGCCGGCGGGTCCCTGTACGTGCACGGCCACCAAGTAGTCGCCGGAGTTCGTCCAGACGTGCGCGACGCGGTCGCCGAATTCCACCGCCTGCTCGGGCGTATCCGCCCAGGAGCCGAGCAGCTTCTGGCCGCTGTACCCGCAGAGGTCGGCCGGCAGCACGCTGACGCTGCTCACAGCGGAGGCCGCCATCGCATCGTCGGCATACTTTTTGAACGCCGCCGCCGGGTCCAACGTCGTCTTGGCAATCGTGACTGTCGCCCAAACACCGTCGGGGCCAGTCAGTTTCGCGCCGACGTCGCCCTCGCCCGGTTCCGTCGACCAACCCTGCGGCAGGACGACCGTGATCTTTGGCGCTCCGGCATCCGCGACCGCGGCCGTAGCCCCCTCGGGACCCGCACAGGTGACGGTGCCAGGTGCCACCTCGGTCCGGGTGGTGGGCACGACACCGGGTTCGGTGAGATCGGCCTCCGGCGTCGGGATGGCCCTCGTTGTCTGCGTCGATGTCTCGGCGGATGGCGAGGTCGACGTGGTGACCGCGTCCACCTCGTCGGCAACGGGCTCGCCCTCACTGGTCTTGGCGCAGGCCGACACCACCAGGGTCGCCATGCACAGGGCGGCGAGCACGGCAGATCTTGTTCTCATTGGCAGTCAGTCCTTCGAGAAGGCGCGTGCGAACTCGCGCTCGAGATCCACGTAGGGCTGACCGGACACATCGACGTTCACCTGAGCGATGGTGCCACCCGTGAACGCGAACGGTGCCTTGTATGACCGTGATACGGGCGACCCGGTGTTGCGGCCGACGCTCAGGGTGGCTCCGGCAAGCCCGAAGGTGCCGGGATGGATCCTGACGTCCGATCTGTGCGCCACGTCGGCGCCGTCGATGTAGAGCACGACCTCGCCCAGCGGCGTATGGCTGCCCTCGACCGTTCCGGTCCGCGTGTAGGCGACGCCCAGCGTGTGCTCCCCCAGCGGAACGGTTCCCGGCGACGACAGCGCCTGTTCCTCCTCGCCGAGGAAGTTGTAGATGTAGTGCAGCCGCCCGTCCTGCATGAACAGAACATGCCCGCCGTGCCCGCCGCCGTGCTTGAACAACACCCCTTCCGCGACGGTGCTGTCGATGATCACCTCGGCGATCACCGCGAACGACCGGCCCTGGATCTCCGCCGCCGCTCCCACCCCGACGTCGGCGGTGCCGGGATAGTAGAAGTACGACTCGCGGGTGCCGGTCAGGTAGGGCCGCCACCGCGACAGCGTCTCGAGGATGTTCAGATCCGACAGTGGAAGCCCGTTGTACTTCTCGGCCTCGCTGAACCACAGCGCCTTCAACTCGGCGAGCTTGTCGGGATTCTCAGCCGCCAGATCGTGGCACTGGCTGCGGTCGGCCTCGATGTGGAACAACTCCCACCGGTCCTTGTCGAAATTCGACCAGCCTGCCGGTGACGCGGCGTGAACGGCATTGGCGAACCAGCCGTCGTGCCAGATGCCACGGGTTCCCAGCATCGCGTAGAACTGTGTCTCCTTGCCCGTCGTCGCTTCCGGATCTTCAAGGGCCCCCTTGAAACTCACACCGTCGAGTGGCTTTTGGGTGATGCCCTTGACGGTCTCGGGCGCGTCGATACCGAGCAGGTCGTATACCGTCGGGGTGATGTCGCAGACGTTGACGTAGTTGTCGCGGATCTCACCGTGGGCGGCGATGCCGTTGGGCCAGGAGACGATCGCGGTGTCGGCGATGCCGCCCTCGTGCGACGCGTAGCGCTTGTACAACTTGTACGGCGTGTTGAACGCCATGGCCCACCCGATCGGGTAGTGGTTGTAGGTCTCCGGCCCGCCCAGGTTGTCCATGAACCGCAGACCCTCCTCCACGGTGTCGACGTAGCCGTTGAAGAACTTCACCTCGTTGACTGAGCCGTTCGGCCCGCCTTCGCCACTGGCACCGTTGTCGGAGATGACCACGATGATGGTGTTGTCGAGCTGGCCGGACTCCTCCAAATAGTCCAGGATGCGCCCGATTTGGTCGTCGGTGTAGCTGAGGAATCCGGCGAACACCTCGGCCATGCGGCTGAACAACCGCTTGTCGTCGTCTCCGAGCGAGTCCCACGGACGCACGGTGTCCTGGACGGGCCACGGTTCGCCGTTAGGCCCCTTGACATCCGAATAGGGGTTGATCGGAGACAGTTCGGTGTCGGCCGGCACGATGCCGAGTTGCTTCTGGTTCTCCAGCACGATCTCGCGGTAGCGCTCGTAGCCCATGTCGAAGGTGCCGGCGTAACGGTCGGCCCACTCCTTGAAGACGTGATGCGGTGCGTGCCCGGCACCGGGACAAACATACGAGAACCACGGCTTGTCGGGGGCGATGACCTTGGCGTCACGGATGAATTCGATTGTCTTGTCGGCGATGTCCTTCGACAGGTGGTAGCCGTCCTCGGGCAGTCCCGGTGGTGCGACGGGATGATTGTCGTAGACGAGTTCGGGATACCACTGGTCGGTCTCGCCGCCCATGAAGCCGTAGAACCGCTCGAATCCTCGCGACAGCGGCCAATGTCGTTTCGTGGAGGCGAGGTTGGACTCCTCCAACGGGGTCAGATGCCACTTGCCGACGCAGTAGGTGTTGTAACCCTTTTCGGCGAGAACTTCAGAGAGCAGCGCGGTGTCGTTCGGGATACGCCCGTTGCAACCGGGAAAGCCGTCGGTGAACTCCTCGATGGTCGCCATGCCGACCGTAGTGGCGTTGCGTCCGGTCAGCAGCGACGCCCGCGTCGGTGAGCACAGCGCGGTGGTGTGGAACTGCGAGAGCCGGACTCCCCGCTCGGCGATGCGGCTCATCGTCGGCATCTGCACCAGACCGCCGAAGCAGTCCCACGTCGCGATGCCGGTGTCGTCCCACACGAGATAGAGAACGTTGGGCGCGCCCTCGGGCGCCGTCGGCGCGGCATAGGGACCCCAATCGGGTTCCGAATCCCGGATGTCGAGTTCGATTCTGCCGTGGAATTCCGTCGCCATGGCCGGGGAGATTACCCCGGCGATATGAGCTCAGACTGAGAAATTGGCGACGCCGGTCCGTGCCGTTTACGTGTCAGCCACCATTGCACTGCTGCCAATGGAATCGTCCAGCCCAGCCAGGCACCGAGGCCGGCCACGAACCACAGGTAGTGCTCCTCGTTCCCGTCAAAAACACTGTCCTGCAACGGCTGCAGTGAAAGGAAGAGCACCGGCGTCCAGATCCGATTGGTGATGGTCGACAGCGCGACCGTGGCGCTGCGGACCATATGCCTGCGGTGGTCGGCGAAGCGCCGCTGCCGCGCCGCGGTGAACCCGTTGATCGTGAACCACAGCCACACCGCGCCCAGCAGCACATTGCTGGCCGCGAGGAACGGCCCGAACGGGGTGGCGGCACCGATCACCATCGCGAATGCGGCGGCGGGAATCGCCGCGCAGACGTACACCCGTCCGGTTCGACGGTGTAGCGCCGGGTGCCGCTGACGCAGCCGGGGCCAGATCTGCGCGACGGCGGTGACCATGGCGACGCTGCCAAACATCACGTGGGCCACCAGCAGCGGATAGTGCAGCCCGAACGTCGAAGGCACCCTGGTGCCGCCCGTGACGTACGGCGGCAGCGAGAACAGCAGGAATGCCGCCACGATCACGGCGAGAACCGGGGTCAACCAACGCGACCGCGACTTGATTGCGTATGTCATACGCATAAAGCGTACGGTATACGCAGCCAGCCGTGCAATCGTTTATGCTGACATCAAATGAGCGATCCCCTGCCCCGCGCACTGGAGATCCTGTGGGAAAAACCGAGCGCGTCCACCCGCTCGCGAGGGCTGAGCCGGGAGCGCATTGTCGAGGCGGCCGTCGCGCTGGCTGACGCCGACGGCCTCGGCGCCCTGTCGATGGCTCGATTGGCCGAACGGCTCGGCTGCGGCACGATGTCGCTGTACCGACATGTCGCCAACAAGGACGAGTTGGTGACCTTCATGCTGTCGGCGGCCCCGGGCCCGCCACCGGTCGCCGACGCCGCGGATTGGCGTGGCGCCCTTGCGGATTGGGCCCTCGGACTGTGGGACATCTACCACCGGCACCCGTGGGTGCTGCCGGCCGCGGCGTCTGGCCCGCCAGCCGACCCCGGACAGTTGGCGTGGCTGAATGCGGGACTGACCACCCTCGGCACGACCGGCCTGTCCGAGCGCGACAAGCTCGCGGCAGTGATGGCCATGCTGCACTACGTCCGCGGCGCCGCGGCGCTGCACATCGAGGCGGCACAGGTGGACGGCCCGGACTACCCTGACCTGCTCCGCCGGTTCGTCGACGGCCAGCGGTTCCCCGCACTCGCCGCGGCTGTGGAGGCCGGTGCATTCGACGCCGTCGACGTCGATCACCTGGCCGACTTCCGCGCGGGACTACAGCAGATCCTTGATGGTGTGGCCGCGAGAATGACAGCACAATCTGAGTAGCCGTGCGAGAGCGCTGCGCCGGTGACAGTATGCCGAGAGTGGCGACAACCAAACCGCAGACGATCTCCTATCCGCACCCCGGCTCACGTCCCGGCCGTCACGACGACTATGCGGTGGACCCGCACGTGGTCGTGCTGTTCGGCGCGACCGGCGATCTGGCCAGACGCAAGCTGATTCCGGGCCTCGCCTATCTGGACCAATCCGAGCTCGCACCTCACATCGAGATCATCGCCACCTCGCTCGAGGACATCTCCACCGAGGATTTCCTCGAGGTCGCCAAAGAGGCGATCGACGAATTCGGTACCCACAAGCTCACGAAGGAACAGTGGACGCGGTTCGCCCAGACCGTCACCTACGTGCCTCAGACCGCCGGGCCCGAAGCGCTGGCCGCCGCGGTTGCGGCCGCCGAGGAGAAACTCGGCCCCGACGTCCGTCGACTGCACTACCTGTCGGTGCCTCCCAAGGCCGCGCGCGCGGTCATCACAATGCTCAAGGACGCCAACCTGGTTGACCGTTCGCGAGTGGTGATGGAGAAGCCGTTCGGCACCGATCTAGCCAGCGCCGTCGAACTGAACGACTTCGTCCACGAGACGTTCGACGAAAGCCAGATTTTCCGGATCGACCACTTCCTCGGCAAGGAGGCGGCCCAGAACATCCTGGCCTTCCGCTTCGCAAACGGTCTGTTCGAGCCGATTTGGAACCGCAACTTCATCGACCACATCCAGATCGACATTCCCGAGACACTCGGGCTGGACGAGCGCGCCAACTTCTACGAGAGCACCGGTGCCTATAAGGACATGGTGGTCACCCACCTCCTACAGGTGATGGCGTTCGTCGTGATGGAGCCGCCGACGGCTTTGGAACCGCGAGCCATCAGCGAAGAGAAGAACAAGGTGTTCCGATCGATGCTCCCGATCAAGTGTTCCGACGTGGTGCGAGGTCAGTTCGCCGGGTACCGCGATCTCGAAGGTGTCGCAAAGGATTCCGACACCGAGACGTTCATTGCGCTGAAGGTGGGCATCGACAACTGGCGATGGGCGGGCGTGCCCGTCTACTTGCGCACGGGCAAGCGGATGGCCGAGGGCATCCGCATCATCTCGATCGCGTTCAAGGAGGCCCCTCGATCGATGTTCCCGGCCGGATCCGGTGTTGGCTCCCAGGGGCCCGACCACCTCACCTTCGACCTGGCCGACAACTCCAAGGTGTCACTGTCGTTCTACGGCAAGCGACCCGGGCCGGGCATGAAGCTCGACAAGTTGTCGATGCAGTTCTCGACGCAGGAGATCGATACGGTCGGCGACGTTCTCGAGGCGTACGAGCGCCTCATCCTCGACGCGATGCGCGGCGATCACACGCTCTTCACCACCGCCGAGGGCATCGAATCCCTATGGGAGCGTTCGGAGGGCCTGCTCAACGATCCGCCGTCCGTGAAGTCGTACCCGCAGGGGACGTGGGGTCCCAACGCGATCCACCAGCTGATCGCGCCCAATGCGTGGCGTCTGCCATTTGAGCGGGCCTGGCGCGACAACAAGAACGGCGACGACGACTAATTCGTGATGGCCGGGGGCATTCGGTGAAACCGCTCACCGATGACCAGGCTCCCTTCTGCTGGACCCCGGGTCGTCCGACGCGGGCGGTGACACGATCTGGCTCACATCGATGTGCCGGAAATCCGGTAGAGCACGCAACCGCACATTGAATTTCACGTTGAAGGTGAACGGATCGTCCGTCGGAACATCCAGGGACCGGCCGTACACCGACGCAACGCCAGCCGGGTCGTACCCCATCAACAGCAAGAGCGTGGGAAAGATGTTGTAGGCGCTGGACGCATTTCGGTTCTCCGCGAGATGAGCCTGCCAATTCAGGGCTTTGACCCCCTTGCCTTGGATCACCACCAATGGCACCACGCCCTCCTCCTGCTCTGGATCGGTGCCGCAGTGGGTGTTAACCCCTGGGTCGCCCCGCTCGTGCAGGGTTTGCCCATGGTCAGAGGTGTAGATCACCACGGCTTGGCTCAGGTCCGCCTCGGCGAACAGGCGCTTGAAGAACTCACCGACGTTCCAAAGGAGGGTGTTGCGGTAGCTGTTGCGGTATTGCACCCATGCTTCGGGACTCCCGTCGAACCCCTCTTTGGTGCCAATTTCGGCGACGTCGTCGGAGGACTCCTGGCGGGGCAGCACTGGCTGATACTTCTCGAATTCGTCCGGATACTTGTTGGCAATCGGAAAGTGGGCGCCAACCTTATTGATCACGACCAGCTGCTGCTCACCGTCCTTGAGTAGCGCGACCAGTTTGTCCAACGCGGCCATGTCACGCTGCATCACCGGCGTTCCGTCGAACTGAACGAAGTCGTCGATGTCAGTCATCTCGGCCTCATTCATCTGATTCTGCAGTTTGCCGGAGGTGGTTTGGCCATCGATGTAGACAGTGCGGAACCCGGCCGTCTTCGCGTACTGCCAGATCGACGGCATACTCGTGTTGATCCGCGGATAGTCGTCCCGGGTGCCGCCATAGCGCAGAGTGACATTGCTGCCGGCGCTGCAGTTGGTGATCGCGGCCGCATAGCCGTAGTTGAAGATGTCGACCCCGGGTTGGGCCTGGACCAGATTGCTGGTGACGCCCGCCGGATTGTTGATGTCGAGATAGTTACCAGAAATGGCTTCGTCGATGATCAGCACGATGTCCCGTGCCATCGGCGCGCGGTCGTGGGCAAGAGTGACAGGCTGGCGCGGGCTGACACTGCCGGCGAGCATCTCGTAGCCGTACAAACTCAAGTAACCGAGCGGCGGGTACATCGGCGCCAGGCCTCGCGCGCCGTCCCCGGATCGCACGAACAGAATGCCGATCACCAACACCAGGGCCACTAGCGGCGCGGCGACCGGCAACAGTCGCGGCATACGGGGCGCGGGTCCGGGTCGAAGTCCAATTCCCACCAGCAACAGCAACGACTTGCCCACGGCCATCAGGATTTGGTCGCGGTACTGATCCAGTGCTTCTCCTGCGAATCCGGCCGCATCGAGCATGGAGATGAACGCGTCGTAGGTCAGATAGGAATCGGTGGTGTGGATGTAGGTGTCGAAGAACGCCGCACTCACCGCCAAAATCAGCGCTATCGGCCAACGTATCCAACCTTGGCGAATCCAGGCGGCGAGTAAGAATGCCGCTGTGGTCAGGGCGAAAAGGCCCAAGTACATGACCAGCCCCGCGCTCACCCCCAACATTGCTATTCGACCCTGATAGTAGGAGTACGAACTCGCCAAATAGGCCGCCAGCAAACCGGCTTTGATCCATCCACGCATGTTGAAAGGCACCCCCCGACACGTTGCTAAATTCGGGCCCAACAGCCGAACTTAGCCTAGCTGAACAGCAGATAAACGATCGGCGATTCCGTTTTGCGACGTAGCACGCTGACGGCGGTGTCCGGCCTGCCGGTCTTGCACAACGGCGAATGATGCCGACTCAGTCGCTGACGACACGCGTCACGACTGATGGCCACCATCCTCGACCGGCCCACCACTGCGGGGCCTTGCTCTTCGGATACCCAACCGGAACGCCGCGACGGCGATGATGAGCGCCGCGCCGACACCGGCCGCAGCCCACCACGGCGAAATACCATCGCGGCTGTCGGAAGCGTTCTGGGCGGCGGGCGATGTCGGTGGCCCGTAGACAGCCAGTGGCGCGCGACCAGGAACCATTTCCGGCGGGCGTCCGGGAATGGCGACTACCGCAGCCCCACGCAGCGTCGACCATCGCTTGGGGTCTGCAGTCAGCCATTCCAACAATCTGTCGAGTTCTGGCGCCGCGCCATTGGACGTCGCGATCAGCAGAGTGCGTTTGCCTTCGAATACCGTTTGCAGAGATCCGAATTGGATACCCGGGTCGAGGATGAGCGTCGTCTCCTCATCGCCAGGATTGAAACCCACAAGGTCCAGGCGGTTGTCTTTCGAGCTCACCGGGAGCGCAATCGACGCATCCGTCCAGCCGTCAGGACTGATGAGGACAGCTGGATCGTCACCGCCGACCGCCTGCTCGAGAGGTTTCAGGTCGACTGACAGTGGCACCGCGCTGAGGCGCTGGAGTCCCACCGCGATCTGCACCGCACGGACGGTGTCCGCGACGCTGTTCATACTGATACCGAATTGCACTCGCGGCATCAACGCTTGCGGAAGGGACCGAAAACCGGTCGGGTTCGGCGATTGAGCTGGACTGCTTTCCACAGTTGAGCTGCCGTAGATGGAGAGCTTGATCGGCCTGAACTCATCACAGCTGCCCGTATTCCCACTGGTTTCGACCTCGACAACGAGGCTGGTGCTGCGCTGCAGGAGACGGTCGGGAATATCCACCCACTGGTCGATCGCGCCCTCCGCGTTGGTCGGCCACGACGTGATCACCTCTCCACCGACCGAAGCCGTCATCTGCGAACCGAAGTCGGCTGGCACGGGCGTGTACGAACCCAGCAGGTGCACCCGGAACCCCTGTGTAGGACTGCCGAACCGGGTCTGGTCCAATCCGATACTCACCTGCGGCGCCACTGCAGTTGCAGTCAGGGCCGGCTGACCCAGCTGCGTCAGGGTTGTGGAGTCGCCTGGCGGTGGGGGGTCCACTAGAGGCAGGTCTTCCGGGATCACCTTCGTGCTCACGGCCATGTCCAGAGAGCCATCGATGAACAGTCTGGTGTAAGTGGTCAGCTTGTCTGCCGGGCCGGAAATGAGCAGATCGGGCGTTGCGGGGGCCCCCGACAACGAAATGCCATCGTCCGGGCCCTCTTTGATGACGATGCGCCGTTCCATTGGCTCCGGCACGCCGCCGAGCGCGGCGGCGCCGTCCGCGAGCGGCACTAGGGCTGTTTGCGTGTTCTGGCCGCGATAGCGAGTCGTCAAGACAGTCGCTAACTGGACTGCGGCTTCAGATTCGGCTTCTGACGGTTCTCTGGGCACCGCGATCGTCGCGGTGCTCAGAATCGGCGGGAGGAAGTCGGCAACAGTCTGTGGCGCAATTTCCCTTCCGTCGTAGGTGACTGAAGTGTTGGCGAATTCGATGGGGTGCAATGTATCCAAACAGAATCCGTCTTCGGCGCGGGAGGCGAGTGCCAATGTCAAATCAACCGATTGGTCGACAATCTCGACGCCGCCTAGCGGTATGACCAAGGGTGCACCGTCTGTCAGCGGCAGTCCGAGTTTGGTGATGAGCCGATCATCCTGGGTGACGGTGAGGATCCCGGACCTGATGTTGAACGGAAGTACGACGGTGGTGTTCAGCGACGTGGGAAACAGGCCCACCGGCACCGGAAAGGACAATGAGGTCGAACTGGTATCCCCGTAGAACGACAGGGTGGCGCCCCCACCTAGATCGTTCAGCGACAGTGTCGGTTCGGCTTTAACCGATGGCGCCGAAAAGATGAGCATCGCAATGACTGCGGTGAGTGCGGCCAGACGGCCCACCCGACTGGGACTCACGGCCGAAATCGTGGGCAGTTGAGTCTCCTCACCATCGTGGGCAACCCTTCGTCACCTTAGACGACTCTTGAGCGCTATCGGACGAATTGTCCACTTCCGACGCAGATTGCAGACCGCTCCGACTTCATCGACATCTCACTGGTGATGGTCAGAAGGATTCCGTCGGCGTCGAGTTCCTCGATCACGTAGCCAGTCGGCCTACTCGCGATTGCCTACGTATTCCGCCATCAGCTCTCTTAGAGCAGCCACCGACTGTGCCAGGTCGAAATCTCTGGTTACCAGCGCCCGGCCGGCATCGCCAAACTCGGTGGTGACACTGGCACGCTCCACCATGGCCGTCAAGGTGCGGTTGAGGTCGGCGGCGTCGGCTGGGTCCGCCAGCAACCCGGTGACACCGTCGATGACGATTTCGGGGATGCCGGAGAGTTCGGTCGATACCGTCGGGACTCCACACGCGAGTGCCTCCATGAGGGCGACCGGGAGCCCTTCCATCTGACCGTCGTCGGCGACCACGCTGGGTAGGACGAACAGATCCGCGGCGTCTAGCGCGGCTCGGACCTCGTCCTCGCTGCGGCCTCCGAGGAAGCGGACCCGCTCGCGCAGTCCCAAGCGGTCGGCGAGGGCCTCTAGTTCGCCACGCAGCCCGCCGTTCCCGATGAGGTCCAGCGTGATTCGGTCCACGGAATCGCCGCCCATGGCCAAGGCCTCCAGCAGCACCGCATGCCCCTTGTATGCCTGCAGCGACGCAACCGTCAGCGCCCGGACTGGGCCGGCGGCTGGAATGGCGCGCGGCCGGAAGCTATAGGCTGCTGTATCGATTCCGGCATGCACGACACGAATCGGCGTGTGCCGCCCATTGTTTCGCTCAAGCAGATTGCGGTTGTACTCCGAGATCGTCACGACGAAGCGTGCATCGGCGATCTTGCGGTCAAGCATCGAGGTGTCGACGTAGAGATCGTGCGCGTGGACGGTAAAGCTGTATGAACAACCGATGAGCCGCTTACACACCCACGCCGCCAACGCCGGGTAGGTGGCGTAGTGCGCGTGAATGTGCAGCGGTCGGGCATGTCGCGCAAGGTCTCTGGCGTGTGCGCAGCCAATGAGCACAGTCAACAGGGCGCGGACGAGCAACGGCGAACGACGATAGTCGGCGATAACGCGGGCCAGCACCGATGACAGCACCAGCGGCCGAGTCAATCCTGCCCAGGCGAAGGCGGCCAGCGCGGCAGCGTTGGACGGGCGCACGAGACGTTCGGTCCAGCGCCGCGAGATATCGTGCACCGGTTCGTCCGGCGACGGGAACAGCGATCTGAGCTCGAGGTCGAATCCACCCAACTGATCCAGCGCGTCGATCTCGCGAACGATGAACGTCTCGGACGTGAGCGGGAATCGCGACACCAGGTACACGACATGGGCTCGGCTCACGGACGTGCGCCCATCACCTCGAGATATGTCGACCGTAGCCGGGCAACCCATGCTGTCGCTGAGAACTCATCGCGTGCCCGGCCGCACGCCGCTGTTCCGAGCCGCTGTCGCAACTCCGCGTCCTTCAAGAGGCGGCAAACCGCGTCGGCCAGACCGTCTGCAGAACCAGATTCGAAGAGCAGCCCGGTCTCGTTGTCGATCACGATGTCAGGTATGCCACCTATTCGTGATGCGGCGATCGCCCGACCCGTCGCCGAGGCCTCGATGAGCACCGTCGGCAGGTTCTCACCGTAGAGGGAGGGCAGCAGCACGACGTCGGCGGCGCGGTACACCTCCGGCATGTCGGTGCGCACGCCCGCGAAGACCACCGCATCACCCAACCCGCCCTCAGCAACGAGCCGCCGCAAGTCGCTATCCAGTTCGCCGCCACCGACCAACGACAGCACCGCGTCGGGGAATCGCTGCCGAACTGCCGGCCAGGCCTTGATGGCCACCGGGATGCCCTTGAAGTCACGGAAGGCGGCCGACAGCACCACGAGCGGGCCGGCTCGGCCACCGCTCAGCTCGGCACGTACCGCGGAATCACCATCGCCGGGAACGAAATTGCCGAGGTCGATGCCGTTGTGCATGACCGCCCAGTTGGCGGGCATCTTGCGGGGCCGGTAGGCCTCTTGAAAGGACTGACGAGATGCCTCCGACACGAACAACACTGCGCGGGAACGGGTTGCGGCCTCAACCGCCAGGCGCTCACGCCAGGCTGCGCGTCCGGTCAGGGGGCGCATGACGTGGTGGAAGGTACAAACGGCAGGCCGTCGCGCCAATGCCGCGGCCGGAACCGCGAGCGTCATCGCCAGCTCCAAATGAGCATGCACGACGTCGTAGCCCGATTGACGAATCGCACTGGCGAGTCGCGGGACTCCGACCGGGTCGAGAGTTCTGCGAATGCCGAGTGAGCGCGTCGCGATACCCGCATCGGCCAAGATCTGCATCGTCTTATCGGAGTTCGGCGCTTCGGACAGCACGCTCATGACGTCCATTTGGACGTCGGTGTTGCGCGCGGCGACAATCATTGGAGCGAGTAGCGTTTCAGCGCCACCCATTCGGAACGCGTCGATCAACACCAGCGCGCGAATACCCGGTGTCATTTCAGCACCCTTAGCTTGTCCCATGGAATGCGCTCCATCGCGTCGTAGTCCCAACGAAAACCGGCGTCTTGGTACACCGTTCCCAATGTTCCCGGGGCGGCGTTCGTGTCGAGTTCGAAACTGACGCTGAGCGGCGCGCCGGACACGTCCATGACATAACCGCCGAAACGCTGCATCGCGGTCGCCACCGCCATTTCGCCGGCCGACAGATTCAACTTGCTCAAGTCGAGCGACGGATCCAGCTGCAGCCGGGCGCCTTCGGGGAGGCAGTCAGCCCTGGTCGAGTCGCCGTCGCTTTTCAACGCGGGCGGTCGGAAAGTATTGCACGCGTTGCTTGTCTGCAGCGCCAGGACATGTGGGATCACTCCTGCCGCGATCTCCTCAAGCCGGATCACTCCGGCCAGGCGGGACGCACCCGAGCCGGTGGCTGCACCACCCCATCCGGAGCCACTGAGGCTGTTGACGGCACCAAAGCTCGTCGACCATTTATTCCCGCTCTTAACAGCCCGCCAGAACTCGAAGCTGATCGCGCGAGACTCATCGACGGTCACCAGCACACCGTCCGAACCCGAATTAGGCACCGCGGCATCAGGAATCAACACTTGCCAGCCGTCAAACGGGCACTCTCCAAAGTCGACCACGGTGCAATTGACCGCGTGCGAAGGCGTGTTGGAGTCGGTCTCGTAAATAGGAATGCCGAATTCGACCAGGTTGGCGTACAGCGCCGGCTCAGGTTGCACGGCTGCAATCATCGCCGCGCTGCCGGGATCGATGGGAGGGTTTGAGGGCAGTTCCTGACGCCACGGGCTAGAGGGCGAGAATGGAGTTGGTAAAGACGCTAGGGATGGTTGCGAACACGCTGGAAGACCCGCGGCGACCACGGTCGAGACGGTGACGACCGCGGCAACGCTCTGCCACGCCCAACGGTGTCTCGACGCCTTAGCTTTACCGTCGATCGCCATCGGTCCCCCCCGCTTGGGCCAGTGCATCCAAAATGCGAGTTGCCGCGGTGGTCCACGCACCCCGCACGCTGTCTTCCCCCGCCGTGCCCAGCGTCGCGGCGAGTGCCGGATCGCTCAACAGCCTCAGTATCGCGCAAGCCAGCCCATCTACGTCTTCGGGTTCGACCAGCAGACCCGTCACTTCGTGCTCGATCACATCGGGCAGATCTCCGATTGCAGTGGCAATGACCGGTCTGCCGAAGGTGTAAGCCAGGTGGGCGACGCCACTTTGTGTCGCGCGGATGTAGGGCGTGGCCACTACCCGTGCTGAGTCGAGCAATCCGGCCACGTCCTGCATCGGCACGTAGCCCGGGCGCGCGTCGACGTTACCGATTTCTCGCGCACGCTCGAGCACAGCGGCCACGTCGATGTCCGCTCCAGGTGCCCCTGCCAATACCAATCGCGCTTCTGGAAGTTGAGCGCGCACCAGAGCGAAAGCATCCAGCAGCACCTCGATGCCCTTGTACTTGGACCACACTCCGAAGAAGAGCACGACGGGTTCCGTTTCCGTCACCGATCGCACGTCTGCGCCGTCGCGGATCTTCGTCTCATAGCCGTGCGGGATGACATAGACCGGACAGTGCGGCTGCCAGTGCGAGATCGCGAGATCGCGCGTCCGTGGACCAAGGACGAACGCCACGTCCAGACTCTGCCAGGCAGACCGGAAGGCCCAGGTGAGCAGCCCACCTGTCTTGGGTTTACTGGTGTCCTTGGCATCTGATCGTGGCAGCGGCTCATGCGCGACGAGCCCGAAGTTGGTCGACGGCAACACCTTTGAAAGAGCAACCGCGAACAGCGGCTCGAACGTGAACCGCCATTGCGACCAGAGCAGCGCATCAGGTCGGACTACTAGAAGTCGGACGCTCAGCACAATCCAGGCCAACAACAACTGAGCGGCGCGCAGGGCACGTCGTATCAAACGGAACAGCCGGGAATGCACACGGTCGTCGCCAGGGTGCCAGGTAGGCAGAACCGCACGAACCGTGAATCCTGGCTGTGACGAGGCGAATTCAGGTCGAGGACCGGTCCAGAGCTCGACCCGCTCGCCGCTGGCGGCGGCCAGGGCGCTACCCAATTCATAGGCGTACTGAAACAAACCCCCGGACGGCGAGAGCTCTACCAGCACTACGGGCTTGCGAGTCATACCGGCACAGAATCCCCGCGTGAAGGTTCGATGGCCGACTCGTCCATTCGTCTCCTCGCCAGAACGCGGGACAGCGCCATCCCGGCCGCCAGTGCGGTAACGGCACCGACGCCCCCGCTCACCACGAGAGCCAGCGAAGAGCGCTGCCGCGATGGGACGATCTGCATGCTGCCGACGGTCTGCAACGAATACTGCTGGTAACTCGAGGCGGCATGCATAGCCGCATCGGCGTGCGCGGCGGCAAGTTGGATCTGATCGCGGGCCTCGTCAGCTGAGTCTGCTGTCGCAGTGAGCTTCAGCACCCCACGCACCGGGTCGGCGGTGATGCTGACGGGCGACGACTGGTCGTGCATGACGACCGCAAACGTGGGCAGCAGTTCCACCCGTGAGCGGATGTCGAGCGCGTAGGCGTACCAGCCGTCCATCGGCCCGACCGGAACCAACGTCACCCGCTGGGTCGCGGTGAATGCCGGAGAGCTGGTAACCGACAGGGACAACCAGAAGGCGGAGAACCCGAGCACTCCCGCGACCAGCAATACGGCCAGGCGATCAAGCAGTCGGCGCATCACGTCAACCGGCAAAGGCCACGCAGGCGCTAGTCCTGCCGCGAGGGCCAGCACGATCCCGAACATGCGGAAGTACGTCAAGTGCAGCCCGATACTGGCTACTGACCACGCCACGATCGCCGCGCACACCGCAGCAGCGAGGATTCTGTCAACGGAGCGGGGCTGCACGACGATTCGCAGCACCACCAAGCTCAGGAATCCGAGGATGAGCACTGCCAGACCCAGCAAGCCGAACACTCCGGAGCCAGCGGCGAATTCGGCGTAAAGGTTGTGGGGCGCATCCGTCGGGTTCCGGGCGGCAGTCGGGACCCGCCCTGCGAAATCGATCACCAGTCCTGGGAAGGTCCCCGGCCCGAATCCGAAGTACGGACGCTCCTCGAACATCATCCAGGCTTCCTCCTGGGCCGCGAGTCGATTCAGCACCGAAGGGTCGATGTTGAAGTTCACCTTCGATTGCGACAAATCGGCAAATGCCCCCACCAAGCGATTTCCGATGCCCGGCACCGCGAAAATGAGCAAGGCCACCGGCAGCATCGCTAGACCGCGCCGCCGGACCGATCGCTCGGAGGCGACGAACCAAACGACGATCGCGATGCCCGCGGTGAAGAAGGTCCCTCGGGACTGAGTCAGATAGATTCCGCCGAGCAGAAGGACGACCGGCGGCAGCCACAACACCACTTCGGACCGCCTGCCAGATCTCTGAGCCCGGGTCAGCAGCGCAGCTGCCAATGGAAGCCCCATGACCAAGTAGCGACCCCAGAAGTTCGAGTCCGGCAACGGACCGCCGTAGCGGTGCGTAGCGATATCGGTGATGAGCTTTCCCGAATGGCGTGCCACGGTGGCGAATCCACCGAATGACACGCCCCCGTTGAAGACCAGTTCATTGACGATGGTCAGTGACGAAAGTACCGCCAGCGGTATGACGATGGCGCCGGCGACCATCCACGGCCGTCCTGTCAGCTGGATGAGTATCAACACCAACATGACGAAAACGCAGTCAAGTGTCGCCCTGATCAGACTGGCCAGAGACGTCGACAGGTCCACGCTTCCGACGGTCGCTACCGCCTGTGTGGCCAGATACACGAGCATGAAACCGGCGGACAACACCGTCCAGGCATTGAGTCGTTGCCTGGCGTTCGGATCGCGTAGGGCGAATCCGACTGCGAGTAGACCGAGTAACAAAGCTGCATGGAAGAAAGGAATCCCCGTCCGAGGAGTCAGCACCCCAGACACATTGGTGACTTCCATGACGACAATGGCGATCAGCGCCAGGAGCGGGCGCCGCGCCGCGAAGACGAACCCGATCGCACCGACCTGAGCAGCGAGCAGAAGCACCGGGTCTCGCGAACCCAGGACGACGAGCGCGCCGACTGTCGCCACGACTGCCGCCAAGATGAAACCCGGGATTTCGCTCGCGGGCACAACGGGCCGGGTCAACTTGATCATGACCGGTGCCGCGCCCCGTCCTCGCCGATGTCGTCAGCATCATCGTCGAGTCGCGAACGACGAGTCCGATCTCGGCGCGCAACAAACCATCCGATGCCACCACCGACCACCAAGCCTGCCAGCGCACCCGCCGCTGCGACCTGCAATCGTCCTGGAACGGGCACCGGCTCGGCACCGCCCTGTATTGGTAGCACCTTCGCCAGAAAAGGTGCGGTGACGGAGGCTACCTCTGGGGCTGCAGTGGTCAACACGTCATTCAGGGCCGCCTCGGCGGCGGCCGGCGACCCCGCCGTCACGGTCACCGTGACGACCGTCGTGTCGGGCAACGCAGCGGCGGTCACGGTCAATTCGCCCTGCGGGACACCCGCGGCCTTTGCCGCCGTAGGCAGCCAGCGCGCGTCGTCATAGACGATGGCTGCGGTTCGACTGACCTGCCCGCGAGTCAGCACATCCCAGAAGCTGGATGACTCGGCGGTCGTGAACTCCGGTGGGGGAACGAGCACGACATTGGCCGACGTCGTATAACGGTCTGCCGTGGGCGCTGCCAGCGCTCCGCACCCCGCCCCGAGGACAGCGCCGATCAGCGCCAGTGCAGCGATAATGATAATGCGACGCCTGGTCATTGTTCCTCTTTCGCTGGGGTCGGCGTCGTCGCCGCGGTCCGGTGAAGGCGACGCCGCACCATTGCCCACGCGGCTGCGACGAGGTGCGGTGCCGTGAAGCGTAGTAGTGCGGCGTAGATTGCGACGCCGACCGCGATCAGCAATCCAAGTTCTAACGGGGCGGCAAGCTCTCCCGTGACCCGCGTGAGGCAAAGCAGGACCACGCCCATGGGCAACGCCGCGGAGGTCGGACGAACTAGCGCACCGGCTATTGCACTCCATCGAACATCCGTCATCCGATGAAGCACCGCCATACGGACCAGGAAGTGGACTACCTCGGTTCCCAGCAGAGCCCAAGCGACCAGCACCACGTTGTGCCCAGCAGCCCACCAGACCGGTCCGACGAGCACGACGAGCTTCCCAGCGCTAATCGCGGTGAGTACCCCCGGTCGACCTATGGCTTTGAAGACATCCCCGGCATGGAAGGACGCCGAGTACAGGACCGTGTAGAGGGCAAGTACCGACAGTATCGGCGCAGACCCCGCGTAGTTGGCGCCGTAGAGAGTGTCGACCAGCGGTCGCGCCGTCACCGCCAGCATGATGCCGATCGGGGCGGTAAGGGCCGCTACCACGACGAGCGCGTCGAGGTAGTGCTTCATCAGCAACTGCCGATCATGCTGCAGGCCCGACAGCGCGCTGAAGAGTACCTCACTGACCACAATGCAAAGATTGAGCACGACGAGTTCGGGAACGCGGTAAGCCAGGGTGTACAACCCGAGATCGGTTGGCCCCAAACGCGTTCCGACGGCCAGGTAATCGACGTTGTAGATGGCGTACGCCAACAGCGCCACAGCCGTGACGGGAATGCCGAAGCGGATCAGCTCGCGTGCGACCGCGCCATTGATCGCGGGCTTGGGATGGGTCCGTCCCACCCACCAGTACAACACCGTCATGACTGCCGTGCCGGCGAGCTGCCCGTAGACCAGACTCCAAATGCCGTGACCGGTGGCCGCCAACACGATCGTGAGGACGGTCTTGGTCAACGCACCGGAAGCTTCAGGCACCAGCCGAGCCGAGAAATTCATCGACCGTCGTAACCACGCCGCCGGAACCGTACTCAGCGCCGAGATTCCAAGGCCGATCGCCAAAACCCTGATGAAACCCGTCAATTCCGGGTGTCCGAGCGCGCGTGCCGTGAGATCCGCGGTGGCAGCCAGCAGAGCGGCGGTAACCACGCCGAACAGAACCGACAGAGTCAAACCTGTCGGCGCAATCACACGCCAGTCACGGCGATTCTGCACCAACGCGGGAGCCACGCCGAGGTCCTTGACGTAATCGAATAGGTTGACCACCAGTAGCGCCAACGCGAACAGGCCGAATTCCTCCGGTTCGAGCATGCGCGCGACGACCATTGTCATCAACAGTGTTGAACTCTTACTCAGAGCGAAAACGAGGTAATTCCAGGCCGCCTGCCGCCCGGTCGCGGGCGGCGGCCCGGCAGCAACCGGCTCGGACTCATCGGGGTCGATAGTCTGATCGTGACCGCCGGACGTCGTGTTGCCGCCGGCAGCTGCCCGGCCTCCCTCAGCCGGCTCTGAAACCGCCACGCTTAACCCCCAGCAAACGACTCAACCGGCATGATCCCAGCGTAAGCATCCTCTTCCTAGCTCCCATCGCATTCAGAGGAAACGCTACACACAGCAGGCCTTAATCATGCGTGCATCGCAGCAGGTCGTGAGACGATGTCGCGATGTCAGTCGCACTGGTCAGTGCTGTCGATCCGTATCCGACCGACGCGGGGAAGAAGGTCGTCCTCGCCGGCTTCCTCGACTACTTCGCCGAACGCTACGGCCGCGACAACGTCCATTACGTCAAGGTCGGGTCCGCACCACGGAGCGACGATTTCCCCGTGAACCTGCACGTCGTGCCGGGGCCCAGCCGTGCTGCCGTGATCCGCAACATCGCGACGAAGGTGGCCACCGGCCGAACGAGTCTTCAGGAAGCATTCCTCGGCTCGCACCAAACGAAGTTGGCTATTCGGAAAATCATTGGCGAGATCAGTCCCCAGCTGCAGGTCTACGACACCGTCCGGATGGCGCAGTACGTTACGACGCGCGAAGCCGCACACCATATCTGTTATCTCGACGATCTGTTCTCCGAGCGTTACGACCGGATGCTGCAGGCAGCAAAGCGGTTCCCCGATGTCGACAGCAGCCCGCTCGGCAACTTCGCCGAACATATACCGCGTCGACTCCACGCCCTTGGCGCTAATCGCACCGCCCGAACGGCCCTGCTGCGCGCCGAACGCTCCCTGGTGCGACGCAGTGAGGACCGCGCGGCGCGCGCCTTCCGCCGTTGTCTGCTGGTCAACGAGGAGGAGGTCGGCGTTCTGACGCGGCGCACCGACTCTCCGCCGGATCGAATCCGTTGCGTCCCACCACTTCTCGCACCAGTGTCTTCGGGGGAACGCGGATTTGGGGGCACGCCCGAATTCGTCTTCCTCGGCCTTCTGTCACTCCCACACAACGACGACGGTTTGCAGTGGTTTCTACGTCGGGTATGGCCGGACGTACTCGCGCGGCTGCCAGATGCCCACCTGAGGGTGATCGGTCGAGACCCGAGACCCGGCGTGCTGGCTCTCGCCGAGGAACTGACATCCAGCGTCACTATTGATGGGTATATACCCGACCTGTCCACTGCTCTCGGGGCGGCCGCCGCACTTGTCAACCCGCTGAGGTTCGGCTCCGGCGTGAAATTGAAAGTAATAGAGGCACTTGGACGCGCGCTACCGGTGGTGTCAACCCCAGTCGGCGCGGAAGGGATAGCGAGCGGTCCGGGCAGTGGCGTGCTCGTCGGCGGCGAGCCCACCGAGATCGCAGACCTTCTCTGCTCGTTGACCGATCCCGTTTACAACGGCGAAGTCTCGGCAGAGGCGAGAAGGCATTTTCTGGCGACCTATTCACGGAATGCGGTATTCGACGCCTACGACGCCGCGTTTGAGCTGCCCGCCGACATCGACGCTGCTGGAAGATCGTAGAGAAAAGGCCACTTCGTTTCTCCCGGACATAGCAACCGTTCGGTTCGTCAACCCAGAGTTCGTCGAATTGTTCGAGATGCGAAAGCGGCGCTACGGCGAGCGGCACAGGGTCAAGGCGGGCATTGGCGGTGCTGCGACCCACGGAAGATTGATTCGCCGGCGCAAAGTTTGAGCGCTTCTCAAATTGTCTATCCCTTTCTACGGCGTGGCGAAATGACGTTTTGTCCATTGCCTATGCAAGCAATCGAGTTTGAGTTACATTCCGCTTTTAGGGGGAATTGCCGGTGGGGGTTTTCAGGTGGGTCGCGAACCAGCTCATGTAGGCCTCATTCCCGACGGCTTGCGGCGTTGGGCGGCCAGCCACGACACCACCTTGTTCGACGCGTACCACCGCGGCGCGGAAAAGGTCACCGAGATTCTGTTGGCGCTGCAGCGACACGGTGTGCAGACCGTGACGGTGTACAACCTCAGTCGCGCAAACCTCGCGCGGCATCACACCGAGCTCGAACCCGTGTTTGCGGCGTCGGAGCATTTCCTGACGACGCTGGTTCCCGCTCAGTTCGATCGAGCCACCTGCAGTTTTCGTTTACATGGCGACCGAAATGCGCTGCCGCACGAATACGTCTCTGCCGCAAAAGATCTCGAACTCGCAATGACGGGAAACGAATTCCGCATCAATGTCCTCGCGGCCTATGACGCCTACGACGAATTGCGCACCGCACAACAGCGGGCTCAGCGCGAAGCGTGCGATATCAGGGCAGCGTTCGACATCGCCGACGTCGACATGGTCATCCGGACCACCGCGGAGCCGCTGCTCAGCGGATTTCTGCCCCTGCAGAGCCAGTACGCCCAACTGGTCTTCCTATCGACGCCGCTCAACGACCTGACCGCGCAGGACATCGACGATCTCATCGCTGACCATCGGCGCTTTCCGCAGTTGAGGGGCCGGTAGGGCCGCCATGGTGTCCACACGGAGCCCGTTGATCATCGGCGCTGGACCCGCCGGTCTCACCGCCGCGCTCCAGTTGGCGAAGAGGGGGGTGACGCCCCGAATCTTCGAGTCGTCGGCACAAGTCGGCGGCTTGGCCCGCACGCCGACCGACGGCGAATGGCGAATCGACCCGGGTGGTCATAGGTTTTTCACCAGGAGCGAAGAGATCTCTGACCTGTGGAGGTCGCTGCTTCCCGCCGATCAGTGGATCTCGGTCCGTCGACGCTCCGCCATGCTTGTCGACGGTTGCTATGTCCGCTATCCGCTCGTGGGCCGTGACCTCTTGTCTCAGTTGGGATTTCGAAGCGGTACGCGCGGCCTGAGATATTTCCTGTGGTCAAGGTTGCGTAGCCGCATACGTCCGACACGCAATTCGGCGAGTTTCCGGGAATGGGGCACAGAACAATTCGGCCGTCACTGGTATGACGTCTTCTTCGATGGCTATGTTCGCAAGACGTGGCTCGCAGACCCGGACACCCTGGCTAGTGACTGGGCGGATCAGAGGATAAAACCGATCGCTTGGCGTGCGCCGGACGAGCAGGATCCCGCAACTGAGGACGCTTTCCGATATCCCAGGCGTGGACCAGGCCAGCTCTGGGAAGCCGCTGCTGCGGCGCTGGCGGAGTTCGGCGTGGTTCCCTCGCTCAACTCCTATGTGACGCGTATTCGGCAGGTCGGCGAGACCTGGACCGTGGAGCTACAGAATGGCGAGACCGCGTCCGGGGATGCGGTGTTCTCCAGCATGCCATTGCGCTTGCTCATCGAGAACCTGGAACCGTTACCCCCAAAGCACATTCGGGAGATCGCCGCATCTCTGCGGCACCGCTCGGTGATCACCGTCGCGGTCGCTCTCCAAGAGCGCTTGGATATCCCGTTCAACTGGGTTTATACGCCGGGCAACGAATTCCGGGTGGGGCGGATCCAGAACTACCAGCGATGGTCGAGCGAACTCGCTCCCGAGAACTGGAAGGGCACGTACCTGGGCCTCGAGTACTACACCCTCCCCAGCGACGATCTATGGGTGGCAAGCAACGAAAGCCTCGGTGAAATAGTCGAACAGGACCTCCGCACGCTCGGTGTGGACGGTTCCGTCCTCGAACATTGCACGATCGTCCGCTCGCAGTTCGCCTATCCGATCAACGACCCAATGCGCGAGCAAAGCGTCGCGACACTCCGCGATTACCTGCGTCGCATCCATCCCTCCCTCCACCCAATGGGACGAAATGGCATGCACCACTACGACAACCAGGACCACGCCATGCTCAGTGCCCTGCGTAGTGTCGCTCAGTACTTCGGCGAAGACGTCGACCCGTGGCAGGTGAACACGGATCGCGGCTATCTCGAGTCCGGCTTGATCAAGGGCTAAGTCTCAGCCGCGACGCCTTCGGTGTATCGCCACCGCGAGGACACCTGCACCAATGGCCACACCCGCGCATGCCGCGATCCACCAGAACACGCTGATTCCACTGTCTTGCGAGGCATCGGGCGATGCAACCATCCCTGTATCGACGCTCACCGGCTCGCGATCTGGGAGCGAGATCGCCGCGGTCCCGTCCAGCGCCGCCCATCGACGCACATCGCCGTCAAGCCAGTCGAGCAGCGAGTCGAGTTGGTCCGGTGCATTGTCCGATGTCGCGAACAAGACGGTCCGGCTGCCGGCCCGGCCGACTTGCAGCGACGCGAACGGCGTCGCCGGATCAAGAGTCAGAGCCGCCGCGCCTGGACCGCCGACACGTTGCACTTCGAGCGTTCCACCCGTCGAACTGCGCACCGGGGGAACGACTTTGTCATTGTCCCAGCCGTCGGCCGAGATCAGAATCGCCGGCGAACGGCTGTCGATCGCGCTGTCGAGAGGCACCACCTCGGCATCGAGACGCGGTCCGCTGATCCGCTGCAGCCCCTCCATGATCGCGACGGCGCGCCTGGTGTCGTCAAACGATTCCGGTTCGACGCCCACCTGCACCTCCGGCATCAGCGCCTGCGGAACCGACTGGAATCCGGCGGGATCGGGGGGGTCCGCGGGTGTGCTCTCGATCGAGGTGTCGTCGTCGATCTTCAGAGTCACCGGTTGAAAGTCACCGCACCGCCCCACATCGCCCGCGATGTCGACGGCGACCGTCAGCTTGGTGTCGCGCCGGAGCTCTGACTGCGGAATGCTGATGGATCGGTCGATCGCGCCGCTGGAGTCTGCCGCCCACTGGCCGACGGGTTCGCCGTCGACCGAAACCAGCACCTGTCCGCCGACAGTCGAAGGCAGTGGCGTGTAGGAACCCTTCAACCGCACCCGCATGTCATGTACGGGTCGTCTCAGGCGGGTTTGGTCCAGGCCGACCACCACCTGCGGTTTGAACGCGGTCGCGCTTACTCCTGACTGACCGAGGTCCTTCAACGTGGCCGGGCTGGCCGGTACCTCATTCGTCGAGTTGATCGGCCCGGCAACCACTTTGGCGGACAGGGCCAGTTGGGAGAGGTTACTGCCAAGCAGCCTCACCTGGTTGGCGAGATCATCTGCCGCACCGGTGATCTGCAGTGCGGGGACGCCGCCGTCCCCGTTGTACAGCGATACGGAGGGATCCGATCCCTCACGAATGACAACGTTGCGTTCCAGCGGAGCCGACGGCGGCGCGACCTCGTCATCACCCAGTGATGCGATGTCGATGTCGGTGTTCTGTGTGCCGTAGCGGTTCACCACAGCGGTCGTCATCTGCACCGCGGCATCGGATTCCGCGGAGGTCGGTTTCTCGGGAACGAAGATCGTCATTTTCTCCAGTACCGATGGCAGGAAATCGGCGACCATGGTGGGCGCCGACTCCTTGCCGGTGTAGTCGATCGCCGCATCCGAGAGTTGCAATGGCACCGTCGAGTCGTACAGACAGTCACCCTCTTCGGGCAATAGCCGACTGCGCACCGTGAACGTCACGGTGTCGTCGACGACTCGAGCACCCGTCAACGGAATCGACAGCGGCGTGTTCTCCGCCGCCAACAGCTCGATACGTGACAGCGTGCGACGGTCCTGGGTGACGATGAGCGTTCCGCCCCGAACGTATGGCGGTAACTCGACGTCGGCGGTCAACGCGCCGGGCGCCAGCCCCTTCGGCACCGGCACGGTGATCGTCTGAGTTCCCTGCAGTCCGTACAGCGCGATATCGGGCTCAGCGCCCAGCGTCGTCAAGCTGAGCGTCGGCGCGTCCGCTACCTGCCCGGCCTCATCGGGTGCAGCGTGCACTACGGGTGTCCCGGAGTTGACGAACTGGAAAGCGACGACGGTCACACCGATGGCCATGGCGCGCTTGAAGAATTCAGATCCAAACCTCATCCGGGCGGAGTCTAACCAACCGTCGCGGTCTTCAAACGCACGCCTGTTGAGCTCGGAATACGCCGACTGCCCGGAAACCAAAAGGCCCCCGGCACCATAGGGATGCGGGGACCTTTCGGTGTACGAAGCTTAGCGCTACTTCGCCTTTTCGAGGATCTCGACGAGACGCCAGCGCTTGGAGGCCGACAGCGGACGCGTCTCCATCAGCGAAACGCGGTCGCCGATACCGGCGTCACCTTGCTCGTCGTGCGCCTTGACCTTCTTGGTGGTCCGGATGATCTTGCCGTAGAGCGGGTGGCTCTTACGATCTTCCAGCTCGACCACGATGGTCTTCTGCATCTTGTCACTCACCACGTAGCCGATGACCGTCTTGCGACGGCCGCGCTGCTCTTCGGCACGAGGAGTGTGCTTGGGGCCCTTGCCCTTTGTCTCTGCCATTACGCTTCCTCACCTGCGGGCCCGGATGCCAGGCCCAGTTCACGTTCACGCAGCACGGTGTATACGCGTGCGATTTCCTGACGCACCGTGCGAAGGCGGCGGTTGTTCGCCAGCTGTCCGGTCGCCATCTGGAAGCGCAGGTTGAACAGCTCTTCCTTCGACTCGCGCAGCTTGTCTTTCAACTCGTCGTCGGTCAGTTCGCGCAGCTCGCCCGGCGTCACTCCCACAGCCATCAGAAGTGCTCCTCTCGGGTAACGATGCGTGCCTTGATCGGCAGCTTGTGGATCGCGCGGGTAAGCGCCTCGCGCGCAGTCTTCTCGTCGGGGTAGCTGAGCTCAAAAAGCACGCGACCCGGCTTGACGTTGGCGATCCACCATTCCGGCGAACCCTTACCGGAACCCATGCGGGTTTCGGCGGGTTTCTTGGTCAGCGGACGGTCGGGGAAGATGTTGATCCACACCTTGCCGCCACGCTTGATGTGCCGGTTGATGGCAATACGAGCGGACTCGATCTGCCGGTTGGTGATATATGCGTGCTCCAACGCCTGGATGCCGTAGTCACCGAAGCTCACCGAGGTACCACCGCTGGCGATGCCGCGCTGTCTCGGGTGATGCTGCTTGCGGTGCTTGACCTTGCGGGGAATCAACATGGCTAGTTCTCCGTAGTTTCCGTGGTCGGCGCTTCACCAGCGGCGGCCTCGGTACCGGTCGTTGCCTCGGCGACTGCCGGGGCGTCTTCGGTGCCTGATGCAGCGCGACCGGCCTCGGTGCTCGTGGCGGTCGTGCCCGATGCGCCACTACGGCGCGGACGGGTGCCCGATGGACGCTCGCGACGCGGACGGTCTGCACCGGCCGGAACCGCAGCGGTGAGCTCACGCTTGCCGCCGACGATGTCGCCCTTGTAAATCCAGACCTTCACGCCGATGCGGCCGAAGGTCGTCTTGGCCTCGTACAGCCCGTAATCGATGTCGGCGCGCAGCGTGTGCAGTGGCACCCGGCCTTCGCGGTAGAACTCCGAGCGGCTCATCTCGGCGCCGCCGAGACGGCCCGAGCACTGCACCCTGATGCCCTTGACGTTGGGCTGGCGCATCGCGGACTGGATGGCCTTGCGCATGGCGCGACGGAACGCGACACGGTTGCTCAACTGCTCGGCAACACCCTGGGCCACCAACTGAGCCTGCGACTCAGGGTTTTTCACCTCGAGGATGTTCAGCTGAACCTGCTTGCCGGTCAGCTTCTCCAGGTCGGCACGGATGCGGTCGGCCTCGGTGCCGCGACGGCCGATGACGATGCCGGGGCGCGCGGTGTGGATATCGACACGGACTCTGTCGCGAGTCCTCTCGATCTCCACGTCGGCGATGCCGGCGCGCTCAAGACCAGTAGCAAGCAGACGACGGATCGCCACGTCTTCCTTGACGTAGTCCTTGTACTGCTTGTCGGCATACCACCGGGACTTCCAGTCGGTGGTGATACCGAGCCGGAAGCCGTGGGGATTGATTTTCTGGCCCACTACTCCGAGCCCTCCTTCGCTTCGTCAGAAGCTTCTGCAGTCTTCTTTGTGTCGGCCTTCTTTGCGGCCGCCTTCTTGGCCGGAGCCTTCTTCTCGGCTGCCTTCTTGGCAGGCGCCGTCTCCACAGTCACCGTCTCGGTGGTCGTCTCGGCTGCCGCCTTGGTGGCCGGTGCCTTCTTCGCCGCGGCAGCCTTGCTGCCCTGCGCGCGACGCGAGCGCGCGGCGCTGGCCGACGAAGCGGACGCGCCGCCACGCCCACTCTCACGGCTGGGCCTGCTCTCGACAATCACCGTGATGTGGCTGGTGCGCTTGCGAATCCGGAACGCACGGCCCTGTGCACGCGGCCGGATGCGCTTGGCGGTCGGGCCCTCGTCCGCATAGACGGTGGCGACCACGAGGGTGGTCGGATCCAGACCCTCGTTGTTCTGCGCGTTGGCCGCGGCACTCGCGATGACCTTGGCAACCGGCTCGCTGGCGGCCTGCGGTGCCCACCGCAGGATGTCCAGCGCTTCGGTCACCGACTTGCCGCGCACCAGGTCGATGACCCGGCGCGCCTTGGTCGGCGAGATGCGCACGAAGCGCGCCTTCGCGACCGCAGACGGGTATTCAGTCGTCGTAGTCATTACCGGCGCTTAGCCTTCCGGTCGTCCTTGATGTGACCCTTGAATGTGCGGGTCGGTGCAAATTCGCCGAGCTTGTGCCCAACCATCGCCTCGGTGACAAACACCGGGACATGCTTGCGGCCGTCGTGCACCGCGAAGGTATGCCCGATGAAATCGGGGATGATCGTCGATCGACGCGACCAGGTCTTGATGACCTGCTTGGTGTTCTTCTCGTTCTGAACGTCGACCTTCTTGAGCAGATGGTCGTCGACGAACGGGCCCTTCTTCAGGCTGCGTGGCATCGTTTACTCCTACCGGTGCTTCTTGCCGGTGCGTCGGCGACGAACGATGAGCTTGTCGCTTGGCTTGTGGGACTTGCGGGTACGGCCTTCGGGCTTACCCCACGGGCTGACCGGGTGACGGCCGCCGGAGGTCTTGCCCTCACCGCCGCCGTGCGGGTGGTCGACCGGGTTCATCACGACACCACGGACGGTCGGGCGCTTGCCCTTCCACCGCATACGGCCGGCCTTACCCCAGTTGATGTTCGCCTGCTCGGCATTGCCGACCTCGCCGACGGTGGCGCGGCAGCGCACGTCGACGCGACGGATCTCACCGGACGGCATACGCAGCGAGGCGTAGGTGCCTTCCTTGCCCAGCAGCTGAATGCTCGCGCCGGCCGACCGCGCCATCTTGGCACCGCCACCGGGCCGCAGCTCCACAGCGTGGATGAGCGTGCCTGCCGGGATGTTGCGCAGCGGCAGATTGTTACCCGGCTTGATGTCGGCGTTGGCGCCGGACTCCACGATGTCGCCCTGCGAGAGTCCCTGCGGCGCAATGATGTAGCGCTTCTCGCCGTCCAGGAAGTGCAGCAGTGCGATGTTGGCGGTGCGGTTCGGGTCGTACTCGATGTGTGCGACCTTGGCGTTGACACCGTCCTTGTCGTTGCGACGGAAGTCGATCACGCGGTAGGCGCGCTTGTGCCCGCCGCCCTTGTGACGCGTGGTGATCCGACCGTGTGCGTTGCGGCCGCCCTTGCCGTGCAGCGGGCGAACCAGCGACTTCTCCGGATGGTCGCGAGTGATCTCGGCGAAATCGGAGACGCTGGCACCGCGACGACCCGGGGTCGTCGGCTTGTACTTGCGAATTCCCATGTTTCTCTAAGTCTCTCTGCTTATCCCCCGGCTATGCCGGTGCTCCGAACAGGTCGATCGGCTTACTGCCTGCCGCCAGCGTGACTATGGCGCGCTTGGTGTCCTTGCGCTTGCCGTAGCCGGCGCGGGTGCGCTTGCGCTTGCCCTGCCGATTGAGGGTGTTCACCGAGTCGACCTTCACCTTGAAGATCTTCTCGATCGCGATCTTGATCTGGGTCTTGTTCGAGTCGGGGTGCACGACGAACGTGTACACGTTCTCTTCGATGAGCCCGTAGGACTTCTCCGAGATCACCGGCGCCAAGATGATGTCGCGCGGATCAGTGACGGTAGCCATCAGGCCGACACCTCCTCGTCCTTGTTCGTGTGAGCAGAGATGTACGCGTCCAGCGCCTCCACGCTGAACACCACGTCGTCGGCCTTCAGCACGTCGTAGGTGTTCAACTGATCCGGCGAAAGCACATGCACGCCGGGCAGATTGCGAACGCTCTTGGCACCGGCCTCGTCGGTCCGGCCGATCACGATCAGCACCTTGTTGTTTTTGGCCGTGTTCTCGGTGACTAGCGTCGCCAGGAACGTCTTGGCGGCCTTGGTTGACGGAGCCTGCCCCTCGACGAGCTCGGTCACCGCATGGATACGGCCGTTGCGTGCCCGATCCGAGAGCGCCCCGCGCAGTGCGGCGGCGATCATCTTCTTCGGGGTCCGCTGGCTGTAGTCGCGCGGCTGAGGACCGTGCACCACGCCACCGCCGGTGAACTGAGGTGCACGCGTCGAACCCTGACGGGCGCGGCCGGTGCCCTTCTGCCGGTACGGCTTCTTGCCGCCACCGCGCACGTCGCCGCGCGTCTTGGTGGCGTGCGTGCCCTGACGCTTGGCTGCCAGCTGCGCCTCGACGACCTGATGCATCAGCGCGATGTTGGCCTCGACGTCGAACAGCGCGGCGGGCAGCTCGACAGAGCCGTCCTTCTTACCCGCGGGGGTGTGGACGTCGATCTTCAAATCTTTTGAGGTCTTGTCGGCCATTTACTTCTCGCCTCGCTTGATTGCACTGCGCACCATCACGAGTCCGCCGTTGCGGCCGGGAATGGCGCCCTTGATCAGCAGCACGCCGTTTTCGGCATCAACCTTGTGCACCAACAGATTCTGCGTGGTGACGCGGTCGCTACCCATGCGGCCTGACATGCGGGTGCCCTTGAAAACACGGCCGGGAGTGGCACATCCGCCGATGGAGCCCGGGCGACGGTGCACTGCCTGGGCGCCGTGGCTGGCGCCCTGGCCCTTGAAGCCGTGACGCTTCATGGTGCCCGCGAAACCCTTGCCCTTCGAGGTGCCCGTCACGTCGACGTAGGCGCCGTCGGCGAAGATCTCGGCGGTCAACTCCTGACCGAGCTCGTATTCGGCCGCAGCAGCCTCGTCGTCGAGCCGGAACTCGGCGATGTGGCGGCGCGGGTTCACGCCCGCAGCCGAGTACTGCCCTGTCACAGGCTTATTCACCTTGCGCGGGCTGATTTCGCCGTATGCAAGCTGCACCGCGCTGTAGCCGTCACGCTCCGGAGTGCGGATCATCGTGACGACGTTGGGGCCGGCCTTGACGACCGTCACCGGCACGACCCGGTTGTTCTCGTCGAACACCTGCGTCATGCCCAGCTTGGTGCCCAGAATGCTCTTTCTAGCCATTTCTCTTGGGTCTCCTACTGGATGTTGACGTCGACGCTGGCCGGCAGATCGATGCGCATGAGTGCGTCAACGGTCTTCGGCGTTGGGTCGAGGATGTCGATCAGCCGCTTGTGAGTACGCATCTCGAAGTGCTCCCGCGAGTCCTTGTACTTATGCGGGGACCGGATGACGCAATACACGTTCTTCTCGGTCGGCAGCGGCACTGGGCCGACCACGCTGGCGCCCGTCCGTGTGACCGTCTCAACGATCTTGCGCGCCGAGGCGTCAATTGCCTCGTGGTCGTAGGCCTTGAGCCTGATGCGGATCTTCTGTCCCGCCACGCTTCTCCTACCTCACTACTAACGGGCTCCCACGCTCGGGCGTGAAAAACCTGGGTCTGCTGCCACGCGCCGAGACCAACCCGATCGCGCGGCTATGCCGCCGCTGTTTACCTGTCTGTGGTTCACCGACCCCCGCGCTCGGGTGTGTCGCCCTCGCGCACGCTCTCTCACGTCGGAAATCCGTCGCGATCGAGGTTTGGACCGGACGCGCCCCTGGGGGCGCAGGTCGTATGCCCCCTGCCAGGCAGTCCCGAAGGGCGCCGTCCTGGCTCAAGGCAACCCGAACAGTATGCCCTAGATCTGGGCCTGCTCCAAATCCCTGGCCATGGGAAACCCGCTGGCCCGGCCGGTCCGCCGCCGAAGCTATCTTACTCTGGAGTAAGGTAGCCCGGCGGCCGTCTCCATTCAGCCGACATTGAAGTGGGCGAACTCGATCTGGATTCCGTCAGGGTCGACGAAGTCGAACATTGTTCCCAGGTCCCCGGCTACTTTCCGGATCTCCGATCGCGCGACACCGGAGGTATCAAGCCACCTTGCCCAGGCCAAAAGGTCATCCAAGGACTGCGCCTCGAGCGCGAAATGATCCAGACCGGTACGCACAGGGTCGAACTGTTCACCTGCGTTGCTCGAGTGCTGACACAGGTCGAACACGTGACCGCCCAGGCTCAGGATCGCCGCGCGCCCGGAAAAACGACGCTGGTCGTCACCCTCGGGGGTTTCCGCCACCAAGACATCAGCGCCGAGCACGTCGCAATAGAAACGAATGCTGCGCTCGAGGTCGGCCACCGAAATCCCGAAGTGATGCAGGCCGGCCAAGCGCGGACGAGCTGAATCGCCTTCCACGAGCTTCGATGGTGCCAGTTGCGGTACTGATACACGTTGTTTTGACCGTCGGCACCATCTGCTGAATCACGCCCGTCACACAGAACGACGTTTCGCAGACAAAGTCCGAGTAGAAGTCTGCAAAACGCCGACCGCTGCGACTGCTGCGACTCATGGCAAATATGTGCCGTGGCCTTCGCGGGTGCACCTGCTCGGAATCGGCGACTCCGGTCAGCTTGGCGGGTAGAAGTACTCGCGCCAGGACGTGATCTTGCCGTTCTTGACCTCGTAAGCACCCATGACGGGCCAGCTCGTCGGCTTGCCTTCCAGCATCCAGTGGTCGTGCGCTCCATCAACACGACATCTCCGTCGACCGCCAGGTGACGGATCTCGAGCTCGATGCATGTGCCGCGACCGAAGAACTGCTTCATCATCTTTCGGATCGAGTCGCGCCCGGACAGCTGTGGATAGGAGGGGCCGAGATAGAACTCGGCGTCCTCGGCGAAATGGCTGATGACCTCGTCGACATCGTTGCGCCCCCAGGCCGCCATTTCGGCACGAACGATCTCTTCTGCACTCATAGGTCCATGATCAGCCGCGAGACTGCGGACCGGGGCTAGATCTGCAGCAGTTCGTCCAGCGCCACCGGGAATTCGTCGGCGAGGTCCCAGACGTCCGAGACGAGATCCGGGCACGAGATCACGCCGATGCCCAGCCGGCCATTCAGCGACATCACCGTGACGTTGAGGCCCGCGCCGATCACGATGGGCCCGAACGGATATTGCGCAGTGATGGCACAGCCCAGAAAGTAGAGCGGCTGCTGCGGTCCCGGGACGTTCGACAGCACGAGATTGTGTATCGGCCGCTCCGGGAGCGGAATGTGGCGCGCCAACCGAACTACCGCGTTGAGCGCCGACCGGCCGAGAAACTCCGTCCAATCCTGAATGAGCGTCGGCGCCATCTCGTTGCCGTGACCCTTGGCGTGAGAGATGTTGCCGCAGATGGTTTCCAGCCGCTCGGCGACATCTTCGATGTCGGTGGCGAGCCGGCAGAACATCCACATCGTGTGATTGCGCCCAGGACGGTCCGCCTTGTTCCGCGTCGACATCGGCACCGTCGCCACCAAAGGGTGCTCGGGCAATTCGTCGCGATCGAGCAGGAACCGGCGCAGCGCACCCGCCGTCATCGCGACCACCACATCGTTGACGGTGATCCCGAATTTCTCCTTGACCTTCTTGACGTCCGCCAGGTTCACCTGAGTGAAAGCGATGTTCCGCCGGCTGGTGAACGGTGCGTTGAAGGCGGTGGCCGGAGCCGCGAACGGAGGCGCCATCGCCTCGCCGCTGACCGCGCGCTGCACGGTGTGCACCACCGTCCGTGCGGTGTCGGGGATCGCGGTCACCAGCCGCCACGGCCGACGCACCACGTCGGCGATTCCCGCGGCGGCCATCTCGATTCGCCCGGTGGCGGGCGGTCCGCTCACCGGCTCAGCCACGGGCACACCGCTGTCGAGGCCGCACAGCTGCATCAGCAGGTCGGCACCCCCGACGCCGTCGACCGCGGCGTGATGCGACTTCATCATCACCGCGATGGATTCGGCCTCGTCATAGCCCTCGATCACCCACATCTCCCACAGCGGACGTGACCGGTCCAGCGGCAGTGCGGCGATGTGACCGCAGATCTCGGCCAACTCGGTTCGACCACCGGGCCGTGGGAGTCCGATGCGATGAACATGGCGGTCGAGCCGGAAGTCCTGGTCTTCGACCCAGACCGGATTCGACGGATTCAGTTGGCTGTCAGCTAGTTTCAGACGGAAGTCGGGAGCGGCCGCGACTCGGGCATCCAGTGCGCCGACGAGCCGTTCGTACTGATAGCCCCCCGGCATCGCCGACGTATCCAGTTCGAGCAGACAACACACGTTCACCGGCTGCGTTGCCGACTCCAATTCGAGGAAAAATGCGTCGTACCCGCTGACCCGTTCCAATACCGCCACGATGCCCCCTCGGACGCGCCCGTGTTCTCGAGCGTCGGGGCGAAGGCTTCCCGTTGCGTCAAATATGTAAACGAGAATTCGGCGCGTCGCTGCATGTGCAAATTCAGATTTTCAACGCCGCCCAGAAGGTGCACCTGTGCGCCTGATCGAAACCGCTGATGACGCGATTACCGCCGGGCTGCAGCGACATTCGCTCGCCCTCGGGTCCGTCTAGCGATGGCCACCCCGAACCCGGCGAACCCGTCGATATGAATTCAACCCAATCGTCAATCATCTCGTCGGAGAGCCGCTGTTGCTCAGGGTTCAGCGGGGGCGCTCCGCCCACGTCGAACAAATAGCGCAGTTCCAGCGAATGGCCGGCGCCGACTGGGAACGGTGCGGCTGCCAGCGGCTCGGGCGCCGGCGCACCGCGGTCGGCGAACTCGGAGAAGTACACCGACTCTTCTGCTGACAACGAGTCCGCGAGACGGTCCGCCACGCAGGCGAAGGTGCCGTCGGTCACGGCGGCCGAATACGCCAGCGGCACACTTCCGCCGAACTGTTCCGGCGGATACTGCTGTGCGACGACGCCGGCATGTGCACTGCCGTATGCCTCCGAAAGCAATCCGAGATAGTCGGTCGCGCCGAACGCACGGCCGCGGATGTACTGCAGCGCGGCGAAAAGAGTGAACTCGTCGGCGGTCGTCCCGATCATCACCGGCACCTTGGCAGCTCGCCCCTGCGCGGCACCGGTCATCGGGTCGACCGGCAGAGCCTTCGTTCCCGTCACCGGTCCGCTCAACCGTTCGCTACCGATGCGTCCATAGAGCACTGGCCGCTGCAGTCGCTCCGGCGGAAGCGCGCGAAGGCAGGCCGCCGCTGTGGTCTTTTCAGCGCACCCCACCTCGGCGGCGTACTCCTCACTCGCGCGCTCCGCGGCGGGCAGGTCGTATTGCGCCTGGCACGGCCCACTTTGGATGATCGCGGCGCTGAAAAGGCCCGCCGAGGCGGGTGCGACGAGGTGGTCGCACACCGACATTCCCCCTGCCGACTCCCCCGCGATCGTCACCTTGTCCGGGTCGCCCCCGAATTCCGCGATGTTGTCGCGCACCCATCGCAGCGCGGCCTGCTGGTCAGCCAGGCCGTAGTTGCCGACATCACCGGCGGGGCCGAGCGCTGGGTGCGCGAGGAAGCCAAGCGTGCCCAACCGGTAGTTGATCGTGACGACGACCACGTCACCGCGGCTCGCCAGCCACCGCGAATCGTAGATGTCGCCGCTGCCGTTGATGAAGCTGCCGCCGTGAATCCACACCATCACGGGCCGTTTCTCCCCCGACGGCGGCGGTGTCCACACATTGAGCGTCAGGCAGTCCTCGCTGGTTGCGCGTTGGTCGATGTCATTGCTGACGTCCTGAACGCATCGCGGGCCGGCTTGCGTGGCATCGCGAAACCCGGTCCACTCGGCCGCAGGCGCGGGCGGCTGCCATCTCAGTTCCCCGACCGGCGGTGCAGCATAAGGGATTCCGGCGAACAGACGGTGGTCCACCGAGACGAGTCCGCGCACTGAACCCGATACGGTCTGCACCACTCCCGGATCGTCGGGCACAACGATGGCGGCCGATTGGCCGCGTGAACATCCCGCGAGCGCGGCGATGGCGATCAGCACTGTCGCGATGACCGAGATGACGTAGCCCCGACGGCGAACCTTTGAAACTGGCATCGGCCCCGAGACTACTGAGGGACCTCTCTTCCCTTGCGTGGCCTCCGTCACATAGACTCCGAACTTGACACCCGTCAAGTTCCGTCAGCCCCCGGAAATGAGGAGCCCGTATGAGCACGCCGACGATGGACGATGCCGCCCAAGTCTTCACCGACCCGACGGCGTATGCCGACGATGCTCGGCTGCACGCGGCGCTGACCCATCTGCGAGCGAACACTCCGGTGGCCTGGGTCGACAAGAACCCGTACCGGCCGTTCTGGGCGATCACCAAGCACGCCGACATCATGGCCATCGAGCGGGACAACAACCTCTTTCTGTCCGAGCCTCGGCCGCTGCTGGTCACCGCAGAAGCTGACGACTTCGGGAAGCAGCAACTCGAGGCGGGCACCGGACTGCGCACCCTCATCCACATGGACGATCCGCATCACCGCAAGGTGCGCACCATCGGCGCGGACTGGTTTCGTCCCAAGGCCATGCGCGATCTCAAGGTCAGCGTCGACGCGCTGGCCAAGCGGTATGTCGACCGGATGCGCGATATCGGTCCCGAATGTGACTTCGTCACCGAGATCGCTGTCAACTTTCCGCTCTACGTGATCATGTCGCTGCTCGGCCTGCCCGAGGAGGATTTCCCGCGCATGCATCAGCTCACACAGGAGATGTTCGGCGGCGACGACGAGGAGTACAACAAGCGCGGCAAGTCGCCGGAAGAGCAGCTGGCGATTCTCGTCGACTTCTTCACCTACTTCGCGCAGCTGACCGCGTCTCGTCGCGAAAATCCGACCGCCGACCTGGCATCGGCGATCGCCAACGGTCGCATCGACGGTGAGCCGCTGTCCGACGTCGACACCGCGTCCTACTACGTGATCGTCGCCAGCGCAGGCCACGACACCACCAAGGACGCGATCTCCGGCGGGCTGCTCGCGCTGATCGAGAACCCCGGCGAATTGGAGCGTCTGCGCAAGGACCACAGCCTCATGGGCACCGCGGTGGAGGAGATGATCCGGTGGACGACGCCGGTCAAGGAGTTCATGCGCACCGCGGCCGAGGACACCGAGATCCGTGGCGTTCCCATCGCCAAGGGCGAATCCGTCTATCTGGCTTACGTTTCCGGCAACCGAGACGAAGACGTCTTCGACGAGCCGTTCCGGTTCGACGTCGGCCGCGACCCCAACAAGCACGTCGCGTTCGGATACGGCGTGCATTTCTGCCTCGGTGCCGCGTTGGCACGGATGGAGATGAACAGCCTGTTCTCCGAGTTGATCCCCCGGCTGGATTCCATCGAACTCGCGGGCGAGCCGGAGCTTGCGGCGACCACGTTCGTCGGCGGGCTCAAGCACCTGCCGATCCGTTACTCCCTGCGCTGACGGGCATGCGTTGCCAGGAAGCCGTCGACGGCGGCCTCGGCACACGCACGGTAGTCGAAATCGGCGACGGTACTGAGCCTTCCGAGGATGAGCGGACCGATCAGCAGTGCGATCGCCTGAATGCGGTCGGGCACCTCGATCTCGGCGTCCGCCTGCGGGCTGTCGAAGACGGCATCGAAGGGCACCGAGTAGAGCTGGATGATGCGGGCTCGCAGTGGGCCTGCTGAGTCCGAATCCGCTTGGCGTACTTCGGAATAGTCACCGGCATCGGGTCCTGACGCCAGCCACGTCAATGCGGTGAGCATGGCGGGCACCTCAGCGATGGCGTCGATCCAACCCTCCACCACCACGAGCAGCTGCTCGCGCAGGCCGCCTTCGGGCGGTGGCATCGGCGCGGGCTCCAGCAGGCTCATGAAAGCCGCGCCAACGAGGTCGTTGGCGCTGGGGAAATGGCGATAGAGCGTGGCCCTGGCGACGTTCGCGCTGCGGGTGACCGCATCGATCGTCACCGCACTAGGACCGCCCGTGCGCAACAGGGTGGTCGCGGCCTCGAGCAATCGAGCCCGAGACCGGGCGGGTCGCGGGTCCGTGCTCCCCTGACCCGCGTCGGTGGGAACGGCCACTGTTTGCACCACCTCCTCAGTGGGAACAAGACTGTTGGTCTTGCTACGAGACTGTTAGTCTCGAAAATATCTCCGCGGAAGGGAGCGATCCATGGTCGACACCCTCACCCGGCCTGACCAGATTATCGACGCGAACCTGGCGACCCTGTCCAAGTTCGGGCGCTTCTGGTTGCTCACAGTCGCCGCACTCGACGTGCTGCTGGTCATCTCCTCGATGGTCGCGCTCAACGCGGCGCTGCCCGACCTTGCGGTGGACACCGCCGCGACACAGACCCAACTCACCTGGATCGTGGACGGCTACACGCTGGTGCTGGCCTGCCTGCTCTTGCCTGCCGGTGCGATCGGTGACCGGTACGGGCGAAGGGGTGCGCTGGTCGCAGGGTTGGCGATCTTCGCGGTGTCCTCGATCGCTCCGGTGTTCTTCGACAGTCCGGTCCAAATCATCCTCGCCCGCGCGGTCGCAGGCGTCGGGGCGGCGTTCATCATGCCCGCAACGCTGTCCCTGTTGACCGCGGCGTTCCCGAAAGCGGAGCGCAACAAGGCCGTTGGCATCTGGGCCGGGGTCGCTAGCTCGGGCGCGATCGTCGGCTTCATGGGCACCGGGCTGCTCCTGCAGTTCTTCTCCTGGGAGTCGATCTTCTACGCGTTCACCGCGTCGGCGGTCGTTCTGATGGTCTGCACCTTCACGATTCGGTCGTCACGCGACGACACCGCAACGCCGATCGACAGCATCGGTGCAGTGCTGATCGGTTCGGCCGTCGCGGTTTTCGTGTTCGGTGTGGTGGAAGCGCCGGTACGCGGTTGGTCGCATCCGCTCGTGTGGGGTTGTATGGCGGCCGGTGTCGTGCTGGCCGCGGCCTTCGCTGCGGTGGAACTGCGCCGCCGCCATCCCCTACTCGACGTCCGCCTGTTCAGCAGGCCTGACTTCGCCACCGGATCGATCGGCATCACCATTCTGTTCTTCGCCAACTTCGGATTCTTCTTCATCGAGATGCAGTACTTGCAACTGGTTCTCGGTTACACCCCGCTGCAGACCGCATTCGCTCTCGCGCCGCTCGCGGTGCCGATCATGATCCTTGGCACGACGATGCATCTTTATCTGCCGAAGGTTGGGCTTCGCACCGCCGTCGCACTCGGCTTGTTCCTCATCGGGCTGGGCCTGTTCCTGATGCGCTACCTCGACGCCGGGTCGTCTTACCTCGATATCGTGTGGCCGATGCTGGTCACCAGTGCCGGCATCGGGTTGTGCGTCGCGCCGACCACCTCCGCGATCATGAACGCCGTACCGACCGAGAAGCAAGGCGTCGCATCGGCGGTCAACGACACCACGCGCGAGGTGGGCGCTGCCGTCGGCATCGCGGTCGCCGGTTCGGTGTTGGCGGCGCAGTACGGCACCGTGCTTTCGCCGACGTTGGCCGACTTCCCTGAGCAGATACGCACCGGAGCCCTTGAATCCCTTGCCAATGCGCTCGCGATTGCTGAGCAGATGGGCCCGCAGGGCGCACATCTGGCCGACCTCGCCACCGCGGCGTTCATCGACTCGATGAGCCTGGCGCTGCTCGTACTGGCGATTGTGCTGGCGCTCGCCTCGGCGTTCGTCGCGATCTGGGCCCCCGGCCGCGACGGGAGACAGTCTGGCCTCGCGCGCCGGATCACCGCCAATTCAGACGATGAACTCGGCGGCCCGGTGGCCGAGCATGACGGTAGTGGCGTGCGGGCCGCGGCTGGTGATCGCGGGAAGCACCGAGCCGTCGACCACCCATAGCCCGTCGACGCCATGCACCCGGCACCGAGCGTCCACGACTGCCGTCGCGTTATCATCGGGTCCCATCGGCGCGGTGCCGCAAAGATGTTGCGACGTCGACCACGAGGCCACGTCGGATTGTGCATGGGCACCGGCGAGTTCCCGCGCAAGCTCCGCACCGGCGCGCAGCGCGTCGACATCCGCGGGTTCACTGTCGTACCGATGCTCGATGGCGGGACTGACGTCCGGGTCCGCTGACACCAGCCAGACTCTGCCTCGCGATCTCGGTTGCATCAGGGCGACGCCGATGTGCGGGTGATCGGCCGGGTCGTCGCGACGGCCACTCACCATCGCCCCGAAACCCGCGGTGTAAGGACGGATTTCGAGTCCGTCGTCGGTGGTCAGCACCGCTTCCAACGGCGGCAGTCCGTGCGTTTCGGCCCAGTCGACTGGGAGTACCCACTCCGGATGGTCCGTCGTTGCGACGCCCACCGGCAGATCAGCCACCACCGGCACACCCGCGGTGCTCAGGGTCTGATGTGGACCGATACCGGACAACATCAGCAGATGCGCCGATCCGATCGCACCGGCAGACAACACGATTCGGTCCGCGGTCAGGTCGACGGGGCCGTCGGTTCCGACGCATTGCACGCCGACCGCGCGACCATCGACGATCCGGATGCGCAGCACCTTGGTGTCGGTCACGACCGTGAGGCCGGGCCGATCCATCGCGGGCTTGAGGAAGGCCCCGCCCGGACCGACGCGGGTTCCCCCGTTGATGTTCAGCGGGACCCGGCCGACACCCGGCGGCAACGGCGCTTCCGGCGTCGACCCGTTCAGATCGTCCACCCGCTGATACCCTGCCGTCGCGGCGGCATCGACGAAAGTCGCGGTGCAGCCGTCGAATTCGGCGACTCGCTGAACCTGGATGGGGCCGTCGCGACCATGCAGCGGACCGTCGAAGTCGAGGTCGGTCTCGATGGCCAGGAAGTGCGGGAGCACGTCGGACCACGCCCACCCGGGCAGCCCCCAGCCGTCGAAGTCCGACGGCAACCCACGGCAGAAGTAACCACCGTTGACGGCCCCCGATCCGCCGACCACCGCACCCCGCATGATCTGGGCGTGCCGCTCGGGATCGCCGGTGAGTGTCGTCGGATACCGTCGCACCACCGAGCTGGCGGCGCCGATCGGCAGGCGCAGGCCGTCGGTGATCTGGGTGAGAACCGAGGGATCCGATGGGCCGGGACCCGCTTCGACGATTGTGACCCGGCGACCCGGGTCGGCCGAAAGCCGTTCCGCCAATACAGATCCAGCGCTACCGGCGCCGACGATCAGCACATCGCTGTGCAAGGCGGACTTCAGGTCCTGATCTGCGGCTTGAGTGCGCCGACGTGGCGTTCGCGCACGACGCCGGTCCACAGTCCCGCGCCGTAGGCCATGTCGTCGAGCCGCTTGAGGAAGATGTAAGTGAGCAGACCGACCGGTTTCGTGTCGTCGTCACCGTTGCCGTTGCGGGTGATCCAGTCCACGACCCCGTCGACGATGGCCGCCACCAACACCACTTGGCGGCATCGTCGCGACAGCAGTGCCGCGACGAACGCCACGGGCCAGTAGTGGCGGCAGATGGCTGACGCCAGCTGTAGCGCCGCGGACCACAGTCCGTGGGCGGCCACCACGGCGACTTCCTTGGGCTCGGTCTCCACGGTGGACAGCGACCGAGCAATCCGGCGCCCGGTGATCGCGGCGACGACCATCGAGGCCAAGTACCCGATACCCGAGCCCATCGCCATCAGCATCCACGCGACCAGCGTCCATCCCGAGATGACGAGTGGTGCCGTCTTGCCCGGATGGCGGACCGACAGCGGGGCCGCTGATTCTCCGTAGAAAGACTTGCGCGAGAGCCATTCTCGCAGTTGGGTGCGGTGATCGTGACCAACGAGCGCGACGGGCTCGTAGCGCAGCCGGGCGCCGGCCTCGATCAACCGCCAGCACAGGTCGACGTCCTCGCCGGACTTGAGGGTCTCGTCGAAGCCACCCAACTCCTTGAGCACGGTGCCGCGGCAGATGATCGCGGCACTGGGTACATACGCGACGGTTCCGAAGGGCACGACGGGCGCTTCGCGCATACCGAGGTCGAGTGAGGACCTCACGGCCTCGTAACGGGCCACCAGGTTCTCGGGCTCGCGCAGGCCGATGATCCGCGGCGCGACCAGCGCCACCGCGGGATCGCAGAAATGCCCGAGCAGCGCCTCCAGCCACCCGCGCCGCGGCACCACGTCAGAGTCGAGAAACGCGATGTAGTCGGTGTGGCATGCCGCCAAGCCGGTATTTCTGGCCGCCGCAGGACCCTTGCTTCGGTCGTGCCGCAGGATCTGCACATCGCTGTACATCTGCGCGAAGTCGGCCTGCTGAACCGGGGTCGCCGACCCGTCGTCGACCACGATGATCCGCATGCCACGAAGAGCCGCGACCAGCCGGCGTAGACCAGAGATATTGTCCCGCACGGGAATAACAACCGTGACATCGCGATGCGACGGTCCGGTCGCAGGCCGCGGATGCGCCACCGTCGCGTCCAGCAGTGTCCGCGCCAGCTGTGCGCTGACCGCGTCGTGCACCTCGAGCCGCCCGCCGGCGAGCATCGTCTGAGCGGCGGGCGCCAACCGCAGCAACCGGGTGGGTGAACCCCCCAGCAACGCGGATCCCTCGCCGAGGACCTTCACCCGGCGGTCCACCTGAACGGCGAACCCGTCGGGTAGACGTGGTCCGGTCATGTCAGCATCCCGTTCCGGTCAGGCGTCCATCGAGTCACGCGCTGCAAACATCCGTCGACCATCTCGGCGAAGATGCGCGCGCCCTCCTCAGCGGTAGCGGTGGTGGGATCACCGAGGATACCCACTTCGCTGACCGCGGCGATCCCTCCTTGGCGCATTGCGGGCATCAACTGCCCCAGCGGGGCGCTGTTACCCGGAACCAGCTCGTCGATGCAGACGTCGGCAGGCGAAATATGTAGCAATACAGAGGTTTCGGTATGCCCAGCGTGGGCGTCGGCGTTCTCTGCGCTGCAGGAACACCAGCCCACGTCGCGGCCCTCGTATCGCAACAATGCCGCGGCCGTGGCCAGCGCTTCCACGTTGCCGCCGTGCCCGTTGACGAAGACGAGGCGCGACGCCCACCGCGATGCCGACCGGCCGAACTCCACCAGCAAGAGCCGCAGGGCGGACGTGCCGATCGAGACCGTGCCGCTGAACTCCTCGTGCTCGCCGCTGGCGCCGTATCCGATGGCGGGAGCCACCATCCATGTCGAGCTATCGGCGGACGCGAGCTGGTCTGCGAGATCGCGCGAGACGGCGCTCGCGATGCGGGTGTCGGTGTCAAGCGGCAGGTGAGGCCCATGCTGCTCAGTGGAGCCGACAGGGATGATCAATGCTGATGGCGTGCTCTGCAGCTGTCGCGACGTTGCGTTCGCGAGCTCGCTTCCATAGGGCACAGGCCGATGGTAGGCCGAATTCACCTGGTGTGCGCCAATTGTTGGCGCATGCGCAGCAATTGATTTCCAGAAATTTGCGCGAGCGACAGCGAGGCATTCACGTCAGCCCCCTGAGCCACGCCTGCACCAGGAAGTTCGCCCAGCCGGCGCCGGCTGTGTCAGACGGCCGAGTTGCCCGGCACTCCGAGCGCCCGAGCGAACCCGTCGGGCACCAAGACGTCGTCGGGACCAAGGTCGTGAATCGATGCATGGCCGAGGCCCATCAACGCAGAATCGATGCCGCCCCGAAGAACGTCGAGCACGTTCTCGACGCCCGCCTGACCATTGGCGGCCAGACCCCATAGATAGGCGCGCCCGATCATGACCGCACGCGCACCGAGAGCAACGGCCTTCACCACGTCGCTGCCGCGTCGGATACCGCCGTCGAGCAGCACCTCGACCTCGTCGCCCACGGCCTCGGCGATCGCAGGCAGCGCGCGAATCGACGCAGGCGTGCCATCAAGGTTGTTGCCGCCGTGATTGGACACCGAGATCGCCGAAACACCTGCTTCCACAGCACGTTTCGCGTCGTCGACTCGCATCACGCCCTTGAGCATGAACGGTCCGCCCCACAGCTCGCGCAGCCAGGCGATGTCCTCCCAGGTCGGCGGCGGGGTGCCCATCCACTCTCCGTACGCCGCGAAGAACGGCGGACCGGCCTCGCCGCGCGCGGCCTGGTTCGGCACCCGCAGGTTCGGCGGACGGAAGGTCTTACCCCACTGCCACAACCACGCGGGCCTGGTCAGCCCGGTCGGCATCATCCGCACGGTTGTGCGCAGGTTCATCTCTTCGGGGATCTTCGGACTACCCCAGTCACGTCCGTGCGAGAAGCTCCAGTCGGTGGTAACGATGAGCCCGACGGCGCCGGCCGCGCGCGCCCGCTCGACCCGCGCCGCGATCGCGTCGCGGCCACCAAGCCAGTACACCTGGAAGAAGAGTTTGGGGTTCGCGGTGATGACCTCTTCGATCGGCTTGCTCGCGAACGACGACAGGCCCATCGCGGTCCCCCGTGCGGCGGCGGCGCGCGCGACTGCGATCTCACCGTCGGGGTGTACGGCCTGCACACCTGTCGGTGATATCAGGACAGGCATCGAAATATCCTGACCCATAACGGTTGTCGCGAGATCGCGCTTCTCGGTCGCGCCGATGACATGCGGCGCGAAACCCAGTTCGGCGAAGGCGTCGACGTTGTCGGCGACGGTGACGCCACGCTCGCTCGCGGCGAGCAGCGCGGAGTACACCGGCTTGGGTAGCCGTCGCTTGGCCCGCTCTTGGGCGGCCGCGACCGTCTCGAACCAGATGTCGGCCATGAGTTACACCGGGCTTTCGTTACAGAGTCGCGCGGGAGGCTTGGTCAGCAGCTTGAGCATGACCGGCTTGCTCCGCGAGTGATCAACACTGGACTTGGGCTTCACGCGTTCGGCGGCCAACGCCGGTGCCCCGTAACCCTGCACACACTCGGGGTCCGGACCGTCCATCGGCAATCCGGTGAAGAACTTTGCGGCCATGCATCCACCTCGGCAGCTGTCGTAGTGCCCGCAGCTGCCGCATGCTCCGGCCGACTGCGGTTCGCGCAGCTCACGAAACAGCGGCGCGTTCTTCCACACGCTGTCAAAACCGTTATCGGTCAAGATGTTTCCGGCGAGGAAGCGATCGTGGATGGCGAACGGGCACGCATACACGTCGCCGACCGGATCGATCAGGCAGACCACACGGCCCGCTCCGCACAGGTTCAGGCCCGCCAACGCGCCCGGCTCGCCGAGCCCGGAGAGGTGGAAGAACGAGTCACCGGTGAGGACGCCGTCACCCTTGGCCACCAGCCAGTCGTACAGCTGCACCTGCTGCTCGGCGGTGGGGTGCAGTTCATCCCACACGTCGGCGCCACGGCCGGAGGGCCGCAGTCGGGTGATCCGCAGCGTGGCGCCGTAACGCGCTGCCAGGGCCGCGAAATCGTCTAGTTGGTCGACATTCTCGCGCGTCACCACAACGGAGATCTTGGCGTCCTTGAAACCTGCATCCGCGAGGTTCTCCAGCGCGCGGATGGCCATCGCGAACGAGCCCGCCCCTCGGACCGCGTCGTTGACTTCGGCCGTCGCACCGTCGAGGGAGATCTGAACGTCGACGTAGTCACTGGCCGCCAGGCGCGCCGCCACGTCTGCAGTGATGCGCACGCCGTTGGTCGAGAACTTGACCCCGACGTGGTGTTCGGTGGCGTAGTCGACGAGCTCCCAAAAGTCCGACCGCACAGTCGGTTCCCCGCCGCCGATGTTGACGTAGAACACCTGCATCCGCTCGAGCTCGTCGATGATGTCCTTACATTGCTGGGTGGTCAGCTCGCGCGGGTCGCGCTTACCCGAGGACGACAGGCAGTGCACGCAGGCGAGGTTGCACGCGTAGGTGAGTTCCCACGTCAGGCAAATCGGCGCGTCCAGCCCGTGCTCGAACTGCTCGATCAGCCGCGGAACGGGCTGAGCGGCAGGCGTTTCCATGGTTGTCATTGCGGCACCAACATCTTCGATTGGACGAGCACGCGGAGTGCGTGGAGGTAGGGGGCCTGCTGAGCGTCGTCGACTCCGGCGGCACGGCAGGCGGACCGGACGTCGGGGTGGTCGGCCAGCGAGTTGACCACCTCGACGATCGTCCGGTTCTTCAAGAACGACAGCTTGCGCGTACCGAAGTGATACAGCAGCGCACCGAACGGCTCGGGCCGCACGGCCACCTGAGGGTGGAGCCGCCAACTGAGGTCGGGATCGAACGCGATGTCGGTCCCGGTCTCAGCTGTTGATGAGGCCACGATCAGTAGACCCCGCACATCCCGTCGATCGACACCTCTTCGACCAGGGTTTCGGTGACGAGCTCGTCGCCCGAGGTCTCGACTGTCTGATTCGGCTCCACTATCCGCACCTTTCCTTCACAGGATCTCGACAAACTGTGATCGAGATCGCAATAATATGGCATCGAGTGCCAGAATGAAAGCGGACCCCCGAAAAGGAGCTGACGTGCAGCAGGAACCCCAGCACCGCGTCGGCCGACGGCGGTCGACGAGCTGGGAACACATCAGCAACGTAGCGATCGATCTTTTCGCCGCCCGCGGGTTCGACGAGGTCAGCGTCGACGACGTCGCCGAGGCCGCGGGCATCGCGCGGCGCACCCTGTTCCGCTACTTCCCGTCCAAGAACGCGCTGCCCTGGGGCGACTTCGACGCCCACCTGACCTGGATGCGCGACCTGCTCTCCAACCTCGACCCCGACGTGGGAATCGATGCCGCCCTACGCACGGCGCTGTTGGCGTTCAACACCTTTGACGATGCCGAGACCGCACGGCACCGGCAGCGCATGCGGGTCATCCTGCAGACCGCGGAGCTGCAGGCCTATTCGATGACGATGTACGCGGGCTGGCGCGCGGTGGTCGCCGCGTTCGTCGCGCGCCGGCTCGGCATGAAGGAGGCCGACGTCGTGCCCCAGACGGTCGCGTGGACCATGCTCGGTGCCGCGCTGTCGGCGTATCAGCACTGGCTGGACGACGAGTCGGTGTCGCTCGCGCAGGCGCTCGGCGACGCCTTCGACACCGTCAGTGCCGGGCTGAAGGCGCTGGACGATCCCACCCGCTGAAAAAATTCGCGATTAGGGCGTCGGAGTTCGGACCGCCGCGGCGACGATAAGGGTGTGAGCGCCGAATCAGATGGCAACGACGCTCCGCGGAAGCTGCTGGCGATGTACGACGAATCGATGCCGGTCGTGTACGGGTATTTCGTCCGGCGCTGCAGTGACCGCGGAACGGCAGAAGACCTGACGTCGGACACATTCCTGGCGGCGATGGACGCCGCACGCAAGGACGTGCCACCGCCGATGACGTTGCCGTGGCTCCTCGGAGTGGCGCGCCACAAACTGGCCGACCACTACCGGCGTCGCCATGACCGGTTCAACGTCCCCGTCGCCGAACTGCCCGAGCCCGTCGAAGCGGGCGACGAGTGGGACGCCGAACTCGACCGCATCGTCGCGGAGAGTGTCATGGCCAAACTGCCCGAGCAGCATCGCACCGTGCTCGCGTTGCGCTACATGGACGACTGTTCGGTGCCCGAGTGCGCGGAGCTGATCGGACGGACCGTGCACGCCACCGAGGCACTGCTGGTGCGGGCGCGACGAGCTTTCAGAGCCCACTATCCGGAGCCGGAAGGAGGGAAGTCGTGAACGACGGCATCAACAACAGCCACGATCCGCTGACCGTGCTGCACGGCGATGAGCTTGTCGCCCAACCCGATCCGGCGTTCGCGGCTCGACTGCGCGCACGCCTGGAATCTGCTGTGAACATGCCCAATCGAACCGAAGGAGTTGTCATGAGTGGCACCGATACCGCTATCGCCGAACTTGCCGAACCCGCCGTTTCGACCGTGCCACGGTCGGCGGCACTGCCCTACCTGTCCGTGGCCAACGCGCGGGAGGCCATCGACTGGTACGTCGACGTGCTGGGAGCGACGGTGGTCGGGGAACCGATCGTGATGGAGGACGGCCGCATCGGTCACGCCGAGCTGGCACTTGGCGGCGGCATGTTCTACCTCGCCGACGAATATCCGGAGATCGGCATGAAAGCCCCTGCTCCACAGTCCGTTTCAGTGATGCTCGTGATCGCCGTCGCCGATACCGACGTTGCGGTGGAACGAGCCCGCGGCCGCGGCGCCACCGTACGCCAGGAAGCCCGCGAGGCGCACGGCTCACGCAACGCCGCGATCATCGACCCGTTCGGGCACTGCTGGTCGCTCAACGGCCCGACGACCGGCGCCGCGGTGACGATCCAGCACGGCGACGTCGGCTATATCTCGGTGTGGACGCCCGACGCCGGCCGCGCGGCCGCCTTCTACGGCCAAGTCCTGGGCTGGATCTACGATCCGGCCACCCATCAGGTCACCAACACCGAACAGCGCATCGGCATCTACAGCGTCGACAGTCCACAGGGGATGCTGTGCAGCTATGCGGTGGTCGACCTCGCGGCCGCCCGGCAGGCGATCGTCGCCGCCGGCGGGACGGTCGGTGAGGTGCTCGACTTCGACTTCGGCACCCTCTGCGATGCGGCAGATCCCGCGGGGACAAGCTTCGCGGTGTTCGAGCCCGCACCGCATATCGCCCGGCCCCCATTGAATGGTTCTGGGCCCGGCGAACTTTCGTACATCACCTACGAGGTTCCGGACTCGAGTGCCTTCCGCTCCTTCTACAGCGGACTGCTGTTCTGGTCGTTTGAGCCGGGCCGCGTCGACGACGGCTGGCAGATCCAGCACACCCAGCCGATGGCGGGGGTCGCGGGTGGCAGCGCTCAGGCGGTCACGGTGCCGATGTGGACGGTCGCCGATATCAATGCCGCGGTGGCACGGGTGCGGGAAGCAGGCGGCACCGTGATCGAGGAGCCGTCGACGCAGTCGTACGGCCGATCGGCACAGTGCACCGACGATCAGGGCACGCGGTTCTATCTAGGCCAGCTCTGACGGTCAGCCGAGGACGTCGGCGATGGGGGCGCCCGCCGCGATCTTCGCGCGGGCCTTCATGACCTTGCCCGGCATGCCGCCGCCAACCACGCCGGCCACCACGCCGTCGCGCTCGTAGTACGCCAGGAACTTGCGGCCGTCGTCCTCGACGACGTGGACGACGTCGTCGGCCTCGGGCTCACCCAGGCACTGGATCTTGACGTCGTATTGGTCGCTCCAGAAGTAGGGCACCGAGACCGCCGTGGGCGCATCCTGCCCAAGCATCGCGGGCACCAGTACGCGTGCTTGGTCGGCGACGTTGCTCCAATGTTCCACGCGCACTTGGTGTCCTAGGGTGTGGCGCCAGGACGCGACGTCGCCGATCGCCCACACATGCGGTGCGCTGGAGCGGCCGTGGTCGTCGCAGACGATGCCGTTGTCGATCTCCAGGCCGCTGCCGTCGAGCCATTCAGTGGCCGGATGCGAACCGATGCCGACGATCACGAGATCGGCGTCGAGTTCGGTGCCGTCGCCCAGGACGACCCTCTCGACCCGCTCGGCTCCGCTGACCTCCGACACCCCAACGCCGCATCGCACGTCGACGCCCTCGGCGCGGTGCAGCCGGGCGACCAGCTCACCGATCTGTCCGCCGAGCACCGACGCGAGCGGCGAGGGCTGCGGCTCCACCAGGACCACGTCGACGCCCATGCCACGCAGGCTTGCCGCAACCTCGCAACCGATGAAACCCGCACCGACGACGACGGCCCGCGTCGCCGAGCCCGCTTCCGCACGCAACGCAAGGCTTTCGTCGAAGTTGCGGAGCACGTGGATGCCGCCGAGATCCGGGAACGACGGGATGCGCTTGGGCACCAGGCCGGTGGCGATGATCAATTCGTCGTAGGGCATCTCGGTGCCGTCGGCGAGCGTCAGCGTCTTCGCCGCGGTATCGATCGATCGGGCTCCGTTGCCGAGCGCGACGGTGATGTCGTTCTCTTCGTAGAACTCGGCGGGCTTGAGCGTGACGTCGTCGGTTTCGGCGCGCAGCACTTCCTTGGAGAGCGGTGGCCGGTCGTACGGCAGATGGTCCTCGTCGCTGACGATGGTGACCGGCCCGGCGTACTCGGAGCGCCGCAGCTGTTCAGCCGTGCGCGCAGCCGCCAGACCGCCGCCGACGATGACTACTCCCGCAGTGGTGGACATGCGCAAATTTTGCACGATCCCTCCGGCCATTGGTCCGCCACCCCGTCAGCTGCGGTCCCGATCGATGATGTTGGTCAGCACCACGATGCTTTCGCTGCGTTCGACATCGGCGGCTACGCGAATACGCTCCAGCGCCTGTTCCAAGTGGCGCATGTCGCGCGCGAGCACATGCAGGATCGCGTCGGCAGTGCCCGTGACGGTGGCCGCTCCGATCACCTCGGGAATGCCAATCCACGCCGCGCGCAACTGTTCTGGCGCAATGGTGCCGTGGCGGAAAACCTGCACGTAGGCCTCGGTGTTCCAGCCCAGCGCGCTGCGGTCCACGACCGTGGTGAAACCACGGATGACGCCGTTGTCGAGCAGTCGGTCGACCCTGCGCTTCACCGCGGGCGCGGACAGGTTCACCCGCTCGCCGATCTCGGCATAGGTAGCACGTGCATCGTTGGCGAGCTCGGCCAGGATGCGCTCGTCCGTCTCGTCCAAACGGTCCATGATCACCTCCACGCAACAGATCACCGATATTCTAGCTTCAGCACAAGAAATCAAAGGCCAATACGCAATAGACGGTGATTGATTGCAAAAACTCCCCGTCATATCGTTGATTTATGACGATCTCAGATGTCGCCGCCGCTGCGGCCCCGGTGTCCGATGTCGCCGCGACCCCTGACCGTGTGCCCTCGATACGCCGCTATGCGATGACGGCGCCGACGTTCTTCACCGTCGAATATGCGATCAACCCGTGGATGGACACCTCGGTCGCCGTGGACACCCATCTCGCTCTCAACCAGTGGGAGAGCCTGCGCCAGACATACAAGGAACTCGGGCACACCGTCGAGGTGATCGAACCCGTCGCCGGCCTTCCGGACATGGTCTACGCCGCCAACGGCGGAATGATCGTGAAGGGAAAAGCCGTCACCGCCCGGTTCGCCTACCCGCAGCGCGCCGGCGAGTCCGCCGCCTACGCCGAATGGATGATCCGTCACGGCTACCGGCCCTCGGACACCCGCCACACCAACGAAGGCCAGGGTGATCTGCTGGTCGTCGGATCAATCATGCTGGCGGGCTACGGCTTCCGAACACAGCGGCAGGCACACGACGAAATCGCCGCCATCATGCAGATGCCTGTCGTCAGCCTCGAACTCGTCGATCCGCGGTTCTACCACCTCGACACCGCGCTCGCGGTTCTCGACAGCACCACGATCGCGTACTACCCGCCGGCATTCAGCGACCAGTCCAGAGCGAAACTCCTCGAGCTCTTCCCCGACGCCATCGAGGTGGGCAGTGCTGACGCCTACGTGCTGGGCCTCAACGCCGTCTCCGACGGCCTCAACGTCGTGTTGCCCGCTGCGGCAACCGGCTTCGCCGGACAACTGAGGAACGCCGGCTTCCGGCCCATCGGTATCAACCTGTCCGAACTGCTCAAGGGCGGCGGATCCGTCAAGTGCTGCACATTGGAGGTATATCCGTGACCGTCGTCGACACCATGAACATCACCGAAGCGGCGATCGCCGTCGACAACCGCTACGTCGCCCACAACTACTCGCCGCTGCCGGTAGTCGCCGCCAGCGCCGACGGCGTCTGGGTCACCGATGTCGAGGGGCGTCGGTACCTCGATTGCCTCGCCGCGTATTCCGCGGTCAACTTCGGTCACCGCAATCCGGAGATCACCGCCGTCGCCCACGCGCAGTTGGACAACCTGACGCTGGTGAGCCGGGCCTTCCACTCGGACCGGCTCGGCCCGTTCTGCGAGGCGCTGGCCGAACTCTGCGGCAAGGACATGGTGCTGCCGATGAACAGCGGCGCCGAAGCCGTGGAAAGCGGGATCAAAGTCGCCCGGAAGTGGGGCACCGATGTCAAGGGGGTGCCCGCGGGTCGCAGCAACATCGTGGTGGCCCACAATAACTTCCACGGCCGCACTACGACCATCATCAGCTTCTCCGACGACGAGACGGCGCGGCGCGGATTCGGCCCGTACACACCCGGTTTCCGCGCAGTGCCCTTCGGTGACGCCGACGCGCTGGCCGCCGCGATCGACGAGAACACCGTTGCCGTACTGCTCGAGCCCATCCAGGGCGAAGCCGGGATCGTCGTTCCGCCCCGCGATTTCCTGCCCCGCGTCCGCGCGCTGTGCACCGAACGCAATGTGTTGATGATCGCCGATGAGATTCAATCGGGTCTGGCGCGCACCGGACGCACATTCGCATGCGATCACTTCGGAGTGGTGCCCGACATCTATTTGCTCGGCAAAGCCCTGGGCGGCGGCGTCGTTCCGTTGTCCGCGGTGGTCGCCAACTCCGATGTGCTCGGGGTGTTGCACCCCGGCGAACACGGTTCGACGTTCGGCGGCAATCCGCTGGCGGCAGCCATCGGCACGACTGTCGTGCGCATGCTGAACCGTGGCGAATTCCAGTCGCGCTCAGCAGAACTCGGTGAGTATCTGCATGCACGGCTGCGCGCTCTCATCGGGTCCGGCGTGGTCGCCGTTCGCGGATTGGGCCTATGGGCCGGCGTGGACATCGATCCGGCGCTGGGCACCGGAAAGCAGATCACCATCATGTTGGCCGAACGTGGTGTCCTGGTCAAGGACACGCATGGTTCGACATTGCGCTTCGCACCACCGTTGGTGATCACCGCGCAGGAGATCGACTGGGCGATTGACCAATTCGCCCAAGTTTTGGCTGAGTCGGGCTCACACTTGTCCCGGTAGCGCTTTACGGCACACAGGAGGCACCATGACCGGCCCATCGCTTAGCCTCTCAGCTCAGATGTTGCGACGCCGACCGGTGATCGGCGCGCCGGTCGCACATGGCGCATCCGACCACCTCAAACGAAGTATCGGCACGTTCCAGCTCACGATGTTCGGGGTCGGCGCCACCGTCGGCACCGGAATCTTCATCGTGCTCCAGCAGGCCGTGCCGAAGGCCGGTCCCGCAGTTCTTGTCTCGTTCGTCATCGCCGGCATCGCCGCTGGCCTGTCCGCCATCTGTTATGCCGAAATGGCATCCGCGGTACCAGTTTCCGGATCAACCTATTCATATGCCTACACCACCATGGGTGAGGTCGTGGCGATGGGCGTGGCCGCATGCCTGCTGCTCGAGTACGGCGTCTCGATGTCGGCAACCGCGATCGGCTGGAGCGGCTATCTGAACAAGCTGCTGGACAACCTGTTCGGCTTCACGCTGCCGCACTCCCTCACCGCGGCGCCGTGGGGTGAGACACCCGGCATCGTCAATCTGCCCGCAGTGCTACTCATCACGATGTGTGCGCTGTTGCTGATTCGCGGGGCCAGCGAATCCGCGGCGGTCAACACCGTCATGGTCATCATCAAGCTGGGTGTGCTCGCGCTGTTCATCGCGATCGCCTTCACCGCGTTCACCACCGATCACTTCGCCGGTTTCTGGAATGCCGGCTTCGCAGGCATCACCGCGGGGGCGGCCACCATCTTCTTCACCTTCATCGGACTCGATGCGGTGTCGACCGCGGGCGACGAGGTCAAGAATCCACAAAAGACCATGCCGCGCGCGATCATCGCTGCGTTGATCGCCGTCACCACCATCTACATCCTGGTGGCATTCGCCGGTCTCGGCACGCAGTCCGCAGAAGCGTTCGGATCCGAGGAACAAGCCGAGGCGGGACTTTCGGAAATTCTGGAAAACGTTCTCAGCGGGTCGACGTGGGCCAGCACGATTCTCGCTGCCGGAGCGGTCATCTCGATCTTCTCGGTCACGCTCGTGGTGATGTACGGCCAGACCCGCATCCTGTTCGCGATGGGTCGCGATGGGCTGCTGCCCTCGGCGTTCGCAAAGGTCAACCCACGCAGCATGACGCCGGTGAACAACACGATCATCGTGGCGTGCGTGACGGGGATCCTCGCCGGTTTCGTCCCGCTCGACTACCTGTGGGACCTGGTGTCGATCGGCACACTCGTCGCCTTCATCACGGTTGCGGTCGGCGTGATCATCCTGCGGGTCCGCGAGCCCGACCTACCGCGCGGCTTCCGGGTCCCCGGCTATCCGGTGACGCCCGTCCTGTCGATCGCCGCCTGCTTGTGGGTGCTGTGGGGTCTGCCCCCGAACACCTGGCTGTGGTTCGGGATCTGGGTGGCGGTGGTCTTGGCTTTCTACTTCCTGTGGAGCCGGCGACACAGCGCGCTCATCGACGGCGGTGACGGCATCATCCCGACGGCCGTCGCGGGTGAGGGCGACGTGATCAAGGATCCTCAATGAGCGTGGCCGTCGGCTATCTGGCCGGCAAGGGCGGCCGCTCGCCGCTGTACCTCGCGGTGGAAGCTGCGAAGGCTCTCAAGACATCGCTGACCGTGGTCACCGTGGTGCCACGACCGTGGATGACTCCCTCGCTCGCCCGCATCGATGCCGAATATGCCCAGTATGCCGACCAATTGGCGGCAGACTCCGCGCAAGAGGCGCAGGAGTGTCTCGCGTCGATCGGCAAGGGCGTCACGGTCGACTTCCACAAGGTCTCGCACCGTTCGGCCTCCGGCGGCCTGCTCGACGCGGTCGACGAGCTGAAGTCCGAAGCACTGGTGCTGGGGTCGGCAGCGGACGGCAAGCTGGGGCAGGTCGTCATCGGTTCGACGGCGGACCGGCTGCTGCACTCATCGTCAGTCCCGCTGTCCATCAGCCCGCGCGGCTACCGTGGCTCGAAGGCAACGGGATTGACCAGGATCACGTGCGCCTACCCCGGCACGCCGGAATGTGTATTCGTCGTTGAACGCGTTGCGGCGCTTGCAGAGAGACTGAATGTCCCGATGCGGGTCATCACCTTCGCGGTCCGCGGCCGCACCATGTATCCGCCCGAGGTTGGGCTACGCGCCGAAGATTCGATCCTCGAGGCGTGGGCCGCGCAGGCACGGGAGACATTGGCCGGGTTGAACGCCAAAGGCGTCGTCGGCGACGACGTCGAGCTGCAGGTGGTCACCGGCAATGGCTGGGATCAGGCGATCGACGCCGCCGACTGGCAGGACGGTGAGTTGCTCGCAATCGGCACGAAGCCGTCGGGCGGAATCGCCAGGGTGTTCCTTGGCTCGCGGGGATCAAAGATCCTGCGGCACAGCCCAGTACCGGTCCTGGTTCTGCCGGGCTAGTACTTCATCGTGCCGCGGTCGACGTTGATCTGACTGCCCGAGATCGTCAGCGACTGATCGCCGGCCAGCCACGCCACCACGTCCGAAACCTCTTCGGCCGTCATGAAATCCTGCAGGCTCGACGCGCCCTCCTGACTGACAGGGCGATACGGGAACGGCTTGAAGCTGTGGATGAAGCTCGGAAACTTCCCGAAGAGCTCCATCATTGCTTCCTTCTCTACCATCGGCGTGTCGATCGAGTACGGATGAATCGAGTTGACGCGAATCCCGAACTCGCCCGCCTCCAATGCCAGCGAGTTGGTCAACGAGGTCAGGCCGTGCTTGGACGCCGCATAGTGGCCGTTGCCCGGGGTGGCCTTCAGCCCCGCCGATGAACTCACGATGATGATCGATCCGCCGTTGCCGGCCTCGATCATCGCCGGGACAGCCGCGCGGATCGTCTTCCAGGTGCCGTTGAGGTTCACGTCGATGACGGCGTTCCACTGTTCCTCGGACATCTCGAAGAGACGGCCCCAGCTCAGCACGCCCGCGTTGGCGACGAGGATGTCCAGCCGACCGAACTGCTCGATGCCGTCTGCGACCACCTGCTGCAGCGCGGCCAGGTCACGGACGTCGACCTCTCGGGACAGCACCTTGCGACCCGTGGCCTCCACAGCACGCACGGTTTCGGCGAGTTCCTCCGACGTGCCCAACGGGTAGGTGACGGTATCGGATATCGGTTTGCACACATCGATGGCGATGATGTCCGCGCCCTCGTTGGCCAACCGGACCGCATGGGCCCGACCCTGGCCGCGCGCGGCCCCCGTTATGAATGCCACTCGCCCTTCCAGGGGCCCGCCAGATGCCGTCACCGCTGCTCCTTTCGTGAAGCTGCGGACCAGGCTAGCAGCCGAACTAGAACGTGTTCTAACAACCGGTCAGTCGACGGGGTCGCGGATGATCGGACAGGTCATGCAGTGCCCTCCGCCGCGGCCGCGGCCCAGTTCGGCGCCGACGATCGTGATGACTTCGATGCCGGCCCGGCGCAGCAGGGTGTTGGTATGGGTATTGCGGTCATAGGCGAAGACGACGCCGGGCTCGACCGCGACCAGGTTGTTGCCGCTGTCCCACTGTTGCCGCTCGGAGTCGTAGTTCGTGCCCCCTGTTTCCACCACACGTAGGGCACCGAGACCGAGCGCGTCAGCGACCACTTCGACGAACGGTTTGGTCGCCTCCTCCACCTCGACACCCGGCTCGGCATCACTGGGATGAAGGACGAACGTCTGGATCGAATCGACGATCTCGGGGTAGAGCGTCACGACATCTCGGTCGGCGAACGTGAACACCGTGTCGAGGTGCATGGCCGCCCGCAGCTTGGGCATGCCGGCAACGACGACCTTCTCGGCTGCGTTCTCGGCGAACAACTTTGCGGCGACCTGGGTGATCGCCTGCCGCGACGTCCGTTCACTCATCCCGATGAGCACGACGCCATTGCCGGGCACCAGCACATCGCCGCCCTCGATGGTCGACATTCCCCACGACTCTTCCGGGTCACCCCACCACACCGTGGATCCGACGAAGTCGGGGTGGAACTCGTAGATGGCCTTCATCAACAGCGTCTCGTCGTGCCGCGCCGGCCAGAACAGCGGGTTGAGCGTCAGCCCTTGGTATATCCAGCATGTGGTGTCGCGGGTGTAGAGCGTGTTCGGCAGCGGCGGCATCAGATACTCCGTGACACCGGTCGCCTCCCTGGCCAACGCGCGATACCCGGATTGCATGTCGGACGGCAGGTCGCGGGTCGACATGCCGCCGATCAACAACTCGGTCAACCGTCGAGTGGTCAACGAGTCCAGAAATCCGCGGGTGTCGTCGACGAGGCCCAGTCCGACTTCGTTCGGCACGATCTTGCGATCCAGCAGCCAGGCCTTCGCCTCAGGGATCTCCATTGTCTCGCCGAGCAGTTCGTGCAACTCGACCACTTCGACATCGCGCTCGCGCATCTTGTCGATGAAGTCGAAGTGATCGCGGCGCGCGTTCTGCACCCACAACACATCGTCGAACAGCAGATCGTCGCAATTGCTCGGGGTGAGCCGCTCGTGTGCCAGTCCGGGCGAACACACCAGCACTTTCCGCAGCTTGCCGACTTCGGAGTGAACGCCGTAGTTCGCAGAAGGGCTCGTCACTTCAACTCCTCTCACGCGGTACCACTAAATCTCGATCGCTCCCGTTGCCAAGGACACCACAGCTGCGACGGCGCCGAGGAGAATCACTCCGAACAGCACCGCTTCGGCCGGCCGGAAAACACGAAGGCCTCGCTCGCGTCGCGCCTTGAAATAGAGCGCGGCCGCCGGTGCGTACAAGATGCAGGACAACAGCAGCTTGTCGACGCCTGCGGCGTAGACGAGAAACAGGGTGTACACCGTCGCCAGACCGGCGACCACCATGTCTGGGACAAGAGATTTTCGGTCCGTGTACGTCTCACGGGTTGCGGTCAGCTTCAGTGCGTACGCCGCGGCGAGGAGGTACGGAATCAGGGAGAGCGCGGCGGTCAGATCCAACATGAAATCGAGCGCGTCGGCGGCGAACAGCAATGCCACGAGTAGCAGTGACGTCAGCCCGGCGGCCATCGCGAGGGCGGTGACGGGCGCGCCGTGGCGGTTGGTGCGGGCCAGGAATCGCGGCATGTCATCGGACTTCGCCGGGATGTAAAGCACCTCTGCGGCCATCAGGGTCCACGCCAGGTATGCGCCCAGCACCGACACGATCACGCCGACGCGGATGAAGATCGAGCCCCAGTGCCCCACAACGGATTCCAGTACCGCCGCCATGGACGGCTGGCTGACACCGGCCAATTCGTCCTGCGGCATGACGCCGTACGAGACCAGTGTGACCAGAGCGAAAACACTGAGCACTCCGAGGAACCCGACGACAGTGGCGCGACCAACGTCCTCTCGCTTGCGCGCCATCCTCGAATACACGCTGGCGCCCTCGATACCCAGAAAAACAAACACCGTTATCAGCATGGTGCCGGTGGCCTGGTCCCAGATCGCGGCGAACGAGTAGCCCTCCGCTCCACCCCAAAAGTTGTCGGCGAACACATCGGCCTGGAACGCGATCGCCACGATCACGATGAACATCAGGATCGGGACCACTTTGGCGATGGTGACGATGTAGTTGATCACGACCGCATCCTTGACTCCGCGCATCACCAGAGACGCGAACAGCCACACGCCGATCGCCGACACCACCACGGCGACTACGGTGTCTCCGGCTCCGAACGCGGGCACCATCGCACTCATCGTCGCGGTGATCAGCACCCAGTACGAGGTATTCCCTGCACAGACTGACGCCCAGTACCCGATCGCCGAATTGAAGCCGACGTAATCGCCAAAACCCGCTTTGGCATAGGCGAAGATACCTGCATCAAGATCCGGCTTGCGTGTCGCTAGGCGTTGAAACACGAACGCCAACATCAGCATTCCGATGCCGGCGATCGTCCACGCGATAAGCGCCCCCAGCACGCCGGTTTCGGTGCCGAACCTGCGCGGCAGAAGAAAGACGCCGGATCCGATCATCGAGCCGACCACCATTGCGGTCAGAGTCGGCAGGCTGACCTTCGGATCGCTTTTCGGTGTGGTCGTTTCGAGATCGGTCATCGATCCACTCCTGACGGTCGACTAGAGGTCTGCCAGTATCTGCTGACGCTTGGCTGTGTACTCGTCGTCTGAGACTGCGCCGGTCGCACGGAGCGTTTCGAGTTCCTGCAAGCGCTGCGCGGTCGACGGTTCCGCAGGTGCCGCGGGATGCGACGGTGCCGCGGTTGCCGGCGCGGCGGGTGCGGGTGCTTGGGCGGCTGCGGCACGACGCACGACGGCCTGCACCTGTTGGCGAGCTGCGGGATTCGCGCGCAGGTCGATCATGTTGTTCAGCCCGATGTTGTTGGCCTTGAGGATCTGCAGGATTTCCATCAGCGGGCCGACCTGTCCACTGAGGTCGTAGGTTCTGTTGTCTTCGGCGATGGTGAAAGTTGCGGGCATCAGGCCGCTCACCAGACTGCTTCGTTCCCAGTCGATTTGATACTGGTTCGTCGTAGGGTCGACCAGCGCGACAAGCTTGCGGCTCGTGATCATCGGCAATCGCGAGATAGACGCGATCACTCGGTCCTGGCTGGCGAACGGTGCGATACCGGGCCCCGAGATCTGCAGATCGATCTTCACCAGCGGCTGTTCGTTGATCCGCGTTCCCGTCTCATGAATGCCGACGACCTGTGCGAGCGCCAGCACCCCGGTCTGCTCGAGAGCTTGCGTCTTGGCCGCCGATCGCGAGCCCATACCGACGATGGCCAAGGCGATCAGTACGTCCAGGACCGTGATGCCCAGACCTGCCCAGAGCATCCACTGCGTTGCCGGATGCGGGCCGACTACGAAGTAGATGGCCAGAAAAATCGGCCCGACGATTCCGCACAACAGCACGAACGCCTGAATTTTGACGTACCGCCAGAAAGTGGACATATGGCCAAGCTCCTAAGGGAAATGGTCCGCGCGTAGTTCGCGTGTCAGATTAGCCGGAAAACGAGTCTCGCGAGCCTTATCGTCGGGCGGTGACCACGGGTGACGACTCCGGGAATGCTGTGAAGTCCCGGTGGGTCCTGGCGGCGGTCTCGATGGCGCTGTTCTGCGTGCAAATCGATTACTTCGCGGCCAATCTCGCGTTGCCGCGGATGGCATCTGACCTTCACAGCACGCCGTCAGACCTGCAATGGGTGATCAGCGTCTACATGCTCACGCTGGGCGCCTTCATGGTTCCGGCGGGGCGAATCGGCGATATCTTCGGGCGACGCAGGGCGTTGATGACCGGAATCGCGCTGTTCGGTATCGCGTCCGCGCTGTGTGCGGTCGCGCCGTCGGTGCCGCTGATCGTCGCCTTCCGCGCGCTGCAGGGTCTCGGGGCCGCGCTGATCTTCCCGGTTTCGGTGAGCGTACTGACCAACGCCTTTCCCGCGGTCAGGGCCAGTCATGCGATCGGATTGGCTTACGGCATAGCGGGATTGGGTAACGCTGCGGGTCCGCTCATCGGCGGCCTGCTGACCGACACCGTCGGCTGGCGGTGGATCTTCTGGCTCAACGTTCCACTGACGATCGTGTCGCTGTCCCTGGGCGCGTGGAGCATCGACGAATCGTCGGACCGGTCCGTGCCGCGTCGCATCGACATCACGGGGCTGGCGTTGATCACGGTCGGAATCGGCTTGTTCACGTTGACATTTGACCGTGCGCCTCACTGGGGGTGGCTGTCGGCGCCGACGGCTGTCGCGTTTGCGGCGGCGTTGGCGGCCCTCGCACTCTTCGTAGTCGTCGAGAACCGCGTCGCATGGCCGCTCGTCGATCTGTCCCTGGTGCGCAATGCCCGGTTCGCGGTGTTGGTGATCGCGGGTGCCATCGCGAACATCGCCTATGCGGTGGCGATCTTCCTGTCGACGCTGAACTTGCAGCAGGTCCGTGCGCTCGACCCCTTGATGGCGGGCCTGGCATTCCTCGGCCCCTCGGCCGGTGCCGCGCTGGGCGGTGTGCTGTCCGGACGCCTCGCCGCCAAACGGCCACCGCTGTTGGTGATGGGGCTGACGAGTGTGGCTGCAGCAGTATCCCTGGTCGCGCTCGCCACCTCGGACGACTGGTTCGTCTACCTGCCCGCGTTGTCGGCGTGTGGGTTCACGCTGGGATTGGTGTATGCGTTCACGACCGTCGCGACTCAGGCCGTGGTCCGACCCGAACGGGCAGGCGAGGCCGCGGGCGTCACACTGACTGCGTTGGTGACCCTCGCCGGCGTCGGTGTCGCGGTGTCCGGGACGGTGCTGGAGATGCTCGAGCACGGCGGGCAGACTACGGCTGCAGCCATCGACGTCATCCTCGGTGTCCTCGCCGCACTGTTACTTACGGCCAGTGCGGTTGTGCTGTGGATCTCCCGAGCGCCTAGGGCGACGGTGCCGGGGCGCTGAGCGGAACGATCGGCTGCGCCTCGGGTGCCTGCGGTGCGGGAGCCTGCGCGTCCGGTCCGCCGAGCAGGAAATGCAGCGGAGCCGTCCAGTCCAGACCCGCGGTCCTGGCGTACCCGGTGTGGATGGCGACACCGCGTGCGTACGCCACCGAGGAATCGTCATCGTCGGGGTTGTAGTCACAGACCGCGTCGCCGAGATTGCAGACGCTGATCGTGCGGGCGCCCATGGCCGGCGTCAACGGCGCAGGCGCGTGCGCGAGGATCGGCCAGTCCTGTGCCGCACCCTTTCCGCGCTCCGGGATGCCGCTGGCCGTGCCGAGGTTCAATGTCGGATCCTCGGGCAGGCGGTCGCCGTCGGCGACCAACAGCACCGCGGCGAGGTTGGGGCTGGCCTCGAGTGCGTGCAGATTGCGGTGCACCACCATCGCACCCTGTGAATAGCCGGCCAGCACCACCTTGGATGCCGGACAGCGTTGGACAAACCCCTCGTATTGCTTGCCCAACGCCGCCGCACCGGCATCCACACTTCCGATGAAACCGAGCCACTCGCCCGCGCCGCCGTCTTCACCCGGCGCCTCGACGGCGGGATACTCGACTGCCTCGGCGGTCATGGTGCGACCGTCCTGCTGCACCTGGGCGGACAACTCCTGCAGGGACCGGTAGACCACGCGGCCCATTCCGTCGTTCTGCACCACCTCGACGGGCGTGCGCTCGCCGGAGCCCGCCGCGCCGATCCAGTGCACGTCGGGGCAGGCGGCCTGCGCCGAGGCTGTACCGGACAGACCGACGACTGCGGCACCGGCGAATACAGCGCACGCGAGTGTGGCGGCGGAACGGAACATGAAATCCATACCCTTCTGAGCCCCGACCAGGGCATACGCGAAATACATCGGCCAAGCGGCCGCAGGCGTTACAGGTCAGTTCTCATCAGGGGGGTGCAACCTCATGACCTTGGGTAACGTCGCCAACGTGGCCACAATGAAGATCGCCCGCATCCCCGCGGCGAATGCGAAGTTCGAAATCGTCGACGTCGAAATCCCGGAACCCGGCCCAAATCACGTCCGGGTCAAAGTCCACGCGTGCGGCGTCTGCCACTCCGACGTCCTGACCGTGATCGGCATGCTGGGCAACTCGTATCCGCGTGCGCCTGGCCACGAGGTCGCAGGCGTCGTCGATGCAGTCGGCGAGGGTGTCACGTCCTGGGCGGTCGGAGATCGCGTCGGCGTCGGCTGGTTCGGCGGCTGCGATTTCACCTGTGAACCTTGCAGGCGCGGTGACTTCATTTCGTGCGAGAACGCCCAAATTCCCGGCATCTCGTACGACGGCGGCTATGCGGAGTACATGGTGGCGCCTGCCGAGACCCTCGCCCGCATTCCCGACGACCTCGCCGACGTGGACGCCGCACCGCTGTTGTGCGCGGGCATCACGACATTCAACGCCCTCCGGGAATCCGTGGCTCGGCCGAGCGATCTCGTCGCGGTTCTCGGAGTCGGCGGCCTTGGACACCTCGGCATCCAGTTCGCGGCGAAGATGGGCTTCGAAGTAGCTGCCATCGCGCGCGGCAAAGACAAAGAACCGTTGGCCAAACAGCTTGGGGCACACCATTACATCGACTCCAAGGCGGTAGATGTCGCCGAGGAGTTGAACAAACTCGGCGGGGCACAGGTCGTCCTCGCCACCGTCACGGTGGCCGACGCGATGGCGGCGACGATCGGCGGTCTCAAAGCGCGCGGTCAGCTCGTCGTCGTCGGCGCGCCTGCCGAACCCATGGAGACACCGTTATCGCCGCTGATCTTCAAATCTGCTGCGGTGCAGGGTCATGCGTCCGGTACATCGCAGGATTCCGAAGACACGCTGCGCTTTTCGGCAATCACCGGCGTGCGGCCGATGATCGAGACAATGCCGCTGGCCGAGGCGCAGGCCGCCTTCGACAAGATGATGGACGGCGATGCCCGGTTCCGCATGGTGCTGACGATGGTCTAGCGATCTAGCGACCCACGCAAACGAAAGCGGCGCCCACCCGGAAGGGTGAGCGCCGCTTCGCAGCAGAATCAGATCACTTGTGGATCTTGGTGACTCGGCCGGCGCCGACGGTACGGCCGCCCTCGCGGATCGCGAAGCGCAGGCCCTCGTCCATGGCGACGGGCTGGATCAGCTTGACGGAGATGTCGGTGTTGTCACCGGGCATCACCATCTCGGTGCCCTCGGGCAGGGTCACCACGCCGGTCACGTCCGTGGTACGGAAGTAGAACTGCGGACGGTAGTTGTTGAAGAACGGCGTGTGGCGGCCACCCTCGTCCTTGGACAGGATGTAGACGCTGCCGTCGAACTCGGTGTGCGGGGTGGTGGTGCCGGGCTTGACCACAACCTGGCCACGCTCGACGTCCTCGCGCTTGATGCCACGAACCAGCAGACCGACGTTGTCGCCCGCCATGCCCTGATCGAGCAGCTTGCGGAACATCTCGACACCGGTGACGGTGGTCTTGGTGACGGTCGGACGGATGCCGACGATCTCGACCTCTTCGTTGACGTTGATCACGCCACGCTCGACACGGCCGGTGACGACGGTGCCACGACCGGTGATCGTGAAGACGTCCTCGACGGGCATCAGGAACGGCTTGTCGGTCTCGCGGACCGGGTCCGGGATCGACTCGTCGACGGCGTCCATCAGATCCTCGACGGACTTGACCCACTCCGGGTCACCCTCGAGGGCCTTGAGCGCCGACACCTTGATGACCGGTGCGTCCTCGTCGAACTCCTGGGCGGCCAGCAGTTCGCGGACCTCCATCTCGACGAGCTCGATGAGCTCCTCGTCGTCGACCATGTCGGCCTTGTTCAGCGCAACCAGGATGTAGGGCACGCCGACCTGACGGGCGAGCAGCACGTGCTCACGGGTCTGGGGCATCGGGCCGTCGGTCGCGGCGACCACCAGGATCGCGCCGTCCATCTGGGCGGCACCGGTGATCATGTTCTTGATGTAGTCCGCGTGGCCAGGCGCGTCGACGTGCGCGTAGTGGCGCTTGTCGGTCTGGTACTCCACGTGGGAGATGTTGATCGTGATGCCGCGCTGACGCTCCTCAGGCGCATTGTCGATCTGGTCGAATGCGCGCGACTCGTTCAACTCGGGGTACTTGTCGTGCAGAACCTTCGTGATTGCTGCAGTAAGCGTCGTCTTGCCGTGGTCAACGTGACCGATGGTCCCGATGTTGACGTGCGGCTTCGTCCGCTCGAACTTCGCCTTCGCCACTTCTGTGTCCTCCTGGACTTGTTGGTGCTTCTTCTATCTGAATCTGAAGCAGTGCTTGGATCTTTGCAGTTGTGTGGTCCCGCGAAAACAACGGGTCAGATTACTGACCTGTCGCCTTCGCGATGATCTCCTTCGACACGTTCGCCGGAACTTCAGCGTACGAGTCGAAAACCATGGAGTAGTTCGCCCGGCCCTGCGTCTTCGACCGAAGGTCGCCGACGTAACCGAACATCTCCGACAGCGGCACATGCGCCTTGACGACGCGGGCACCGGACCGCTCCTCCATGGCCTGGATCTGACCACGGCGGGAGTTCAGGTCGCCGATCACGTCGCCCATGTAGTCCTCGGGCGTCGTGACCTCGACGGCCATGATCGGCTCGAGGATCACCGGCTGTGCTTGGCCTGCAGCCTTTTTCAGCACCTGTGATCCCGCGACCTTGAACGCCATTTCCGAGGAGTCAACCTCGTGATACGCACCGTCGAGGAGGGTGACCTTGACGTTCACCAACGGGTAGCCGGCGAGCACGCCGTACTGCATGGCGTCCTGCGCACCAGCGTCCACCGACGGGATGTACTCGCGGGGGATGCGGCCACCGGTGACCTTGTTCTCGAACTCGTAGGTCGCACCGTCCTCGCCGGTGAACGGCTCGAGGGAGATGAGCACCTTCGCGAACTGACCGGAGCCACCCGTCTGCTTCTTGTGGGTGTACTCGACCTTCTCGACTGTGCGCCGGATGGTCTCCTTGTAGGCCACCTGCGGCTTGCCGACGTTGGCCTCGACCTTGAACTCGCGCTTCATGCGGTCCACCAGGATGTCCAGGTGAAGCTCGCCCATACCGCCGATGACGGTCTGGCCGGTCTCCTGATCCAGGTGCACCTTGAACGTGGGATCCTCTTCGGCCAGCTTCTGGATGGCCGTGCCGAGCTTTTCCTGGTCGCTCTTGGTCTTGGGCTCGATGGCCACCTCGATCACCGGATCGGGGAAGGTCATCGACTCGAGCACGACCTGATCGTTCGGATCCGACAGCGTGTCGCCGGTGGTGGTGTCCTTGAGCCCGATGACGGCGTAGATGTGCCCCGCGGAGGCCCGTTCGACCGGGTTCTCCTTGTTGGAGTGCATCTGGAACAGCTTGCCCAGCCGCTCCTTCTTGCCCTTGGTGGCATTGATGACCTGGCTGCCGGACTCGACAGTGCCCGAATAGACGCGGACGTAGGTCAGCTTGCCGAAGAACGGGTGCGTAGCGACCTTGAACGCGAGACCCGAGAACGGCTCATCGGTCGACGGCTTGCGCGTGACCTCCTCGTCCTCCTTGCCCGGGGGGTGTCCCACGGCCGGCGGCACGTCCAGCGGCGACGGCAGGTAGTCGATCACCGCGTCGAGCATGGGCTGAACACCCTTGTTCTTGAATGCGCTGCCGCACAGCACGAGGTAAGCCTCGGAGTTGATGGTCAGCTTGCGCAGAGCACCCTTGATCTCCTCGATCGACAGCTCCTCGCCGCCGAAGTACTTCTCGAGCAGCTTCTCGTCGGTCTCGGCGACCGCCTCGAGCAGCTTGGTGCGGTACTCGTCGGCCTTCTCAGCCAATTCGGCTGGGATGTCGACGGTTTCGTAGGTCTCACCGAGCTTGGTCTCGCCGCGCCAGACCTTGGCCTTCATCTCGACCAGGTCGACGATGCCCTCGAAGTCGCCTTCGGAGCCAACTGGCAGCTGAATCGGGATGACGTTGGCGCCGAGGCGCTCTTCCATCGTGCGCACGGAGAAGTAGAAGTCCGCCCCGATCTTGTCCATCTTGTTGACGAAGCAGATGCGGGGAACGTCGTACTTGTCGGCCTGGCGCCAAACCTGCTCGGACTGCGGCTCGACACCCTCCTTGCCGTCGAACACGGCAACGGCACCATCGAGAACCCGCAGGCTGCGCTCCACCTCAACGGTGAAGTCGACGTGCCCGGGGGTGTCGATGATGTTGATCTGGTTGTCGTTCCAGAAGCAGGTGGTAGCGGCGGAGGTAATGGTGATACCCCGCTCCTGCTCCTGCTCCATCCAGTCCATGGTGGCGGCGCCGTCGTGCACCTCACCGATCTTGTAGCTGATACCGGTGTAGTAGAGGATGCGCTCGGTCGTCGTCGTCTTACCCGCATCGATGTGCGCCATGATGCCGATGTTGCGGACCTTGGTCAGGTCGGTCAGCACGTCCTTCTGTGCCACGGCTAAATTCCCACTCTTTCGCTTGCTTCGGTTGCTGTCTTCAAAGCGCCTGCGGCAGCACTGCCGACTGGCGCGGAATCACCAGCGGTAGTGCGCGAAGGCGCGGTTGGCCTCGGCCATCTTGTGCACGTCCTCGCGTCGCTTCACAGCGGCACCCAGGCCGTTACTGGCGTCGAGGAGCTCATTCGCCAGGCGCTCGATCATGGTCTTTTCGCGACGTTGCTTGGAGAAACTCACCAGCCAGCGCAGGGCGAGGGTGGTCGAGCGGTCCGGACGGACCTCGACGGGCACCTGGTAGGTGGCACCGCCGACGCGACGGCTGCGGACCTCGAGGGCCGGCTTGACGTTGTCCATCGCCCGCTTGAGCGTGACGACCGGATCAGTACCGGTCTTCTCGCGAGCCTGTTCGAGCGCACCATAAACAATGCGTTCGGCCAGCGATTTCTTCCCGTCCAGCAGCACCTTGTTGACCAGCTGGGTGACCAGCTGCGACCCGTAGACCGGATCGTTGACCAACGGACGCTTGGGTGCAGGCCCCTTGCGCGGCATTAGCTCTTCTCCTTCTTGGCGCCGTAGCGGCTGCGCGCTTGCTTGCGGTTCTTCACGCCCTGAGTGTCGAGTGAGCCGCGGATGATCTTGTAGCGCACACCCGGCAGGTCCTTCACACGACCGCCACGCACGAGCACCATCGAGTGCTCCTGCAGGTTGTGGCCTTCGCCGGGGATGTAGGCGGTGACCTCAACCGCGCTCGTCAGCTTGACGCGCGCCACCTTGCGAAGTGCCGAGTTCGGCTTCTTCGGGGTGGTGGTGTACACGCGGGTGCACACGCCGCGGCGCTGCGGGCTGCCCTTGAGGGCCGCGGTCTTGACCTTGGCGATCTTGTCGCGGCGACCCTTACGGACCAGCTGCTGAATGGTTGGCATCTACCGGCTTTCTGTGTTGCTCGTGTGTCTCTAGGTCTTGCTTGAAGTCTTGCTAAAAGTCCCTGTACTGCAGTTATGTCCCGTTCGCGTACCCCGCGATCGGGTGTGTCGCATGCGCCCGCCGCGAAGATTTTCCTCTAGGCTTCGTGGACACGCGAATTGGCCCGGCGTGCAGGCATGCCTGCGACTAGAAGGACGCAAGCGCCTTATCTGCCAGGCACGATCGTCCACAATACCAGGATGGCGCGCGCCGACCAAACCCGTCCGTGAACGGCTAACCGCAGGTCACAGCGCCGGCGCCGACCGCCGCTCCATACCGGTCGCAAGCCGCATGACCATATCGCTGTAAACCGCGTCCGCGTCGATACCGTTCATCGCGCCGGTCATCTCCAACAGGACGAATCCGTGCATCGCCGACCAGAACTCCAGTGCGGCATAGAACGCGTTCTCACCGTTCAGTCCGTAGGAGCCGAGGACGGAGATCACCGGGGCCGCGGCCGCCCTCGTCGCCTCGGTGAATTCCGGGTCGTCACCTCCCAGCGGCATCCGGGTGAACGCGGAATACCGTCCCGGATGGTGGTGGGCATAGCTGCGATACGCACTTGCCATCGCCGTCACCGCGTCGTCGCGGGTGCGGCCCTGTCCGACAGTGTTGAGCATCTCGATGATGTCGCCGACCACTCGCATTCGCACAGTTCGGCGCAGGTCTTCAAGGCTGTGCACGTGGTTGTAGAGGGACGGGCCCTTCGTCCCGAGTTGAGTCGCGAGCGCATTGATCGTGAGCGCGTCCCATCCTTCGCGGTCCAGAAATGTCAGGGCCGCATTGACGATCGAGTCGCGGCTCAGTCTCGCCGGGCGCCTACCGGTGGTGCTCGGCGGCTGAGCTGCCATGTACGTCGCCCCTCCCGTTCGATTTCGGCGCATTCGCTCAGGGCAAAACTAACACCTCTAGTTTTTCCTGGTCAGTCTCCGTGGGTCGGTGTGTCAGTTGACCCGGTCTTGGCTCAGCTGGGCGAGCTGCTCGGTGACCGCACACAGATCCGGCAGCGTCGCCGGGTTCAACGTCTGGATCGACCACGTGATCACGTCGCCACCCTTGGCCACGTAAATGCTGCAGGCGTTGCCGTCGTAGGCCTTGAAACCCTTGTTGCCGTCCAGCGACAGCTCGGTCAGCGTGCGTCCGGCGCTTTTCTCCAGGGCCCGCTCGGTGTCCATATCGCTGCCGCGGTACCACCACGTCGAAATCCCCATGCCCGCGCCGACGGTGCCGAACACGGAGTTCTCCTGCCAGAAGCAGCCGGAGTCGCTGACGACGGACTTGGTGAACTGGGCCGGCCCGACGGCGGCGGTGATGTCAGCGTCGGTGATTCCGTTGCAGTCGCCGCTTCGGAAGCCCCCCGGGGTTCCCGCTGCGGTGGTCGGCGGCGCGGCGCTCTCCTCGGACGAGCCACAGCCGGCGGCGGCCGTCGCCACCAAAGCCATCGGCAGTGCCGCCGTCACCAACCACCGAACCGCTTGCCGCGCAGACACTACAAGTCCGATCGCAGGGTCGCAGACAGCAGCTTCTCGGCATCTGGGCACGGATCGGCGCTGTGGGAGTCGCCGCGGAATTGCACCCACCAGCTCAGCACGCCGGTGCCGGCCGCGGCCGTCGCCGAGCATGCCGCACCGGTGGTGTTGCGCCGGGCCAGAAACGCCTCGTGCCGTTCGACGTCCGCGTCGGTGATCGTCGCGCCGCGTTCGGTGGCAAGCTCCCGCTCGCGCTCGAGGCTGCCGGATTCGAACCAGGAGAACGTCACGTCGATGGTCCTATCGCCGCGCGTCAGCACGTACTGGCATACGGCGCCGCTATACGGGCGGACGATGTGATCGGCAGTCAACGTTTCCTGAACGGAACCGTCGAGCAGAAGTCCGCAGCGATCGTCGACATAGCCATAGCTACGCGTTGGATCGGGTACGGCCGGATGCGCCCGTCGCGCGGTACCGCTGACGGTCGAAGAACATCCTGCAACGATCGCCGCCACCGTGACCGCCGCGGCAGCAATCTGATTGACACGCCAACGCATCGCACATGACACGCTACCCAGCACCGTCACGAATAGCGACTTGGACGAACCCAGCCACCACCTGCGCGTGAGCCCGTACTCTCTCCCCCATGATGTGGAGTCTTGTGGCCCGGGCTGCGTCGGTATGCGCCGTCGCCCTGCCCGTCGCGATGACCGTCGGAGTTCCTGGCGCAAGTGCTCAACCGCCCGGCGTCTGCAACCCGTATCTGCGTCAGTGCGCCGGCAACGTCGTCGTGGGTGACGACGTCCAGGGCGACACCCACATCACCGGTAGCGGCATCAAGCAGACAATCGACTGCAACAACCGCACGCTGCTGGTGAACGGCGGCGGCAATGAAATCACCGCGTTGGGGACCTGCTGGGCGGTCACCGTCCAAGGCAACGCGAACCTCATCGTCGCCGACAACATCATCAACGACGTGACGGTGTACGGCTTCGACCAGACTGTGCTCTACAAGAACGGTGCACCGAAGGTCTGGGATCGCGGCCGCGAACTGGGCATGACGAACAACGTCCAGCGGCTGGTCGGATGATGCGCGCAACCGCCCTGGCCGCCGCCGTCGCCGCCGCCGCCATGGTGCTCGCGGGCTGCGGCTCGGAGAGCTCAGACACCAAGACACCGACGGCAACCGCCGGCAGCTCCGGCGCACAGGTCGAGGTCGGCAACACGATCAACTACGGATCCTTCGGCACCACCGCCGACATCGACTGCGCAGATGGCAAGTCGCTCAACATCGGTGGCTCCAACAACACGTTGACCGTCAAGGGCACGTGCGCCAACGTGAACATCGGCGGCGCCGACAACAAGGTCACGTTCGACCGCATCGACAAAGAGATCAGCGTCGTGGGCCTGAACAACACCGTGACCTATAAGGACGGCGAGCCGAAGGTCAACGACACCGGCTCGAACAACAAGATCGGCAAGGGCTAGCGTTTTCCGGGGCTAGGCGCTCGCGCCGTGCCTGCCCGCTCCCGCCGCGAATCGCGCGGCGCCCTCCAGTGATTCGGCGGCGACCTTCGACATGCTGCCGAACTCGAAGTCCATCGCGTCGGCTTCCGACTCCCCCCATTGATGGAGCATGGACAGGCGATCCGCGCGCATGCACTGCTGAGGCAACGCCGCGAGTTCGGCCGCAAGCTCCTCGGCTCGTTGCCGCGCTTCACCTTTCGGCACGACCCTATTGGCTAGGCCGATCGCATGCGCCTCGTGGGCCTCGACAGCGCGGCCGGTGAGGATGAGATCCATCGCCCGACTGTGCCCGATCAGCCTTGGCAGCCGCACCGTGCCACCGTCGATAAGCGGCACACCCCAGCGGCGGCAGAACACGCCCATGACCGCGTCCTCCTCGACCACCCGCATGTCGCACCACAACGCCAGTTCGAGACCGCCCGCGACCGCGTAGCCACTCACCGCGCCGATCACCGGCTTCGACAGCACCATCCGGCTCGGCCCCATCGGTCCGGGGCCACTGCGGTGGACGGGATTGGCGTCCTGAGTTCCGAAGGCCTTGAGATCGGCTCCGGCACAGAATGTTCCGTTGTCACCCCAGAGCACCGCGACGGCGGCCGAGTCGTCCTTGTCGAACTCGTCGAACGCCGCATACAGGCCCGCGGCTGCCGGTCCGTTGACAGCGTTGCGGGCCTCGGGCCGATTCATGATGACCGTCGTCACCGAACCGTTCTTCTCGACTCGCACGCCACCTGTCATGTCGCCTCCATCAGTTCGTTGTCGCGCCGTGAAATCAACTCCGCGGCGAATTCGTTGTACGCATCGCGCAAAGCTTTACCTGGCCACTCGTCGGGCAGCAGCTCGGGCGGCAGCACCGGATCGGTGAGCAGGTGTCGCACCATCGCGGCCGCGGTGACGAACTGCCCGGGAACGTCAGCGGCCGAGTTCATTCCGTCGAGCAACTCACGGCCTGTACGAGCCCAACCGGACAGGTCCCACAGCTGCGCGGCGAGTTCAACGGGATCGTCATCACGGGAGTGCAACACCCTGCCTCGGTTCAGCACGTCATCCGGCAGCGTCCCGTCGAGGTTGTCGGGACGCATCCATACGCCTTCCCGGAGCTCGCTGAACCTGTTGTGCTGCAGGGCGGTCCGCAGGGCGGCACGTGTGCGGGCGTCCGTGCCGATACTCGTGATCACCAGGGTCTTCCACGTGCCGTCCCACGTTCGCAGCTGGGGGTTGATCGCGTCGTCCTGGCGTCGCTGCCTGGCCATCAGACGATCGGACAGCCGGTATCCGTCCTGCGACCGCACGAGGTCGCCCCCGCTCACCATCCTGGTCAACGCCACCCGCACTGTGGGCTCTTTGATGTCGAAATCAGCGGTGAGCCTGATGAGTTCACTCGCGGTCGCCCACGCCGGATGCGCCCCGAGGAGCACGCTCAGCACGACCGAGCGTGCTGTCATCCGCGAGGGCAACGACATTGTCAGACCCCGGACGCCTTTCGACCGTGGTCACCGAATGGCTCGTCACGCTGGCGGACGGCCTCCCGGAAACCGTGTTCGCGGGACTGCGCGACGAACTCATGTCCTTCCGGGGTGTGCCGGGCGATGCCGTCGAAGATCGTCGACAGCATAGCGCTGTTGGCGGTGCCCTGATTGAGCAGCGCGGAGTTCATGGCGAGCTTCACCATGATCAGCTGATTGATCGGGACGGCCGCAATGCGTTCGACCAGTCGCTCTGTGCGTTCGTCGAGATCCTCCGGAGCGGGCGCCTCCACCGCGAGCCCCCATTCGGCGGCTTGGGCGCCCGTGATCGAATCACCAGTCAGCAGAAGACGTTTGGCACGCTGATCGCCGAGGCGGTGCGCCCACATCCCGGCGGCGGGCACACCCCAGACGCGGGTGGGCGGGTACCCGATCTTGGCATCTGCGGCCGCGATCACCTGATCGGCGTGCAGCGCGATGTCGGTTCCGCCCGCCACGCAGTAGCCGTGGATCTTCGCGACCGTCGGCTTGTCGGCGTGCAGCAGGCTGGAGAACCCGCGAACGAAACGGCTCATCATCTGGTAATCGATCATCGGGTCCCACGGCTGATCGGGCAGATGATTGATGGCCTGCGTCTTACCCGACAGCACGGTGTCCTGGTAGGGACTGCCGCCACCCGCCGACGAGGAGCCCTCCGCATAGGCGGACAAATCGAAACCCGCGCAAAAGCCTTCGCCGCGACCGGAAACGAGTATCACGTGCACGTTGGGGTCGAGGTCAGCGCGTTCGACGAGCGCGGACAACTCCAACGGTGTGTCCGCGACGATTGCGTTGCCCTTCTCGGGCCGGTTGAACGTGATGCGGGCAACCCGATCGGTGACCTCATAGGTCATCGTCTTCAGGTTGTCGAAATCAACGGGCCGAATCGCGTGCGTCATCCTTTGACCATCGCACGCTCGAGAATCGGCGTGAGATCCAGACCGGTGGGCAGCGTTCCGAATGCGCCGCCCCACTGGCCGCCCAGCCGCGTCGCGAGAAACGCTTCGGCAACCGCGGGGTGACCGTGGCGCACCAGCAGCGAGCCCTGCAATGCGAGGCTGATGTCCTCGGCGACCTTGCGGGCGCGGTACTGGATGGTCTCGAGATCCCCAAGTTCGGGGCGCAGCGCTTCGACGGCGGCATCCAGCCTCCGATCCTGGCCGGCGGTTCGGGAGAGTTCGTCGAACAGCACGTCGACGCATTCTGGCCGGGTTGCCATGGCGCGCAACGTGTCCAGCGCGCTGACGTTGCCCGACCCCTCCCAGATACCCATCAGAGGTGCCTCACGGTAAAGCCTTGGCATACCGGATTCCTCGACGTAGCCGTTGCCGCCAAGGCACTCCATTGCTTCGGCGGCATGCGGAGTGGCGCGCTTACATACCCAGTACTTGCCCGCCGCCAAACCGATGCGGCGCAGCAACGTCTCACGCTCGTCACCGCGCACTGCGGCATCGGTGGCGCCGGCCATGCGCATCGCGAGGATGGTTGCCGCCTCGGCCTCCACGGCCAGGTCGGCCAGCACGTTACGCATCAGCGGCTGATCAATCAGATACTCGCCGAACGCCTTTCGGTGCTGTGCGTGATGGATCGCGCGGGCCAGACCGCTGCGCATACTGGTCGCGCTACCCAGAGTGCAGTCCAGTCGGGTGAGGTTCACCATTTCGATGATGGTCGGAACGCCGCGGCCTTCCTCACCGACGAGCCACGCGGTCGCGCCGTCGTATTCGACCTCACTGGACGCGTTGGCGTGATTGCCGAGCTTGTCCTTGAGGCGCTGCAGAAACATCCGGTTGCGGCTGCCGTCGGGCAGGATTCGCGGCAAGAAGAAGCAGCTCAAACCTTTCGGCGCTTGCGCGAGAACCAGGAAGATGTCGCACATCGGCGCCGACGTGAACCACTTGTGGCCGGTCAGGCGGTAGCTTCCATCGCCGTTGGGAACTGCCTGCGTGGTGCCGGCCCGCACATCGGAACCGCCCTGCTTCTCGGTCATCGACATGCCCGCGGTGATACCGGCTTTCGTCGACGGCACGTTCAGCTCGGGGTCGTACTGACGGCTGGTCAGCAGAGGCTCGTAGCGGGCGGCGAGTTCGGTGTTGTTGCGCAGCGCGGGCACCACGGCGTACGTCATCGAGATCGGGCACACGTGTCCCGGTTCGGGCGTCCACACCGACATCTTGGCCGCACGCACGACGTGAGCGCCGGCGCGGTCGTCGGCCCAGGGCGCGGCGTGCAGACCGTGGCCGACCGCCGCAGTCATCAGTTCGTGGTACGCGGGGTCGTACTCGACCTCGTCGACGCGGTGCCCGTACCGGTCGTGCGTGCGCAGGATCGGCTGGTTTCGGTCGGCGAGCTCACCCCAGCGCTGCGCCTGCTTGGAGCCCGAGAGCGCACCGAGATCGGTGACCTCGTCGAGGCCCCACTCGCCGCCTTCGCGGATCAGCGCCTCGGTCAGAACCGGGGACGTGGCGGGGTTGTAGTCCTCCAGCAGCGGGACCTGATTGGTGACGACGTGCGTGTCTGACATGCCGCCGATATTACACTTTTACGACAGTCGAAAAATAGTCGTAATATCAGGCGGGTAGCGGTTCCGATCGGCGTCGCGCCCGGCGTGCTTCATGGCGGTTGAGCACGAGGATCACCACGATGGCCAGCGCCCAGCCGAGCAGAATATCGATGACGTAGTGCTCGGCGGTGTACACCAACGTGAATGCCATGACCAGCGGATAAATCACCAGAACCGGTCGCCAGCCCCGGTGCACCCGGTTCCACAGGAACATCGCAACAGCGGCGGTCATGCCGGCGTGCAGCGATGGAATCGCCGCCACGAGGTTGACGCTCGCCTGGCCCTGATCGAGTAGCGCCGTCGCCGAATGCAGGTTCAGGTTTCCCCAGCCGCGGCCGACGATCCGTTCGATCCAGTTGTTCGCGCCGTCCTGCGTGGATTGCATCGCGCCCAGCAGGCCGCCGTCGGGCACACCGCGAGCCGACTTGAACATGCACCGCGGGTTCGCGGGACCGCCGGCGACGTCGGTCGAAGTACAGCGGGCGGCCGCCCATGGCGGTGCAGCCGGCAGGGTCGCGTAGATCGCCAACCCCACGACGTTGAGCCCGACGAACAGCTTGACGAACGACTTCCATTCCTCGCGATCACGCAGCCAGAGCACCGCCGCGACGACGTAGGGAAGGATGAAGAACGACATGTAGACGCTGCTGATGACCACTTCCCACCAGGGCGGGTGCGGCATTTTCAGCTGCTCCTGCAGCCACACGGTCGGCATCGTCCCGGAGAACAGCCAGCGGTCGGCGTCGGCCGGCCACTCCCACAGCGTCGGCCGGCCGATCATGTCGGCCGCTCCCCTGCTCAGGTCGTAGGCGATGAGCACCAGCGCGAAGGGCAGCCAGTCCCTGATGATGTACAGCATCCGGCGGCCCTGACCGATGCTGGCTGCGGCGAGACCCGTGCAGACGTAGAGCAGCACGAGCTCGCGGTTGAACGCGAAGCCGTCGGTCGCGGTGCGATAGATGATGGCCGCCGCCCAGATGATGACGGCGGTCCACCGCACGATGCGCAGCCATGGAACAGAGCGACCTGGCGGAGGAGAAGGCTCGACTGTCTCGAGAGCGCGCGGCGGCGCGATTGACGACTCGTCAATGGCGGACACTGAAGGCCTCTCGGGTGCCGGTCGGCGATCGGTACCGCCTGTTCCCGTCGGAAAGCCTAGTTAACCGCCAGTCCACCCGAAATTTGAATCGAGTATTTGTTACTTCGCCGTGCCCCTTTGGCCGGTCAGCCCAGGTGCTCGCGCAGGAATGCGATGTCGTCCTTTCGGCCTGCGTCGGAGGTCTCGCAGATGACCGGGGCGTCGGCGGCTCCGACCACCGCGACGAGCAACTGCGGGTCGATCTGACCGGTACCGAAGTTGGCGTGCCGGTCGGCGCCCGACCCCGCGGCGTCGCGGGAGTCGTTGCAGTGCACCAGGTCGATGCGGCCGGTGAGCGCCTTGATGCGGGCGACGGCGTCGATCAGCTCTTCGCCCGCGGCCCAGGCGTGGCAGGTGTCCAGGCAGAAACCGATGCCGGTGTCCCCGATGCGGTCCCACAGCCGGCCGATGACGTCGAAGTGCCGGGCCATCGCGTGGTCGCCACCCGCGGTGTTCTCGAGGTACACCTGCATATCGGTCTCGAGGTAGTCGAGCGCCTTCACCCAGCGTTCGAAGCCGGCCTCGTAGTCATTGTCGTCGGCGTGACCGCCGTGCACGATGACCGCGGTCGCGCCGATTTCCGATGCCGCGTCGCAGGTGTCCTGCAGGATCTTGCGCGACGGGATGCGCACGCGGTTGTTGGCCGAGGCGACGTTGATCAGATACGGCGCGTGGACATAAAGCGGCATGCTGGCGGCCTTGAGAACGTCGGCGTCCTCACGCGGCTTGGGCTTCTTCCAGCTCTGCGGATTGCCGAGGAAGAACTGCACGACGTCAGCGCCGTCCGCGGCGGCGTCGGCCAGGGGGTCATCTCCGTGAACATGGGAACCGATAAGCACGACCCGAGTTTAAGCGCGTGGGCCGACACGCGACTCACCCCCACGTCTGGCGGACGGCCTGCCGGTCGACCGCTTTCGCCAACCGCCTGAGCCTCTCTCGCGCTACCCACCAATTGATCAGCAGCCAGATCGCCATCAGCTCACATAGCGACGCGATCACCCAGTGGTAGCCGTTTCGGCCGGCCGCGATCGCCGCGATCCCGAGCACGGTGAAGAAGCCCGCCAGCATCGCCCTGGCCCAGTTCTCCTGGCGTGAACCCGCCAGTCGCCGGTGCCACAGTTCGGGCTCGATGTCGGCGGGCATCTCGCCGGTCCGCAAGGTCCGGTGGTACTCCAGGTACTTGTCGTAGGAGGCGAAGTTGCGGCGCAGATCCCGGTCCTCACCGAGCAACGCCCACGCGAGGCCGACCAGCGCAGCCAGGCCGGCGGCGACGTCGAGACGCATGATCCACGGCCCGCCGAACGCGAGGGTGCCGAGGTCGACGAGCAACAGCACCAGGAACGCAACTACCGACCACATCAGGAAGCTCGAGGCGAGACGCCCCGCGAGCGGCATCTCGAAAGTGTTCTCCGTCATCACGGTCTTCGACGTCGGAGTGGTCGCGGCAGGGCGTACCGACGCGCGGCGCCGCTGCACGGCGGCGGTCAATTGCTTGATCGCCGCGGCCCTGCGGACCAGAACAGTGGCGCCCCATCCGAGCAGCAGGGTGAACAGCGCAACGGGCACCCAGCGGTAGGGCGACCGGCTGTCGAGGCTGACCAACAAGCCGAACATCACGAACGGGAAGCCGCACAGCGCCCCTACGCCGACGGCGGCCTCACTGCCGCGCAGCCAGCGCGCCCATACGTCGACCTCGGCGCCCTCTGGCAGCTTCCCGGTCCGCAGTGCGCGCCGGTACACCGACATCCGATCCACGGTGTCGAACTTGCTGTGCAGGCGATAGTCGGCGGCCGCGACGACTGCGGATCCGAATGCGCACGCGATGCCGACGGGCAGCGCTAGTGCGGCCGCGTTCTCCGGAGTCGGGAGCCGCAGCATGAGTCCTAGGTACGCCAGCCACCCGACGCCGATGGCTGCGGCGCGCACGATCAGCGGCAGCCGGAACCACGTCGTCATCCGTCGAGTGTGGCCGATGAGTTCTGTCCCCGCTTCGGGTCTACCCGGTTATGCGCAACGACGTCTGGCCGCTGGTGCACGCCGAGCGTGCGGCCTTGATCGATGACCTCACTGGCCTCGACAACGCCGCATGGGAGAAGCCCTCGCTCTGCGGGGGGTGGACCGTGCACGACGCGGTGGCACATCTGGTCGACGTCGCGCGCTCGACGCGGCTCGGTTTCGCGGTCGACATGGTGCGCGCCGGCTTCGACTTCGACCGGCAGAACGCGCGCGGCATCGACCGCGCGCGCGGTGGTTCACCCGACGAGACACTGCAGCGGCTCCGCGAGGCGGCGGCGCGGACGTCGACCCCCATCGCGCCGCTGGACACCCGGCTCGTGGAAGAGGTCGTGCACGGCGAGGACATCCGCAGGCCGCTGGGCATCAAGCACACCTATGCGCAGGAGGCAGTTGTCCGGTCGCTGCGCCAACAGGTTCGAACCTCAACGGCTTTCGGCGGCGCCAAGGAACTCGTCGCCGGTGTACGGCTGGTCGCGACGGATGCGGATCTCACCATCGGCGACGGTCCCGAGGTAGCCGGGCCCGCACTGGCGCTGTTGTTGACGGTGTCCGGACGGCCCGTGACCGGCAGGGAGCTCGACGGGCCGGGTCTCGCAACGCTCACGTCTGCGTGGTGAGCAAGAACGCCAAGAAGGCCACATAGGCAGCGACCATCACGCCGCCCTCGAACCGAGTGACGCGCCGTCCGGTGATGAAGATCGGGATGCAGATCAGCGTGGCGGCCACCATGATCGGGATGTCGACGCGTACCAGTTCGGGCGGTAATTGGAGGCCATGCGGGGGCACCAGGCAGGTGACTCCGAGGATCAGCAGGATGTTGTAGATGCTGCTGCCGAGCAGATTCCCGATGGCGATGTCACGCTCGCCGCGCAGCGTGGAGACGACGGTCGTCACCAACTCCGGTGCCGTGGTTCCGATCGCGACGACGGTGAGGCCAATGAGCGCATCGGAGACGTTGAATCCGCGAGCCAGGCCGACGGCCGCGTCGACCAACCATTGTGCGCCGAGCACGATCACCGCGATGCCGCCGAGCATCATGCCCACGTGTAGTGGCGTGCGGCCGCCACTCGCCGCAACGGGTGGATAGGTGTGGTCGAATTCGGCTGCGGCGTCGCGGGTCTCACGCCGCGCGGCCCACACCACCGCGCCGGTGTAGACGATCGCACCCGTCACCAGAATGACGCCGTCGACGCGCGACAGGCCGCCGTCGGCCGCGAGCACCCACAGCAGGATGGCCACCCCCGCCATCACCGGCAGCTCCGCGCGAAGCGTGCGCATCTCGATGGCCAGCGGCAGGATCAGCGCGCTCAGCCCGAGCACGAACATCAGGTTGATCACGTTGGCGCCCGCGATGTTGCCGACCGCGAGCGCACCGCTGCCTTCAGATGCCGAGACCACGCCGATCGCCATCTCGGGCATGCTGGTCCCGATCGCGACGATCGTCAGGCCGACGATGATTGGGCTGACTCCGAGCCGCGAAGCGATTTTCGTGGCACCCCGCACCATGACCTCGGCGCCCGCGACGAGAGCCGCCAGGCCGGCGAGGAACCACAACGCGTTTGCCAACACGTCGTCGAGTGTCGGCTTGTGTCACGCACAGCGCGCGAAAACGTGCAACAACCCGACACTCGAGCACGAAAAAGCCCCCGCACGAATGCGGGGGCTTTCTCGTATTGCTTTAGCGGTAGTCGCTGTAGCCGTAATCGTCCAGCGGCACTGCGGCACCGGTCGCCTGACCGAAGTCCGGGCTGTAGTACTGATCCTCGTAGGACGGGATCGTGTACGCAGCGGCCCGAGCTTCCTCGGTCGGCTGCACCTGGATGTTGCGGTACCGGTTGATGCCGGTACCGGCCGGGATCAGCTTGCCGATGATCACGTTCTCCTTCAGACCCTGCAGCTTGTCGCTGCGGCAGTTGATCGCCGCATCGGTGAGCACGCGAGTGGTCTCCTGGAACGACGCCGCCGACAGCCACGAGTCCGTGGCCAGCGATGCCTTGGTGATACCCATCAGCACCGGACGACCGGCCGCGGGCTCGCCACCCTCGGCGACGACCCGACGGTTCTCGGTCTCGAACTCGCCACGCTCGGTCAGCGAGCCGGGCAGGAACTCCGTCGCACCCGAATCGATGATCGTGACGCGACGCAGCATCTGCCGGACGATGACCTCGATGTGCTTGTCGTGGATCGACACGCCCTGAGCGCGGTAGACCTCCTGGACCTCCTTGACGAGGTGGATCTGCACCTCGCGGGGGCCCTGGACACGAAGCACCTCGTGCGGGTCAGCGGAGCCTTCCATCAGCTGCTGGCCCACCTCGACGTGGTCGCCGTCGGACAGCAGCCGCTCGGTGCCGTCGTCGTGCTTGAACACCTTCAGGCGCTGACGACGAGACAGCTTGTCGTACACCACTTCCTCGCCACCGTCATCCGGGATGATGGTGATCTTGTAGAAGCGCTCGCCCTCTTCGAGTTGCACGCGACCGGTGACGTCGGCGATGGGCGCCTTGTCACGCGGGATGCGCGCCTCGAACAGCTCCTGCACGCGAGGCAGACCACCGACGATGTCGCTACCGCCGGAAACGCCGCCCTGGTGGAAGGTACGCATGGTCAGCTGCGTGCCGGGCTCACCGATGGACTGCGCGGCCACGATGCCGACCGCCTCGCCGATGTCGACGAGCTTGCCCGTCGCCATCGAACGGCCGTAGCACATGGCACACACGCCGGTACCCGTCGCGCAGGTCAGCACGGAGCGGACCTTCACCTCGGTGATACCCGCGGCCAGCAGTGCCTCGATCGCCGGGTCACCCAGGTCGTGACCGCGCTCGACGACCACGTTGCCCTTGGCGTCGACGGCGTCGGTGGCCAGCGTCCGCGCGTACGCCGACGTCTCGATGTGCTGATCGCGAACCAGCGTCTTGTCGACCATCTCGGCCAGCGTGATGTTGACGCCACGCTCGGTTTCGCAGTCCGTCTCGCGCACGATGACGTCCTGCGACACGTCGACCAGACGACGGGTCAGGTAACCCGAGTCAGCGGTACGAAGAGCGGTGTCCGCCAGACCCTTTCGGGCGCCGTGGGTGTTGATGAAGTACTCCAGCACCGTCAGGCCCTCGCGGAACGAGGACTTGATGGGACGCGGGATGAACTCACCCTTCGGGTTGGTCACCAGACCCTTCATGCCCGCCAGCGTGCGGGTCTGGGTCAGGTTGCCCGTGGCGCCGGACTTCACGATCGTGATGATCGGGTTGTCACTCGGGTAGTGGGCCTCCAGCGCGTCACCGACCTCTTCGGTGGCGTTCTGCCAGATCTTCACCAACGCTTCGTTGCGCTCGTCGTGGTTGAGCGCACCGCGCTGGTACTGCTTCTCGATCCGGTCGGCCTCGAGCTCGTGACGCTCCAGGATCTCCTGCTTCTGCGGCGGCACGAGCACGTCGGCCATCGACACGGTGACACCCGAACGGGTGGCCCAGTAGAAGCCGGCGTCTTTGAGCTTGTCCACCGTCTGCGCGACGACGATCATCGGGTAGCGCTCGGCCAGATCGTTGACGATCCGCGCCTGCACCTTCTTGTGCATCTGCTCGTTGACGAACGGATACGCGGTCGGGAGCAGCTCGTTGAACAGCACCCGGCCCAACGTGGTGTCGGCAGTCCACGCGTCGCCCGGCTTCCAGCCGTTCTCGAAGAGTTCGGCTTCGATGTCGGCCGGCGGACGCAGCTGGGTCAGCCGCACGCGGATGTTGGCGCGAACGCTCAGCGCACCGCGGTCCATCGCCATGATCGCCTCGGCGGGTGAGCTGTACACACCCGTCTCCGGCTGATCCTTTGCGGCGGCCACGAATTCGCCGGTGTCGCCCTCGATCATGGTGGTCAGGAAGAACAGACCCGTCACCATGTCCAGACGCGGCATGGCCAGGGGGCGGCCCGACGCCGGCGACAGGATGTTGTTAGACGACAGCATCAGGATGCGAGCCTCGGCCTGCGCTTCGGCGGACAGCGGCAGGTGGACTGCCATCTGGTCACCGTCGAAGTCGGCGTTGAACGCCTCACAGACCAGCGGGTGCAGCTGAATTGCCTTGCCCTCCACCAGCTGCGGCTCGAAAGCCTGGATGCCGAGGCGGTGCAGCGTCGGTGCGCGGTTCAGCAGCACCGGGTGCTCACCGATGACCTCTTCGAGGACATCCCACACCTGGGGACGCTGACGCTCGACCATGCGCTTGGCGCTCTTGATGTTCTGCGCGTGGTTCAGGTCGACCAGACGCTTCATCACGAACGGCTTGAACAGCTCGAGTGCCATCAGCTTGGGCAGACCGCACTGGTGCAGCTTCAGCTGCGGGCCGACCACGATGACCGAACGGCCCGAGTAGTCGACGCGCTTGCCGAGCAGGTTCTGACGGAACCGGCCCTGCTTGCCCTTGAGCAGATCGGACAGCGACTTGAGCGGACGGTTGCCCGGTCCGGTGACCGGACGGCCGCGGCGGCCGTTGTCGAACAGCGCGTCCACCGACTCCTGAAGCATGCGCTTCTCGTTGTTGACGATGATCTCGGGCGCACCCAGATCGATGAGTCGCTTCAACCGGTTGTTGCGGTTGATGACGCGGCGGTACAGGTCGTTGAGGTCCGACGTGGCGAAACGACCACCGTCGAGCTGCACCATGGGGCGCAGCTCCGGCGGGATGACCGGAACCGCGTCGAGCACCATGCCCAACGGCGAATTGCTGTTGGACTGGAACGCCGCGACGACCTTGAGCCGCTTCAGTGCGCGAAGCTTCTTCTGGCCCTTGCCACTACGGATGACCTCGCGCAGCTCCTCGGCCTCGGCATCGATGTCGAAGGTCTCGATGAGCTTCTTGATCGCTTCCGCGCCCATGGCGCCGGTGAAGTACTCGCCGTAGCGATCGATGAGCTCGCGGTAGAGCACCTCGTCGACGATGAGCTGCTTGGGAGCCAGCTTGGTGAAGGTGGTCCAGATCTCGTCGAGCCGATCCAGCTCACGCTGGGCGCGGTCGCGGAGCTGACGCATCTCGCGCTCGCCACCGTCCCGCACCTTGCGCTTGACGTCGGACTTGGCGCCCTCGTCCTCGAGCTCCTTCATGTCGGCTTCGAGCTTCTGCGCCCGGGCCTCGAGGTCGGCATCGCGCTGATCCTCGACGGCCTTCTTCTCGACGACCATCTCGGCCTCGAGCGTGGACAGCTCGTTGTGCCGCATCTCATCATCGACAGCCGTGATCACATAGGCCGCGAAGTAGATGATCTTCTCGAGATCCTTCGGCGCCAGGTCGAGCAGGTACCCGAGCCGCGACGGCACACCCTTGAAGTACCAGATGTGCGTGACGGGAGCGGCCAGCTCGATGTGGCCCATCCGCTCACGACGCACCTTGGCGCGAGTGACCTCGACGCCGCAGCGCTCGCAGATGATGCCCTTGAAGCGGACACGCTTGTACTTGCCGCAGTAGCACTCCCAGTCGCGAGTAGGTCCGAAGATCTTCTCGCAGAACAGGCCGTCCTTCTCTGGCTTGAGCGTGCGGTAGTTGATGGTCTCCGGCTTCTTGACCTCGCCGAAGGACCAGTTACGGATGTCATCCGCGGTCGCTAGACCGATGCGGAGTTCATCGAAGAAGTTGACGTCTAGCACGTAACTCCCTTTCCCCTTGCGGGACTAGAAATCGAAATTAGGCCAAGTCCTCGACGGACGCAGATTCATTGCGCGACAGGTTGATTCCCAGGTTCGCGGCAGCGCGCTCCAGGTCCTCGTCGTCACCGTCACGCATCTCGATCGCAGCACCGTCAGACGACAGCACCTCGACGTTGAGGCACAGCGACTGAAGCTCCTTGAGCAGCACCTTGAACGACTCGGGAATGCCCGGCTCGGGGATGTTCTCGCCCTTGACGATCGCCTCGTAGACCTTGACGCGACCGACGGTGTCGTCGGACTTGATGGTCAAGAGCTCCTGCAGCGTGTACGCCGCGCCGTAGGCCTGCATGGCCCAGCACTCCATCTCGCCGAACCGCTGACCACCGAACTGCGCCTTACCACCGAGCGGCTGCTGGGTGATCATCGAGTACGGACCGGTGGAGCGGGCGTGGATCTTGTCGTCCACCAAGTGGTGCAGCTTCAGGATGTACATGTAGCCGACCGTCACCGGGTACGGGAACGGTTCACCACTGCGGCCGTCGAACAGCTCGGCCTTGCCGTCCTGGTCGACGAGCGTGATGCCGTCGCGGTTGGGCAACGTCGAGCTCAGCAGACCCTGGAGCTCGTCCTCCCGCGCGCCGTCGAACACCGGCGTCGAGACGATGCTTCCCGGCTCGGCCTCCAGCATTTCCTGCGGCAGATTGGCCGCCCAGTCGGGCGTTCCGTCGACCTTCCAGCCGGCCTTGGCCACCCACCCGAGGTGGGTTTCCAGGATCTGGCCGATGTTCATCCGTCGCGGCACACCGTGCGTGTTCAGGATGATGTCGACGGGCGTGCCGTCGGGCAGGAAGGGCATGTCCTCGACGGGCAGGATCTTGCCGATGACGCCCTTGTTGCCGTGGCGTCCGGCCAGCTTGTCGCCGTCGGAGATCTTGCGCTTCTGCGCAACGTAGACGCGGACCAACTCGTTGACACCGGCGGGCAGCTCGTCGTCATCCTCGCGCGAGAACACGCGGATGCCGATGACCTTGCCGGACTCACCGTGCGGCACCTTGAGCGACGTGTCGCGGACCTCGCGAGCCTTCTCGCCGAAGATCGCGCGGAGCAGTCGCTCCTCCGGTGTCAGCTCGGTCTCACCCTTCGGGGTGACCTTGCCGACCAGGATGTCGCCGTCGCGGACCTCGGCGCCGATGCGGACGATGCCACGCTCGTCGAGATCTGCCAGCACCTCATCGGAGACGTTCGGGATGTCCCGGGTGATCTCCTCGGCGCCCAGCTTGGTGTCGCGGGCATCGATCTCGTGCTCCTCGATGTGAATCGAGGTGAGCACGTCCTCCTCAACCAGACGGTTGGAGAGGATGATCGCGTCCTCGTAGTTGTGGCCTTCCCACGGCATGACCGCAACGAGCAGGTTCTTGCCGAGCGCCATCTCGCCGTTCTCGGTGCAGGGACCGTCGGCGATGACCTGACCACTCTCGACCCGGTCGCCGGCGTCGACGATCGGGCGCTGGTTGGCGCAGGTGCCGTGGTTGGACCGCGCGAACTTGCGCATCCGGTAGGTGTGCCGGGTGCCGTCGTCGGCCATCACGGTGATGTAGTCGGCGGAGACCTCCTCGACCACACCGGCCTTGTCCGAGACGACGACGTCACCGGCGTCGATCGCGGCGCGCAACTCCATGCCCGTGCCGACCAGCGGTGCCTCGCTGCGCACCAGCGGAACCGCCTGGCGCTGCATGTTGGCACCCATCAGGGCGCGGTTGGCGTCGTCGTGCTCGAGGAACGGGATCATGGCCGTCGCGACCGATACCATCTGGCGCGGCGAGACATCCATGTAGTCGACCTCGGACGCCGACACGAACTCGACCTCGCCACCCTTACGGCGGACCAGGACGCGCTCCTCTTCGAAGCGGCCGTTGCCGTCGATCGGCGAGTTGGCCTGCGCCACGACGTGGCGGTCCTCCTCGTCGGCGGTCAGGTACTCGATGTCGTCTGTGACGACACCGTCGACCACCTTGCGGTACGGGGTCTCGATGAAGCCGAACGGGTTGACCCGCGCGTACACCGACAGTGAGCCGATCAGACCGATGTTCGGCCCTTCCGGGGTCTCGATCGGGCACATACGGCCGTAGTGGCTGGAGTGCACGTCGCGGACCTCGAGGCCGGCACGCTCACGGGACAGACCGCCGGGGCCCAGCGCCGACAGGCGGCGCTTGTGGGTCAGACCCGAAAGCGGGTTGTTCTGGTCCATGAACTGCGACAGCTGGCTGGTGCCGAAGAACTCCTTGATCGCCGCCACGACGGGACGGATGTTGATCAGGGTCTGCGGCGTGATCGCCTCGACGTCCTGAGTCGTCATCCGCTCGCGAACGACACGCTCCATGCGGGACAGGCCCACGCGGATCTGGTTCTGGATCAGCTCGCCGACGGTACGAAGACGACGGTTGCCGAAGTGGTCGATGTCATCGACCTCGACGGGGACCTCGGAGCCGCCGGGGGCGGTCATCGTCTGGTCGCCCTGGTGCAGCCGCACCAGGTACTCGATGGTCGCGACGACGTCCTCTTCGGTCAGCGTCGAGCTGGTGATCGGCTGACCCACGTTGAGGCCCAGCTTCTTGTTGACCTTGTAGCGGCCCACGCGAGCCAGGTCGTAGCGCTTCTCCTTGAAGAACAGGTTCTCCAGCAGGGTCTGCGCGGACTCCTTGGTCGGCGGCTCGCCCGGGCGCAGCTTGCGGTAGATGTCCAACAGCGCCTCGTCGGTGCCTGCGGTGTTGTCCTTCTCCAGGGTGCCCATCATGATCTCGGAGAAGCCGAAGCGCTCCACGATCTGCTCGTTGGTCCAGCCCAGCGCCTTCAGCAGCACGGTGACCGGCTGGCGGCGCTTGCGGTCGATGCGCACACCCACGGTGTCGCGCTTGTCGACGTCGAACTCGAGCCAGGCGCCGCGGCCCGGGATCACCTTGACGCTGTGCAGCGTCTTCTCGGTGGACTTGTCGATGCTCTCGTCGAAGTACACGCCCGGCGAACGGACCAGCTGGGACACCACGACACGCTCGGTGCCGTTGATGATGAAGGTGCCCTTCTCGGTCATCATCGGGAAGTCGCCCATGAAGACCGTCTGGCTCTTGATCTCACCGGTGTTGTTGTTGATGAACTCAGCCGTGACGAACAGCGGAGCCGCGTACGTCATGTCCTTGTCTTTGCACTCGTCGACCGGCGCCTTGACTTCGTCGAAGCGCGGGTCCGAGAAGGACAGCGACATGGAACCGGAGAAGTCCTCGATCGGCGAAAGCTCGGTGAGCACCTCTTCGAGCCCGCCAACGGGATCGACGGCGTCGCCGCGAGCCTTGGCGTTTTCTTTCCAACGCTCCGAGCCGATCAGCCACTCGAAGGAATCGGTCTGCACGTCGAGTAGCCCCGGAACCTCGAGCGGCTCACGGAGCTTTGCAAAGGAAATTCTGTTTGGGGCTCCTGGTACGGAGCTATTGGTAGCTACTAGCGAAGACTTGGATTGGCGGGACCCTGCCAAGATGCATCCTTCCAGCACCTCATGCGACTGATTCGGTGCCGGGTTTGTGCCCTTGCCGAAATGCCGCGGTATCTGCGTCGGTTCGGCTGGCCATATCAAGCCCAAATGCCCCCTGACACAGCACACACGACTAGATCACTGAGCGGACTCAGGCCAAATGTGTCAGGTTGCCAGGTTTAGGAGGGCAGGATGCAGCCAGCGCAACGTCCAACAGTACCGCAGGACGGCGTATTCCTCAACCTCCGCATGCAGAAGTAGTCAGGCGCTGGCTGGCATCCTGAATCCTCACATACATGCTGCCCAACAGAGTGACCCCTCGCAGCGTTTCCGTCAAGAGATAACGCGGCGTTTGGTGTGGAGTTTTGCGCTAAGGGCCAGTTTGCGGCGTGCCGGCATCACCGTCAGACCGCCACGGATTGCGCGCAGCCGGCGGTCGTCCCGGTCGACTCGCGCATACAACCGGGCTGGAGGGTGAAGAGCCCGCCGCTCAGTGCCATGAACGGTTCCAGGAAGTTCAGGAGGTACGGCCTGCGGAGCGAGTTCGGGAGGTCAACCAATGTTGCCTGGCCTGCTGATGTGTCGATCGTGCGCGTCTCACCGGTGGTCAGATAGATGCCCTTACGAGGCTCCCCCGGCTCGACGAACATGTCGTTGACCCAGCCGACCATCAGCATCTCGGCCGCCGCGACGTTCTGCGGTGTGGAGAAGCCCGCCACAAGTTGCTGCGAGAACTGGATCAGAAAGTTGCCGCCGCGCATCGTGTCGACATGGGAGCCGCCGGCAAGCGTCACGCCGTAGAACTCGGCATCGGGCCGCGCCTCGATCAGTGCCGCGGTGCCGCTGCCGAACATGTTCCACATGTACTTAGGGGCAGCAAGCTGGTAGATCGGGACACGGCTGTCGACCTTCTCTAGGTCGTTGACCATTTCGCCGTTCAGACCGACGCCGTCTAGCAGGACAACGCCGACCAGTCGATCATCGGTGAGGCCGGTGACGGGGTCGGTCATGTAGCCGGCGATACCCGAGACCGCACCGCCGCCCAATGAATGACCCATCAACACGACCTTGTTCCACTTCAGCTCCCCGTCATATTCGGTCGCGCCCAGACTGTCGGCGAGCGCCGTGTTCTTGGGGTCGAACAGGCCGGCCATTGCCTGGTGCATCGGCGCCCCGCCGAGCCAGCACTGGTCGTATGAGAGGAAGTTCGACGTGATCGACGGTGCGACGACGATGCTGTTCGTCTGTTCCGCCAGCGTCGCGGCGGTGTAGCTGTACCAGGGGCCAGCCGCCAGGAATCCATGCTGCAGATAGACGATGCGATCCGGATCGGGGTTTTCCGGGACGTACCAGTCGACAGGGACTTCCTCCCCCTCTCCGGGTGCACATCCGCAGTCGATCCGCAGCCTGGAGCTGTAGACCGAGACGCTGCTGCCGGGCGGGAGAACGGGCGGTCCGCCGATCAACTGAGTGACGAGGCCGTACAGACCGAAGATGACCGTCCCGACCAAGTCGAGCAGAAGGTTCAGCGGTTGCGCAGTCGCCGTGGCGCCTACCTCTGCGGCTTCAGGGGCCGAGAACATCACCGCGGCGAACTCCGGAGTCTCCGTCTCCTCGGTCAGGTTCTTGAACGCGGCCCCCAGTGGGACCACAGTGAGGTCTTCCCCCGATTCGGTTTCGGTGTCGATCAACGCGTCTTTCTTGGCGACGTCCTCGCCCGCGAGCTTCGTCGCAGAGTCGAAATCCCCGACGACGGTCTGACTCAGGTCCAGCGTCTGCGACTGATTTTCTTGACCCTCGTTCGCGCGCGAACCGGTGCCGTCGCCGGGCTGCTTCGCAGTGTCGACGAGTTCGCCGGCACCGCCGTCGGTATCGGTGGTGATCTCGTCTTCGATGACCTCCTCGTCCTTGACGTCCTCCTCGCCGGGGGTCTCGTCCTGGGCGCCCTGGTTGGTGGTCTCGTCGGTGGTCTCGTCCTTACCCTCGTCGTCCTTCGTGTCCCCATCGATGACGTTGCCGTCGGTGTTGTCGTCGACGTTCGGCTGATGGCCCGCGGGATCATCGCCCTTCTTGTCTGCGTCCTTGACTGCGTCGTCGTCCTTCGGGCCGCTCGCTGGGCTCTGTCCAGCCGCCGAATCATCCTTCTTGCCAGCGGAATCCGATGATTCTGAAGTCGACTTGCCGCCGCCGTCCGAGGAGTCGCCGTCGGTTGCCGTCGCGACACCAGCCCCGGCCAGCAACGCCGCCGAGAGACCCGCGGTGACCACGCCCGTGCCCAACCACACCAACAACCGGTCGACCATCACTTCTCCTGTTCGCTGACCGCGAGAAAGATAGCGTGCGTGGTCGGCACGCGCGGGAGAATCTACGCTTCCGTCAGATATCGGCGGTTGCTAGGGCGCAATCCGCTCCACACGAATCGGCACGCCGGTCAGGCGCGCCATACCGGCCAGCGCCTCGATGTCCTCGGGGTTGCTGGACATCAATTCGTTGACGTTCGCGCCGCCGGCACGGTTGGCCAGCCGCCAGCCGGCGGTACCCTTGTGGCCCCATCCGTGCGGAACCGCCACGACGCCCCCGACGATGTCCTTGGTGACGATGACGGGTACTTGGATCTCGCCGTGCGCTGATGCGATGCGCACGGTGTCGCCGTCGGAGATGTTGGCCGCCGCCGCATCGTCGACGTGAATGAGTGCATGTTGGGTACGTTCGCCGCGCATCAGCAGCGGCGCGTTGTGCAGCCAGGAGTTCTCCGAGCGGGCCTCGCGCATCCCGATCAGCCGCATCGGATACGCGTCGGGCGCAGCACGGCGCGCGAGCTTGGCGACCTCGTCGGCGATCTCCTGATGGCGCAGCCTCACCCGTCCGCCGCGGTAGACGACGGTGTCGCCGAGCACGCCCGCACGCAGATTCGGCGCCAGCACGTAGCCATGCGGATGTTCTGCGGCCAGCCGGGCGAAGGACAAGCCACCCCGACGCAGCCCGAACCTGTCGCCGGCCTCGCCCAACCGGATGACCGCGTCGACCAGGAGGCGCGGGGTCGGTCGAACCCCGAAGAGTGAGAACATCTTTCGGGCCCCCGCCAGCATCGCGAAGCCGGGTGTGCGGCGCCGCAGCCGCGCGGCGAGATCGTCGATGATCTCCCACTCTGGGCGGGCTTGGCCCATCGGGTCGATCACGGGTTCGGTGGCCTGACGGAACGGTGTCGGCTGCAGTGTCTGGAAGGGCAGCGGGAAGTCGTCGCGCTCGTACATCGACGCGGCGGGCAAGACGTAATCGCAATGCGCGAGCGTCTCGTTGACGTACAGGTCGATGCCGACCATCAGGTCCAAGGACTCCAGCGCTGTCTCCAACTCGTTGCCGTCGGGGACCGACAGCACCGGGTTGCCCGCGCTGACGAACAGCGCCTTGACCTGACCACGTCCCGCCGTGGCGATCTCCTTGGCCATCACCCCGGCGGGCTCTGATCCCAGCACTGACGGGAAACCGCCGATGCGCGAGCGCCTGCGGGAGTAGATCGCGCGCAGCAGCGCGCCGCCGGCCATACCCAGCCAGCGCTCGCCTGGCAACCCCAAGCGGCCGAACATGCTGCCGCCCGCCACGTCGAGATTGCCTGCCGCCAGGTTGACCGCATCGAGCAAATACGTTGTCAGCGTGCCGTTTTCGCCGATGCTGGTGCCGACGCGTCCGTACACTGCGGCGCGCTCGGTGCGGACCAGGTCGCGGGCCAGGGAGCGCACGGTGTCCGGGTCGATGCCGGTCCGCGGCGCCGTTGCCTCGGGACTGAACGGCTGGGCCAGCACCTCGAGCCACGCATCGCCGTCGGCCTGGCGCGCCAGCCGGCCACGGTCGACGAGGTTCTCGCTGAACATCACCTGCAGCAGCGACAGCAACAGGTAGGCGTCGCCGTCGGGAACGATGCCAAGCCATTCGAACTGTGCGGCGGTCTCCGTCTTGCGCGGATCGACGACGAGCACGCGGCCACCACGCTTGACGATGTCGTGCATACGGTCCTTGATCCGCGGCACGGTCAGCACACTGCCGTGGGACACAACGGGATTGGCGCCGATCACGACGAGCAGGTCGGCGCGAAGAACGTCGGGCACCGGGAGCGCGAGCGGCGTGCCGTACAGGAGCTGACTGGCCACGAATCGATTGTTGACGTCTTGGCTGCCTGCCGTGAACACATGCAACTTGGGACCGAATCCGAGCATGAGGCTGGTCAGGCTCAGCGTGTGGCTGTAGCTGAATGCACCCGGGTTGCCGTAGTACCAGCCGACGGCACCGGATCCGTGCCTGCGATGGATATCGGTCAGCCGGGCGGTGATATCGGACATCGCCTCGTCCCAGCTGACCGGTTCGAACCCGTTCGCCGTGCGTCGCAGCGGTTCGGTGACGCGATCGGGATCGTTGACGATCTCGCTGAACGCAATGCCCTTCTGGCAGGCGAAACCCGCCGAGAGCGGATGCTCCTTATCGGGGCGCAGCGCAGTGAGACGACCATCTTCGACGGTCGCGATCATGCCGCAGAGCGGCTCGCAGATCCGGCAGAACGTCGGCTTGTGCTCGACGCCCACGACGTTTTACCTCTCGACAGTCCTGGTCTCGACCGTCGGGCTGTCGACCGTCGGGATGACGCCGGTAGGCGCGTCGTCATCCTGATGGCGGCCCCGCACCGAAGCTTCCTGGGTTGCGAACTCATGCGACTGGTACTTGTGGGTGCCTTCGAGGTCGTCGCGGATCGCTTCCTGCGCGGCGGGCGGCAGGGTGTGCATCAGCTCGCGGACGCGGGCCTGGCGACGGCCAACGGCCTGACGTTCGGGCATACCCGGGGTGGCCTGGATCTGCGGCGGCACGCCTTCGATCTCCTCGACACCACCGTCGTGGTGGCCGGCTTCCATCATGGCCTGCTCCTCGGCCATCGTGGACTCGTCCTTCTCCTCCGACATACCGATCGGGCCGATACGGCGGCCGTTGAGGAACTGCCGCACGACCGGCTCGTCACTGGTCAGCAGCACCTCGCGGGGACCGAACATCACCAGGTGCTTACGGAAGAGCATGCCCATGTTGTCCGGCACGGTCCGCGCGATGTTGATGTTGTGCGTCACGATCAGGATCGTGCAGTCGATCTGCGCGTTGATGTCGATGAGCAGCTGGCTCAGGTACGCGGTACGAACGGGGTCCAGACCGGAGTCCGGCTCGTCGCAGAGGATGATCTGCGGATCCAGCACCAACGAGCGGGCCAGACCGGCACGCTTGCGCATACCGCCGGAGATCTCACCGGGGAATTTGTTCTCGTCACCACCCAGACCGACGAGGTCGAGCTTCTCCATGACGATGTTGCGGATCTCGCTTTCCTTCTTCTTGGTGTGCTCACGCAAGGGGAAAGCAGTGTTGTCGTACAGGCTCATCGAGCCGAACAGGGCGCCGTCCTGGAACATGACGCCGAACAGCGTGCGGATCTCGTAGAGCTCCTTGGCCGTGCACTCGATGATGTTGGTGCCGTCGACGATGATCTTGCCGCGCTCGGGCCGCAGAAGACCGATCAGTGACTTGAGGAAGACCGACTTACCGGTACCGGACGGGCCGAGCAGAACGCTGACCTCACCTGCCGGGATCTCCAGCGTGACGTCTTCCCAGATTCGCTGGGGACCGAAGGACTTGGTGAGTCCCTCAACCTGAATTCCAATGCCCACGCGGGGATCCTTCCGCCAATGTCGCAGGCCACAGGGCTACCGCCTGTGGCTTGAGTCACTGTAGCGTACGCCGATACTCAGCACTGGGGATGTGTCACGTCCGATACCGCCGATGCTCCGGATTGGAATTAACCCGCACGTCAGCGCCGGTGTGGTCGGCGAACTCGACTACTCGACGCGCGGCGCCGGGGACGCTCATCGGGGCCGTTTGCGGAATCCACGCCGCAACGCTGGCTTCCTCTCGCGACGCGGGGTATCCGAATAGCTACGTCCGCGTCAGATACCTCGAAGCAGCGCTGTCAACAGCGTCCTCGGCTACGACGCGCGCTGCGTTGATCAAACGGTTCAGTTTCTGAATGCTGCTTAACTTTTGCGGAGATGCATCGTGGTGGCAGCAGTATGTGTCCGACCCGTCGCGCAGGCGCCGTTATGCCCGAAGAAGCCCTCGATGCGGCAACGAAGTACGCAGTTGGACAACAAGGCCGCCGCGCACGGCACGGTGGCTGCGCTCCGCGCATCGATCGCAGTCGCATCAAAATGACGATGGAGAAGGTCGACGGCCGATGGCTTCCAGCAAGGTCGAGTTACCGTGATGCTACGGACCAGTACGGCGGCCAATATGCCTGCGTGCCAACCTCATAGCGACTTTGTCGCTCAACTACTACCGCAGCGACCAACTTCAGCGACATTGTCGCTCGGAGCTTGGCACTACATACATATGCCCTCAGACAGGCCCGCACACAACTGTGGGGCCGGCCCGATTCCGGACCGACCCCACAGATTGTGCTGAATTACTTGACGGTGACCGTCGCGCCGGCAGCCTCGAGCTTGGTCTTGGCTTCCTCGGCGGCCTCCTTGGCGACCTTCTCGAGCAGCGGCTTGGGAGCGCCGTCGACGAGGTCCTTGGCCTCCTTGAGGCCCAGGCCGGAGACGATCTCGCGGACGACCTTGATCACGCCGATCTTCTTGTCGCCGGCACCCTCGAGGATGACGTCGAACTCGGACTGCTCATCGGCGGCCTCGGCCGGTGCACCACCGGCGGCTGGGCCGGCAGCCGCGACGGCGACCGGAGCGGCAGCGGTGACCTCGAAGGTCTCCTCGAACTTCTTGACGAACTCAGAGAGCTCCAGCAGCGTCAGTTCCTTGAACGCGTCGAGCAGGTCGTCGGTGGACAGCTTGGCCATGGTTGAACCTTTCTTACTTACTTACGTGTGGGTTTTGGTGGCTTTATTCGGCGGCGTCGTCGGACGGCGCCGGGCTCTCGGATGCGGCTTCGGCGGGTGCCTCGGCAGCTTTCTTCTCTTGTAGTGCGGCGAACAGCCGGGCAGCTTGCGCCTGCTGCGCAGTGAACAAGCCGGCGGCCTTCGACAGATTGGCCTTCATTGCGCCGGCCAGCTTGGCCAGCAGCACCTCGCGCGATTCCAGGTCAGCGATCTTCTCGACCTCGGAAACACTCAGGGCGCGGCCATCCATGTAGCCGCCCTTGATGACGAGCGCCTTGTTGTCCTTGGCGAACTTCTTGATCGCCTTGGCGGCGTCGACGGCTTCACCCTTGACGAACGCGATCGCGGTGGGTCCGACGAAAAGCTCGTCGAGGCCCTCGATGCCCGCCTCCGCCGCAGCACGCTTGACCAGCGTGTTCTTGGCGACTGTGTAAGTGGCGGATTCACCGAGCGAACGGCGCAGGTCCTTGAGGTTGGCAACCGTCAGGCCGCGGTACTCGGTGACGAGCGTCGCCGTCGAGTCCTTGAACTGCTCGGCGATGTCGGCAACCGCGGTGGCCTTTTCAGCCTTGGCCATGCATGCCTCCTCGTAGATGGGGACCGAGGGAGCCGAGAGGTATCACGTCCGGAAATGACGAACGCCCCGACGCAGACAGGTCGGGGCGTGTTCCAAAAGCTCGCGAAAAAGCTTCAGCCTCGTCCTCCTGCGTGGGCCGCCGGGTAGTCCCGGACCTTCAACCGATTTCTCGGTGACCAACGGTCTTCGGTAGAACGCCGACAAATATAGCTGACGACCCGCCGATCAGCCAAAACGGCCGGAGATGGCCTCCAGGGCGGCCAAATGGTCGTCGACGGTGGTCAGGCCGTGGCCCATGGTGCTGACCGCGACGTGGGTCGCGCCCGCCTCACCCCATGCGGCCAGTTCTACCGCGGCGCCGTCGGGGTCGATCGCCGATCGCACCTGGCCCTGCATCCCCAGCGCATCCGGGTCGCGTCCCGCGGCGACCGCGGCATGACGGACCACCGCGCGGGCCTCGTCGAGCTTCGGGCCCGGGCCCATCATCGGGAACCACCCGTCTGCGATCCGCCCGGCCCGTTCGTACCCCCTCACCGACCCCGCGCCGATCCAGACCGGGATCGGACGTTGCACCGGTAGCGGTGCGATGCCTGCACCCTTGACGATGTCGAACCTGCCCTCGAACATGACGCTGCGCTCGGTCCACAGCCGTCGCATGAGCTCGATCTGTTCCTCGGACCGCGCACCCCGCACGCTGAAGTCCTCACCGAGGACGTCGTACTCGACTTCGTTCCAACCGATTCCGACGCCGAGCCGGAACCTGCCCTGTGCCAACAGGTCGACTTCGGCGGCCTGCTTGGCGACCAGTGCGGTCTGGCGTTGCGGGAGAATGAGGACGCCGGTGACGAATTCGAGCGTCGTGGTGGCCGCGGCGAGGTATCCGAACATCACAAACGGTTCGTGAAACGTGGTGTCGACGTCGTAGTACCCGTCCCACCCGACGTGCACGGCGGGGTCGGCACCCACGACGTGGTCGTAGGCGAGCAGGTGGTCATATCCGAGGGCTTCGACACCCTGGCCGTAGGCGCGGACCGCGCCGACGTCGCCGCCCAGCTCGGTCTGGGGGAATACCGCTCCGACTCGCATGCCCACATGATGCCCGCTACTTCAGTTCCTACTTCGAGACGCCGGCAGCCAGCAGCACCACCATCGCGAGCAGCAGGATCACCCGCAGCCCGTGCAATCGGTCCCAGCGCCGCGCCAGATCACGATCGACGGCGTCGGTCCAGCCTCCGATGCGGTTGTTGATGGGCACCATGAGCGTGACCGTCATCAGCACCACGACGCCCAGCACGGCGGCCGCCGCGATGATGAGCCAGTTCTCCCAGGTGAGGAACGCCGCGACGATCAACACCACGAACGTCGCGATGTACCAGAACGGCATGACGCGACCCAGGAGCCGACTGCCGTCGCTGCGCGCCTGCCGGAACGCGTCGTCTGGCAGCCGACCCAGGATGGGATTGGTGAACGCGCCGACGGCGATCTCGACGCCGACCATCGGACCTGCGATCGCCAGGGCCACGATCTCGATGATTTCCCTCATGCCTCGACCGTGCAGGCTATGCTGTCAAAAAACAAGGTACTGACAAATTTGTCAGCTTAGGGGCGACGATGGCGGTATCCAAGAAGGGCGTCAACGAGTGCCCCATCGACACCGCGCTGACAGTCATCGACGGACGGTGGAAAGGCACGATCCTGTGGCGACTCCAGGACGGCCCGATGCGCACATCCGAGCTTCGTCGCAGCATTCCCGATATCACCGAGCGGATGCTCATTCGCCATCTGCGGGAGCTGGTCGACGCCGGCATCATCGAGCGCCACGATGCCCAGACCGTGCCGCCGTGCGTGCACTACTCGATATCGAAGTACGGAATGACACTTGCGCCGGTGCTGGAGGGGCTGTGCGCGTGGGGTCGAAAGCACATGGCCCGCAGAGGCTCTCAGGCACCAACCACCAACGCTGCGGCCCCGACGAGTCCGGCGTCACCGCCGAGTTCAGCGGGCACCACCCGCAGATCGCGGATGAAGTCCAGCCCCGCGTAGGTGTCCAGCGCTGCGCGCAGCGGGTCGAACAGCAGCGCGCCGGCTTTGGCCACACCGCCACCGATCACGACGAGATCGAGGTCGCAGACCGCACCGACGGACGCGATCATCGCCGCCACGGCCGTCGCACCGCGTTCGAACGCTCGCAATGCGATGGCATTGCCGGCGGTCGCGGCATCGGCCAGTTCCTTGGCGTCGGCCTCAGCGGGCGCATCCCAGCCCTGCTCCCTGGCCCACTGCGCCATTCGTGGCCCGCCCGCGACCGTCTCGACGCAACCGCGGCCACCGCACGTGCATGGCAGACCGTCCGGGTCGACGACGACATGGCCGACGTGTCCTGCGTTGCCGGTGCGACCGTCGTACGGCACCCCGTCGAGCACCAGCCCGCCGCCGACTCCGGTGGACACCACCATGCCGAGCACGAACTCGGCGCCGCGACCCGCACCGCGCCACCGCTCCCCCATCGCCATGCACAGCCCGTCTCCGCCAAGCCGTACAGGCGCATCGACGACCGCGGCCACCTTCTCGACGATCGGAAAGCGCTTCCACTCGGTGACGTTGATCGGGCTGACAGTGCCGGCGGGCACATCGATCGGACCGGCCGACGCGATCCCGACGCCGCGCACGGTCCCGTGTGCCCTCGACAATGCCTCGGCGACAAGCGATTCGACCACTGCCCAGATCGCCTCCGCGTCACCGTCTGGCGTCGGCAACTTCGCCTGATGCACCAGTGTGCCCTCGTCGTCGACGAGGCCCGCGGCGATCTTCGTACCGCCGATGTCGATTGCGAGTGTTGTGGTCATCAGTGCCGGTGGGTGTTGTCGGGCTGACGGGGATCGCCGGGATGCTCGTAGCCGGGCGCCAACTGGACGACGGCGGCACACCGGGCATCCAGCCACAGCCGGAACGCACGGCGCTTGGCCGCAGCGCGCAGGTGTTCGGCGACGCTTGCGGTGTCGCCGAAGCGCGACGGGTTGCGTGCCTCGTATGCCGCGACGGCCTCGCCGGTCACGTCAACGGCTTCGGTCACGTCCTCGAACAGCGCCCGCACCAACGGGTCGCTCAGCACGGACGCCGCCACGCTGCCGAGCTCGAGTCGCACGGTCATGTCCGGCAGCAGATCGTCCTCGCGCGGCGCACCGTCGGCACTGAGTCCGCGCACGGCGACCTCCGCGGCTACCACCCGTTCGGTGACGAGAAGCTGTGTCAGCCAACGTCTTAGCTGTCGTCCCTCGCTGGTGCCGGGGCGCGGCAACGACGACGCCGAGCGTGACGACCGCAGCTGCGCTTCGCGTGCGTCGACCTCGTGGACCGATACCGGCACCCCGTCGACCGTCGCAGCGATTGTCATGCGACAGTCACCTTGACCGCCTCGGTGTACAGCAGCTGCCCGGCGCCGGCGACTCGGATCAGGGCCCACCATTCGCCGGGTTCCACCCACACCGGCGGCGCGACGTCGAAGCTCAGCTCGGCCGTGCCGCGCGCGGCGAGCTCGATACCTGACGCCGGCGGCCCCATCCACTCCCAGGTTCCCCACGGGCTGATCAGGTGTGCTTCCACCGCGATGTCCGCGTACGCGTCGGTGGCGATGCCGACTTTCAGCTCGGCGCGTTCACCCGCCTTGATGTCGACGGGCCGCGGGTCGGTGACGATGCGCAGCAGCCTGTCCTCCGGCGGTGCCGCCACGGATACGACACACACGTCCTCCACCACCTGGCGCCACGATGGCGGCATCGATACGTGGTTTCCGGTCAGTGCGAGTTCCGCCCGGATCGGATACAGGCCCGGCGCCGCATTCGGCGGAGCGTTCAGGACGACATCGGTCGCCAGATGCTCACCCGGCGGCAGCATGAACGGGAGCTGATGCGGATCGCTGGCCCAGCCGTCCGGGCACAGCAGTCGCACCCTGCCGTGGAGCACCGCATCGCTACAGTCGCTGGCGATTGTAAGCCGCAGCTGCGCTTGGGAATTCGTTTCGACGCCAATGCGCTGCGGATGCAAGTGCGCGACGGCAGGCAAGCCGCCCAGCGGAGCGGGTCCGCGGTTGTGCAGCCAATACCGCGCGTACAGCGGTTGTGCCGCCTCCGCGTCGGGTGCCAGCACCGTGTGATCGGCCTCCAATACCTGCGGCATGTTCAGTCGGGTCAACACGGTGGCGATCTCGAAACCGTGCAAGGCGAGTTCGTCCGACACTTGCTGAACTCGAGGCTGTTCGAGAAGGTCGACGCGGGCGCCCGCCGACACCCGGCGCAGTCCGGAGCGAACTTCCACCGTGGTTGCCGCACCGGAGGTTTCGACGAGGCGCACCGCGACACCGTCGGTCGGCTGTACGTGCCGGGCGCTGCCGCCCGTCAGCGGGTTGCCCGCCGCCTTCAACGCTCCCAGCTGCACGGTCCCCGCCGGCTCGATCTCCAGCAGCGACCCCCACGGCGGCAGACCGCCTGCGGCGTGGACGTTTTCGGTAACCGCCAGCGGCGGGCGGGAGAACTCGGCGCTGCGAGCCGGGATCTCGGCTTGACGCCAATCGCCGTCACCGGAGACCACCGCGTACTCGAAGGTGTGGGTCCAGTGCTGAAGTTGAAAGTTGGATCCGTCGGGTGCGGTGCGCCGGGGCGGGTCGATCCAGGTTCCCGACGGCCAACCGGTGCACGAGCGCATCAGCGAGGTGTGCAGCGTGCCGTCCGAATCGATCGCAAATCCTGGCATTCCGCGGTTGAGCACCGCAATAGTGCGCGCCTCGAACGGCTCCAGTCCGGCTGGTGCGGTTTGGTCCACGGCGATCTCGAAGTCGGCGAGGTCCTCGACAACCGACTCGACGGCAGCCTCGAGTTCCGCTCCCGCAATGATGAGTACCGGCAGCGCCCGCACCGGACGCAGATCCGCGCCCGGCACCCACTCGTCGGCCAGTGAAGCGGTAGGCGGCACCCAGACTCTGGCCCTGCCGGTTGCCGTCAGCTGCCGTTCCAGCTCTTCGGTGTAGACGGCGTCTGCCTCAGCCAAAACTGCTGCGGTGAAACCATTCTCGTCGGGTCCGCCGAGCGCGATGCGCGCGTCCGGCAGGTTCGAGTCCACGCCGAGGTCACCGTAGCGCGGACGTTCGGCGCCGCTGCAGGTCGCGGTGACGCCCGCGCGGGCGAGAGCGACCATCAGCGGGCGCGCCAGCGGTGACGACGCCGATTCCTTCGGAGACACGACCTCGGCCACCGACACCGCGCGCACACCGTCACCGACCCGTACCCGCGCCGCGGACGACAGCCCGAACCAGCCGTACGCCGGGTTGTCGAGTGTCCACGGGTACACCGCGGAGTCGACGGCCGACTCCTCGCCCTTGTCGTGCAGCAGGCCGAAGCCGCGGCCGATCACCGCGTCCCCGACCTCGCTGACCGGTAGCGCGCCGGGCACCGGACACGGCCAGCGGAGTCGAAGCAGGCGGTTTTCGCCGGTGAACTCGTCGACGGTGGTGCTGCATTCGACCCGCGCGACGTCATTCCAGAGCGTGAGAGTCTGCGTATAGCGCAACAAATCCCCGATGCGACCGTTCACGACCAGTCGCTCACCGAGGGGCCCGCGGTATGCCTGAACTTCGGCTCGGGCCGCCGACGAACAGACGACGGGACCCCTGGGCAGCAGGTGCCATGGTCCTTCGCCTGCCTCGGGATGGGCAGGGTATTCGTCGTAGACCGCGAGCTCGTTGCCGACCTCCCCGTCGGCGATCAACTCTCGGTCCGACGCGGTCTCGATCAGGGAGATCACTCCACCGCCGCGTTCGGGCTCGACGCGAACGCGGTAGTGGTCGTTGCTGATCACGTTCCCGTCCAACGGCTTCCAGCCGTCAGTGTCTGCTGCCACGGACGTCAGCCGGTAGGACTGCCAGCCCAGCGACGGCACTTCGCGTGCCAACCAACGGACCACCCGGCCGCCGTGTTCGACGTGGGCGGGCAGCTCGGCGCCGTCCGAGTCGAACACCTGAACACCGGGCGCGACGGGTTCGTTGAAACGGGCGCTTACAATGTCACTGCGCTTGTGCGCCAACGCGTTCCAGACGACGACGCTTCCTTCAACGGCGCGCGACAGCAGCGTCAACGCGTTGTCTCGAGCGGTCGTGCCCAGCTCCCACGCGTCGCGCCATCCCGTCAGCAGGTCGAGGTAGACCTGATCGGACTCCGAGCCGGTGATCGCATCGTGGTGTGCACCGTAGACGAGCTGCACCCAGGCTTTGGCCAACGCCGCCTCCGGGTATGTCGCACCGCCGAGCAGTCCCGCGAAGACGGCGAACTTCTCGGCGTCGAGCACCGCGTCCTCGGTCGCCCGGTTGGCCTGTTTGGTGTCGATGTAGGACACGTGGCAGCCGGTATAGATCGGGTTCATGTCGCGCGTCTGCGGTGAGGCGTCGACGCCAAGCTCGGTGAGTTCGGCACGCACTGCGGCAAAAAACTCACTTGGCAACGCGCACACGAACTTCGGCCAGGTGTAGCGTGCATTCCAGTCTCGATGGATCTCCGTGACCCACTTGTTCGGCGGCGTGTAGTCGGTGCCGACGGGCAGCAGCACGTTGCGCGTCAGCGCCACTTTCTTCAGCCCCGAGAACAGTTCGTACGTCGCAGCCTCGGCCTCCTCGAGCGTCGCCGCCGAGTCCATCCACCACCCCGCGGCATAGTGCGCGGGCATGTAATGGGTGAGCAAGCCGCGCCCGGACGGGGCGATCCATTCGAACTCACTGCTGAACTGCATGCGCTCGGGGTCGCCGCCACCGGCCATCGGGCCCCACTGGTGGTGCGGGCCGCGCGCCCACGAACTGGAGGTCAGCCCGGCGTCGGCCGCCATACCGGGGAACTGAGGATCGTGCCCAAAAGCGTCGAGCTGCCATGCGGTGGCCGGGTCGGCGCCAAGGACGTCGCGCTGAAAACCGATGCCGTGCACGAAGTTCCGGATGGTGGTCTCCGGGCTGGTCAAATTCGTGTTGGGCTCGTTGTAAGTGCCACCCATGATCTCGACGCGACCGTCGGCGATGAACCTGCGCAGGTCCGCGCGGTCCTCGGGGTGCGTATCCCAAAACGGCTTGAGGTAGTCGACCTCGGCGAGCACGAACTTGTATTCGGGTTCGCGCCGCGCCATTTCGAGGTGGGCGCGCACCAGGTCGAAGCCGTTGGTCTGCCTGCAGCGGCCGGGCGGGTCTTCGGACCACACGCTGGTGTAGGCCGCCTGGGTGTTCCACCACACGGGGTCGTAGTGGAAGTGGCTGATCATGTGCATCGTCCAGCCGGGCTCGGCGACGGTGAACACGAATCCGGTGATGCTGTCCCCGCCGACCACCCGCGCATCGCGCTGCTCGCCGATGACGGGATCGGTCACCACGACGGGCACCTCGATGCTGCCGTCGCCGGGGCCGGCCTGCGCGCGCCCGGTGAGACCTTCGCCTTCGATGCGTACGTTCCCGCCACCATCGGTGTAGGCGACCCGCACCAACTGCTGCGGTGCGTGCGACGGCCCGGTGAATAGCTCCGTCGACTCCGCGGAGATCAACTGCACTCCAAAACCCTACGCAGTCGAGTCGGCGTTAGGACCGCGAAATGTCAACGACCAGCGCTCGGTGATCCGAGATCGACAGCCGGGGCGCGGCGCAGCTGTCCACGCGCAGTCCATCGTCATCGGTCAAGATGTGGTCGAGTTGCGTTTCTGGTGCGTCGGCCGGGAACGTCGCCGCCTCGCCAAGCGCGCGCAGGCCACTCAACCGGCCGGCTTTGACCGGCGTCATGTTCAGATCGCCCATCAGGACGTGCGGGCCGGGGAAGCCATGGAGGTCGCGCATGAGCAGCCGAAGCTGCCGTCGGTTCCAGCCAGGCACGAACGACAGGTGGGTGTTGGCGACGGTCAGCGGGCCGACGGGGGTGTCCAACTGCGCCAGCACGGCCGCCCGCGGTTCCTCGTTGACGACCTGCACGCGATTCGGAGCGCGCAGGTACATCGGAAACTTCATCGGGATCCGGGGCAGCCGCACCACCTGCCAGGCATCGGCGGGATAGCGCGACAGCAACGCGATGCCGTAGGCGGCGGTGCCCGGCTGTTCGCGGCCCGTCGCGGCCATCCACGTCGCGCCGGGCGTGCCCGCGATGGCGGCGACGAATCGATGACTGTTCGCCTCCATCGCGGCCGCGGCGACGGCGGTCAGATCGGACCTCCCGGAGCGGGGTTGGTCGAGGTCCACTTCCTGGAGCGCGAGGATGTCGGGATCGAGTTGCCGGATCGCGTCGACAAGCCTGTCGCGGTGCACGAGCCCGTCGTGGACGCTGCGTCCGTGCAGGATGTTGAAGGTGGCCATCCGCATGGGTACTCACATACCCGTAATAGCCGTCAGCCGATCAGGAGACCCGTGCCCGCACGAAACGACCATCTCCGCGACGCACTCAAACGTGCTGCGTCTGCCTTGCGCGCGCAGGGTCCGGATTTCGCGCTGGCCGGCAGCTACGCGTTGTGGGTGTTCGGGGCGCCCGAACCCGTGCACGACGTGGACTTCGTGGTCGCAGAGGCCGACACGGAACAGGCGGCCGCCACACTGCGGGCGGCCGGATTCAACATCGAGCGAACGCCCGAGGACTGGCTGTTCAAGGCGTGCGTCGGCAACGATTTCGTGATCGACGTGCTGCACCGCCTCAACGGGGTGCCGGTCGAGGCCGAGGCGATCGAGGTCGCGGAGGAGTTCGACGTGCTCGCGATCAGAATGCGGGTGCTCGCGCCGACGTACGTGTTGACCGAGAAGCTCAACGCTCTCAACGAGCACAACTGCGATTTCGCGGCGTTGATACCCGGCGTACGCGCGGTCCGCGAGCAGGTCGACTGGGACCATCTGCGGACTGCGACGAAGGACAACGATTTCGCGACGGCATTCCTGTTCCTTGCCGACCGCCTCAGGCTCAGTGACTGACGGAGGTCGAGGCTAAGTTCACTTCCATGCGCTCTGGCCTGACCATCGGGGAGTTCGCCACATTGTCGCGGCTGAGTGTGCGCACATTGCGGCGCTACCATGCGGGCGGACTCCTGGAGCCGGACACGGTCGATCCGTCCACCGGTTATCGGTACTACACGGCCGAGCAGATCCCGACTGCTCAGGTCATCTATCAGTTGCGGCAGCTCGACGTGCCGCTGGCCGAGGTCGAGTCCATCCTCGCCGCAGGTGATCCGCAGCAGCGCGCCGAGGTGATCGCGGGGCACCTGCGCCGCCTCGAGGCCGAGCTGGACCGCACCCAGGCGGCCGTGGTGTCGCTGCGGCGGCTGCTGCGTCCCGATCCCGACGAGTTCGGCATCGAGTTGAGATCGATGCCCGCTCGCACAGTGGTGGCTATCAAAGTTGTTGTGCAGCTTACTGATTCACTCGATTGGTACGACTCCGCGATGGCCGAGTTGGACACGGCGTTTCCGCCGGCGGAGCGGACGGGTCCGCCCGGCGGGCACTACGCCAATGAGTTGTTCACCGACGGCGCCGGCGCGATGGCCGTGTACCGACCCGTTCGGGCGCCCCGCGCCTCCGGCCGGATCGAGGTTGTCGAGTTGGCAGCGGCCGAGCTCGCTGTCACGGTCCATCCGGGCCCGCACGACGATATCGATGTCACCTACGGTCGACTCGGCGCGTGGGTGGTCAGTCACGCGCTGGCTGTGGACGGCCCCATTCAGGAGACATACACGGTGGGACCGCGCGACACCTCTGACCCGGCGACCTGGCGTACCGAGATCGGCTGGCCGGTGTTCCGTCTCGCACGGTCCTAGCGGGGGAAATCAGCACCGCGCGAGAGTGGTTCGCTCGCTCGGATATCGGCCAAGGCCCCCTCGAGGGAGGCCATCACATCGTCGAATGCGTCGCTGCCGAGAACCAGCCGCCGCGGCGGCTGCTCCTGAGCCATCGCCGCAATCACCGCGCGTGCGCCACGCGCCGGGTCGCCGGGCTGCACACCGTTCTGCTCGATGAACCCTTGGCGCACCTGCTCCAGCATGGGTCGGTACGCACGGATGGTCTCGGTGATTGGTTCGTCGGCGAAGCCGGCGTAGGCCCGCGTGCGAAATGCTCCCGGTTCGACGGCCATCACGCGGATGCCCTGCGGCGCAACTTCTTCCCGGAGTACTTCGGTGACGGCTTCGACGGCAAACTTGCTGGCACTGTAGTAGCCGAACCCGCTCGCACCCAGCAGACCCGCCACCGACGAGATGTTGACGACCCACCCGCTGCCGCGGTCGCGCATACCCGGCAGAACCGCCCGGATGACCGAGAGCATGCCGAAGAAGTTCAAGTCGAACATCGCCCGCACATCGGCCTCGTCCATGCCCTCGATTGACCCGTACCAGCCACGGCCTGCGTTGTTGACGAGCACATCGATAGCGCCGAAATGCTGCTCTGCCGCGCGTGTTGCCTCCTGCACCTGCCCGGAGTCGGTGACATCGAGGGGTACGACGAATACGCGTTCGCCGTGCTTCTCGGTCCACGAACGCAATTCATCAGGTCGGCGTGCCGTCAGCACGACATTGTCGCCGATCTCGAGGGCCGCTTCGGCGAAGGCCATGCCGAATCCGCCGGGTGTGCCACCGGTGATGAACCATGTTTTCGCCATGGCTCAGGGCTCGATCACCAGTCGGCTGACCAAAGCACCGTTCATGATGAAGCGGAAGTGCAAGTCGGCAACCCCGCCAGGAAAGTCGCCTTCCAGATGTTGCAGGACATCGACGTGCCCCGCCTCCGACGTTGTGGCGCTGACGAACTCGGTGGTGAAGGTGAACTCTGACGCCGCATTACGCAACCAATCTCCGATCTCGTCGCGGCCGCGGTAGGTGTTGCCCTCGTCGGTCACGACCGCGTCAGCAGTGAACGACGTGATCGCCGTGGTCGCGTTCTTCGCCTCGTGCGCTGCCAGGTAGGTCGTGATGGTCGGGGGTAGTTCATCCCACGCTTGCTTGTTTGTTGTCATGCCCCCACGGTGGGGTCTCCCGCAGGGAGAGAGTCAAGCCCGGCGGCGCGGCGGAGCCGTTGCGCGACGGCATCGACCGCGCGGACCACCTCGGGTGGTTCGAGGACCTCGAAGTCGTGGCCGACGGTGGCGAAGTAGAAGATCATCCGTTCCGGGTCGTCGGCGCCGGTGGTGACGATGCAGGCGTTCGGACCGTCGGCTTCGATGGTCACAGATGCCGGTGAAAAGTGTTGCGCCAGGGCTTCTTCTGGTGCGTTGAAGCGGACCCGCGCCACATAGCGGTACGGCGAGCTGCTGATCGACCGTTGGACATATTTCGCCGCGTCCGGTGCGTCGCGGGCGACGAATGTGCTGCCGAGCGCACGGACATCGGCCATCCGGTCCAGCCGAAGGCTGCGCCAGTCCTGCTTGTCGCGGTCATAGGCGAGCAGGTACCAGCGCCTGCCGGTTGTCACCAATTGATATGGCTCGAGTCGTCGCTGGGTGGCTTTGCCGCGGATGTCGACGTAGCCGCAGTTCACGTGCTCGCGGTCGCGGCACGCGCGCGCCAGCGTCATCAGGACGTCGGGTTCGACGGCGTCGTCGGACGATGGCGAAGTGAGCGTGACGGTGGCGTCGTGCACCGCTGCCACCTGGGATCGCAGCCGCGCCGGCATCACCTGATCGAGCTTGCTCAGCGCCCTCAGCGCGGACTCGCCGACGCCGGCGACGGTGCCGCCCGCCGCGAGCCGCAAGCATACGGCCATCGCGACGGCTTCGTCGGGATCGAGCAGCAGCGGCGGCAAGGCGGCCCCCGCGCCCAGCTGATAGCCACCGCCGTGACCCTTACTGGCGTGCACGGGATAGCCCAGGTCACGCAGCCGGTCGACGTCTCGGCGGACGCTTCGGGTCGTCACACCGAGGCGGTCTGCAAGCTCCTCGCCGGTCCACACCCGCCGCGACTGCAGCAGCCCGAGAAGCTGCAGCACCCTGCTGGTCGTTTCCGCCATGTTTTCGACTCTGCTGTGGTTATAGGACTGAAACTGTCCTATATGTGTTTCAGGGTAATCCTATGAACATGACGACGAGCCTGACCACGGAGTTGGCCTTCCAGCTCGACTTCCAATGGACGCAGGCGTTGCGGCCGCGGCTGGAGGGCCTGACCGACGACGAGTACTTCTGGCAGCCCGTGCCGGACTGCTGGACGGTTCACCGCGACGGCGGCGTGGACTTCGTCTATCCCCCGCCCGAGCCGGCGCCGTTCACAACGATCGCGTGGCGGCTGGCGCATGTGATCATCGGCGTCTTCGCGATGCGCAACCACAGTCACTTCGGTGCGCCCGACGCGAGTTACGAGACCTGGTCGTACGCGACGGACGCCGCCACGGCACTGCGTCAGCTCGACGAGCAGTACCAAACCTGGAGCGACGGCGTGCGCGCGCTGTCCGAAGATGATTTGTGGCGGCCGTGCGGGCCGGCCGAGGGGCCGTATGGCGACTATCCGATGGCCACGCTTATTCTGCACATCAACCGCGAGGTCATCCATCACGGCGCCGAAATTGCTTGTATACGAGATCTTTACGTCCACACCACCACGAAGGGAAATTGAGCATGGCCGCGATGCCCCCACCGATCGCCGACGAGCGCGCAGGACTGCGCGAGTACATCGCCGCACAGCACTACGCGTTTCACGCGGTGGCGTTCGGCTTGACTGACGAGCAGGCACGGTCCACGCCGTCGGTGAGTGCGCTGTCGATCGGCGCGCTGATCAAACACGTGACCGGCGTCCAGCGCGGCTGGATGGAACGGGTCGCCGCTGCGCCGGAGATGACCGAGAGTGACAAGCGGCCGATGGAAGATCAGCAGGCCGATTATCAAGACGAGTTCATCATGCGCGAGGACGAGACACTGGCAGGGCTGCTCGCCAAGTTCGACGAGCAGAACGCGGAGACGATCCGGCTCGTCGAGACTGTCGACCTCGGCGCAGCAGTCCCGATTCCCCAGCATGTGCCGTGGTTTCCCAAGGATGTCCCGGCGTGGTCGGTGCGATGGGTCCTGTTTCACATGATCGAGGAGCTGGCCCGGCACGCCGGTCAGGCCGACATCATCCGCGAAAGCATCGACGGGGCAACCCTTTACGAGCTGCTGGCAGGGCTTGAGGACTGGGAGCCGACACCGTGGCTGACGCCATGGGGCAAGGAGCCGGTAAACAGTTAGGTATGCAAACGCGCAGCGGGACGGCGGTCTGCGGGGAAGTCGAGCTCTATTACGAGGATCTCGGTGACCCTGCAGCGCCGCCCGTCCTGCTGATCATGGGCGTGGGCGCGCAGCTGCCGATGTGGCCGGACGGCTTCTGCGAGCAGCTGGTCGAGCGCGGGTATCGGGTGATTCGGTACGACCATCGCGACATCGGACTGTCGACGAAGATGGCCGGTCACCGCGCGGAGGGCTCGGTGTACCGGCGGGTGGCACGGTACGCGGTCGGGCGGACGAGCCCGGTCCCGTACACGCTGGTCGATATGGCCGACGATGCCGCCGCGCTGCTGGATTTTCTGCAGATCGACCGCGCGCATGTGGTCGGGGCGTCGATGGGCGGGATGATCGCCCAGGTGCTCGCGGGTAATCACGCCGACCGGGTCCGCTCGCTGGGCATCGTCATGTCGAGTTCGGGCAAGGCGTTTTCGGCTCTGCCGCGGTGGCGGGTGATCAGGCTGGCGCTCGGCGGACCGGGTAAGGACGCGCCATGGGAGGACAGGTTGGCGTCGGAGGTGCGCAACATCTCGATCATCAACGGGCCTAATTTCCTTCCGCCAGTTGACCAATTGCGCCGGCGGGTCGAGGATCTGCGTGCGCGCAGCGACTACCCACAGGGCATGTTGCGCCAGTTCGACGCGATCCTGGGTACCGGGAGCCTGATTCGGTACACGCGCAGCATCGTGGCGCCGACGGTCGTCATTCATGGCTCGGAAGATCCGATGGTTCGGCCACGCAACGGGCGCAACCTGGCGCGCATCATCGACGGCGCCCGCTATGTCGTTGTCGACGGGATGGGACACGATCTGCCCCAACCGGTTTGGCGTCCCGTCGTCGAAGCGCTGACGGAGAACTTCGAGGCCGAGTCTCAAGGCTCAGCATCCAAGCCATCCCAGTAGGCGTCACTGTAGCGACGCGTGCCTTGATCGGCTTCATCGCGGAGTGCGGGTAGCCCGTTGGTGGATGTGATGCTGGGTGGAGCGTGGCATCTGCCCGGGCCCGTAGACGCCACGTCGGAGCCGACGGACCCGGCCGCGGCGGATTTCCCAGCGCAACGCATCGGACACTGCTTTCGATGCCCGTCCGGGGATCGCAAAGCCCTGGTAATCAAGCTGCTCGATCAGCTCGAAGATCGACGCCGAACCGTGAATGTCCAGGTTCACCGTGAGCATGTAGCGGAGTTCGATGCCCTGCAGTACTTTTCGTTGTCGCGAGTTCTGCGCGTCCATGACGCGACGGTGGCATTCGATTCAGACATCTGTGGCGGCTTGCGCTGGGTGTCCAAGGCGTCTGTGGATGGATATCGCAATGGGGGCAGCGTCTCCCTGCTTCTGCTCCACGGACCAATAGATCTGCGTGCCAACCTCACAGCGACTTTGTCGCTCAACTACTACCGCGATGACCAACTTCAGCGACATTGTCGCTCAGAGCTTGGCACCAGGCACGTATACCCCGGAGGAGGTCCCGAAATTGCTTGTGCTCGGCCAGACGCGTCGGACGGCCCCGCGCCTAGCGCGGGACCGTCCGAAATGCGTTGCTACGACGACCGCATCGCGATCGTCACACGGCTCACTCCAGTTCGGCGAGAGCCGCGCGAGCGGCCTCGAGTTCAGCTTCGAGGGCCGCCACCTTGGCGGCCTGCTGGGTACGCGCCTCCTCGATCAACTCGTCGATCGGGACTGACAGATCTTCGTGCAGTTCCTTCGCAGCGCGAGAGACCGCAGCGGCCGCCACCGCGAGATTCCGCGCCCGGTACGTGCTGCCCTGCTTCAGTTCGGCCTTCCACTCGCCGTCGGCGGTACCGGTGACCGTCAGCGTCAGCTCGAGCGTCTTGGGCTTCTTGGCCGCCCCCTTCCTGGCCGGAGCCTTCTTGGGCTTCTCCTCGACCTGCTCTTCCGCGACGGGCTCTTCTGCGACGGGTGGAACCACCGGATCTGGCGTGTCGAAATAGGTGGACTGCGCTCCGGGTGCCAGAGTATCTAGGGACATACCCTCATTAGAACATACGTTCGATAGTCAGCGCAGCACCGTCTGCACCGCGTACTCGACCACCGCATCGAGATCGTCGCCGAGGTTGCCGGCCAGCCACTGCTGGGCCAACTCCGCCATCGCGCCCGTGTACAACGCCGCACCTACTTGCGCCGCAACAGGATCCGAGCCGGGATTCAGCCGCCAGCCCTCGGTCAACACTCCCTCGCGAAGCAGATCCTGGGTGGCCGTCCGGCGCGCCGCGAGCACCGGATTGGCGCGCGCGTCGGTGAACAGAATCCGGCCGCGGCGCGGGTCGGCGGAACTGAACCCGAGCACTGCGGCGATCCCGGCCTGCGTCCGCTCCCGAAGTGAATCGCCCGACGCGTTGATCGCCGCCTCCACCTCCGCCCCGAGCTGGGCGCTGACTTGGTCGTAGACCGCGCCGAGCAGATCGTCGGTGTCCGCGAAACTTTCGTAGAAGTAGCGCGTGTTCAGCCCACATTCGCGACACACCGACCGCACGGCGACAGCGGCCTCGCCACCGTCACCGAACAGGCGGAACGCAGCCTCGATCAGCTGCGCGCGGCGTTCGGCGCGACGGTCGGTCAGCGGCACGCCGGCCCATCGGGTCGGACTGGACATCAACACAGAGTAGGCCGCACGCGCCAACTCTGGTCACATCCGTGTCCAAATAGTATTCTGGCTACAGCCGTGACCAGAACTCAGAGGGGAGCCGCCGTGTATCTGCCGCACCAGATGGTCGGGCAGTTCGTGAACCAGCGCTTCGACGAGGGTGTGCGCAAGCATTTCTTCCGGGGCATGGAGTTCGCCGCACCCGTCGCCGATCCCGGCTGGTTCGGACCCGGCAGCGCCGTCTGGCATGTGCACTCACATATGCACGCGCTGATCTTCGGCCTGCAGTGCGCCGCGTACCTCGAGCGCCTCGACCCATCGATCTACTGGATGGGCATGCACCATTCGCGACTTGTCAAACGCGACAAGGACGGAACGGCCGTCCCCGAAATCGACCCCAAGGGCGCCTCCGTGCGACTCGGCCATTCCGTGGCGTTCTTCATCGGGACGGCGTACGGCTCGAGCGAGACCGCGGAGCGACTCGCCAAGTCGGTGCGCTCGATGCACCACACCATCAAAGGCACTCGTCCCGACGGGGCCACCTACGACGCCGACGATCCGGAGTGGCTGCGTTGGAACTACGCGACAGTCGTCTGGGGCCTCGCCACCGCGCATGAGCTGTATCATCCGAACCCGCTGCGCGGGAAGAAGATCGACGATTACTACGGCGAATTCGTGCGCGTCGGGCATGCTCTTGGCGGCACCGACCTCCCGACCACCAAGGCCGAAACCCTGGACTGCCTCAAGTCGTACCTCCCCCGGCTCGCCGTCACCCACGGCATGGCGATGTCGACCGGGCCAAACCTCCCGATGCCGCACAACGCCATCGACTGGGCCATCCGTGACACGATGCCGAAGTGGGCCAAGGAATTGATCCAGCATCGCGACCCCAACATCATTGAGCGCACAGCCAGACGCGCCGCGGTGTGGAGCATCATCAACGGCCTGCACGTCGCGGCGGGTCCGGCACCGGAGTTCCGGCAAGCCCAGGCCAGGGTCAAGTCCGGTACGACGGTGAAGCACACGCTGCCGGAATACACGCTCGGCGACGACCCGGTCCTGTCCCGCAAAGAGGTGGAGCTCAGCTTCAGTTGAGACGCTGCAGCGCAACACCTTTCGTCTCGGGTAGCAGCGCCGTGCATACCAGGCTCACCGCCACGACCGCCGCCAGCATCACACCGACCGATGCCACGCCGTAGCTCGCCAACAACGGCGCGGCCGCGATCGTCGGCACTGCGCCACCGACCAGCCCGGCGAGGTTGAGCGACAACCCCGCACCGCTATAGCGGTAGCGCGTCGCGAAGATCTCCGGAATGAACGCCGCCATCGGCCCGTACGCGCAACCGGCGACAGCGAAGGTGCCCGCGATCGCGACGGCGAACCACAACGTGCTGCCGGTGTTCAGTAGCGGGAGCACGACGAACGACCAGGGCACTCCGACAGCGAACGCGGCCATGATGACGCGACGCCGTCCGAACCTGTCGCACAGCACCGCGCTGAGCGTGTTGCATACCAGCGCCACCACACCGCCGAGCAGGCTGACCATCAGGACGAGCGACGGCGAAAAGCCCATGTGGGTATGGGCGTAACTCATCATGAACGTGTTGCCCATGAAACCCAGCGCGAAGAAGCCGATCATGGCTCCGGCGGCGAGCAATACCTCGCGACGCTGATGGCCGAACAAGTCGGCCAACGGAGCGCGGTCGGTGCCACGCTTCCGAAGTTCGGCGAACACCGGCGTCTCGGCCACATTCAGCCGCACATACATGGCGATGACGATCAGCACCGCGCTGAACAAGAACGGGATGCGCCACCCCCACTCGAGGAAGGCCCGACTGGCCTCCCCGATCGTCTGATTCACCAGAAGGAACATCAGGCTGCTCATCACGAGCCCGCTGCCGACACCCATCTGGGTGAACATTCCGTAACGGCCGCGCTCCTCGGCCGGCGCGTACTCCGCGGACAGCAGCGCCGCGCCTGCCCACTCGCCGCCGACCGCGAACCCCTGCACGAGTCGCAGCGTCAACAGAATCAACGGTGCGGCCATGCCGATCGTCGCGGCACCCGGCACCAGGCCGACGGCCACCGTCGACAGTCCCATGATCAACAGGGTGGCGATCAGGGTCGACTTGCGACCCAGCCGGTCACCGAAGTGCCCGAAGAACGCGGCGCCGATCGGACGGGAGAGGAACGCCGCGGCGAAAGTGGCCATTGAGGCGACGGTTGCCATCGTGGTGCCGAGGTGCGGAAAGAACACCTTGGGGAACACGAGGGCGGCGGCTGTGCCGTAGATGTAGAAGTCGTAGTACTCGATCGCCGACCCGACATAGCTGGCGAGTGCGACCCGCTTGATCGATGTGCCCGACTCGGTTGCCAAAGTGGCCATTCTCGCTCCTCAGACGCGTCCTCGAGTCCGAAGCTACGGGCGGCAGACCGCTGCGGCGCGCTTGTGCGCACTAGTCGTCTAACACGTGATGTGCTGGTTTTGCGCATTGTGCTCATATGTGACCCGGTCCACACGTTTTCGCGGCTCATCGCCGTTTTTGAGAGACTGGTCGTCATGAGTACCTCGAAATCCCGCGAGGTGGCCAGACTGGACCGCGTACCGCTACCGGTTGAGGCAGCCCGCGTTGGCGCGACCGGCTGGCAGATCACCCGCACTGGCGCGCGAGTCGTCAGCAAGCTCACGGGCAAGGGCTCGTTGCAGCAGAAGATCATCAAAGAGATCCCGAAGGCGTTCGCCGACCTCGGACCCACCTACGTCAAGTTCGGTCAGATCATCGCGTCGAGCCCGGGCGCGTTCGGCGAGCATTTGAGCCGCGAGTTCCGCAGTCTGCTCGACGCCGTCCCGCCGGCCGATGAAGACGAAGTGCACAAGCTGTTCCGCGAGGAGCTCGGCGACGATCCGGCCAACCTGTTCGCGACGTTCGACGAGAAGCCGTTCGCGTCGGCGTCAATCGCCCAGGTGCACTACGCGACCCTGCACAGCGGCGAGGAGGTCGTCGTCAAGATCCAGCGACCCGGCATCCGTCGCCGCGTCGCGGCCGACCTGCAGATCCTCAAACGTGGTGCGCGCCTGGTGGAGTTCGCCAAGCTCGGCCAGCGGCTGTCGGCGCAGGACGTCGTCGCGGACTTCGCGGACAACATCGCCGAGGAACTGGACTTCCGGCTCGAGGCGCAGTCGATGGACGCGTGGGTGTCACACATGCACGCCTCGCCGCTGGGCAAGAACATCCGTGTGCCGCAGGTCTACTGGGATCTGACAAGCGCGCGGGTGCTCACCATGGAGCGGGTTGCCGGTGTTCGAATCGACGACGCCGCCGCGATCCGCAAGGCCGGGTTCGACGGCACCGAACTCGTTAAAGCGTTGCTGTTCAGCGTCTTCGAGGGTGGGCTGCGGCACGGCCTGTTCCACGGCGACCTGCACGCGGGCAACCTGTTCGTCGACCCTGACGGCAAGATCGTGTTCCTCGATTTCGGCATCATGGGCCGCATCGACCCCCGCACCCGCTGGCTGCTGCGCGAGCTCGTGTACGCGCTATTGGTCAAGAAGGACCACGCCGCGGCGGGCAAGATCGTTGTACTGATGGGCGCCGTCGGCACCATGAAGCCCGAGGCCCAGGCCGCCAAGGATCTGGAGAAGTTCGCGACGCCGCTGACCATGTCGTCGCTGGGCGATATGAGTTATGCCGAGATCGGTAAACAACTTTCGACGCTGGCCGACGCGTATGACGTCAAGCTGCCGCGCGAGCTCGTGCTGATCGGTAAGCAGTTCCTTTATGTGGAGCGCTACATGAAGCTGCTCGCGCCGAAGTGGCAGATGATGACCGACCCGCAGCTGACGGGCTACTTCGCGAACTTCATGGTCGAGGTCAGCAGGGAGCACACCGAAGAAGTCGAAGCGTAGTGCAGACCCGCACCGGCATCGCGAAGTCTGGCGAGCTCGACATCTACTACGAGGACATGGGCGACCCCAACGACCCCGCGGTCCTGCTCATCATGGGTCTCGGTGCGCAATTGCTGTTGTGGCGCAAGGACTTCTGCGAGAAGCTCGTCAACCAGGGCCTTCGCGTCATCCGCTATGACAACCGGGACGTCGGCCTGTCTTCGAAGGTGACGGGACAGCACTCCGGCGCGCCGCTGCTGCCACGAATGGCGCGCTCCTTCCTCGGGCTCAAAAGCCCGGCGGTGTACACACTCGAGGATGTGGCCGATGATGCCGGCGCGCTGCTCGACCACCTGAAGATCGACACCGCGCACATCGTCGGCGCGTCGATGGGCGGCATGATCGCGCAGGTCTTCGCCGCCAGGCACAGCACGCGGACCAAGACGCTGGCCGTGATCTTCTCGAGCAATAACCAGCCAGTGCTGCCGCCGCCCGGGCCGAAGCAACTGCTGGCCATCCTGCAGCGGCCTAAGGGCGCGACCCGCGAAGCGATCATCGAGAACGCGATCAGGGTCAGCGGGATCATCGGCAGTCCCGGCTATCCCGCGCCCGCGGACCGCGTCCGGGCCGAGGCCATCGAGGGATACGACCGCGCCTACTACCCCGCGGGCATCGGCCGCCACTTCGCCGCGATCATGGGCAGCGGCAGCCTGCTGCACTACGACCGTCAGATCACCGCACCGACCGTCGTCATCCACGGCAAGGCCGACAAGCTGATGCGGCCGTCCGGCGGACGCGCTGTTGCCCGTGCGATCAAGGGCGCGCGCCTGGTGCTCTTCGACGGCATGGGACACGAGTTGCCGCGCGAACTGTGGGACGACATCGTCGGTGAACTGAAGACGAATTTTTCGGTGGCGTAAGTGTTTTGCGCCTGCGCAAGGCCTGTGATCCGTAATTCGTAATTAGTCAACGAGAGCAATCAGGTCTACATTCGAAGCCGAGTGCTTCAGGGCTTTGCGAGCTGTCAACGTAGATGACGGCGGAGCTGCTGATTCGCCCCAGAAAGGCACCGGAAAAGATGGCTGTCGCCCGCAAGTTAGAACCACATTTCGACGACGTACAGGCACATTACGACCTGTCAGATGAATTCTTTCGGCTGTGGCTGGATCCCAGCCAGACGTACAGCTGCGCCTATTTCGAGCGCGACGACATGACGCTGGAAGAAGCGCAGCTCGCGAAAATCGACCTGGCCCTGGGCAAGCTGGGCCTGCAGCCCGGTATGACGCTTCTCGACGTCGGCTGCGGCTGGGGTTCGACGATGATGCGCGCGATCGAGCGTTATGACGTCAACGTCATCGGATTGACCTTGAGCGAAAACCAAAAGGCGCATGTGGAAAGGATCTTCGCGAAGTCGGACAGCCCGCGCGACAAGCGGGTGATGCTGCGGGGCTGGGAACAGTTCGATGAGCCCGTCGACCGCATCGTCAGCATCGGGGCGTTCGAACATTTCGGCTTCGACCGCTACGACGACTTCTTCAGGATGGCCTACCAGGCGCTGCCCGACGACGGTGTCATGCTGCTGCACACCATCACCGCGTTGACGCTGCCTCAGATGGCCGACCGTAAGATTCCGCTGACCTTCGAGGTGGCGCGCTTCGTGAAGTTCATCCTCACCGAGATCTTCCCAGGTGGGCGGCTGCCGTCGATCGAGAAGGTCTCCGAGCACGCGACCCCGGCCGGCTTCACGTTGACGCGCCGCCAGTCGCTGCAGTTGCACTATGCGCGCACGTTGGACACCTGGTCTTCAGCGCTCGAGGCCCACCGGGACGAGGCGATTGTCGTGCAGTCCGAAGAGGTCTACGACCGTTATATGCACTACCTAACAGGCTGCGCCTGGGGCTTTCGGATGGGCTATATCGACGTCAACCAATTCACGCTCGCCAAACAGGCGTCGAATTAGGGGCAGACCCGCGCCAAACGCTAGGGTGTACGACCAGACCACGTGGCGAATCCGTACACGTCACCAGGAAGGCCAACTAGCGAATCATGTCTGACAATTCCACCGGCACGAAGGATATGACTCCTCACTTCGAGGACATCCAGCACCACTACGACCTGTCCGACGACTTCTTCGGGGTCTTCCAGGATCCGACGCGCAAGTACAGCTGCGCCTTCTTCACCAGCCCCCACGTGACGCTGTCCGAGGCCCAGATCGCCAATGTGGATCAGCACCTCGACGCGCTGGACCTCAAGCCCGGTATGACGCTGCTCGAGGTCGGCTGCGGATGGGGCCTGACCCTGCAGCGGGCGATGGAGAAGTACGACGTCAACGTCATCGGCCTGACGCTGTCGAAGAACCAGAAGGCCTACTGCGACCAACTGCTGGGCAATCTCAACAGCGAGCGGACGTTCGATGTGCGGCTGGAGGGGTGGGAGCAGTTCCACTCCCCCGTCGACCGGATCGTTTCGATCGAGGCCTTCGAGCACTTCGGCTTCGAGCGCTATGACGACTTCTTCAAGACCTGCTTCGACATCCTTCCCGACGACGGCCGGATGACCATCCAGAGCAGCGTCGGCTACCACCCTTACGACCTGGCCGAGCGCGGTAAGAAGCTCACGTTCGAGCTGGCCCGGTTCATCAAGTTCATCATCACGGAGATCTTCCCCGGCGGCCGCCTGCCGACCACGCAGATGATGGTCGAGCACGGCGAGAAGGCCGGCTTCGTGGTGCCTGAGCCGAAGTCGCTGCGCAACCACTACATCAAGACCCTTGGCATCTGGGCCGACCGGCTGGAGCGCGACAAGGACGCGGCCATCGCCGCGACCGACGAGGAGAACTACCACCGCTACATGCGGTATCTCCTGGGCGCGCAGTACTACTTCATCGACGAGTCCATCGACGTCAGCCTGGTGACCTACCTCAAGCCGGGCGCCGCAGCGGCCTAGTTCTTCGGTTCATCGCCGCGGGTTGTCGGATCCCGGCGGCATCGTTCGTCGTCCTGGTAGAGAGTGGAACACAGGGTTCTGCTCGCATCAGGAAGGTGACGCCATGTACTACTTCGCCCTATTGCTGGGACCCGAGTCCACCGATGAGCCCGACGCCGCCACCCAAGCCGAGATCATGTCGGCCTACGAGAATTTCCACGCCAACTTCGGCTCCGCGATCCGCGCCGGCGACGCCCTCGTCCCGTCAGCCACGGGTGCCCGGATCACCGGCGGGGCCGACGCGCCCGTCGTCACCGACGGGCCGTTCGCTGAGGCGGCCGAGGTGGCCGGCGGCTATTACGTCTTCGAGGCTGAGAATCTCGACGAGGTGTTGACCATCGCAGCCGCCATTCCCGCGTGCCAGAACGGCGCCGTCGAGGTGTGGCCGATGGTGGAGTACATGCCGCCCACCAAACCACTCGACAACAACTGGATCGCGCTGCTGCTCGAGCCCGCTGACTCCGTTCTCGCGCCGGGTACCCCCGAATGGAACGACATCGCCGCACAACACGGGAAGTTCGCCGCGGCGGTCGGAGATCGCGCCAACGGCGGTGCGCCGCTGCATCTGCCATCGACGGCGACGACGGTGCGCGTGCGTGACGGCAAGACGTTGCTGACCGACGGCCCCTACATCGAGGGCGCCGAGGTAGCCAACGGCTACCACATCCTCAACGTCACCGACCGGGACGAGGCCATCAAGGTCGCGTCGATGATCCCGGCGACGACTATCGAGCTCCGTCAACTCATGGGTCTCTCTGGCCTGTAGTAGCCGAATGACCAACCTGGACGGCGTCTTTCGACGCGAATGGGGTTCGGCTGTCGCGGCACTGGCGCGCTGGTCAGGTGACCTCACCGTCGCCGAGGACGCCGTTCAGGAGGCGTTCGCCGAGGCGTTGCGGGCGTGGCCCCGCGACGGCATGCCCGATAACGCCGGCGGATGGATTGTCGCGGTCGCGCGCAACCGTGCGCTGGATCGGCTGCGCCGTGAATCCGTCAGGCCCGGAAAGGAACTCGCTGCGGTGATCGACGACATATCCGCCCGCACCGACCGCCCGGGCGTGCCGCATCAGATTCGCGACGACGAACTGAGGATGATGTTCACTTGCGCGCATCCGGCGCTGGACCCGCAGTCGCAGTTGGCGCTCACGCTGCGGCTGATCTCCGGGCTCACGGTCCCCGAGATCGCCAGGGCGCTGTTGCAGTCAGAATCGGCGGTCGGTCAACGAATCACTCGTGCCAAGAACAAGGTTCGGCATGCCAACATCCCACTGCGGGTGCCGCCGCCCGATCTGCTGCCTGCGCGCACACCTCACGTGTTCGCCTGCATCTATTCGGTGTTCACCGAGGGATACTGGTCGACGGCCGGACCGTCGGCCATCCGCGACGAGCTCTGTGACGAGGCGATCCGCCTGGCCGGCGAGGTGTGTTCGTTGTTGCCCGACGAGCGCGACGGCCACGCGCTGGCCGCGCTCTTGCTTCTGCACGATTCGCGGCGACAGACCCGCGTCGACGCCGCCGGCGCACTCGTACCTCTCGACGAGCAGGACCGCAGCCGGTGGGACCGCGTGCGCATCACTCGGGGGCTCGATCGTCTTCGCAACGCGGCCGGAGCGACGGGACCGTACCTGCCACAGGCGGTGATCGCGGCGCTGCACGCGACGGCCCCGCGGTGGGAGGACACGGACTGGCACGGGATTTGCCGCGCCTATGACCGACTGATCGCGATCACCGACTCCCCCGTTGCGAGAGCAAACCGCGCCCTTGCGGTCGGATTTTTCGAAGGGTTCGATGCGGGCATGGCAGCGCTGGACGACGTCGCCGCCGACCCGCGGCTGGCCCGCTCTAACACAGTCGCATCGATTCGCGCCGACTTGTTGCGTCGGGCGGGTCGACATGTGGAGGCGCAGCGGTGGTACCTGCACGCGTTGGACCAAGCGGGTTCGGACCCGGCCCGGCAGTTCCTGCGCAGGCGCTACGGCGAATGTGGCGGGCAGTTGGATGTAGCTGGCGCCTAGCTGTCGTTAGGCAGCAGCCGGCTCAGAGCCCGCCGCATTCTCTGCGCCTTCCGCACCCTCCTCAGGACCCTCGACCTCGTCGGGATCGACCTGGCCGGCAGTGTCACCGCCGACAGTCGCGCCCTCGCCGGGCTTGTTCGGCGAGAAATTCAACGACACGCCGCCACCGTTTGCGTCGACCCTGTTCCCACCCGCGTCGTTGTTCTCTTCCGGATCCTTGGTGCCGATCTGGGTGCCCTGGTTCGGGTCACCCTGGTTCGGGTCGCCCTCGATCGGGTCACCCTGGTTCGGATCACCTTGGATCGGATCGCCCTCGATCGGGTCACCCTGGTTCGGGTCACCTTGGATCGGATCGCCCTCGATCGGGTCACCTTGGATCGGGTCACCCTGGATCGGGTCGCCTTGGATCGGGTCACCCTGGATCGGGTCGACCAGCCCATCGACGCTGCCCCCGGGGTCCTGCTGGAGCCCTGCTCCATCCAGCCCGTTGTCGAGAGACAGGAACGCGTTCTTCTCGTCGCCATCGGGCTGCTGCTCGATGTTGTCTTGCACCAGCGAAAGCCTCGACTTGGACGCGTCGTCGAAATCGCTGAGCATCGAGAACTGTTCGAGGTCGTCGCCCTCCTCGTCGCCCAGCGTTGATACCACGGGAACCGGTATCGGCGGGGTAAGCGGGATTTCGGTCGCCAATCCGAAGTTCGCAAAGAAGTTGTTGATGCCCTGGAATATCGCCGGGATCAACTTCACGATGAGCGTGACCGGATCGAACAGCGGGAACAGCTCGATCGGGGTGGCCTGACCGAACGGGATGTTGCGGTTGTAGCCGGTCTCTTCGATGATCACGCGTAGGGCGGGCTCGATAAGGTCCGCGATCGGCTTGCCCAGGAACGGGATTGAATGCAGCGGCCGGACGAGCGGCAGCACCTTGGGGGTAACGGTGTAGTAGGTGGTGTCGCTGCCTGGCACGTGCTGAATCTGGACATTCCGGGGATAAAGATGAGGGTTCTTGGTGAGCTCTTTCCACTCGGCGATGGAGTATCCAGCGGGTGTTTCATCAGGATCGCTGTCCTCGTTGATCGCCAGGTAGGTGCCGTGGTCGTAGTAGAAGCCGAGAAGCGAGTTGGCCACCGCCAGCGGATTCAGCAGGTACTGGGGGAAGTCAGCGATGCCCTCCCACCGGATCGCCCAGTCTTCGGTTTTGAATCCGGTATCCGTCGGCGTCGGCTGGCCGGTCGTGACATCGATGATCGGAATGGTGCCGAGGATGCCGAATCGCGACAAGATGCCACCGTTGGGGCGATTCGGGTTACCGATGAAGACGAACTCGATGTCCTCCAATTCGCTAATCAAGTCGGCCCATTCACCGCTGGCGATTTTCGTCTTCGCGATGCTGGCGACGCGGCCGCCCTGCGAGTAGCCGGCGATCACGACGTCGCCGGTATAGCCGGCGTCTTTGAGGGCCTGCAACTCCTCTTCGAGATTGTCGACACCATCGGCGACAGATACATCGAACTTCTCGCAACGACCGGGGTCGCACCAGCCGGGCAGGGGTAGCGGCCAGAACGACGCGTAATAATTCACACCCTCGAGTTCGCAGCTGTTCGCCACGGTGCACGACGAGTCCCGCATGTAGTAGTCGCGGAAGTTCTCCATGTAATCACCGACGTCGTTCGCATTGGGCGTTCCAGTACCCGGCACGATCAGCGCCGTCGTAGCGGCCAGACTGACGGCCGCCAACAGAGCCGTCATGGCAGTGAGCACAGCTGTGCTCAGCAGACCCAGCAAAGAAAGAAGAAATAGCCTGGTGGACTTACGCATCTGTCAACAATCACATAGTCAGGGGGCTGCACACCGCAAAACCGTGAACTTCGCAAATATTTTCTGGCAAACATTCTCGCGAGCGTCGAAAGCCGTCCGGCGTTCCCCGCCCACCAGACGCTGAAGCCCCTGAAAGCCATTGGCTTTCAGGGGCTCCGCTTGACGCTTTACTCCTCGGTGAAGTTACGCGTGACCGCCGGGTCCACGGGGATACCGGGACCGGTCGTCGTCGTGACGACAACCTTCTTCAGGTAGCGCCCCTTCGACGACGACGGCTTGGCACGCAGAACCTCGTCGAGCGCCGCGCCGTAGTTCTCGGCCAGCTTCTTCTCGTCGAAGGACGCCTTGCCGATCACGAAGTGCAGGTTGGCCTGCTTGTCGACACGGAAGTTGATCTTGCCGCCCTTGATGTCCGACACAGCCTTGGCCACATCAGGAGTCACAGTGCCGGTCTTGGGGTTCGGCATCAGGCCACGCGGGCCCAGCACGCGGGCGATCTTGCCGACCTTGGCCATCTGATCGGGCGTCGCGATAGCGGCGTCGAAGTCCAGGAAGCCGCCCTGGATCTTCTCGATCAGGTCGTCACTGCCCACCTCGTCGGCACCTGCGGCCGCGGCGGCCTCGGCCTTGTCACCCACGGCGAACACCACGACGCGCGCCGTCTTACCGGTGCCGTTGGGCAGGTTGACGGTGCCGCGCACCATCTGGTCGGCCTTACGCGGGTCGACACCCAGCCGGATCGCCACCTCGACGGTCGCGTCCTGCTTCTTGGACGACGTCTCCTTGGCGAGGCGCACAGCCTCCAGCGGGGAGTACAGGTTGTCCTTGTCGACCTTCTCGGCCGCTTCGCGATATGCCTTGCTGTTCTTGCTCATTGGTATCTCCTAATTGATGAGGTGTGGTTAGTCGGGCCGATGCCAGCCCTCCCACGGGATCCGGCTACTCGACGGTGATCCCCATCGACCGGGCGGTGCCGGCGATGATCTTGGACGCCGCGTCGATGTCGTTGGCGTTCAGGTCTTCCTTCTTGGTCTCGGCGATCTCGCGCACCTGATCCCAGGTCACCTTGGCGACCTTGGTGGTGTGCGGGGTGCCGGAACCCTTCTGCACGCCTGCGGCCTTCAACAGCAGCTTGGCGGCGGGCGGGGTCTTCAGCGCGAACGTGAAGCTGCGGTCCTCGTAGACGGTGATCTCCACGGGGATGACGTTGCCGCGCTGGCTTTCCGTCGCAGCGTTGTACGCCTTGCAGAACTCCATGATGTTGACGCCGTGCTGGCCCAGCGCCGGACCCACGGGCGGGGCGGGGTTGGCCTGCCCGGCCTGGATCTGGAGCTTGATCAGCCCGACGACCTTCTTCTTCGGGGCCATGAGTGTTCGGTTCCTTTTCTTTCTTGCGTGCTTTAGATCTTGGCGACCTGAGTAAAGGTCAGTTCAACAGGTGTTTCGCGGCCGAAGATGGACACCAGCACCTTGAGCTTCTGCTGCTCGGCATTGACCTCGCTGATCGACGCGGGCAGCGTGGCGAACGGACCGTCCATGACGGTGACCGATTCGCCGACCTCGAAGTCGACGAGGATCTCCGGACGCTCGATCGACGCCTCGGACGACGCGGCCGCGCCGGCCGTGCTCTTGGCCGGCTTCTTCGCCGCGGCCGGCGGCAGCAGGAACTTCACGACGTCGTCCAGGCTCAGCGGCGACGGCCGCGACGTCGCGCCGACGAAACCGGTGACGCCGGGCGTGTTACGCACCGCGCCCCACGACTCGTCGTTGAGTTCCATGCGAACCAGGATGTAGCCCGGCAGCACCTTGCGGTTGACCTGCTTGCGCTGGCCGTTCTTGATCTCGGTGACCTCTTCGGTGGGCACCTCGACCTGGAAGATGTAGTCGCCGACGTCGAGGTTCTGCACGCGGGTCTCGAGGTTGGCTTTCACCTTGTTCTCGTAGCCGGCGTAGCTGTGGATGACGTACCAGTCGCCGGGCCGCAGGCGCAGGTCTTTCTTCAGCGCGACAGCCGGGTCCTCGTCCTCGTCATCTACTGGCGCCTCAGCTTCTGGGGCGGCCTCAGCCTCGACAGGTGCGGCGTCCTCGACAGCCTCGGCAGCTGTGCTGTCGTCCAGATGCTCAGCGGCCTCGTCTGCAATCACGGTTGCCGGGTCCGCCGCTTCTGCGAGCGCATCGGACACGGCCGAAGGCGTATCGCCCTCGAAGGAAGTCACTAGTCAGTCCTCTCTCAGTACTTCACTCGTCAGCCGAACACCCACATGACGAGCTTGCCCACGCCCAGATCGACTCCACCGATCAGCGCCACCATGAACGCCAGGAAGACCAGCACCACGATGGTGTAGCTGACCATCTGCTTGCGGTTCGGCCAGATCACCTTGCGCAGCTCGGCGACGACCTGCTTCAGGTAGTTCCAGACAAAGACGAACGGGTTACGCGAGGAGCCGTCGGCGCGCTTCTTGGCGGTCTTCTTTCCTGTGCCCGAGCCGTTCTTGGTCGGCGACGCTTCGGTGCCGGTCTCCAGGTCGACAGCGCTGCTGACGTCCTCGCCGCTGGCCACGCGGCGCGACCGCTTGCCGCTGGGCCGGGTAGGCCGGGTTACGACCGCGCCGCTGCCGCCGGTGTCGTCGGACCCTGCGGAGCCGTCACGATCACGCTCGTCGCTCACCGCATGCCTTCCTTGTTCTGATCGTCTAATTGTGCGGACACCTTCCAGTGTCCACGCCTTGTCGAATATTCAGTTGAGCAGGGGCGACAGGACTTGAACCTGCAACCTGCGGTTTTGGAGACCGCTGCTCTGCCAGTTGAGCTACGCCCCTTCACGATGACACCGCTGGCACTTCCGTATCACCGGTTCCGGGGCTCACACAATTTGCGCGCTCCCCGTTCGGTCGATCTGTAACCGACGGACAGCGCGCTGGACTGGGAAAACCCCGAGTAGCGAGTGTAGCGCGCCACCCGCGTCAGGTACTAATCCGCCGCTTGGCCGTTGGTGCTGACGGCGGTGCGCACGACCTGGCCCGTTTCCGGATCCCATTTGGCCGAGATCGAGTTGTCGCCTTCGTGGCCCATCAGCGTGGTGTACGCCTCCATCACGACCGTGCCGTCCAGCTCGGCGCAGACGTTGCGGGTGGTGACGATGTCGGCGCCGAACCGCTCGTCGACCGTCTCGATGTACATCGTCCCGGTCAGCTTGTCCCCGACCTTGATCGGCCGGTGGAAGTGGAACTTCTGGTCGACCTGGACAATCTGCATGGTCTCCAGCCCGACGTCGACGTGCTGGAAGAAGTGATTCTGGATCATCACCGCGAAAATCGACGCGAACGTGAGCGGCGCAATGAGGGCGTCGTGACCGAGTTCAGCGGCTGCTGCCTCGTCGACCGTGGCAGGCGCAGCCGACTTCACTGCCCGTGCGTACTGGCGAACCTGCTCGCGGCCCACAACGAATGTGTCGGGGTATTTCCAGACCATCCCCCGGATGTCTGTCTTAAGTGCCATGGGTCATGCCAGCTTCGCGGTAGCGACGGCGCGGCCGAAGATCTTCTTTCCCCCCGCAGTGGCGGTCAACGCGATGGTGACCGACTTCGTCTCGGGCTCAACGGATTTCACGCGTCCGTTGAAGACGATTTCGGCACCGACGCCGTCGTTGGGAACCGGGACCACAGCGGTGAACCGCACGTTGTACTCGGTGACCGCAGCAGGGTCGCCGATCCAGGACGTGATGTAGCCGCCGCCCAGCCCCATGGTGAGCATGCCGTGGGCGATCGCGGTGTCCAGGCCGACCTGCTTGGCGATCTCGTCATCCCAGTGGATGGGGTTCAGGTCGCCGGATACGCCGGCGTAGTTCACCAAATCCCCTCGAGTCAGTGGGATCACCTTTTCGGGAAGCTGGTCGCCCACCTTCACCGAATCGAACTCACGCAGTGCCATCGCTGAAACCCTCTTCTCCTTCTTCCCCGGTACGCCCTGCCAGTGTCGTGTACGACTCCTGGACTACCTCTCCCCTGCCGTCGGTGACGACATTCTTGGTCACGATGATGTCGGTGCCATGCGCCTGCCGAACCGAATCCACGTAGACGTCGCAATAAAGTGTGTCACCGGCGTGGATTGGCTTGCGGAACTTCAACGTCTGATCGACCTGCACGATCTTCATGTCGGAAATGCCGATGTTGGCATCGGCGAAGAAGGCCGACTGCGCCATGTAGCCGAAGACGGAAATGAAGGTCAACGCCGCCGGAATCGAAGAGTGGCCAAGCTCGGCGGCCACATCGTCGTCGTGGTGGGCAGGGTGGTCGTTCTTCACCGCGGTCGCGTATTCGCGCAGCTTCTCACGTCCGACGACGTAGCAATCGGGATAGCGGTAGTGCATCCCGACGATCTGCTTCGACAGCGCCACAGTGGACCAATCCGTCAAGCCGCAGGCGGACGCCCACGGGTTGGCGATCGCTAGCGCGATTCCTTGTGTGCCTGGTGCTTACCGCAGTTCGGGCAGAACTTCTTGATCTCGAGCCGGTCGGGATCGTTGCGACGGTTCTTCTTCGTGATGTAGTTGCGGTGCTTGCACACCTCGCACGCCAAGGTGATCTTGGGCCGTACGTCAGTACTGGAGGCCACTTCTCTCGTCCTTTGTCTTACGGTTCTAACGTCTTGTAGCGGTGGGGGGACTCGATCCCCCGACCTCACGATTATGAGTCGTGCGCTCTAACCAGCTGAGCTACACCGCCCCGATAGTCCGGTCCGGCGAACCGGGCCGTCCACCGAGCCCCCTAACGGAATCGAACCGTTGACCTTTTCCTTACCATGGAAACGCTCTACCGACTGAGCTAAGGGGGCCTGACCCGACGGTCTCGCCGTGGGCCTTAAAGAGGGTACATTCTCCCCGTTTAACACGCCAAACTGCTGGTGGTGATAGGACGGTTACGTGATCGAACCCGGCACTCCTCGCGTGGCCGTCTATCTCGACTTCGACAACATCGTCATCTCCCGATACGACCAGATTCACGGACGCAACTCGTTTCAGAAGGACCGAACGGCCGGATTTCACACCAAGCCCGGCCGGCTCACCGAGGCCACCGTCGACGTCGGCGCAATCATCGACTTCGCGTCCTCGTTCGGCACGCTGGTGCTGACGCGGGCCTACGCCGACTGGTCAGCCGACGTCAACGCCGAATACCAGGGCCAACTCGTCGGCCGTGCCGTCGACCTGGTGCAACTCTTTCCCGCCGCCGCTTATGCCAAGAACGGCGCCGACATCCGGTTGGCGGTCGACGCGGTGGAGGACATGTTCCGCCTGCCCGACCTCACCCACGTCGTCATCGTCGCCGGGGACTCCGACTACATCGCCCTGGCGCAGCGGTGCAAGCGGCTAGGCCGCTACGTCGTCGGCATCGGGATCACGGGCTCGATCAGCCGGTCGCTGACGGCGGCCTGCGACGAGTTCGTCACCTACGACGCGCTGCCGGGTGTGCCGGTGACCGAGCCGCCGAAGAAGAAGCCCCGCAAGAAGGCCGCCGACGGCGACGGGGAGTCGGACTCACCCGACCCGCAAGCCACTGCCACCGCGCTTCTGGAGCGGGCCCTGCGGATCGGTCACGAGAAGGACGACGCCGACTGGCTACACAATTCCGCGGTCAAGGCTCAGATGAAGCGGATGGACCCGTCGTTCTCGGAGAAGTCGCTGGGATTCCGCTCGTTCAGCGATTTCCTGCGCTCCCGAAGTGACGTGGCCGAGCTCGACGAGAGCAGCACGACCCGCATGGTGCGGCTGCGCCGCAGCGACTGAATAGTCTTGGGGCATGACCGACCGCTTGTACTTCCGCCAGCTGCTGTCCGGCAGAGATTTCGCCGCCGGGGACATGATCGCCGAGCAGATGCGCAACTTCTCCTATCTGATCGGCGACCGCGAGACCGGGGACTGCGTCGTCGTCGATCCGGCGTATGCAGCGGGCGATCTGGTCGACGCGCTCGAATCCGACGGTATGCACCTCTCAGGCGTGCTCGTCAGCCATCACCATCCCGACCACGTCGGCGGCTCGATGATGGGCTTCGAACTGAAGGGTCTCGCCGAGCTGCTGGAGCGGGTGAGCGTGCCTGTCCACGTCAATAGCGTTGAGGCCGAATGGGTTTCACGTGTCACCGGCATCGCCCGCAGCGAGCTGACGGACCACCAGCACGGCGATGTCGTCAAGGTCGGCGATATCGACATCGAGCTACTCCATACTCCCGGCCACACCCCGGGCAGCCAGTGCTTCCTGCTCGACGGCCGGCTCGTCGCTGGTGACACGCTCTTTCTGGAGGGCTGCGGCCGCACCGACTTCCCCGGCGGTGACGTCGACGAGATGTTCCGCAGTCTGCAAGCGCTGGCGCAGCTTTCTGGCGATCCGACAGTCTTTCCTGGCCACTGGTATTCGCAGGAGCCCAGCGCCGCGCTGTCGGAGGTCAAGCGCACGAATTACGTATACCGTGCCAGCAATCTGGACCAGTGGCGCATGTTGATGGGCGGTTGACCCCGCGCGACGTTGGAGTTTGCCGTAGCAAAACTCGCCGGGTGTCGACGGCCTGGGTTATTCTCCGTCCGCAGCGCCTCTGGTGCGCGCGATGGGGAGGACCCGGTGCGATGACGACACCCACGTCCGCAGGCTGGTACCCCGATCCCGACGGCAGTGACGGTCAACGGTATTGGGACGGAAACTCGTGGACCAACGAGGAACCCACGGCCGTCGTCCATCTGCGGCCAGTACCGACGGAACCGGCCGCCGGTGCCCTCGACCCGGCGCCACCGCCATCGAACGACGGCCGCGGCCTCCTCATTAAATTTGGCGCCGCATGCGCCGCTCTCCTGGTGATCCTCATCGGCCTGGCCGTCTACGGGTTTCTGATCAAGAAGTCTCCGGAGGTACAACTTTCAGCGCCTGGCGACGGGGCGATCACCACCGAAGCGACTCAAGACTCGGGACCGGACGGTTTCGAGCCGCCCGCTCCCGCGCCGCCCGTTCCGCCCGGGCAGGCGACGGACGGCCCCATGTCGTTCACCGTCCACGGCATGGAGATCGGCCCGACGGTCGGCATGTCGAATGGACCTCTCGAGAAAAACGCGGAGGGGCAATTCGTCGTCGTGCACATGACCGTGTCGAACACTGGGCCCGATGCCGAGTCGTTCGTCGGCATGTTCCAGACACTTCTGTCCGGCGGCACCACCTATCCGGTGGCTGACGAGGCGACGGCCTATCTCGGGGGCACGGCGGCGGAACTCCTGCCGGGCACAGCCACCGACGTGTCCATCGCGTTCGACGTGCCGACGGGCACCGTGCCCGAAGCCATTGAGCTGCACTCCGAACCGGACAGTCCCGGCGTCCAGGTTCCGCTGCCGTAGCTGGCAAGGTTGTCGCGAACCCCTGTAAGCACTCCCGTCTCTGCTTACCCACCTTCCTGGGATTTTCCAGCAAATGACGCTGGCGCCAATTTTGCTGATGCGGTGGGAGTGATCGGACCGTGGTATACACCGGTGCGTGGAAACCGACCTCCGGGCACTGCGCGTGACCGACGTCTCGGCCCACGGGTGGATCGCACTGGCCGCCTGGGTGGCCGTCATGGTCCTCGTCGCGGCGCTGATCTACGCATGGCGGGCATATCAGCGGGCCAGGGCACACGCCGAAGAGCTCATGCAGCCGAACGTGTCGATGTTCATGGAGCCCGCCGCCAACGACTGGCACCTCGTCGAACTCGTCGTGAAGAACTTCGGTCAGACGCCGGCGTACGGCATCCGATTCGAGTGGGCTCACCCTCCCACCGTCGGCAAGTACGAGAACGTCTACGAGGACCGCTACGTCGACATCGTTCCGCTCAATCTCCCCGCAGAGATCCCGTATCTGGCGCCGTCGCAAGAATTCCGGATCGTGTGGGACTCAGCGCTGGACCGCCGCGAACTCGGGGAAACGATTGCCTCGCGCTTCGACGGCGCCGTCACGTACTCCGACACACCGACGACCAAGGGGGCGAAGCGCGCCACCGGCCGCCAGTTCCGGTCCGCGGCCGTATTGGACTGGGCGACACTGCATCCCGTCGAACGCCTGAAATTGCTGACCACCCACGATCTGGCGCGACAGGAAAAGCAGAAGCTCGAGCTGCTGCGAAACCTGTTGACCTACTACCACTACGCGGCAAGCGAGAGTCGCGAAGAGGTGCTGCGCAGCGAGATCAACAGGGTCCGCACGGCTGCCGACAAGATGCGCGAGCGCCTGACCGCCGCCCAGGTGAAGACGCCCGCCGCCCAGGAGCCCGCGCCGCCGCGCGAGGCTCCACGTAAAGCGCCCCCGCCGCCGCCGCGCGAAGTTCCGTTCAGTACCGGGCCGGTGGAAACGCCGTTTCTCACGCCTGCGCGCGAAGCACAGTTCAACGGCACTAACTTCGACGACGACGACGCTCACACCCAGGTGATCAACGGACGGCCCAGGCACCGGCGCGATCTCGCCTAGTGCGGCTTGGGGTTGGATTTCGTAACACTGTTACGTAACATCGGTCTGAAATCTCGGCGCACTCAGAGGAGAGGCGATGACCAGCCCAGTCGGCTATGAGCTCAATGATTCAGTCGCGACGATCACCATGGACGACGGCAAGGTCAACGTGCTGGGTCCGGACATGCAGGCCGCGATCAACGAGGCCCTCGACCGCGCTGAGAAGGACTCCGCGAAAGCAGTGGTGCTCGCCGGCAACGATCGCGTGTTCAGCGGCGGGTTCGACCTGGCGGTGTTCCAGTCCGGCGACGCGCAGGCGGCGCACAACATGCTGGCAGGCGGCTTCGAGTTGTCGGTGCGGTGCCTGACGTTCCCCGCGCCGGTGATCATGGCGGCGACGGGCTCGGCTATCGCGATGGGCTCGTTTCTCCTGTTGTCGGGCGACCACCGGGTGGGGCAGCCGAAGACCAAGTGTCAGGCGATCGAGGTGGCGATCGGTATGACGATTCCGATCTCGGCGCTCGAGATCATGCGGATGAGGTTGACTCCGGCGGCCTTCCACCGCGGCGCCGCACTTGCCTCGATCTACGTCGGGGACGAGACGATCGCGGCCGGCTGGCTGGACGAGATCGTCGAGAAGGACCAGGTGCTCGCCAGCGCCCAGGCCACTGCCGCCGCGGCCGCGCAGTTGCACACTGGCGCCCACGTGGCGACCAAACTCAAGGCGCGCGAGTCTGCGTTGAAGGCGATCCAGGCCGGAATCGATGGATTGGCAACGGAATTCAGCCTCGGCTAGGCCGCTGAGATGCCGAGGGCCAAGCAACGTACGCCGGAACTTCGCGCGCACCTGCTAGAGGTCGCGATCGCGACGCTGGCTGAGGACGGTTTCGTCGGATTCACGACGCGGCGGGTTGCCGAGCGGGCGGGTACGTCGGTGCCCGCGGTCTACGAATTGTTCGTCGACAAGGCGGGCCTGGTGCGCGCGATGTTCTTCGAAGGCTTTCGTCTGCTGGGAGCCGAGCTGGCAAAGGTGCCCGTGAGCGACGATCCCCTGGCCGACCTGGAGCGGCTGGTGCCGGTATTCCGGCTCTTCTGCCGGGCTTACCCGCGGCTGGCGCAGGTGATGTTCTCGCGGCCATTCATGGACTTCGAACCCGGACCCGACGAACTGGCGGCGGGGGCGTCCGTGCGCGAGGTGTTCATCGGCCGGATCCAGCGGTGTGTCGATGCGGGGCTGATGTCGGGCGACGTCACGGACATCGCGCATGTGTTGCTCGCATTGGCTCAGGGTCTGGCTGTGCAGGAGTTGGGCCGGTGGCTGGGGCCGACGGGGCCGTCGGTCGAGCGGCGGTGGAAGCTGGGCGTCGGGGCGGTGCTGGCGGGCTTCCGGGGCGCTTGATCGCGCGCCGCGAGTGACCCCAAAATGCACGCAGTTTACGGCGCGTCGGCGTACAGACACGGTCGCTCGCGCCAAACGGAAGTTGGGGCAATTGCCCCATGCCGCCGCGCAGCCCGTCGACAAATGATGACGGCATGACTACCACACCCCAAGCGGCCGCGACCGCATCCAAGAACATGCCCCTGCCCGACGGCGACGAGGAACGCGTCGTGGGCTTCGGCGTCATGGGCCTGCCCTTCGCCAACGGGCACTACCTCGCCTTCCGCGACTTCCCCGAGACGTCCTTCTCCCCCGCCTATCTGTCGGTATGGCACCGCACTCCCGACGGGGTGTGGACGTTCTACGCGACCACGCCCGGCCCGCAGAGCTGCTCGCGCTACTTCAGCTCGGCCACCCCTGTCGATCCGGTTGTCTGCGCCATCACGTCGCACTGGGTCACTCCGTGGTCGCTGGCGATTTCCATTGACGGAGTTCTGGATTGGCGCGTCGACATCACCACGACGCCCGCGACGCGACTGATGAGCGTCGTCGGATCAACGATGCCCGCGAAGATGTCGCGGAGCCGCAAGGTGCTCGCCGCGATCAGCCCGCTCGTCGGACCGCTGCTGGGCATCGGCCGGATCAAGCTCACCGGCAACCTGCCCAACGGGCAGGAGTTCCGGATCGCACCGAGGCGGGTGTGGGCAGTCGCCGACTCCAGTGCCGTCGTCCGTGGCGAGGATCTCGGCCCCGTCGGGCCACACCCCGTTCAGGGCAACCTGGCGGACTTCCAGCTCCCCCAGCGCGGCATCTGCGTCGTCGCGCAGGGCCGATTCGAAGCGTTCGACGTCGCGCGGCACCGCGATGGCGACCGTCTTGACCTTTCCAGCTGACCGAGCGATGACGACAGCGCAGAATCGGTACATGCCCCCTCGGCAGTCGCCGCCAGCCCTCCCGACCCGTGCGGAGGTGCTGGCGGCGCTGTCCGTGGCCATCGACCTCGGGCTGGGGCAGCCCGCCGAGCACATGCTGCGGTCGGCGCTGATCGCCACCCGGATCGCCGACCGTCTGGGACTCAGTGCCTCACAGCGCGATTGCATCTACTACGCGACGCTGATCATGTGGATCGGCTGTCACGCCGACTCGCATGAGTACGCGCGGTGGTTCGGTGACGACATCGCCGTCCGGCGCGGTTCGTATCTCGTCGACTGGTCGGGCCTGCCGTACCAGCGCTTCCTGCTGACCAACATCGGCCGCGGCGAGTCCCTGCTGTCGCGGCTGAAGACCGCCGCGACGCTGTATGCCAATGCGCGGGGCCATATTTCGGAACTCATCCACTCGCACTGCACCTCGGCGGCACTGCTGGCCCAACGGATCGGGCTGTCCGACGATGTGCAGACCGCGCTGCGGTTCACCTTCGAACGCTTCGACGGCGGCGGCTTGCCGACCGGGGCTGCGGGCGTGGCCATTCCGATCGAGATGCGAGTGGCCCAGCTCGCCGACATGGTCGAGGTGCATCAGCGCGAGTACGGCACCGACGGTGCGGTCGCGATGGCGCGCAGCCGCCGCGGTGGACAATTCGATCCCGCGGTCGTCGACGCGTTCGTCGCCGACCCGGCGGGAGTGCTCGCGGTCCCGTCCGCAGGCGACGTCTGGGCGACGGCGCTGCAGCACGCACCCGACCGCGGCACCCGCCTCGATGGGCCTTCACTGGATGCGCTGTTGATGGCGCTCGGCGATTTCGTCGACCTCAAATGCCCCTTCACTCTCGGGCATTCGCGCGCGGTCGCCGAACTTGCCGCCGACGCCGCCGTCACCGCCGGGTTGGACGAGGACGCCGTCACGTTGACTCGCAGGGCGGCCTGGGTGCACGACATCGGGCGCATCGGGGTGTCGAACCAGATCTGGTCCAAGTCAAGCGATCTGACCATGGCGGAGTTCGAACGGATGCGTCTACACCCGTATCTGTCCGAACGCATCCTGTCCCGGGTGCCGGGTCTGAAGGACGTCGCCGCCGTAGCCACCAACCATCACGAATGCCTGGACGGCTCCGGCTATCCACGAGGCCTGGCGGCGCGGCAGCTGACGATGCCCGACCGGTTGTTGGCGTGCGCCGTGAGCTATCAGAGCGCCCTGGAACCGCGGCCCTACCGCGAGGCGCTCGGGCCGGCCGGGGCGGCGCGTCGGCTGCGCGAGCGGGTTCGCGACGGCGAGCTGGACTCGGTCGCGGCCGACGCCGTGCTCTACGCCTCCGGCCATGCGCCGAGCCGGCCGAAAGCGCGGCCGCACGGGTTGACCGCACGCGAGGTCGAGGTACTGCGTCTCGTCGCGCAGGGTGCCAGCAACAAGGAGATCGCGGCCAAGCTGGTGCTCAGCGAGAAGACGGTTCGCAATCACGTGGAACGTACGTACACCAAGATCGGCGTTTCCAACCGGATCGGCGCAAGCATGTATGCACTCGAGCACGGGCTGGCGGAATCTCGCGAGAGTTGAGGCATCCGCCTCATGCGGCGGTGGGCCGTCCGGGCAGAAGGTCGAAGCATGAACCGAACCCTTGCCGTCGTCTACGGCTCACTCTGCTACACCCTGTTTCTCGTCGTCTTTCTGTACCTGATCGGCTTCGTCGGTGGCCTCTTCGTGCCACGCAGCGTCGACAACGCCCTCGCCGCCCCGCTGGGGTGGGCGGTGGCGATCGACGTCGTCCTGCTCACGCTGTTCGCCGTGCAGCACAGCGTCATGGCACGTCCGGCCTTCAAGAAATGGTGGACCCGCATAGTGCCGGAACCCATCGAGCGAAGCACCTATGTGTTGATCGCGAGTCTCGTTCTCGCCCTGATGTTTTGGCAGTGGCGCGAGCTGCCTACCGTGATCTGGAACGTGACGTGGCAGCCCGCACGACTTGCGGTGTGGACGTTGTTCTGGCTGGGCTGGGCGATGGTGCTGGCGGCGACATTCATGATCAATCACTTCGAGTTGTTCGGGCTCAAGCAGGTGTTCGCGGCCTGGCGGGCACGGCCGGCCGCCGAAACCGGTTTCCGGGTGACACTGCTGTACCGGGTGGTGCGCCATCCGCTGATGCTGGGCTTCCTCATCGCGTTCTGGGCCGCCCCGACGATGTCGGCGGGCCATCTGCTGTTCGCGGCGGTGATGACGGGATACATCCTGCTCGCCCTGCAGCTCGAGGAGCATGACCTGATGGCGGCGCTGGGCACGCATTACGCCGAGTACCGGCAACGGGTCCCCATGCTGATCCCAGGATTACGCAAGCGCCGCACTGCCATGATGGAGACGTGACCAACGTTCGAGGCCGGGTGTGGTGCCACGGCAAGCCGCAGGAAGACTTCGAGTTCGGGTCGATCTCGGACTATCTCGCCGACGAAGACACGCTGGTCTGGTGCGATATCTATGACCCCGACCACGCGATCCTCAAGGATCTGGCCCAGGAACTCGAACTCGACAATTGGGCGGTCGAGGACGCCATCGCCGATGCCGAACGCACCAAGGCCGTCGTCTACCGCACGCACACCTTCTTCACGGTGTACAGCGTGGCGGTCAAGGATCCGCTGCCCGAGGATGATTCAGAGTCGATTCTGGACGTCCACCGGATCTCGGGCTTCGTGCTGCCGCACGGTCTGATCACGGTGCGGCTGTCACCCCATTTCGACATCGAGGCCGTCTCGGAGCGTTTCGACGAGCTCGGCGGCCAGGAGCACGGCGTTGGGTCGCTGGTGCACGGGCTCCTCGACGTCGTCGTCGACGGACACTTCGACGCGGTTCAGGCGCTCGACGACTGTATCGAGTCGGTCGAGGACGATCTGTTCGAGAACAACGTGCGAAAAGGACTGCAGCGTAAAACTTTTCGGTTACGCAAAGATCTGGTCCAGCTGCGGCGGGTGGTGTTGCCGATGCGCGAGGTCGTCAACTCGATCCAGCATCGCAGGCTGGACGCGAAGACGTCGCCCGACCTGGATCCGCTGTACGCCGACCTGTACGACCACGTGCTGCGCGCGTCGGAGTGGACAGAATCGTTGCGGGACATGATCACCACGGTGTTCGAGACCAACCTGTCGCTGCAAGATGCACGGTTGAACACGGTGATGAAGAAGCTCACCGGCTGGGCCGCCATCATCGCAGTGCCCACGGCTATCACCGGCTTTTACGGCCAGAACGTGCTCTACCCCGGGATCGATACCGTGGGTGGCTTCATCACCAGCACGTCGATCATCGTCCTGATCGTGCTCGGGTTGTATTGGATGTTCAAACGCCGGGATTGGCTGTAATCGCTACGCCCGCAGCAGTTCTTCCGCGCGACGGTAGTCCTCGTCGGCGTTCAGGGCAAGCACTCCCACGACCTCCCCGCCGGACTCGTACCAGACAGTGAACCCGTTGTGATTGTCGACGAGCCGACACGTTTCGTACCCGCCCCACCCGCGGTACTTGAGCACCGAATCGCCGATCTTGCAAGAGAATCCCGGCACCTGATCCCACGCGGCGGAGAAGCCGGCGGCGGTCAGCCCGGCGATCAGTCCCTCCTGCGCGGCGTCACGCCAGTGCTCAGCGCGGATACGACGCCCGGCAGTGACGTTGTGCGCCAATGCGACGTCACCCGCGGCGTAGACGTTGCGCGCCGAGGCGTGCATGTGCTCGTCGACCACAATGCGCCCGTCGCGGGTTTCCAACCCAGCCGACTCGGCCAGTCGGATGTCCGGTCGCACACCATTGGCCGACACGACGAGATCGGCCTTGACCGTGGAGCCGTCGTCGAGCACCACGCCCGAGTCGCCGATCTCGGCGACGGTGGCGCCACCGACGAAGCCGACCCCGTTGTCGGAGAGAATCTTGACCACACGCTCGCCGGCCTCGACCCCGAATCGCCGTTGCAGCGGAACGGTTTCCGGAGCCACCAGCACGGTGTCCACATCGCACGCCGCCAGCGCTGCCGCGGCCTCGCAGCCGATCAGACCGCCGCCGATGACGACCGCCGAGTCGGCGAAGCGAGCGGCCATCTTCATCGCGACCGCATCGCTGAACGAACGCAGCGTGAGGGCCGCCTCGGCGCCGGGGATCGTCAGCTTGATCGGGGTCGCGCCCGATGCGACGACCAGATGCCAGTAGGGGTAGCGCTGCCCGCCCGCGGTGACCACCTCCTGGCTGCCGGTGTCAATGTGATCGACGGTCACGCCGCGAATGAGGTCGACGTTGTTGCGGTCGAACCAGCCGGCGCTGTGCAGGTCGCGTTTGTCCTCGCGCCCGCACAGATAGCCCTTACTCAGCGGGGGCTTGGCGTAGGGCAGCGCAGGATCGACGGTCAGGATGCGCACAGGAATGCCGGGGTGCTTGCTCCGAAACGTCTCCGCAGCGCTCACCCCCGCGGGACCGCTGCCGATGGCAATGAAGCCTGGTGCCGCCATGTTTCCTGGGTACCACTGCTCAGTGCCCGCGACGTGGCTCGTAAGCCTTTCGTCACTTTTGCCGAACATGAAAACAGGGTTGCCGTTATCGCGGCACAGCAAACAGCAGCTGGGCGGCGCTCAGCCTCCGCAGTTGGGGGTTGAGCTCTTCGACGCCGCCACCCGCGTGGCCGATTCATTGACGCGATCCATGCTCAGCTGACCTGAATTGACCGCCTGCTCAAGCGAATCCAGCACCGCAGGTACCTCGTCAGTGGTGATCCACAGTGCGATATCGGCGCCGGCCTGCAGCGCGCGCAGCACCGCTTCGGGGACCCCGTACTGCTGGTTGACGGCGGCCATGCTGGACAGGTCGTCGGTGTACACCAGACCGGTGAAGGGCGGCCCGCCGTAGCCGCCCGAGCGCAGCAGGTCGTACGCCGGCTTCGACAGGCTGGCCTGGTCGTTGCCCGTCAGGCCGGGCACCTGTACGTGACCGAGCATCACAGCGACCGGATGCTGCGTGGTCAGCGTCCGGTACGGGATCAGGTCGTCGTTCTGCAGCTGCTCGATCGGTGGGACGGTCACCCCGCCGGTGTGCGAATCACCGGAGCCATGGCCGTGCCCGGGAAAATGCTTGAGCACCGGGAGGACCCCGGCGTCACGCAACCCGCGCGCGTACTCGCCGGCGTAGGTGGTGACGGTTTCGGCGTTGGAACCAAACGACCGATCGCCGATGACTGTGTCATCGGGAGCGTCGGTCACGTCGACCACCGGCGCGAAATCGACTGTGATTCCGAGCTGTTTCATCGCGGCGCCCCGCTCGAAGGCGATGGCGTACACCTGTTCGGGCGTACTGGTCGCAGCCAGGATGCGCGGTGAGGGCTGCTCGCCGATGATTTTCGCCAGGCGTGATACGCGGCCACCTTCTTCGTCGACGCTGACGGCGAGCGGCAGCGGGCCGGTGGATGCGGCGATGGCGGGCAGTGATCCGTCCTGAAGCATCGACAGGTCGGTCCAGCTTCCGATCATGATGCCGCCGATGCGGTGGTTGGCGGCGACGGCGCGGGCGTCCTCGGCGCCGGTCACGCCGACCATCAGCAGCTGGGCGAGCTTGTCGCGGGTCGGCATGGCGTTGACCAAGGCTTCGGCCTCGGCGCAGGGCGGTGCGACGGGTGAGGTGGGCGACGGTGAGCTGGGTGCTGAGGCCTCGGTCGAGGGCGCCGCCGAGTTACCGCCGAGCCGGGGCCTGATCACCAGCACCACAGCTATAACGAGGAGGGCCACGGCGAGCACCGCGAACGTGATCGGAATCCACTTCGATGCCTGCATGCGTTCTTTGAAGCTCGAGGGCATGGCAAAGAAGTTACCTGTCGTCGATGCTTCGCCGCCCGCACGCCATCGCCATATGCCAGGATCTGCGCATGACCTCCCCGGAAGACCCCGAGGAACGGATTCGCCAGCTCGAGCAGTCGGCCGCCGCTTACGGGGCACAGGAACTGGGCACCGACCAGCCCCAGTACAGCGGCGGCGTCGACCCCTCGTCGCAGCTGCCCCCACCGGCATATGGCGCGCCGCCCCCGGCATACGGCAGCCCGCCGCCTTATGGCCAGCAGCCTTACGGTCAGCCGAACTACGGTCAGCAGCCCTACGGGGACCCGTACCAGCCCCCGTTCGGCACGCACTACACGCCGGTCCAGAAGAAGAGCGGCGTTCCGGCCGCACTGGTCATCGGGCTGATCGCGGTCGTGTTCGTCATCCTCGCCGGAATCGGCCTGGTGGTGTGGAACGTGTCGTCCACGATCGAGGACTCGGGCGTTGCGGGCGGCGGTGGATCGGTCGACAACCCCGGCGGCACGCGGACGTTCGTCCCGCCGACGATCACTTTCCCGAGTTTCCCGGACATGCCCGGCATGCCGAGCGACGACACGGAACAGACCGCGACACCCGCCGCGCCGGCAAGCGTCTCCGGCATCGACGGGACCAAAACGGTCGTCTGCGAAGGCGGCGACGTGAACATCAGCGGCGTCAACAACACGATCACGCTGACCGGAAACTGCGGCACCGTCAATGTGTCCGGCGTGGAGAACAAGATCACCGTCGACAGCGCAGCCACGATCTCCGCGTCGGGATTCGACAACGAAATCGTCTATCTCTCGGGCGATCCGCAGGTCGACAACACCGGATCGAATACCGTCACCCGCGGCTGATCGCTCTCCGGGCACTACTCGAGTTGCCAACCTCAGAGCGACTTTGTCGCTGATGTTCGACCCAGCTGTAGTAGTTGAGCGACTTTGTCGCTCAGAGGTTGGCACCGAGGCATGTCACCCCCCGGGGCTATGGTCGGGTGGTAGGAGGAAACGACGTGAGTGAACAGACCTCGACGCCCAAACTGACCGGCCAGTTCTCCAAAGCGCTCGTATACGCCGAGCTGAAGCATCACAACCAAGTCCGCAAGGGCGGCACCATCCCCTACTTCGGACACCTGATGTCGGTGGCGAGTCTCGTCATCAACGACAACGGCTCGGAGGACCAGGCCATCGCCGCGCTGCTCCACGACTGCGTCGAGGACGCCGGCGGCGCGCCGACATTGGACGAGATCCGGAAGAACTTCGGCGAGGGCGTCGCCACCATCGTCGACGAGTGCAGCGACACGGACGTGCAGCCGAAACCGCCGTGGCGCGAACGCAAGACGGCCTACATCGAGCACCTCGCGCACGTGGGTACGGACACCCTGCTGGTGTCGGTCGCCGACAAGCTCGACAACGCCCGGTCGATGCTGCGGGACTACCACGAACACGGCCCCAAGCTGTGGGAGCGCTTCACCGTGAAGGACCCGCGCGATCACCTCTGGTACTACGGCGGGCTGCTCGAGGCGTACCGCAAGCGCGGCCTGGACAGCTGGATGGTCGACGAGCTGGGCCGCGTCGTCGACGAGTTGAAGCGCCAGGTCGAGGGCGGCGACCGAATCGTGCTCGTCTGACGGTCACTGCTTTTGTCCACAGCATCGATGCTTCCGCAGGCTGGTCCGCCGTCGCCGCCATAGGATGAGGGCATGACCGCTCTCGAGGATCTGGAGGCGCGGGTCGCGGCTTTGGAGGCCTCTCTGATTATCCGGCGCAACAACCGGAGTTAGCGGTTCGCGGCTCCTATGGTGGACGCTGATGGCACTGCACCTGCACCGTGCTGAGCGCACCGATCTGCTGGCCGACGGTCTCGGCACCCTCCTTTCGGACCCGCTGCCCGACCCTTTCGCCGAGGAAGTCGTCATCGTCCCAGCCAAGGGTGTCGAACGCTGGCTGAGTCAACGGCTATCGCACGTCCTCGGCCGCGGCAGCGGCTCCGACGGGGTGTGCGCCGGCATCTCCTTCCGCAGTCCCTACTCGCTGATCGCCGAGATCAGCGGCACCGACCGCGACGATCCGTGGTCGCCCGACGCCATGGTCTGGCCGCTGCTCGACGTCATCGACGAAAGCTGCGACCAACCCTGGTGCAAGACACTGTCGACCCACCTCGGCCACTTCGAATCGGGCGACGAGCGCGAACTACGCCAAGGCAGGCGCTACTCGGTCGCCCGGCGGCTGGCCGGACTCTTCGCGTCCTATGCCCGCCAGCGTCCTCAACTGCTCGTCGACTGGGAGAGCGGCGCCGACGGCGGCATCGACGACGATCTGCAGTGGCAGCCGCCGCTGTGGCGCGCGTTGATCGGCCGCATCGACGCCGACCCACCGCACATTCGCCACGCCAAAACCCTTGCCACACTGCAGGAGTCACCCACCAAGCTGCCGCAACGGCTATCCTTGTTCGGCCACACTCGGTTGCCGAGCACCGAGATCGAACTGCTCGACGCGCTGGCCACCCACCACGATCTGCACCTGTGGCTGCCGCACCCCAGCGACGAACTGTGGACCTCGCTCGCCGACGAGCATGGACCGATCCCCCGTCGCGACGACACCACCCACCGCCGCGTCCACCACCCGCTGCTGGCGACGCTCGGACGCGATCTGCGCGAACTGCAGCACAGCCTGCCCGCGCACCGGCAGACCGACGAATACCTTGGCGGTAGGGCCCATCCCGACACGCTGCTCGGCTGGCTGCAATCCGACATCACCGCCAACGCCGTCCGCCCCCGGGGCCGCACACTGAACGCTGACGACCGCTCGGTGCAGGTACACAGCTGCCACGGTCCCGCCCGCCAAATCGACGTCCTGCGCGAAGTACTGCTCGGCCTGCTCACCGACGACGCGACCCTCGAACCGCGCGACATCCTCGTCATGTGCCCGGACATCGAGACCTACGCACCACTGATCGTCGCGGGATTCGGTCTCGGCGACGTCGTGGACGGTGCACACCCGGCACACAAGCTTCGCGTCAAGCTCGCCGACCGCGCACTGACGCAGACCAACCCGCTGCTCGGTGTGGCGTCGCAGCTGCTGGCCCTGGCCGGTGGACGAGCGACGGCCAACGAGGTTCTCAACCTTGCCGAGGCAGCCCCCGTGCGCGCCCGATTCACCTTCAGCGACGACGACCTCGACGCCATCGCCGACTGGGTCCGCGAAGCGAACATCCGCTGGGGTTTCGACCGCGACCATCGGCACCCCTATGGCGTCGACTTCATCCAGAACACGTGGCGTTTCGGTATTGACCGGGTTCTGGCGGGTGTGGCGATGTCCGACGACTCACACGCGTGGATCGACACCACGTTGCCGCTCGACGACGTTGGAAGCAACCGCATCGAACTCGCCGGCCGGCTCGCCGAGTATGTCGACCGTCTGCACACGTGTGTCGAATCACTCTCTGGTGCAAGACCGTTGCGCGCATGGCTCACCGCGCTGTCGACCGGCATCTCCTCGCTGACCGCGGTGCCCGACGCCGACCTGTGGCAGGCCAGCCAGGTCGAGCGTGAGTTCAACGACGTACTCGCCAAGGCGGGTCCACACGCCGAAACCGTGATGCGGCTGCCCGACATCAAGGCGCTGCTCAACCGCCACCTCGCCGGTCGGCCCACCCGTGCGAACTTTCGCACCGGCACACTCACTGTGTGCACGATGGTGCCGATGCGGTCCGTGCCGCACCGGGTCGTCTGCCTGGTCGGGCTCGACGACGGCGTGTTCCCGCGGCTCGGTGTCGTCGACGGTGACGACGTGCTGGCGCGTGACCCGATGACCGGTGAGCGCGACATCCGTTCGGAGGATCGGCAATTGCTGCTCGACGCCATCGGCGCGGCAACCGAGAAGCTCGTCGTCACGTACACCGGCGCCAACGAATACTCAGGGCAGCGTAAGCCTCCCGCGGTGCCGCTCGTCGAGCTGCTCGACACCCTCGATGCCACGATGCCGGAGAAGGTGCGCGACCGGGTGCTGGTGGAACATCCGTTGCAGCCGTTCGATCTTCGCAACGTGACCCCCGGCGAGCTCGGCATGCCGACGGGTCAACCGTTCACGTTCGATCCGACCGCGCTGACCGCCGCTCGGGTCGCGACCGGTCACCGCGAACACCGACCGCCACTGATCGGCCGGCCGCTGGCCGCCCCGCCGCCCGACGACATCGCGCTCGACGACCTGATCGGCTTCTTCAAGGATCCGGTCAAGGGGTTCTTCCGCGCGCTGGACTACACACTGCCCTGGGATGTCGACGCCGTCGAGGACGCGATGCCCGTCGAAATCGATGCCCTGCAGGAGTGGAAGGTCGGCGACCGGATGCTCGACGACATGCTGCGCGGCATGACGCCCGAGGCCGCCAGGGAGGCCGAATGGCGGCGCGGCTCGCTCCCGCCGGGCAAGCTCGGATGGCGTACTGCGACAGACATTTGCAAGAAGGCCGATGCACTCGCGACCGCCGCCAAGCGGCACCGCACCCAGGAGCCCAGGGCCTTCGACGTTGACATCGATGTGGGGTCCAGCCGCCGCGTCACGGGCACGGTGCCGCGGCTCTACGGTGACCGGCTGGTCGCGGTGACGTATTCGAAGCTGGATGGCAGGCACCTGCTGGAATCGTGGATTCGCCTGGTGGCGTTGACCGCTCAGTATTCGGGCGTGGAGTGGACAGCGGTGTGCATCGGACGACCCAAGCGGGACGGACCGCCAAGGGAACGGCTGCTCGGGCCACCGGACGCGGCCGTGGAGCTCCTGCGCGATCTCGTCGCCATGTACGACGCAGGCCGCCGCGAGCCGATTCCGCTGCCGCTCAAGACTTCCTATGCGTGGGCAGAGACGGATCACCATCGCGGTGCCTCGATGCGCGAGGCGGGCTGGCGGTGGCGAACCGGCAAGTATCCCGGTGAGGATCAGGAGCCCGCGCACGTGCGGGTGTGGGGCCCGGGCTTTGCACTCGAGGATTTGGTTGCCGCCGGGCTGCCCGATTACGCGTCGCGACTGTGGCTGCCGCTGCTGTCGGCCGAGAGGGATCCGGACTGATGGACATGCCGCCGTTCGATCTGCTCGGGCCGCTGCCGACACCGCGGTCGACAACCGTGCTGGAAGCCAGCGCTGGCACGGGTAAGACGTTCGCGCTCGCGGGCCTGGTGACCCGCTATGTCGCCGAAGGCGTCGCGACGCTCGATCAGATGCTGCTCATCACGTTTGGGCGAGCGGCGAGCCAGGAGCTGCGGGAGCGGGTACGCAGCCAGATCCTCGAGGCGTTACAGGCTTTCGACGATCCGACGATCGTCGGCGACAACCAGGTGGTCGCGCACCTGCTCGACGGCAGCCCCGAGGACCTGGCCGAGCGGCAGCTCCGGCTGCGTGACGCGCTGGCGGGTTTCGATGCCGCGACCATCGCGACCACCCATCAGTTCTGTCAGCTTGTCTTGAAATCGCTTGGTGTGGCTGGTGATACCGATGCCGGTGTGCAGCTTGTCGAGAGCCTCGACGATGTCGTCACCGAGATCGTCGACGATCTGTATCTCGCCCACTTCGGGCAGCAGCAGCAGGATCCAGAACTCACCCGTGAGCAGGCACTCGATCTCGCCCGCGAAGTCGTCAACAGCGCACACACCGAGCTGCGGCCGGCCGACCCACCGCCGGGGTTCGAGCCTGCAGTGCGTGTCGACTTCGCGAAGGCCGTGTGTGCAGAGCTGGAGAAGCGCAAGCGAAAGCTTGGAATACTCCATTACGACGACCTGCTCTCGCGGCTGGCAAATGCGTTGGAAGCTGACGATTCACCGGCACGGGCACGCATGCAGCGTCGCTGGTCGATCGTCATGGTCGACGAGTTCCAGGACACCGACCCGGTGCAGTGGCAGGTGATCGACCGCGCGTTTTCCGGACACTGCACGGTGATCCTGATCGGTGATCCGAAGCAGGCAATCTACGCGTTTCGGGGCGGCGACATCGTCACGTACTTGCACGCCGCCGACAGCGCGGGTGAACGTCAGACGCTCAACACCAACTGGCGCAGCGACGCCCCGCTCGTCGACAGCCTCCAGGCCGTCATGCGCGATGCGCAGCTCGGGGACCCCAGGATCGTCGTGCGGGAGGTCGCGGCCAACCACAAGGAGCACCGACTCACCGGCGCACCGCGCAACGAGCCGTTCCGGCTACGCATCGTCTCGCGAGAGACATTGCGCACCAAGCAGGATCGCGTCATCACGATGGACCGGCTGCGCAGCCACATCAGCGCCGACCTGGCCTCCGACATCGCCGCACTGCTGTCGAGCGGTGCGACGTTCTGCGACCGTCCGCTGCGGCCCGGTGACATCGCGGTGATCGTCGAGACGCACCGCGACGGTCGGGTGTGTTTCGACGCGCTGGCCGACGCGGGCATCCCCGCCGTATACACCGGCGACTCCGATGTATTCGGTTCACCGGCGGCCGACGATTGGTTGTGCCTGCTGGAAGCGTTCGATCAGCCGCACCGCTCCGGGCTGGTACGAGCGGCGGCGACCACCATGTTCTTTGGCGAGACCACCGAAACCCTTGCCGCCGAGGGTGACACGTTGACCGACCGGATCGCGGACACTCTGCGGGAGTGGGCCGACCACGCCCGCGAGCGCGGCGTCGCGGCTGTCTTCGAAGCCGCGCAGCTGCGGGGTATGGGTACCCGGGTGCTGTCCTGGATCGACGGTGAGCGTCACATGACCGACTTGGCGCACCTGACGCAGGTGTTACACGACACCGCACATCGCGAACACTTCAGCCTGCCCGCCCTGCGTGACTGGTTGCGCACGCAGCGCGAGGAGCGAAGTGGCGCCACCGAACGGAACCGGCGGCTCGACAGCGATGCGGCAGCGGTGCAGATCATGACGGTCTGGGTGAGTAAGGGACTGCAGTATCCGGTGGTGTACCTGCCGTTCGCGTTCAACCGCAACATCCAGACTCGCGACGTCGTGCTGTTCCATGACGGCGACACCCGCTGTCTACACATCGGCGGCGAACAGAGCCCCGACTACAACGCGGTGCAGCAGCAGGGCCGACGCGAGGCGGCGAGCGACGACGTCCGGCTCACCTATGTCGCGCTCACGCGCGCGCAGTCACAGGTGGTCGCGTGGTGGGCGCCGTCGTGGGACGAACCCAACGGCGGGCTGTCGCGGCTGCTGCGTGGGCGACAGCCCGGCGATCCGGTGGTGCCCGACCGCTGCGATCCGCCGAAGATCGACGACGCGGACGCGTTGACCGCTCTGCGGGCCTGGGAGAACGTCGGCGGGCCGGTTCTCGAAGAGTCGGTGGTCGCACCCCAGACTGCGGTCGAATTACCGCCCACACCAACAGGTCTTGACGTCCGGCACTTCCATCGTCAGATCGACGCGTCGTGGCGGCGGACGTCGTACTCGGGGTTGATCCGGGCGGCCGAATCGGCTGGGGTGACCAGCGAGCCGGAGGTGATCGAGCTCGACGACGAGGTCGGCCTGGAGACAGGTGGAGTCCCGGACCGGGAGGCCGGCGGACCCGGGACCGACGTGCCGTCTCCGATGGCGGACCTCCCGATGGGCGCGAAGTTCGGCACCCTGGTGCACGCGGTGCTGGAAACCGCCGACCCGTTCGCGGTCGACCTCGCGGCCGAGCTGGAAGCGAAGATCCGCGAGCACTCGGTGTGGTGGCCCGTCGACGTGGCACCCGAAGAGCTGGCGTCGGCCATGGTGCCGCTGAACGACACCCCGCTGGGCCCATTGGCACCGGACGTGACGTTGCGGCAGATCGGTCTTCGAGATCGACTGCAGGAGATGGAGTTCGAGTTCCCGCTGGCCGGTGGAGACGCACGCGCCAAAACGCCGTCGATCACGTTGGCCGATGTCGGTCGGCTGCTGGCTAAACACCTGCCCGCCGACGATCCGCTGATCTCCTACGCTGGACGGCTCTCCGACGGCGCACTGGGCGCACAATCGTTGAAGGGGTATCTGACGGGCTCGCTTGACGTCGTATTGCGGGTCCCCGGGAAAACCGACGGCCACTACCTGGTGGTCGACTACAAGACGAACTGGCTGGGCGAGCCGGAGGTCCCTCTGACGGCGGCCGACTACGGCCAGCCACGACTGGTCGAGGCGATGCTGCATTCGGACTATCCGCTGCAGGCGCTGTTGTACTGCGTTGTGCTGCATCGGTTCCTGCGTTGGCGGCAGCCCGGCTACTCGCCAGAAGAACATCTGGGCGGGGTGCTCTACCTGTTCGTGAGGGGGATGTGTGGCGCGCAGACGCCGATCGTCGACGGCCATCCGATGGGCGTGTTCAGCTGGCGGCCGCCTGCGTCGCTGATCGTCGCGATGTCCGACCTGCTCGATGCCGGGGCGGTGGCCGCATGAGTCTCGAGGCGTTCAGCGACTTGTTCGAACCGGCGGATGTGCATGTGGCGCAACGTCTCACCGCGATGGCGAAGGAACCCGGCGAGTCGGTCGCGCTGGCCGTGGCGATCGCGGTGCGCGCGCTGCGCGGCGGCTCGGTGTGCGTGGATCTGCGGTCGATCGCTGCGCAACTCGAAAGGCCCGACCTGCCGTGGCCGTCGCCGGACGACTGGCTGGCGGCTGTGCGGGCGAGCACACTCGTCACCGCGACACCGGTGCTGCGGTTGTTTGGCGACCTGCTGTATTTGGACCGCTATTGGCTCGAAGAGCAGCAGGTGTGCGCCGACGTGCTGACGCTGCTGTCGTCGATCCTGCCCGGTGAGGTACCCAGCCTGGAGCGGTTGTTCCCCGTCGGCTGGGAAGAGCAGCGTGCCGCGGCCGAAATCGCGCTGACACAGTCGCTTACGGTGCTGACCGGCGGCCCGGGCACCGGCAAGACGACGACGGTCGCGCGGCTGCTGGCGCTGCTGGCCGAGCAGGCGTCGCTGTCGGGCCGGCCGCCGCTGCGTATCGCGTTGGCGGCGCCGACGGGTAAGGCGGCGGCGCGACTGCTCGAGGCGGTGCAGTTGGAGGTAGACAAGCTTGACGCCGTCGACCGCGATCGCCTGCCTGCGTTGAAAGCCTCGACGCTGCATCGGTTGTTGCGGCCACGGCCCGGCAACTCGTCGCGGTTCCGGCATCATCGCGAGAACCGCCTGCCGCATGACGTGATCGTGGTCGACGAGACGTCGATGGTGTCGCTGACGCTGATGGCACGTCTGCTCGAGGCGCTGCGCCCCGACAGCCGACTGCTACTCGTCGGCGATCCCGATCAACTGGCGTCGGTCGAAGCGGGTGCAGTGCTGGCGGACATGGTCGATGGTCTTGGCGAGCGACCCGACGTCCGCATCGCAGCGCTGCAGACATCGCACCGGTTCGGCGAGTCCATCGGCACGCTGGCGTCGGCCATCCGCACCGGCGACGTCGACGACGTCATCGCGCTGCTGCGCACTGGCGGCGACCACATCGAGTGGCTCGATACCGACACTCCGGCCGAGCCGTTACGGAAAGTGCTTCTCCCCCATGCTTTACGGCTGCGGGAAGCATCGATACTCGGTGACGCCAGGGCGGCGTTGTCGACACTGGATGAGCACCGGCTGCTGTGCGCGCATCGCCGCGGGCCGTACGGGGTGCGGTACTGGAACCACCAGGTTGAGCGATGGCTGACCGACGCGACGGGTGAGCCGCTGTGGACGCAGTGGTACGCGGGCAGACCCGTGCTGGTGACGGCGAACGACTACGGGCTGGGGCTGTACAACGGCGATACCGGCGTCACGGTTGTGCGCGGCGACGGATTGCGCGCGGTCGTCGCCGCGGGCAGTGAGCCGCTCGAGTTCGCGACCGGGCGACTCGCCGACGTCGAGACCATGCACGCGATGACGATCCACAAGTCGCAGGGCAGCCAGGCCGACGAGGTGACGGTGCTCATGCCGCCCGAGGATTCGCGCCTGCTCACCCGCGAGCTGTTCTACACGGCGGTGACGCGGGCCAAGGAGAAGATCCGCGTCATCGGGTCGGAGGACTCGGTGCGCGCCGCGGTGCAACGGCGCGCGGTCCGAGCATCCGGGTTGGCGCAGCGACTGCGGGCCTAACGCAGCGCTTTCACTCAGAGGCGAGCTCGAAGACGGGGATCACGCGATCGGTGCGCTTCTCGTACTCGGCGAACCCCGGCGCGCGCTCGACGACGATCTTGTAGATGCGGTCGCGCTCGGCCCTCGGCAGCTCCTTGGCGACGACCGCCCGCCTCGGATCCGCACCGATCTCGACCCTGGCCTCGGGTTGCGCGCGCAGGTTGAACACCCATGCCGGACTCGCCTGGCGTCCCGCCGCGGACCCGACGACGTAGATCTTGTCGTCGATGTCGAAGTAGGCGATGAGGTTCTCCCGCTCGTCACCGCTTTTGGCGCCGATGGAGGTCAGAATGAGAAGCGGGAAGCCCTCGAACTGCCCACCCACTTTGCCGTCGTTACTGCGGAACTCGTCGATGTTGTGCCTGTTGAATTCACGCTCAGAGGACATGTCGTCGTCGGTCATCTCTCCATCGTGCACTTTCACCCGTCCGGCGGGCCACAACGCGTAGCGTGAGCCCGTGGCCCAGATCGAGCGATCCCGCACCATCGCCGCTGCACCGCAGGAAGTCTGGGAAGTTCTTGCAGATTTCGGTGCACTCAGCACCTGGGTCGACCGCGTCGACCATTCGTGCATCCTGACCCACGGCGCCGACGGCCATATCGGCACGGCCCGCCGGGTGCAGATGGGACGTCAGACGCTCGTCGAACGCATCGTCGACTACGACCCGCCACACACCCTGGCCTACGACATCGACGGCCTGCCCACGCGGCTGGGCCGGGTCAACAACCGCTGGTCGCTGCGATCGTCAGGGGACTCGACCGTCGTCACTTTGACGAGCACCGTCGAGATCGGCTCCGGCCGAATGCGGGAGCTCGCCGAACGTGTCATGTGTCGGCTGATGACCCGAGAGTCCGACGGTCTGCTCGCCGGACTCGCCAAGCGATTGGAGAACTCACGTGTCTGATCGGCCCGACATCGTCATCCTGATGACGGACGAAGAACGCGCGATACCGCCCTACGAGGCACCCGAGGTCCTCGACTGGCGCGATCGCACCCTGGCCGGCCGCACGTGGTTCACCGAACATGGGGTGAGCTTCGGCCGCCACTACACCGGCTCTCTGGCCTGCGTGCCAAGTCGCCCAACGCTTTTCACCGGTCAGTACCCCGATCTGCATGGTGTCACGCAGACCGACGGCATCGGCAAGGTGTACAGCGACTCCCGCATGCGCTGGCTGCGCCGGGGCGAGGTGCCCACACTCGGTAACTGGTTCGGCGCGGCCGGATACGACACCCACTACGACGGCAAATGGCACATCACGCACGCGGATCTGACCGATCCCGCCACCGGCAAGCCGCTCGCGACCAACGACGACGACGGCGTCATCGACCATGACGCAGTTCAACGCTACCTCGACGCGGATCCCCTTGCGCCGTTTGGATTCTCGGGCTGGGTGGGACCCGAGCCGCACGGTGCGCTGCTGGCCAACGCCGGTGTCCGTCGCGACGCGTTGATCGCCGATCGGATCATCGCGTGGCTCGACGACCGCTACACGCGGCGCCGCGCCGGCGAATCGGAGGCGCTGAAGCCATTCCTGTTGGTGGCCAGCTTCGTCAACCCGCACGACATCGTGCTGTTCCCCGCATGGTCCCGCAAGAGTCCCGTGCAACCGTCGCCGCTGGATCCACCACACGTGCCCGCGGCGCCCACCGCCGACGAGGACCTGTCGACGAAGCCCGCCGCGCAGATCGCCTTCCGCGAGGCGTACTACACCGGCTACGGCGTGGCACCCGCGGTCGACCGGACGTACAAGCGCAATGCGCAGCGCTACCGCGACCTCTACTACCGGCTGCACGCGGAAGTCGACGGACCGCTGGACCGGGTGCGCCGGGTCGTGACCGACGGCTCGGACAACGCGGTGCTGGTACGTACCTCCGACCACGGCGATCTGCTCGGCGCCCACGGTGGCCTGCACCAGAAATGGTTCAACCTCTACGACGAGGCCACCCGGGTTCCGTTCGTCGTCGCACGCACCGGCGCGCAAGTGACGTCGGCACGGACGGTGACCGCGCCGACGTCACACGTCGATCTGGTGCCGACGCTGCTGGGGGCTGCGGGCATCGACGTCGCGGCGGTCGCGGCGACGCTGCGGGAGACGTTCTCGGAGGTGCACGATCTGCCGGGTCGCGACCTGATGCCGGTGGTCGACGGTGCGCCCGCCGACGAGTCACGCGCCGTGTACTTGATGACGCGAGACAACATGCTCGAGGGTGACACCGGCGCGTCAGGCGTGGCACGCCAGATGAAGTTGACGGTGAATCCCCCTATGCCGCTGCGTATTCAGATACCCGCGCATGTCGGATCCAATTTCGAAGGCCTGGTCGTCCGGGTCGACGAGGCCGACGGCGGCGAAGGGCATCTCTGGAAGCTGGTGCGTACCTTCGACGATCCGGCCACGTGGACGGAGCCCGGTGTGCGTCACCTCGCGGCGAACGGTATTGGCGGCGAGGCATATCGGACGTCGCCGCTGGACGATCAGTGGGAGCTCTACGACCTGACCGACGACTCGACCGAGGCCGTCAACCGGTGGACGGACCCGGCGCTCGATAACTTGCGCAGCCATCTTCGCGGTCAACTCAAACATGTGCGCACCGACGCCGTTCCAGAGCGAAACAGCCCTTGGCCGTATGTGAAGCGCCGCCCAACGAGCGCCAAAGAATCGATTGCGGCGCAACTCATCTCCCGCATCAGGCAACGATTCGGATAAGTTTCCGAATTCCTGGGCTGCTACCGGCGCGTTCAAGCGTACGACAGACCACCGGTCTGTACAGTCATCTGCGTTCGACACGCGCGGCGCGTCGCTTCGACCGGAGCGATTCCCATACGACCTGGCGCAACAGCAATTTCGCACCGAGTCACCGATAAAGCCAATCAACGGCGATATACCGCCTAGGCGCAGAGGGATTGTCGTGAGTCGATTCACCGAAACGATGTACAGCAACGCCCAATCGAGTCAAAAGGGCATGGTCACCGGGGAGCCCGACGCACCCGTCCGCCATACGTGGGCGCAGGTGCACGAGCGGGCCCGGCGAGTGGCTGGCGGACTGGCCGCCGCTGGCATCGGGCCCGGCGACGCCGTCGCGGTGCTGGCCGGCGCCCCGGTCGAGATCGCCCCGACCGCGCAGGGCATTTGGATGCGTGGCGCCAGCGCGACCATGGTTCACCAGCCCACTCCCCGCACCGACCTGACGCGATGGGCCCAAGAGACCACCGCCGTCATCGACATGATTTCGGCTGGTGCCGTTGTGGTCTCCGATCCGTTTATGGCGGCGGCGCCGGTGCTGGCGGAACTCGGGATGACGGTGCTGACCATTGAGTCGCTGTTGGCCAACACCCCCATCGAGCCGCTCGAGTGCTTCGACCACGATGTCGCTCTGATGCAGCTGACGTCGGGGTCGACGGGCTCGCCAAAGGCGGTCCAGATCACCCACGGCAATATCGTCGCCAATGCCGAGGCCATGGTCGTCGGCTGCGATTTCGACGTCGACACCGATGTGATCGTGAGCTGGCTGCCGTGCTTCCACGACATGGGCATGACGGGTTACCTGACGGTGCCGATGTACATCGGCGCCGAGCTCGTCAAGGTCACACCCCTGGACTTCCTGCACGATACGTTGTTGTGGGCCAAGCTCATTGACAAGTACAAGGGCACGATGACGGCCGCGCCAAACTTTGCCTACAATCTGCTCGCCAAGCGATTGCGTAGACAGGCCAAGCCCGGACAGTTCGATTTGTCCACGCTGCGCTGGGCATTGTCGGGCGCCGAGCAGGTCGACCCGGTCGATGTCGAGGACCTCTGCGATGCGGGCGCACCGTTCGGGTTGAGGCCCGAGGCGATCATCCCCGCCTACGGTATGGCCGAGACGACCGTGGCCGTGTCGTTCTCCGAGTGCGGTGGGGGCATGGTCGTCGACGAGGTGGACGCCGATCTGCTGTCGACACTGCATCGCGCCATCCCGGCTGCGAAGGGGCACACCCGACGATTGGTCTCCCTCGGTCAGCCGCTGGACGGAATTCAGGTCCGCGTCGTCGACGAGAACGGCGCCGTGCTGGCCGCAAGGGGCGTTGGTGTCATCGAGGTGCGCGGGGAGCCGGTGACCAGGGGGTACACCACCATCGCCGGATTCATTCCCGCGCAGGACGAACACGGCTGGTACGACACCGGTGACCTCGGTTATCTCACCGAGTGCGGCAACGTGGTCGTGTGCGGGCGCATCAAAGACGTCATCATCATGGCCGGGCGCAACATCTACCCGACCGATATCGAACGTGCCGCGTGCCGGGTGAACGGCGTGCGGCCGGGCTGCGCCGTCGCAGTGCGGCTCGACGCGGGGCTGTCGCGGGAGACGTTCGCCGTCGCGGTGGAGTGCACCGACTTCGCGGATCCGACGCAGGTGCGACGCGTCGAACGCCAGGTCGCCCACGAGGTGTTCGCCGAGGTCGACGTGCGGCCTCGCAACGTAATGGTGCTCGAACCCGGGACGATCCCGAAGACGCCCTCGGGCAAGCTGCGGCGCGCGCACGCGCTGTCACTCGTGGGCTGAACCGCGCAGCGTCCCGGGGTGAATATGTGTGCTGCCAACCTCTGAGCGACAGAGTCGCTGTTCTTACTACCGCGACGCGCACTTGAGCGACTTTGTCGCTCTGAGCTTGGCACCACGAGAGTCATCCCCGGACCCCCGACAAGTGCCGGCATGTTTAATCTGCGCGATTAACAGGCATCCCCCAGCGACGAGTGTGGTGTAGAACACAGCCGCAGTGGATGGAGCCGCCATGAGCACAGACAGCCCGGTCCAGCCGACTGACGTCGACAAAGCCCTCCTCGGGAGCGCGACCTACCGAAGTCTCGGTGAGCAGAAACTCTCCCCTCAGGAAGAACGCTTCGAAAAGGGTCGACGTACGGTCGGCCTTTTTCTCGCTCCACTGCTCACCGTTGCCTTCCTCGTTCTGCCCATCGACATTCCGCGCGAGCAACAGGTGCTGGGCGCGGTGCTGCTCGGCGTCATCGCGCTGTGGATAAGCGAAGCCATCCCGATTCCCGTCGGCGGCCTACTCGGCGTCGCCGTCGCCGTGTTCCTGGGTGTCGCGCCGGTCGACGACGTCCTCGGACCGTTCGGATCGTCGACGATCTTCACGTTCATCGGTGCGTTCATCCTGGCCCAGGCAATGCTCAAACACGGTCTGGCGCGACGGTTCGCCTTCCGGATCCTGTCGCTGAAGGGCGTCGGCAATTCCACCACCGGCGTGATCCTCGCGTTCGGCGCGATCACCTGTCTGCTGTCGGCGTTCGTCTCCAACACCGCGACCGTGGCGATGCTGCTTCCGACCGCGATCGGCATCCTCAGCGTCATCGCCAAGCTCCTGCAGAAGCGCGGCGACGTCGAAGAGGATTTCGATCCGCAGCGGCTGCGCGTCGGTGCGGCGATCATGCTGATGCTGGCCTACGGTGCCAGCGTCGGTGGACTGCTGACCCCAGTTGGCAGCCCGCCCAACCTGATTGGCCGCGGCCTGATCGAGGAGGCCACCGGCGAGCGCATCAGCTTCGGGCAGTGGATGGTGATGGCCATTCCGATCTGCTTGGTCATGTTCGCGCTTCTGGCGCTCATCCTGCTTCGACTCAACAAGCCGGAGATCAAGCGAATCGACGGCGTGGCCGAGTACGTCGCTGAGGAGCGCGAGAAGCTGGGTTCGTTCTCGCGCGCGGAGAAGAACACGCTGATCGCGTTCGGCATCACCGTCACGCTGTGGATCCTGCCCGGCATCGTCGCGCTGATCTCCGGCACCGAGTCCAGCGCCTACGAGTTCATCAGCGACCGCTTCGACGAGGGTGTGGTGGCCGTGTTCGGCGCCGCACTGCTGTTCCTACTGCCCACCGACTGGAAAGAGCGCGAGTTCACCTTGCGCTGGAGTGACGCCGCCGAAATCGACTGGGGCACCATCATCTTGTTCGGCTGCGGCATCATCTTCGGGTCGCTCATCAGCTCGACCGGACTGGCCGAAACCATTGGTACCTCCATCGACGACGCGTTGGGCCTGTCGAGCATCGTGCCGATCACGATCTTCGCGGTGATCCTGGCGATCATCGTGTCGGAGACGACGAGCAACACGGCGTCGGCCGCGGTGGTGGTGCCGATCGTCATTCCGGTGGCGATGGCCGCGGGCGTCAATCCGTTCGTGCCCGCACTGGCGGCGACTTTCGCGGCGTCGTTCGGGTTCATGCTCCCGGTGTCGACGCCGCAGAACGCGATCGTCTACGGCTCCGGCGTCGTGAAGATCACCACGATGATCAAGTCCGGCATCACCTTCGACATTGCGGGCGCGATCCTGATCATCATCCTGCTACCGATCATGGTGGGCCTGCTGGGACTGGGCGGATGACCTCTATCGCGGTCATCCCGGGTGACGGTATCGGACCCGAGGTCATCACTTCGGCCCGCGCGGTCCTCGACACGCTCGCGGCCAAGCACGCAATCGAGTTGTCCTACACGGACTTCGACTGGTCATGTGAGCGTTACACCCGCACCGGAACCATGATGCCCGAGGACGGCATCGACACGCTGCGCGAGTTCGACGCGATCCTGCTCGGCGCGGTCGGCTGGCCGGGAGTACCCGACCACGTGTCTTTGTGGGGACTGCTCATCCCGATCCGACGGGCGTTCCGGCAATACGTCAACCTGCGCCCGATCAAGGTGTTCAACGGCGTCGACAGCCCACTGCGGGCCCCCGGCGAGGTCGACTTCGTCGTGGTGCGGGAGAACGTCGAGGGCGAGTACAGCGAGATCGGTGGACGTCTCAACCGCGGGTTTCCCGACGAAATGGCCGTCCAGGAATCGGTTTTCACCCGCGTCGGGGTGAGCCGGATCGCCGACTATGCATTCGAGTTGGCGCGGTCGCGACGGGGATACGTCACGTCGGCGACGAAGTCGAACGGGATCGTGCACACGCTACCGTTCTGGGACGAGGTGGTCGCCGAGAGGGCAGCACAGTTCCCGGACGTGCGGATGGACAGCGAGCACATCGACGCGCTGGCCGCGAAGTTCGTGTTGCAGCCGCAACGCTTCGATGTCGTGGTGGGGTCAAACCTGTTCGGCGACATACTGTCCGACCTCGCCGCGGCGGTCGCAGGCTCGATCGGCATCGCGCCGTCGGGCAATCTGGACCCGACGAAGATGTACCCGTCGATGTTCGAGCCGGTGCACGGGTCGGCACCCGACATTGCGGGCCGTGGGATCGCCAACCCGATCGGCGCGGTGTGGTCGGCGGCATTGATGCTCGAGCACCTGGGGCATTCGGACGCGGCGAGTGAAGTGATGGCGGCAATGGAGTCGACACTGGCGAAGCCGGAGACGCGTACCGGCGATCTGGGCGGGACGGCGTCGACGGTCGAGGTGACGGAGGCGCTCGTCGCGCAGCTGCGCTGAGTCAGCTGTCGAGAGCTACCAGAGCACCGCGATGGCGGCCGCAGCGAAGGACAGCACCCCGACGGTGACGAACAGCGGACGTGGCACCGGATTGCCGGTGCGTTTCTGCCGTGCGCTGCCCATACCGAGCACACCGCCGATCACGATGAGGATGACGAGCTTGATGCCGATCTTCGGATAGTTGAGCTCGATGCCCGCCGGCCAGGGCGCGGCCAGCGCCAGCCCGGTGAGCAGCGAGAGCAGCAGCCCGTAGTCCATGACGCGGGTGAAGCGGAACCGTTTCGCGACTGCCTCGGTGGTCCAGGCGCCGAAGGTCACGGCGAAGCCAACGATGTGCAGCAATACAACTACATCGCGTAGTAGTTCCATGCCGTGAGCGTACGACAGCGCTGGCCGGGGAGCCAGAAAATCAGCCGACGCGGCAAGATTCGATCGGTGTGTGGCCTTACCGCGTGGGCCCACTGGCCGGGCGTACGGTGCCACTGTGTATGTCGACGCGATGATCACCCCGCAGCCACTGAAAACGATCGGGGCGCTCGCCCGTCGTACAGAAGCCGCCGGGTTCTCCGGATTGCTGTTCACCGAGACCGGCCGGACTGCGTATCTCAATGCGGCAGTGGCGTCGCAGGCCGCGCCGGGCCTGGAGTTGTCGACGGGTGTCGCAGTCGCGTTTCCGCGCAGTCCGTTCGTCACGGCGGCGTCGGCGTGGGAACTACAGGAGGCGACGGCCGGCAAGTTCCGGCTCGGCCTCGGTACGCAGGTGCGCACCCACGTGGTCCGGCGCTACGGCGTGGATTTCGAGCGTCCCGGTCCTCGGCTGCGTGATTACGTGCGGGCCGTCAAAGCGTGCTTCCACGCGTTCCGCACCGGCAAGCTGGATCACCACGGCGACTTCTACAGCCTGGACTTCATCACCCCGCAGTGGAGCGCGGGTCCGATCGATGCGCCGGATCCGAAGGTGGACATCGCGGCGGTGAACCCGTGGATGCTGCGGATGGCCGGCGAGGTGGCCGACGGCGTGCATGTGCATCCGCTCGGCGAGCCGGGTTACATCGAACGACACGTGGTACCGAATGTTGCTGAGGGAGCGGCGAAGTCGGAGCGATCGCCCGACGATATCGCGGTGATCGTGCCAGTGATGACGATCGTCGGCGACAGCGACGAGGAGCGGGACCGCGAACGTGAACTGGTCCGGACGAGCATGAGCTTCTACGGGAGCACCCCAAACTATGCGTTCATCTGGGACGAGGCCGGGTTCGAGGGGACGACGGCGCGGATCCGCGAGAAGCAGAAGGCCGGCGACTTCAAGGGGATGGCGGCGCAGATCAGCGACGAGCACATCGCGACGTTCGCGACGGAGTCGACATGGGATGGGTTGGCCGACGCGCTGGTCGCGAAGTACGGGGGCCTCGCCACGCGTGTCGTGCTGTACAACGCGCTGGCCGATGAAGCCCGCATCGAGCGCTACGGCGAAGTGTCACGACAGATCTCATCCCGATAACAGACTGATCACTGCCTCGCGCGGGAGCGCTGGATTATTCAGCGGCGTTGTTAGTTTCGCGCCGTGGTGGAGGGATTTGCGCGTCGTGTCGGCAGGCTGGTCGTCTGTGCAGTGATGATGGCTGCGGCCGTGATGGTTGCGTCGCCGCAGGCCTCGGCGTATTCGCGCGAAGGCTTGCCGGTCGAGACGCTAATGGTGCCGTCGCCGTCGATGGGACGTGACATCAAGGTCCAGTTCCAGGGCGGCGGACCGCATTCGGTGTATCTGCTCGACGGCCTCCGCGCGCAGGAAGACTTCAACGGCTGGGACATCAACACCGCGGCGTTCGAGTGGTTCTACGAGTCGGGTGTGTCCGTCGTGATGCCCGTTGGCGGGCAGTCGAGTTTCTACAGCGACTGGTATGCGCCGGCGTCAGGTTTCAATGGAACGACCACGTACAAGTGGGAGACGTTCCTGACCAACGAACTGCCGAGCTGGCTGATGGCCAACAAGGGACAGGACCCGCGCGGTAATGCCGTTGTGGGACTGTCGATGTCGGGCGGAGCGGCGCTGACATTGGCCGCATGGCATCCCCAGCAGTTCTTTTTCGCCGCATCGCTGTCGGGATACCTGAACCCGTCAAAGGGTATGTGGCCCACGCTGATTGGCTTCGCGATGATGGATGCCGGCGGCTACAAGGCAGCCGACATGTGGGGGCCGCCGAACAATCCCGCGTGGCAGCGGAATGACCCGATGCTGAACATCAATCGACTGGTGGCCAATCGCACGGCCCTGTGGGTGTACTGCGGCAACGGCACGATGTCCGACCTCGACGGCGGCGGTGGAGGCTTCGGAACGCAGTTCAGCGCGTCGTACCTGGAGAACATCACGCTGAGCACGAACAAGGAGTTTCAAGAGAAGTACCAGGCCGCCGGCGGCCGCAATGCGGTGTTCAACTTCCCGCCGAACGGCACGCACAGCTGGGGTTACTGGGGCGCGCAGCTGCAGCAGATGAAGCCCGACATCCTGCGGATCATCAACACTCCCCCTCCCCCGCCGCCGGCTCCCCGGCCCGCAATCCCGGGTGCGGTCCCAGCACCGGCCGCGGCACCGGCCGTGGCGCCGGCGCCGGTCCCGGCGCCCGCTGCGGCGGTGGCTCCTGGGCTCACCTTGGCGCCAGTGCGGTAGTTACTGTACTTCGCAACTACTAGGCGGTCTTTGTATCAACTGCCATGTCAACAGCTATTCCGGTTTTATTGACGGCATTTCTGAGAATTTGCTGTCTGACGGCGACGGCCTATTGACTGACCGTCTAATTAGGCGTATGTCTAATAGCCATCAGGCGTTGGTTGGGGCCGGCGCCACAGACGGCAGAGGTGTCACATGGATGTTGACTATTGCGTCGTGGGTGCCGGGTTCGGCGGGCTCACCGCGGCGTTGCGTTTGAAGCAGGCGGGTCATTCGGTGGCGCTGCTGGAGGCGCGCGACCGGGTGGGTGGCCGCACGTGGACCGAGACTCGTGACGACGGGGTGTGGATCGATCGGGGTGGCGCGTGGATCGGGCCCGGCCAGGACGCCATCTACGCGCTGATGAAAGAGTTCGGCATCCCGAGCTACAAGCAGTACACCGACGGCCAAGCGATGATGTACATCGAAGGTAAGGCGTACAAGTACAAGGGCACGATCCCGCTGTCGATGAGCCCGTGGGCGGTGGCCAACATCGGCAAGGTCTTCCTCGAACTGACGTCGATGTGCAAGCAGATCGACCCGGCAGCGCCGTGGGATGCGCCGAAGGCGAAGAAGTGGGACCAGATCACGTGGGCGGAGTGGCTGGACCGGAACACATTGTCGAAGCCCGCGCACCAACTGCTGGATTACTCGGTCTCGGGGTTGTATACCTCTGCGGCGTCGGAGATCTCGCTGCTCTTCGTGCTGTATCAGATGGCCTCGGCAGGGGGGCCGAGCTTTGTGCTCGGAGTCAAGGATGCGGCCGAGGATGAGCGAGTGGTCGGCGGGATGGGCGCGATTCATCGGGCGATCTCTGACGAGCTCGGCGATGCGATCCACCTGTCGCAGCCGGTGCGGAGCATCTCGCAGGATGCCGATGGGGTGACGGTCCGATCCGACGACATGGTGGTGCGTGCCCGTCGGGCTGTCGTGGCGGTGCCGGTGAGCATTGCGTCGCAAATCCAGTACGAGCCAATGCTTCCGATGGATCGGTCGTTCCTCCACCAGCGGATGCCGTCGGGCGCGGTGTACAAGATCGCGTTGGTCTATGACGAGCCGTGGTGGCGTGCCGATGGTCTGTCGGGTCAGTCGTTCGCGCCGGGGTCGATGGCGAACTTGACCATCGATGCCAGCACGGACAATCCGTCGCCCGCAGTTCTGTGTGTCATCACCGAGGGACCCGTCGCACGAGAGATGACGAAGCTCAGCGAGGAGGAGCGCAAGAAGGGCGTGATCGACGCTGTGGTCGAAAGGTTCGGCGAAAAGGCGCGGAACCTGGCGGACTACGTCGAGCAGAACTGGACGATCGAGCGCTATTCGGGCGGAGGCATGATCGCGCACACGCCGCCGGGTGTGCTCACCGAGTTCGGGCCTTCCCTTCGTGAGCCGTGTGGCCGCATCCACTGGGCCGGCACGGAAAGCTCCGCGATCATGTACGGATTCATCGACGGGGCTGTGCGCTCGGGTGAGCGTGCGGCTGTCGAGGTGATGGAACACGACAAGGCGATGACGGTGGCCTGACGCGGGCCTAGTCCCTATCCCACCGTCGGGACCATATGTGCTGTGCGCCAAGCAAATCATCATCGCCGTCAATACCTTCCACAAACGTTGGTGGCGCTTTCTGCCCTATCGCGACGCTGAATGCCCGATACTCGTTCTCACAGCCTGACGTAAGGGGCACCGTGAGAGGCAGTTCCAACGGCGCGACGGCGTCCCCGTGGTCACCGCGGGAAACCGAGCTGCTCGAGGTGACGCTGGAGCTACTGGCCGAACGCGGCTACGACCGGTTGAGCCTCGAGGCGGTGGCCACGACCGCTCATGCCAGCAAGGCCACGCTGTACCGACGCTGGCCGACGAAGGCCGAGCTCGTCCTGGCCGCCTTCATTGAGGGCACCCGACAAATCGCGGTCGATCCCGACACCGGCACGCTGCACGGCGATCTGTTGGCACTCGCCGAGCAGATCAGCGCTCACGTCAGCGACCATGTCGGCACCATCCGGGCGGTGCTCGTGGAGACGTCGAGGAGTGCTGAGCTTCACACCACGATGAAAGAACAGTTCCTCGACCAGCGCAAAGCGCTCATGACGCACGTGCTGAAGCGGGCCGCCGACCGCGGCGAGATCAAAGCCTCCGCCATCAGCGACGAGCTATGGGACGTGCTGCCCGGCTATCTCATCTATCGCGCGGTCCTCACCGGTCAACAGCCGACTGGGCAAACCATCCGCGGCCTCGTCGACAACGTCATCATCCCCGGCCTCACCCGTCACAATGACTGATGCCCTGTCCACCCGACGAAGACCGGCGCTTGTGAGGTCCGGTCCCGTACCGTACTGTCAACCGAGTTGATATACAGCGGGCAGATGTCACACCGTCCATATCGTCTACACCGTCCGTAACGTGCCAAGAGGGTCGAAAGGGTCACGGATGCAACGGGTTTCGATCGGAAGCCGGCTCTTGCGGCACTGGATGGTCTGGGTGGCGGTGCTTGTCGTCGCAGTGGCGGCATTCGCGGTCTACCGACTCCAGGGCATCTTCGGCACGGAAGACGTCGTCTCCACCCCCAGCGGCGCCGCCAATGAGATCCATCCGTTCAACCCCAAGCGCGTTGTCATGGAGGTCTTCGGTCCGCCGGGAACGAAGGCGACGATCACCTATACCGACGTGAACGCCCAGCCGCAGCGGGCCGACGCCGTGACGCTGCCGTGGACCTATGACACGACCACCACTCAACCGGCCGTCTTCGTCAACGTGTCCGCCCAGGGTGACGGCGACTCGTTGGGCTGCCGAATCAAGATCGACGACGTCGTCAAGGACGAGAGAACGATCAACGCGTTGAACGCCTTCACCTACTGCTTGGACAAGTCCGGATGAACACCCATCTCGCCGATCGCCCGACGATCACAGACCGCTTCGCCAGGTGGGTCCGGCGGCTGTGTGTGCCCATCGTGTTGTTCTGGCTCGTCATCACCGTGCTGTCCAACGCGCTCGTACCGCAACTCGAGGTCGTCGGCGAGGAACAGAATGTGGCGTTGGCGGCCCACGATTCCCCTTCGCTACAAGCGTTCCAGCGGATCGGCAAGGTATTCGGCGAATTCGACTTCGACAGCGCCGCAATGGTGGTGCTCGAGGGCGATCAGCCTTTGGGTGCCGAAGCACATGCCTACTACGACGAGTTGGTCAAGCGGTTCAACGAGGACACCAAACACGTCGAGCACGTGCAGGATTTCTGGGGCGACCCGCTTACCGCCGCGGGCTCACAGAGCCCCGACGGGAAGGCCGCCTACGTTCAGGTCTTCCTCGCCGGCAACCAGGGCGAGGCGTTGTCGCTGGAGTCGGTCAACGCGCTGCGCCATATCGTGGCCAAGACGCCTGCACCACCCGGCGTCAAGGCCTACGTCGCCGGCTCAGCGGCGCAGGTCACCGATAACTTCGAGGTAGGCAACGACAGCACCCTCCTGGTCACGCTGTTGACCGTCGGGGTCATCGCATTGATGTTGCTCATCGTCTACCGCTCGATCGTCACCATGCTCCTCGCACTCATCACGGTGCTCATCCAGATGTCGGCGGCGCGCGGAATCGTCTCGTTCCTGGCAAATTCCGGCTTCATCCCTCTGTCGACATATGCGACCAACATGCTGACGCTTCTGGTCATTGCCGCCGGAACCGACTACATGATCTTCCTGCTGGGCCGCTATCACGAGCGACGCAACGACGGCATGGACCGCGAGGCCGCGTACTACGACATGTATCGCGGGACGTCGCATGTGATCTTGGGGTCGGGGCTGACCATCGTGGGAGCGGTAGCCTGTCTGGCCTTCACCCGGCTGGCGTATTTCTCGAGCCTGGGCATCCCGGCGGCCATCGGTGTGTTAGTCGCGCTGGCCGCCTCATTGACCTTGTCACCCGCGGTCGTGGTGATCGGCAGCCGCTTCGGCCTGCTGGAACCCAAGCGCAAGACGGCCAAACGGGGTTGGCGACGGATTGGAACGGCCATCGTTCGGTGGCCCGGGCCGATCCTGATCACGACACTGGCACTGGCCTTCATAGGACTGGCGTCGCTCTTCGGATACAAGGTGAATTACGACATCAGCCCGTACTTACCGGCCGATGCCCCGTCGAATGTGGGATACGCCGCGGCGGAGCGGCATTTTTCGAAGGCGCGGCTGAATCCCGAACTGCTGATGATCGAAACCGACCACGACCTACGCAATCCCACCGACATGATCCTGCTGGAGCGGGTGGCCAAGGCCGTCTTCCACACGGACGGTGTCGCACAGGTGCAGTCGATCACGCGGCCGCTCGGCACGCCCTTGGACCACACCTCGATCCCATTTCAGATCAGCGCGCAGAGCGGGGCGCAAATCAACAACCTGCCCTTCCAGCAGGCCCGCGCCGCCGACCTGCTGACGCAGGTGGGTGTCATCAATCACTCGATCGACCTGCTGCGGCAGCAGTTTGCGTTACAACAGCAGGCCAGTGACATCACCCACGAGCAAAGCCAGGCATTTCAGGACACAGTCGCCACGGCGCAAGACCTGCGCGACAAGATCGCCACCTTCGACGACTTCTTTCGTCCGATGCGCAACTACTTCTATTGGGAGCCACACTGTTTCAACATCCCGATATGTTGGGCGTTTCGATCTCTTTTCGACGCGCTCGACGGTATCAACCAACTGACCGACCAGTTGGCCAACGTCTCGGGCAGTATCGCCAAACTCGATGAGCTGCAACCCAAGCTGAGCGCGCTGATTCCGCCGCAGATAAGGGATCAGGAAACCAACCGCGATCTGGCGAAGACCAACCACGCCACCACGTCGGGGCTCTATGACCAGGCTGCGGCCCTGCTGGAGAACGCGACCCAGCTGGGCGCCTCCTACGACGCGTCCAAGACCGACGACTCGTTCTATCTACCGCCAGAGGCGTTCACCAACCCGGAGTTCCAGCGCGGGCTGAAACTGTTTTTGTCGCCGGACGGCAAAGCCGCACGAATGATCATCACGCACGACGTGGATCCCGCTACACCCGAGGGCATTTCGCATATCGAAGCGATCAGGCATTCGGCGATGGAGGCGGTGAAGGGAACGCCGTTGGCGGGCTCGAAGATCTACATCGGCGGGACGGCGGCGACCTATGCGGACATTGCGGAGATGGCCAAGTACGACCTGATCATCGCCGGTATCGCCGCGCTGAGCCTGATTCTGCTGATCATGATGTTCATCACGCGCAGCATCGTGGCGGCGCTGGTCATCGTGGGCACGGTGGCGCTCTCGTTGGGCGCATCGTTCGGTTTGTCGGTGTTGGTATGGCAGCACCTGCTGGGTATCGACTTGTATTGGGTGATATTGCTTTTGGCGGTGGTTCTACTGCTCGCAGTGGGTTCGGACTACAACCTGTTGCTGGTCTCCCGGTTCAAGGAGGAGATCCACGCCGGCATCAACACGGGGATCATCCGATCGATGGCGGGCAGCGGCTCGGTGGTGACGGCCGCGGGCCTGGTGTTCGCATTCACCATGGCGTCGTTCGTCGTCGGTGACCTCATCGTGCTCGGCCAGATCGGAACGACGATTGCGCTCGGTCTGCTGTTCGACACGCTGATCGTCCGATCGTTCATGACACCATCGATCGCCGCGCTTCTTGGACGGTGGTTCTGGTGGCCGGTCCGAGTGCGCCAGCGGCCGGTGCCAATCAAGTTCGGTGACGAGAACACGCGGCAGCTGTCGCTGTTCTGATTCGCCGGGCATGGTGCGTGACGGTTCCGCGACGCTCGATTGGGTAACTAAGCCGGGTGGCTGAGCTGACCCTGTTGCTGGTGCTGTTCGTGGCCACTGTCGTGCTCGCACCGCTGGCCAACCGCATCAACGTGCCCTATCCAGCGGTGATGCTCGTCTTCGGCATGGCATTGGCACTGTTGCCTGCGGTGCAGGTCCCCGCGATCGACGCGAGCCTGCTGCTGCCGTTGATCCTGCCTCCGCTGTTGTTCGCCGCGGCACGACGCACCTCGTGGCGGGAATTCCTCGACAACCGGCGGGCGATCGGACTGCTCGCCGTGGCCCTGGTCGCCGTGACGGCCTTCGTCGTCGGCGGGGTGCTGCAGGCGTTGGTCCCGGGGTTGCCCTTGATCGCCGCGGTGGCAATCGGCGCAGCCGTGGCACCACCGGATCCGGTGGCGGCGACGGCCATCGCGCAGAAGCTCCACCTACCGCGCCGACTGCGCACGATTCTCGAGGGCGAGGGCCTGTCCAACGACGCGACCGCCCTCGTGCTGTACGAGGTCGCGGTCGCAGCGGCGATGACGGGGGCGTTCTCGCCTGCGAAGGCCGGCATGCAGTTGGCCACGGCGACCGCCGTCGGAGTCCTGATCGGACTCGCCGTCGCCGTGGCGGCGCGGTGGCTGCTGAACAAGCTGCCCGCGCATCCGTCGGGCAGCGCATTCGTCTTGGTCACGCCGTTCGTTGCGTATGCCGCAGCGGATGCGGCACACGGCAGCGGCGTCGTGGCGGTGGTGACGCTGGCGTTGTCGCTGAGCCGGTACAGCGACAAGGAGTCGGCTCAGACGCGGATCGTCGCGATGACGATGTGGGAGATCGTCGAATTACTGGTGACGGGCGCAGCTTTCGCGTTCGTCGGTTTGGAACTGCGTGCGATCGCGTTGGAAGTCGACGAACCGGTGGGCAGTCTGATCGCGCAGGCGGCGATCGTCACCGCCGTGGTCATCGTGATCAGATTCGTCTGGATCTTCCCGGTGGCGACGATCGACGAGAGGCTCCGTCGGCGACGAAATCCGACCGGCGAGCCGGTGGGGTGGCGCGAGATGACGGTGTCCTCGTGGGCGGGCATGCGCGGAGTCGTCACGCTCATCGCGGCGATGGCACTGCCACCGAACTTCCCCGAGCGGGACCGGCTGGTCTTCATCGCGTTCGTCGTGGTGGCAGTAACGCTTCTGCTGCAAGGACTTACGCTGCCGACTTTGGTACGCAGATTGGATGTGACGGCCTCTGGTGACGACCAGGACGATCTGGCGCAGGACCTGATGCGGCGGGCGCAGGTGGCGGGTCAGCGACGGCTCGACGAACTGCGGGGCGACGACCGTATCGACGCCGACGTGATCGACCACGTCGAGGAGGGTGCAGACCGGATGTGGGACGCGATGGGCCGACCCGACGCGGACGGCGGTCAGGCGGACGAGATTCGCGCCGTCAAGGACGCGATGCTGACTGCGGCGCGCGAGGAGATACTCAGCGCACGCTCCGATTCCGGAATGGATCCCACTGTCGTCGACGACGTGCTGCGCCGACTGGATGTGCGCACGACGCACGTCGAGTGATTCACATACGCGAGTAGCGCGCCAACGCGAAGCTGTACAAGCCATACGCCGCGAAACCCGTTGCCGCGGCGATCAATATCGCCGTCCCGAACTGCGCTTCCGCCAGCGACTTGACCGCCGCATCAAGTCCCGTCGCCTTCGCCGGATCGCTCACATAGGTCGCCACGATCACCGACAGGCCGGCCGCGAACAGCACCAATCCCTCCGCGACGTGCCCGCAGATTCCCAGCGCCGTGATCAGACAGCCACCCGGAACCGTCAGATCGTCGAGGAACTTTCGGGTCGCCCCCTTGTGCACGTAGTAGGCGCCGATGGCGGCGATCACGAACCCCACGATCACCAGCAAGGTCTTGCCGCCGCCCGACTGCATCAGCCGCGCACTCAGCCCCTCAGTCGTGTCCTTGCCCCACCGCGAAACATCCAGCGCGAACTGGATGGCCGTGAACGCGACGGCACTGTAGACGAGGCCCAAGCCGAAGGCCTTGAGTCTGTCGCTGATCGGTGAGTCGCGGCGGTGGGCGTGGCTGCTCTCTGCCGGATGCAGTCCTAGCACCGCTTCCGCGAAGCGCCACAACGCCAGTGCGATGAGTCCGCCTGCCACGATCCACAGCGGCAGAGCGCCACCGCCACTGTTGGCGAGCGTCGCCAACGCGCCCGCCTGGTCGGCCTCTCCGCCGAAGCCGAGTGCGATCCGGACGATGACGTAGGCGACGAGCAGATGAAGTATTCCGCTGACCGGATATCCGGCACGTGCGATCCACTCGACGGCGCGCGTCTGGGTGACCTCGTTGACCGCACCCTTGACTCCCGCCATGCACGCACTTTCTACCCTTCGCGTCGCCTGTTGAAACGGGGTGACGGCTGACGGCCGTCCTCAGTGCTTCTGTTGCAGAGCGGAACTCATGACATTCCGACGGGAACGATGATCACCGTGATGTTGTCGTGGCCGCCGGCCCGCAGTGCGTGGTCGACGAGCGCACGGGCGGCCTCGGTCCGCGCGGTTCCGATGCAGAACTTGGCGATGTCGGCGGCCTCGGGCAGGTAGTTGTGCAGACCGTCCGAGCACAGGACCAAAACACCTCGCTCGGAGGTGGTCATCGTGTGGACATTCGATTCGTCCCACGACTCCCGATCGGCATCGCGACCGAACCACCGTGTCAGGGTGTGCTCGCCTCTCAGCACGGCGGGTGAGTCAGGCGGAATGCCCGCGGAGATCAATTGCTGCGCAACGGTGTCGTCGACGGTCAGCCGTTGCGGCTGCGCGGGAGGCTCGGGCAGCCAGTACACCCTGCTGTCCCCGACGTTGGCGACAGCGATCTGCACCCCTCCCTCGGCGGCCGGCACGACGACGGCCGCCGTGTAGGTGCATGACGCAGGGCTGAATTCTTCGGGCGACGTGGACTCCGCAGCCGCCTTCGCCGCGTCGGTCAGTCCGGCCACCATCACCGATGTCACGTCGCGGGATGCGGCGAGCGCCGTCAGCATGGCGTCGACGCCGGCCACCGACGCGGCCCTCGACGCGTTTTGGGCGTCGGCCGAAGTGGAGACGCCGTCGCACACCACTGCCGCGATTGCCCGCGGTCCGTCATTGTTGGCGATGGTGCCGGCTGCGCCCGCGTCCTCGTTGCGGGTGTGCTCGATACCGCGGTCGGTGATCAGCACGATTTCGTCGAGCTGGTTCTCGTCGCGGTCCGGGGCCGAGCCGTCGGCTTGCGCGACCGGCCTGGGCACTGCGACGTAAGTCGACATTGAGTTAGTCATACCCTCGTCCTTGGCCGGATCGGATTCGCCCCTTCGACCAAAACATTCCCACATAATCGGTCGTTTCGGTGCTCACTGCGCGACTGAGACCAGCGCTGAGTTTCAGACCTGCACGATCGGCCAGAAGAGGTCGAACAACCGCCCCTCCCAGCCCGTGGCAATCCGACCGGCACGAGCACGTTCGGCGATGTGCGCACCGACGATGCCATCGATCAGTGTCGCGCCGTCGAGGTCGGCACGAAAGGATCCGTCGGCCTTCGCGTCGTCGATCACGGCCTCCAGCTTGGCCCGCTGGCGAGCGAGGATGCGGCGGAAGATCTTGGTGAAGTCGGGGTCGTCGTCGGTGAGCAGCGACGCGAGGCCGCCGAAGCCAATTCCGTCGTCGATGGCCTTGACGGCTTGCTGGATCAGCCACCGCAACCGATCGGGCGCATCGGCATCGACTGGCAGCGGTTCGGGTGTCGCGATTCGCGACAGCGCGGCGGACAGCATGTCGCGACGATCGCGGTGCCGTCGGTAGATCGTCGTCTTGGCAACCCCCGAGCGCGCGGCCACCGCCTCGACCGTCACCGAGCCGGCACCTTTCGCGCGTAGCAATGCCAAGGTCGCGTCGGCGATGCGTTCGTCGGTGTTCGCGCGTGGCGCCATCGGCTCCTCTTTTCCCGCTGGGGAATACCCGCATCCGCAGAAACGCTACACTAAGCGTAGCGCTACGATACGCGTAGCGTTTCTGTAGTTGGAGGGTAAAGAATGAGGAAGGGTTTGGGACGAGTTTCTCCGACGAACGTGGCATATCTGGGTTTCCTGTTGACGTTCGTGGCACTCGGGACGTTCGTCTACTCGCTGGCCGTCGGTAGTCCGCTAGCAGGTGTTATCGGCGCCGGCATGGCTGTGTTGATGGTCGCGACGGTCGCGGGGTTCCGCATCGGCGCCCGCATGCGCGCGGCGTCCAACGAGAGCGGCATCGAGATCGACGGCTCGAACATCTGGGGGCGACCACTGCGGCGCGAGCAGATCGACCGGTATCTGCAGAGCTACCGCGTGCATGAGGAGCTGCAGCCGGAGCCCGATCGCGGTTACGAACCGTTGTTGGAGCGCCGCGCGGCCTAACTGTCGCTGCGTGAGCGGCTCGACCAAACCGTATGCGTCTAGTGCCAAGCTCTGAGCGACAAAGTCGCTAACTTGCGTTGTGGCGGTAGTAGATGAGCGACAAAGTCGCTGTGAGGTTGGCAACTAGAACATTGGTCGGTCTGGCTATATGGCGTGCGGGTCGCACGCGCGGCTAGATCGAAGTCAGAGCTCGACCGCGGTTAGACATCCCAGGGGCTGGTGTCGTCGACGAGAACTGCAATCTGAGTGCCGACTCACAGGTTGATGCGCGACGATGACGTCGGGAGGACACAACGATGTGCGGAATCTTTGCTGCCATGACCCGCGACAGCCTGCCCGCCGATCGCTGCGACGAGGCGCTCAGGCGACTGGAGCACCGCGGACCGGACGGCACTGGCCTCTGGCGCTCACGCGACGGGCGGTGGACGCTCGGACACACGCGGCTGTCAATCATCGGCCTTTATAACGGCAGCCAACCGATGACCAGCCCCGACGGCGCTGTCCACATGGTGGTCAACGGCGAGTTCTACGGCTACCGCGAGATTCGCGAGCGGCTGCGCGCGAGTGGCTACCGCTTCTCCACCGAGAGCGACAGCGAGATCGCGCTGCACCTCTATCACGAGCGCGGGATCCAGGCAGCGACGGAATTGCGTGGCGAGTTCGCGGTCGTGATAGCCGACGAACGCCAGCGGGCGATGTATGCGATCCGCGACCGCTTCGGCGTCAAACCGCTCTACTACGCCGTGGCGAACGGCGAGGTGTTCTTCGCCTCCGAGATCAAGGCGCTGCTCGCGCTGGGCGTGCCCGCCGTTTGGGATCTCGAGGGCGCGACCGGCGGCTTCGGCAGGACGCACGAGAAGACCGAATTCGCCGGGGTCAGCACAGTGCCGCCGGGGTGCTACGCGATCGCCCGCGACGGCGCCGTGCGCATCTACCCGTACTGGGATTGGGAGATTCCGACGGCCGCCCAGATGGCTGCTGACACGCGCAGCGAGGCCGAGGTCGTCGCGGACTTCCGCGAGTCGTTGCGAGAGTCGGTGCGGCAGAGGCTGGTCGCCGACGTCGAGGTGGCGTCGTATCTGAGTGGCGGCATCGACTCGTGTGCAGTCCTCGGGCTGGCGCAGCAGGAGATGGATCGGCCGATCCGTGCATTCACCCTGACGTTCGAGAACCCGCTCTACGATGAGGCGAAAATCGCTGAGGCACAAGCCAAACTGGTCGGTGCGTCGTATTACCCGATTCCGATCACGGGGCGCGAGATCGCCGACTCGTTCGCGGATGCCATCTGGCATTCCGAGACGCAGATGTTCAACGGGCACGGCGTCGCGAAGTTTCTGCTCAGCCGCGCGGTGCGCGACGCCGGCATCAAGGTGGTGTTCACCGGCGAAGGCTCCGACGAAATGCTGGGCGGCTACCCGTACTTCCGCGTCGACGCGTTGAATGACGATCCGACGTTGGGTGCCGACGAACGCGCGAAGCTGCTCGACGAGATGCTCGGCGCGAATGCGGCGACGCGGGCGCTGATGATGCCCGAGCAGGTCGACAACCCCGAAATGCGAGCGGTGGAGCGCAGGCTCGGGTGGTTGCCAGCGACACTGAATGTGGCTGCGGTGCAGACGAATAGCGTGGCGCCGCTGTTCCGTGATGACCTCGTGGCGTCCATCGGCGAGTATCAACCACTGGTGGGTGCGCTGGATCGGCTGCCGATCGCGCAGCGTGTTGCGGGCCGCGATCACCTGAACCAGATGCTGTACGTGAACGCCAAGACGATCCTGCCGAACTTCATCCTGAACTATCTGGCCGATCGGATGGAGATGGCGCATTCGATCGAGGGGCGGGTGCCGTTCCTGGATCACCATGTGGCGGATACGGCGGCGCGGGTGCCGGTAAGCATGAAGGTCAAGGGAATTCGGGAGAAGCATGTGTTGCGGGAGGCGACGAAGGATGTGTTGATCCCCGAGGTGTACGACCGGCAGAAGCATCCATTCACGACGCCGCCGACGCGCAACCCGAACGACCCGATGCTGGAGTTCTACCGGGATACGTTCGCGTCACAGGCTGCGAAAGATCAGCCGATCTTCGACATGGCGAAGGTCGGCGCGGCGCTGGATGAGCTGCTCGAGGTCCCGGACGATCAGCGCATCGCCGTGGAAGGCGGTCTGCAGCGTGTGGCGAGCGTCGTCGTTATGCAGGATCTGTTCTCGATGTCATAAACGTTTCGTCTTCTGGCTAGGCATCTCAGACACCCGTCGCCGGTTTCGTGGTCATACTGACGGAGCGGACAGCCGAACGTCCGCGCTATCGGGGGTGCTGTGATCTGGCTTCTGCAATTGCCCGCTGTCCTGCTCGGGTTCTTCGCGGTGACGTCCGTCATCGCAGTGTCGGTGGGCGGGCTGATCCTGTTTCGAAAAGCGGTGTCCCACACCCGGCTCGAGAAAGCGAGCGGGATGGCAGGCGATGTGTTCCAGCTTGCAGGCGTGCTCTACGCGGTGCTGGTCGCCTTCGTTGTGGTCGTCGTGTGGGAGCAGTTCGGAGAAGCCGAAAATGCGACCGCAGCGGAGGCGAGCGCCATCGCAGACCTTCTTCGGGATTCCACGGCGATCCCTCCGGAGTACCGGCTCGAGGTGCGAAAGCAACTCGTCGCGTACACCGAGGACGTGATCAACGACGAACTACCGCGAATGCGGCGAGGCGAGACCATCGAGGAGGAGTCCGATCACATGACCGCCCTCTGGTCGACCTTCCTCAAAGTGGAGCCGAAGAGCCGCAACGAGATCGCCTTCTTCGACCACGACATCGTCAAGCTGAACGACCTGAGCGCGAACCGCAAGCTTCGTGTCTCGACGGGCGAGTCGGCGGTCCCGGGCGAACTGTGGGTGCTGCTGATCGGTGGTGGCGCGGTCGTGATGGCGTTCACGTTCCTGTTCGGGACCCGCGACCTCGTTATCCATGCTGTGGCTGTTGGTTTGACCGCGGGACTGATGGGCTTCGTGATGTATCTGATCTTCGCGCTCGAGCATCCCTTCGTCGGCGCGCTGTCGGTCAAGCCCGACCCGTATGTCAACGTGCTGCAGATCTGGCGCGAAGATCAGCCGCAGAACTGATGCCGGTGCCCGGCGTCGTTAACGTCCCGGCGGGAGTTCCCGGGGACCGCTGTGGCCACGTAGTTCGCGCGTGCTTCCTCCGGCGAGTCCGGCCTGACCCTTGCTATTCGTCACCGCGTGCGCCGCATGCTCGGCAGCACCGAGCCCGTCGTAGCGGTTGTCACGTTCGACGGTTGTCGTTTTCCGCGGGACGGGCTCATGGTCGGAAACACGTTCTCCCACAACGTCCTCGGTCTCCTCGACCTGAGAACTCACCCGATGCGTGCGTCGCATCGAGATGTGAATCTCCTCGGTCTCCTCGAAGATCTGCCGAACACCTCGAAATGGCTTGGTGGTGGTGTCGATCGCGCTGGCGATGATCGGCGGCACCAGTGGGCGAATCCAGCGCGCGGCGGCTCGGGTGACATCCGGAATGGCCGGGATCAGGGAGCGTCCCGACTGCTCCCCCGAGGCGTCGTCGTCAATTCGCGACGGCAAGTTGTCCTGGACGTCGGAGGTGGTGGCCACAGCGGGCGCCGCGGGCAACTCGGCCGGAAAGAGGCTCGCCGCTTCAGCTTCGGCGGCGATCGGCAGATACACATCTTCGATCGCGGCCGGGGGGATGCGCTCCGATCGTGCGGTCACCGCCGGCCCGGTCGCCTCGATCACCCGGCGGCGCTGCTGTTCGCGATCGATCTCCAGCTGCGCCTCGACAGCCATGCGGGCACTGGTCAGCTGCTGTTCGGCCCACATGTTGTCGATCGCGGCGCGCACCTCGGCCCGCTTCACCGCGATCGCGGTATCGGCCTGCAGTTCCGCTTTATTCCGCTCGACATCGGCGGCGATTCCGCGATCCTGAGACGTCTCGCCGCGCCACAGCTTGAGGATCAGCGGCAGCACGCTCAGCAGGACGAAGAATCCGTCGACAAGCAATCGGAGAATGAGAGCACCCGAGTTGGCCAGCGTGTGGTCGTTCATCGCGACCCATCGAGCGCCCAGCCCGCGATCGACATCGGCCGTCGCGGCTTGCCGGGCCTCCGCCAGTTCTTGCTCGCCATCGACGATTTGGGCGTCGAGCACGGGTGCCTGACGGTCTCGTTTGGCCAACGCACCGTCGAGCGTGCGCTGGGCGTCGGCGAGAAAGTCATTCGCCGTTCGGTTTTCGGGGCCGGCACCGGGCACGCCGGTGATCGTGGTTTGGGGGCAGTCGGGCCGGGGGTTGAATTCACAGCGGGCGACGACAAGGGCCTCTTGGCGGCGTTGCACGGCCTGCTCCACCGCCTCGTCGAGACCGCGGCGCGCGGTGCGACTGCGCTCCAGATCGGCCGCGGCCTGCGCTGCTGCCGGGGTGGATTCGGCGGTGCGCGCCGCCTGCTCGTCGAGCAGTCGATCGATCGATCCGGAGAACACGACGACGGCGGCGAGTTCGCCGACCACGAGCCCGATCGCGATCAGGACGGCAGCGCGTCCGGCGACACCGGGGCCACCACGAATCGCACCGGAGACGATCGCGCGGCTCACCGCACCGACCAGCAGACCGAACGCTGAGGTCGCCGCGACGACGGCCGCGATCGGCCAGGGTGTCGACTCGGTCAGGGCGACGGCCGCCACCAACCACGTCAGAATCGCCGCGAGCAGAACCACCACCCCGGCGCTGACAAGGGTGGACCGGTCGTGGCGAGCTGAGACGGCAGGTTCGTGCTCAGAAACCCTGTGGGCGGACATGGAAACTCCAAACATCTTCCGGGCATTTCCAGGCGTGGATGCGCCCATCGACAACCCTGTCGACGGTGCTGACCAGGCGAAACCCCCCGCGCATCGCATCATCACGCCGATACGAATGCTTTAAATCTTCCCATAGGGTACCGGCGCGTGCGCCCTCCAGGCGCTGGCGTACCGCGTGGACCCCGCGACCGCCTACGCCTTCTTGGCGAGCAGTCGCGAAACCGGCAGCAGCGCAACCAGACTGACGATCGCGACGACGACAACCATGACGACGACACTGGGGTCGCTGAAGCTCTGGCCGCCGACGACGAGCGCCGCAGCGATGTTGCGCTGCGCGGTTCCCAAACCGAGAACGGTCCTGGTGTCTGCCGTCGGCCCGCCGAGCAGCCATCCCGCGGCATAGCCCAGCGCGATGAACAAGAGGCCGGCCAGAATGGCGCCGGTGCCGAAAACGGACAGCACCTTGCTGAAGTTGACGACGACGAGTAGCACCACGACGAGGATGAGTCCGAGGCTGGAAAGGCGGTCGAACAGCGGTTTGGCACGGGCGGCCGCGGCCGGCCATTTGGCGTTGACGGCGAGCGCGACGAACAGGGGCAGCAGCATCGTCACAACGAGCGAGATGGCGATCCTCGCGGGATTCACCGAGACGCCCGGCAGCAGCAGGGGCAGCACCAGCGGCATGTAGGCCACGGTGATCACCATCAGCAGGACCATCAGGGCCACCGCGAACGCGAGGTTGCCCTTGGCGATCTGGGTGAGCTTGGGCAGGAATGGCGCGCCGGCCGCCGCGCCCAGGAGCAGGAGTCCGACGCCGAGCGGTTCATCGAGTCGCAGGAGTTTCGCAAGCAATACCGCGGCGGCGGGCATCAGCACAAAATTCGCCAACAGCGACAACGACACCAGCCGCAGATTGCGCAGCGGGGCGGTCACCTGAGCGACGGTGAGCCCGAGCCCCATCGCGAGCATGCTGGACACGACGAACAGCAGCGTCGCGACCGGAACAGCCTTCTCTAGTACATCCACGATGGACTCTTTTGGCTTCTAGGGCGGCGGCGGCGGTGGTGGCAATCCCGGCGGCGGCGGCGGCGGTGGTGGTGGTGGTGGCAGCCCCGGCGGCGGCGGTGGAGGCGGCGGGGGCAGTCCCGGCGGCGGCGGTGGAGGCGGCGGGGGCATGAAGATCGGTGGCAACCCGGGGATTTGAATGACCATCGGACTGACTCCCGGCGGTGGCGGGGGTGGGGGCGGCGGCGGAGGTTCGATTGGCCGCGGCGGCGGGGGCGGCGACCCGTTGCTGGTGTTGATCGTGATGATCGAGCCCGGAATCGTCTGACCGGTCGGCGTGGTTCCTACCACCGCTCCGTACCGCGCTGAACTGTAGACCGGTGTCGTTTGCTCCGCCACCTGAAAGCCAGCCTCCCTGAGGCGCTTTCGCGCGATGTCAATGCCCAGACCCGACACGCTGGGCACCTGCCCGCCCGGCCCCCCGTCGACGTAACGCGGATCCGTCGGCGGAAGGCGGATGTCGCCGAAATCGTCGGCAATCGGCTCCATCGCCGCGAACCACGTACGGGCGGGCTCATTCCCGCCGTACAGGTCGCCGCCGCCGCACTCGCGCAGCGGGAACGAACAGATGCCGGACGGACTGCTCGAGTCGTCGAAGATGTAATTCGCCGCCGCATATCGATTGGTGAACCCGACGAAGCCTGACGATCGGTGCGACTCGGTGGTGCCCGTCTTACCCGACATCGGAAGGCTCCAGTTCACCGATGCCGCGGCCCCCGCCGCGGTACCCGGGCTCTGATCGTCCTTGCTCAGCGCATTCGCGAACGTGTTGGCCAGACCTTCAGGGACCACCTGCTCGCACGGCTGGCTGACGACCGGCACTTCCTTGCCGCGGCGGTCGAAGATCTTGTCAATCGGGCTGGGCGGGCACCAGACCCCGCCCGAGGCCAACGTCGCCGCAACATTCGCCAGTTCGAGGGCATTGAGCTGGAATGGGCCCAGCGTGAATGACCCGATGTTCTGTCTCTTGATGTAGTCGGCCAAGCTTTCGTTGCTCTCGGGGTCGTAGGACCGCGCCGTTCCCGGCAGCGCATAGGACCGCAAACCCAATCGGACCGCCATGTCGACGGCGCGCGGCACGCCCACCTGCTGGATCAGCCTCGCGAAGGCAGTGTTCGGCGACGTCGCCAGCGCGTCAGTGACATTCATTGAGCCGCGGTAGTTTCCGGCGTTCTTCACGCACCAGGTTTCCTTCGGACAGCCCGGCGTATCGCTGCTGCCGAGCCCTCTGGCCTGGACTGAGCCCGGCACTTGCAATTGCGCGTTGATACCCAGGCCCATCTCGAGTGCCGCAGCGGTGGTGAAGATCTTGAAGATCGAGCCCGCCCCGTCACCCACGAGCGAGAACGGCTGCTGTTGCACCGTCTCGTGAGCGTCGCCGTTGAGGCCGTACGTGCGGTTACTCGCCATCGCGGTGACATGATGCGCGTCCTTGCCGGGTCTGATCACGTTCATCACGCTGGCCACGCCGTCGAGGGTGGGGCTGGCGAACTTGTCGATCGCCGACTTGACCGAGGCCTGCACCGTCGGGTCCAGCGTCGTCCGAATCAGGTAGCCGCCGCGTGCGACCTGCTCCTTGCTGATTCCGGCTTTGGCGAGATAGTCCAGCACGTAGTCGCAGAAGAAGCCGTTGTCTCCGGCGGCAACGCACCCACCCGGCATCTCTCTCGGCCGGGGCAGCACGCCAAGTGGCTCGGCCTTGGCGGCGCGCAGTTCCGTCGCGCGGTCAGGAAGATTCTCGATCATGGTGTTCAACACCACGTTTCGCCGTTCGATGGCAGCCTGGGCGTTGGTGTAGGGGTCGAACAGACTCGTCGACTTCACCATGCCCGCCAGCAGTGCGGCCTGCGGCCACGTCAGCTGCGAGGCGTTGATGCCAAAGTAGGTCTGCGCGGCGTCCTGCACGCCGAACGCGCCATTGCCGAAATACACCAAGTTGAGATAGCGGGTCAGGATTTCTGCCTTCGGCAGCATCGCGTCGAGCGCCAGCGCCATGCGCATCTCACGCAACTTGCGCGCAGGAGTCAATTCGACCGCGGCCCGCCTTTCCGCATCGGTCTGGGCCGTCACCAACAACTGGTAGTTCTTCACATACTGCTGCTCGATGGTCGAGCCACCACGGGCGTTGACGTTGCCGGAGAGATAGCCCGATACGCCGGTCAGCGTGCCCTGCCAGTCGACGCCGTTGTGCTCGGCGAACCGCTTGTCCTCGATCGAGACGATCGCCAGCTTCATGGTGTTGGCGATCTTTTCGCTTGGTACTTGAAACCTGCGCTGGGAATACAGTCGCGCGATCGGCCGGCCGGCGGCGTCGACCATCGTCGAGACCTGTGGAACCTCACCCTCGATGAGCTGTGCTGAGCCGTTGGCGACGACGTCGGCGGCCCGGTTGGAGAACAACCCGATACCCCCGGCAAACGGGAACATCAGTGCGGCCAGAAGCACGCCGGCTGCCAGACAGCACCCGGCTATGCGCACGACAGCGGGCCACGCCCCCCGGCGCTCCTCCATGCGCTCAGATTAATCAGGCGCTCGGCGACGGGCGGCGACATCGCGACGAATTATCACCATCGTCAACGGTTTGTGATGCCACAGTGATGCCTGCGCGACCCTCGCCGATGAGTTTCGGGTGGCGCGGTGGTCTGCTTGGGCATGGCGCGAACCAATCTCTCGATGTCGATCTCCGCGGACGGCTACGTCGCCGGACCCAATCAGAGCGAGGAGAATCCGCTCGGCGTGGGCGGGATCAATGTTCACCAGTGGCACATCGGGCCAGCCAGCGAACATCCGGTCAATCAGCAAGTGATGTCAGAGATGATGGACGGCATGGGGGCAACGATCATGGGACGCAACATGTTCGGGCCTGTCCGTGGCGAGTGGGCCGATTCGGACTGGAAGGGCTGGTGGGGCGACGAGCCGCCGTATCACTGCCCGGTCTTCGTCCTCACCCATTACGCGCACGAGCCGATCGAGATGGCGGGCGGGACCACTTTTCACTTCGTGACCGACGGCATCGAGGCTGCGTACGCGAAGGCCCAGGCGGCGGCCGGCGACCGGGACATCTCGATCGCGGGAGGCGCGTCGTGCGCCCGGCAGGCGATCAAGGCCGGCATCGTTGACGAGATCGACCTGCAGGTGTCGGCGGCGATCCTCGGTTCGGGCGAGCGTCTGTTCGACGGATTCGAAGCGGGCGTCCCGGAGATGGAACTGGTTCGTGTCCTACATGCCCCCGGGGTGGCGCATCTGCGCTACGCCGTGACCCGACGTCAGGACACCGCAGCACCGAGCTCCGCGTAGACCGCGGCCTCGAAGCCGAGGATCGTTTCGACCATCTTGCCGTCGAAGAACGGCAGCAGCTGCGTCCCGATCACGGCGCCGATTCCCGCCTTGCGGTCGATCCAGAAGTAGGTGTTGAACAGACCCGACCAGTCGCCGGAGCCGGCGCTGCGCATGCCTGGCAGATCGATCGAGTACACGTGAAACCCGAGGCCCCATCCTTGCGGCACGGGAAGCAGCTCGACCGGGTTGGCCAGCTCGGGGTCTGTCGGTTCCAGTTTCTGCGGCAGCGGCGCCCCGTTGAGGTGGTCGCGCAACGCGAGGTCGACCGTCTCCTCTTTGAGGATGCGCGTGCCGTCGAGCTCGCCGCCGTTGACCCAGGCGCGCACGAAACGCCCGTAGTCCGCGATCGTCCCGTAGGAGCCGTGGCCGCCGGCGTTCCACTCCTGCTCGACATCCAGGTCGATAGTGGTCGGCTTCAGGCTGCCGTCCGGCTGCCGGGAGAGGGTCGGCAGTAGGCGTTCGTGTTGCTTGGCAGTCATCGTGAATGTCGAGTCCGTCATGCCGAGTGGCCGGTAGATGTTCTCGGCGCAATAGTCGCCCAGCGCATGGCCGCTCACGGCCTCGACGACCTGGCCCAGCCAGTCGGTGCTGACGCCGTACTCCCAGACGGTGCCGGGATCGTGGACCAGCGGCGCGCTGATGCTCTGCTTCTTTCCCGTCAGCACGTGGGGGAACTCGTGCTCGGTGCAGTACCTGAAGAGCTTCTCGTTGAGGAAGTGGTAGCCGCAGCCGGAGGTGTGGTTCATCAGCTGGCGGACGGTCGCGTCCGTCTTCGGCGGGCGTAGGACCGGTTCGCCGCCCTCGAATCCGTCGAGGACCTGGAGATCGCCGAACTCGGGCACGAGCGACGCGACCGTGGCGTCGAGGTCGAGGCGGTCCTGCTCGACGAGCTGCAGCGCCGCGGTGGTCGCGACGGCCTTCGTCATCGATGCGTTCCGAAACATACTGTTGGGCTTGGCGTCTCCGGCTGCGCCCTCGTAGAGGACGCCGTCGCGGCTGACGATCGTGGCGGCGATGCCGTGCAGAGACCCATCGGCAGTCACGCCGTTGAGTAGGTCATCGATGCGCTCAAATGCCATGGCAAGCTCCTTTGCTCTTGGGGATGATCGCACGGGTAGTGGCTACGCCGAGACGCTTCGGGCCTTCACGTGTGCGCGAATGGGTTCCGCCGCGACCAACGTGAACGGCAGTGCGACCGGGAAATCGTCGCTAAGGGAGTGGATTTCGACGCGCCGGATGATGGTGGCCAGTGCGAGGGTGGCCTCGAGCATGGCGAAGTGGTCGCCGATGCAGGTGCGGGGGCCTGCACTGAACGGAATGTATTGCCACCGGTCGCGGCCGGCGGCCTGCTCCGGGGCGAACCGTTCCGGGTCGAACCGCAGCGGGTCTTCCCACAACCCGGGGTCGCGGTGCATCGCGTAGACCCCGACCGTGCACACCGTGCCGGCCTCTACGAGATATCCGTCGACCTCGATGTCGCGGGTGATCAATCGGGGAATCGTGGGGGCCGGCGGGCACAGGCGCAGCGCCTCGTGCAGCACCTGGACGGTGTAACGCAGGCGGGGCACGTCGTCGGGGGTGAGTTCCCGGTCACCGATGGCGTCGGTTTCAGCGCGGACTTTGTCCTGCATGTGAGGGTTGCGGCCAAGCGCCCACAGTGCGTAGGTCAGGGTCGTGGCGGTGGTGTCGTGTCCGGCCGACATGAACACGACGAGTTCGTCGCGGATCTCGTCGTCGGTCAGTGGGCGGCCGGTGTCCGGGTCGGTGGCGGCGATCATCGCCCGCACCAGCGGTGCGTCGCGGGCGGGGTCGTCGCGGCAGGCCTGCAGGACCTCGGCGGCGAGCCGGCGCACGGTGGCGGCCGCGGCGCGGGCCCGCCGGCGTGCCGGGGTGGGTAGCCAGCGGGGCGGTCTGAAGGGATTGGTTATCCGCGCCGTGACATAGCCAAGGGCTGTCCTCAGAGGTTCGGCGATCGCGTCGGCGCGCTCGTCGAGATCGATCCCGAGCACCGAGCGGCCGAGTGCCCGGAGGGTGAGCCGGCGACATTCTGTGTCGAGGTCGACGACCGCTGTGTCGCCCCAACCGGCGGCAACGGCGTCGGCGGCCTGAGCCATGTGACCCCCGAAGACGCGCACGTTCTGTTTGGTGAAGACCGGCTGCAGCACGCGCCGCCGGGGTAGCCAGGCATCGTGGGTGAAGGTGAAAAGGCTTGGGCCGAAGAGGAAGCGGAGTTCGTCGTGGGCGGATGTCCGTTCGGCTGCGCTACCGGTCTCGCCGAGAATGTCGCGGGCCGCCTGTGGCGAGGTTGCGACGACCGCCTCCGGAATCAACCATGTCGGACCGTTCTTCAAGCGCGTCACGTGTCCGCCGGCGTCGCGCAGCGTCTCCTGGCCGGTGTGAAATGCCTTGACCGCCTTCATCTGCTGTCGCAACGACAGCGGACTCCTCGGCGCAAGAGTCAGCCCAGCAGTATCGGTGGACGGAGCTGTGCTGCGGACCACGGCGTCTCCTCTGTCTGATGTCGAGCATCCGTCATCGATCCGGCCGTTGTCGAGGCTGTTCAGTCTTGGTGGTTCACAACGCAAGCGACGTCGGGTGGTGCATGCTGCATGCATGACAAAACGGCACCTCGTGATTGCGGTCGCGGTGGTCCTCGCCGCTACGGCGTGTGACAGTTCCACCGAGCCCGCGGCGTCCTCAGAGGCGGTGACGACACCGCCTGCCGCGTCGACGTCTGCAGCAGCCACCACATCTGCCTCGCCGTCCGCCACCGCGGCCGCGTCGTCGGCGTGCGCCGAACTCGAGGGCACGGTCGGCGAAGCCAACCTCTGCACGGTTCATGCCGAGACGCCCAACTACACGATCGACATGAGCTTCCCGGTCGACTACCCCGACCCAGACGCAGTGGTCGACGTCCTGACGAAGCAGCGCGAGGGGTTCATCGAGCTCGTCGAGGAGGAGCCGGTCCGTGATGTACCCAAAGCGCTGGATATCAAGTCGCAGACATTCCGGTCGGGAACGCCAGGTACTGAAAGCCTGGTCTTCGAGGAGTACAGCAACTTCGGTGGCGCCCATCCGGTGACGAACTACGACGCGCTCAATTACGACCTGGCCAAGAAGGAGCCGGTCACGTTCGAAACGCTGTTCAAGCCGGAGGCTGACCCGGTCGCCGTGCTCGATCCCCTCGTGCAGGCCGAGCTGACGAAGCAGTTGCCGGGCGCGACCGTCGGCGACAATCCCATCGGCGCGGAGATGTACCAGAACTTCGCCCTCACCGATGACGCGGTGCTGTTCTTCATCAGTCAAGGCCAGTGGACGATCTCGGCCGCCGGAGCGCAGACGGTCTCGATCCCCCGGACCGAACTCGCGTCGATCCTGGCCTGACCTGGCTCGATTACAGGTTTGGCCCCTTGAGCCAATACCATCGCTGTCGTTATGACCGACAACGCCCTGGCCGCCGTCGCCTCGCCACCTGACCGTATCTCCGCTGAGGCGGAACGTCGGCGGACCTTCGCCGTGATCAGCCACCCCGACGCCGGCAAGTCGACGCTGACCGAGGCGCTGGCGCTGCACGCCCGGGCAATCACCGAAGCCGGCGCGGTCCACGGCAAGGCGGGCCGACGCTCGACGGTGTCGGACTGGATGGAGATGGAGAAGGCCAGGGGCATCTCGATCACCTCGACGGCCTTGCAGTTCCCGTATCGCGAGTGCGTCATCAATCTGCTCGACACTCCGGGCCACGCCGACTTCTCAGAGGACACCTACCGGGTGCTGACGGCGGTCGACTGCGCGGTGATGCTGATCGACGCGGCGAAAGGCCTCGAGCCACAGACGCTGAAGTTGTTCCAGGTGTGTAAGCACCGCGGGATTCCGATCATCACGGTGATCAACAAGTGGGACCGGCCAGGTCGCCATGCGCTGGAGTTGATGGACGAGATTCACTCGCGGATCGGGTTGCGGCCCACTCCCCTGACGTGGCCGGTCGGTATCGCCGGAGACTTCAAAGGCGTGCTCGATCGACGGTCCGGTCGGTTTATTCGGTTTACCCGCACGGCCGGCGGCGCGACCGCGGCGCCGGAAGAACACATCGAGGCTTGTGACGCTTTCGAGGCCGCCGGTGTCGACTGGGATACGGCGGTCGAGGAGTCGGAACTGTTGTCGGCGGACGACTCCGACTATGACCGTTCGACGTTCCTGAGCGGCGAGGCGACGCCGACGCTGTTCACGTCGGCGGCGTTGAACTTCGGTGTAAATCAGCTGCTCGATGTGCTTGCTGAACTAGCGCCGGCGCCGAGCGGGGCTGAGGGCGTCGACGGGACCGCGCGCGGGGTCGAATCCCCGTTCAGCGCTTTTGTTTTCAAGGTGCAGGCTGGGATGGATTCCAACCACCGCGATCGGATCGCGTACGCGCGGGTGGTGTCGGGGACGTTCGAGCGTGGAGATGTTCTGACGCATGCGGCGACGGGTAAGCCGTTCGTGACGAAGTATGCGCAGTCGGTGTTTGGGCAGCAGCGGGCGACGTTGGATACGGCGTGGCCGGGTGATGTGATCGGGTTGGCGAACGCCGCGGCGTTGCGTCCGGGTGACACGTTGTATGTCGATGCGGCCGTGCAGTATCCGCCGATTCCGAGCTTCTCGCCCGAGCATTTCGCGGTGGCCCGTGGTGCAGATCCGAGTAAGCACAAGCAGTTTCGGCGTGGGATTGAGCAGCTGGAGCAGGAAGGCGTGGTTCAGGTGCTGCGGTCAGACCGGCGCGGCGAGCAGGCGCCGGTGCTGGCCGCGGTCGGACCGATGCAGTTCGAGGTGGCCACCCATCGGATGGCGACCGAGTACAGCGCGCCGATCACGCTGGAGTCGCTGCCGTATCAGGTTGCGCGGGTGGTGGATCCAGCGGACGCCGAGTTCATGAACCGGCAGGTGTCAGCGGAAGTGCTGACGCGCACGGATGGCGTGATGCTGGTGCTGTTCTCGACGCCGTGGCGGCTGGAGGGTTTTCAGCGGGACAATCCCGATGTGAAGCTGGGGTCGCTGGTAGCTGCGGAGGGGTAGCGACACCGGACTCTCCTCGAGTGTTATTGCGCGCTGTGCTCGACCCGTTATGAAAAGCACTGCTCATCGTGACCAGGAAACACCGATCGACCTCGCAGAGGCCTCATTGGTGCTGCTGCATCATTTCCTCACGGCGCGTTACAGGGGGATGACGCGTGACGAATCGGTTGCGCACGCCTTGACGGGAGGGGACATATGCGCCGACCCACGACCGCACTGGCGGTTGCAGTCATCTCCGTTCTGATCACCGGCTGCGTCAGCAATGTCGGCAACGCCGAGTCGGTGACCACCACCCGAACGATGATTCCGCGTCCGCTCGTCGAGCGTGAGCTGGTCAAGTTGCTGCTGAGCCCCGAACAGGTGAACGTCGCGATGGGCACAGCGGGATGACGGTCACTAACACCCAGACCTCGATGTCCGACAACGGCGCCACCATGGCGCCTGCGGAATGCCTGGCCGTCGACGGCGCGGCGGAGGCGCCGGTGTATGCCGACAGCGGCTTTCGGGCCGAGCGTGATCAGAGCCTCAACAACGGCGATGACTTCACGCACTATCTCAAGCAGGCGGTGGTGTTGTTTCCCACGGTGGAAATGGCCCGTACGTTTCTGGATGCCTCCGCCCAGCAGTGGCCGGCCTGCAGCGAGTACATCCATACGCAGAGCGGATCGCAGTGGTCGGTCGGGCGCATCTCCGTCGCCGGCGACACACTGAGAACCATTGCGGCGCAACGGGACGCCGGTGCTCCCGGCTGGGCGTGTGGGCGCGCACTGGCATTGCGCAACAACGTCATCATCGACATCAACACGTGCAGCGCCAACCCTGGCGATTCGGCGGTGAGGATCGCCGACCAGATCGCCGCCAATGTCAGCGCGCAGTGGTAGTCGGAATCAGACGTGGACTATTGCGAGACCCGCGACACCCTCGAGGACGTCGAAGTCCCCATCCTGCGTGACCACCGGCAGGCGCTTGGCGGCTGCGATTGCGGCGATCCACAGGTCATTGACTCGGACCCGCCGTCCCGCCTCGGCCAGGTGGACGCGTAGCAGCGCCCACATTTGAGCTGCCTCTTCGTCGACCGGTAACGCGGTCATGTCGGCGACGGCATCCAACGTGCGAAGGCGACGCGCCCGGATCTCAGAGGTCCGCGCCGCGAGCACACCCGCGTTCAGTTCGGCAAGGGTCACCACAGTCGTGGCGAGTTCATCTGGAAGCAGCGACGTCTCGAGTTGGCGCCCACTCTCGTTGGCGATGAAGACCGAGGTGTCGAGGATGCTGGCCGCGGGCTGATCTGTTGTCATAATTCGTCGAGTTCGTCGGTGGTTTCACCGGCGAGGTCCGCGAGGTCATCGCGCAAACCGGGGTCTGCCCGGCTGGTCTCGAGCCGCTTGACCAATTCAGCCTTCGACACCCACCGCCGGCGCCTGGGCTGCACCGCGGTGATCATCGCGACGGCTCGCCCATTAACCGTGATCGTCACCTCTTCGCCCGCCTGGACCCGTCGCAGCACGCCCGCCGTGTCGTTTCGCAATTCGCGGGACGCCACTGTTGACATGCTACGACTGTAGCACCTACGTAGCACATCGGGCCGTGCGCTACTGACGTCCACCAGACGCCGATAAGTCACGCGGCTGCTTCACGGTCGTAATGACCGTCGAGCAGTGCCGACACGTTTCGCGACTGCCATGCCCGGCCGTCGGGAGTGCGTTGACCCGACGAGTTCAGCACCCGCGCCGCCGCCGCACGCGTCACACCGCAACCGTCTACCAGCCACTGCACATAGCTCATGACCGACTGGTGACGCTGAGCCCACTGCAAGCCTGCCTGGGGAAGGGTTGGTGGCCAATCATTTTCGTGCGTGGTCGCCGGTATAGCGTTCGCGGCCTGTTCGACCACTCGCTCAAGACTTGCGACCCCGGCCGCGGCCAGCGCCGCGCGATCGAGGTCGTCGACGGTCTGCACCTCGCGCCGCAACGCATGGTCGATTTCGTTCATGCCACCTGTGTCCGGCATCGGCCAGAGATCGTGGCCCACGAGCAGGTCGAGTCCGTGCCGCTGCAGTACCAGACTCAGCCGACGGTAGTGCTGCTCGCGCCTAAGGTCCGTCAGCGGATCCGGCATCCATATCGGCAGTCGGAGCGAGATCGCCCGAGCTATCGCAGCGACGACTGCGTCGACCTCCGTCAAGTCGTCGTGCGAAGCGGGCGCGCCCGACGGGAACGCAAACATCGCGGCGACGTTCGGCGAGTGCGGCGCGGCGCGAGCCGTCAATTGTTCACAGCGGCGGACGGTTTCGTCGTCACCGAGCACGATGACCGCGGTTACGGTCGCATTGTGGGGTCGAATCACGGCAATCTCCCCTCAGCAGACGAGACGCCGGGCCGGACTGAGGCTGCGGCATCTTTTGAACTTGATTCGACGCTATCGGCAGCTACCGACAACTCAATTGGTCCGCTGCTCGGGAGACCGCCGGACCCGGCTCGGCGTAGACCGCGAAAACTACTGCACAGAGCTACAGCGCGGCTGAGTTAGTCTCGGTTGCGGCGTGTGAGGCCGATGAGGGGATTGACGTGGGGAACGACCTGGAAGTTGATTCGGGCGATCTTCGGGCGGCAGCCGCCGACAGTGGCGCCGTGGCTGAGACGTTGGCGGGCGCGGCCGCGGGCGGCCCGACTGGCGCACAGCCCAGCGCTGCGGGAGTTGTGGCCCTGGATGCCCCGATCAGTGCGATGCGCGCCCGCCAGTCCGCGCGGGTGTCGGGCCAAGCCGGCCACCTGACGGTGGCTGCTGCTCGCTACGACCACACCGACGGCGCTAGCGCGGAAGACATTTCGGCGACGGTGTGAGTCCTGTCGGCGCGGCACCCGGGGTGCCGTCATGTTCGGAGATCGACGAATGGTCGACCCGCGACCTCGATGCGGCGGCGGGACGGTGGCGTGCGTCCGCGACGGAGTCCGACGAAGCTTTCGCCCAGCATCGCGCGAACGTCATCAACACCACCTGGGCCGGCGACGCCAAAGACGCCGCGGTGAGCCGGGTGAACACCGATGCCGTCGTGGTCGCCGGCCAGACCGCCGTGCAACGCGCGAGCGCTCAGATCGCCGAGGACGGAAGCCGCGATATCCAGGCGGCCAAGCGGGAAGCTCTGGGTGCCATCGCCGCGGCCGAGGCAGACGGGTTCGAGGTCGGCGAAGATCTGTCGGTTACCGATACCCGCGAGGTAGATGAGAGCGAGATCGCTGCGCGGACGATGGCGGCGCGCGAGCACGCCGAGGACATCCGCTGGTTCGCCGAGCGACTGGTGCAAACCGATGAATTCGTCGGTAAGCGTCTGCAGGAGAAAGCTGTTGAGCTGGAGGACATTCGGTTCGACGGTGAACGCGATGACCGGCCTGACAGCTCAATCCAGCTGATGGGCAACATGATCGGGTCCGATGCTGAGGACAAGTCAGAAGGCAGGAAGGAGGAGCAAGCCGGCGGCCGCACCTGGCGAGACATGCTGCTGCCTGCGGAGGAATCGGACGCTCCCAACGCCGAAAGGTCGGAGAGGGGGCCGGACGCGGCCGCAGGTGAGGACGCCGACCCGGCCGACGACGGGCCGCCAAATCCTCTGGACGTGTTGGCCGGAAAGGGATCGAGCGCCGACCCTGACACACCCGCCAACGTGGATGAGGCGCTGTTCGGGCCCGGCGCCGCCACACCGCCAAGCGTTCTGGACCGGCTGGCCGCCCAAGCACGAGGAGAAAAGAGCCCCGCCGACACGCCATACACGCGGTCCCCGCTGGAAGACCCGGTCGCTGCGGCGGACCCGTCGATCGTGGATCAGCAGGTGGGGCGGGTGGAAGCCGCCCAGCAAGCGGTGGCCGCCGCCCAGGCCGATCTGGATGCCGCCGCCGCGCAGACAGTCATACAGGGGGCCGGCGCTGGTCCCGGTCGCGACGTCACTGAGCCGTTGACGCAGGCGCTGTTCGACGCTCGCGCTGAGCTGACCACGCAGACCGACATTCTGGAAAACCTCAATCAGGCCGCCGCCGAGACGGGGGGCCGGCAGGTCGAGGTTCCCGCGCTTCCAGAGAACGCCGACGTGCAGGCGTTCCCGGCACCGCCCAGCGCTGCCGAGCAAGCACGGGAGGGGCTCACAGAGTTCAGTCACGACATCAGCGAGAAAACGTTCGGGATCGTGCCGGATGTCGCTGAGATCGCCGAAGTGTACGCGAATTGGGGTGAGCACTCGGGAGAGGAGCAGCTCGGCGCCATACTCGACACCTCAGGCTCACTACCGTTGCCCGGTGCCAAACCTCTCGGAGAAGCGCTGCATCACGGGCTCGACCTGTTCACCGCAGGCCGGCACGCCGATGACGTTGTGCAGCCGGGTATTCCGCATGAAGTCGTGGACAGCCCCAGCGCAGGACACAGCGGGGATGCGCCCAGCGTAGATGCACCGACCAACGGCCACAGCCATGCCGACGCCGGGCTTGTCGGGCAGTTCGGGGTGGAGGAAACCGCTGCACTCCTTGCCCATAGCGAATCCAGTGGTGGTCACCTCATCGAACGCCACGTCGCCCAGACCTCCGCCGACCTTGCCGCGCGCCTAGAAACGACCCGATTGCCATTGGTCTCGTCCTTCAGCACCACCGACGAGGCCGCCGCGGCCGTCAGTACCGCGCTCCAAGGCAATCAGCAGGCGATTGACGAATGGCTATCGAGCGGGGCTGTCCGTTATCTCGAACTCGATGCACCCTTCAATGGCGGAGCAGTGCTAGAGCGTGGCAGCGCGGAGGGGGTGGCAGGAACCGGCGTTAGGGTGGTGCTCAAAGGCGACGGAAACGGCGGGTGGTACGTGCTGACAGGATTCCCCACACCATGAACGATGGCTCGATCTCGACGGACTTGTATCAATTCTTCGCCGCATACTTCCATCAGGACTGGGATCTGGAAGCCGACGATTGGCAGGGAGTCGTCGACAACTATGTCAACGCCGATCCCGCCGCCGGGCACCTGCGGACGCTGGCCCAGGAGATCGACGACCTGCGCGGGGCCCGTGCGGAACCGGACTTGGAACATTATTTGGTGCGCACAGTCGGTGTTTACTACGGCCCCCAGCCGCTGACCTACAAGGAGTGGCTGGGTCAGGTCGCGGATCGCCTGCGCCAGCAGGCCGCCGCGTTCGAAGACGGCAGCAGTGACTGACGAAATGCCCGATTACGCTTCACAAGTGAAGCGGTGGACCGAGGTGACCAAGCTGGTCACTGCAGGCTCATGGGAGGGTATCCGCTGCCCGCAGAACGGCGATGCCGACTTGGTGATCGACAAGCGTTTATGGGTCGCGGCGGGGGATGTTGCCGACAGGAAGCACGAGTACTCAATCCATTGCCCTGGATGCGGTGCTGAGATCGTCTTCCACAGCAGGGACGACTACGAACCACAACTGCCCGAAAGCAACTGACTGCCATCTGAGCTAATCGTTGGGGCACCAGCGGAGAGTGAACACCCACGCGCTGGAATACATCCCCCGCAGTCTCGACGGTTCGCTCCAACCTCCGCTTACAGGACCTTCGACAGAAACTCTTGCAGCCGTGGATGTTTGGGGTTATCGAAGAGCTCCGCCGGCGGGGCGTCCTCGACGATCTTGCCGCCGTCCATGAACAGCACCCGTGAGGACACTTCCCGCGCGAAGCCCATCTCGTGGGTGACGACGACCATCGTCATGCCGCCTGCGGCGAGGTCACGCAGCACCTCGAGCACGTCACCCACCATCTCGGGGTCCAGGGCACTGGTGGCCTCGTCGAACAACATGATCGACGGGTTCATCGCCAACGCTCTGGCGATCGCGACGCGCTGCTTCTGACCGCCGGACAACGTCGACGGCTTCACCTGAGCCTTCTCCTTCAGCCCGACCTGATCGAGAAGTTCGAGCGCCTTCTGCTCCGCGGCCGCCTTGTCCATCTTCTTTGTCAGCAGTGGCGCCATGGTCACGTTGTCGATCACCGTCATGTGCGGAAACAGGTTGAAGTGCTGGAACACCATGCCGATGTGCTGGCGGACCTTATCGAGGTCGACCTTCTTGTCGGTCAGGTCGTATTCGTCGACCACGACCTTGCCGCCGGTGATGTCCTCGAGCTTGTTCAGGCACCGCAGGAACGTCGACTTGCCCGATCCCGACGGGCCGATGACGCAGACCACCTCACCCTGGCTGATGGTGGTGTCGATGCCGTTGAGCACCTCCAGATCACCGAAGGACTTCTTGAGTCCCTCGATGCGAATCTTCACGGTGCCTTCGGGTTCGGCGGCCGCGGCCTCCGGGACGAGCTGGTTCATTTGTTGATCCTCTTCTCGAGCCGATCCGAGAACTTGGTCAGCGCCATGATGACGATGAAGTAGACGATGCCGATGATCAGCCACATCTGGAACGACTGGAAGTTGCGGGCAATAATGATCCGGCCGGTCTGGGTCAGCTCAGCGATGCCGATGACCGACAGGATCGACGTGTCCTTCAACGTGATGACGAACTGGTTGATGTAGGACGGGATCATCGTTCGGACCGCTTGCGGCAGAATCACTTTGCGCATTGTGGGCAGATATCCGACACCCAGGCTGCGGGAGGCCTCCATCTGCCCCTTGTCGACGGACAGGATCCCACCGCGCACGATCTCCGTCATGTACGCGCCCGCGTTCAGCGAGAGGGTGATGATGCCGGCCGTGAACGCCGACATCTCGAAGCCCAGTGCGGCGGGGATTCCGAAATAGATGAAGAATGCCTGCACGAGAAGTGGTGTGCCGCGGAAGATGTCGACGAAGGTGGTGCCGATCGCGCGCAGCCAGATCGACCGGGACACCCGCATCAGGCCGAAGATCACGCCGAGCACCAACGCGCATGCGATCGAGATGACCGTCAGGATGACGGTCATCTTCAGGCCTTCCATCAACAGCGGGAAGGTGCTCTTCAGCAGGCCGAAGAACGAGTTGTCGGTGGCTGCAGCATCTTCGCCGAGGTAGGTGTCGAGCACTTCCTGGTAGCGGCCGGACTCTTTGAGGTTCTTGAGGCCGGCGTTGAATTTCGCTAGAAGTTCGGCGTTTTGGCCCTTATTGACGGCGAAGCCGTAACTGGCGCCCTTCTCCTTCGGCGTGACGGTCTTCAGGCCGTTGCCCTGGGTGATGCCGTAGGCGAGGACGGGGTAGTCGTCGAAGACGGCGACGGAGTTGCCGGTCTTCACCTCGTCGTACATCGACGAGGAGTCAGCGAAGTAGACGGTCTCGAAGCCATACTTGTCCTTGATCGACTCGGCGAAGGTCGCGCCTTCGGTGCCGTTCTTCACGGCCACCCGCTGGCCTCGGAGGTCTTCGTAGTCGTTGATGTCGTTGTTAGTGGCCAGCACGGCCATCTGGACGCCGGACTCGAAGTATGGGTCGGAGAAGTCGAAGACCTGCTTGCGGTCGTCGGTGATGGACATGCCGGCGATGACGCCGTCGACCTGGTTCGCTTGCACCGCTTGCAGTGCCGCGTCGAAGCCCAGCGGTTTGATGTCGACCTCGAAGCCCTGGTCCTTTGCGATGTCTCGGAGCAGGTCCATGTCGATGCCGACGAATTCGCCGTCCTCGTCCTGGAATTCGAATGGAGCGAACGTCGTATCGGTAGCGATGACGTAGGTCTCGTCTTGCGCGTGCGCGGGTGCCGGGTTCAGCAGCCCGGTGCCAAGGAGCGCTATGAGGATCGCGGCGAACAGGGCCGCCAGTCGATGTGGGCCACTTCTGTCGGTCACATACTTGGCTCGCATCGTTCGCCTCCCAGCGTCAGCTGTTACGGAGAATTCACGCTAGTAGTCCTGCGCGGTTGGCGCGGCGTATCCGGAGGGATTGTTTCCGACGCAAGAAGCGGGAGATTGTGAGGCATTCATCTTCAACAGGGCCTAGTGATACGCAAACGTTCTCCGACGTCGACAGTGGAGTTAGCTTCAGTTGCGCGCATTCATTGCAAGCGCCTCGTCACCCGATTCGATTACGAGGACGGCCATGTCATACCTCCGCGATACAGTGTGATTGCAGGTGAGAGCCGCGTGAAGTGCCCGCGACAGCCCCTGCAAATCCACTGAAATTGCCAAGAAAGGGGCTGACCATGCCTGAATGCATCAGCTGGATCTATTTCGCCGAGATCGACGACCAAGCGCTAATTCGGGTTCCGGCTACCGGCGACGCCAATCTGATGAAGCGGCCTGCCGAACGCTACTGGGGCAGGGGCAACTGGCTTGCGCGTAGTCCCCACTGCGGCAATTGGACCGACGACCTTTCCATGCGTGGCCGCTACCGCGAAGTCAACGCCGGCGAAGTGCCCGCCATCGTCGCGCGTATCGACGACATGCCCGGTGGCACATTCCGCGATCGAGCGCGCTTCTGGCCGGACGTTGCGCACCGGTGGACGATCCAGCGGGCTCAGTCGCGCACCGCACGGCTCGAGGCCGACACCGGCCCAGACTCCTCACACTGGACGGTGCAGGCATTCAACGATGACGTGAACGAGCTGGAGCGTCTGCAGGACTTCCTCAGCGACCGTTAGTAGCGCGGGCGCGCCAACTTCGAGGACTTGTCGGTTGTGATTGCGTCGAGTCACACGGTCCTTCGCCGCCGCCATTCACGGAGACGTCTTGCCCCCGATCGCGTCTCAATCGGCGGCTTGCAGGGCATCACCTGCTGGCGTGTAGAAACATTGAACATCCGCTCGAGATGACGTACAGCACCTGATATTTCGGCTCCCGTTCGGCGCGGTTCAGGTCCGCCGAGGTCGGGCCGTCCTTCACCGGTGACGCTCGAGATGTTGCACACCCTCCGAGGCGAAACTGCCCTCAAGCAGTGGGAGGGGAAGCACCACCATCAATCGCAGCGGAGTGGTGGCGTAGGCGCGCAGCGACCTGACCGAGCCACTCTTTGTAAGTGAGTTCAGGCATCGGGTAGTAGTTGGCACCCATCGTGCGTGTCACAAGTCGTTCCGCGTCGGGTTCGGAGCACTCGCCAGCCAGGTCATCGATTTCTTGGGACAACGTGCGAAGCAACTCCGATGACGGTTCTTCGTCCTGAACAAAGCTGTCGACGACCCCTAGCCAGTCATCGGCCTCCAGCACCCAGTCCTCGTGGAAGTATGCCCCGAAGAAATGGCGTAAGGGACCTGAAACCGAGTTCGCGCTCACGGATTGACCATTCCTGTTAGTACGTACCATCCGCCGGATCCATTGGACTTGAGGATCATCTTGACGCTTGACCCCGGTACCGGGGCATCGGATCCCCGCGCTAAGACCGATCCGCCTTCAAACGGTGCAACCAACTCGAGTTTTCCCTTCGCTCCGTTGGTAATCCAATCATCGAACGCATTCTTGTTGTGGTTGAGTGCGCTCCCGAGTGCAGCAGCTGCCTCATCGACCGACCCGAACGTCGATACTTGCCCGAGTCGAGGATATTCATCCAGTCGGGCGGAAAGGTCATCAAAGGTCTGCCCGACGTGACGCTCGATGAGATGTCCACCGTTGGCTTCACTGCTCTGTAAGAGCGAGCTGGCATCCTCAAACCCGAAAGAGCCCGTAGGACCTGCGTCGGCACCGCCGCCACCGTGCGAGCTAGGTCCCTCTGTCGTCTGGTCAACGTGCGAAGTCGACGGCGCATCGGGAACGTGATGCGTTCCCGAGCTAACGGCATCGAGACCGTCGTCCAGGTGTCGGTAGGCGTTTAAGCCATCAACAGCGTGTTCGATGCCCTCGGTCACGAACTTGCCGCCAGGGATGGGTGCCGCCCCGGCGACATCGAGCACCGCTCCAAGGCGATCCTCAACAGAGTGTTCGCTCCAATTGGTGAACACATCGATGTCGTGGGCAACATCGGGGATGAAACCGAGACTGCCTTCGCTCAGGGCGCGGCTGCCTTCGGCGAATGCCGACGGCTCTGGCGGAAATGCCTGAACATCAGCATTCTCAGGCAGTTCAGGAATCGGCACTGCTTCGTAACCAAGCTCACCTGCCGCTGCGTTGAGATTCTCCAGAATCTCGGTCTGACTGGTCACGTCACTGCGCGCATCCATCAACGCCTGACCCAGATCTTCTAGCTGGTCGCGGCTAGGACCGGCCCCGGCACCCGCCACCGTGGCCTGAGCTAGAGCGTCATCGAGTGAGTCTTGAGCGGATGCGACGTTCTCGTGCGCGGCGTCCACCCTGGCCTGCTGCTGGCCGACTGCCGACGGATCGGCACCGACGATTGGAGCTTCCAGCGGATGCTGGGTGTAGCGCCTGTTCTCGCCCTTGCCGCCACCAGCATGCTCGTTGATGATGCGTTCCAACGCCGTGGGCGGCGCAGCAACGGGTTGCCCCGCGACCCCGGACAACGCCTCATCAAGGTTCGAGGGTGGGTCGTCGTCTGTGGTCTTGCCCTCCCCCAACAGCGCGTGCAACGGCGACTTGGCTGCATCACCGGCTTCGGCAGTTCCAGGAGGCACCAGCATGTCGCGCCACGTGCCTGAAGATTCCTGGGCGCCAGGTTCCAAGCGTTCCGACGATTCTGTCTGCGAGCCCTTCTCCTCGGTCTTGTGGTCCACGAGCCGCACCGCGGAGTCACTCCGATTCCCGTCGCTCTCGCCTTCGAACTGAACACCCTCCAGTTCAACGGCTTTCGCTTGAAGCTGTTGCCCGACCAGAGCATCGGTGGCAACGAGCTGCTCAACTCGCCACCGAATGAACTCAGCATGCTCAATCGCAGCGGTCGCACGGGCTGCCGCAGTATCCCCGTCATACACACGGTTGTCAGTCACCGAGAGGTCCTCACCGACGCTGAAGTCGTCCTGCTCGGCTTCAACGATGGCTTCAAGCACCTGCGCGCGTGCAGCCCGGATGTCCTCGCTGCCGCGCCTCGCGACACCGGCCGCTTCACGATGCACATCGCCCTGCAGACGTACCGCCGCCATATCAGCGGTCACCCGATCCAGCGCCGCGTCCTTGGCGTCACCTTCCCAGGTCGCGCCGCCAGGGGTCAGGATGTTCTGCCTGTGCTGCTCGATCGCAGACTCCAATAGTTCCGCTGATGCCTGCCAGCGAACTGCAGCAGAATCCAGATCCGAGCAATTCCACTCCTCGATGTCCGAGCGGCTCGGGCCCGCCGTTGGCGTAGCGGCAGGGTTCACACAGTCACCGAGATGGTGTCCGCATTGCCTCCGTCCGTGGCGTCATAGCGTCCAGCTGCCGCACCTATATCACCAGCTTGACCAGCGATGCGACTAGACAGACGGGAGCGAACGGCAGCACTCACAGCGTCGAATGCAGCAACTCCGGCACCGCTTGGGCGAGCGCAAACCAAAACAACACCATCTGCGCGCAAGCCAGCGGCTAACGCGGCGCTGTCAGCGGCAGCCAACAGCAACCCGCCCGCGTGCACATCGAGGTCTTTCGCCATGCCACCCCCTCCAACGATCCCAACGCTATCGCAGCGGTTGGTGTCCCCTATGCGGCAAATTCAGACACGGCCGGTGGACGGTTTGCTTTGTTGGGGAACTGCGGCGGTTATCAACCGCATGATGGGATCACGTCAACCTCGGCGGCTTGCACGGCTGCGTTTGCTCGCGCCTTGCGAGATTGAATGATCCGCTCGAGATGACGTACAACACGTGATACTTCGGCTTCCATTCAGCACTACCACCGAACCGAAGCGCCGAACGTAGGCGATCGGGATCGTGGTGCCAGAGCGTCAATTCGAGGTCGTCACCCTCGATGTCGACATTGCCGTCATCCTGCACCGCAACAACTTTCACCCGGATGACCGGTTGACCATCCTCAAATGACTTCTTCGCATGGATCCAATGCATCTCGTGGCCGGGCCAATAGGACCCGCAGGCGCGTTGAGACATGGGCTGCACTCCCGAACTCGGGCCTCCGCGGGGGAAGCGCTCTTGCCGACACCGGTTGGTGTTGGCCGCTTCGTCATCCGAGCCACCCGCGAGCGTGGGGTTGGCGTGCCGTCCAGTCGGAGCTTGGAGAAGGCATCTCATGAAGCAAAGCCAGCCTACATCGACTGTCGGACACGGACTTGACGTTGATGCAGACGCGACTACCCGCTCCGTCGTCGGAACAACTCCGCCGGCCGCCCCCGACCGCCGACCGTGGCAGAGCCCGTCGCCTCGAGATGCGGCTCCATCGTGCGCCTGAATGTGTCGCGCTGACGGCTCTGTCCAGCGATGGCCTCGTGCACCAGCCGCAACTCGCGAAGCGTGAACTCGTCACCGAGGAGACCGGCGGGGTCCGGCTTGTCGAGGTAATCGGCGCGGACGTGATCGACCGCCCGCTTGACGATGCCTTCGTGGCCCCAGGGCAAGCGCCCCGGGGCGTCGACGGGAACGAGCCTGGTCACGTCGGTCAACCTCGTCTCCAGTTGTTCCGCACGAACCACGTCGACGTGCGCGACGGACAGCACCCATCCGCGTTCGTCGCGATGTGGGTCGTCGAAGACATGCAACTGGCGTGGATGCAGCCCTCGCACGTTGGCCTTGACGCGCAGAGACCGGTCCACGGCGTCGGCCAGCGTCTCCCCCTCGTGCAAGAAGGTTCCCGGCAGGAGCCACCCGGAAGACGTTGGCCTGCGGACTTCCAACACCACCAACCTTTGGTCGGGGTCCACCGTGAGCACCGCAGTGTCGACAGCAACAGACGGCCGCGGGTAGTCGGCGAGGGTCCGCCCGCTGGAATCTCGGTAGCGTCGCTGGCTCATGTCGGTGCACCAGCGTACAGTGAAAACTGATTAGCGGAGTTTTGCTCAAAATAGTTCAGGGGAGGGAGTTCGACGATGACTTCATACAACGATCGAGTCGAAGGTGTACTGCTGGGAACCGCTGCAGGGGATGCGCTCGGTGCGCCATACGAGTTCAAGCCGCCGCGCAGGCCGGGGCTCGAGGTGGCGATGGTCGGGGGCGGCGGCTGGGAGCGGGGCGAGTGGACCGACGACACGTCGATGGCGATCGCCATCGCGGAGGTGGCCGCGACCGGCGCCGACCTGCGCGACGCGTCAGCACAAGATCTGATCGTGCAGCGCTGGTACGAGTGGTCGCTCAACGCGAAGGACGTGGGCATCCAAACGAGTTCGGTCCTCCGCGGAGCGGCACGCGACGGCGTCATCACCGCGGAACTCGCCCGTGCCAAGTTGGCCGAGCTCCACCAGCGCACCGGTCGCACCGCCGGCAACGGATCGCTGATGCGCACGGCGCCAGTGGCGCTGGCCTATCTCGACGACGAGGAGGCGATGGTCGAGGCGGCGCGTGCGATCAGCGAGCTGACACACTTCGACCCAGATGCGGCCGATGCGTGCGTGCTGTGGTGCTGCGCCATTCGACATGCGGTGCAGACCGGGAAGCTCGACGTGCGAATCGGTCTGCGCCACATTAATTCTGACCGGCGCGACCTATGGTCGAAGCGACTGGACGAGGCCGAGTCCGCTCCCCCGGCGTCGTTTCCGAACAACGGTTGGGTGGTGACGGCGCTGCAGGCGGCGGTGTCGGCGATAACGACAACGCCGGTGCCGGCCGATGACCCGAAAGGCGGTGTGTTCCGTGCCGATCACCTCCGGCTGGCGTTGGACGCGGCTGTTCGGGCCGGCTACGACACGGACACGGTCGCGGCGATCGCGGGCGGCCTGCTCGGTGCCGTGTATGGAGCATCAGCGGTCCCAGGCGAGTGGCGTCGACTGCTGCACGGGTGGCCGAGCATCGACGCGCATGACCTGGTCGCGCTCGGGTCGGCGATCGAGCGCAACGGCAAACCGGATGGGTTCGACTTCTCGTATCTCGGTTCGCCGATCGACACGTTCGCCCGTCACCCGTACGACGACGGCGTGTTGCTCGGCGGTATCGGCGTCCTTCGACAGCCACCGGAGGAGGTGGGCGCAGTCGTCTCACTTTGCCGACTCGCCGACGACGACATGCGCGGCGACGTACCGCATGTCGAGGTCCGCCTGATCGATCGGCCAGAGAACGACGAGAACCCGCATCTCGACTTCGTGCTGCTGGACACCGCTCGGCTGGTGGAGCAGTTTCGACGGGAGGGCCGTACGGTGTTGGTGCACTGCGTCGGGGCGTACAGCCGGACGCCGACGATCGGCGCGCTGTACGGGGCGCGCCTGCGCGGCATATGTGTCGACGAAGCCGTGCGCGACATCAAGGCCGTACTACCGGGCGCGCATCCGAATCGCGCGTTTCGGGAAGCGCTGCGACGCCTAACTTCTCGCGGTGCCGATCAACGAGGAAGTGACGGTCATGCCGGCAGGTAAGTCGTCGCCGAACGGCCGGGCCTTGGTGTGGCGCGGCGTGCTCGATCCGGCGCTGCTGCATGATCACGTCGTCGTCGCGTCGCACCGGTTTGCCGATGCCGCGAAGGCCGGTGAGTGGTCGGCCGTACTGCACATGCTCAACGATCCGACGTTGGCGATCGACATCAATTGGTGGCGGCCGGGGGGCGCCGCGTGGTTCACGGTGCTTCACCAGGCGGCGTGGCACGGTGCACCGGCCAGTGTTGTCGCCGCGGTCATCCGACGTGGTGCGCTACTGACGCTGACGGAGTCGAGCGGGCGTACCGCCCACGATGTGCTGATGGACCGGGCGGGCAAGATCCACTGGCGCAAGGATTCCGGCGTCGCCCAGGCGCCGCGCACCCTGCTTGAAGAGCAGCTGACGCCGCCGCCATCACCGCTCTCACCGGACGAAATCTGTTCGCTGGAAAGTCATCTCGCCGAAGTCATCGACGGACGCGTTCGCGCGCTGTTTGACGGCCGCGATCCGCGAGAGGTCCTGCGGTACCCGCCCGTCGCAATACTCCACGAAGTGCCGGACAGTCACCTATGGTTTCCGGTGCCGGGCATGTACGGCGGCTTCGACATTCGACTGCAGGAGAACTTTCTCGATGTGAAGAGTTGGTGTCGAGTGGTGGGCGGGTCCGGTCAGGAGCATGTGATCACAAGCGCGGGCGCGATTCTCGTCGACGAGGGGTTCGTGTGACCAAGAAACCTGCCTACCGCTGGCACCGGCTCCGCGCGGGCAAGCACTCGATGACGGCGTGGATCGACGACACACAGTGCACGTATAAAGCAATTCGCGATGAAACGGGCTGGGTGCTGACTCGATATGTGGCCGGCGCCAGGGAAACTGTCAGCTGGAACCCGACGCCGACTCTGCGCGCGGCAAAGGAGTTGGCGGCGGAAGACCTCGGCAAAGGAATTCTCTAAAAACTCAATTCGCACATGCCATTCAACTGACTATGAAAGCGTCGGAATCTATGACCGGCCATCTCTTCGTCATCGACGGTGATCTAACCAAGCTGGCTTGCGACGCCATCCTCATTCCGACGGATGAATCCTTCAAGATCGAGCCCGAGTGGCGGGTGATCAAATCTGCCCATAGAGCGCAGATCGCTGAGCTAAGGCGCGAAGCTCCACATAGCTGGGGTGGGCACAGAACGCTTCATCTCGATCAACGGCAAAAGCACCCGTGGGTATGGCTGGCGAACGTCGGCCAACTCGGACATCGTCGGAGCTTCGCGGACGCATTCAAACCAGCGGTTACGGAGTTCGTCGAGCGGGCAGCCAAGTCGCTGAAGGCAGATAGTCGCTATCGTATTCATGATTGGCCGATCCCTCGAATCGCTGTCAACCTCATCGGATCAGGCCGAGGTGGCGGTTCACAACGAAAAGGCGACCTCGTAGGTGGCCTCGTACGGAGCCTCGATTGCCTAGCGAAGGACAACGGTGTAGACATCGTGCTTGTTACGTTCGGTGCCAAGCAGTATGCGGCCGCACAGCGTGCTCGCCGCCAGCTCATAGGCGTCGACGACGATGCGCTCGAGGCACACTGGCCACTGACTAGTCCTAGAAGGGCCGAGCTGATCTCTTGCGGAAGAGAATTGGCAAGTAAGGCTGTCCGTAGCCATCTTGTCCTGTTCCTCGGAGCGGGCTGCAGTTCAGGCGCAGGGTTGCCGCTGTGGAACGCGCTCCTGGGTCGCCTAGCCAACAGCGCAGGAATCCCAGAAGAATCTCTCCGCCTTTTGTCAGAGAAGGATCCGCGGGACCAGGCATCAATCGTCGAAAGCCGAATGGCTAAGGGCGGAAGGAGTATCAACGAACTGAAGAATGAAGTCGCACGCGAGCTGGATTCTCGCTACTACACACTCTTGCACGGCCTGCTGGCTTCGCTGCCAAGTAGCGAAGCGGTCACTACCAATTTCGACTGCCTATTCGAGGCCGCATGGTCGACCCGCGGCCGGCAAGTGACAGTGCTACCAGGTGTCAGCAGCGTAGGAGGACGGTGGCTGCTCAAGCTACATGGATCAGTCGAAGAACCAGAGAAAATCATTCTCACGCGATCCGACTACCTGGACATGCCTCGACGACATGGAGCATTAATGGGGCTTGTGCAGGGCATGCTGATGACCCGCCACATGATGTTCGTCGGGTACTCGCTTCGCGATGAAGACTTTCACGAGCTCATCTACGAAGTCCGCGCTGCAGTAGGAGATCGCGCGGATAGCAGTGCACTCGCAACCATTCTCACGGTCCACGAAGATGATTTGGAAGAGGACCTATGGGGCCATGACCTCCATATCGTTGCAATGGCGGGACCGAAGAAGAATGGCGTTGATCCGCTGGCGGCGCGCCAGCTGGAGATATTCGTGGATCTCGTCGCCTACTTATCAACAACCTCGCTCGCGTTCTTTCTCGACGAGACTTATGACGAGATATCCGAAGGCGAAAACGATCTGCGAAAGACCCTGCGGCAGCTCGCGTTTGACACGAAAGACAAGGCGGAGGATACCGTCGCCTTCCGTGTCGCCCAGTTTCTTCGGGACGAATTTGGCGCTGACGTGACCGACGTCGAACCGCCAATTACGCCGACAGGTTCAGTCGGCGCGCGAGGTCAGGCCCACCCACGTCGCGGATGAAGTCGGGATCCCCGCAGACGACGAGTTGATCTCGTGCCCTGGATAATCCGACGTACAGACGCTCGCGGGAGCGCTCGAACGCGGACTCCTCGTTAACCACGAGCACGACCGCCCGTCGTTCGAGGCCCTTGAAGCCGAGGACGTGGCCGTAGAAGACCTGCTCGGCGTCCCAGAAGCTATCCCAGTAGGCGGCGCTGCCGGCGGCCTGGCGCTCCTTCTGCTCGGGATGCCGGCTTCCGGTGGTCAGCAGGGCGACGTCTTCGGGACGCCAGCCGTCGTCGAGCAGTTTGTCGACCTCGTCGTCGCCCGCGTCCATCGCGGCCTCACGAGCGCAGGCGACGAACCTCACGGCTGGCCCCTCGCCGCCCAGGAATCGCATCGGATGGTCGACCAGCGGTTGAAACGCGTTGGCGATCTGGCGGGTGTTGCGCACATTATGGTCGAGCAGCAGCGGCACGAGCGGCACCGGGGGCGACCCGTGCCGGTCGAAGACCCGCTGCCCTTCGTCGGTGAACACGTACAGCCCACCCTCGTCCGGATCTTTCAGCGCATCAGGAGCGGCTTCCACCAGGAGTCGGCGAAGTCCTGCGCCTCGTCGACCACAATGGAATCGAAACGATGACCGTGCTCCAGTACCATTGCCAGTTCGGCCATTTGGAGCGGAAGATCATATTCCCAGAACTGTGCTGTCTCGGCGCTGGCGATAGACTCGTCCGGACCTTCTGGTGCACCCCATTGCTTGCCGAGATCATGGAATTCGCCGACGTAAGCGGGTTGTTGGCGGCGCGACCAGGTGGCGGTGATCCGCTCGAGATACGACGCGAGGCCGTGCGAGTAGCAGACCAGTGCGACGCGTTGGCCTTTCGCGGATAGTCGGCGGGCCTGTTCCATGGCGAGGAAGGTCTTGCCGCTGCCCGCTCCCCCGCGGACATCGACACGGTGCAGTAGTTTGATGGCGTCGAGGACGACAGCTTGATGTTCGGTGAGCGCGTCGGCGGCGTCCTCATTCGCCAGTGCACGCGCCACGACGCTGCGTTGCGGTAATCCCCTGCCGCTCAATGCCGTTGAGAGCTGATCGATGCCCTGCCGCGACAACAGCGGACGGTCCAGTTCTTGTCGGACCAGGATGTAGCGAAGCTTGTCCGCGAGAGTCGCGAGGTCATTGCGGTCGATGACCTTCCAACGCGGGCACTCCGGGAGCGCGAAGTCGGCGTCGATCTCGGCGTTGGGGAGCACGACCACGTGGTCCCAGCGCAACCGGTTCTGGGTCCAGCGCGGATCACTCTCGATGAAGTCGCGCAGGGCATAGCAGGCTGCACGCGCCTGGCGGACCGGGTCGATCTTGTGCGCGTGGTTGTGGCCTGCCCGGAACTGGCGCCAGGAATCACCGTCGTGCCACACCTCGCCGCCCTTGACTTCGATGCAGACGATGCCCGCGCCCTCAATGGCGACGACGAAGTCGACCTCGTGGTCCTTCAGATGGTCGGTGACACGCTGGCCCGGAATCACCCGGTCGTTGGGCTGCAGTTGGTCGATCAGTGCCTGGTAGACCTTGCGTTCGGCGCCGTTGGCCAGGCGCGGCGTCTCGCTGGGCGTGATCGTCATCGATGCGTCGACCGTTCGCCGCCGCGTGACCGCACCATCAAACCTCCCCTGTGATCGGTGCCGATGGTAACGACGGTCGCCGGTGCCGACGGTCAGTACGGTGGAATTCATGAAGCATCTGGAGGTCGACGGGCTGGGGCAGGTCAGCAGGATCGGACTGGGCACGTGGCAGTTCGGATCGCGAGAGTGGGGCTACGGGACCAGCTACGCGTCCGGCGCGGCGCGCGACATCGTCTCCCGCGCCCGCGCTCTGGGCGTCAACCTGTTCGACACCGCCGAGATCTACGGCACGGGCAAGAGCGAGCGCATCCTGGGCGAGGCGCTCGGCGATGAGCGCTCCGACGTTGTGGTGGCGAGCAAGATCTTTCCGGTCGCGCCGTTCCCCGCGATCGTGAAGCAGCGGGCGGCGGCGAGCGCGAAAAGGCTTCAGCTGGAACGCATCCCGCTGTACCAGATTCATCAGTCGAATCCGGTGGTCCCCGATTCGGTGATCATGCCGGGGATGCGCGACCTGCTCGACAGCGGGCGCATCGGCGCGGCAGGGGTGTCCAATTACTCGCTTCAGCGGTGGCGCAAGGCCGACGCAGCGTTGGGTCGCCCGGTAATCAGCAATCAGGTCCACTTCTCGTTGGCGCATGCGCAGCCGCTCGATGACCTGGTGCCGTTCGCCGAGCGGGAGAACCGGATGGTGATGGCCTACAGCCCCCTCGCGCAGGGACTGCTCGGCGGCAAGTACGGCGTCGACAACCGGCCCGGCGGGGTGCGCGCGTTCAACCCGTTGTTCGGCACCGAGAATCTCAAGCGGGTCGAACCGTTGCTGAATGCGGTGCGGGAGGTGGCGGCCGAGGTCGGCGCGAAACCGGCGCAGGTCGCGCTGGCCTGGCTGATCAGTCTGCCCGGCGTGGTCGCCATTCCCGGAGCGTCGAGTGTCGAGCAGCTCGAGTTCAACGTCGAGGCTGCCGACATCGAGCTGAAGCCGGAGGCGATCGATGCGCTGACCACCGCCGCTCGGGCCTTCCAGCCGGTATCAGCGGTGCGGAGTCTCAGCGACAACGTCCGGGAGAAGCTGACACGCCGTTGAGCTGAACGGATCGGCCGGTTCCCGTGTCGGGAAGTCTTGACGAAAATCTTGTCGGTGCCGCGTCTCACAGTCACGTCAAAGCGCAAATTCAGGGGGGATCATGCGTGGACGTGCGTTTATTGCGAGCGCGCGCGGACTCAGATCACCGTGGTCGTGCGGGGTGCTCACCTGCGCCTGTCCTTAGCCGGATCGCCTCAGCGGTGTTCGCTTTAGACCTCGTTGCCGGACCGGTGCGGAACACATTGACCAACTTGCGCTCTTGCTTCGGCTTCGGTGACGGCGTGTCGCACTGAAAGTCGTCCTTCTTTAATCCTCTGGGTTGGTGAGACGGCAACTGCCCGTGCCCCTCCCAGTGCGGATCTTCTACCGGAGGCGCGGCCTGCACACGGAACGGGAACCGTCCCCGGTTGTACTGCAATGCCGCGCGGATCACCGTGCGGTCCACGCCGAAGCGATGGGCCATGCGCCCCTCATACAACTCGGCCTGATCGTCGGGGAGACCGCGGTACTCGCGCCGCATCGCCGATCGCTGGCTCGGGTCAAATACGTTCTTACGCCCCATTTTCTTATTTTCGCACGTAGACGTTGCCGTCACGGGGCGTAGGCGTGCACGTTCTGCCAAATGCGGTATTCGCACAATGAGGGTCTGTCACGGTTTCGATCACGTCAGGGCCGCCATGCCCGCATCCCGTCACGAATCACAGTCATAGCTCTGTTGTCGTCTTCGTTGTAGGACAGAAGCCATGCCTTCGCTGCGGCAACCTTCGATTCGTCGGGGCTCGTATATATAGTCGATAAATACGTCTGCGACACGTCGCCGCCCGGGTCCGGCACATGCCAATGAAACCCGAACAGCGGCGCGACCTTCTTGAGGCTAGTTCCGCGAAGCGTTGTGAAATGCCGCTTGAAGACCTTTTCCAGGTCGATGAACACCCCCGCGTGGTAGCCGTCCAACCCGTCGCTGCCGCCATGTCCGATCAAATCGCGCACAGCGTCTGCGCCCAGGATTCGCTTCAAGTTGGACCATTCAGGGTGAGACCAGTGGAATACGCGAAGAGTTCCTCCGTTCGCAACCGCGTCTGCGCGTTGACTGCGCAACCACTCGACAAACCGCGAAGCGAGGGCATATTCCGTTGCGTTATCGAGTGGATCCCATGCGGTGAAGTCGGAAATGTAGGTCGCCCAGGCGTCGTCGGCGCCTCGGCGGATGCAAGCCCCCCACATGTAGACCCGGCCGTGCTGGTCGGACTCGACATCCAGATCGATCTCGATCGTTGCTGTCGGCACCTCAACTGGGGCGTCACTGTTCGGCCAGAATTCGATTCCGTCGCGGATCATTGCGGCGCGTTCGATGGCTACCACCAGGCGCTTGCGGGCGTTCTCGCGGCTGTGATGAGCGACCTCCTCGGCGTATAGGTCGAAGAAGGCCGTGTCATCGGGATCAAGGTCAGCTAGCTCCAGCGTCGTCGCGACCCCCAGTGAGCGCAACGTGAGCCACTCGCGGGTATTTAATCTGCCTACAGTAATCGCAGCTGATGGGTCGTCTCCCATCGCTTCGGCACACGGAACCTCATAAGGGCAGGTGCCACATTCCGCCTGCCCTATAGGTGTCACGAGAGGTTCTGGATCGTCTTCGCGTCCGATGATCTGAAGGGCGTGCTCAGCGACCTTGACCCGGAAGCGAAACTCATGGTCGTAGCGTTCCAACAAGGAACGCTTAGCTTTCCCAAAGCGACGCGAATAGGTAGTTGCGACTCGCTCCGAAAGGTCGTGCCAAACGAACATCCGCTCAGTCGGAGCGTGACCGTCAAGCGAAACCTCACTCGTACCAAGGACGGCGCCGATCAGAAACTCGTCACCGGGATGGCGCCCGCAAGCCTGCAGCATGCGTGTGTAGTGGGCCAACTGCATGCCGTCGTCGAATCTGTGCGACGTCGCAGTCGTCAACGCCGTCACCGGCCGCCGAGAAGACGGCCGAGAAAGCGGTGATAACACCGTCGAAGCTTTCGCAGCGGGTCCCATTGTCTTGTGATTCTTTACATCTGCGGGCAAGTAGCCACCATCGACGCGTATCAAGATGTCAGGGCGGCCGGTGCGACCGCCTAACGGGTCATCAGGAAGCCAACCGCCAAGGATCAGGCCGACATCCGCGTCCATGGCGGCTACCGTGGCCGCTATCGCGTCAGCTTTTGAGCCGGTACTGATTTGCGCACACTCCGGATGTATTGACGCCAACTGCGCGAAAATCATCGCCTCGAAATCGTTACCGGCCCGGAGTCGGGCCAGGTCTTCTGCCGACGGCGACCACTTCAAGGTCTCTACCTCGGGTGAAAAATCGTTCTGCACGCGAACCGGGCACCGCTTAGCCGCATATCCGCCCAAGAGCACCGGAGTCGCCATTCACCCTCCTACCTCATGTTCGCCCAGATGCGCGTGTTCTGGGCTTCATACGCGCCGATGGAAGTTCCAAGGGGTTCTACAGATGCGCGCGGCGTAGCGACTTCGAGTCGCCTCACGTGGTTGGTCAGCAGCGATTCGCGAACCCTCGAACTGTATCGCGGACCCATTAACGGATGGTCCCGACAACGTCTAGCAAACCGTCTGCGCTACTCGCAGCACGTACATCAACCGGTGAGGATCTTTGAGCGTCGAAGTTGCTGACGGGTTTCATAGCCACCGCTTAGGGTATGCGTAGTCAGGAGGGGACCCGCTGTGACGGCTGACAATCAATCAGCTTTTGTACCGGTCTCGACGCTAGGGACCGCAGACGGGGCGTCCCCGGACGTTGCGAGTGAGAACGGAACGATGCTCGAACTACTCCGCGAAATGTTGGTAGTTGATAGCCGCGCCTTTCTATCTCGCCGAGGCGGTGAACACGGGACCGGGCGGATAGCACCTCGTTTACGAACGCGTCCTGAAGACACTCGACGGTTGGCAAGTTATGAGTACTGACGTGATTCACTGCCCACTATGCGGGTCGCCTATGACGGAACGGATGGCGACCAGAGGCGCACGGGCTGGTCAGGTATTTCTGGGCTGCACCCGATTCCCAGCATGCAGAGGAAGTGCGTCGAACTCAGGCGCCGCTCCTAAGAAATCCGGGGACACTGCGCGTAAGCGGACGGGCGAACGTGCCGCGCCGTCGACATCCCGCGGCAAACGCCAACCCTTGAACATCGGCGACCTAATCGTGTCAACAGCTAACAATTTCGGTGTCGGGAAGGCTGTAGCACGCAACGGTGATGCGCTGACCCTCGAGTATTTTGACAATCCAGGGCAGGCTCCTGGCGAGCGGTTCCGCGCCCAGGTGCCGATGACTGGCCTAAAGCGATTCAAGCTCGACCAAGAGGTGCGGGTTTTTTGGGAGAAGAACGGCATCTGGCACTCCGGACGCCTAGAAGACATCAACGAATACCGCGACATCAGTGTCCGCTCTCGCGGAGAATCGATGTTCCTGCCAGAGAAGGACGTCTACATCCGGTGGGACCGTCCACTAGAGGACCCCGTCGGATTCGGCGAGGCCGGATTGATGGAGTCGCCGTACCTTTCCGATCTCCGACGACCGTTTATGCACCACACACTCGGTCAACGATCAGCGGCGCATGGGGTGGGCGCTGCCCTATCATCGTCGATTCAACTGCACGCCCATCAACTCGATGCCGCCCGTCGTGTGCTCGAGGACCCGATCCAGCGTTACCTCCTAGCGGATGAGGTTGGCCTCGGTAAAACCATCGAGGCCGGCATCGTCATACGGCAGATTCTCGACGACCACCCATCATCGACCGTAAGTCTGATCCTGCCGCCGTTCCTCCTGGATCAATGGAAGCGTGAGCTGAATACAAAATTCGGCATTGCCGACTTCGCTATCGGGAGGATTAATTTCGCTCGGGACGACCGACCCGACGATTGGACATCAGCAGATCTGCTGGTCGTCGATGAGGCGCACAATCTCGCTCGCTTGCGAATCAGTGACGACGCGGCGATGCAGGGCAGATATCAGAAGCTTGCGTCCGTTGCTCTGGGGAGCACGCGCTTACTTCTTCTGTCGGCAACTCCGGTACTCCACAACGAAGACATATTCCTCGGAATGCTGCGCCTGCTTGATCCTTCTTTATATGGACAAGCCACCTCAGAGGACCTTCGCAAGCGAGTCGCCATAAGAACGGAGCTCGCGCGATCACTCCTCGGCCTTAAGCCGTCTCTGCCCGCGTCGGTCATAGTTCGCCGTCTCAACGATCTTCGCGCCATGCTCGCCGCTGACGACCAAGTTCAGAGTCTGATCCTCGCCGTGGAAACGGCCGCAGAACAGGACAAGTCCGCAATGCCGGGAGCAATCGATGCGCTGCAAGGATACGTTGCCGACGCCTATCGCGTACACCGCAGGATGATTCGAACACGCAGGACCGAGGACCTGTTTCAGAAGTACAGCGTTCAGGGACGGACAACGCCGACTGCTCTACCGCTCGACACCACCCTCTTCCGAACGGCATCTGCGTTGATCGACGAATGGCGTCAGTACGCGTTGGGGGCAGTCGAAATTGGAGACCTAGACGTATCGGAGGCCGGAGCATTGTTAGCACAAGCTTGCGCTGTCCTTCTCGATCCAGTCGCCTTAACGACTTGGGCGCGTCGGCGCTGCGATGATGCAAGCACCGAGGACGAAGCGTCGGTGCTGCGGCGACTTATAGACACGATGGACAACGCCGATGGCAATACCGAACTCAGTAATCGAGTTGCCGACTTTGTGACCAACGAGGTCACCGTGCGCGAACGAGTCGTAGTCTTCTGTCCCACCACGACTGTGGCAGAAGCGGTAGGTGGAGCGCTGCAGAAGCACGTCGGCGCGAGTTCGGTCGGTTTGCACATCGCGGAAAGCGATCCCGCCGCCCTAGACGCGTTGATTCGATCCTTCGAATCAAACGGCAAGAGCAACCGGATCCTGGTAAGCGACCGATCGGCAGAGGAAGGGCGCAATTTTCAATTCGCCGACGTCGTTTTCCACGTTGGCTTGCCCAGCGACGTCAACCGCCTCGAGCAGCGGATCGGGCGATCGGATCGGTGGTCCGGTGACGCTGCCCCCACTCCTGCGCGCTCCTACCTCATCGTGTCGGGCCTAGGTGCCGAACAGTGGGACACCGCGTGGTTTCAGGTTGTCCGTGAAGGATTCGAGGTCTTCACGAAATCCATCGCCAGCCTTCAGCACGCAGTGGACAACAGCGCGACCCGGTCATGGGAGAGGTTCGTAACTGACGGCACAGGCGTAGCCGACACGCTCGCCGAGCTTATTCGCGATGAATTAGCCGAGGAACTAGGCAACGTACGTGAGCAGGACGCGCTAGACAGTCGCGAAGTTAGGACGGATTCCCGATCGATCTACGCTCAGATTTCCGCCGTCGAGGCCGCCGAGCAAGACTTCGCCGAAACGACGGATCACCTCCTGGCTCGTGATGGGGCACCAGGCAATGTTCGAATGAAACGTATTGGCACGCCCACAACTGGCGCAGGAAGCTACACCGTTACTCCCGATAGCCGAGCAGAACCGCCGCTGATCCCGCTGTGGCGCATTCGACGCGATTTCATTCACCTCGAGGGACAAGCTGGAACGTTCCGCCGGGACGTCGCAGTTCAACAACCGGACATTCGCCTCTACCGGTATGGGTCGCCATTGATAGACGCTATCAGCGACTTCATCTGGAACGACGATCGAGGCCGCTGTTTCGGGATGTGGCGGTACGACTCCTCCTGGCATGACGAAGACCTCATTGCCTACCGCTTTGATTACCACGTTGAGGCCGATCTACCACAATCCGTCTCAGCGGAACCCGCGTCCCAGGGAGATGAGCCCAAGGCTTTGCGCCGTCGCGCGGACGCAATCTTTCCTCCCGCTGTTGAAACGGTGTGGATAGACATCGACGGGATGGCGATCGTCGATCCTACTATTGTCGGTATCCTCGAACGTCGCTACCGCAAACCACCCACCGCAGGGGCAGACGGTGACCTGAACCTGAATCCAGCACGGCTTGGGGAGGCGTACAGCGTTCTACCACAGTCAAACTGGAAAGATTCGTGGCGAGACGCGGAAGCAGCTGCGAGACAGACCATCGTTCACCTTGAGTCGTTCGTCGAACGTGTCGGCGCCGGACTAGAGTCCTGCGCGTACGACGGTCAAGCACGTCAGCGCCAACTCGCGCTGCGTGAGGCCTACAGTGAAGGCTTGGAAAGGGCAGACCTCCGCCGTGAACGCGAACTGGAGGAGCTCATGACGTCCACATTGGACAAAGCCATTCGCGCGCCACGGCTAAGTCTCGACTCAACCGGCATTGTGATCGTCGCAGGACACCCACTCGAAGATCAGACGGAATGACGCAAAAACAACTGGAATGCGTGCAAGAAGCACTGCTAGACAAGTTCTTTGACCGCCGACAGCTCAAGGGCCCGTTTCTGCGACTCGCTGATGCATGGACTTCGCCGGTGCCCGGTATGGATATCTACGCTGACATCTTGTCGCTGGTCTCTCACGTCCTTCATCACCAGCGACTTACATCAGACGGGCCGAACCCAGCTCTGGAAATGCACCTCGAAGACAGGGGCATTCCTAGCGATCGGTTAGAGGACTTCGGTCTCATCGCCAGCCCTGCCTATGGGGGACTCGTTCGACTAGAGCCCGGAAAGTCATGGACTCCAACGTGGTTGAGCGGCGACCATCGTTGGATAGATCACGCTATCGCCAGTCCCGACACGATCGTTTACGAGACGAACCTTCCGATCAGTACAGACGCTCAACCGCCGACGCCAACCCGAATTCCAGCCGATCCTGCGGTGCACGCGGTCGCACCGAACATCATTCACTACAAGTCAGCAGCTCAAGCCGTCGCCCTGCGCGCGGTAGCATTTGCAGAGTCCGGATCGACGATCCACGTTGTGCTGCCTACGGGTTCGGGAAAGTCGCTGGTTGGGATAATTCCAGGACTAATCCAGCCAAACGCGACGACAGTGGTCGTGGTTCCGACCATAGCCCTGGCGCTCGATCAGGAGTTGCAGGCCAGAAATCGCTACCCCGAGGCGGGACTTCCTCGCGAACTCGCGTATCACGGGTTCCGCCCAACTGAGGAGAAGCGGGCGATCCGCGATCGGCTTGTGTCCGGCACTCAGCGCTTACTATTCACGTCCCCGGAGGCGCTTGTGCAAAGCCTCGCCCGACCACTACGCGATTTAGCGAGTCGAGGCGGACTCACATACGTTGTAATCGACGAGGCCCACTTGGTGTACGCGTGGGGAACCGACTTCCGCCCCGAGTTCCAATTGGCCGCTTCGCTGGTTCACGAGTTGCGTGCGATATCACGTCACGTAGGCGTTGCGGAAGCCAAGACACTATTAATGACGGCCACCTTGTCCGCGCAGGCCCTCAGGCTCAACGATCAACTCTTCTCTGATGGTCGGTCGATCTTCGTTGGGACCAATTACTTGCGGACCGAGTTGCGCTACCTGTACGCAGAAACCGATAGTACTCAACGCGCACAGCGTGTTTCCGAACTCATGCGACGTTGTCCAAAGCCAGCGATCATCTACACGACAACGCGTCAGGACGCTGAGGAAATCGCCGAAAGCCTTCGTGCCCAAGGCTTCGCGCGGACGACTGCGTTTCACGGCGACACCTCCAGCGACCGACGCGAAACAATATTGAACGAATGGACTGACTCGGGCGACGGCACCGCCATTGACATTGTCGTCGGTACCACCGCGTTCGGGTTGGGGGTCGATCAGTCTGATGTACGCACGATCGTTCACGCGTGTATTCCGCGCTCAGTTGACCGCTTCTATCAGGAAGTCGGCCGCGCAGGACGTGACGGCCACACTTCCGTCTCCATCTGGCTACCAGACTCCGGTACCGATTTTGCTAAGTCGCGAATCGAACTGACCAGACTGATCGGCCATCAAAAGGGTTGGAGTCGATGGATGGCCATGCGAGACCGCGCCGAAAGTGCCGCGACCGGATCTGCGTTCTCAATGACCGTCGACCTACGCACGGTGCCGTCCCACAGCGACGTCGACAATGACAAGAACCGGCTATGGAACAGGAACATCATCACAATCCTGCGACGCGCAGAGGTAGTCGATTTCGCGCCGATTGCGCCGCCAGAACTCCGACGTGCCTCGACCGAAACGGATGCCGAGTGGGAACAACGAACGGCGATTGAATGGGAGAACTTCCACAACAAGTTGGATGTGACCGTAAACGTTCCTAGCGGCAGTCTGGATGAGACAGTGTTCAATGCCGCGTTCCAAAAGGTGCGAAGCAGCGTCAAGGAACGCGAAGACGAGTCATTCAGGCGTATCCGTCAATTGCTGGAGCTAGAACGGTGCTGGGGTCACGTGTTCGCCCCTGAGTATTCATTGGACGTGCCTGAGCTCGCGGGCGCCAACTACCATTTGAGCTCGTCTTGCTCCGGTTGTCCTGGCCGCTGTCATCCCAGCCGATCTGACTCATCCCCGGTAATCGGCACGCGCTCGCTTCCCATGATCCCCAAGATGAAGTTCGCGCTGATGCCGTCCCTCACCGAGTTACTAATGGATCGCAACATTATGCTCGTCACCTACGATCCAGTGTCGGTGCGTCAAGCGCTCTATCGCACTAACTTTCGTCGATTTGTCGCCAAAGCGGTCAGCAACGGAATCAAGCAGATTCAGTTCTCCGAGCGTCTTAACGAGCTTGTAATTAGTGAAATCCGGCGGGGTGTCGGTCACTCAGAACTGGTCATAGTCGAGCCAAACGACTTGCAGCGGCCACGCCGGGCGCTTGACTACCCCACGATTGTCGTGGTCAGCGATAGCGATGGAGTCTTGCCGCCCAGCCTCATCTACCCACCGCCGCACGCAATGACGAGACTCCTGGTCGTGCCGTCTGGTACGCCGGCAGCAGATCGTCCGCATCTCACTCTTGAGGACGTTGTCCAACCCAATGCCTCGCTTGCCGATCTTGTGAGGAGGCTCTAGTGACCGTTATTAACGCAGGAGGTGGAGCAGCATTACCCGGACTCGGGCGCCTCATCGTTAGCACGTTGGCCGAAGCAGAGTTCGAGATGGAAAAGGACAAACTACGCTCGAGACTGCTCCCGGAGTCACTCCACGCCGGCAAGAGTCCATTATCGAATATCGACGCCACACTGCTCGCGCTCAAGGACATCGGAGTTACGGAAGAGCGAGATGCAAAAGTGCTTCTCGTACCGCAGGCGCAGACAATGCTTCATGGATCGCGAATTCCTCGATCCTTGTACCGAAAACTACTGCAGCACTTCATGTTTACCGTTGGCGATGCTGATCCGTGGCGTCTAGCAGCAGGAGACACCCTTACGAGCGGTACCAAGGACATCAATCGCGCACTTTCATGGTCGCTCGCACAAGATGTACGTAGCACTCTCACGTGGGACAAGACCAACGGCGGATTGCTGAGCGTGCAGTTGATCCAACAAGACCAGTTGCCTGACAGTCCGGAGTTGCGGCCCTTCGCAAACGGAGTCCGATGGGGTGCTTTCATGCGATGGGCAGCGGCATTAGGAATGGCACAACCAGCGTTTCAGGTAGCGGGCATCTACCCCGACGCCACGGTGGCTGTCCGCGACCAGGTCCTCGACATGCCATCCGGGCGCCAAACCATCGACGGATTTCTCGACACCCTTACAAGTCGTCTACCAGTTCTAAGCGGCGGAGAGCTGCACTTGGGCTTTCTTCAGCACACCTCCGCTGATCCCGATCCAGACGCAGCGATCGGCTTGCTCGACACGACACTCGCGCAATCGATTCTCGCACTCGAGGAAGAAGCCATACTGGAACTGCCCCCTCCCCAAGCCGACGCAACCGGACGAACGATCGGCCTCGGCACAACGCCGCAGCGCCGTCTCACTCATATCGAGGTAATCGGAGGACACTCCCCATGACGGCGCCAGCAACGCTTCCGATCCTTTGTTGGGAGGCATCGTCCGTTCTGGACGTCATACCGGTTGAAGCAGAAACTCCTCTCGACGGGGTCTTTGCAGCTACTCACAGCAAACTCGCGATAGTGCGTCGGTCAAATCTGAACCGCCCTGGCGGCGACGTTGTGCAGGAGGAGGATCTGCTCGCGGCTGTCGAAAATCAGCCTGCCGATCTACCGATCATTCCCATACTTGGCAATTCGGGAACCGGCAAGTCTCACTTGGTTCGGTGGTTGCGCTTGCAACTCCGCGAGTTGAGCCACTCGCGACCTCACCGCCGCGTGATCTTCGTCCCCAAACACAAGATGTCCCTCCGTGCGATTCTCGACCTGATTCTCGACGAGGCCACCGGCGCTGCCGCTGACGAGTACAGGCAGCGCGTCCGCGAAGCGACCGAGAAGCTGGACAACGAGACTGACGCTCGCAATCGACTTCGAGCCGTGCTGTCCTACTTGATTGCCGAATCGCCGCGTGACCCATCGCATCTGAACGCTGATGACAAAGCCGAACGCGAGTACCTAGCCAACGAGCTTCCGAGTTTACTCGACGATCCAGTCTTCAAGCGGAGAATTTTGGCCGACGACGGCGCCCTCGCGCGCTTGTCGAAGGAGAAGTTCTCGGGCAAATCGGCTGAAGATAAAGAAGAGCCTTTCGAGTTCAGGGCCGAAGATTTGCGGCTCACCGTCGACGACACGAACAACGCCAGTGCGGCGGCCCGCGATATCGCCGATGTGCTCGGCGGCGATATGCACTTGCGCGAACTGGCGGCGAGAATGCTTAACGAGCAACTGTCGCCCGCCGTAAGTTCAGTATTCGGCGTTGGCGGTGATGACCTAAAGAACCTGCTCATTGACTTGCGCCTCGATCTCATGAAGTCTGGGGAGGAACTCCTCTTACTAATCGAGGATTTTTCCATCTTCCAAGGTGTTCAGGGTGGACTCATCGATGCGATGACGCAGGTGCCGACCGCCGCAGTACCGCTGTGCCCCATGCGGGTGGTGATGGCAGTGACGACTGGCTACTTCGCCGACCAGGTTCCGGATACTGCAAAAACCAGAACATACTTTGCATTCGACCTCGACGTCGCGGGTTCGGCGAATAGTACTGACTTGCCATCGTTCGTCGCACCCTATCTGAACGCAGTGCGTGTGGGCGCAGACGCACTCGAGGAGTCGTTCGCAGCGCGTGAGCAACCCCCGAACAAGTGCGAAAAATGCCCGGTAGCAGACCCGTGTCACACCGCATACGGATCAAGCGCCGGCATCGGACTCTATCCGTTCAACGCTGTAGCTCTCGAACGGGCAATGCAGACTCAGCAGAGTACCGGCGATATCTTCGTAGCGCGGAATGTGCTGAAAGATGTTGTACGGCCAGTTCTTCAAGACGACCGAGAGATCATTGCCGAATCGAACTTTCCCTCTGCCGACTTCGAGAAGCGCTTTCCGACTCGTGCTCTTGAAATTGATTGGAGTATCGAAGACACGGCACAGATTAGGAACCCTGGTGAGTCAGATGAACAAGTCAATCGACGACGAAGGTTGCTGACGTACTTCGCGCGCTCACCGGTCCCACAGAACCTCAGCCCCTACATTCATAAGTCGTTCGGTATACCGCAGGTTGTAGGACTGCCAGACTCGACTGACGTCCGCCACGAAGACACCGGCGGTCGCACCAACGACGATGAACGGCGGAAGCAACAATACCGGCCCAAAGACCGTTCACGACCAGCGGTTCGCGACGACACTGACCCTCAGCTGGTGCAAGCTGTCGACGCATGGTCTCGTGGGCAGTCACTCAAGCAAGCAGCACAAAACGATCTTCGCAAGGTCGTTTTCAATGCTGTCGTCGCGGCTTTGGATTTCGAAGATTCTTTGGGAGGAGGGTCCAATTGGACCCCGACTAAGCGCAAACCCTCATCGCAGCCTGAGTCGGGTGCGGACGATGATGACCAAGAACCGGCCACGCGCAGTCTGTCGGGCGCGGCCACTTTTGGGCAGATCTCGATATTCCTTGAAGGGACTAAACAGGCCAATATCACGGGAATTCGACTTGACATCAACCGCAGCGATATTGATGCTGTGCGATCCCTGCGTGCACTCGCCTTCCTCGACCACGGCAGGTCGTGGACCGATATGGACCACGGCGCCGATTTGCAACGTCTCGCAACGCGTCAGGTGGCCAAGTGGGTGCGACACATTGAGCAGCAGTTTGATGTTCCCCGTGACGACATGAACGCAATAGATACCGAGGTGGGCTATCTAGCCAGCGCTTTGCTCTTAAGCGCTCAAATGTTGAGTATTCCTTCGAGTTTCGAGCCTAAGGACTCGGGCAAGGTCGTAGATTCAATCTTCGCTCCCGCACCCGACTGCGAACCCGACCTTTTGCCGCAGCCAGTCAAGGTGTTGCGCTCGGGAGCCAATGAACTCAAAGGCAAGAGTGGTCGAGAAACCTTACAGCGGTTACTGTTGCGCCGCACAAGTTACAGCCAGGGTACCGGCGCGGCAGCAGCAGTAGACAGTGCTCGTATCCTGCGGTCACTTAAAGACGATGCTCGTCGAGAGACCATACCCACTGAGATCCCCTCCGGAGTAGTCGATTTCGTGTCAAGAATGACTGCTCTAAATGAGAGCCTCGATTCACTCCGAATTCCGATTGAGGCCGTCCTACCCGACACGACGACAGTCAGTTCGAACGTCAAGGAGACGGTTAAGGCGATCGAAAAGACGATCAAGTCGCTTCAAGCATTCAACATGGTTCCCGCATCAGTCGACGTCGCTGGCCTGAATCGGCTAGGTGACGGCATCGACTCGAGCGATGTTCAACGCGTGAACAGGTTGCGCGAAAGCCTTCTCAGTTGGGAAAGTTTGACGAATTCAGATCGGCTCAAGGCACTGGGTGGTGACTGGCCGTTATCTGCTGCGAAGCTCACACCATGGATCGCCGCAGTCACTAAGACCCTGGATCTGGTGGAGGGCATGGTCGAGTCCAGAATCGATCCTCAACTGAAAGAGCAGTCAACTACCGCGGATCGCGCGCTAACGACCGAACTCAACGCAGCGCTTGTCGCGATAGCGGGCCATGTGCAACAGGGATCGCAATCATGATGATTCTGGATCGACTTCAGCAGATCGAGGGGCGTGCTCAGGCAGCACGTGATGATGGGACCCTTCGTCAGGACCTCAACAAGCTCGACCGCATCACTCAACGCCTCGCCACCTTGGGCCGCTCTCTGCAAAAGCTCATCACGTCGTACGACGAATTGGTCACTGTCAAAGCACCAGAGTGCGCACCCGCCGTGGGCAACTTCCGCACCATTCACACCGAGTTGACACAGATGGCGACGCTGACCAACACGCAGCAGTTAGGCGGTGCTACGCCACAATTCGCTGAGAGAGTCGGCACTGCAGAACGCGTCGTCAATTTTGTCGAAGGCATTTTGGGCGGCGCCTGGGCCGAGTACAGGAACGAACACCGTCGTTCCGTTGTGGACCGCGAACTGCTCGACCTCCTGAATCGCTCCGGCATCGATGTCGAGGACCTTCTCGAGGACTACGACAAAGCGTCCTTCGGTCTCGACCTGCTCAGCGAACGAGCGCTACCCCACGAAGGCGACGTCGCGAAGTGGAACGCTCATGTCGATGAGTTGCGGCGCGTCGCTGAAGGACTATCCGGGGTGGTACCTGCTGCGATCTCGGCATTCTTTCGGCAGACCGATAGTCCGACCGGAGCGCCATTGTCGGCGCTCACCGACGAAGTCCGCGCCTTTCTCGACAACCACAACATCACCGATCGCTACTCCATCAAGGGCCGACAGTGACGGACTCCGCTCAACTCCTCAACCTCCTCGACACCATTGAGTCCCGCGAAGACGCGCTGCTCTCGTGGGGAGTTGTCGACGGTGGCCTCTCGACGCGCGAGCTGCGTCAAGTCGTGTTCGACTGGACACTTGCGCACAACCCATTTGGTGACGTGGACACCATCATCCAGCAACTCACAGACCACGGCATGCTGTTCTATGACGACGCGGTACAGCCACCCCGCTGGCGCAGTCGCATCGCCGAAGGTCTTCGACTCCTAGCCCGTCTTCGCCAGATTTTCCCCGCGAGCAAACCTGCTGAAGCTTGGCGGCGAGGCACACCTCTGGTGGCCGACTTCCGATACATGCGCCGTCCCCGCTCATACCCGCGACGCGACCTCGACTGGACGGCAACGCTAGACGGCCTAAACGATGCTGACGGCGCCCTGCGTCGCAGCCTGGCTTCGTTGACCACAACGAACAATGGGTCACTCGCTCTTAGCGGCTTTCAGGTGCGAGCAACCCGCGAAGTCATTGGTGCGCTTCAGTCGAAGAAATCGAACGGAATCGTTGTCGGGGCCGGCACAGGCAGCGGTAAGACACTCGCGTTCTACCTACCTGCCTATGCGTATCTTGCGTCACTTCAAGACTCGTCGACGTGGACTCGTTGTCTCGCGATCTATCCGCGTAATGAACTGCTCCGCGACCAGTTCACCAGTGCTTTCGCGAATGCCCGTCGCGCAGACGGCCTTTTCGAAGCTGAAACTGGACGCAAGCTGAGACTCGGCGCTTTCTACGGCGCCGCACCGGCAAGCAGCACCACGCTCGATACGAAGTTCTCGCAATGGCGACATACATCCCTCGGGTATCTCTGCCCGTACCTCACATGCCCTGGCGACGAGGGCCAAGGTTGCGGCGGCGAACTGCACTGGCCCGACGACCACGTGAAGCGTGGTGAGGAATTACTGATCTGCGCGGCCTGCGGTGCGCGGTTCGGCGACGACACGATAGTCATCACACGCCAACGCATGAAATCTGTTGCACCAGATATTGTTTTTAGTACAACGGAGATGTTGAACCGGTCGATGATCGACCTCTCCAGTGGTTCAATTCTCGGCATCGGCGTGCCAGAACCGAAGAGGCCCCGGCTTGTGCTGCTCGATGAGATCCACACCTATGGAGGTGCAAGCGGCGCCCAAACCGCCATGGTGTTGCGACGGTGGCGGCACCGTATCAGTACTCCCGTTACGTTCGTCGGCTTGTCGGCCACGCTCGTCGACGCCGGCAACTATTTCGCCAGTCTCATTGGCGTGAGCGCCAACTCCGTTCAAAGCATTGAACCGACACCCGATGAACTAACTACTGAAGGCGCCGAGTATCTCGTCGCAGCACGCAGTGATCCTACTAGTGGAACGAGCGTACTTTCGGCGACGATTCAGTCCACCATGCTGCTGTCGCGCTTGATGGATACACCAGTATCAGGCCTATCGGCTGGCGGCTACGGCAGTAAAACGTTCGTGTTCACCGACGATCTCGACGTAACCAATAGGCTCTATTACGACCTCGCCGATGCCGAAGGTCTACGACTCGCGGCCTCCGGCCGAGCAGTTCCAGGCCGCAAGGAGCCATTGGCGGCATTGCGAAATCCGGCGCTGGGCGGTGGCGTCCCACGCCGCCTGGCCGGTCAGTCATGGGATCTGCCTGAACATTTAGGCCATCCCATTGACGCGACCGGCCGACTTCGCATCGGCCGCACGTCGTCACAGGATGTCGGCGTTGATTCAGAAGCTCAAGCCGTCGTGGCAACTGCGTCGCTAGAGGTCGGATTTGACGATCCGACGGTTGGCGCGGTGATTCAGCACAAGGCGCCACGAGATGCAGCACAGTTCATTCAGCGCAAAGGACGTGCTGGGCGACCGCGTGGAATGCGCCCGATCACCCTGGTAGTGCTATCTGACTACGGTCGAGATCGCGCCGCCTACGAAGGCTGGGACACACTTTTCGATCCAGTTCTACCTCCACGCACGTTGCCGATCCACAACCGGGCTGTCCTCCGCATGCATGCCGCCCAATCACTCCTAGAGTGGGTGGCCGTCAAGATCCGAGTAACGCATCCCCGGGCCAACCTATGGCTGGACCTCAAAGGACCACCCGAAGGTTCGTATGCCCGACAGAACGCCGAGATGCACGCCAAAGCCGTCGAAGTGCTGGAGACACTCCTTGCCGAACCATCCGCGCAAAACGATCTGGCCAGATGGCTGCGACTCTCGCTGGCGTTAACGTCATCGGAAGTCGACGAGATACTTTGGCACCCACCGCGGCCAGTTCTCCTCGGGGCCGTCCCGACTCTCATTCGACGCCTGCGCTCACGGTTTGCGTCAGCGACGGCTACCATCGTCACCGCTGGGGCAGATGCCGTCTCGGACCACCCTCTGCCCGATTACTTTCCAGGAAACCTCTTCACCGAACTCAGTCTCTCGGAAGTTGACGTCGTCGTTCCATCCCAGACGTCATATGCCTCGGACATGTCGATCGAGTCAATGGGTGTCGCACAGATGATGCGCGAATATGCCCCCGGTCGGGTCTCGCGGAGATACGCAACTCGGAATGCCTGGCATCGCCATTGGGTTCCTGTCGACTGGGAGAGTAGTGAGAGCACACAGGAGGTTTCGACATTCGTCGACGACTTTGACGTCTCCGCCATCCCGCAAATCACGCACCGCGGCAGACTGACGACCTACGAGGTCGTCCGACCACATCGCGCCACCCTGGCACTGGCCCCCGAAGAAATCACCGACTCCTCCAACGCACATCTCACCTGGCGCAGCCAATTCATTGAGCAGGGAACCGGAATCGCGTTGAGGTTGCCGTCCACTGACAGGATCGGTGCACTCATCTCTGCGGCCACATTCTTCCTACACGCGCAGAGCACGTGGGTGCAGATTAGTCGCCTGGCGGTGGAGAGCGACGCGACAGTACAGTTCGAGGACGGAACTGAGCGAAGGACCAGAACGCAATTTACCCACCAGGGCGCACCTGCTGGTCTTGGAGTCACCCTTGATGTCGATGCGCTCCGACTGGATGTAGATCTTCCGACACCCACCAACGATGCCGTCGCGCGAGATCCTGGATTGCGCAGTGCGTGGTTTGCACACCTGATCACGACCGACGAAGCACTATTGGCGTACGCCAACGTGTTCCAGTTGACGTGGCTTCACGAGGCGATGGAGACGATGCTCGTACTCAAGGCGGCGGAGCGAGGTGACACGCTCGAAGATTCCTACCGAGCGATTAGCGGGTCGCTCGTTGCGCACCTTAAACCAACACTCGAGGCGCTATTCCAGCGCCCAGGCCTTATCCTGGGCGACAACAACATTGACTCCCAACCAAGCAAGCTCCTCCAACGTTTGACCTCGCTCCTGAACGCACCCGCCATCGTCAACAGACTCGACGAATTGATCCCTCAATTGTGGCTCCCTCCCACAACCGAAATGATGGAGTGGGTACGTAATCGTCTGCTGTCGACAGTAGGACAAGCTGCTTTTGCCGCCGCCCGGGCGCTATGTCCCGATCACGATCCGGACGGGTTGCTAGTCGATGTGGAACCCGGACTGAACGCGGATAGCATCCCCCGGCGGAATCAGGTGTGGTTGTCCGAACCGACAATGGGCGGAGGTGGATTCCTGGAGGCACTCGCACGTCGAATACAAGCCGAACCCAGGCGCTTCCTCCGACTGATGTGGGGTGCAATTCAGCCCGGTCCTGCGGAACGGGTAGGAAACCAACTCACGGCGATCGTAAGCCAACTAGGCAGCGACAACGTATTGACTGAAGCTGTAGCCCTCTACCGTTCCAGCGAGAGCCAGCAGTCACGGGTCTCTGCTCTGCGCGCTGTACGCGCGGCAGCGTCCGAAATGCACATGTCCGGCGACCAACAGATGTTCATCAGTAACCTTGCCAATCGCATAATGCGCCCGAACACCTCCCATGCGACAGACATGACCCTGCAGTCGTTGCTCGCGGATCGATCGGCACTAGAAGAGCGCTTAGGGATAGAGATCTCCACCCGCACTTGGGCGTTCATTGCGAGCGGAAATGCCGTCTACGATGCGGCCCTCGGTGTTGCTCCTGCACCCGACGCACAACAGAGGCGAATCGACATCATCCTCAGCTTGCTGTGGCCGACGGGTTGGCGAGTTCGAAGTGATGCTCTGCAGACGTGGAACCCGTTCGCAACTCTGCCCGACCCATTGCCTGAGCTACTGCGCGCAATGGCGCCACACGAAGCACCGACAGTGTCCATCCATGACAGCGACGTAGAGCACCAAATTCGCGAATTACTCGCTGCCAACGATCAAGTACGCGTCATAGTCCCGCGCTTCGATCTTGGCCTGGCATCCGATCTGATTGTCAATCTCACCGCAACTCCCGTGGAGAGCGAATGGATGTTCCTGCATCCCGGCGTCGTGGAGGTAGAGCGGGCCAGCAACGGAAACACCGTGCTCACCTTTGAAACTGCCGAGGGCACTCGATGAGACGCGTAGTAACCCGTGGGGGCGGTCCCACGCTTCTCGCATCCGATCTCGTTCAATCGCTTTTCGTAACTGAGATCCTGACACCATCGCGCGAACTCTGGCTACTGTCGCCTTGGATATCGGACATACCAGTGATCGACAACAGCGCGGGCACATTCTCCGTATTGATGCCTTCTCGACCAGTCGGTTCGATCCCTTTGACCGACACGCTGGTCTACCTGGCGGGCCAAGGAACCCAGATCTTCGTCATTGTCCGACCAGACCCGCGCAATCATCTTGTGGTCGACAAACTTCGCCACGCATCATTCGACGACGGAAGCCCGACGATCCAGGTCCTAGTGAATGACAACTTGCATGAGAAGGCCTTGTTGACCGAGCGATTCTTCCTACACGGATCGATGAACTTCACGCACTACGGACGCGAGGTCAACGAGGAAGCACTGACACTCGACAACAATAGGGAGTCGATTGCCGCAGCCAGACTCGACTATCGCGAACGGTTCGGCACTCCATGAACGAACTTGCCACGGCGTTCTTTGGCGACGGCAACACGTTGAACCCGACGATGGTTGCCGGCCATCTGCGAACGCAGCTCGACACCTGGATTCGATCGCTGGACAATCCCGAGCGCACATCATTTCTTCCGCGCGAGGTTGATGGCCAACTCTTCTGGTACGTCTTTACTCCCGGCGATCGACGAGCCAATGAGATACTCGAACTACTCGGCGCTTGGGTCGGACCCACCCATAGTGACGTGACAGTCAAACGTGGTCGACTCGACCACCTCGATCCCTTTGACTCCCGCATCGTGTCCTTGTCTCCTTCAACGGTTCTGCGGTTCGAGGTCTTGCCCCGTTCTGGTTCGTCGCATGTCGCCGAAGCTCGACGGTTTGTCCGCGAGGCTTTGATCCGGTTGGCAGCACTCCTCGACAATCGGCCCGATTCGGAGTTTGAACTCGCCAAGTCGACCAGCGAGATCCTCGACGACCTCGGTCATGCTCTAGCTGCACGCGATCGCGACGCGGTCGACAGCGCCCTGGAGAGCCTGTCAACCAACGGCGACCTAGATACTCTCAATCAGACGTTCGTCCGCGTTCGCGCTTTCGCTTCGCTCGAAGACTGGGCTGGTCTGATCGAAGATCGATCGATTAGTGATCTGCTCCAGGTTGCGAGACCCCCTGGTGTTACTAGGGCAATCCGGCGCGCCGTCTACCAACGCTATTTCGCAGCACTGGATTTAGCCGAACGCGACGCTGACCTTCTCGACGCGGCGCGCGACCTGCCCGCTCAATATCGGACTACGGCCACCGGTCCGCGCGCAGAGCACGGTGACGAGTTGGTGTTTCAGCTTCTACTTGCACTAACGTCTGATCCCCCGTTGCCAGCGGACCTCGTCCAGAGCATGGCCCGAGTCGGTGACGAGCTGCGCGTAGGTCTGACACAACGCCTGTCACGACTTGCGTCGGTGGCTACGAAGTCCGCCGACGTCACGTCAGTTCCGGTTCCTCCGGAAGCAGCTGCTTTCGCACTCTATGCGGCGGGCGACCCAGGCGGCGCGTTGCGACTCGTACTTGGTTTGCCCTGTACTAACGCAACAGCACGTTTGGCCGTATTGGCGGCGGCCGATATTGATGAGAAAGCCGCGGCGAGGAGCGCGCTCGACTACATCTCAGCCAATGCGGATATTCGGTCAGCAGTTTTAAGTAGCAAGCAGATCCGAAACGCAGTCCGGACACTCGAGCAGGCGGTAGCGTTCGAGGGGCCGTCCGACTGGACGGCATGGCTCGATCAGATCACACAAGCCGATGCCGAGACTGGCACGCTTGACTTCGTAACTTCGGATCCATCGCAGTGGCCGCCGCTCTCGTTTGCTGATCTGTCGGCGCGCCTAGAAGCGATGAACGACGACGCTCTCATGGCACTCGGCGAAGTGTCGGGCCAGTTTCTCGCCGCGCACCGCGATGTCATCGAGGCCGCTGGCAGCGCCGGCGCTGGTTTGAGTAGGAGATTAATCGGGGCTCTTGCAGTGAGTATGAAGGCGTCGTCCGGCATCCGCTCTCAGACGCTGAGCCTCATCGATGTGGCGTTCTCCGCGAGTTTCTCCGGCACCGAGTACTCCGAAACCGTGTCGTATATCAACGACATTCGGCACACGAACTCCGCTTCGAGCACTGTCGAATGGCAGGCCGATCTTTTCCAGATGCTCACCTCGTTCCCGAAGTCGAAGGACGAAGTTGGCGCGCTAGACAACTTTGTGTCCTCAGCACTCGAGCAGTTCATCGCGTTTCGGTACGCGCTGTCGACGGTCGCCCTGCGGGCGATCCAGGTCGTTTGCGATGAGTACCCCGCGGAGTTCCCACCTATCCTCGCCGCTTTACTCCTCGACGGCGCAAACGACGAGTCCAGCCAGTACGCATACTTGGCGGATAAGAAGATAGCACTGTACTCGCTGATGCAGACTTCCGCGACGCGTGCAGCCCAATTACTCCGAAAGATAATCCCTAGCATCGACGTTCGGCTATTCAGTGACAAAGCCGGCGGGTCGTCGGCGCTCGAACAGGCGAGCAGAAATGCCGACATTTTTGTCATCGTCACTGCTGCCGCCAAACATGCAGCAACCGAATTCATCGAGGCGGAACGCGGCACCCGAGATATCGTGCGCGTCAACGCTAAAGGCACGTCGGCGATCATGAACGCTCTACGCCAAGCGGTGTAATGAATTGCTCGACTATGGAACTGACGGAATCCATGAAAGGCGCGCTACCGCATCGTGGCTGTGAATGCTCTCGATGTTGCGCGTAACGATCTCATGGGGCACCTGGATTTCACGGCAACTGATCGTTAAGTCGCGGATCAGGTCCTCGACGAACTTCGGATTGTCGTACGCCGCCATAGTGATCGCACGTTCGTCAGGTCGCTTCACCACGGGGTAGACCGGACACGAGGAGGCACCGCGGATCAACTGCACCAGATCGGTTACCTGCAGCGGATACGGAGAGTCATTTGTTCCGAGTGTCGACAGCGACACTCGACTGCGTTGATTGTGCGCGCCGTAGTCGCTAATCGCCTTGCTGCATGGGCACAGCGTTGTAACGTCCGTGGTCAACGTTGTCGTCAGGTCAAACTTGCCATCGACCAACCGACCCTTCAAAGACATGTCGTGCACTTGGTACCCGGAGTTGTTGGTGGCTGGCGAGTCAACTCGCGTGGCAACTGGCATGAAGAGCGAGACACGAAGGTCGGCGATATCCAAGAGGGCTGCGACCGCCTTGAACGCGGTGTGCAACTCGTACGGATTCACCCTGCAGAGATGAGACTCGACGCCCTGAACCATGCGACTCATGTGCGTGCCGCGACGATCGCGGGGCAGGCCGACGGTCATCTCGATCTCTGCTATGCCGGACTGCTCAATTACGCCATCATCGAATGTCATTGGATACCGCAGGCCAGAGATGCCGACCTCATCAATAGCGATACCGCGGGTCTCCGGCGCACTCTGAACGTCAGGCAGCAGGTCCTTCATCTGCCGCTCGGTCCTCGATAGATACAGCCCGACGTACACGTCTCTCGCACTTGAACTGCAGACATCATGGGTAGTGACGATGTGAGTTCGTGCCAGATCCACGCGGCGAGGCGCTCGCTGGTCGGATTCTCCAGTCCGTCGATCTCATTGAGGTAGTAGTGGTCAAGTCGATCGATCACGGGCTTGCAGGCGTCCTTGATATTCCCGAAGTCGAGGACCCAACCTGATTGCTCCCCGACTGGCCCTTTGACGTGAACCTGGACCTGATAGGAATGCCCGTGCAGGCGCGAGCACTTGTGGTCACTGGGGACGTTCGGAAGACGATGCGCCGCTTCAAATTTGAACTCGTAGAAAATTTCCATCGTTTCGGTCATGGGATTCCTAGGAATTTGTGGGTTTGCAGGTTCAGTCGCCATTTCGGGCGCTTCAAGCAATATTCGACAGCGGCGGCCGTGTTCTCACGAATCACTGGACCGTCCATTGGCGACAGGCGGAAAAACCGAAAGTCGAGACTTTCGAACTGTGCTGGGTCACAACCTTCTTGCGGATATACCAACTTCAATTCGTCACCTGACGTAAGCACCAGTGGTGCGCCGATCTTCGGACTGACGCAGATCCAGTCGATACCGGGCGGCGCCGGTCGAGTGCCGTTCGTCTCGATCGCAACATAGAAACCCTCACTGTGAAGCGCATCGACAAGCGTTTTGTCGAGTTGAAGAAGTGGCTCGCCTCCCGTGCAGACAACCATCCGGTCCGCGTGTCCTGCTTCGGGCCACGTTCTTGCTACTGCCGCGACGAGGTCGTCAGCGGTCTTGAAATGACCTCCTCCCATCCCGTCGGTTCCAACGAAGTCGGTATCGCAGAACTGGCAGATGGCGCGACCGCGGTCCTTCTCCTTGCCAGTCCAAAGGTTGCAACTGGCGAACCTGCAGAACACCGCTGGCCGTCCCGTGTGGGTGCCCTCTCCTTGGAGGGTGTAGAAGATCTCCTTGACTGTGTATGGCATCAGGCCGCCTGATATACCAAGGGGTCAGTTAGACCGGCTTCTTCGAAGCCCTTCAAACGCAGCAGACATGAGTCGCAGCGCCCACAGGGTTGACCGCTCGTACTGGGGTCATAGCACGAGGACGTTAGTCCGTAATCGACTCCGAGAGAGGCCCCTGTGCGGACAATCTCGGCTTTGGTCAGCTGGATAAGCGGTGTGTGAATCTTCAGGCTACGGCCACCAACTCCCGCCTTCGTAGCGAGCTTCGCCATGTGCTGAAACGCCGCGATGTACTCGGGTCGGCAGTCCGGGTACCCCGAGTAGTCGAGTGCATTGACACCGATGAATATGTGCTGTGCGCCAACTGTTTCGGCAAATGCGAGGGCGAACGACAGGAAGATCGTGTTCCGCGCGGGCACGTACGTCGAGGGTATATCCGCGGATAGCTCAGCCACGGTGTTGTGCTTCGGCACGTCAATATCGGCGGTAAGCGCAGAACCACCGAAAACCCGCAGGTCGATGTCGGCGACTACATGACGAACCACACCGAGGGCGCCGGCGACGCGCCGAGCAGACTCAAGTTCGACCGCGTGGCGTTGCCCGTAGCGAAAAGACAACGCATATGGCGCGAAACCCTGATCCTTCGCGATGGCTAGCACCGTCGTCGAGTCCAGACCCCCACTGAGTAAAACTACTGCTGGATCGCCCATCGAAACCTCCGGCTATCTGTCGGGCTATGCGGTTATAGTAGCCAAAACTACACTCGGGTTCCGACACGTTTGAAGCGTAGTTTCTGCGACAGGGAGGAGGTGACGTGGGAAAACTAACCATCGTAGTCAACTGCACCGACCGTAAATCTGCTGCTCCAAGCGCTGACCTGCGTATTCAGGCGTTGCCCGCTGGAGACACGTCCACACGGTTCGCATCATGGCGTCGGCGTGTCGAAGGAGCAGACGACTCCTTCCGCCTCCTTGATCTATATCGAGGTGAGGCTTGGCTCCAGGCCAAAGCCCTCGCTGATGAGGCACGCCAACGCGGCGCAACGGTCAAGATGCTGGTCGCGTCGGCTGGGCTGGGCCTGAGAGATGTCACTCAGTTCGCCCCTTCGTACGCCGCAACGTTCGCTAGCGGCCATGCGGACTCAGTCATTCAAGATGTAAAGCGACTGCCTGACTGGTGGCAGCACCTTCGCGAGATGCCACAGACTGTCTCATTTTCGAAGTTGCAGCGAGGTCCCGCCCTGCTTGTGCTCTCCGAGAACTACGCGCGCGCCATGGACGATGACCTTGTTGAGATGGCGAAACGCGGCGGCAACTTCATGCTCGTAGGAGGGTGGCGAACTATCGATGGCTTTCCTCGTCTCCCTGCAGATCGAGATCTACGACACGCTCTGGGAGGAACAGTCTCGAGTCTTGGATTACGCATGGCTCGACGTTGGATGTCGCGCCGGTCAGGAGAGGAACTCTTCACAAACGCAGACCATGTCCGGTGGTCACGGTGGGCCCGGCGCGCACGCCGTTCGGAACTCTACGACCGCGCGCCCATGGGTGACGATGAGATCTCGAAGGTCATCCGCGAAATCGTCCACGACGACGGCGCCATGTCGGCGACCCGCGCCCTACGAATAGTTCGCGATCGCGGAATCGCCTGCGAACAGAAGCGATTTGGTGCGCTCTTCAGGCGTGAAGCGGGCTCCCGATGACAGCGAAGAAAGACAAGCTCATAGAACGGCGAGCGGTTCGAATCGAACAGAACTCGCATACACCTCTGTACCTATTCGCATTGGCAGCACATGAGATTCGTGAGGTTGCAGACGTTGCACGAATATCGCGAGACGAAGCAGGCAAGCTCATCGGCTACCAACGGCCAGAGCGGCGCAATCACGTAAAACAGATCCTTGAGTATTTGAACTCAGGCGACGTCCTTTTCCCGAACGGATTAATCCTGGCATTGCCAGACACAGTGAGGTTTCGCTCGAGCCGTGGGCCCGGAACTACGGACGATATCGGTACGACCGCGGGAACGATAGAGATTCCATTGCCCGCTGACGAGTCGCAACCCCGACCGGCGTGGATAGTCGACGGACAACAGCGCAGCCTTGCCTTGGCGCGAACCGCCAATAGCAATTTGGCAGTACCTGTAGCCGGATTCGTTGCTCCGACGCTTGAGATACAACGCGACCAGTTCTTGAGGGTCAACACTGTTGCGCCGCTTCCCTCGAATCTGGTTACCGAACTTCTGCCGGAGGTCATTTCGGCTCCGTCGCCGCGCCTTTCGCAGCGAAGGATGCCCTCAGCCCTCGTCGATATGCTCAATCGGGATCCAGAGTCGCCTTTCCACGGGTTGATCAAGCGGGCGTCGACTGAGGTCGAAGACCGACGTGCCGCGGTAGTGACGGACACAAGCCTCGTAGAGGCTCTCAAGGAATCGCTTGAATCTCCCTCTGGTGTGCTGTTCCCGTACCGCAATATGGCGACCGGAACGACGGACACAGATGGAATCCGACGCATTCTCCTGACTTACTGGCGTGCAGTGCGCGAGGTATTTCCCGATGCGTGGGGACGACCTCCGACGGAGTCAAAACTCATGGGAGGCGTCGGTATTCGTGCGATGAGCAGGCTGATGGACCGAGTGATGGTCCACGTTGATACTGCCTCGTCAAACGCCCAAGCAGAGACTCAGAAGGAGATCGCGCGTATCGCCGAGCGGTGTCATTGGACCGGCGGTGTATGGGAAGAGTTGGGCCTTCCCTGGGACGACGTGCAGAACGTGGCGAAGCATATTTCAGCTCTGTCGAACTTTCTGGCGCGTGCCTACGTCGATGCCCGAAAAGGTGGCGCATGAAGTTCTTTTTTCCGGACAGCCTCGACCAAGTTAGCCCCACATACGACTTTGTGCACGACGAGCATTCGCCTTTGCGCGTTCGGCAGCGAGACGACCGCTACGCCCACGAGGTCCTTACGGCACCGGCGTACGACGGAATTCTCGTATCAAAGGCAATCGTCGACGGATCCATAAAAGGCGTCGGCAAGTACTCCATGCCCCAAAGGCAGCGCCTCTACCGACTCGGAGTGCGGGGTTTCTATCGGCTCCCTTCGGATGTCGAAACCTTGGGAGATTGCGGCGCCTTCAACTACGTGAACGAACCGAAGCCCCCCTACACGGTTGATGAAGTGCTCGACTTCTACGAGCATTGCGGCTTTGACGCCGGGGTGAGCGTTGATCACATCATCCTCGGCTTCCGGCGAGACCTCAGTGACGCTCCCGACGATTGGAAGGAACGCCGGCGAATCTCACTAGCGCTGGCCGAGACGTTCAAGGCTGCGGCCGAGGCGCGGAACTCTTCGATGTCTTTGTTGGGCGCCGCACAGGGGTGGGATCCCAAGAGCTACGCAGACAGTGTTCGGCAACTGCAAGACATGGGTTACACCCGCATCGCGCTCGGAGGTATGGTCCCCCTCAAGACCACCGATATTTTGGCGTGTCTCTTGACCATCGAGCGAATCCGAACACCGAAGACACAATTGCACTTGCTGGGGATCACCAGACTCGAGGCGATGGCTGAGTTCGAATCTCTGGGTGTCGCAAGCTTCGACAGCACGTCGGTATTCCGCCAGTCATTCATGGACGATAGAGACAATTACCACACGACGTCGCGGACGTTCGCAGCGATCAAAGTTCCCCAGGTCGATGGCAACGTGTCGCTGAAAAGGGCGATTCTGGCTGGCCGCGTATCACAGCAGCACGCCATCGAAGCCGAACGAAACAGTCTGCAAGCGTTGCGCGCGTTCGACAAGGGCGAACTCACGGTCGACCAGACGCTCGACGAAGTAATCGCTTACGAAGAGGTAATTGGCGTCAAGAAGTCGTATCGAGACGCATACTCCGAGACCCTCAAAGCCGCGCCTTGGAAGTCTTGCCGTTGCGGACTGTGCGAAAGACACGGTATCGAGATGGCGATCTTCCGCGCAAGTGAACGCAATAAGCGGCGCGGCTTCCACAACTTGTCGGTTCTGGCCGAGAAGATGAAAACACTCCGCCCGGCCGATGAGCCCATCCTCGAAAGGACTGCCGGTGGCTGACAGATATGAAATCAAGGTGCCCGCCCTTGAGGTTCGGCAGGGCGAGCGGACGATCTATTGCTTCGCGGTGGACGGTAAACGGCTCCTGGAGTTCACCGCTGTATCTAGGGTTAGGCGTTCAGAGAAGGGGCGACTGGATGGCTACCAACGCCCCGAGGTGATGAACCACATTCGCGCAATCAGGCGATACATCGAGTCTCCAGAGGCGATGCTGCCTAATGCAGTCGTTCTTGCATTCGACTCGCGCGTGCGCTTCGTGCCAGCACGCCGAAAAAGCTCTGTCGAGTACTCGACGATGGGCGAGTTGATCATTCCGGTCGATGAGTCGCTGCCCGAATCGGAGAAACCAGCGCTGCTTGTAGATGGTCAGCAGCGCGCTGCCGCGATCCGCGACGCAGATGTTGCGGAGTTCCCGGTCGCTGCAGTTGCTTTCATTGCCTCGGGTGATGCAGAACAGCGCTCGCAATTCATCTTGGTGAACAACACAAAGCCGTTGCCGAAGGGCCTGATCCACGAACTCCTACCCGACGCGACCGGGCATTTGCCGCCCAAGTATGCAAGGCGCCAACTCCCGGCGCAGGTGATGACGCGCCTCAACCTCGACCCAGAGGGCCCGTTCCTCGGCGCCATCGCCACACCGACGTCGCCCGAAGGCCGCATCAAGGACAACAGCGTCCTGAAGATGATCGAGAACAGCTTGTACGACGGTGCGCTGTATCAGTACCGCGATCCGAGCGATGGTTCGGGCGATGTTGACCAGATGGTTCTCCACCTCACGGCGTTTTGGAAGCTCGTCGAGTGCATGTGGCCCATCGAATGGAAACTGATTCCTCGAAAGTCTCGGCTAACCCACGGTGTCGGTATTCAGTCAATGGGCTACGTCATGGACGCCCTTACGGAAGCGCACAGCGTCGACGATCTACCGAAGGTTGATCTAGGCAGCCGACTAGAGCCCATTTACGAAATCGCAGCGTGGACCGAAGGTACTTGGGACCTCGGGCCAGAGGACCAAAGACGTTGGAACAGTTTGCAAAACACCCCGAATGACATCAAATTGCTCACGAATACCCTCCTGAGGAAACTTGATAAGCGTCGTTGACAGCCGACAACCAACCTGCCGTTGCTTGAGAGACGGGCCGCGGAAGTCTCTGCGCGTCGGACATGTAGTTGACTTGCTCAATGTTCGGACGCCAAGATGAGCGCACCAGATAGAGAGAAGCACGCTAGCGACAACGCGGCGCTATCGACAGCCGACCTGCTCGAACTCAACCGCGATCTCCAGGGCTCCCGCGCCATCCGCCTACTCGCCACCATCAACCTCAGCCTGTACGCGACGTTGATGGAGCGTCACCTCAGCGACGGCCAACTTCCCGAGACCGAACTCGTCGTCCGCCTCGAGCGCGACCTCGACGACCTCGACGACCTCCAGTCCGGCCTGGCCCTCATCAAGTCCTGGGCCGCCCAAGGCTGGCTCCACCGCATCGTCGACGAACGCCACAACCAGAACGTCTGCTACCTCACCCAAGACGCCCGCCGCGCCCTCGACTTCCTCCGCGGCATGCGCCGCCAGGACACCATCGCAACCGGCGGCTCCATCACCGGCATCGCCTCGCGTCTGAAGCAGGTCGCCGTCAAAGTCGACAACGACCCCGCCCGCATCCGCAAACACATCGAAGCCGAAATCGCCACCCTTCATGAGGAACTCGACCAACTCGACGCCGGCCAACGCCCCCAACCCGACGTCACCGACTGCTACGACGAAGCCCGCGCCATCGCCCTGCAGATGGAACGCCTCATCACCGACATCGGCCAGTACGGCACCATGATCGAGCAGGCCACCGCCGCCCTCGACGAACCCATCGACTCCAACACCGAATACCGCGACCGCCAGAACCAGATGTACGAGGATTACCAGGCCGCCTGGGACTCCCAGGGCCGCGACTCCCACCGCGCGTTCCTGCGCATGATCAACGACCCCGACCAACGCGCCGAGTTCGAATCCGACGTCGCCGCCGTCGCCGAAGCCCTGCCCGCCCTCGACCCCGCCCTGCGCAAGGTCATGGCCGGCTTCTTCGAACTCGTCGGCCACCAGATCGACGAAGTCGAACGCATCCAGCAGCGCTGTGCCCAGCGCGTCAAACGCTTCACCGCCTTCGGCACCATGGAACAGAGCCGCGGCGTCGCCCGTCAACTCAACGACGCCATCGGTGCCGCCCGCGCTCTCCTCAAGACCAGCTTCACCGACTCCCGCCTCGACATCGACGTCCCCCTTGCCCGTCACGCCATCAGTTCCGTTGGCGCCCTTGGCTTCAAGATCGGCGACCTCTCTAACCCGCAGCCCGCAAAGGCCGCCGAGGGCGACGTCGACCTCACCAGCTTCGCCGCCCTCACCACCCAGGTCGACGCCCCCGCCATGTCCGACATGCTCAACCACGCCCTCCGCGACGGGCCCGTCGAGCTCCCCGACGCCGTCGCTATGCTCGACACCGCCTACCTCGGCCACGTCATCGTCCTCTGGTCCTGGGCGCTCACCCAGCCCAACCCGCCAGAAATCGAGTCCACCACCGTCCGCTTCCGCTCACTCGACGGCCGGGACCGCGAAATCGCCGTCCCCCGCCTGACATTCACCGAACCCATCACGACCCTCGCTGGAGCCGCCACGTGACCACAGAAGCCGATATCGACTTCTCCTCACTCCCCCAGGTCGACCAACAGACCCGCACTCCCGGCCAACGTCGTCCGCGCTTCGACGGCGACGTCTCCGAACTGCCCGACCGCGCCTGCTGGGCCCTGCAGCACCTGCTCACCCGCCGCTACATCAGCGCCGAAGCCGACGCCGACGTCTACAGCTGGGTCCTCGAATACCGCAAGGACCTGTCCGTCCGCCTGTCCGAACTCGACCTGCTCCTGCGCATCGTCGACGGCACCGAGGTCGCCTTCGTCGAACAGGCCCGCTACGAATCCGCCAGGGGCATCAAGCTTCTGCGCCGCGAACCGCTCGGCACCTACGACTCCATCCTCGCCCTGCACCTCTGCCAAATGTCGCGCGCCTCCGGCGGCCAGGCCGTCGTCATCAGCCGCGACGAGATGCACGGCCTGTTCTCCGGCGTCCTCAACGACACCGACCGCGACGCCGTCACCTTCGCCGCCCGCATCGACGGCGCCATCGCCCGCCTCACCAGCCTGGAGATCCTGCGCAAGACCCGCGACGACGAGGACAGCTACACCATCTCCCCCGTCATCACCGCCATCATGACCGCCTCGGTCATCACCGAACTGCAGCAGCAGTTCGAACAGCTACTCAACGGCGGCACCCCCGCCGACGCCGAGGAAGAAGTCGAACTTGACTGAACAGTTCCACCTGTCCCGGCTGCAGGTCATCAACTGGGGCGTCTTCGACGGCTACCACTCGATCCCGTTCAGCTCCGGCGGCGCCCTGATCGCCGGCGCCTCCGGCAGCGGTAAATCCTCACTCCTGGATGCGATTTCGCTCGGCTTCCTGCCGTTTAACCGCCGCAATTTCAACGCCTCCGGCGACAACACGGCCGCCGGGTCCAGCGCCGGCCGCCGCACCGTGGACAAGTACGTCCGCGGCGCCTGGGGCCAGCGCAGCGACGGCGGCACCAGCCGCGTCATGTACCTGCGCGGCGACGGCACCGCCTGGTCGGCCGTCGCCGTCACCTACGCCAGCGACTCTGGCCGCACCGTCACCGGTCTCGTCCTCAAATGGCTCACCGGCGAATCCCGCAACGACTCCTCCAGCCGCTTCGTCCTCGGCGACGGCGACCTCGACATCGAAGACGTCTGCAACCGCTGGGCGTCCGGTCGCTTCGACGCCAAGGTCTTCACCGACCAGTGGCGCTTCTCCACCAAGGTCGAATCCCAGTACCTCGCCCAGCTGTACGCCACCATCGGAATCCGCGCCTCCGACGCCGCCCAACAACTCCTCGGCAAGGCCAAGTCACTGAAAAGCGTTGGTGGGCTGGAGCAATTCGTCCGCGAGTTTATGCTCGACGAACCCGACAGTCTCGCCCGCCTCCCCGAAGCGCTCAAACAGATCGACCCCCTCGTCGAAGCCCGCGAACTGCTGGCCGTCGCGCAGAAGAAGCGCAAGATCCTCGGCGACATCGAGCAGATCCATCTGCGCTACGCCTCTGAGTCGTCGGACCTCGGCATCATCGACCTCGTCGACGCGCCCATGGTCCGCGCCTTCACCGACCACGTCCGCCTCGCCCAAAGCCCCACCCAGATCACCACGCTCGACGGCACCATCGCCCAGCTCGAGAACGAGTACGAGGACGTCACCCGTAGCCTGAATCTCGCCAAGGCCGAAGCGGATTCGCTCAACGCCCAGATCAGCGGCTCCAGCGCGAACATCGCCCCGCTGCAGTCCCAGGTGACCGCGGCCGAGACCGAATCCGAGCAGATCGAGCGTCGCCGCGCCGCCTACGACGACCTGCTCGCCGCCCAAGACATCGACTCCCCCGACACCGCCGACGAGTTCTGGAACCTGCGCGAGGAACTGCTCACCCAGGCCACCGACCTGCTCGCCAAGGTCGAACGCAACCGCGAGGCCTCTACCGACGCCGAGTACGCGCAGAAATCCGCCCGCATCGCCCGCGACGCCGCCGCCAAGGAACTCAAGCGCGTCGAGCACGTCGGTTCCGCACTCCCCGAGTTCGCCATCGCGATGCGCGACCACATCTGCGCCACACTCAAGCTCGATGCCGCCGATCTCCCCTACATCGCCGAACTGCTCGACCTCAAACCCGACCAAACCCGCTGGCGCACCGCCGTCGAAAAAGTGCTCCGCGGCGCAGGCCTGCGGCTGCTCGTGCCCGACCAGCACTGGGAGAAGGTGCTGCGGTTCGTCAACGAGACCGACATGCGCGGCCGCCTGCAGTTGCACCACGTGCGCGCCAAGTTTCTCGGCGCCGAACCCATCGAGCCCGAGCCGAATACGTTGGCGGGCAAGCTGTTCGCCGTCGACCCGAAGCATCCGTGCGCGGCCGAGGCCGTCGACGTCATCGCCAACGCCGGCGACCACATCTGCGTCGACACCCCCGACGTCTTCGCCCGCTTCCGCCGCGCGGTCACCGACACCGGGCTGTACAAGGACTCCGACCGGCTCGCCATCAAGGACGACCGCGGCGCGGTCAGGCAGTCCGAGTATCTGTACCAGGGCGACGTCACCGCGAAGATCAACGCACTGACGCTCGAACTCGCTGCGGCCGAGGAGACGTACCAGAAGGCGCGCCGCAAGGCCGACGACATCGCCGCCCAGCGCCAGGAGTGGCGCGACCGCGCGGCGGCGTGCAAGGCGATCTGCGAGCAGTACCCGCAGTGGAGCCAGATCGACACCGAGACCGCCGACGGTCACGCCGACCGGCTGCGCGAACAGTACGAACTGCTGCTCGCCGAGAATCCCGACCTCGATGCGCTGAACGCCCGCGCCGACGAATGTTGGTCGCAGATCCAGAAGTTCATGACACGCCGCGGCGCGATCCAGACCCGCCGCGACAGCCTCGATCACCGGCGCACCCAGCTGATGGATCTGCAAGAGCGGCTGTCGCCGGCGTTCGTGAGTGAGCCGCTGACCGAGCTGCTGCACCGCTACGCCGCCGCCCTGCCGGTCAATCTCGAGCTGCTCGACCCTGAACCACACCGCGACGCGCTGTTCACGTCGATCAAGAAGGAACGCGAGCAGCTGCGCGAGAGCCGGCGCCGCTCCTACGACGAACTGGCCCGCATCCTCAACACGTTCGACACGTCGTTCCCCGACGCGATCCCCAACGACAGCGAGGATTTCGACGAGCGCGTGCACGACTACGTCGCGCTGTGCAAGCACATCGACGAGCGTGAGCTGCCCGAGGCGTATGAGCGGATGATGCGTCTGGTCACCGAGCAGGCGCCGGACGCGATCCTCACGCTGCACCGCGTCGCCGAGCAAGAGACGCGGCGCATTGCCGAGCAGATCGACCGGGTCAACACGGGACTGGGCGCGGTTGAGTTCAACCGCGGTACTCGGCTCACATTGCGCGCGACGCCGCGGCTGCTGCCCGCGGTCGCGGAGCTCACCGAAATCGTGCGGTCGATCTCGCGGCGTATCGCGGAGGTGGGGCTGGGCGACAAGCAGGCGATCCTCGACCAGTACGCCGACATCCTGCGACTGCGCAACCGGCTGGCGTCCACGGCGCCGGAGGACAAGGCGTGGACGCGCGACGCGCTCGATGTGCGCAACCGGTTCACGTTCGACTGCGCGGAGTGGGCGGACGACGAGTTGATCCGCACGCACAGCAACGCGGGTGACAACTCCGGTGGCGAGCAGGAGAAGCTGATGGCGTTCTGCCTCGCGGGCGCACTGAGCTTCAACCTGGCCAGCCCCGAAAGTGCCGACAACACACCGGTGTTCGCACAGCTGATGCTCGACGAGGCGTTCTCGAAGTCCGATCCGCAGTTCGCGCAGCAAGCACTGTCGGCGTTCCGCAAGTTCGGCTTCCAACTGGTGATCGTGGCGACCGTGCAGAACGCCACGACGATCCAGCCCTACATCGACAGCGTGGTGATGGTGTCGAAGACCGAAGCCACCGGACGCAACGTCCGACCCGTCGCGACGGTCGCCACGCGAACCATCTCGGAGTTCACGAGCCTGAGCAAAGAAATGCGCAAGACTGCAAACAAGCGACTGCTGGCCGGAGCGCAAGGCGGACGATTGCCGTCGGGACGGAAGTAGCCGTCTCGCAGCAGGTGGTGGCCGTGCGTATCAGGTGCACGCACTGTTTGAGGCCGTGGTTGAACTCCGTGACAGGCCCGACTGGCGAGCCAAGATCTTCATTCGGGGATTTGGGCGTGGAGGCCGCCGCGCGGGATCCGGTAGGCTTCAGCACTCGATTTGCGTTGTCGTTGCTGGTCGGATGGTGGCGACCGGGCGCAATATTTGGCCCTGCGCCTATCAACTATCTCCGTTTCCCGAGTCCAGGCGCACCGCCTCGCACAACTCTGATCGGTGGAGGCTGACGTGAGCGCTTCTTTTTTGACGGCTGAGTGACCCGAGGTGAGAGTCGGACTGGCCTTCCGGGCGAACTGGACTTCCTCTCCTTCGCGGAACGCCTGGCGTTCTGTAGATTGCGTAGCTGATCGCGCTGGTTGTCTGCGTGCGCTTGCAATCTCTCTAAACGGGCGCGCATGCTCTCAAGAGCAGCAACGGCATCCTCGGCCTGAGAGCGCCACCAAACGGATTCGTACTTGGGCAGTAGAGCCTGGCACGCACGACAGACCGCACGAGGTCTGGCTATTTCACCTAAGGTGATCGGATCTTCGTAACCGTGCCCGCACAGGGCTTGGTCCGATCGCTCACCCAAGTAGTCCCAGTGATGCGCCGCTGAAGAAGGCTTATCCCGTACGTAATAATAATGCGGCGGTTCCATACCAGCAAATAGTATCGGCCCCGATCAAGCCTCACTCCACCTTCGATCGCAGCGCCTATTACCAGTGCGTCAAATTATTCCTCGGCTATTGAGATGAATACTTGCGATCGACAGCACATATGCCATGGGCCACCGGTGGATTGATGGTTGATCGATTTGACCTCGAACGATTCGTGATCTCACTGAACAACGACGGAAGTTGGCTTGAGGTAGTTGTCTCATCGATCGGACAGCCCCGACACTTCACGCCACCAAACAAGGCTCGCATATTCTCCGCGACGACTAGCGGCAGCGGCGACTTGTGCTACTTACCCGTCTGAGTAACGATCACGTCCGGCGTCAGGCGCAATGACCGCGCGTTCACGCTCTCCAAATATTGTGGTCAATCGCCAACAGTCAGCAGAGTGTCGAAGCCGCCGGACTCCGCGAACGCCGGCAATGCAACAGCAAGGCCGACGAGTCGTATAGCTGGTACTTCATTGCATGCTCCGGCGAATAATCCGTTCAGGTCAACGCTGTTCGGCGTCTACAGGCATTCGCCGACATGGACCATGAAGCACTTATCACATTGCTGCCCTTGCCTTTCTGGTCGCTGCTGCTGGTCGTTGGCTCCGAGGCGGACATCGCCGAGTGGCGTCATCCTGACGTTTGGGCCGATCGCCCGCAGTTGGGTCAGGCGAGTAATGATGTGCTGATGCAGCGCTGGAGTACGCGGGTAGTTAAGTAACTCGCGGTAAAGGTTGGCCTGTTCCTCTGCCCACGTTGGTGCAGTGACGAGTTCGTCGCTTAGCGTGAGGCTCACGAGCTTGCGGACAGAAGTGATGCTGTCGACGCGTATCGATTCCCGAGCAGCATGGGCCTCCTGCGCCATCTCGGCGTCGGTGAGTCCGCGCCTCATTCCAATTAGGACCTTGGCGAAGCGCGTGCGTGGATGGCTAACAAGAATCTGCTCGATCTCAACCATCAACGGGTTTCGGTTTGACAACTGCCCCCCTTGCGCCGTTCGGCGTATGGCTTCTTTTAAGTTGTGAGAAGACGACACGAGCGTGTGTAGTCGTACTTGCGGTGGTAGTTACCAAGTTTCGCAGGACATCAGGTCGCTTTGCACCACTACGCCACGCGGATCCTGTGGAACAAATCCCGCGCTTCAGGAGTCACGGTCCATGATTTGCCCACGCACCTCGCCAGACCGAGACGTTTGAGCTCCTGCAACCTCTCGCCAGCAGCCTCGGGAACGATACGAAGCCTGTCGGCTATGACATCTCGCTTCATCGGATCACGGTGCTGGATGAGGGTATTAAGCGTGTTGTATAGCGGGCGCTCGATGACGGGCTTAGCGTGGTCCTTCATCTCGGACGCCCACGTAAACGATTTCTGCGCGACCTGGCGAGGCCTTGGTCTCCGCCTACTGCTACTGCGACCCCGAACGGCCGCCGCCCGCGGGCCGGTGCTCGGCTCTGGTACGTACGCGCCGCATTGCAGACAGATGTCGTTAACGTCCGTCGTGGGATGGATGCAGTCGACCTCCTCCAGCCTGGCGCCACGCTTACCCAGGGGGTTCGGCCGACGGCGACGTCGCGGCTTCGGTTGCTCTACTTCACTCTTAGGCTGCTTCTTTAGGGCGGCAGCGTACTCAGCCAGTTCCTGCGGCGTCAGCTCCACAACCTGTCCATCGGCCAGCTTGATCGTGGCCATCACCCACCCCTCTCGCTCTAGCGGTCTGCCATCAGCTGCAGACGCACCAGGTCCTCCACTCCACCTTGCGGCATTCCCCCACAGGCTCATGCAGGAAACGGCCATTTCCGTACATCAACCGGACTTGAGACTGATCTCCCGGCCACACCTGTTTCAACAGCGAGTGGTACGGGCTTTGCCTCGAATCAAGAAGCAACTGGGTTCAATGTCGTGCAGAACGCCACGACGATCCAGCCCTACGTCGACAGTGTGTTGATGCTGTCGGAGACCAAGGCCACCGGTCGTATGCTCGGTCTGTCGCGACAGTCGCCACCCGGACCATCTTGGAGTTCACCTCGTTGGGTCGGAAGATGCGCAAGCGGACCGCGTGTCAGCCGGGCAGTTGGTCGAGCCATTCCGTGTTCCCGTCGACAGGCACACCATTGATCACGACGGTCGGGACGCCGGGCTCCGGAAACTTGCGAAGCAATGCGAGGTTATTGGCCGCAATTGGGCGGGCGTCGAAACCGATCGGCAGGCCGAGCCTGATCAGATCTTGCGCGGGCGGCGAAGCGCCGACACGGTTGGCCAACTCGGCAAGCTGATTGTTGTCGAGATCCGTCGCTCCACCTTCCTCCGGCTGCTGCTCTGCCGAGAAAATCTGCTGGACGAACCGCCACGCAATGTCGCTTGACCGCGACTGATCCGCCACCACGAACGCCGCATAAATCGCTCGAATGTCGTACGTCTTGCTCGCCGAGTACCTATCGAGGAAATCCACGAATCGAAGGTTCACGCGAAGCCGGCCGTCCTCGATGCGCCGACCGATTTCGTCGCCCTGCTCCTGCACCATCTGCCCGCTGTACGGGCACATCGGATCCACGTAGAGATCGACCACTCCGAGTGCGTGCGGGTCGCCGATCGCGATGACATCACCCGCCGGTGCCGCAACGGCCGCGTGAGCAATCCCTGTGGTCGGTCCGCTCATCAGTAGTGCCGCAAGCACGCCAAGGACCGCCGCAAAGGCACGCACCGTCCAGTTCACCCGTCGTCTATCCATGGGTTCCATCATTAACCGCTCTCAACTTGTCTTCACCACCGCATCGGGCCTCCCATCCGGCGGCAAATGCTCGCGGCTCTTCGCCGCTGGTTTTCCACGGGTCCGTCGTGGGCATCCCGGCGGGCATGAACAAGCTGACCCGGCTCCGGCGCGCAGAACAACGGATCGTCAAGGTCCAGCGGCGCATCTGGCTCGCTCAGGCCTTGGCGTGGCCGACGGTGATCGCGGCCGGGGCGACATCGGTGGGCGTATGGGTGTGGTTCCTCCGCCGAGACTCGGCAGGTAATCGCCATGAGATGCCCGACCTGCCGGGCGCCCATGTGGACGGCACCGTGCACGTCGAACCAGACGGTCAGCTCACTCGCACTTCTGCCGCGAGCGACGCCCAGGACCCGCTCAACGCTCGCCGCTGATTCGTCCACCCGGGGTGCGACAGGCACACGGCGCTCGCAGGCAGCCACTGCCACGCGCGACTAGACCACGCGCCGCGGTCAGTCCGCGGTTGAAGATTCCGGCCGCCCGCTCAGGCTTGGGAACCCGCCGGACCCCACCGCCCGCGACGAGCTAGCAGCGATGAAGTACTACTGACGTGGCGGGCAGCTGAGCACCGCGGCCACGCCGAGATGATCGCTCGGCCACACCCCGTGACGCGGCTGATCGCACACCAGCCGGGCGTCCAGAACACGACCGGCGCCGTCGGCGGTGTGAGCTCCCACGAAGATGTAGTCGATTCGCCGATCGGGGTCCTGCTCTTCGGCGGCGAACGTGTTGGCGTTGCTCCACGTATAGCCGAACTGATCGGGGTGGACGAGCTCGAACGCATCCCAGAGGTGAAAACTTCTGCCGTCGAGGGCATGCAGACCTTTGAGGAAGCGCACTTCTGTCGATGTCGGTTCGGCGTTGAAATCGCCGCAGACGACGGGAGGAAAGTCGCCCGAAGGCTGGCTCACGAACTCGGCGATCTGCTGTACCTGTCGCTCACGGACGAATCCGTCGTCGAATCGATACGACAGGTGCGTCGAGGAGAACGAAACTGCCCGTCCGCAGGCATCGACTTGCGCTGTCACGATGCATCGCGCTACGTCGTCGCCCGATCCCTCCTGTAAACGTTGAGACGACGACCCGGAGATCGGAAACCGGCTCAGCACGGCGTTGCCGAATTCGGCGCCCGAGTATTCACCGGCTGCGCCGAAGGCGGCAGCCATGCCCGTCCTCTCGGCGATCCACGACGCCTGACAAAGCCCGTCGAACCGGACCACCTCTTGCAAGGCAAGAAGGTCGGGCGCTACCTCGTTGATCCACTCCACGACAGCGTCTCGCCGCTCATCCCATCGATAAACGTTCCAGATGTTCAGCGTCATTACAGTCAATTGCGCTGTCATTGGAGAATGATCGCACCACCCACGTAGCAGAACTTCCCGACGCTGCAGCTCGTCGATCACATCCTGATGGCCCGCACTGACGAGGAAATTGCCGCCGCTGCGGCGTTTGGGCAGCCCATCTCGGGTGAACCCCCGAAGTGCGTGATTGCAGCCCAAGAAAGGAAACCTCATGGCACTCGACGATGACGACATGACGACAGCAGGCGGCGGCGGCGGCGAAGGTACGGCTGACGGCGGCTCCAACCCCGAAGGCCACGACGGCGGCGCCGACGGAACCGCGGACGACGAAAAGGGCGGCGAGGGCACTGCCGACGGCGGCTCCAACCCCGAGGGTCACGACGGCGGTGCCGACGGAACCGCCTGAGGCGACCATGCTGAGCCGGTGCGTTGCCACCGATACCGGTGCATTCGCCGCCGACTACTGGGGTCGCAAACCCCTGCTCAGCCGCGCCACCGCGCTACCCCGCGACTTCAGCGATCTCCTCTCACCCACCGCGGTCGACGAGCTGATCGCTGAGCGCGGGGTGCGCGCGCCCTTCATCCGGATGGCCAAGACCGGCGACGTCCTGGCCCGCAGCTGCTACACCGGACCGGCCGGCTTCGGCGCCGAGATGCCCGACCAGGTCGACTCGGCCAAGGTGCTCGCCGAATTCGCCGCCGGCGCGACCATCGTCCTCCAAGGCCTGCACCGCCTGTGGCCCCCGCTCATCGACTTCGTGCGCGGCCTCACCGACGACCTCGGCTACCCCGCGCAGGCCAACGCCTACATCACCCCGCCCAACGCCCAGGGATTCGAGCACCACTACGACGTCCACGACGTCTTCGTCCTGCAAGCCGCCGGCGAAAAGCGCTGGACGGTGCACGAACCCGTGCACCAACACCCGCTGGACTCGCAGCCGTGGACCGAGCACCGCGATGCGATCGCCGCGCGCGTCCGCGAAACCCCGACCATCGACACCGTCCTGAAACCGGGCGACGCGCTGTATCTACCCCGCGGCTGGGTGCACTCCGCGCGATCCCTGGACACCACGTCCATCCACATGACAATCGGCGTCTCTGCGCTGACATACCTCGACGTGGTACGCGCGGTCGTCGACTCGCTCACCGCCGACGAGGAGTTCCGGAAATCCCTCCCCATGGGCATCGACGCCACCGACCGCAGCGAAATGGCCTCGACCACAACCAAAGTCATGGCGCAGCTCACCGACGCCCTACGGGATCGCGCCGCCGACCTCAGCGATAAGGCAGCCGCCCAGTTGTCGGATCGTCACGCCGAGCGAACCCGGCCCGTCGCGGTCCGGCCCCTTGCCACGCTCACAGCCATGGACGCCGCCGACGCACTACGAGTGCGATGGCGCCACGGACTGATCGGCACGCTGAAACCCCTCGGCGAAAAGGTTCGCCTGCGGCTACCGGATCGGACTATCACCTTTCCCAACTCGTGCACCCCCGCGCTCGAGGCGCTGCAACACGGACTCGTCGCGGACGCAGAGACACTGCCGGGCCTCGACCACGCCGACTCAACGGTGCTCATCCGCCGCCTATTACGCGAGGCCGTCGTCGTCGAGGACGGTACAACCTAAGGATGAGTCCCAAGCGCACACCGTGCAGCGACCAATCGCTGGCGCGCAAAGACCCCATCTACGGGACGGCAGGTGCAGGAAAGGCCTGGGCGATGCTCGAATTGTCCGGCGGCTGGGGGCCATCGGCATTCCTCGACTCTCCCGGCCTCGTCGAGCGCGAACTCGGCCGCAGCATCTGCCGCCGCATCGAAGCCGAGCGCCTTCGGGTCACCGCGATCCGCCGACCTGGACGCCGGGATGAGGCGCCGCGCTTTCGATGGTTCATCGCGCATTGCGAGGAGGGCAGTGAGGCGCTCTACGCCGGCGAGGTCGACGACGTTCGCGGATACCTGGACATCGCTTTGGACGGCTCGGACGGGGAGCCTGTAGACGGCCCACTCGTCGCGATCTGCGCGCACGGCAAGCACGACCAGTGCTGCGCCGTGCGCGGACGGAGCGCCGCGTCAGCCATCGCGGCCGAATACCCCGAATTCACTTGGGAGTGTTCGCACTTGGGTGGTGATCGGTTCGCCGCCACCATGCTGATCCTGCCCGAGGGCCTGTGCTACGGCCGTGTCGACTCGACCGACTCCGCCGGCCTGGTGACCAAATACCTCGACGGTCGACTCGACCACACATACCTGCGCGGACGCACGAGCCTGCCCCACCCGGTGCAAGCCGCACAATATTTCGTGCGCGAGTCCCTGGGCGAGGACCGCATCCACGCCCTGTCGCCACTGAAGGTTGAACACACGGAGCACCAAATCCGTGTCGAACTCCGGACCGACGAGGGCTCCGTGAAAGTCGTTCTCGCGGAGAAGATGTCGGAGCCGCTACAGACCATGTGCCGCGCCTCGGTCTTGGGTGCGGTGCGCACGTTCGAATTAGTGTCCATCTCGTCGGACTGAGGAGACTGTCTTATGGCGGACATCATCGAGTTGGTCTACGCCGACCACGACTGGTTTCGTCGTCAATTCTTCCTACTCGACGACGCGAAGTCCGACGCCGAGCTCGCCGCGATCTGGGATGCCCTCGGCGACCGCCTCGATGTCCACGCCGAAGCCGAGGAGGCCGTGTTCTACCCGGCGCTACTCAAACACGGCGGCAGCGAGGACCGCGGCAATCCCGAGGGTGACCCGGAGGACGAAACCGAGGACGCCATCACCGACCACAACGCGATCCGCGACGCGATTCGTCGCTCACGCCAACACAAGCCGGGTACCGAGGAATGGTTCGACGCCGTTTTCGAAGCTCGCAAGCAGAACGGCGAACACCTCGACGAGGAAGAACGCGAGGCGATGCCGGACTTCATCAAGAGCGCCTCGCTGGACCTGCGGCACGAGTTGGCGCTGAAGTGGCTGCGGTTCTATGCCGATCGCGAGACGACGATCAACGTCGACAACCGCGACAAGGACGCCGACGACTACATCGCCAAGCACTCCTGAGAGCAGTCGAAAAGTCCTCGACGGGGTGCCCGACGGGGACATGATTCATGTGTGCACAGGGTCTGGATACTGCTCCCGGTCGTTGGGGTCTTGGGTGCCATCGCGTTCGGGCTGCTGGCCGCCTTGAGCGATGACTACAAGGCCTACGGCGAGGTGCCCATCCCCGGCTCCGAACGTCTGCACCTGCCCGAGGGCGACGTGATGATCAGCTTCCACGCCAACATGCCGGACGTGCAAGACGACGAAAAGCAAATGCCGCTCCCCCAAGACCTCGAACTGGTCATCACTGCACCGGGCGGAGCCCCGCAACCCACCGTGAGCGAAGATCTCGGGGCAACCTTCGCCGGCGACAACGATGCGCACCGCCAGGTGAAAGCGGCCCACATCTTCGTTGCCGGCGACTACACCATCACCACGAACGGGACGGACAATCCGTCCGTGAGTCCGCGCCTGTCGTTTGGCCACGGCAATCACTACAAATTGCTGCTCTGGATCTTCTTGGGCCTGGCGTTCTTCGGTGGGGCAATCAGTACCCGGGCGATGAAGCGCCAATCGCGCACTGCACCCGACGCCGGCGAACGACCCGACGTATCGGTCGCCGCCGGACGACCCGACGTATCGGCCGCCGAGCTACTCGAGTCGGGTCAGCGGGTCCGCGGAGTTCTGAAGTCGTTCCGCGACACCGGAGCAACCATGCGCAGCCAAGGCCTCACGCCGAGCCGACCGGAGTTCCTCGACTACCCCTACTACGCGTTGAAAGTGGAGCTTCGGTTGCCCGACCGGCGTCCGGTGACAGGCCGCATCCAACAACCGGTACCGCCCGCCGAAGTGCCCAATCTGGTTGTCGGCAGGGAACTCAACTGTGCTGTGGACCCTGCCGACCCTAAACAACGGTTCGTCGTTGACTTCAGCACGTCGCCCTCCTGAGTGATCAGCCGTCGTCGTCCATCGCGGAGCGCAGGAACGGCAGCACCCAACCCGAAATCGGCCATACCGCCGCCAGCGCGAACGCGCACACCGCGCCGACGATCCCGGCGATCGCGCGGTGCTTGCGGCGACTCTCGTCGGCGAACGCGCCGCTGCGCAGCAGCAGGAACGTCGTCGTCAACCAGCCCGCCAGATACAGGGCACCGAGCGCATATCTCATATGTCACCGTTGTACGCCCCGCGGGGGATTTACGTCGTTTCCACCCGGTCCTGCACGTGCGCGCGCAACCGCGCACCGAGCTCGGCCAGCGCAAAGTCCGCCTCGACCCGCACACCCGTGTGCAAGTGGATGTCGTGCCACAGCCCATCGAGCTGCTGATGCTCGACATCGACCGCCGCGCCGCCGACCAGCAGCGGATCCTCGCCCGCGCTCTGCACCACAATCGGCGGCAGACCCGCGAAGTTTCCGCCTACGAGCGCCAGATCCACCCTCGGGCGGATCAAACCCAATGCCGCCGGCAGCGCGATTCCTCTGTCCCGCAACGTCATCGCCAGCGCCAGCGCCAGCCCGCCGCCCGCAGAATCACCCGCAATCACCGTCGTTCGAGGGTCCATCCCGGCCGTCAAAAGCGCCGTGTACACCTCGACCATCTCCTCGAGCGCCACCGCCTCCGACACCATCGAGTAGTCCGGCATCACGGCCGCCATCCACGCCGCCTCGGCCAGCCTGCCGACGACACCCCGATAGCCGTGCGCACTGCCCAGCCCGTACGCCCCACCATGCAGGTAGATCAGCGTTGCGTTGGCGCCGACGCTCACTGTCCGCTCCACCGGCACCCCGCCGATGACCTCTCGCTGCCACTGCAGACCGTCGACGGGTCGCGTCAACGCGGTGAGGGCGCGCACCGAGATCCGGTGCGAAGTTAGTGGCGGGCGACACTCCCTCAGTGCCGCCCGCACGATCTCATGACGAATCCTCCGCATGTGTTCCGTCATGCATAGAGAATGTCTGTCGGCACGCCCCCGGGTCTTGACACGAGACGACAAGTTTTTACCATTTCCCGACAAGGGAGGGATGATGGGCAACCTGATCCGGGCCACGGCGATGTGGGGCTATCCCGGCCTCGTACGCGAGCTCGGGGCAGACCCGGCAGTATTTCTGGACCGCTTCGGCATCCCGTCGGGCACCGAGCGCCAGGAGGACGCGTTCATCCCTTTCGCGTCGTTCATCCAGATACTCGAAGCCACCGCCAAGGAGCTGAATTGCCCCGACTTCGGGTTGCGCCTCTCGGGCCGCCAAGGCCTGCACATCATCGGGCCCATTGCGGTGATCGCGCGCAGCGCGTCGACGGTGCTCAGCGGCATCGAAGCCGTCGAACGCTTCCTCTACATCCATACCCCCGCGCTGACGCTGGCCGCCCGGCCACGCGACGATGGCGGCGTCGAGTTCATGTTCGAAATGGCCGAGCCGGGCGTTCCTTACATCCAGGGATACGAGCTGAGCATGGGCATCGCCGCGCAGATCGTCCGCATGCTCGGCGGGCCGTCAGCGCGTCTGGACGCCGTCTCGTTTCCGCACCCTCAGCAGGGCAACGACGCCGCCTACCGTGACGCACTGGGCTGCCCGGTGCACTTCGGGCAGCCGTGTTCCTTCGAGCTGTCGGCGGAGCTGGCCGCCCGTCGCAACGAGAACGCCGATCCGCAGACACATCGCATCGCCACCGAATACCTCGAGGCGACATACCTTCCGGTCAGCTCGACATTGTCCGACCGGGTGGCCGAGCTGGCGCGTCGACTGTTACCCACCGGGCAGTGCACCGCGGAAGCGATCGCCCGCGAGCTCGCCATGCATCCGCGGACGCTGCAACGGCGGCTGGGAGACGAGGGCACCCGTTGCCAAGACATCATCGACCGCGAGCGCCGAGCGCAGGCCACACGCTACTTCGCGGAGCCGGACCTGCATCTGTCACAAATCGCCGGGCTGCTCGGGTATGCCGAACAGAGCGCGTTGAACCGGTCGTGCCGACGCTGGTTCGGCAGGACACCGAGGCAGTGCCGGTCGGGAGTGTTGGTATAGGAGCGACCGCCGTCCGAGATGTGACGTTTGAATTCGAAATAGTTTGATCGTCCGACAGCGAGGGCACAGACTTCAGGGGCCCTGCTGCCATCAGCCAACACTATTGATGGCAGACGTCCCAGCGAAGCCCCCGAAGCGCCCGACGTCCAACAGCGCGGCGTCGTCGTATGAGCCTCGGGGGCTTCGTCTGTCATTCTGGACCATCCGACCGACAAGTTCGGTCGATGTCCGCCACCATGCCTCGATGCAGCACCCGCCGGCCGACGACACCGGTGTGGTCTGCTTTGTGCATCACGCAGCGGTTGTCCCACATAACGACGTCTCCCGGCATCCACTCGTGACGCAGGACGTTCTCGTCTCGTGTGCAATGGTCGACCAAATGCTCGACCAGCGCCCGTCCATCCTCGGGCGTCAGGCCGCTGACAGTCGCACATCGTGCCGGAGAACTCAGGTACAGAGCGCGACGAGCCGAGACCGGATGCTTGCGCACGACGGGGTGCACCGCGGCCTTCTCGTCGTCCTCACCCAGCTCCACACCGGTGACGACGTGCTTGATCGAGCGCGTCCCAACGTCTCGGCGGATGTCGTTCGGCAGCCGCTCGTAGGCCCGATATTGGTTGGAGAACAGCGTCTGCCCCCCAAGCTCCGGTACGTCCACGGCGCGCAACGCCGTGTACGCCGGCGGCGTGCGGACGTAGCTCGTGTCGACGTGGAAATTGGAGCGCGGCGGCGTCTCGCGGCCGACGTTGCTCACCACGTTGAGGTCCGGGTGCCCGTCGACCGGTGTCTCCCCCGTCGTGAACATCAGCTCGCCGAAGCTGCGCAGGAACCGTGTGAACGCAGCGTCGTCGATGTGCTGTTCGCGGAAAATCAGCACACCATGCTCGGCGAGCAACCGCTGCAGTATGTCGACATGAGCCTGCCGGAGCGCGTCAACGTGCACACCCTTCACCACGGCGCCGCACGGTTCTAACGGGGTGTAGTGCATTCGACGCTCCTCTCATGGTCCAGTTCGGCGACCGTGTCCGCGAACAACTGCTCGACCGGTATGCCTGCCGCCGCGGCCATCACCGCGATCACGCTCGTCGGCGCGAATGAGCAGTACAGCCCCGCCTCCAGGAACCACGGCTCACCGTTCGGATCGATCCGGAAGTCGAACAGGCTGTAGTGCCTACACCCCAGCGCCTCATGGGCGCCACACGCGACGTCCCACACCCGCTGGGTGATCGGATCCTCGCAGTCGACGATCCACGCGCGCTCGTCGTCCTTGGCCACCAGATACAGTGAGCCGTCGTCGTGGCGCGCAAGCTTGTCCGCTTTCTGGCGGACGCTGTCGACCGCATACTCCTCCAGCGGCAAGCAGTCGAGTTCGCCATCGCGAACGACGGTGCCGCACCGCACTTCCCGGCCCAACTCGACATACGACTCGACGAGGGCGGCATCGCCATGCGTCAGCGCGTCGCGTACCGCGCCGCGATAGTCCGATGTCTCACGGACCAGCGTCACGCCGACCGAGTTGTCCTCCGCGACCGGCTTCACCACGACCGGCAGCGCAAGGTCCACGGGCGTCTCGTCATGCACCACGCGCCCCTCCGGCACGCGGACACCTGCCGCGGCGACGACCTCGCGGGTTCGGGCCTTGTCCGCGGCGATCGCCATCACGGACGCGGGATTGCCGATGAACGGAATGTCCAAGGCGTACAGCAACGAACGATACGACGTCATGCCGGGTAGGCAGAACATCTGCGGCACAGCGACACTCACGTCCAGCTGTTCGAGATATGCGACAGCCGCCGCGGTCTCCACGAGCGGAGCGTCGGCAAGCGCGGCCGGTGTCAGGTCCAGAGGAAACTGCCACTTCCCGCCCGGCGACACGTACGCCACGCGATGGTCGTAGCGGTCGCCCAACGCTGCGAGACACCCCCGCGCATACAACGCCGACAGCTCGGCGTGAAACGCGTCGACTGACGAGCCGACGAGGTGCAGGACGGTCCGGGCCACTAGTCGCCGCCCGTCTCGACCAACTTGCCGATGTTGAAGTCCATCCGTGTCCAGCTGTGCCGCCGGCGCAGGTTCTGCCACAGCAGCGACGGCATCTGTACGTGATGAACCGCAAAGAACGGCAACGGATCCCACCGCGTGAGGATCGCGTCGGTCCCGCGAAGGATCGTCCGCAGCCGCGCCCTCCTGTTCGGTTCCGTGAGCAGCCGCCACACCTCGTGATACAGCCAGTACGTCGGCCGCGACGCCGGCGTCGGCGTGATCAATGCGTGGCCGTCCTGCAGGTAGGCCTCGGCGACCGCTGGATGGTCGTAGAACATCGTGATCGCCGAGTGCGTGCGCGGATTGCACTCGATCGCATACGCGTGCCCGTCGTCAGCCTCGATGAAGTCGAACGACAGCTGACCCGTCACACCCAGCGCACCGACGAAACGTTCGACCCACTGCCGAATCTCCGGCTTGTCGACGTGCTCGTAGTTGATCTGAAACGCCGACGACTCGCAGCACCCGTACACCTGCAGTCGCCCGTTACGCACGGTGCCGTGCGTGCAGTACTCGTCGCCCTCGATGAACTCCTGCAGAATCCACGGATCGTCGGCCGACATGTCGAGGCTGCGGGCGAACTCGGCGTTGCGCGAACGGGTTTCGGCGGACAGTCGCGTGAGATCCATGCGGCCCACCGGGTTGTACGCGATGCGCTTCAGGATGTAGTCGCGGCCCGGCGGGAAGTCGAACTCGTCGATCTGCGCCGGATCGGTGATGCGGCGGAAGTCCGGCACCCGCAAGCCGAACGATCGTGCGATGCGAGAGAACTCGACTTTGTCATCGACCAGCCGCACCTCTGTCCTGTGAGCGTGCACGACCTCGCACACCTCGTCCAGCAGCGCCCGCGCCTCGGCGTCCGGCACGCTCGCCGCCGGGCTGCACACCGGCACGTAGACGTCGACCTTCTCGCGGCGGACGATGTCGAGCAGCGCCCTGGCGTATCCCGGAGCCGTGCACTCCGGCACCACGTAGAACCGGTCGACGGCGCGTGAGAACCGGTGACCGGTGAACCGGTACTTCTTCGACTCGACCAGCACCACCCGATGGCCCGCGGTGTAGAACGACCGCGCCAGCTGCAGCGCCTTCGTCATCTTGCCGCCGCTGATCAGGACCGTGCGCGGTGCGCCGGTTGCGCTGCGGGGCAAAGCCTTCCGTGTGGCGAGTGCCACCAGGACAACAGCAAGATTGACCGGCGCGACCAGGCACAGCCCGGCCAGCGCCGCCAGCGTACGTCCGAAGGCCGGTTTCGTCGTCGCGGGCGGCGCTGGGATCGTGGGGAGGAAAGTCGCGGTCACGTCGCCCGCCGGATCAAGGTCAACCCGTCCCGAAGCGGCAGCATCACCTGCTCGACCCGCGGGTCGTCGGCCACCGCCTTGTTGAACGATGCGATCGCCTGGCCGTTCGCGGTCACCCCGACACCGGTGTACGACTGGCCCTGCAGCAACGTGTTGTCCACCGCGATCACCGCGTCCGGTGCCAGCAACGTGCTGTCCAGCAGCAGGTCGAGATACCCGAGATAGCCCGCCTTGTCCGCGTCGATGAAGACGAAGTCGAACGAATCACCGGCCGCTGCCAGACGTTGCAGCGTGTCCATCGCCGGACCGACCTCGACGGTGATGCGGTCCCCGGCCGGAGAATCGTCGAAGCAGCTGCGCGCGAACGCCGCCACGTCGGCATCGACCTCACATGCCAGCACGACACCGTCCGCAGGCACCGCTTCGGCCATCGCCAACGCCGAATAGCCGGTGAACATTCCGATCTCCAGCACCCGCCGAGCGCCCGACAGCCGCACCAAGAAATTGAGCACCTGTCCTTCGACGTGGCCGCACAGCATCTCCTGCTCCAACGCCCCGCTAGACCGCGCCGCCCAGTCGGCGTCCATCGTGCGCTGCGCGAGACGTGCCAGCGCAGGCGACTCCGGCGTCGTGCGGCGATGCAGATAGAAGTCCAGACCGTCAGCGAGGTCCCGCGCATGCTGAAGTCGATTGAGCAGCTGTAGAGGCGCGCCACCCCAAGCATCCAATTCGGCGTAGATGTCGCACAACTCGGCGGCGAGGATGGTCGTCGGGGTCACCGGACGTCCGGCTACCCCTTCTCGCCGATCGACGTCAAACATGAGCAGGTTCTGGCGCGAACATGTCGACGCCGTCTCCGCCGCGGTCGAACTCCAGGCACAGCTTCTTGTGCAAAGTCAGTGTGTCAGTGAGCTCTTCGATGGTGACGTCGTTGAGGAAGGTGCACTGTCCGATGGGGTCGGGGGCTGCGGCCCGCAGTCGGCCGTCGCGGGTCTTGAGGATCGCGGCGGTCGCACTGCTGAGTAAATCGGGCGTGAGATGCTCGCTGTCGAGAGCCAGGCCCAGAGAACTCATGACACCCAGGACCCGATCGCGGTCGGCGGTCGACAGCAGCCCGCGCTGCTCGGCCAGCGTCACCGACAGCGCCATGTCGATGTTGATGGCATGACCGTGGAAGAACGGCGTCGGTGGCGTGAGTTCCAGTGTGGGACTCCAGGTATGACCGAAGGCGATGACGCGGTCGAGGTCGATCTCATGCAGGTTCGGGGCCTCCAAGTCAAGCATCGTCGCGATGGCCTGATACGTCAGCCGGTGCCCGACACTTCGCAGCTCCTTCGACCCGTCGAGATGACCGAACCGGGTACGCAGCAGCTCCGGACCATACGTCTCCAGCAGAGTGAAGATGTTCTCGTTGCCAACCACGGCGATCTTGATCAGCTCCGCCATGCCATTGCGCACCTGATCGGTAGGCAGCGTGGCGAGAAACGAGAAGTCGAGGAACACCTTCTGCGACGCGTGGTACGCACCGAGACGGTTCTTGTTCTTGCCGTGATTCACCGCGACCTTGATCGACACGCTCGCATCGATGAGCCCGATCAGCGTGGTCGGGATCCGGATATAGGGCGTGTTGCGCCGGTAGCTCGCACACGCGAAACCCGCTACGTCTGTAGTCAATCCGCCGCCGACGACGAGTACCGGCTCAGTGCGCACCAGGCCATAGGCGTCGAACTCAGTGACGATCCGCTCGAACGTATCCAGTGACTTCGCCGTCTCGCGGATCTGGACCGGCACTACCGTGAGCGCGATACCGTGGCAGTCGAAATAGGTGTGAATGCGGTCCCGGTAGAGCTCGTAGACCGTCTCGTCGACGACCATCAGCGCTCGTCCGTACGGGCGGTAGCAGTCTGCGAGCTCGTACTGAGCGGGGTGGAAGATGCCGTCGACGTAGACGAGGTCGTACTCGATCTTCTCGTAACCCTCGACGTGAAAGGCCTTGTCGTCGCTGGTGACTCGTGCCTGCATGTTGCTCACGATGTTCTCCTCGGCTCTCGGGGCGGTCAGGCGTTGGCCAGCTCGGACAGACGGTCGAGGTCAATGGAGTCGACGGTCTCGGTGGCGTCGCCGAAGTCGCCTCCTGCGGTGTTCTCATTCGGAAACGCCACACAGGCGATGCCCGCGTCAACAGCGGCTTTGAGTCCGCCTTCGTTGTCCTCGATCGCGACCGCGTCCGCCGCGTCGACGCCGAGCTCGCTCAGCGCGTAGAGATACGCCGACGGCGCGGGCTTCGGGTCCTCGACCGCCGACTTGTCGACCACGATGTCGAAGTCGCCGGGGTCGATCTCGCCCCGCAGGGCATCGAGTAGTGCGGCGACGTTCTCGCGCGAGGTGGTCGTGACGAGGCCGACCTTGTGCCCGCCCTCGCGGGCCCGCTTGATCGTCTCGGCGACACCCGGGCGCGCCGTCATCTGCTGCGTGCCGAGCAGCTCTTGAAAGATCGCCGACTTGGCGGCGTGGACTTCCGCGGCATCGACGTCGTCACCGCACGAGGCGGCATGGTCGGCGATGCGCTGCGCGCCGCCGTTGGATCCCAGCATCTCCCGGTAGTCGTCACGCGACCACTGCCAGTTGAGGCCGTGCGCGGCGAACGCCTCGTTGAAGGCGCGGCGTTGCAGCTCCGAGGTGTCGGCGAGCGTGCTGATGGATCCGAACAGGATTGCGGACATGGATACGGCCTTTCGTTGACTCAGCGTCGATGACGTTCTGCGATGCGAGCCCTCCGCGACCCGCCCTCTTGGCGCTGGATCCCCGGTCCACTAATGGCCTAAACGTTCAGTTATGATTAATTTTTCCAATATTGGACATTCCGTTCATTAGATAACTTCTAGGCCAGTGTCAAGGGCCATTGAGAAAGGGCATCGCCGTGACTCCTGCCGAGCGCTTCGCCTCTGGCGACGCTGCGCAGGATGCGCGGGTAGCCCGAACCAGGGCCGACGTCTCGCGTGTCGCGCTGAAAGTGCTGACGGACGAGGGCTCGGATGCCTTGACGCACGGTCACGTCGCGGAGCTCGCCGGCTACTCGAAAACGACGCTCTACACGCATTGGCCGTCGCGGGTCGATCTCATCCTGCTGGCGCTCGACGCGATCGGCGATATGCCGCACCAGGAGCCGACGGGCAACCTGCGCGCAGACCTCATCGGCGAGCTCAAGGTGTTCCGCGGGGTGGTCCTCGATTACCGACTCGACCAAATCTTGGCCGTTATGGCGCAGTGGGCGTCAGTCGACGAGATGGCGCGCGTGCGCGATCAGATCAACACCGACGGCCAGAAGCCGATCCGGGGCATGCTCGCCGAGGCCTTCAGTGGCGCGGAGTTGGAGGCAGCGATCTCCATGCTCGCCGGTGTGGTCGCTTGTCCCACAATGATGTTCGGTTCGGTGCCGGACGACGACGTCATCGAGGCGGCCGTCGACGTGGTGTTGCGGGCTTCCAAGCGCAAGCGGTCGCGCTGACCGGCGTCAGAGCCGCCCTTTGAGGATGAGATTCCAGTACATCTGCGGCAGACCGTAACGGTCGAACGCCCATGCCGACCAACGCGGTTTCAGCGGATCGACGAACGACGGCAACGAACTCGTGAGCGCCCCCGTCCGGTCGAACTCGCCGAACATCAGCCGGTTCGTGTCGGTCGCAATCGGCGCCACCGTATAGCCGTCGTACTCCTTGAACCGGCCACCGTGGCGTGCCGCCATCAGGTTGTCGACCAGGATCGCCGATTGGCGTCGTATCGCTCCGCCCGACGGGTCCGTGCCCACGTTCGCCGCGTCACCTAGCGCCCACACGTTGGCGTGAACCCGATGCCTGAAGGTCTTCGGGTCAATGTCCACCACTCCGTGCGCGTCGGCATCGGCCAGGCCCGACGCCTCGATCCATCGAGGTCCGCGAAACGGCGGGACGAGATGCAACAGGTCATACTGCAGTTTCTGCTCGACACCGTCCCCCACCCGGACCGCCAGCTTCCGCTCCGCGGTGTGCACACCGGTGACGGTGGCGTTGTTCAGCACCTGTACGCCGATCTCGTTGAGATAGCGCCGCAGCCGGTCGTCGATTTCCGCGACGCCCAGCAGGTCCGGCCTATCGACGATCAGCGTGATGTCGATGTCGTCTAGACGCTCCGTCCGCGACCAATACGCCGCCGCGAGGAACAACGGCTTGAGCGTGGTGCCCGTGCAACTCACCGGCGGCCGCGGCACCGTGAACACCGCGTGCCCGTCCGTCATGGACTCGACCAGTTGCCATGTCTTTTCGGCGTGGTCGAGATAGTTGCTTGCCACTGCTTCGCTGTCGACGGCCGTGAAGACGTCGGCCAGGTCGTCCTCATCGGGGACGAGTCCAGGCGCGAGAACCAGGTCGGCATACCTGTAGACGCGGCCACTTCTGCATCGCACCGTCTGCGATTCGGCGTCCACGCCGACGGCAGAGTCCTGCAGCCATGTGCATTCGTCCGGGGTCACTGACTCCTGTGTGCGTTCGGCGCTGCTTCGTGACGCCTGACCACCGCCGACATAGGACAGGAGTGGGCGATACGTATGCACCGCAAGCGGTTCCATCACGCCGACCTTGACGACTCCGCGTCGCAGCAGACGAGCCGCCACGCTGAGCCCGGCGTTGCCGCCGCCCACGATCAGGACGTCGAACGAATCTCCGCTGTGCTCCGGTGTGACATCCATGGCTGAGCACTACCCGGTTCGCGGCCCGCCAATCGGTTGTCGAACTAACGGAGGTAGGTTTGCCCGTCCCGCGGGTATCCCCCGCCGTCCGTGGCGATGTGAACGTGGTCGTAGTGATTCGCGGTGTCGCCGCCGCGATCCGACATCGCTCTCTGCGAGCCGTCGGGCTTGTAGATGGTCTGCCGCCAGATCACGTGATTCAGGTCGAAGCGCTTCGCATTCGCCAGGACATACGCCAGAACGCTGTCGCCGAGCGCTTTCCCGGCCGGCGTGCGCGCGTTCGGAATCATCACGTCAATGGCCATCCCGTGCGGATGCCATTTCAAGGAATCCGGGCGGACCCCGCCGATGTTCAGGATCTCGGGAAACGCCGCGCTCACCGCGCGGGCCGCCAAGATCGTGTCGACCTGCAGTCCCTGCTCCTGCGCAACACCGATGGGCAAGGTGGGCGGGGGGACCGGGTGCGCCGCAGTCGGGGGCACTGCTGCCGGTTTAGAAGCCACCACCGTCTCGCAGCAGAGGACATCGCCGTCCATATGCGGATACGCGTCTGCGCCGACGACAAACAACGTGGCGATGGCGACGCCCGCGGCGACCGCCATCGGCGACCGTTTCCGCGTTTTCGGCAATGCGTGTCTTCCCATCGGACGGGGAGGCTACCGACACGCCCGAGCGCGTAGCAAACTACAACTGCCGAGGCGTGATCTACTACGATCTTCCCTTGCCGTTGAGATCACGGTTTGCAACTGCACTATCCAGGCAATTCGGGTAGTGCACACACGGGTAGTGCCACTGCTGAGAGTGGCGTACATCAAATCTCAGCAACGATGTGACATCCGTCAAGTGCGTCGCTGAGCCCAGCTTCAGCGCCCGCCATCCACTTCATGCGCCCTCGGCCCAATCCAGGACACAAGTCGCGTCACAGGCGACACTGGTCAAGATCAATCGACGGAGGGGAACCGGTGACATGACGAACAGCGCGTACCGCCAACAACCGATGTTGCGCCGAGTCGGCGTGATCGCGTGCTTCGCGCTCGCAGTCGCGACGGCCGCCTGTTCGTCGTCGGATGAAGCTCCAGCGGAAACCAGCGCGTCCCCGACGTCAACACCGGCACCCGAGACAGTGACCGCAACCGCCGCACCCCCTTCGACGGTGACCGTCACCGCCCCATCACCTGCCACGGTGACGATCACTCCGCCCGAAGGTCGTCCGGGCGTGAACGTCGAGCCGATCACCGGGCCGTTCCAGTCGCCGTCGGGCAATATCCGCTGCACGATGTTCGACTCTGACGGTCGCAACACCGTCCGCTGCGAGGTCGTCCAACACGCATGGCAAGCTCCGCCGCGGTCCCCCGACTGCCAACTGAACTGGGGCGACCGGGTCGAACTCACCGAGGACAGCCCCGCCGTGTTCAGCTGTTACGGCCAGAACCTTCCTGAGCCGCAGGCCACCCTCGACTACGGCAAGGTCGCCATCTTCGGCTCCATCTCTTGCAATAGCCAAGTCTCCGGAATCCTGTGTCTGGACAACGACACCGGACACTTCTTCAACGTGTCGCGCGACCTGTATCAAGTCGGCTGATCCCATGGCCGACGTCGTGTCCGTCGAGGCGGACGTTGACGGCCCGATCAGTACGGCGTGACGGTCGTCCCGTCGATGGAGACGTTCATGCCGTGGACGCTCTTGATGTTCGTCAGACGCGTGCCCTCGATCGTCAGCAGCAGGCCCCAGCCGTGGTACCGATAGGGCTGCGGGTTGACCATCGTCACCTCTTCACCAGACGTCGGCCCGATGCCGCCCTCGACCCAACTGAACGTGCCGTCGGCGGCCACCGACGCGACGGGTTGCCCGGCCGGGGCACCGACGAATCCTCCGGGCCGTTCACATGCGGCCGCTTCCTTGGTCACCACGCAGCGCACATTGCCGGCCGTGCGCAGGTATTGGGCCACGGGGTTATAGGTGCCGGGCTGCGCTGAGGCCGCCGGCGCAACCCCAACCGCCACGACCGTCGCGGCCACCCCCAGGACTGCGGCCGATCGTCGTTTCATGGCTTCCCCCTACCGAGGCGGCGTCGTCGTCTCGGTGATTGTGCGCCTTTACGCGCATGCGCATGTGCCGATCCGCGGTGGCTCTGGTTCCGAATACGTAATGACGCACATGAGAGGAGACCGTTGACCACTGCACAGGTACACAGCAGTGCCCCGTCGGTGCGGTCATGGAGGTGGATCGCCGCGGCCCTGGCACTCACCCAGCTCGTCGCGCCACTGGTCGCGAACGCCGTGGCGCCCGATTTCTTGAAGTCCGGCGCGACCAACCAGGCGCTCATCACACCCGCCGGTTACGCCTTCAGCCTGTGGGGTCTGATCACCCTGCTGAGTGCGGCGACGGCGCTGGCGATCCTGCGCTACGGATTGGGCTCGTGGTGGGAGACGAGCGTCCTCATCGACACCAGCGTCGCGTTCGTCGGATTCAGCGTCTGGTTGATGGTGGCCGCGCAGGACTGGCTGTGGGTCAGTGTCGCCGTCTTCGCCGCGATGGTGTCCGCGCTCATCCACATCATGCGGTTGCTCGTGCGACGTCGCCATGATCTGACCTGTCCACCGTGGGTCGCGGTCCTGACGACGGTGACGTTCGGTCTCTATCTTGGATGGAGCAGCATCGCCGTCTTCGCGAATGTCGCCGCGGCACTTATCAATAGCGGCGTTTCCGCCTCGGCCGCCGGATGGCAGTTCGTCGTGCTGGCCGCCGCCACCCTCAGCGCACTGATACTGACGACGATGCTGCGAGGCACGCTCGGCTACACGATCGGCGTCGTGTGGGCCCTGGTCGCCATCGTCATCGGTGCGGCCGACCGCGACAGCGTGTTCTTGTCGGTGACGGCTTCAATCGCCGTCGCGCTCGTCGTCATCGCGACGGCTACCGCGCTGCGACGCCGCCGACAGTCACTCGTCTGAGTAGTCGAAACTCAACCACCGCTGCGGGCGCATACGGATGAGCACGGACGTCGACGTCAGGTTGGCGTCGGTGAACTGATTGCCCGCCTCCTCGCCGAGGTAACGGACCGCGATCTGACGCACCTCCGCGTCAGCAGCCGGCCCGATCTCGGTCACGTCGCCCTCGGCGGTCACGTACTTGTACGGCGGCTGCTCGTCCTGCGCGGTGATCGAGAACCGGCCGGCGGCGCGAATCAGCTTGTGCTTCACCGAGTCGGACTCAGTCCACAACAACACGTCGCCACCGGGCTCGTACCCGTACCAGATGGGCACGCTCAACGGGGCGCGGTCCTTGCGTTCGACCGCGACCACGCCGACGTGGAGATCGGACAGAAACTTCTCGCGGTCATCACTGCTCATCTTGGCCATATACGGCCAAACCGTGTCGGGTCGAAGCGCATTCCCTAACTAGCGCGCCCGGTCTGCTGCTGCAACTCGTCGATGAGCTCGGACGCCTGCGCCTTGGTCAGATCGTCGGGGATGTCCCGCCCGGCCTCCTGGCCGAGAGTATTCAGGTAACTGCGCTGAGGTCCGGTCATGGGCTCATCGCCCGTCACCCATTCCGACGTATCCTTCTCGGCGTTCTCCAGCGGGGCTTGTTGAGTGTCATTGGTCATGACCGCAGAGTTGCCATCGCACATGCGTTCGAAACCTGTTCCAACTCCTCGTCTGTCAGCAAACGCCGTATATCGCGTGCATCTGCGCGCATCGTGGCAAAATGAGGGTCCTAACCGCCCGGCTGGCTGAAATTCTTCCGAGAAGTGGCCAGCTGAACCCACCTGAACAGCAGCTAACGGCCAAGGCCCTCGGCCGCGTGAAAATTGGCGTACAGGGGGTGCTCAGACCGATGGTAATGTTTCAGCAAACACGAATGCTGCTATCGCGAGGGTGGGGTTGTAGTACATGGGCAAGGACTTGCGGGTCGATCCGGTCGAGGTGAAGATGGCCGCCGACCATGTCGACGTGGCTGCCGACGGCCTGCGAGCCGACCATGGCGTCGCGCAGGAGCGCATCGGTACCGCCCAAGCCGGGTGGATCGGGACGAGCGGGGACGCGCTCGCCAAGCTGTCGACGAAGTGGGAGGAAGACTCCACCCGGCACTACAACGAACTCATCGCGCACGTCGAAGGTTTCAAGTCAGCCGCCGCGAACTACGTCAGCACCGACAACCAAGGGGCCACCGAGATCGAAAACGCGGGTACGGACCTGGGGCTGTAATCCGTGGGGATAACGCTTGCCGACGTTCAGAGTTGGCAACCCGAGCAGATCGACGAAGTGTCGCAGGCTGCGGCGCAGCGTGCCCGCACCAGCGGTGAGACGGCGGAAACCCTGCGCAACCTGTCGGTGTTCGGGACGTGGAAGGGCGAAGCCGGCGAAGCCGCACAGCAGGCGATCAATCAATCGGCCACCACGCTGTCGCTGTCACAGAAGGAAGCTTTCCTCGTCGCTATGGGCGCGGGGAAAGCCGCCGCCGATGTCCGCAAGGTCAAGAACGACCTGCAGAGCCTGCTCGACTACGCCAACGCCGCGCCACACGTTCAGATCGACCTGGCCACCAACTCGGTGATCCCGCCCGACACCACCGGGTGGTCGGAAGAAGACATCAACGATCTCATCAAGAAGACCGAAGAGGTCGAGAACAAGATGGTGGCCGTGCTGGCCGCCGCCGAAGAAGCGGACGCCGACTTGGCGCGGGTGCTGACCGCCGCGACCGGAGGTGACCCCGCGCTTCCCGGCGAGCAGGGCACCAACGACGGACAGTCACTGCAAGACGGGCAACTCACGCCGGAGGAAATGGCGCGCCTCGAGGAGAACACCAATCTCACGCCCGAGCAGCAGGAGGCGTTGGTGCGCGGCGATCTGGTGCTGCCGACGAGCCAGATGGAGTACCTCAACAATCTTTCGCGGTCGCTGGATGGCAAGACCCCGGCCGAGATTCGCTCGATGATCGACCAGATGAACGCCAACGGCCAGAACGGTGGCGCCGTCACCGACGCGCTGCAGCTGCTCGGCAACGAGAACATCACCACCGCCGGCGACCCCGGGCAAGGCGTGCCAACGCAGGGCGGCATGGCGAACCTGCCGTCGGGTATCCGCGAAACCTTCGAGCGGCCGACACGTGGGATTGCCGTGCCGACACAAGGCACCAACGAGCAGGGCAATCCGACCATCGAGATGCCCGACTACGAGAATCCGTTCCCCGAACTGAACAACTACCGCGACATCGCGGCGATCGTGAGTGCGGGCGACGCCAACCTGCAGCATGGGACGGCGCTGGACAAGGCCCTGCTGGACAAGTCGGAAGAGGTCCTGCACGGCACGCACAACCCGCCGTATTACCCGTGGTCCGAGAACGTCGAATGGACACAGCAACGCATCGACCCGGCGGTGCAGGACATGCTCAGCGCGGCCGGACGCGACCAGATGGCCGTGCACAGCGAGCTCGTCGGCGCCGGCGGGCGGCCGAACAACGACGCGTTCATCGAAGATCTGTTCACCCATCAGTGGGCGGACGACGGCGCCGCGGCCGGAACCCTGCTCAACGGCACCGGCGCTGTCCCGACCGACCTCACCGACCCCACCCAGGTGGAACAGGCGACGCGCGCCGGTCAGATCATGCATGCGGTCGACTCATATATCGGCGGCGACAACACGCCGAAATTGCTCGACATCCCCGGCACTGACGGGCAGTCGGTCGGCCAGCTCAATCCCGAGCTCACCCAGGCACTCGCGGAGGCAAACAGGCCCTACATCGACGACATGCTCGGTAATTCGCTGGACGACAGCCAGGGTTTCCGCCCGCTGGATGACATGAAGAACCCGGAGATGCCGGTCATGCGCGATCTGTTCGCCGTGATCGACAGCAATGCGGACGCCGCCACCACCCTCAACAGCCAGGCGTATCTCAACGGCCTGCAGTACCAAGCCAATTTCGAGCAGTCCATCATCGACGGCGGCACGGTCAACACCGGCGATCTGCAGTCAGCCGGTACGTTGCGTGGCGTCATCGATTCCGCGGCGAACATCGCCGACAACGACGCGATCGCGTACGGCAACCTGCAGGACGTATTGGCCTACGAGAGCCGCGGCATGTGGTTTGACGTCGCCAAGACGATCGGTGGGGAGATCCCAGGCGTCTCGACGATTCTGGATTGGAGCGATAAGGTTCCCGGCGATCCGCTGCACCAGATCTTCGTCGGCGACGCGCCCGCAGGCGCCGACCCGACCTACATCGCCCAGCAGAGTTCCGAAATGATGCAGTACGCGGTGGCGCAGCGACTGATCGACGCCAACCTCGGCGATCCGTCCGTCTTCGGCGAATTCGACCTGATCGACCCCGAGACCAATCAACTCAAGCCCATCAAGCAGGACGAGTTCGGCGACTTCCGTTCCGCGTTCACGGACTACTTCATGGGAATCGACCCGACCGTGAAGGCAGGCATCGAGGACTACGAGGACGCCTACCGGGACGCGCTCCCCACGCCGACGGGGCACACGGGAGGATAGCGAGCGTGACATCGATCGTGCGGTGCTGCGCGGCGCTCCTGCTGATCGTGGTGGGACTGACGGGATGCCGCGCTGAAGAAGCGCCCGCGCCGACCTTCGCGAATTGGCCGCAGAATCTGGCTGACTTCCGGTTCCGGTGGGCGGCCGAGCCGGGCATCGACCTCGTATCCGGCCCGGCGGTGCCGCTGCGCGCATATCTGGAGTCGTACCGGATCGCGCAATTCACTCAAGAGAACGGCGACGCGTATCCGGGATTCGATCGCGCCGTCCCGCAACGGCCGCCACCCAACTCAGACGCCCCCGCTGAGTTATCCGGCATCCGACCCTTGACCGACGTCGAGCAGTTCGGTCCCCCGGTCCCATTCTTCGGCAACGAGTTCTTCCACATCCTCGAGATCACGCCGATCGAGGGCGGCTACCGCGCGTACGTGTGCGACGGCCTCTACAAGATCTTCCGCGAGGGTGAGGACGAGGATAAGTACGTGTCCGTCGTCAGATACGCCTCGAGTCGTAGGGGCCTCGGCGACGTCAACGGCATGAAGGTGTGGCGGGTCGAGTTCACCGACAGCCCGCCGGCCGCCGACGCCCCTGCGGAGGTGACCGACCAAAGCGGGCCCAACCCAGCGCCCGGCGGAGACGTCTTCGGGCCGTGGCGCATCACCGGCGCCAACGATGTCCGCTGGGGGACTCTGATCACTGATGAGTCCACCGCCGACGAGCAGGTCGACGGAGCGCGACGGATCTCGCAATGCTCCGATCTGCTGCCGCACTGGCGCACCGAGCGGGACGCGAACATCACGGCGTCACTCGATACGCCGCCGACTCCGGAGCCCGCGTCACCCGGCTGGCCGGAGGCGAGCTGACCGGCGAAGACCCCAAGATGCGATGATCTTGGCTACTTACAGACAAAGGAGTCTTTGTAGCGCATGAGCATGCTCAATCTCTGGCGGCGCCCACCCGGCGTGCCTGCCATCGAGAACCCCCGTGCCGAGGGCCGGTTCCATCTTCCTGACGGCCGCCGCATCGGCTACGCCGAGTACGGCGATCCGAACGGCCCCGTCGTCCTGTGGTTTCACGGGACCCCAGGGGGCCGACGCCAGCTGCCGCTCGTCGGTCGGCGCGCCGCCGAAGAGCTCGGTCTTCGCGTCGTCCTGATCGAACGGCCCGGCTCCGGACTGTCCGACCCGCACGTCTACGAGTCGATTTCCGATTTCGCGGATGACATGGCATGTGTGGCCGACGCACTCGGCGCCGCACGTCTCGGCGTCGTCGGCCTCTCCGGCGGTGGACCCTATGCGTTGTCCTGTGCAGGCACCGGCGCGCTTGCCGGCCGCGTCGTCGCGGTCGCCGTTCTCGGCGGGGTAACGCCATCGGTCGGACCCGACGCCACCGCGAGCGGTGCCATCACCATGGCCCACCGCTATGGCGCCGTGCTCTCCGCCATGCGCGAACCCTTCGCCCGGATCACCGCCGGACTGCTGCTGCCGATCATCCCGCTCGCGCACGTCGCCTACCGCGGCCTGACCAAGATCATGCCCGCCGGGGATCAACGGGTCTTCAGCGATCCCGACATCGAGGCGATGTTCATCGACGACATCATCCACGTCCTCGACGGCAAGGTGCCGTTCCAGGCCCTGCTCGACGATGCCCGTCTCTGTGGGCGTGACTGGGGATTCCGTCTCGCGGACGTCAAGGTGCCGGTGCGGTGGTGGCACGGTGACGCCGACTCCATCATCGGATTCGATGACGCCAAGAAGGCCGCCGAGCGGCTCCCCGACGCCGAGCTCATCCTCATGCCGGACGAGAGTCATCTCGGCGGATTCGCGGCGGCCGATGAGGTGCTCGGCTACGTCGCGTCCTACTTGTTGGCTGCGGGCGAGAACGTCAAGACCGACGCGCTGTAGCTGACGGAAATAGCAAACCGCTGGAGATGATTGACCCAGGCTTTCCGCCTGGTCGCAATGGTTTCCGTCGTGCATAAGCGCAGTTACTGACGTACGCGCAAGCCCACATTTAGTCCAGCTGACCAAAAGTCTTGCAGGGAAACACAACTGAGAGTTTTCTGAAGCTGCTGACGGACGACGGAATTCGTACTACCCTCAAGATTGGTTGAGCTCCCAGCCCGCCGGCGCGCTTCGTGTCGTCCTGGGACTCATCCGGGATTGATCTCCGGCGACACCTCTAACCAAACGATCTTGGGGTTGTGCATGAGGGATGGGACCGTTCGTATCGGTCGCCCGGATCCTGCTTCGGTAGATGAACACCGACAGTGCGGCAGAGCGACGTTCGCAGTGCGACGGCTGGCCACGTCGCGACTCGCGGTGGCGGTGATCGGCGAGATCGACGCCCGCAACGGGCGCGAGCTCGGCCATTTCGTCGAGGAGCACACCGGGATTTCGCGCCAACTGGTGCTCGATCTGCGGGCCGTCGACTTCGCAGGCACCCAGGCTTTCACCGCGCTGTATTACATCAGCGTGCACTGCGCCCGTAACGACGTCGACTGGATCCTCGTCGGGAGTCATCCCGTGCGACGCCTGCTGTCGATCTGCGATCCCGATGGTGAACTGCCGCTCGTCGACGACCTCACGTCGGCACTCGAGCAGCTGACCCGCTCGGCGCGGTGCCACCAGCACGTTCGTTCCGCGGTCTAGCGGACCAGTCCCACCTCTCTATTGATCCATCCTGTGCATCAGTCATGCCCAAAACAGTCTTGGACAGGCATGGATCGGGCTCCTAACGTAAGTGGCAGACCAGCGACCATCGACGGCCTAGGAAGTCATGACTGCCACCATTGCGGGCTCTTTGCGGACCACCGGACCCACCGGACAGATGCTCATCGCCGGCGAACCCGTCCGCGGATCTGGCACGCCCATCAACGCCTTCGACCCCTCGCTCGGCGAGGCCCTCGAGCCCGCCTATAACCACGGCGACTCCTCCAACGTCGACGCCGCCTGTGCCGCCGCAGCCGCCGCCTTCCCGATCTACCGCGCCACCACGTCCGAGCAGCGCGCCGAATTCCTCGAAGCCGTCGCCGCCAACATCGAGGCGGTCAAGGACGCGATCATCGCGCGAGCCACGGCCGAGTCCGGCCTTCCGACCCCCCGCATCACCGGTGAGGTCGGCCGCACCACCGGTCAGCTCCGCCTCTTCGCGTCCGTCCTGCGCGAGGGCTCGTGGAACGGTGCCCGCATCGATCCCGCCCTGCCCGACCGTCAGCCCGCGCCGCGGCCCGACATCCGTCAGCGCGCGGTGCCGCTCGGCCCGGTCGCCGTCTTCGGCGCCTCCAACTTCCCATTGGCATTCTCCGTCGCAGGAGGTGACACCGCCTCGGCGCTGGCCGCCGGATGCCCGGTCGTCGTCAAGGGACACGACGCCCATCCGGGCACCTCCGAGCTCGTCGGCCGCGCGATCACAGACGCCGTCGCCGAGGCCGGCCTGCCCAAGGGCACCTTCTCGCTGCTCTTCGGATCCGGCCCCGACCTTGGCATCGCGCTGGTCACCGACCCCCGCATCAAGGCCGTCGGATTCACCGGATCCCGTTCCGGCGGAACAGCTCTCGTCGCTGCGGCAGCTGGCCGGCCCGAGCCCATCCCCGTTTACGCCGAGATGAGCTCCATCAACCCGGTGTTCCTGCTCGACGGCGCCCTGAGTACCCGCGGCGCTGACCTCGGCAAGGCGTTCGTCGGTTCCCTCACCATGGGGTCGGGCCAGTTCTGCACGAACCCCGGCCTTGTCATCGCCGCCGACAGTCCGGGTCTCGACGACTTCATCACCGCCGCCCGCGACACGCTCGCTGCCTCCCCCGCCACTCCGATGCTCACCCCGAACATCGCGGGCAGCTACGCCGACGGTGTCACCGCACTGAGCAAGGAAGCCGACCTCATCGGTCGTGGTGAAGTCGGCGACAACGAATGCGCCTGCCGCGCTGCCCTGTTCGGCACCGACGCCGCCACCTTCCTGAACTCCGAAGGCCTGCAGGCCGAGGTGTTCGGCTCGTCCAGCCTCATCGTGCGCTGCAAGGACGCCGCCGAGATGCGGGCCGTCGCCGAGAACATCGAAGGTCAGCTGACCGCGACCGTGCACGCCGACGAGTCCGACTACCCCGAGGCCGGAAGGCTTCTCCCGGTGCTCGAACTCAAGGCCGGGCGCATTCTGTTCGACGGATGGCCCACCGGCGTCGAGGTCGGCCACGCCATGGTGCACGGCGGCCCCTTCCCGGCCACCTCCGATTCTCGCAGCACCTCCGTCGGCTCGCGGGCGATCGAACGCTTCCTGCGGCCCGTCGCCTACCAAGACGTGCCGAAGTCGTTGCTTCCCAGCGCGATTGCCGACGGAAATCCCGACCACCTGTGGCGCCGCATCGACGGCCAGCTCACTGCCGACTGACCCACCCCCACTCACCAAGGAGCCCAGCCCGATGCATCCCAAGTTCGACGGCGTTCTGTTCTTCCCCGTCACGCCCTTCACCGAGACCGGTGCGGTCGACCTCGACCTGCTGGCCCGCCACGTCGCAAAGGGCGTCGACGCCGGACCCGGCGGCGTCTTCATCGCTTGCGGCACAGGCGAATTCCACGCCTTGGAGCCGCAGGAGTTCAGCGACGTCGTCCGCACGGCCGTCGAGACCGTCGCGGGCCGTGTTCCGGTCTACGCCGGTGCAGGCGGATCCGTCGCCCAGGCCAAGCTGTTCGCCAAGTTCGCCAAGGACAGCGGCGCCGACGGCCTGCTGCTGCTTCCCCCGTACCTCGTCGAGGTGCCCGACGCCGGCCTGGTCGCCTACACCCGCGAGGTCGCCGCGGCCACCGATCTGCCGGTGATCGTCTACAACCGCAACAACGCCCGCTACACCGAGGCGACGGCGATCGAGGTCGCCAAGATCCCCAACGTCATCGGATTCAAAGACGGCACAGGCGATCTCGACAAGGTCGCGCGCATCGTCCGTGCGGTCACCGACGCTGTCGACAAGGACTTCCTGTTCTTCAACGGTCTGCCCACCGCGGAGACCACGCAGCAGGCCTACCGCGCGATCGGTGTGCCGCTGTACTCGTCGGCCACGTTCGCCTTCGCGCCCGACCTGGCGCTCGCGTTCTACAACGCGCTCGAGTCGGGCAACGACGCACTGGTCGACGCCTTATCGGCGGCCTTCTTCCATCCGCTCGTGCGCCTGCGCGACACCGTGCCGGGCTACGCCGTGTCCCTCGTGAAGGCCGGCGTCGCGATGGAGGGCATCCCCGCCGGACCGGTCCGCCCGCCGCTGGTCATGCCCAGCTCCGCTGACCTCACCGAGCTGCAGTCGATCATCGCCGCCGGACGCGCTGTGCTGTCCGAGGCGCTCGCCCAGGCCCGCTAGTCGTGGCCCCCAGCCGGATTCGCATCACTGGCGCCCGGATCACCCCGGTCGCGTTCGTTGACCCGCCGCTGCTCAACACCGTCGGGGTGCACCAGCCGTATGCGTTGCGCGCGATCATCCAACTCGACACGGACGCCGGGCTCGTCGGCCTCGGCGAGACCTATGCCGACTCGACACATCTCGTCCGGCTGCAGGCCGCCGCCGACGCGATCACCGGGTTGGACGTGTTCTCGCTCAACGCGATCCACGCCGCGATCGCCGACCGGCTGCGCGGTGACAACCGCGCCATCGGCACCGCGGGCATGATCACCACCGCCAGCGCCGTCGACCAGGTCTTCTCACCGTTCGAGGTGGCTTGCCTCGACATCCAGGGCCACGCCACCGGACGGCCGGTCTCCGACCTGCTGGGTGGCAAGGTCCGGGACGCCGTGCCGTTCAGCGCCTATCTGTTCTACAAGTGGGCCGCGCATCCCGGCCACGAGCCCGACGCGTTCGGCGAGGCACTGGACCCCGACGGTCTCGTCAAGCAGGCCAAGCGGATCATCGACGAATACGGTTTCAGCGCCATCAAACTCAAGGGCGGCGTGTTCGCTCCCGAGGAGGAGGTCGCTGCCATCGAGGCACTGCACAGGGCCTTCCCCGAGCACCCGCTGCGGCTGGACCCGAACGCCGCATGGACGCCCGAGACGTCGCTCAAGGTGGCGTCGGCCCTGTGGGACATCCTGGAGTACCTCGAAGACCCGACGCCGGGCCTCGACGGGATGGCCGAGGTCGCGAAGCAGGCTCCGATGCCGCTGGCAACCAACATGTGCGTCGTCGCATTCGATCAGCTTCGGCCCGCCGTGGCGAAAGACTCAGTGCGCGTGGTGCTTTCCGATCACCACTACTGGGGCGGTCTGCAGCGCTCTCGGCTGCTCGCCGGAATCTGCGAGACATTCCAATTGGGGCTATCAATGCATTCCAATTCGCATCTCGGTATCAGCCTGGCCGCGATGGTGCATCTCGCCGGCGCGACGCCGAATCTGACCTACGCGTGCGATACGCACTGGCCGTGGAAGGTCGAGGAGATCGTCAAACCCGGTGTGCTGGAGTTCAAGGACGGCGCGGTCGCCGTTCCGACGACGCCCGGTCTGGGCATCGAAATCGACGACGACTCGCTGGCCGCGCTGCACGAGCAGTACGTGCGCTGCGGGATTCGCGACCGCGACGACACCGGCTACATGAAGACCATCGATCCGACTTACGAGTTCGTCAGCCCCCGCTGGTAACCCTGACGCAATTACCAGAACTGCTGTGCCTTCCCGATGACATCCTCCATCGGCACCGTGCCCGACATCGGATCGCCAGTGCACGCGATTCCTCGCTCCAGATCGGCGGGGAGACTTTCGCAGTGCGCGCGGGAATCCGTTGCGTGTGTGCGATTGTCGCCCATCACCCACAGCCGCTCCGTCGGAACCCGCACCGGGCCGAACTCAGGACCAAAACACGGATCGGTTGGCGGTTCCGCGTCAAGCATTTTCGGACCCAGGTACGGCTCAGCGATCGGTTCGCGGTTCACCGTGATACCGGTGCTTCTGCGACACTCGATTGTCTCTCCGCCGACTGCGAGGACCCTGCTGACCAAGTACTTCTCATCCGGCGGCGCGAATCCGAAGAATGACACGGCATTCTGCAGCCACCGCAGGGCCGTGTTCTGCGAACGGATCGACGTGTAGCCGGTATTCCACCCTGGCAGGGGCGTGAAGACAACCATGTCGCCGGCCCGCGGCACAGCCATGCGACGAGACTGGTATGCGAATTTGGTGATGATGATGCGCTCGCCCGCATCCAGCGTCGGTGCCATCGAATCAGACGAGACGTTATGCGGCCGAGCGACGACATTTGAAACGAAGGCAAAGAGCACGGCAAGGAACAACACGAGGCTGGCCACGAAGGCTATGACCCTACGCAGCACGCCACGCTTCGGTTCCGCCACTGGCGCATGCCTACCGACGCCCACGTCAGTATTGTCTCACCGCTGGTCAGCCAATGTGCGGTATCGACGTGCCGTGTCGGACACGAAGTCTCGATCCGCTCATGTCGACGAGCGGTTGCCCGCAGGTGTTTTCGGGTAGCCCCCAACGAAAGGGGAGGTGTTCGATGAATAGTCGACTACTGGCCGTGCTCACCGCGGCAGCGCTGACGTCCGGATGCGGATTGACCGGATCTGAGCCGGCCGAGCCGCCCCAGAGCTCAGGCAAGATCACCATCGGCGACAAATCGCAACAGACACAGCGGGTTTCGTGCACCCAGGACCAATGGGCGTTAACCATCGATGCCAAGACCGACACCGGCCGTGCGCGCGCCTACCTACAGCTCGGCGGCCCCGATCTGCTCGTCCGAACCGTCAACCTCGAGAACATCGCCGGCCTCAACGCCATCTCGGGAGGCGACGTCGCCGACGCCGTAGCCGCCACGGAAGGCGGCATCTACAAAATCACCGGGACTGCCGTCGTCTCCGAAGCGGGCAAGCCGGGAGCGACGGAGAACAAAACCTTCAGCATCGAAGCGCCCTGCTGAGCGTCCTAACGAGACATTCTCACATTTATGTATGAATGGCAGAAGTCTGTCCTGCAGATATCGTTGACTTCAGAGCGAGTAAGTCATACATTTTGAGCATTCTGTCGCCTCAGCCTCTGATGGGTGGCCCCATGACCGTCGGCACGCTTTGCTCCAATGTTTTCGACGCCGGACTCCCGAGCCTGACCTACGACGTCGACGACACACCCGCGGTCGTGTATCCGCGGATCCGCCAGGCACAAGAACAGGCTCCGATCGCCATCGGGCCATTCGGGCCCGAGATCATCTCCCACGAATTGGCGCGGACGGTGCTGCGCGACCCGCGCTTCACGATCCCGCCCGGAATGAACCTCATGGTGCAAGGCATCACGTCGGGACCGCTGTGGAACAAGATCGTCAACAGCCTGCTCGGCCTCGACGGCGAACCGCACCGCCGATTGCGCAGCCTGGTGTCCAAGGCATTCACTCCACGGGCGAGCGCACGCATGCACGACACCATCGTGGACGTGATCAACGAACTCATCGATCACGTTGCCGCAGAAGGCCGTTGCGACATCGTCGCCGACATCGCCCGGCCGTACCCGGTGCCGATCATCTGCGCACTACTCGGCGCACCTCGCGAGGACTGGCAGCTGTTCTCGCGCTGGGCCGACGAGATTTTCACCGCCTTCACGTTCAATCCCGACGGTGTCGACCAAGCGTTCGTCATGCAGGCGTGGGGCGAACTCGACGATTACGTCGACGAGATGGTCGCACGACGGCGCCACAACCCGACCGACGATCTGCTGTCCGACCTCATCCGCGCGGAGGACGAAGGTGATCGGCTCAACGCTGCTGAACTGCGCATGCTGGCCGGCGGGCTATTGCTTGCGGGCACCGACACCACCCGCAATCAATTGGCCGGTTCCCTCGATGCGCTCATCGACCATCCCGACCAGTGGGCGCTTTTGGCGCAGCACCCCGAACTGGCGGCCAGTGCGGTGGAAGAGACCATTCGCCATTCGCCGATCGGATCCGGCACCCTGCGCACCGTCACCGAGGACACCGAGTTCGCGGACCACCTGTTTCCCGCTGGAACGATGGTCATCGTCAATACGCTCGCCGCCAACCGGGATCCCGCGGTCTACGACGACCCGGACCGTTTCGACATCACCCGTACCGACGCGCCAGCGGTGCTGACCTTCGGCGGCGGCATCCACTACTGCCTCGGCGCGAATCTGGCCCGGCTCGAGCTCGCCGAGGCCCTCAAGATCGTGACCCGCAGAATGGGCAAGCCCTCGCGCACGGGTCCGGCACCGTGGAAGCCGATGATGGAATTGAGCGGGCCTAAGACGCTGCCGATCGAGTTCTCGCATGCCTAGCCGCGGGTGGTCGGGCGATCCCCCGGCAACGGACGAGGACGCGATCGACCGGATCCTCGATGTCGCCGACGCCATCATCGCCGAGCGCGGACCCGCCGTGCGCATCGCCGACGTTGCGCGCATGCTCGGTGTCACCAGACAGACCGTCTACCGCTACTTCCCCAGCACCGAAGAGCTGTTGTTGGCCAGCGGAATGCGCACTGCCGACGGTTTTCTCGACCAACTCGCCGAGCACACCAGGGGGTTGACCGAACCCGCCGCCGCGATGGTCGAAGGCATCGCGTTCGCGGTCGAAAGACTCGCCGAAGACGCCCATTTCGCCAACCTGCTCAGAAACGGGTCGAAGAGCGGAACGACTGTCTCGCTGACCTCCGACACCTCCAGGGCTTTCAGCCGCTCGATGCTGCACCGGTGCGACGTCGATTGGGAGAGTCACGGGTACGACGAGGCGGCGCTCGACGAACTGGCCGAGTTGGGGCTGCGCACGTTCCACTCGATCCTCGTCGACCCAGGCGAGCCCGAACGTGACAGCTTCGCCTTGCGCCGCTTCATCTCTCGCTGGTTGGGCCCGGCCATCGTGTACCCGCGGTTGACACAGGTCATGGAGGCCCTGCAGCCCGTCACCGTCCGCCCGGACCGCAGCCGTCCCACCGCCGCGTCCTGACCGGAGCTATTTTCCCGCCATCGGGGCCGCGCACACCTGGTGGTCCTGGACCGCTTCGCCGCCGCCGGTGTCACCGGTGGCCGGATCGACCAGTCCCGCAAGAACAATGAAGCCGGGCTGACCGTTGCTGAGCACTGCGCCCGCGACCACCAACGTCCTGCGGCCCATGTCGGTGCGCGCCCCTGGTACGCCGTCGGCCAGCAGCCGGAACGGGTTGACCGCACCGAGATCATCGCCAGCGACCGCGATCGCGCTGTAGCGGTCGCCCGCAAGCGGTTCCGGGAACGGCGCCCACACCGGTCCGATGTCGCCCGCGTGCCGTGTCAGCGCGTCATGCACATCGGCGCGAAGGCAATCGATGTGGATGTGCAGCTGATTCTGCGATCGCGCGAACTCGGAGTTGACGGCGAGGCTCATCCAGTCGCGGGGCACGTTGCGTCCCAGCCGCTCGTCGACCGCGGCGCGCGCCAGCCATGCCTGCGCGAAGTAGTCGGTGGCGTCCGGAGCGAGTAACGCCGGGCTTTCGATGCCGGTGATCCGCTCGGTGGGAATCAACAGGTACTGCGCGGCCCCGTCGGTGTCCTTCAGCAGGGCGAAGCCCTCGCCGCTGTTGACCGCCGCACACGGGGCGGGTTCATCACGCTCCCGCTGATGCGGCACACACTGGTTATGCACGATCCGCCAGAGCACGTTGGGGTCCGCGCTCGCGACGGCGTTGGACGCGAAGAGGATCGACCCGGCGAGAAGCAGCCGGCTCAGCGCGCGTGTCCATGCCACAGCTCAAGCTAGCGCACTAGACTGATGCACCATCGCCGCGCAAAGTGCGTGTAGTGATGCAAGGAGTGCATCGGTGTTTTCACTGGCCCGCCTGTCATGCTTCGTCGCCGTCGCGGAAGAACTGCACTTCGGCCGCGCCGCCGAACGACTCCACATGACCCAGCCGCCGCTCAGCCGGCAGATCCAGCAGCTCGAGAGCGAGCTAGGGGTCCAACTCATCGACCGCACCACCCGCACGGTCACCCTCACCCCCGCCGGCGTCGCATTCCTGCCCGACGCGCGACGCATCCTGCAACTCGCCGAGGGCGCCGCCCAGACCGTCAAGCGCATCCCCGAGGGCGACCTCGGCACCGTCGTCATCGGGTTCACCGCGGCCTCTGCGCATGTGGTGCTCCCACGTCTTCTCAGTGCCGCCCGCGAGAAGCTGCCCGACGTGAAACTCGACCTGCGCGAGATGGTCACCGCCGTCCAGCTCGACGGCCTGATGAGCGGCGAGGTGGACCTCGGCATGGCCCGCCCGCCCGTGAAGCGCCCCGGTCTGGTCTCGCGTCCGCTGTTGCACGAGCAGCTGATCGCCGCGCTACCGGAGGAGCATCCGCTCGCCAACCTGAACCGTCAGTTGACGCTCAACGACCTAGACGGTCAGGACGTCATCATGTATTCGCCCATCCAGGCACGGTATTTCAACGAACTGCTCATCAGCACGTTCACCATCGCGGGCGCATCGCCGCGATACGTGCAGTACGTGACGCAGGTACACACGATGCTGGTGCTGGTCCGCACCGGCATCGGCATCGCACTGGTTCCGGCCTCGGCCGCGACGCTGCATCCCGACAACGTCGTATTCCGCACCATCGGCGCGTTCCGCGAGCGTCCTGTGGAACTCGACGCTGTCTGGCGCGGCGACAGCAGCAACCCCGCCCTGCTGCGTCTGCTCAGAGATGTTCTGCCGCAGCGGGAGTGGACGACCGACGATCTGGTCGAGGACGTTCTGAGCTAGAAGTTCAACCCGGTATAGATCTCGTCGAGGACCTTCGGCAGCAGCGCATTCGCCGTCGTGGCACCGTCGGGCGCAACCGTGAGGTTCGTCCAAATAACGAGCGTCACATCGTTATCGGGGTCGTGGCCGATGAACGAGTTGAATCCCGGAAGCTCACCACCGTGGTAGTACATCGCCGCGTTGGGGCCGAAGCGCTGATAGCTGATGCCGTATCCATACTTCTGCCCGTCGGGTGTGTCCGGATCCTCGGCTTGCAGGCTGTTGCGCCACTGGTCGTGGTAGTCGGCGTTGAACACCTCACCGGACACGAGCGCGCTGATCCACGTTGCCAGATCGTCGGCGGTTGAGATGGCTCCGCCTGCCGCGGTGGCGTACGAAGGGTTCTGGTGCGTGTAGTCGATCGGTTTCAGTGCACCCGAACGCATTTGGTCTTGCATCTCGGCGGGATACGGGATGTCGATCAGTGCGTACTTGCTTTCGCCGTACATGTAGCCGTGGGAGTAGGGCGCCGGAATCGACGTGTCATCGATCGCCGGAAGCAACGTCTGGCTGATGCCGACCGGGCCGAACAGACGTTCCTTGAACTGTTCGGCGAGCGGGCGGCCGCCGACCTTCTCGGCGACGAGCCCCAGCAGCGCGTAATTGGTGTTGTCGTACATGTACTCCGCGCCCGGTGCGAAATCCCGCGGATGTGTGAACGCGATCTTCAGAACCTCTTGTGGCGTCCAGGCTTTCGCTGGATCGGCGTCTAGGGTAGCCGCGAGTTCAGGAGCGTTCGTGTAGTTGTAGAGGCCGCTGCGCATCCTCAGCAGATCGGCGATCGTGTTTTTGGCGCCGTCGGGCACACCCGGAACGTAGTTCGACACCGGATCACTGAATTTCAGCTTGCCGTCCTGGGCGAGCAGCACGATCAGCGCTGCGGTCAGTGTCTTGGTGTTCGACGCGATCCGGAAGTGCGTGTCGGCGGTAGGCGGCGTCTGAACGTCGAGCTCGGTCGTGCCCACTGCCGCTCGGTACTCGGCCTGCGGCGTCCGCACCACGACCATCGCACCTGGCACGTAGAGATCCTTCGCTGCCTTCTCGACGACAGTTTGAAACGCCGCTTGGTCGATGGGCTTTAAGGCCGGGTCCGGCGCAGCTGATGAACACCCGGAAATCACGAAACCCAAGCACATTGCGAGCGACGCAAGCCGCACCGTTGCATTCATGGCCCGCACCCTAGATCTTGAAAGTCAGGCGCGCGCAGAAACCGCCGCACCGGCAATGTGGGGTTATGCCAACCTCTGAGCGACAGAGTCGCTGATGTCGGTTCAGGCGGTAGTAGTTGAGCGACAATGTCGCTCCGAGGTTGGCACCTGAGCACTCTCACCCCAGCAGCCGCGCCGAGGCCTAGTCAGGAAGGCCACTAGCCTGTGGAGCCTCGGCGTGCGGGCAGGACGCCACACCCGCCGTTGATCGGCCGGCCACGCGTACGCGGGTCCGCCGTCGTCAGCCAATCCCAGCAGACGGAGCTCGCACAGCGCGTCCGCCGACATCGCATACAAAGCCGCGGCACGTGGCGCGATCACCCCGAAGTCGACCATCCGAAATGCTCTGTTCTCGCTGTCGATGATCTCTTCGATCGTCATGCCTACGATCGGGTAGCCTACGGGCAGCACATCTTTCATCGACAACAGCGCCTGCGGCCCGCGCGCCCGCGGGTGGCCGACGACCTTCGCGACGAACGCGAACCGGCCCAACGCCAGATTCGCGTCGAGCACCAACGCATGGGCATACAGCACTCGCACCAGAACCACATTCATGAAGAACCGCTCGGCCAGTCCCTCCTGCTCGGCCAGGCCGGCATGCGCCAGATAACCGGCGACGACGCTCGCGTTGTGTGCCAGATACCAGGACCGCGCGGACGGGGCGCGAAAGAAGTCGGCCCAGAGCCGCGCCGTCGAACGCGACGCCACCACATCTTCACGCTCGACGAGAAGCTTTCCCTCGAGCGCGTCGCGCAGCAGATCCTCGTTCACCGCCCGCCACCAACCACTGCCGGGCTCTTCGGCATCTAATGGGTTGAGCACGCCCCGCGCCTGCTGCCATCGCATGAACGCGACGACCGCGCGCCGGTACGGCAGGAAGGGACGCCGCGCGCTGCGAAGCGCATAAGTGTCGGCGGCCAGGCGAATGCGCGCGGCCGGATCGTCCCGCACCTGCGCCACCATCCGCTCCGCGTCGTGCGCTGCCGTCACGATCTGCCTCCGTCGAATGTAAACGCTACTAACATGGACTGATGTTAGCGTTGTTGACATGACTCGTCCAGCACAAATTCCCGACGAGAAGGCAGAGCGCGCGAAATACCACCACGGCGATCTCAAACGCGCGCTGACGGACGCTGCCCTGCAGTTGGTGCAGGAAAGGGGCCCTAAGGGGTTTACGCTGCGCGAGGTCGCCCGGCGTGCGGGCGTCAGCGCGGCGGCCCCCTATCGGCACTTCGCCGACAAGGCACAGCTGCTCGCCGCCGTGGCCGCGCAGGGTTTCGTCCAACTTCACGAGGCACTGGATGGGACAGTCGCCGCCAATCCGGACCCCTCTCAGCAAGCACTCGCGATGGGTAAGGCCTATGTGCGATGGGCCGTCGGCCATCCGGATTACTACCAGGTGATGTTCGGCTCCGAACTCGACAAGACCGAAAGTCCCGACGTACTTGCCGCTGGCGCACGTGCCTTCGACGATTTGCTCGACACGATCAAGCGTTGCCAGCAGACCGGACTACTTCCCGCGGGCGATCCACACACGACCGCGGGCCCCATTTGGTCTCTGCTGCACGGTATTTCGATGCTGACGATCGGCGGCGATCTCACTCATGTCGGCATCCGCGAGGACACCGAGGCGCTAACCGAGCGATCGTTGCGCCACCTGCTGTTCTAAGGCATCGTCCCGATCTCTTAACGTTTACTCAGAGATGTTCTGCCACAAGGGGAATACGTATCGCCGGCCGAAAAAGCATAGTGAGCTCAGACGGTCGCGTGCTAGCCTCCCAGCATGCGCTTGAAAGCAAAAGTACTCGTCGCCTCGGGCGGTTTGCTGCTGTCGATGGCCGCCGGCGCAGGAACGGCGTCTGCACAGGATCTGGCCCCGCTGCTCAATACCACCTGCTCGTATTCGCAGGTGATCGGAGCCCTCACCGCTCAGAACCCAGCAGCTGCGAGCCAGTTGACCGCCTCGCCCCCGACAGTCGCCGTCGTCCAGCAATACCTCGTCTCGGGTCCAGCTGAGCGCCAGCAAATGCTCTCGCGGCTGCAAACGATGCCGGGCGCTGACCAGTACATTGGCCTGCTGCTGGGCGTCGCAGCATCTTGCAATAACTTCTAACTGCTACTCCGGTCCTGCCAGGTTTCCGTCCCGGATGTCCTCGCGACATTCGAGTCGGCTCTTGCCCGTTTGGCTGACGCAGACGCGCACCTGTTCCTCGATGCCGGCTGGGTACACCTGGTCCGTCGGACCGGGCGTGACGGTCGGATTCGGTACGGAACCCTGGTAAATCGACCAGAGGTGGTCGCCGGTCGACGGCAGCCGCGAGCAGTACGCCTGCTGTCCGCTCGTCGAGATACCAGCTGAGCCGAGGGGATCGCAGTCCGCGCCGATCAGCACCACCGGAACGACAGGGGCGCCACTCGTCGGCGCCGGCGCACCGGTGGTCGGCGACGCCGACGGACGCTGCGGCTCCTCCCTGTTCACGATGGCCACACCAACCGCGATGGCCCCGCCACCGAGCACGGCCACGACGCCCGCCGCCAACAGCCCAAGCCGCAAGCGGCGTGATCCCCCGGTCCCGTTCTTGACGTGCTTGTTCTGCCGTCCCGACGCGGGAGCGGCCATCGTCCGATCGGTCGCCCCGATCTCGTGCGCCACGTCAGAAAGGCCATGGGCCATCGCCTCGGCGAAATCAGTGCACGAGTCGAAGCGGTCAGCCGGCGATTTGGCGAGCGCGCGGTGAAACGCGGGTCCCAGTCCGGAGAGTTCGGGGATGCGATCGCCGATGGAGGGCGGGCTTTTCGTGAGGTGATTACTGATGACGACCGCGGGGTTGTCGTGCTGGAACAGCTGCTGGCCGGTGAGCAGGTGGAACGCGGTCGCGGCGAGCGCGTACTGGTCGGCCCGGCCGTCGAGCGCCTCGCCCATCAGTTGTTCGGGCGCGGCGTAGGCCACCGTGCCGACGGTCATGTTCGTGGCCGTCAGATCCGAGGTCTCCGCATTGGAGCGTGCGATTCCGAAGTCCGCGAGCAGCGCGCGGCTGAACTTCGAGTCCGACTGCGCCAGAAGAATATTCGACGGTTTGACGTCGCGATGGAGCAGGAGCTGCTGGTGCGCGTAGTCCAGCGCGTCAGCCACGCCGGACACGATCCGTACGACGTCATCCGGAGGAAGCCCGCCGCCCTGATGTTCGGCGAGCAACCGCGCGGCGTCGGTGCCCTCGACGAAGTCCATCGTGATCCAGAATTGGCCGTTGTACTCGCCGCGGTCGTGCACTCCGACGATGTGCGGGTGCCACAGCCGTGCCACGAGATCGGCCTCGCGGTTGAAGCGTTCAAGGTACTCACGGTCGGTGGTCAGCTCGACCGGCAGGATCTTCAGGGCGTCGTAGCGGGGCAACCGTGGATGCTGGACCAGGTACACCTCGCCCATGCCGCCGGCGCCTAGTGGGCGCACGACCGTATACCCGGCGAAGACATCGCCTTCGGCTAACGGCATGGCGTCACACCCCGCATGGTGCCGCTATCGCCGTTTTTCGCCATCCGCAAACCTTCGCACGAGGGCGTGCCGCGGTTGCTGTGGGGGCTACCTCGACACGGTGACCGGCATCGGGACCGGAGTGACGAGCTGTCCCGACTCGAGGAAGCTGTTCAGGTTGCGCAGCGTGAGCTCCTCCATCGCCGCGCGGGTTTCGACGGTGCCGCTGGCGACGTGCGGCAGCACAACGACGTTGTCCATCGACAACAGCTCCTGCGGCACGTTCGGCTCGTCGGCGAAAACGTCGAGGCCGGCACCGGCCAACCGGCCGTCGATCAGTGCCGAGACCAACGCTTCCTCGTCGACGACGCTGCCGCGGGCGATGTTGATCAAGTATCCGCGGGACCCGAGCGCATCGATCACCTCGCCGCTGACCAACTTCGTCGTCCCCGCACCACCGGCGGCCGCGACCACCAGCACGTCGACCCCGGCGGCCAGCTCGACCGGCGATCCGACATACGTGTACGGCGAACCCTCGACCTCATGCCGGTTGTGATACGAGATCGTGCAGCCGAAAGCGCTGAGCCGCTTGGCGATTGCACCACCGATGCGGCCCAGGCCGATGATCCCGACGCGGGTGTTGCTCACCTGGCGCGTCAGCGGGTAGTTGCCGTCGACGGGCCACCGGCCGGCCCGCACGTAACGGTCCGATGCCGAGAACTGCCGCAGTGTGTCGATCAGCAGACCCACCGCCGTATCCGCCACGCAGTCGGTCAGCACGTCGGGGGTGTTACTCACGCCCACTCCACGCGCGGCGGCGGCGTCGACGTCCGTCGTGTCGTAACCGACGCCGAAGTTGACCACCGCGCCCAGGTTCGGCAGCGCCGCCATCAATGCTGCGTCCACGCCGGTGCGGCCTGAGGTCACCACGGCGCGGATCTCACTGCCGTGCTCGGCGAGGAATTCCGCAGGATCGTCGGGCAGCACGTACGCCGCGTAGTCGTCCTGCAGCGTCTGCGCCAACGACGGCTTCAGCGGACCAACCTGCAACACGGGGCGATTCTGCGGAGTGCTCATAGTGCTGTCACGGTACGGCGACCTGCGGATACCCGTCCAACATTCAATTCGCATGGACTTATATCGAAAGCGCATCACTGGCTGATCGCTAGCGACCAAGGGGTATCGGTCGGTAGTTGGACCGGCCAACACCGCAGCTCACAAGACATTTTCGGTGTCTTTCAGGAGTCGGACGATCGTCCCAAAATCGTGCGATATCGCCATTTGGCTGGGGTTGACGCTGTCGAATCAGCCTCCTTAACGTGTGGTTGCGATCACAAGTCTCATCCACATACGTGGACGTCACTCCGCAGCCCAGGAGGATTCATGAGCCCACGCCCGACCCGCCGGCGCCAGATCATGGCGCTCGCCCTCGCGGGAGTCACCGTGGTCGCCTCAGGTTGCACCGTCGCCAACTCCCGCCACGGCGGCTACGACCCCAACACCCTGCGCATCGTCCTCGCCCAGGAGCCGCCGACCCTCGAACCGTGCGAGAGCTCGCTGACGTCCACCGGCATCGTCGTCCGCTCCAACATCACCGAACCGCTCATCGAACGCGACCCCAACTCCGGCGATCTGCAGCCGCTGCTCGCCACCGACTGGAACCAGACCTCCCCGAACCAGTGGACGTTCAAGGTCCGCGACGGCGTCACCTTCTCCAACGGCGCACCGATGACGGCCAAGGATGCCGCCTACTCGATCGACCGCGCGGTGAACTCCGACCTGAACTGCAACGTCGACGGCTACGTGTTCGGCGACGACAAGCTCGAGCTCGCCACGCCCGACGACGACACGCTGATCGTCGGGACCAAGGAACCGGATCCGATTCTCCCGCTTCGTATCTCGTTCGTCGAGATCGTGCCGACCGGCACGTCCATGACCGAGAAGGTCCGCGAACCCGTCGGCACCGGCCCCTACGCGATCGACGACTGGGAGTACGGCCAGAAGCTCTTCCTCAAGCGCAACGACACCTACTGGGGCGAGAAGCCGGCCTTCGCCAAGGCCGAGTACCAGTGGCGCAGTGAGGGAAGCGTGCGCGCCGCGATGATCACCAACGACGAGACCGACGTCGCTGTGAGCCTCGGACCCGAGGACGGCGCCGAGGATCTCGGCGTCCCGTTCCAGAACAACGAGACCACCGCGCTGCGCATGCAGGCCACCGAACCGCCGCTCAACGACATGCGCGTGCGCCAGGCCATCAACTACGCCGTCAACCGCGAAGGCATCGTCAAGGCGCTGTTCCGCGGACTCGGCGATCCGGCATCCCAGCTGATCCCCTCGGGCGTCGTCGGATACAACGCGGAACTGCCGCTGTGGCCGCACGATCCCGACAAAGCCAGGCAGCTCATCGACGAGGCCAGGGCCGACGGCGTACCCGTCGACACCCAGATCCGGCTCATCGGCCGCACCGCGCAGTTCCCGAAGATCAGCGAGACCATCGAGGTGCTGCAAAGCGAGTTCTCCGATATCGGCCTGAACGTGAAGATCGAGATGATGGACACGTCCAACCAGCTGCTCTACCAGCTGCGACCGTTCCCCGAGGGCGCCGGCCCCTACGTGCTGATGATCATGCACGGCAACCAGGCCGGTGACGCCGCGTTCACCATGGACCAGTACATGCTGTCCGACGGTGCGCAAGCGTCCTACGGCACACCGGAATTCGACAAGAAGATCCGCGCCGCCGAGGCATTGACCGGCGAGCAGCGTCAGGACGCGTTCGCGAAGCTGTTCGCCGAAGAGCCGCAGGAAATCATGAGCATGGCCTACATCGCGCACATGAAGGGCATCCTCGGCAAGTCGCCCCGCGTCGACTACAGCCCCAACTCCGCAACAGGTGACGAGATGCGGCTGGCCGAGATGACGCCCGCCGGCTCGGACACCCCCACGGTCGCCCAGTAAGTAAGGAAACCAGCCCCCATGTTCTCCTTCATCCGGCGCCGGACATACACCAGCGCATTGCCTTTGATCATCGTGCTGCTGGGCGTGTTCCTGCTCGCCCGCCTCACGGGTGACCCCACGAACCTGTACCTGCCCGAGTCCGCGACGCCTGAACAGCGTGAAGCCTTCGCCCAGGCCAACGGTTTCGACCAACCGGTGTGGACGCAGCTCGTCGAGTACTTCAAGGGCGTGCTGCACTTCGACTTCGGCACCTCCCTGCGCACCGGTGAGTCCGCCTCCGAGATGGCGTTCCGGGCATTCCCCGCCACGCTGCAGTTGGCCTTCACCACAATGCTTCTCGCCGTCGTCGGCGCCATCGTCATCGGCTGCTGGGCCGCCTACCGGCCCAACTCGCTGGCCGACCGGTTCTCCAGCCTGCTGTCCATGACCGCCGCATCGATCCCCGACTTCTGGTTCGCGATCACCGGCGTCTGGCTCTTCGCGGTGCTGCTGGGCTGGCTGCCGACCTCCGGCGTCGACAGCGGCATCCTGTCGTGGATCCTGCCGATAGCGACACTGATGATCCGGCCACTCGGCGTCCTCACCCAAGTCGTGCGCGGCGCAATGGTTTCCGCGCTCTCCGCACCGTACGTGCGGCTGGCCCGCAGCAAGGGCGCCAGCGACTTCCGCGTCGTCAGCCATCATGCGCTGCGCAACGCCGCCGCCCCTGCGCTGACTGTCGCCGGCGACCTGGCTGTCGGCCTGATCAATGGCGCGGTCGTCGTCGAGGCCATCTTCGGCTGGCCCGGTATCGGCAAGCTGATGATCGACGCGATCCTGCAACGCGACTTCGCGGTCCTGCAGGCCGCCGTCCTGCTGACCGCCGTGAGCATCTTCCTGCTCAACATCTTCATCGACGCCTGCTATGCGCTGCTCGACGCCCGCGTCCGCGAACCCGCTCGGGTCTAGAGAACGCGATAAGGGAGACAAAGACAATGAGCACTGGACTCGACCTCGTTCCCGTCAAGCCGACCACCGCCATCGTCGGTGAACCCGCCAAGAAGCAGCGCGCGGGATCCAAATGGTTCCGCATGCTGATCAACGACCGCGTTGCCGCCGTCGCGGCCCTGGTGCTGGCCTTCGTCTTCCTCACCGCGATCTTCGGCCCGATGCTCGTCGGCGATCTCGCCACCAAGATCGACCTCGACAACTCCAACCAGGCGCCGTTCACGCTCGCGCACGGCTGGGCCAACTTCCTGGGCACCGACCCGCTGGGCCGCAGCATGCTGGCCCGGCTCATCGTCGCGTGCCAGACAACGCTGTCGGTGGCGATTCCGGCCGTGGTGATCTCCGCGATCGTCGGGTCGGCCGTCGGCATGTGGGCCGGTTACTACCGCGGCTGGCGCGAGACGGTCGCCATGCGCGTCGCCGACGTGATCATGAGCTTCCCGTCCCTGCTGCTTGCGGTCGTCGTCCTCTACGTGTTCTCCCCCAGCGCCGCGAACATCGTTCTGGTGCTGGCGATCACACGCATCCCCGTCTATCTGCGTACGGCTCGCGCCGAGTCCGCGGAGTTGCAGAGCCGGCTGTTCGTCGACGCCGCGCGCACGTTCGGCGCCAGCGCACACTCGATCATCTGGCGCCACGTGCTGCCGATCGTGCTGCCGACACTGCTGACCGTCGCGACACTGGACTTCTGCTACGTGATGCTGGCGGAAAGCTCGCTGAGCTTCCTGGGCATCGGCATTCAGCCGCCCGACGTCAGCTGGGGCTTGATGGTCTCGCAGGGCCGCACCTACCTGCACACCGCGTGGTGGCTGTCGTTCTTCCCCGGCTTGGCCATCGTCATCACCACCGTGTCGGCCACCATCCTGGCGGCCTGGGCCCGCATCGCCACCGATCCCGGGCAGCGGTGGCGCCTCACCGTCCCGCAGAAGCGCCTGTCCCGCTTCGCCAAGACCACGAAGCGCATCTAGGAGAGGACGTCATGACCGCCGCGGTAGACCACAAGCCCACAACCCGCCAGACCGACGCCCAGCCCGTGCTCGACGTCGACGGTATGAGCGTCGAGATCCGCACCATCAACGGCACCGTCCGCGCCGTCAACGAGGTCAGCTTCACCGCCCGCCGCGGCGAAACCCTGGCTCTGCTCGGCGAATCCGGCTGCGGAAAGTCGCTGACCGCCACCGCACTCGTCGGCCTGCTGGAGCCCGTCGCCGACGTTGTCGAAGGCTCGGCCACGCTCGGTGGTGTCGACTTGTTCCAGGTTGGCAGCGCCAAGCGCCGCGAGATGGCAGGCACCGAGCTCGCGATCGTGTTCCAGGATGCGCTCACGGCGCTGAACCCGCTCTACACCGTGGGAACCCAACTGGCCGAACCGTTCCGGATCCACCACAACCTCTCCGCCAAGGAAGCCAAGCGCAAGGCCGTCGACCTGATGACCCGCGTCGGCATCCCGCAGCCCGAGTCTCGGTTGAACTCCTACCCGCACCAGTTCTCCGGCGGTATGCGGCAGCGTCTGCTCATCGCGATGGCCGTCGCGCTCAACCCCAGCGTGCTGATCGCCGACGAGCCGACCACTGCGCTCGACGTCACGGTGCAGGCGCAGATCATGGCGCTGCTGCGCGATCTGCGCACCGAGTTCGACATGGCCGTCGTCCTGATCACCCACGACCTCGCTCTCGTCGCCGAGGAGGCCGACCGCGTCGCGGTGATGTACGCGGGCAACATCGTCGAAACCGGGCCCGTGTCCGAGGTTTTCGCCAACCCCAAGCACCCGTACACCAAGGGACTGCTCAACTCGGTTCCCGTCAACGCCCGCCGCGGTGACGACCTCAAGTCGATCGGTGGATCGCCGCCAGACCTGCAGGCCATCCCCGAGGGCTGCGTGTACCAGGCCCGGTGCCCGCTGGCCCGCGAGATCTGTGCGAGCAAGCGCCCGACACTCGACACCGTCAAGGACGGCCGCCTGGCCGCATGCCACTTCCCGGAAGAGGTGCAGAATGTCTGAGAATCTGCTCGAGGTCCGCGACCTCCGCAAGACCTTCCGCGTGGCAGGTGCGGGCAAGAAGAAGCTGTGCGCACTCGACGGCATCACGCTGGACCTCAAGCGCGGCGAGACGCTCGGTCTGGTCGGCGAGTCCGGCTGCGGAAAGTCCACGCTGGCAAGGACCTTGATGATGCTGGAGCGTCCTGACGAAGGCAGCGTGCGTTTCGACGGCATCGACCCGTACAGCCTGCGCGGCAAGGATCTGCTGAACTTCCGCCGCCGAGTACAGATGGTGTTCCAGGACCCGTACGCCTCGCTGAACTCCCGGATGTCAGCCGGCGACATCATCGCCGAACCGTGGCGCAGCCACAAGGACATGTACAAGTCGTGCAAGGACCGCGATATGCGGGTGCGCGGTCTGCTCGACCTCGTCGGCCTCGGCGCCAAGGCCGCCGACAAGTACCCGCAGGAGTTCTCCGGCGGCCAGCGTCAGCGCATCGGCATCGCTCGAGCGCTCGCGCTCGATCCCGACGTGATCATCTGCGACGAGCCGGTGTCCGCACTGGACCTTTCGGTGCAGGCGCAGGTGCTCAACCTGCTCAACGAACTTCAGCAGGAGCTGGGGATCAGCTACATCTTCATCAGCCACGACCTGTCGGTCGTCCGGCATGTCGCCGACCGCGTCTCGGTGATGTACCTGGGTCGCATCATCGAGAACGGGCCCACCGAAGCTGTTTTCGACCGGCCCAACCATCCCTACACCGCCGCGCTGATGTCGGCCGCCCCGAAGCTCGACAGCGCGCAGCGCAAGGACCGCATCCTGCTCAAGGGCGAGGTGCCGTCACCGCTGAACCCGCCGTCGGGTTGCCGGTTCCGCACCCGCTGCTGGAAGGCCACCGACATCTGCGCGACCACCGCGCCGCCCAGCGCGGTTGATCCTGAGGTCACTGGCCATGCCGCCGAGTGCCACCATCCCCTGTTGTCCGAGGGGTACGCACTGGCGACAGCATGAGCGTATGGGGATATTGCATTGTGGCGGCGACGATCATGTTGGCATCGGCGCTGCAGTCGTCGATCGGATTCGGCATCGGCATGCTCGCCGCGCCGATCGTCGCGCTCGTCGACCCCGCCCTCATCCCCGGAACGCTGATCATGGTCGCGACCCTGGTGACGCTGTTGGTGCTGGCGCGCGAACGCCAGGACATCGACCTGCACGGCGCCAAATGGGCTCTCGTGGGCCGGGTTCCGGGCACCATCGCGGGAGCGCTGCTGCTGACGATGCTGCCCGAACGTGGCCTCGCGATCATGCTCGCCCTGGTAGTCCTCCTCGGCGTCGGGCTGACCAGCTTCGGCTGGATTCCGGTGGCACGCAGACGCAACGTGGTATTGGCCGGTGCCGCCTCCGGTGTGCTGGGCACCGCGACAGCCATCGGTGGCCCACCGATGGCGCTGGTGTGGCAGCGCAAGGAAGGCGCGGTGCTGCGCAGCACGATGAGCGGGTTCTTCCTCGTCGGCTCCATCATGTCGATCATCGCGCTGGCGGCAACCGGGGCCGTCAACGGCCACACGATGGTGATGTTCGCGATTCTCGTCCCGGCCGCGGCAGCCGGTTACGTATTGTCCCGAGGACTGAATCGTCTGCTGGATCCGAAACGACTGCGCTGGTTGGCGATCGGCGTCTCCGGGGTGGGCGCCGTCGTACTGATCGGCCGCGAACTGCTGGCGATGGGAGGCTGAGATGACCGAAGAACTCAGGTCCGATATACCCGCACGCAAGGTGAAGTCGGCGGTGCGGACCGTCGAACTGCTGGAGTTCCTGGCCGCCCGCCACGACGAACCCGCGCGCCTGCGCGAGATCAGCCACGCCCTCGACATGCCCCGCAGCAGCGCCCACGCCCTGCTGCGCACCCTCGTCGCGCAGGGGTGGGTCCGCACCGATGCGACGGGCACCATGTACGCGATCGGCGTGCGGGCGCTGCTCGTCGGTACCAGCTACCTGGACAGCGATCCGTACCTGCCGCTGATCACCCCGTTCCTCGACGACCTGCGCGCCGACCTCGACGAGACCTTCCACGTCGGCCGGCTCGACGGCACCGACATCGTGTACCTCGCGACCCGGGAGTCCAAGGGATACACCCGCACGTCGAACCGCGTCGGAAGAAGGCTGCCGGCCTACGCCACCGCGCTCGGAAAGTCGCTTCTCGCTGAACGATTCGGCATCGAGCGCGACGAACATGTGCCCACAGCACTCAAGCCGCTGACCGACAAGACGATAGTGGACCGAGCCGTTCTGGACGATGATCTCGACAATGCCCGCATCCGCGGCTACGCCACCGACGACGAAGAGAACACGGCGGGCCTGCGCTGCTTCGCGGTGGCCCTGCGCTACTGCCAGCCCGCACAGGATGCGATCAGCGCTTCCGTGCCGTTGGACCGACTGACCCCGCAACGCGAACGCGAGATCGCCGACGCGCTGCGCACCATGGGAGACAAAGTGTCTCGCGTGGTGCGCCCCCTGGCCAATGGCGACAAATGGTTCGCAACCCAAGTATCAGGAGACTGACATGAGCACCCCCGTCATCCGCGACGTCACCGTGACGCCGATCGCCGGCCGCGACAGCATGCTGCTGAACCTCAGCGGTGCGCACGGCCCGTTCTTCACTCGAAATCTGTTGATCCTCACCGACTCCGACGGCAACATGGGCGTGGGCGAGGTTCCGGGCGGCGACCCCATCCGCCGAACCCTCGAAGATGCCCGCACGATCATCTCCGGCCGCAGCATCGGAGACCACCACGCGATCCTCAACGACATCCGTCGCGCGTTCGCCGACCGCGACGCCGGTGGCCGCGGCGCCCAGACCTTCGATCTCCGGATCGCGGTCCACGCGGTCACCGCCGTCGAGTCGGCGCTGCTCGATCTGCTCGGTAAGCACCTCGAGGTTCCGGTCGCCGCCCTGCTGGGCGATGGACAGCAGCGCGACCGCGTGCAGGCGTTGGGGTATCTGTTTTTCGTCGGCGACCGCACGAAGACTGACCTGGCGTATCAGTCACCTGCCGACGAGGACGCCGGCGCCGACGAGTGGCTCAAGATTCGGCACGAGGAGGCGCTGACGCCCGACACCGTCGTGCGTCTTGCCGAAGCGGCCGCCAACCGGTACGGCTTCCGCGACTTCAAGCTCAAGGGCGGCGTGCTGCCGGCACCGGACGAGGCCAAGGCCGTCATCGCGCTCAAGGACCGCTTCCCTGATGCGCGAATCACCCTGGACCCCAACGGCGGATGGCTGCTCGCCGATGCGATCAAGACGTGTCGCGAGCTCACCGATGTGCTCGCCTACGCCGAGGATCCGGTCGGACCTGAAGGCGGGTTCTCCGGCCGCGAGGTGATGGCGGAGTTCAAGCGGGCCACCGGACTGCCCACCGCGACCAACATGATCGGCACCGACTGGCGCGAACTGGGCCACGCGATCCGCGCCAACGCCGTCGACATCCCACTGGCCGACCCGCACTTCTGGACGATGGCCGGTTCGGTGCGCGTCGCGCAGCTCTGCGATGCGTGGGGGCTGACGTGGGGGTCGCACTCCAACAACCACTTCGACGTTTCGCTGGCGATGTTCACACACGTCGCCGCCGCGGCGCCCGGTGACATCACCGCCATCGACACCCACTGGATCTGGCAGGACGGGCAGCGCATCACCAAGCAGCCGTACGAGATCGTCGACGGCTACCTGGCGGTGCCCGAGAAGCCCGGTCTCGGTGTGGAACTCGACAGCGAGGCCGTCGCCGCCGCACATGAGCTGTACCAACGCGAGGGACTGGGCAGCCGCGACGACGCGATCGCGATGCAGTACTTGATCCCCGGCTGGGCATTCGACAGCAAGCGTCCGGCGCTACAGCGATGAAAATTGTTGTTGCCGACACCAACCTGCTGCCGCAACGACAACGGTTCGAAGCGGCTGTTCCCGCGGGCGCGGTCGTCCAGTGGCACCCGGGTGGTGTGCCGTTGGACGACTTGCGGGATGCCGACGTCTATGTCGGGAGTCGATTCACTGCGGAGATGGCGGAGGCGGCCGAGAAGCTTCGGCTCATCCACCCGTGCGCGGCGGGCACGGACAAGATCGACTTCGACGCCGTGCCCGATGACGTGCTGGTGGCCAACACCTTTCACCACGAGCGCTCGATCGCCGAATACATCGTGGCGGCGGCCGTCATGCTGCGCCGCGACTTCATCAATCAGGACCGCAAGCTCCGCCGGAACACCTGGGCGACATCGGTCTACTATCCGGCGATCTCACAGCCGCCGACGCTCGCAGATGCCCACATCGGATTCGTCGGATTCGGGCATATCGGCCAGCAGACATGGAACCTGTTCCGCGCCTTCGGATGTACGGCATCCGCCGTGACAGGATCCGGTCGGGTGGCCGACTGCGGACTGTCGTGGGCGGGTGACGCCTCCGAGCTGAACCGACTGATGCAGGAGTGCGACGTCGCCGTAGTATCGGCGCCGCTGAATGAGCACACGGTCGGGATGATCGGCGAGGAGCAGCTACGACTGCTCGGTGCAGATGGGGTGCTGATCAACGTTGGCCGGGGACCGCTGGTGCAGGAGCAGGCGTTGAACACCGCGCTGGCCGATAGCGTGATTCGGGCCGCCGCGATCGACGTCTGGTATCGCTATCCGACGGTCGGCGGGGTGAGCTCGCCGAGCAGTCTGCCGTTCGCCGACCTGCCCAACGTCCTGATGACGCCGCACTCGTCGGGCGTCACCAGCGACACGTTCGCCGGGCGCGCCGACGACATCGCCGCCAACATCGGGCGGTTGATGCGAGGCGAGCCTCTGAAGAACGTGGTGTTCGGCGGGCCCTAGTCCTTGCCGCGGGCCTCTTGCCGGTCGGCCTTCTCAGCATCGGCGAGTTCGTCGACGCGATCAGCGTGCGCGCGCTTGTCGACTGCCTCGCTGCGCTTCTCGGCAGCATCGTCCAACTCCGCTTTCGCAGCGGCGGTCGCAGCCTTCTCGGCCGCCGTGACCGTCTGCTGCTTGGCACGCTTGGCCATTTCGACGCCCGTCACCTTGCTGGCAGCCGCTTCGTCGATGCGCTGCTTCGCGTCCGCCGACTTCCTGTTCGCGGCTTCTGCCGCTTGCTTTTTACGCTGCTCGGCTGCCGAGCGGGCTTTCTCAACTTTGCGTTCCGCTGCACTGCGGGCCTCGACCGGTGCGGCCGCGACGTTTTCCTGCTTACGCTCGAACTCCGCATCGGCCTGCGCTTTCTTCCGCGCGGCCACCTCGTCGAGCCGAGCGGCCTCTCCCAAGGCCTCACTACGCTCGACGAGGACAGTCCCCTGCTGTGTCAGACGCGGATCGCCCAGCATGTTTCCGACGGCGACATCGACCGCACCGACCGAACGCTCGTAGATCAACCGGGCGGGCGCTTCCTCGTCGACGCGACCGAGGACTCGCTGTTCGAAAAGCCGCAACGGCGCGCGGGCGATCCGGTACTGCAGTCGCAGTGCCGCAAAGGGAATCTCGGTGATCCTCACTGGTTGCTCCTGTCAGCCGCGTCGATGACCTCGGCGCGCAGTCTCTGTTGGTTCGCCTCGGCCTGCGTCTCAACGGCCTCATTCAGCATGTGTCGATGCTCATCGACGGCGTCGGCGTATTCTTCGGCAGCAGCGGCGATGTCGGCACGTTCGTCCGCTTTCGCATTCGTCACCTGGCGCTGCGCGTCTGCCTCCGCCTTCGTCTGCTCGCGAATCGCATCCCGGCTCGCCGCCTCTCCGGCCGCGGCCTTGGCGGCTGCCTGGTCGCCACGCACCTGTGCGACCGCCACATCGGCCTCCGCGCCAGCCTGCAGCCGCTGCTGGGACGCTTCGCGCTTCGCGTCGTTCGCCGTGGCCAGTGCTTCTTTGGCCTCGGCATCCGCCTCAGCTTCAGCCTTGGCGGCGTCGCGGCGTTCCTTCGCGTCGACCTGGTCGAGTTGTCCTTCGGCGGTCAACGAGTCGTCGCCCGTCACCGCGCCGAAAACCTCCTTGGCCTTGCCCTTGACCGAATGCACCATGGCCTTGGCTGCCTCGCCCGACTTTTCACCGTCAGTCATTACGTCTCCTCACATCACGTTCGGGGTATGAGATTCCACAAACGAAGCGGTTGAAACCCCGGAGTGACGCATCGACGGAGGGCGAGCGAGCGCGTTTCGCTGGTGAACGCCGGGGTAAGCGGCAACGATGGAGTCAGCCCACTTCACCGAGATTTCCCTGCGCGTGGACGGCCGCCGGCACTCGGTGTCCGTCGACAACCGCATCACGCTCCTCGACCTCCTGCGCGAGTACTTGGCCGTCACCGCACCCAAGAAGGGCTGTGACCACGGCCAGTGCGGCTCGTGCACCGTGCTGATCGACGGCCGCCGCGCGACCACGTGCCTGGGGCTGGCGGTCGCCCACGACGGCGCCGAGATCGTCACCGCTGCCGGGCTCAGCGACACCGACGCGCTGCACCCGGTCGCGCAGGCGTTTCTCGACCAGGACGGCTTCCAGTGCGGCTATTGCACCCCCGGCCAGATCTGCTCGGCCGTCGGCATGCTCGACGAGCACAAGGCCGGCGCACCCAGCCACGTCACCGAGAATCTCGAAAGGGCTCCCGCACTCGATGAGGCCGAGATCCGCGAGCGTATGAGCGGCAATCTCTGCCGCTGCGCGGCGTATCCCAACATCGTCGCGGCCATCGCCGAGGCAGCCAGATGATCCCTTTCGAGTACCACCGCGCGAGCAGCGTGGATGACGCGGTGACCGCCGTTGCCGACCGCCCCGATGCGGTATTTCTCGCTGGCGGCACCAACCTCGTCGATCACATGAAGCTGGGTGTCGTCGAGCCGGGTCTGATCGTCGACGTGGGCCACCTACCTCTCACCGACGTCGACCAACTCGATGGCGGCACCCTTCGGATCGGCGCCGAGGTCCGCAACAGCGACCTGGCCGCCCACCCCATCGTCCGCAACAGGTATCCCGTGCTCGCCCGGGCTCTGCTATCGGGCGCTTCCGGCCAGCTGCGAAACCTGGCGACGACTGCCGGCAATCTGCTGCAGCGCACCCGCTGCGTCTACTTCCAGGACCTCACCACCCCGTGCAACAAGCGCGTCCCGGGCACCGGCTGCTCCGCCGTCGGCGGATACGTCCGCTACCACGCCATCCTCGGCAACTCTCCCCATTGCGTAGCGGTCCATCCGTCGGATATGGCCGTCGCGATGGCTGCGCTCGACGCCGAAGTCGTGTACGTCGACTCTTTGGGAGAACATCGCATGGCGCTCAACGAATTCCATCGGTTACCCGGTGACACCCCCGACCGGGACACCAACCTGCCATCGGGCGCACTCATCACTGCCGTTGAAATTCCGCCACCACCCGACGACGCCCGCTCCACCTACCGCAAGGTCCGCGACCGCGCGTCCTACGCGTTCGCGCTGACTTCAGTGGCGGCAGAGATCGTCGTCAACGCAGGCACCGTCACGTCGGCCCGCATCGCTCTCGGCGGCATCGCGCACAAGCCGTGGCGCGCACGCCGGGCAGAAGCAGCACTCACGGGTCGTCCCGCCAGCGAAGACACCTTCCGTGGCGCCGCCAATGACGAACTCGCACAGGCGAAACCACTGAACGGCAACGAGTTCAAGGTCGAGCTCTCGAAACGCACGATCGTCGCCACCCTGGCATCCCTTGGAGCCGAACAACGATGACCACTCTGCAACCCCGCTCCATCGGTGCCCGTGTCTCGCGCCTCGACGGTCCTGCCAAGGTCACCGGAACTGCGATCTACGCATTCGAAAACCCTGTCGACGCACCCTTGTACCTACACCCGATCCAGGCGACCATCGCCAAAGGTCGTATCGCCTCAATTGATACCGCCGAAGCCGAAGCCACTGCGGGTGTTGTCGCGATGCTGACCGTCCGCGACGCGCCCGCACTCGCCGACACCTCCGACGGCGACCTCACCGTCCTGCAGGACGACCGTGTGCACTACCGCGGCCAGTTCATCGGTGGTGTCCTCGCAGACAGCGCCGAAACCGCCCGACACGCAGCGGGTCTGGTTCGCGTCGTCTATGAGGCCGCCTCACACGACACTGAGATCCGCACCGACCATCCCGGCCTTTACGCACCTGAGCAGGTGAACCCCGACTACGACACCGACACCTCTGACGGCGACGTCGAGGCCGCTCTGAAAGCCGCGCCCGTCACCGTCGACGAGACGTACACCACTCCGCATGAACACAACAGCCCGATGGAACCCCATGCCAGCATTGCCATTTGGGACGAGAGCAGCGACAAGCCCCGTTTGACTCTCTACGACTCCACCCAAGGCGTGCATGTTGTGCGGAAGACGCTGAGCAAGACATTTGGACTCGACGAAGAGCAGATCCGCGTCGTCGCGAAAAACGTCGGCGGTGGATTCGGATCCAAGGGTGCGCCGCATTCGCACAACGTGCTCGTCGTCATGGCGGCGCAACGCGCGGGCGGACGCCCGGTCAAACTGGCCTTGACCCGCCAGCAGATGTTCGCCGTCGTCGGCTACCGCACCCCGACGCTCTCGCATATCCGACTGGGCGCCGAGCGCGACGGCACTCTTACCGCCATCAGCCACGCGGTTGTCGAACAGACCGCGACGGTCAAGGAGTTCGCCGAGCAGACTGCGGTTCCCGCGCGCATGTTATATGCCGCGGCCACGCGACAGACATCGCACCGGCTCGCGAAACTCGATGTGGCCGTGCCGTTCTGGATGCGTGCCCCAGGGGAATGCCCTGGCGTGTTCGCGCTCGAGGTCGCAATGGACGAACTCGCGGTTGCCTGCGACCTGGACCCGATCGAACTGCGCATCCGTAATGAGCCCGACGTCGACCCCGAGACCGGCAATCCGTGGTCGGACCGGCGTCTTGTCGAATGCTTGCAGACCGGCGCCGAACGGTTCGGCTGGGCGGAGCGCAATCCGGTTCCCAGATCGAGCAGCGACGGCGAGTGGTTGATCGGTACAGGCGTCGCGTCAGCCGTATACCCGGCAATGGTCATGCCCGGCAACAGCGCCCGCATTGAACACATCGCACCGGGACGGTTCGCCGTGCAGATCGGCGCGGTCGACATTGGCACCGGCACCTGGACCGCGTTGACGCAGATCGCGGCGGACATGCTCGACTGCGATGTTGACGACATCGACCTGCAGATCGGCGACACCGATCTCCCGCCCGCATCGGTCGAGGGCGGTTCGTCTGGCATCAGTTCTTGGGGGCACGCCATTCACGCTGCGGCGCAAGACTTCCGGCGCGAACATGGCGATCACCCTGCGGTGGGCGCCGCGACCACTGCAGAGGCACCGGAGAACGACGCCGACGAGCATCATGGGATGTATTCGTTCGGTGCCCATTTCGTCGAAGCTCGGGTGAGTCGGTACACCGGAGAGATTCGGCTGTCCCGCATGCTCGGCGTCTTCTCGGTGGGTCGGGCAATCAATCCGGCCACGCTGCGCTCACAACTGATCGGTGGCATGACGATGGGGCTGTCGATGGCGCTGCACGAGGAGAGCGTCCGAGACCACCGCTTCGGCCACATCGTCACGCAGGATTTCGCGACCTACCACATCAGTTCTCACGCAGACGTTCCCGACATCGACGCGATCTGGCTGGACAGCGTCGACAAGCACTCGAATCCGATGGGCTCACGTGGAGCGGGTGAGATCGGCATCGTCGGCGCGGCCGCCGCCGTGGTGAACGCGATCTATCACGCAACCGGCGTGCGGGTGCGCGACCTGCCCGTGATGTGCGATGCCGTGCTCAGTGGCGGGTGAACACGTCAACTCGTTACTCGGTGGCCGCTTCGGGCACGTGCCGCGCCACCGTGTCGTCCAAGGTTTCGCGCAGGGCGCTGATGTCGTTGCGGAGGCGCTCGAGGTCGTCGCGCTCGATGTGCAACACCTCGGCCCGGCCGGTCGTCGTCACCGTGGCGTTGCGCAGCTTTCCGCGACGCAGCGCGGATTCGCCGATGATCTCGCCCGCACCGACCACGGCGATGCGCTCGTTTCCGACGTACACCCCGGCTTCCCCGCTGAGCAGGATGTAGCAGGCGTCCGACGGCGTCTGCTCACGAATGAGCGGCCATGGCCCGGAGGTCGAGGTGCGATGTGCGGCCTCGGCGATGCGCTTCAGGTCGTCATCCGAGAACTTCGAGAACGTGGGAAATTCCCGAAGTCGGCGGGCGCTTTCCTTCTGCTCGTGCCTGAGGGCCTCCGCACTCGAGCGCTCGTATTTGCGATTGTCCATGGTCGGTCCCCCATTCGCGATGTGACCCTGACGCCGTGGAGCCTATCCATCGACGCCGCCAACAAGATCGAAAATGGGCAGAACGGGGCAACTCGGCCCTCAGAGACTTGGCGTAGGTCCGTCTACCGCTGATCCGCGCCGTACTCGAGCGCCGGCTCCGCGGAGTCCACCCCGCCCCTGCTGAGAATGGTCAGCATGTCGGGCTGCACCTCGTAGCGAGCGCCGTCGGCGGGGTTGGTCGCGGTGAATCCGCGGCCCGACGGAGTCGCGTTCGCAAGTTGCAGATTGGCACCGTCGCGCAGCCGTTCACCGCGGTAGTAATAGCTGCCCGGCCCCGACTCACACACGACCGCAATGGAATTCGAGGTCCTGATCGCCGCTGCGGGTGACGTGCCCGCATCGCAGCGCGCCGTGTGGCCGACGAACCCCTGCGCGTCCGTGCCCGACACCCCCGAAATGGGTTCGGACCTGGTCGACGGTGATGTCGTCGTGGTCGTGCTGGGAGTGCCGGTCGACGGTGCTTCCTCCTCGGTCGACGTGGTCGTGACCGTCGTCGTCGAGGGCACCGGCGCCGCGAGTCTGGTCTGCGGCGCCGACCCACCATCGCGATCGCCGAACACCAGCACCGTCGCGAGCACCACGGCCACGATGAACATCCCCGCCGTCGCGGCCATCAGTGCCACCTGGGTCGGGCCGAACCGTGACTTCTTGGCAGGCAACACCGGCGGCGGCACCGGACCCTGCATCGGCTGGTAGCCCGTCCGCGCCGGGTTCGGGTCGGCTGCCGAGAACTGCCTCGTATCGCTGGGTGGAGGCGGAACGGGCGTTGGCGCCGGCGTCGAATCCGAGATCGCCGCTGCGGCGGCTTTGACCAGCTCACCGGCGGTCGTGTACCTGTCGTTCGGCTGTTTGGCCATGCCTTTCGCGACCACGTCGTCGAACGCGCGGTTGATCCCCCTGCGCATGATGCTCGGCCGCGGCGGCGGCGAGAACATGTGCGCACCCATCATCTGCCGCACGTCTCCCGCCTCGAACGGGGCGCGGCCGGTCAGGCATTCATAGAGCAGGCAGGTCAGGGAGTACACATCCGCGGCGGGTCCACCGCGGCCGCCACTGAACCGCTCGGCGGCCATATAGGCGCACGAGCCGATGACAAGCCCGGTGCTCGTCACGTTCGCCTCACCGCCGCCATGAGCGATGCCAAAGTCGACCAGATAGGCGAAGTCGTCATGCGTCAGCAGCACGTTCTCCGGCTTGATGTCGCGATGAACGAGGCCGCTGGCATGCGCCGCGTCCAGCGCGGCAGCGACCTGGCTGATGATCGACACCGCACGCGTCGGCGGCAATGCGCCGTTGACCCGCAGATCGTCCTTCAGGCTGACGCCTTCGACCAGGCGCATGTCGATGTAGAGAACGCCGTCGATATCGCCGAAATCGTGCACCGGTATGACGTGCGGTTCCTGCAGACGCGCCGCGACGCGGGACTCGCGCCGGAACCGCTGCTGAAAGCCCTGGTCTGCCGCTACCTCTGTGCGCAGCACCTTGATCGCCACCAGGCGTTCTCGGACCGTGTCGTAGGCGCGGTACACCTCGCCCATGCCGCCTTCGCCGATCAGCGCTTGAAGCTCATACGGTCCGAATTGCGTACCCACGCGAGTGCCGCCGTTCGGGGAACCCATATGAATCCTTCCGGTATGCGATGTTTGCAGGTCGATCCGCCCGTGCCCAAAATGAGTTCCCGTAGCGCCCTCGTCTTTAACCCACTCCCCGAAGCAGGCTGTTTGTGGCGAAGACTACAGAAAGCAAAGCAGCACAAGCGATTTGCTCAGTAGCCGAGTCTACAAAGGGTTGCGGCGCATTGCGAATGCCTGATTCGTCACAAGTCATAGGCGTAACGTCGGCTCAAACGGGGAACACCCACATGTCAACCGACACGTCAAAACCCCGGATAGATGCGGGACAGGAGCCATGAGTGGCTGATTCGAATGCCAAAACCCAGGTGAGCGCGCCAACGCCACAATCAAAGTGGCTTTCAGAGTCGGCGGCTCAGACTCGTGGCTCGGACAAGAAGGAAGTCCAGTTCCACTACGACATCTCCAACGAATTCTTCAAGCTGTGGCAGGACCCGACCCAGACCTATAGCTGCGCGTATTTCGAGCGCGACGACATGTCTCTCGAGGAAGCCCAGATGGCCAAGGTCGATCTGTCGCTCGGCAAGTTGGGGCTGCAGCCAGGGATGACGCTGCTCGACATCGGCTGCGGCTGGGGCTCGACCATCATGCGGGCTGTCGACAAGTACGACGTCAACGTCATCGGGCTGACTCTCTCGGAGAACCAGAAACAACACATCGAGGACCATTGGTTCGCCAACTCGACGAGCAAGCGGCAGATGGAAGTCCGGTTGCAACCGTGGGAGGACTTCGACGAGCCCGTCGACCGCATCGTGTCCATCGGCGCGTTCGAACACTTCGGCTTCAACAAGTACGACGATTACTTCAAGAAGACGTTCAACTGCATGCCCGACGACGGTGTCATGTTGCTACACACGATCATCATTCCCGAGGACGAAGAGATCAAAGCCAAGGGACTACCGCTGACCATGTCGCGGGTCCGCTTCATCAAGTTCATCATGGACGAGATCTACCCCGGCGGTCGTTTGCCGCTGGCCTCGATGGTCACCAACCATGCCACCAAGGCAGGATTTGACGTCACCCGCGAACAACATCTGCAACCGCACTACGTCCGGACCCTCGACACGTGGGCAGCTAATCTCGAGGCCAATAAGGACGAAGCGATCGCAATTACGTCCGACGAGGTGTACGAGCGTTTCTTGAAATACCTGACCGGCTGTGCCGACCTTTTCCGCAACGGATACACCGATGTGTGTCAGTTCACTTGCGAGAAGGCGTGATTCCTTCGGAGTCATTTAAATCTATTTAGTAGGGTCGTCAACAATGACTGATATCAAGTCCAGATCGACAGATATGCGGCCCCACTTCGAAGAAATCCAGGCCCATTACGACCTCTCGGACGAATTCTTCGGACTCTTCCAGGATTCCTCGCGAACGTACAGTTGCGCGTTTTTCGAGCATGAGGACATGACGCTCGGCGAGGCGCAGTTAGCCAAAATCGATCTGGCGCTTGGCAAGCTGGATTTGCAGCCCGGTATGACGTTGCTCGACGTCGGCTGCGGCTGGGGGTCGGTGATGAAGCGCGCGGTCGAGAGCTACGACGTCAACGTCGTCGGCCTGACCCTGAGCAAGAACCAGACCGTCTACTGTGAGCGACTGCTCGACGACATCGACACCGAACGCTCCCGCCGGGTGCTCATGCACGGTTGGGAGGAGTTCGAAGAGCCGGTCGATCGCATCGTGTCCATCGAAGCATTCGAGGCGTTCCCGAAGGAGCGCTACGGGGCGTTTTTCGAGACGTGCCACCGCATTCTGCCGAACGACGGCCGCTTGGTGCTGCAGACGATCATGGGCCATCCGCTGAAACGCTGGCCCGAGATGGGCATCCCCATCGTGATGAGCGACCTGAAGTTCATGCGGTTCATCGCCAAGGAAATCTTTCCCGGCGGCTCGATCCCGTGCGATGAGGACATCGTCGAATATTCCGGCAGCGCAGGGTTTTCCGTGCAGCACGTCGAAACGCTGAACCCGCACTACGTGCGCACGCTGCGCACGTGGGCAACGAACCTCGAGGCCGCGCGTGACGCCGCCGTCGCAGCAACATCCGTCGAGGTCTACGACCGATACATGCGCTATCTGATCGGGTGCGCAGACTTCTTCGAGCGTGGCATCAGCGAACTCGGCCAGTTCACGCTGACCAAGGCCTGACCGCTGTCAGGCCGTGCCGAAGGCCAACGTGACGTTGTTACCGCCGAGGCCGAAGGAATTAGACACCGCGTACCGGTAGTCGCCGTGCCGTGGCCGGTCGGCCACCACGTCCAGATCGATCTCGGGGTCGAGCGCCTTGAGATTGCGTGTCGCCGGTACGACGCCGTCGCGCAGCGCCTGCACCGTCAGCACCGCCTCCACCGCACCGGCGGCACCCAACGAATGACCAAGTGCAGCCTTGGGCGCATACACCGCCGCCGCGTGGTCACCCAGTGCGCGCCGGATCGCCCGCGCCTCGGCCAGATCACCGAACGTGGTCCCGGTGGCGTGCGCGTTGATGTGGTCGATGTCCGTCGGTTTGAGCCCGGCTAGCGCGATCGCTCGGCTGATGGCGTCGCCGGCCCGTTCCCCGCTGGGGTCCGGGTTGACGACGTCGTAGCCGTCGGACGTGATCGCCGCGCCCATCAGACGGGCCAGGATCTGGGCGCCGCGGGCTTTGGCGTGTTCCTCGGTCTCGATGAGCATCAGTGCGCCCGCCTCACCGAACACCATGCCGTCGCGGTCGGTGTCGAAGGGCCGGCATGCGCCTGCCGGATCGTCGTCGTTGGTGGTCAACCACCCGAGATTGTTGAATGCCGCGACGGGTACGGCTTCGATCAGGTTGTCGACGCCACCACAGATGGCCACGTCGGCCTCGCCGAGAACGATTGCTTGCCAGGCCTCCGTGATTGCCGCGGCACCCGAAGCGTCGGCCATTACCGGCGACGTAACTCCGGCCTTCGCCTGGAAATCCAGGCCCACAGAGGCGGCCGGAGCATTGGGCATATGCATCTGCACCGCGAGCGGGTTGGCCGCCCGCAGTCCACGTTCGTTGAGGTCGTAGTACATGTTGATCATTGCCTCGGTGCTGGCCAGCGCGAGCCCGATCGAGACGAGCAGGCGGCGGGTGTCGACCTCCGGGGAGCCGGCGGCATCCCAGAGCCGACGGCCCAGCACCCGCGACATCTTCTGCATGTACGACAGCCGGCGCAACTCGACACGATTGAGGTGCTGGTCCCAATCCTCGCGGAGTGCACCGCCGATGCGAACGGGAAAGTTGTACTCGTCGACGAATGGCTTGTCGAGACGGCGAATTCCGCTCTGTCCCTCCAACAACTGCTGCCAGGTGTCTTCGGCGTTGGTCGCCAAGGCGTTGCTCGACACCACTGCAGTGACGACGACATCGGGCAGACCGTCGCCGGTGTTCTTACTCGCCATGGGTCACCGAGATTCCTTTACTGCGCTAGCTGACCTGGTCGAGATTCCCCAATTTACGGGTGAATATGCGCCTCCGCAGCGACTTTTTGGCCCCGCGAGAAACCCACAGCCAGCGGCGACTGTCCTAGCGTGGGCCTATGACCGACATCGATCTCGAGGCGCTCTCGTCGGATACACATGGCTACACCGTCAACGACGACGATGACGACGACCCCATCCTGCTCGACCACAACGGCGATCACATCGAAACGTGGCGTGAGCGATATCCGTACGACGCTCGGCTGCCCCGCGACGAGTACGACCGCGTGAAGCGGCGGCTACAGATCGAGCTGCTCAAGCTGCAGAACTGGAGCAAGCACACCGGCGCCCGTCATGTCGTTGTCTTCGAAGGCCGCGACGCCGCCGGAAAGGGCGGCACCATCAAACGGTTCATGGAGCATCTCAACCCTCGCGGTGCGCGGGTGGTGGCGTTGGAGAAGCCCACCGACCTCGAGAAGGCGCAATGGTATTTCCAGCGCTATGTCACGCATCTACCAACGGCCGGGGAGATGGTTCTGTTCGACCGCTCGTGGTACAACCGCGCCGGCGTCGAGAAGGTGATGGGGTTCTGCAGCCCCGAGGAACATGCCGAATTTCTAAGGCAGGCACCGATGTTCGAGGACATGCTCGTCAGCCAGGGCCTGGATCTCACCAAGTTCTGGTTTTCGGTGTCACCTTCGGAGCAGCGCACCCGGTTCGCGATCCGACTGGTCGATCCGGTCCGTAACTGGAAGTTCTCGCCGATGGACATGGCGTCGATCGACAAGTGGGAGGACTACACAGCGGCCAAGGAGGAGATGTTCGCCGCGACCGATACGGATTACGCACCGTGGATCGTGGTGAAGAGCAACGACAAGAAGCGCGCCCGCCTCAACGCGATGCGCTATCTCCTCGCCAAATTCGACTACGACGACAAGGACGACGAGGTCGTCGGTGAGCCGGATCCACTGATCGTGGGGCGCGCACTCGAGGACTGACGCAATCTGCCTGTCCACATTGCGCTCTCGGCCTTGGCGACACCCATGACGTTGTGCGCGGTCTCCCAGAGCTGACTACCGCGATCTGCATCTGCTGCGGGTAGGCCGGCGGCGCAGCGCATGACCATCGCGCCGAGGTTCGGCGACGTCATGTAGGGCACCACGAGCAGCTTCGCGCACGCACCGCGCCCCTCGACCTTCATCAGGCGGGGCCGCCGTGGGCCCGGCCGATCGACCTTCCGCACACCGGTGACGATCGAGTCGAGGTCGACGGGCCCCTCGGTGGGCGACCAGTTGATCCCGATATCGACGATCTCGCCCAAGGGCGCGTGCAGGACACCGATGAGCTCAGGCAGCTCCGCGGCGACCGATGCGGAATGTGGCCACCAGGCCCCGTCGATGTCGGATCCCAACTGGCGGGCGAGCAGCAGCCGCACGGGCCGCGCCATCCGGCGCGTCCCGGAGAGACCGTTCACGACGAAGGCTTAGAAGATGCTGACTTCTTCTGGTCTCTGTCCGAGAAGGTTGGCATTTCTGTCGGCTCCGTGGAGCTCCCGCGCTTCTCGACGACCTGCGGCTTGTGTGGGTGCGAAAACAGGTCCGACGATTCCATAGAACACGTCCTTAAAACGTACGGGTACAGCCCATACATACGATGTGGGCGAACTTAGATCTGTCCGCAGGCTGGTCGCAGGAGCGAAGTCAAAGGAATGCTGAGGCGAAACGGCCTGAGTCTCAATTTACCCGACCGGTAGCCCTCGTGGTGACGCGCCTCTCGATCCGATCGCAAAAGTCCCCGAAACGCGATGTGGGCCGGCGGAAAATATCCACCAGCCCACACAACGAAGATGTACTTAAACGGCTGTCACACCGACTGCCTGAGGACCCTTGGCCCCCTGCTCGACGGTGAATTCAACTCGCTGATTCTCCTCGAGCGACTTGTAACCGCTTCCCTGGATTTCGCTGAAGTGAACGAAGACATCGTCCGCTCCGCCATCCGGTGCGATAAAGCCGAAACCCTTATCGCTGTTGAACCACTTCACAGTTCCCTGCGTCATACTTTTCTACTCTTCCATTGTGAAACGGATGTCGACAGACACCCGGCTAAAAGATAGCACGGCGAATCTTGATAAACGTATTCGCTTGTGTCCCAACTGCTTTGAGAGAGCAGTCCGTCTCGAGGTGCGCGCTTTGGAAATAGTCTCGATGACTTCGCCTCAGCGACAATATTTCTGACGACCCGCCAGTGCGTATCGATTCAACGGTTACGACACGGTCACGGACTGGTACCCATCCAGGTATCAGTAGTCACAAAGACCCCACTGATCACTATCGTCACATCAGGCAGCTTATGACGTCACCGCGACGTCGTGCCATGAAAGGTGTGACATGTCGCCGCGTCAACTCATCGCATCGATATCGGCGGTATCGGCGACCGTCCTGACCGTCGCCATCGGCGTGGCACCGACCGCATTCGCCCAGCCCTGCAGCGGTGCGGCCGCCGCCATCCAACCGCCCGCAGCATCGAACACCGGCGAGACTCCTGACCTGCCGGGCGACGGGCGACCTCGAGGCCAGCGGCCCACCGGCGCGGTAGACGGCGCCGCCCTGCCCAGCCTGGGGCAGGTCCAGGGGGCGTCCCGCTACGACCAGCAGGCCGCGGTCGTGACCGACCCCGCGCAGCCTGTTCCCGATGCCAACCCGGTGGCACCGCCGGCGCCTCCTCCGCCTCCGGCGCCACCGGGTACGTCACTCGTCGGTTGGGTGACCGGACCCGAGAGCCCGAATGACACCGTCAAACGGTTCGCCATCACCGGCACCGACCTCGGCATCATGTGGGACAACGGCAGCGGCGAGGTCCTGATGGCCTTCGGCGACACCTACGGCTATTGCGGTGTTCGCGGCCAGCAGTGGCGCTACAACGTCCTGTTCCGCAGCCGCGACGGCGCGTTGTCCAACACGGTGTCAGCATCGAGTTCTCCCCTTTGGTCTCAAGGGCTTTCGAAGCAGATCATCAACAGCATCAAGTTCTCGCCGACCGAGAAAGGCATCATTCCGACCGCGGGAATCGCCGTGGGCGGCAAGCAGTACCTGAACTTCATGTCGATCAAGAACTGGGACAGCGACGGTCGCTGGACGACAAACTTCTCCGCGATCGCGGTGTCACCGGACAACGGTGAGCACTGGGGCGTCTACCCGGACTCCGTGCGTCCGGCCTCGCCCAACAGCACCGACCGGGTCCAGTACGTGGCGGGCAACGAGAACTTCCAGCAGGGCGCGTTCATGCAACCCGGCCCTGGCGACCCCTACATCTATTCGTTCGGCACCCCATCGGGACGCGGTGGCGCGGCGTACATATCGCGGGTGCTGCCCCAAGGTGTGCCGGACCTTCGCCGGTACGAGTACTGGAGTTCGGCGTCCAACACCTGGGTGCCCGGCGACCCCGGGGCGGCCACACCGGTAATCCCCGGACCCGTCAGCGAGATGTCCGCGCAGTTCAACAAGCATCTGGGCCAGTACCTGGTGCTGTATGGCAACGGCGCGAACGACATGGTGATGAGGACAGCGCCCGCACCGCAGGGGCCATGGAGCCCGGAGCGGCTGCTCGTCCCGTCGATGCAGTTCCCCGGCGGTATCTACGCTCCGTTCCTGCATCCGTGGTCGACAGGCAGGGAGCTGTATTACAACGTGTCGCTGTGGTCGGCGTACAACGTGATGTTGATGAGAACCGTTCTGCCGTAAAAGGTCTGTGCTTATCCTGAGCGCCATGGACCGCATCAGCAGGCGCAAGATGCTCTGGCTGAGCGGCGCCGGGCTGGCGGCCGCCGCCGCACCGATCGCCGTATCGGCGGTGACGTCTGCCGCGCCCGTCGCTCATCAGATCCTGTGCCGGGACGCCTGGGGCGCCGCAGCAGCCCGCCCCGGCGGCAGGACACACACGCTCAACCGCATGACGGTCCATCACACCGAAGTCACGCTGGGCGACAACGCGAACGCACCCGCCCGGCTCCGTCAGCATCAGCGCTACCACCAGGACACCCACGGGTGGATCGACATTGCCTATCACTTCAGCGTCGACCGCAACGGGAACATCTACCAGTTGCGACGTCCAGACCTCGTGGGCGACACCGCAACCAGCTACGACCCGACCGGCCACTTCCTCGTCGTCTGCGAGGGCGACTTCGACAAGGAGCAGGTGACCGAGCAGCAGCTCGATGGCACTGCCCTCGTACTGGCCTCAGCCGCACAGCAATTCGGCATCCCGACCGATACGCTGGCGGGCCATCGGGACTTCAGCCCGTCGACGATCTGCCCCGGCACGAGCCTCTATGACCACATCACGTCGGGCGATCTCCAGAACCGCGTCGACAGCCTCCTCGCTGCAGGCCCAGTCGACCTGCCGACGATCTGCGGGCCCGGGGCGACCGAGACCGTCGCCGACATCGAAGCCGGTCTGCGCTGACGCGCTAGCGCGGCCCGTCGACCTCGTAGGTCCCCAGGTCGTCCTGGAACACCACCTGCACAGTGCGTTCCGCGCCGTTGATGGTCACGGCACAGGCGAAGCCCTCGCCGGCTTCGACCTTCGGATTCTTGCCGCCGTTGCACTTGACCGCCGAGACCTCGTTCGCACCATAGCCGTTGATCGGATCGCTGAGTATCTGCGTCACCCCGGCCTCGGCCGTCCCGACATCGAGAACCGTTCCGCTGCCGAGGAATCCGGAGATCCAGAGCCCGCCGAGCAATGCCGCGCCGCCGATCACCACGATCGCGACAACCACCCCCGCGATCATCGGGAGCCGAGACTGTTGGGGGCTCGCGGGTGGCGGCGACGCCGGCGGTTGCGGTGCGGCGGGCTGCTGGTAGTACTGCGGCTGCGGAGTGGGCGGCGCAGGCGGCCAACCAGGTTGTTGCTGCGGCGGATACTGCTGCGGCGGCGGTTGATAGTGAGGTCGCGGCGGCTGCTGCGGGTATTGCGGCCGCTGCGGCGGTGGGCCCGCGGGTCGGCCAGGTGACGGTGCACCACCTGGCCGCTGCCACCAGGGTTGCCCAGAGCCGCCCTCAGGTGGGCGCGTCATGAGAACCGCTCGAAGCACTCGTCGATGCCGCTGGACAACCCCAGCCGATAGGCGAGGATCCGGGAAAAGCCCGCCGGCGCCGGAACCCCGTTGACATCACTGGCGGCCAGACCGTTGGACAGCAGCCCCGCCACCGCCTCGTCGGTGTCGCCCGGCGACAGGATGAAGTCGGCGCCGTCCCCTTCGGTCATCTGCCCCTGCGCGACGCCGGTCAGGCAGGCCGTGCGCAACGCCGCGACGGGCGTATCGAGTTTCACGCCGCGCTCCTTCTGTATCGCAAGTGCATAGCGCGACGTCACCATCGACAGCGCGGTGTTGTCGCCTTGCACCAGCACCTCATCGCTTTCCTCGTTCCGGGGCGCGCCCGCCGCCTCGAGGGCAGGCATGTCGACGAAGATCTTGTTGGAATCCGGGCAGAACGACGTCGGTTCGGTGATCGTGGCGCCTGTGCATTCGGCCCGGTCTTTGGTCAGCGACGGCGCCTCCGTCGGCTGAAAAGTAGTGTCCAGCACGGCCATCAACTTCGAGAGGGTGTCGTCGTTGATCGGGCTGTCCAGCGACGTGCCGGAGTCGAACGTGACGTGTTCGGGCAGATCACCTTGACGCTTGGTGATCTCGTCCATGTCGATCGCCGCGCACTGATCCGCACCACCGGTGAACCCCAACTGGAACGCACTGACGCGGTCGAGCGCCGAGCCGTGCGGGTCGTCGGACGGTCCGCCTTCCAGGCGGTCGCGGATGTAGATCACCCCGGCGAGCACGTGGTTCAGACCGTCGCCGGTGCTCAATGTGAACCGCTTCGAGTCTCCGGCGGCCACCCAATGCAGGTATACCCCGGCGAAGCAGTCGGCCTGTTGTTCCCTGACCAGTCCGGGGGTGTCCATATCGGCGATACCGGCCATCCATTGCAGCGCGTGTCCGTACTCGTGCGCGATCACGCCGACGACGCCCATGTCACCGAAGTACTCCTGCGCCACGGGCAGGAACACTCCGCGGTCCCAGATCATCGTGTTCAGCCGGAAGCAGAATGCGGCGTTGGGGCTTTCGTACATCGATGAGCCGCACAGCTCCGGGCTGTTCGGATCGTTCGAGTCGTAGGACGCCAGGGTGTCCACCGGTTCGAACTGGCCCGGCAGATAGTTCTCGTAGTGCTCGGTCCAGAACTCCTGAATATCGTTGACCGACAACAGTGCCAGGCGATCCATCGGCCCGTCGTCGGTGTACTCGACGGTGCCTTCGGGTTCTGGCGCATTCGGCCGCGGACCACTCGGCCCCTCGCTGACCGGCAGACCGCCGACACGCTCGGGGTTGAAAAGCATGGACGTCGCCCGGCCATCGATCACCGAAGATGTGCACGCTGTCAGCAGCAGCGCCGCGCATGCGACCGTCAGTGCGAATCGCGCGTTCACTCGATCATTACCCCTGTCAGTACAGATCTTCCTGCCCAACTTTGCCGCTTCGCGGTCTTCAGCTAGGAAGATTATGCGAAGAATCCCGCCTGCGACGGATACTGCGTGGTGGAGGAGGTGAGGATCGCGGTGGATTCTCAGAACACGCGCGTCGGCCAGATGTTCGGCCACTACCGGCTCACCGGCCTGTTGGGCCGCGGGGGCATGGGTGAGGTGTATCGGGCCGACGATACGAAGAAGGGCCGCACGGTCGCGCTGAAGATCCTCGGCGAGCAGTTCTGGCAGGACGAGAAGTTCAGGACCCGCTTCCAGCGGGAATCGCGGGCAGCCGCCGTTCTTCAAGAACCGCACGTCATTCCGATCCACGACTGGGGTGAGATCGATGGGCACCCCTACATCGACATGCGGCTCGTTGAAGGTCAGACCCTGCAGGACCTGCTGAGCTCGGGACCGCTGCCTCCCGCGCGGGCGTCGTTCATCATCGGCGGGGTCGCCGCCGCCCTGGACGCCGCACACGCCGCCGGGCTGATCCACCGCGACGTCAAACCCCAGAACGTCATCGTCACGCCGTCGGATTTCCCGTATCTCGTCGACTTCGGTATCGCCGAAGCCAAGGGCGAGAGCGGTTTGACGAACACCGGCATGCAGATCGGCACGTGGACCTACATGGCTCCGGAACGATTCCGCGACCGCGACGCCACTCCCGCGGTCGACGTGTATGCGCTCGCCTGCGTTCTCTTCGAATGCCTGACCGGCGAACCCCCATTCCAGGCGAACAGCATCGAACAGATCATGACGTCTCATCTGTTCATGCCGCCCCCGCAGCCAAGCCAGGCGAATCGGACCCTGTCACCGGCGTTCGACGACGTCGTCGCCCGCGGCATGGCCAAGGAACCCGATGACCGCTATGGCAGCTGCGGAGCGCTGGGCCGCGCGACCCAACGTGCAGTGGAGTCCGACACCACGGTCAGACCCGTCCCGGCACCCACGGTTCAGTTGCCGACGCAGCGCGCCCCGGCCTATCCGCGACCGGCGGGCGACTTCAGTAACCCGACCATGCAGCGACCGACCAACGTCGCTCCCCGGTCCTACAGCCCGCCGCCGCCGTCCTACACCCCGCCGCCAACTCCCAGTGCACCGCGGCCGGCCAGCTCGCCACCTCCGGTTGCGGCCTCGCGCAAGTGGTTGATACCTGCCGTCGTCGGGGTCGTTGCGGTGGTCGCGCTGGGCGGTATCGGGGTCGTGATCGGGCTGCTGAGCGACGAGGACTCCAAAACCGTCGCCACTGAGCCCGATCGTCCCGATCCCCCGGTCCAGCAACCCGGCACGGATCCCGATTCGAAAGATCCGGGGCCGACGTCCGAGCCGCCGCCCGCCGAGCAACCGCTTGGCGTCGGTGCACCGCCTCCGCCGCCGCTGGTCGGGCCCGACAACAGCGCCAACCGGACGAGCTGCACGGGCGACTATTCGCTGCCCGGCCGCAACGATCCCGGCACTCACGCCCGTAGGGGTTCGGCCGATACTTCCTGCCTCTTCACCGAGAGTGTGCTGCAGGCCTACTGGCGGACCTTCAGCGATGCGAGTCGTGAGCGCAGGCAGGTGCTCGCGGCGGGGTCTGTCGACTGCCGCACCGTGCTGGGTGACGGAACCGGTTGCAACGGACCGAATTTCGTGATGGAGTGCGTCGCCCGCCCCGGCGATGCTTTCATCACCTGCAAAGGCGGCAGGGATGCCGTCGTCTACTTGTTCTAGCAGTTGCCGACGGGCAGCAGAGCAGCGTGCTCCTGGAGCCAGGCCGAGACCTTCGTCAACGCCTGCGTGCCGTCGTCGAACGAACCTGAGTTCGGCGCGACGGCCACCGCAACCACGGCGAAACCATCACCAACAGGTATGACTCCGAATTGGCGGACGAGGTAGTTGCCGTCGAGCGCAGGTCCCCAGCCGCCCTTGAACTTCACACCGGGAATTCTGCCGATGCCCCAGCTCTGATCCGGGGAGATCTGGCCCATCAGGTCCAGGATCGGCTGGTTCCTCGGGTCGCAGAATGCGGACGACAGGAACGTCGTCTGGTCGCTCAGTGACCACTCGGTCTGACCGAACGCGGTGAATTCTGGTCGCACCTTTTGCGATTGGACAGTGGTCGGTGCGCCGGCGTCGGCGAGCACTGTTTCCACCCTCTTGGCCGCCGTGACCGGATCGCCCAAGCTCTGCCAAATCGATTCGGCCGCTTCATTATCCGATTGGGTGATGGCGGCGCGCATTGCGTCGGTGGTTTCCGGAGGATTGGTCTCACGCAGCCCCGCGATGGCCAGCGGCACCTTGATGGTCGACCACGCCGTTCCGGTGCTCCATTCGCCTGCCGTCACCGGTTCCGGTCCCGCGCCCACCGGGCGGACCTCGATGCCCACCGTCGCGTTGAGTTGAGCCGCGAGAGAGGCGAACTCGGTGGCGAACGGCCCGCTGTCGACGGGCGGCGGGGCGGCGGGTGTCGTGGGCGACGCAGGCACCTGCGTCGGTTGCGGTGCCGGCGCACTGCTGCTCTGCGTGGACTCGGGCTCCGGGGAGATGTTGCGGCCGATGACGACGCCGCCCCCGACGATTCCGATGGACGCCATCGCGGCGACGAGCACAACCAACAACAGAGGCCGGCGAGGACGATTCTCTTGCGCGCGGGTGTGTCTGGAACCCGGGGTTGGTCGGCTGTTGGTCGTGGTGGCCATCTCCCCCAGTATCACCGCTGATACAGCGAACTCCGCGCATCAAGGCGGCACGCTGTTGATAACAATTTGGCGCTGCTACTTCGTGGCGCCGTTGATCGTCGGCGTGGCGATCATGCCCTTCTCGACGCCCCACATCGTGGCGATCGTCTTGTATTCGCCCGTCTGAATCAGGTGTTCTAGCGCCGTCACCAGCGACTGCGCCAACCCCGAGCCCTTCGGCACCGGCCAGCCGTAGGGCGCGGAGTCGAACACGTCACCCGCCGCTTCCAGCTCACTGCCCGAGGTCTTGATCGCGAACAGCGTCACCGGCGAATCCGCCGACATCGCATCGACTTCCCCGCTGATCAATGCCGCGGTCAGGTCGTCCTGGCTGACGAACACCTTTTTGTTGATCGGCGGCAGCCCGGCTGCCTCACACACGCCGCTCTTCGCCGGAATCTCCTCGGCCTCCTGCAGAGACGGATAGGCGACGCCGACCGACAATCCGCACGCGTTGTTCGGATCCACTCCACCGCCGGGTCGCTGCGCCCACAGCGTGCCCGCCTCGAAGTACGTGACGAAGTCCGCCGATTCCTCTCGCTCCTTGGTGTCGGTGAACGACGACATACCGACGTTGAAGTCGCCGCCACGCACCGAGGGGATGATGGCCTCGAACGCGGTCTCGCGGTACTCCGGCGCCAAGCCGAGCGTGCGGGTGATCGCGTTCATCAGATCGACGTCGAATCCGACGATCTGCCCGCTGGAGTCCTTGAATTCGTTTGGGGCATAAGGCACATTGACGCCGATGATCAGTTTGCCCGTCGACCTGATGTCCTCTGGGACCGTGGCCGCGATCTCCGCCACGGCGCCAGGGCGCGCCTCCGGCGTCATTGTCGACGAACTCTCCGCCACGCTCGCGGGCTGGGCGCCGCCCGACCCGCCACGCCACTGCCAGACCCCGACGCCGCCGGCCACCAAGACCAACGCGACCGCGATGGAGGCCGCGATCATGCGCCCGGACACGCTTCGCTTGGGTGGTGCGGCACGCCGCTTGTGACGTCCACTACCGGGCAGGCGCACCGGCGTATTCAGAGCACGTCGTGCGGCAGCGGCCAGTGCGGCGGCCGATTGATAGCGCTTGTCCGGCTTCTTGGCCATGCCCTTGGCGATGACGTCGTCGAACGGCGCGAGCCTCGGATCGACCGCCGACGGCTGCGGTATCGGCTGGGTCATGTGCCCGGCGATCTGCTGCTCGAGACTCTGCGCCGGATACGGCCGCACGCCGGTCAGGCATTCGTAGAGCACGCACGTCAACGCGTAGATGTCCGACGTCGGGTCGACCGGCTTGCCCTCGAACCGCTCGGGCGCCATGTAGGCCATCGTCCCCAGGGTGCTGCCCGCCGTCGTCAGCCCGACTTCCCCCGCACTTCGCGCCAGGCCGAAATCGATCAGGTAGACGAAGTCACGGTCGGTGACCAGGATGTTCGACGGTTTCACGTCGCGATGGATAAGTCCGGCGGCGTGCGCGGCGTCCAGCGCCGTGGCGACCTGCTCGGCCACCTTCACCGAAAGCTCCGGATCCAGCGGGCCCGAGGTGTCGTTGAGCATCGTCCCGAGGTTGCGGCCCTCGATCAGGCGCATATCGAGAAAGAGTCGACCGTCGATCTCACCGAAGCTGTGGATTGGCACCACATGTGGGTCGTTGAGGCCCGCGGCAGCCTGTGATTCGCGCCGGAACCGCGCCTGAAACGTCTCGTCGGCCGCCATGTTCGGCGGCAGCACCTTGAGGGCGACTATGCGGTCGGTTTTGGTGTCGTAGGCCCGGTAGACCTCGCCCATTCCCCCGCGGCCTATCAGCCCCTCGAGCTGATAGTGCCCGAATGGTGTCGCATCCACCGTCAACTCCTCGGCGCGGGCCCCCCGCCTCACGTGTCGATCGAAACTACATCACGTTTGCCAGAAAGTCTTAATAGTGGGCGACAACCTCAGCCGCCACCTTCTTGGCGGCACGGACGGTGATCTTTCCGCCACGCTGCGGCGTCATGATGACGTGCTTGAGCCTCACCTTCTCGTCGGGCTCCGACGTGGTGTTCAACTCGACGCGGCGCAGGATCTCACGCAGCACGATCCGCATCTCCACCATCGCGAAACCCGCACCGAGACAACGCCGATTGCCGCCGCCGAACGGGAACCACGTCGTCGGACTCAACGTCGTGCCCACCATGCGGTCCGGATCGAACTTGTCGGGGTCCGGATAGATGGTCGGGTCAGCGTGCACCGACGTGATGCTCGGGACCACCATCACCCCGGCCGGTAGCTGGTATCCCCCGACCTCGACGGGTTCCTTCAGGATCCGGCCGACATCGGGCACCACCGGGCGGATGCGCAGCGTCTCCTTGGCGACCGCGTCGAGGTACTCGTCACCGGAGGCTTGGGTAACCGGGCCGGCCTCAGCCGCGGCGACCGCCCTGGCCAGAATCTCCGGGTGGCGGGTCAGCCGCTCCAAGGCCCACGCCAGCCCGGTGGCAGTGGTGTCGTGGCCCGCCACCAGCAGGGTGATCAGTTGGTCACGCAGCTCTTGGTCGCTCATCTCGGTGCCGTTCGCCTGGATCAGCATCGCCAAGGCGTCGGTGCGCTCAGCGAGTTTCGGATCAGCGCGGCGATCGGCGATTTCGGCATACAGCAGGCGGTCGGCTTCGGCCATATTGCGCGCGAACCGCCGCCACGGGAGTCGGCCGAGGAGCTTCGGCTGCGCGATTGCCAACGATTCCCACGGACCGACTTTCAGCAGCCGCGGCATCACGTCGCGCAGCGCGGCGAGCCGCGCCGGATCGCTGGCGCCGATCACCGTCCGCAGGATCACCTCCAACGTGATCTCCGACGTCTTCGGCGCCACCGGGAACGGTCGGCCCACCGGCCAGCCCGCGATGTTCTCCGCGGCGATGTCGGCCATCAGATCGGCCTGCCGGGCGACGGCGTCGCGGTGGAATGGCGCCATCATCAGCCGGCGCCGTTCACGGTGGACGTCGCCGTCGATCACCAAAACCGAACTGGCGCCCAACAAACCGCTGAGCATCGAATTGGCTTCACCTGCATGGAAAATCTGCGGGTCGCCGGCGAACACGGTTTTGATGGCATCCGGATCGGCCAGGTAGACCATCTTGCCCATCATCGTGTTCCGTAGCGTGAAGATCGGGCCGTGCCTGCGGCGGCATGCCGCAACGAACTGCGGCCACCACCGCATCATCATCACCAGCTGCAAGGCGGCGGGCATCTTGGGCCCGGGGGGCAGACCATCCTGCGCTGTTGGACTCATGCCTAATACGCTACGTGCGGGAGTGAGCCCCGGCAACAACTTCAGCGTTTCCGATAACCTCGGTCACGAGATGTGCGGCTAATGTGTCGGCGAGTCGCGCACCGGCGCGCCGCATCCGAAAGATCCTTTAGCTATGCGAGTTGACGGGCGAGACGTCACCGTCACGGGCAGCCTGCTGCAGCCGTTGATCCGCCGGACCAACGACATCTTCCGCGTGGTCCTGTCCGCGGTGTTTCTTGCCGTCGTCATCACGAGCTCGCTGATCACTCGCAACGAATGGGTCGCCCTCGAGCGGTCGGTTTCCGAGATCGTCGCCGTCCTCACCCCCACCCAGGCCAACCTGGTGTATCTGGCGTACGGCGTCGCGATTCTGGCGTTGCCGTTCGTCATCCTCGTCAGCCTCATCGTCGGCCGGCAGTGGAAGCTGCTGGGCGCGTATGCGGCCGCCGCCGCAATCGCCGGGCTCGCGCTGTCCATCACCAATGCCGGCATTGCGGCGCCGCAGTGGCATTTCGACCTGCGCGACCGCCTCGACACACTGCCGTCGCAGTTCGTCGACGACCCGCGCTGGATCGCGATGCTCGCCGCCGTGCTCACCGTCTCGGGGCCCTGGCTGCCCGCGCGTTGGCGGCGCTGGTGGTGGGCGCTGCTGCTGGCGTTCGTACCGATCCATCTGGTCATCAGCGCGGTGGTGCCGGCGCGCTCGCTGTTCGGGCTCGCGGTCGGCTGGTTCGTCGGCGCGTTGGTTGTGCTCGTCGTCGGCACCCCCGGCCTCGACGTCCCGCTGGAGGGCGCGGTTCGTGCCATGGCCCGCCGGGGGTGCGTCGTCACCGCGCTCAAGGTGGTGCGGCCGTCCGGCGCGGGGCCGCTGATCCTGCACGCGGTGTGTGAACAGCAGCAGACGACGGCCGTGATGGAGATGTACGGCCCACATCAGCGCGGCGGCGGTGTGCTGCTGCAGGTGTGGCGCAAAGTGCGGTTCCGCGACCGGGAGACCGCGCCGCTGCACGCGTCGATGCGACGCGCCGTCGAGCACCGGGCGCTGATGGCGATCGCGATTGGTCAGCTGAAGATCGCCAACATCTCCACGATCGCCGTCGCCGCACTCGAACGCAGCTGGACGCTGTATGCGCACACCCCCGCCCGCGGAACGCCGCTCGGCGACTGCACGGCAGCCATTCCCGTCAGCCGGGTGTGGGAGTCGTTGCGCGAACTCCACGACTGCCAGATCTCGCACGGCGACCTGCGCGCCAGCGAGATCACCGTCGAGGAGTCCGTGTTGTTCGGCGGTTTCGGCAACGCCGAGTACGGTGCGACCGACGCGCAGCTGCGCTCGGACATCGCGCAGCTGCTGGTGACGACGACGCACCTGTACGACGCACCGTCGGCGGTGCGGGCGGCCATCGACGCGTTCGGCAAGGACACCGTGCTGTCGGCATCGCGGCGGTTGACGAAAGCGGCTGTGCCACTGAATATCCGGCAGTCTGTTCGCGATCCGAAGGCCGTCATCTCCGCCGCTCGCGACGAGGTGAAAAGTCAGACGCGCGTCGACGAGATCCGAACTGAGACCGTCACCAGGTTCACCCGCGGCCAGATCATCCAGCTCGTGCTGTTGGGCGCGCTCGTCTACGTGGCGTATCCGTTCATCAGCTCGGTGCCGACGTTCCTCACCGAACTGCGCACGGCGAACTGGTGGTTCGCACTGCTGGGGCTGGCTGCGTCTGGGCTGACGTATCTCGGTGCGGCAGCGGCGTTGTGGGCAGCGGCCGACGGCGTGGTGAAGCTGTGGGGCTTGATCGTCATGCAGGTGGCCAACAAGTTCGCCGCCACGACGACGCCTGCGGGTGTCGGCGGTCTCGCTTTGAGTGCGAGGTATCTACAGAAGGGCGGCGTCACCCCGATGCGTGCGACGACCGCTGTCGCGCTGCAACAGTCGGTTCAGGTCATCACTCACATCATCCTGCTGATCTTCTTCAGCACCGCGGCGGGTGTGTCCGCAAACCTGTCCCGGTTTGTGCCCAGCGTCAACGTGCTGTATCTGGTGGCCGGACTGCTGCTGGGGTTGATCGGCACCTTCCTGCTGGTGCCCCGACTGCGGCGCTGGCTCGCGACGTCGGTGCGGCCGCGGTTGCAGGAGGTGCTCGGCCACCTCATCGAGCTGGGTCGCGAGCCCAAGAGGCTGGCGGTGATCGTGCTCGGTTGTGCGGCAACCACTCTCGGCAACGCGTTTGCGCTGTGGGCAGCGATAGAGGCATTCGGTGGCGACACGTCGTTCATCACGGTCACGGTCGTGACGATGGTCGGTGGCACGTTGGCATCGGCGGCGCCGACGCCCGGCGGTGTCGGAGCGGTCGAGGCCGCGTTGATCGGTGGTCTGGCCGCGTTCGGGATGGCCGCCGCAGTCGCCGTCCCGTCGGTGCTGCTGTACCGCGTGCTGACGACCTGGCTGCCGGTCTTCATCGGCTGGCAGGTCATGCGGTGGATGACGCAGAACGGGCGGATCTAGCGGGCCACCGCGAGGACGGGCCACGTGTCGGGCACGCCCTTCAGCGCGTGCCGGCCGCGGTCGTCGAACGAGATTTTCGACCCCAACACCAACGGCGGAATCGCCCCCGAGACAAGAACCTCTCCCGGCCCCGCAAGCCCCATGATCCGCGCGGCGATATGCACCGCAATTCCGTGCACATCACCGTCGACCATCTCAACCTCCCCGGTGTGCAACCCAGTCCGGATCGACAAACCCAGTTCGGATACCGCATCACGAATCGCACAGGCACAGTTGATCGCTCGCGCCGGGCCATCGAAAGTTGCCAGGGCACCGTCACCGGTGAACTTGACGACGGACCCCCGAGCCCCCGCAACGTGGCGCTCGACGACCTGGTTGTGCGCACTCAGCGCCTCCGACCAGGCCGCATCACCCACCGCCGACGCCCGCTCCGTCGACCCGACGATGTCGGTGAACAACACCGTCGACAACACACGATTGGTCGGCGCGGTGATACGCGCACCGGTGAGGAACGACTCGATCTCGTCGAGCACCGAATGGCTGTCGCCGGCGAGCCACTCATGGTCGTCGCCGTCGAACTCGACCCAGCGGGCATGCGGAATCCGTTGCGCGACATACTGAGCATGGCCGTCGGGCACGTGCCGATCGCCGCTCCGGTGCATCACCAGGGTCGTCGCCTGGATGCTGTCGAGAACTGGACGCACATCGGTCCGGAGAAACAAGTCCAAGATCGCCGAAAGGTACCCCGGGCCACCTGCGAGGCGCTCGCCGCGCGCCAGCCAACGCCGTTTCGCCGGGTTGTCCTCCCAGCTGGGTGTCAGCATCATCGTCTTGCCGGTGCCGACCTCGTCCTCACACCACTGGATATATTGCGCGACATCGGATTCCGGCATCCCGAACGGAACGTCCGGCGTCTGCAGGTAATACGCGAACGGGCTCCAGAGGACCAGCGAACGCACACGCTGCGGATGGCTGGCCGCCAGCAGCATGGCGGGTAATGCGGACTCCGACATGGCGAAGATCGACGCCGACTCGCTGCCGACGGCATCGAGAACGTCGAGGAGGCCATCGGTCCAGGACTGCATCGCGGGGCGCTCGTGGACGGGAACCGCGTCGGAACTGCCGACGCCGAGAAGGTCGGTCAGAACGACGCGGCTGAACGACGCCAAGCGTCGCAGGTAGCCGGCGATCGCTGGGTCATCCCACAGCAGATCGATCGGGAATGTCGAGGTGGGCACGAACAGAAGATCCGGACCGTCCCCCACCACCTGGTATGCGACGTGCGCGTCGCCGCCCCGCGTGTAGACGGTGTCGGGTATGCCCGCCATGTCAGAAGCATGCCACCTGATCGGCGCAGAGTGCATGCAACCAGGCCGCGCCGGGCGGGGAGGCATCCGTCGTGGTGCCAACCTCGGAGCGACTTTGTCGCTCAACTACTACTGCGGTGACTACCTTCAGCGACAAAGTCGCTCAGAGGTTGGCAGTGGGCATATATACCTTCCCGCCAAACGCGCCGGGTCACACGACCGAATGCAGCGCGGGTGCGCGGTCCGGGACGACGAACGACGCGCCCGTCCGCACGTCGGCGCCTGGCTGCGATACATACGGCAGCACACGGAAGTCCGCCCGCATCTCGTCAGCGCTGAAGCGGGCCCGTACATAGCCGCGGCGACCGCTGAAGTACCTGATGTGCGGGTTCTCGGGCAGTACCGCCGCGATGTCGTCGCGCATATCGGACCCGTCGCCGCCGGAACTGATCGACGTCGTCACCAATTCGGTCGCCACCACACGCGACCCCGGATCGTCGAACCGCGAACGCACCTCAGCCGCCCAATGCGAATGCACGTCGCCGGTGAGCACCACGGCGTTGCGGACTGGTGAATCCTCGAGGCCGCGAACGATCCGGTCGCGATTGGCCGTGTAGCCGTCCCACGCATCGGGGTTGAAGCCACGACCCGGACCGCGCGTGAACTCCACCTGCGAGAAGAACACCTGCTGACCGAGGATGTCCCACCGCGACCGGGATCGCTGAAAACCGTTGAGTAGCCACCGTTCCTGCTCGGCTCCCGTCAGCGTGGCCGACGGCAGCACGCGCTCGACGCAGTTCGCGCGAAACCCGTCGGCACAAGGCTGATCGGTTCGATACTGCCGCGTGTCGAGCATGTGCAGCGTCGCGAGGCCGCCCCATTGCACCCGCCGGTACAGCCGCATGTCGATCCCGTGCGGCGCCGAAGACCGACGCAACGGCATGTTCTCGTAGTACGCCTGCAGTGCCGCGGCGCGTCGTCCCAAAAAAGCGGGGTCCGGTTCTCCGGGTACTTCGCCAGCCCAATTGTCCGCCACTTCGTGGTCGTCGAACACCGCCACCCATGGCGCCGCGGCATGTGCGGCCTGCAGATCCGGATCGGTCTTGTACTGCGCGTACCGCTGCCGGTAGTTGGCCAGCGTCACCGTCTCCGGACCGACATGCGCACGCACACCCTTGCCTGATGCCGCGTACTCATACTGGTAATCGCCAAGGTGCACAACAAGATCCGGCTGCTCCTCGGCAAGCCTCCGGTAAGCCGTGAACCAGCCTTGCTCGTAGTTCGCGCACGATGCGACGCACATCGTCATCGGCGCCAGCGACCAGTCCGCGGGCGCGGTGCGGGTCCGGCCGGCCGGCGACACATGTGCACCGGTGCGGAAGCGATAGAAGTAGTCAGCGCCGGCACGCAAACCGGTGAGCTCGACGTGCACGCTGTGCGCCGACTCCCGGACCGCCGTCGCCACTCCCCGCTGCTCGACCCGGCTGAACCACTCGTCGCGCGCCACTTCCCATTCGACGTCGACCCCGCGTGCGGGCATGCCGCCGAATCCGTCATCGGCCAACGGATTCGGCGCCAGCCGCGTCCAGATGACGGCACCGTCGGCGCAGGGCTCACCGGACGCCACGCCCAGCGTGAACGGATTGGATTGCAGCGGGCTGGAACGTCGATCGGCCGTGAACCCGACCACCGGCAACGCGCTGAGCACCAGCGCACCCTTGAGAACAGCGCGGCGGCTCGGACGGACAGACACGGCCGAGTGTCGGAAAGCCGTCTGTCCAGTCGGTGACGAGCAGACGTCCGGTGTCTCCCGCCCGTCCTGCCATTGCGCGAACACCGAGAGGCCCATACTGGGACGGTGGGTGAACTCAACGTATTGGGCGGCCCCCTGGAGCCGTGCGGCACCGACCCGATGACCGGCTTCTACCGCGACGGCTGCTGCTCGACCGGACCTCAGGACGTCGGCAGGCACACCATCTGCGCCGTCGTGACCGCGGAGTTCCTCGAACATCAGCGCTCGATCGGCAACGATCTGTCGACCCCGATGCCGCAGTACCGCTTTCCGGGGTTGGAGCCCGGCGACCGCTGGTGCGTCACTGCGGTGAACTGGCTGAAGGCCTACGAGGACGGCTATGCAGCCCCAGTCGTCCTTGCCTGCACCCACCAGCGCACGCTCGACATCGTGCCGATCGAGGCGCTACGCGAGAACGCCGTCGACGTCCCCGACGACCTGGGAAACCTTTAGCGCAATACCGTCCAGCACGTCACCGATCAGGCATACCGTGAACGCTATGACTGATCAGTTGCCCGCGGTCTCGGCCGATCATCCGCCGGAGAAGCTGCTCAAAGTTGCCAATCCGATGCTGCGCTTTTTACTGGGCACCCCGCTGGCCGGTCCATTGCGTAAACAGTTGATGGTGTTGAACTTCAAGGGCCGAAAGTCGGGGCGGCAGTTCTCGATTCCGGTGAGTGCACATCACATCGACGGCGCGCTGTACGCCATCGCGAACGCGGGATGGAAGCACAACTTCAGCGGGGGTGCGGACGCCGAGGTCCTGCACAACGGGAAGACCACGAAGATGCACGGCGAGGTCATCTCGGACCCGCCCACCGTCGCCGCTCTCGCGCACCGCGCCGCCGAGTCCTACGGCGTCAAGAAAGCCCAGACGATGATGGGACTGAAGTTCCGCGACGACCGCATCCCGACCCTCGACGAGTTCGCCGAGGGGTTCGCCCGCGACAAGATCGTCGCCGTCAAGTTCACCCCGCGCTGACGAGTAGCCGATACCGTCTGTTGACATGTCCGCAGACGACGCCCTGCTCGCCGCGCGAGACGCCTACTCGAAGGGCGATTGGCGCTCCGCCTATGACCATTACGGCCGCGCGGGCACGACCGAGGAGCTGAGCACCGACGACCTGTCGTCGTTCGGTATGGCGGCATGGCGACTGGGCCACGGTAGGGAATCCATCCGCATGTCGGAGGAGGCCTTCAACCGGCTCGTGGCGGAGAACGACACGAAGACTGCTGCCATGAAAGCGGCCGACGTCGCGCTGCAGTGGCTCAACGGTGGTGACCAGACAATCACCAGGGTCTGGGTGAATCGCGCGCGCCGACTGCTCGAATCATCGCCGGAAGACGAGGCGTTCGCCTACCTGCTGTACGTGGACTCCCAAATAGCGGTCATCGACGGGCAATTCGACGCCGGGGTTCAGCGCGCCGAGGAACTCGTTGAGTTCGTCAGCCGGCGTAACTCACCGGGACTGACCGCACTTGGATTGACCGCCAGCGGCCTGTCCAAGCTTCCGTTCGCGCGCACCAGTGAGGCCCTCGCCGAACTGGACGAGGCGATGCTGCCGGTGCTGGCGGGCCAGGTTCCGGTGGACTGGGCGGGCGATATCTACTGCGCCGTGATCCACGAGTGTTACCGACTCGGTGATATGACCCGCATGAAAACCTGGACCAACGCCATGGACAAGTGGCGCGAAGGCCCTGAGGTCACGGCAACCTGGTACGGCACCACATGCGAAATTCACAAGTGGCAATTGCTCAGCGCCACAGCCGATTACCGAGAACTGGAACAGCGGCTCGTCGATGCACTTGCGGCCATCGAGGATTTTCACGTGGGGACGGCGGGTGAAGGCCACTACGAACTCGGCGACATCCGCCGTCGGATGGGTGATATCGAGGGCGCCCGGGCGGCGTTCCGGAAGGCACGTGAGATCGGCTTCGAACCGCTGCCCGGTGAAGCGCTGCTGAGATGCCAACTCGGCGACGACACCGCGGCGTGGAACGACCTGCGGATGCGGATGGACGCCGAGGAAGACGAGATCAGCCGCATCCGGATGCTGCCCGCGGCGATCGAGATCGCACTGGCTCGCAACCGTGTCGAGGATGCCGACAAGTACTGCCGCGAACTCGAGGAAGGCGCCGAGAAGTTCGACTCCCCCGGCTTCCGGGCATGGGCTCTGCACGCCCGCGGCGCTGTGCTCGTCAAGCAGGGCGCCGCCGCGGAGGCGGTACCTCTGCTGCAGGATGCGCTGCGCCGATACCGGACCACCCAGCGGCGCTACGAGATGGCGCAGGTGTGCGAGTGGTTGTCGCTGGCCCACGAGGCGGCCGGCGACAGTGCCGCCGCCGCGTCCGACCGGGCCAACGCCGAATCGATCTACCAACAGCTCGCCGCCAAACCGACCGCGGCCACCAACGCCGAGCTGCCCGGCGGGCTCACCAAGCGAGAGGTTGAGGTGCTGGCTCTCATCGCCGCCGGCGCGTCCAACCGCGACGTCGCAAAACAGCTATTCATCAGCGAAAAGACGGTCGGCAGACACCTGGCCAACATCTTCGTCAAGCTCGACGTCTCATCGCGCACGGCCGCCGCGGCCTGGGCGCATGAGAACCGGGTGCTGCCCACCGCCTGACGCGGTCTGCATGATTTGCCCCATATGGGGTGTAGCAAACACATCTTTCGCCTGATGTCCCGGCCCCTATGAGGGTCATAACTTTGTGATCAGCCGGTTCACCCGGAACAGACCACCAAAGGACAGGGACATCATGAACACCACCGCAACCGCCAAGATCGCCCTCACCGCCCTCGCCGCCCCCGTCCTCGCCGGACTGGCGATCGGCCTGGCGTCGACCGCCTCTGCCGACACCGACGCCGCCACCTCCGGCGTGCCCACCGCCCAGGACACCGTCACCCAGCTCAAGAACCAGGGTTTCCGGGTGGTCGTCAACACCGCCAGCACCAGCCCACTGTCGGACTGCACGGTCATCTCCACCCGCCAGGACCACCGCATCGCCCGCGCCAACCACGGCGACATCGCCGCCTACGTCGACGTCTACTGCCCGCCGGCCACCGCCGCCGCCAAGTAACCCCCACCCCCACGAAGAGGAGTGAGCCATGACACGCAGGTGGTCGGCGCTCGGCGTGCTCACCCTCGGCGTCCTGCTGATCGGTGTCGACGGCACGGTGATCGCGGTGGCAATCCCGTTCATCACCCGGGAACTCGGGACGACCGCGACCCAGGTGCTGTGGATCGGCGACATCTACTCCTTCGTGCTGGCCGGTCTGCTGGTCACGATGGGCGGCCTAGGCGATCGCCTCGGTCACAAGAAGCTGTTGCTCGGTGGTGCGATCGGCTTCGCGATCATGTCGATCGCCACGGCATACGCGCCGACCGCTGGCCTGCTCATCGGAGCACGAGCACTGCTCGCGGTCGCCGGCGCCACCCTCGCGCCCTCGACCCTCGCCTTGATCCGCGCGCTGTTCTCCGACCCTCGGCAACGCAGTGTGGCCGTTGGCATCTGGGCGGCCGTCTTCTCCGCCGGTACCGCGCTGGGCCCTGTCGTCGGCGGGATTCTGCTGGAGCACTTCTGGTGGGGTTCGGTCTTCCTGATCAACATTCCGGTGATCGTCGTCATCGTCGTCGGCGGCATGCTGCTGCTCCCGGAAATGCGTAACCCCGCACCGGGACCATGGGATCTGCCGAGCGTCGGGCTGTCGCTCGTCGGCATGCTCGGCGTCGTGTACGCGCTCAAGGAGGGCGTACACAGCGGAGTCGACGACCAAATCCTGGTCGCCGGCGTGGTCGGAGCCGTCGCTCTGACGATGTTCGTGCGGCGACAGTTGCGGCTGACCCACCCACTGATCGATATCCGGCTGTTCTGCAACCGCGTGTTCTCGGGCGTGGTTATCGCCAATCTGCTTTCAGTGCTGGGCCTTTCGGGTGTGGTGTTCTTCCTGTCCCAATACTTCCAGCTCGTGAACGGCTACAGCCCGCTACAGGCCGGGCTCGCCGAATTACCCGCCGCGGTGGCGTCGATGGTGTTCGGCGTACTGGCCGGTGTGGCCGTGCGCTTCTGGTCCAAGCGCGCTGTCCTGGCGACGGGTTTGGCGCTGATCGGTGTGGCAATGGCGTCGCTGACCACCATCAGCCCGTCCACCGGCTACCTCCGGCTCGGCGTCGCGCTGTTCGTCGTCGGGGTCGGCCTCGGTATCGCATACACCGTCGCCAACGACCTCATCCTCGACAGCGTCCCACCGGAGCGATCCGGTGCCGCGGCAGCGGTTTCGGAGACCGCGTACGAAATGGGCATGGCGCTGGGCATCGCGATCCTGGGCTCCATCATCGCCGCCGTCTACCGCGAACTGACGGTGCCTGCGGGCATTCACGGTGACGTCGCGGCCTACGCACGGGAAACACTTGGCGCCGCGCACCACGCAGCAGATGCGTTGCCAGCCGAGCAGGCACACGCTCTGCTGACCGCCGCCCAAAGCGCTTTCACCGACGGTCTGGCTGTCGCGGCGGGTGTCGGCTCGGCCCTACTCCTTGCGTCGGCAGTGACCATCTGGCTGCTGCTGAAACCGCAGCAGTCACCGAAGATTTCGACCCCGCGCGGTGGGCGCCCCCGCAGGAATTGTCGGAAACGTCAAAGCGCCGGAATATGTCTTTCCGGCTCGTTAAGGTTCGAACACCCATCTCACCGAGAGGAAGCACAGAGATGACGGAAATTTCCAGACAGGCAGAGGCTGCCGACGAGTTCTGCGAGGACTGTGGCTACGAGCCTGAACTGAAGCGAACACTCGGCCAGTTCCAAGTGTTCGCACTCTCATTCGCTTTCATCTCCGTTGCTGTCGGCGTCTTCGGCACCTACGACGACGTGTTGCAAAACGCCGGACCGGTCGGGATCTGGATCTGGGTCATCGTCGCGATCGGGCAGACGCTCGTGGCTCTCGTGATCGCGCAATTCGCGGCCCGTATCCCCCTGAGCGGCTCCTCCTACCAATGGGGTTCACGACTGGCCAACCCCAAGGTCGGCTGGTGGTTCGGCTGGGCCAACTTCTGCATTCTGGCGTTGGGTGTGGTGGCCATCAACAACGCGCTGGCGAAAATGGCCTTGATGCCGCTGCTCGGCATGGCCGAGGACGAGGGCACTGCGCGCATCATCACGGTGGCGCTGATGATCGTCGAGGCGGTGATCGTCATCGCGTCGACCCGCCTGCTGGCGATGATCAACAGCGGTGCCGTGGGTCTGGAACTGACGCTCGTGATCGTCTTGACCATCGCACTTTTCGTGGCGGTCGCCGTGTCCGGAAAGGGGTCCGTCGGCAATCTCGTCTCGCGCGGCATCACCGAAGGCGCGCCGAACTACTTCGCCGTCGGTGGCGGGCTGATGCTCGCGACCGTGCTCGGCATGACGACCCTCGTCGGTTTCGATGCCGCGGCCAACCTCGCTGAGGAAGCGAAGGACCCGTATCGCAATGTCCCGCGTGCGGTCGTCGGTTCGGTGATCGCAGCCGGAGTCCTGGGGTTGATGTTCCTGATCGCGCTCACTGTCGCGATCGATGACATGGCACGGATCAGCGCCAGTGACTCACCGGTGGTGTTGATCCTGCGCGATCAGTTGGGTCCGGTGACGGAGAGCATCCTGCTCACCGCGATCGTCTTCGCATTCTTCGGCGCCGCACTGGTGACCTTGGCCACGGGCTCACGGATCGTCTATGCGATGGCGCGCGACTCGCGCTTCCCGGCGCACGGGCTGATGCGTCGCGTCAACCCGCGCACCCAAACGCCGATTCCGGCGACCCTCCTGATCGTCGTTCTGGGAATTGTGCTGATGGTCGCGATGCCCGGTGACGCACTGATCGAGCTGATCACCACAGGGACGATCATCGGGCCGGTTCTCTACGGCGCGACCATCGTCCTCTATTTGTCGGTACGCAAGCGGCTGGACCGTGTTGAGGGCGCTTTCGACCTCGGCCGTGCCGAAATGCCGGTCGCGATCAGCGCCTTGATCTGGTCGGCCATCGCGGTGTTCGTCATAGTTTCCCCCGCGTCGGCGAGGGTGCCCATCGCCATCGTGGTCGGGCTGTTCTTCCTCGGTGGGCTGTACTTCGCGAAACTGCGGATTCTCAACCGCGACATATTGGAATCCGAACCGGGAGAACTCGATGTCTTCAAGCACTGATCAGCTGACGGGTCGCGTTGTCCGCCAGGGTGATTCGGACTACGACGACGCGCGGATGGGTTACAACCACCTGTTCCGCCACCGCCCCGAGGCGATCGTGTTCTGCGCCGAGACGCAGGATGTGGTCAACGCGCTGGCGTGGGCACGGCAGAACGACGTTCCCGTTCGGGTCCGCAGCGGCGGGCACTGCCTGGAGGGTTGGTCCTCCGTCGACGACGGTCTCGTCATCGACGTGAGCCGGCTGAAATCCGCTCAGATAGACGCGGCGTCGAATGTCGCCACGGTCGGTGCCGGACTCAACCAGCTGGAAGCGGTCACGACGCTCGGCAGAAGCGGTTGCGCCACGGCGACCGGTACCGAAGGAACAGTCGGGCTGGTCGGCGCGACTCTCGGAGGCGGATTCGGTCTGCTCACACGCAGATTCGGGATGGCATCCGACAATCTGTTGGCCGCCGAGGTCGTCGTCGCACCGGCGGGCGGCGGAGCCACAACGCTCGTCGTCGACGAAGAGAACAACACCGACCTACTGTGGGCGCTGCGGGGTGCGGGCAATGGCAACTTCGGCATCGTCACCTCCCTCACGTACCGCACCTATCCACTCACGCAGACCATCTATGTGACTGCCACTTGGTCGGGCCTGGACCACCTGCCGGAGGTGTTCGAGGCCTGGCAGCAGTCCGCACCCTTCGTCGACGATCGATTGACGAGCCAGCTCGAAATCACGCGTGACGAGTTCCAGTTGATCGGTGCGCTGGCTTCCGGGACGGAGGCCGAAGCGGTGGACATGTTGCGGCCCGTCCTGTCTGTCGGCACGCCGGAAGTCATCGTCAAGGATGGAAACTGGGCAGACACATATGGGGAGTTCCAGATACCGCCCGCCGACGAATTGGCGAACTGGAAGTTCTTCTCGCAGTTCATTTATGAGCCGTACCCGTCCGAGGCGATCGACCTCATCAAGAAGTTTATGAACCACGCTCCGACCCCGGAAAGCAACTACTTCACCAACGCATTCGGCGGCGCCGTCAGGACCAGCGCGCCCGCCGGCGGTTCAGCCTTCGTACACCGCAACGCCCTCTACTACGCCGAACCCGGTGCCGGCTGGGGTAAACGCGGCGGGGTTCCCGCGGCCGATGACCCGTTGACGCCGGAGTGCGAAGCGTGGATCGCGGAGTTCAGTGAAGCGTTGCAGCCCTTTGTCGATGGGGCCTACATCAACGTGCCGAATGCGGGTATGGCCGATTGGGAGACCGAGTACTGGGGAACCAACGTTGACCGGCTGCGCACCGTCAAGGCGAAATACGACCCCGACAATGTATTCAGTTACGAACAAGGCGTGCGTGCCGCCAAATGACCGCGGAAGAGATCGCGACCACCAGCAGCGCTGACGACGCGGTCCGGAGTTCGGGCTACGCACCGGAACTGAAACGCACCCTGGGCCCGTTTCAAACGTTCGCGATCTCGTTCGCATTCATCTCGGTCCTGGTCGCCATTTTCGCGACCTACGGCGCGGTGCTGCAGAGCTCGGGACCGGTGGGCGTTTGGCTGTGGATGCTCGCCGCGGTCGGGCAGACTCTCGTGGCACTCGTCGTCGCGCAGTTTGCCGCGCGCATCGCCTTGAGCGGGTCGTCCTACCAATGGGCCTCCCGCCTGGCGAACCCGAAGATCGGCTGGTGGTTCGGATGGCTGACGTTCTGGTTCCTGGCCATCGGAGTGGTCGCGATGACGAACGCGTTGGCCAGCCAAGCGCTCATGCCGTTGCTGGGTATGGAGCCAAACGAGCACACAGCACGGCTCTTGACAGTCGGACTGTTGTTCCTCGAGGCCGTACTGGTCATCGCATCCACCCGGCTGCTGGGCATGCTCTCGTCCGCGGCCGTGAGCCTCGAACTCGCCATCCTGGCAGTGGTGATTGTCGGCCTCATCGCGGTCATGTCGTTCAGCGGCAGCGGTACCGTGGACAACCTTTTCTCGCAGGGCGCGGCCGCCGGCGATCCCCACTACTTTGCGATCGGCGGCGCCCTGATGGCCGGGATGATCATGGGCATAACGACCCTCGTGGGTTTCGACTCAGCGGCGAATCTGGCCGAGGAGGCGAAGGACCCGTTCCGCAGCGTTCCGCGCGCGATCGTCGCGTCCGTGGTCGCCTCGGCTGTGCTCGGCTTTTTGTTCGTCATCACGCTCACCGTCGCCATCAAGGACATCCCCGCGGTGACGGCCAGCCCGTCCCCGTTGGCGTCAATCATCCGCGAGCAGCTCGGCCCGGTCATGGAGCGAATCCTGCTGTCGGGCATCGCGTTCGCGATGTTCGGCGCTGGAACGGTCATCATGGCGTCGTGCGCTCGGCTGGCATTCGCCATGGCCCGCGATGCGCGCTTCCCTGGCCATGCCGTACTCCGCCGGGTCAATCCGCGCACCCAGACACCGGTATTCGCGACGATCCTGATCTTCGCAATCGGGGTCATCTTGATGGTGGTGCTGCCCGGTTCCGCGTTGCTGCAGCTGATCATCGGGTCGTCGCTGCTGCCGGCACTGCTATATGGCGCAATCGTGGTGTTGTACCTTGCCGTTCGTAAGCGATTGGCCCGCAGGGAAGGCGCGTTCAGCCTCGGACGTTTCGAGCTGCCGGTGGCCATCGTCGCAGTGATCTGGGTTGCCTTCGCCGTGCTCGCGCTGGTGTCACCGCCGGACGCACTGGTGCCCGATCTGATCGTCCTCGGTTTGATGCTGTCAGGCGCGCTCTACTTCGCCAAGTTGATGGTCTTCAACCGCGACGCGCTCGAGCATGAGCCGGGCGAAGACTCGCCTACATCTTTTGCACCATAGCCGCACCGCGAAACGCATCTTTCGCCCGAAGTGTGCCCCTACCCGCGGCCATACGTTCTTCGTAGCTCTCCAACTACGAAAGGACACGAGCAATGGACGTCAAGAAGATCGCCGCATACGCCGCACTCGTCGGGGGCATGAGCCTCGGAGCACTCGGCTTCGGCGCCGGTTTCGCGCACGCCGAGACCGGGACCGTGAGCCCGGGAAGCAACGACCAGTTCGTGCAGCAACCGGCCGCGCCGACCGTCGATACCCACGGCAACCAGGATGTGGTTCTCCGGGGCACGGTCATCCCGGTTCACGGGAATGACGGCCCCTCGGCGATGGCGCCCGCTCCGCACCAGGATGCGAACGGCGCCAGCTAGTGGCCACCAATGCCGAGCTCGTCGAGTAGTCGACGCACCCGCTGTTCGATCTCGTCCCGGATGGGCCGCACCGCATCGACGGCCCTGCCGGCCGGATCGGGCAGGTCCCAATTCACGTATCGCTTGCCGGGAAAGATCGGGCACGCGTCACCGCAGCCCATCGCGACCACGACATCGGCTGCGCGCACGATCTCGTCGGTCCAAGGTTTCGGATACTCGCCGGTGATGTCGATTCCGACTTCGGCCATCGCCTGCACCGCCGAAGGATTGATCTGGTTGCCCGGCTCCGAGCCGCCCGACCACGCGACGCCGTTGTCGCCCGCGAGGTGAGTGAAGAAGCCCAGCGCCATCTGTGAGCGCCCCGCGTTGTGCGTGCAGAGAAACAGCACGGCTGGCTTGTTGTCGGTCAATGTGGACTCCTGCGCTCAGCAGCGGGTGGATGCGGGACGACGATGTCGTCGGCCGCCTTGGCGACGTCGGGATAGAGCACACGGGTCAGCCCCAAACCGACTAGCGCGCCGACAATTTGAGCGGCGATGAACGCCGGCGCCGAGCTGGGTGCGATTCCGGCGAAACTATCGGAGAACATGCGTCCGATGGTCACTGCGGGGTTGGCGAACGAGGTGGAGCTGGTGAACCAGTACGCCGCACCGATGTAGGCGCCGACCGCCGCCGCGGAGAGACCGGCCCGGCCCGTTCGCGCCAGGGCGAACACGAGGACGATCAATCCTGCGGTCGCGACGACCTCACCGAGTAGGTGCCCGGTCGTGACGCGTTCCTTCGTCGCGATTTCGAAGACCCGCCGGTCGAACATCGCATTGGCGAGCCATCCGCCACTCACTGCGCCGAGGACCTGGACGCCACCGTAGGCGAGCGCACCACCCCCGGCGATACCCGTGCCCGAGCGTCGACCAAGTAGCCAATCAGACCCTGTCACAACAGGGTTGAAGTGCGCGCCGGAGACCGGACCGAACATCAGGATGAGCACTGCAAGTCCCAAGACAGTGGCCGTCGAGTTCTCGAGCAACTGCAAACCCACGTCGTCGGGAGACAACCGCGCAGCCGCGATCCCTGATCCGACGACCACCGTGACCAACAAGGCCGAGCCGACGAACTCGGCCAGCAGCCTCCGCGGCAAGTCGCCGCCCGTCGTCATCTATCGACTCGCAATCATGCCGTCAGCACCCAGAACGACCGACAACTTGTGCAGTACCTCGGGAATCACCCGGTAGTACACCCACGATCCCCGACGTTCACTGTCCAGCAGGCCGGCGGTGCGCAGCACCTTGAGGTGATGCGAGACCGTCGGCTGCGAAACCTCTATGCCTACCGAGATGTCGCATACGCACGCCTCACCGCCGGTGTGGCTTGCGATCACACTGAGCAATCGCAGCCGCACCGGATCGGAGAGGGCTTTGAGCATCGCCGCCAACTCGGTCGACGCTTCTGCAGAAAGCGGTTCACGCACCAAGGGCGCGACATCGCAGGCTGCGAGGTCGATGAGCGGGAGACGTGACTTCGACATCCGTCGATATTGACAGATATCGAATCAACTCACAAATGAACGCCTGCTGAATCCGTCACGGGGGCGAATACGTCCTAGCAGCAAGAAGTCTCGGCTGTCGCCTTATCGGCCGCCTGCCCTCCGCAACAGACTGCGACGTCGTCATCGGACTCCGGATGCCGCGGACTCGACCCGAACGTCTCGGAATCCGCGAGGACGGTGTAGACCTCCCACTTCTCGCCGCCCGGACCGGTCACCCACACCTTGTCTTGCGTAGCAAAACAACACGTTGTGCCGATCTCTTCAGCCGTGAACAGACCTTCGTCCGTCAGACGTGTGATCTCCTGGTGCACATGCTCGCTGGATGAGACCTCGACACCAAGGTGATTGATCGAGCCACCCTTGCCGGGGTTCTGCAGGAGAACGAGCTTGAGCGGCGGCTCGGCAATCGCGAAGTTGGCGTACCCCTCCTTGACCTTGGCGGGCTGCGCGTCGAACAGTTTGGAATAGAACGTGATGGCCTCATCGAGATCGTCGACATTCAGGGCCAGTTGAACTCGGGACACGATGTGTACCTCCTACCTGTGAGACATATATCGAACTACTGACAGACGCCATAGTGCACCACTACTTTGATATATGTCAAGAACCTGGCATCATGGATTTCATGCCCAAAGCGTTGCCCACCATCGACATCTCGGCACCCGTGTGCTGCGCACCCGTGGCGGCAGGACCGATCAGTGACGACGATGCGCTCCACGTCGCGCTCCGGCTGAAGGCCATCGCCGATCCGGCGCGCGTGAAGATCATGTCCTACCTGCTCAGCTCCGACTCGGGCGAGGAGAACAGCGGCGACCTGGCGAAGGTGCTAGGCCTGACCGAGTCGACCGTCAGCCATCACCTCAGCCAGCTTCGGCGTGCTGGACTCGTGGAGTCCGACCGCCGGGGGATGAACGTCTATCACCGGCCACACCGCGACGCCCTCGGTGCGTTGTGCGTCGTGCTGGACCCGAACTGCTGCGCCTAAGACTGTGATGCGCGCGCCGTGTTGACGTTGCGTGCGATCTCGTCCAGATGAGTGTCCCAGGTGCCACAGCATCCGCCGAACACGTCGAGATGTGGGTAGCGGCTCGCGAGACCGCCGACGAGTTCACCGAGTGCGACGGGGTCACCCATCTCGAGGTGTCCTAGCGTGCACAGCGAGATCTTGTCCATCATCGCGGCATTGGGGCGTATCGCACGCACCCGCTCAAACCATGACTCCGGTTCGATCGCAGGCATGAACTCCAGCGGGTGCGAACAGTTGATGCCGTAGAACGCTGGTCGGGCATCTCCTGTTGCCGCGTCGATCGTCTCGATCGCGTCCCCGACCGAAGGGCCTGAGTTCAACCGACTCGTGCTGTGATCCAACGTGAACAGGACCGCGAGCGGTAGTCCGATTCTTGCTGCGGCGCGGGACAATCCGATCACTTCGGGCACACCGTTGAACGTCATGGCCTGAACCAAGTCGACGCCGGCTTCGGCAAGGGTCGTCAGCTGTGCGCTGTGGTAGTCCTCGGCCTCCTCGGCGGTGATCGTGTGGTTCGTCTCGTATGCGTCGCCGCGCGGGCCGACGATGCCCGCGTACTTGAGCGCGGGCACCTGCCCCTCGTAGGGGCGCGCGACATCGCGCAAAAAGCCGATCGCCCGCATCTGGAAATCGGCGAGCGCATCTTTCGAGTAGCCGAGCAGGGATCCCCAGTCGGGACTCGCGCGGTAGTCGAGACCACCGACGATCACACCGAAACCGTGCCGCGCGGCGGTGTCGAGATAGCGGCTGTACATCCCGTGCAGTTCGGTCATGGCGCGCGGGTTGTCGAGCAACGGGAACATCGCGAAGTGCGGGAGATCGAACCCGTACTTGTACATGATCTCGGTCTCTTGGCCACCCTCGGTGAGGTAGTTCAAGCCGGGCTGCGGCTCGGGAAATGGAGCGGGCATAGCGGCCTTCCCACTAGGTGATCGGCGGTTATCACACTAATCCCGGCACCGATGTAATCCTGGGCTATCGCCGAGCTGATCCGAGTCGCGGCTTACTTGGCGGCGGCGGTGGCCGGCGGGCAGTAGACGTCGACGTAGGCGGCTATTGGGCAAATCATGCAGACCGCGTCAAGGATCCTCCAAGACGTTCGGTGCACCCTTCCACGACTGGAAAGGACTGCACATGAATCAGATCTTGCTTCGAGCCGCCATTGCCGCGGCGACAGCTGTCGTCATTGTCGGATGTTCGTCGTCGACGGAACCGACCGCACGCCCCGGCGCACCCGCGCCGTCGACGTCGTCGCCGTCCAATCCGGTTGCAACCCCAGTCGCCTTCAACACCGAGGCACCCATCCAAGACGTGCCCTGGTCGGAGGTCGGCCCGGGCTGGACGCTCGCGATGTGGAACGCGGCCACACCCACGAATGCCGGTGACGAGTACTCCCCCGGCGAGCCGACTCCCTACAACTCGCAGACGACGCTGTACCTGGTCAGCCCCGAAGGTGGGCGCTACGCGATCACGACGTTCGAAGCGCCGGGCGAGAACGGCTCGCTCCCCTCGCTGGTCGACTGGTCAGGCGACGGAACTCGGGCGCTGTTCTCTCGTAGTGGCGACGACCTGACCGTGATGGAAGTCGATCTGCGCAGCGGCGAACGGACGTCGTTCCGAGTCGAAAACGGCTACGCCGTCACGCCTCGCTACACGAAGCCGGAAGGCAAGGCGGTGCTGTTGGTGAAGTCGAACGACGTCGACAGCCCGGCATCCCTTACGCGCGTCGACCTTTCCGGCAAGCAGCAGCTGACGTACCCCGTGGACAAACTTGGTAGCGAGTTCAACGCCGAGGTCCTCTCCTCGCCTGACGGCACTGAGCTGATGCTCGGCACCGACGCCGGTCTGTCGATGATGGGCAACGACGGGACGCCGGGAAGGACGCTGCCCGTGCCAGACGCCAGCTACTGCTCCCCGACACGATGGTGGGATGCCGGCGTCGCCGTAGCGCGCTGCAACGGACCGGATTTCAGTTACTCACGGCTGTGGCTTGTGCCCATCGACGGCTCGGCCCCGACGCCGCTGACGGCGGAGAACGACGGAACCCAAGGCCCGGACGTCGCCGACCTCGACGCCTGGAAACTGCCGGAGGGCACGTTCGTTCAGGCAGCGGGCGGATGCGGTTTCATCTACCTTGCGAAGCTCAACGCGACCGACGGAACGACGACCCCGGTGTCCGTTCCGGAGGTGGACGACCAACGCAGCGTCCGGGTACTCGGTGTCGCTGACGGTCACCTTCAGCTTCAAGCCACGTTGGCGTGCGGCAGCGGCGAAACGCTCCTCGCCTACGACCCGGGCGCGGGTACGTCCACGGTGCTGCTCGGTGGCGAGACCAACGGTGGCGGGGTCGTCGGCGCACTGCCCTACGCGAAGGATCGGTGACGAGGCGGTCCGGAACCGCTATCCAGATTAGTCAAATGGCCTGGTCATCATTTACTTCGCGCCTAAAATCTGCGACGGTGTCAATTTCAGGGGTCACAGTTAAGGGGTCATGCCATGCGTAGTCGGATTGTGCCGCTGTTGGTGGCTGGATTGATAGTTGCCGGATGCGGCAGCAGCTCAACCAATGAAGAGGCCGACGCTCCCGAATCTCCCGCAGCCGCGGACACTTCGGTGAAGGGGAAGGTCGACGCCGAGAACGGCGGCGTCCCAGAGGCTCCGGCCGAGGGCGCCGGCGGGACGATGATCGTCACCTACGAGGACGCCGATACTCCCGAAGCGCTGAACGGGAAGAAGATTCAGCAGGAAAACCGCATGCTCGAAGACCTCGCCGACGACATCAACCAGACGCTGAACCTGCCCCACGACATCGCGTTGAAGGGCGCGCAGTGCGGTCAGCCGAACGCCTTTTGGAGTGAGAGCGATAACGCCATCACCATGTGCTACGAGGACACCGACTGGTCCATGAACGTGTTCACCAAGGCGGGCGACGCCGATCCCCTGCAGTCAGCGCTTGGCTCTGAGTACACGACCTTCTATCACGAGACCGGTCACATGGCGATCAGCATTTACGACCTGCCGGTCACCGGCCGCGAGGAAGACGTCGCCGATCAGGCCGCCGCCTACTTACTTCTGACGCCCGGCGACGACGGCCAGGTAGATCCGGAGTCGGTGCAGGCCGTGAAGGACTTCGCGCGCGCATTCGCCTCGCTGGCAGAAGTGCAGACCGAATTCACAGCGGAAGACATGGCCGACGAACATTCGCTGAACCTGCAGCGCGTGTACAACATGGACTGCTGGATCTACGGGTCGAACCCCGACGCCAACGCCGATCTGGTCGGCAACGGACAGCTGCCCGAGGACCGCGCGGCCGGCTGCCCGGCGGAGTGGCAGCAGCTCGACGAAGCGTGGTCCACGTTGCTCGAACCGCACTGGAAGTAGCGCTAGCCACCTAACGAATGTGATCTTGATAACTTGCTGGTTATCGGTTTGCAGGCGCGGGGGTGAACATTATTGACTCCTGCGTCGACGGCAACGACTAAAGCAAGGACAGAACCGCTTTGCAGCCCTAACATTCCGTCCGTGGAACCCCAGAACCCAGCGGCGCCAGAGCGTCAGGGAAATTCGCGCCACGGCGCCCCGGAACCCAAATCGGGTCGGCGCGTCGGAACCATCGTCGGCGTTGTCGTGGTTGTCCTCGCGGCCTACCTCGGCACGCTGTTCGCCTACTGGTGGCTGTCCGGCTCGTCGACCGAGTTGGGCCCCGCCGACACCGGCGACGGGTCGGAAACCGTTGTCCTGGTCACGGTCAAGGCCTTGCGCACCGTCGACTACCAAGCCGACGTCAAGGTGCTCGTCATTCCGCAGGATGACCTCACCGATGAACGTCTCGAGGTGCTCAACACCGACATCTCAGTGCGACTTTTCCCGTGGAACACTCTAGGAGACTTGAACTTCCCTGCCGGAGAATCTCCCGCGGAGAAGACGACGACCCTCGACCTGAACGGCGACGTGAACAACTGGCCGTTCGACTCGTACACCTCCGAGCCGATCAGCGCCACGCTGCTCGTCGGATCCGGCGACGACCGGCAGTTCATGCCCGCCCGCGTGGAGGTCGAAGGCGCGCTGCAGGGCTGGGACATCACCGCCGAAGACGTCGCCCCGGGTCCGCAGACCTCGGGCACCGACGAAGCGGTCCAGGTGACGATGAAGCGGTCACTCGGGCCGCTGGCATTCGACCTCGGCATCTGCATCGTGCTGATCACGCTCCCGACATTGGCGATCGCCACTGCCCTGCAAGTGATCACACGACGCAAGGCTTTCCAGATGCCGTTCCTGACGTGGTACGCCGCAATGCTGTTCGCGGTGGTGCCGCTCCGGAACATTCTGCCGGGAGCACCACCGCCGGGAGCGTGGATCGATGTCGGCCTCGTGCTGTGGGTCCTCGTCGCCTTGGTCACCGCCATGTTGATGGCAGTCATCTCCTGGTGGAAACAGGTCGAGTAGACGCGAGTAGTCCTGGGACGTACCGATTTTCGGTACGTCCCAGTGCTATGCCCAGATGTCCCCGAGTTCGCCGGCGATGGCCACCGGATCCTGGGTGTCGGTATTGCAGGCGACGGCGATGGACGTGTGCCGGTCCGCGCTGATCTGAAACGATGACACGAACCCGGCCCAGGACCCGTCGTGGTCGAGGCTGCCGTCGGGGTAGACGAAGATGCCGGCTCCGTAGCGGTCCCCGTCGCCGGATCCGGTCTCCACCGCACCTTCGACTTGCGCATCGAGAAGGCGCTGCCCGCCGAGCTTTCCGGTGCGATAGTTGTCCGCCCAGCGGACCAATTGGCTGGGCGTGGTTTGGACGCCACCGTCACCGACCTGCTCCCAGGCGGAGTTCGAGACGGTGTACTCGGAGTTGTCCTCGTCGAACTCGTACGAAAGTGCCTTGCCCGGAATCGAGTTACCGGCATCCATCACCATGGCCAGACCGAGCGGCTTGAAGATCTCGGCGCTCAAAAAGGCAGGGAACGATTGGCCGGAGACCCGCTGAACGATGTCGGCAAGCAGCAGATAATTCGAGTTCGAATATTCGAATTGGTCGCCGGGCGCGAACTCCAAATCCTGCACGTCCGCCAACATCTGTAGGGCTTGCTCTTGCGTCGTGTGGTCGCTGTATTGGTAGCCCGCGTCCTCGAGCAGTCCGATGTAGTCCGGGATGCCGCTCGTCTGATGCATCACCTGTTCGACGGTCACAGTGTCGGCCCATGCGGGCAGCCCGGGCACGTGCGAGGCCAGGGTGTCGTCGAGCGAAAGCTTGCCGGATTCCGCCAGCAGCAGGACGGCAGTCGCGGTGAATTGCTTGGACACCGAAGCGATGTCGAAGACAGTGCCGTCGGTGATCTCGGCGCCGGTGTGCAGATCGGCGAGACCACGAGCGCCCTTCCAGACCACGTTCCCGTCGATTCCGACGGCAGCAGAGCACCCCGGCTCATCGAGCTTGATAGCGCCGTTGAGCACATCCTGGCTGCGGGCCGCGGATTCGTCTGGAGCGAACGCCGCAGTGGCCGCGGTTCTGTCCTGGGTTCCCGGCGCGGGCGCGTCTCGTCCGTCGCTGCACGCCCCGAGCAGCAGCGCAACGACGACAAGCCGAATGGCCAGCTGGCGCTTACGGGTTGCCCCGGCGCAACGAGTCACCATGGCTACCTCCCGCGCCGAGAATATATCTGCGGAACCTGGGTGACTGCTGTACGAGCAGAACGCTGGCAATGAGATCAGCTATCGGGCAACGGGATTGGTAGCGTGGGCGCCTGCCCGCTGGGTCTGAGCAGCTCGCACAGCCAGCCCGACCGACGCCACACGAGTATCCGCTGGCCGCGGATGCCCCCACCTTCACAGCTACTACGGGCAAGTTTTCAGAGAGTTTCGTTTGAAGTTTCGCAAATCCGGGCAAATTGCCATCGTCTAGTGGTGTGATGGACATCACCGTCGATGAATTCATTTGGACACAGGCATCCACTTGAGGGGGAAGCGATGGACCCGGTTTTGGGGCACGCTTGGATCTGGGCACTGGTGGTTCCACTCGGCCTCATGATGGCCTTCGCGATCTTTGGGGAACGACGCCAGCGCCGGCGCGATCGCGCCGAAGGGGTTGTGATGTCGTTCGGCGACCTGCGGTTGACTGACACTCATCTCATTGTTGGATCCGGCCCTGGCGCCGAGCGGATCGCGCTCAGCGGGCTCAGCGCCAAAGTCGCGATTGCCACGGCGCCGGACCGGCCCGATGAAGAGGTTCAACTCACCATCGAGAACGGCGGCCACCACATCCGTCGCAGTCAGCCGTACACCTACGGTGCGAGCGGAAACGCGCAGGCATTCGCGATCAAGTTCAACATGCTCAGCGGCCACCACCACAAGGTGCCCGGCAACGTATTTGGTCAGCCGTCGGAACGGCGCGCCGCCTGAGTGATCGTGCTGCGCTAGACGTTCAGAAGCTGCGCAGCATCGTCGACCACACCCATCACGATCTCGCCGATGCGTCGCTTGTCCGTTGGGCTCATACGGGGTCGCGGTACTGCTGTGCTGAACGCCAGTTGCGGCAACCCGGCGCGCACAGGAAAAGCGACGGCAACCGACGAGACACCCGCCTCACTCTCTTCAGAGCTGAGGGCGTAACCGCGCCGCCGGATTTGAGCGAGCTCTCGCAGCAATCCAGTTCTGGTCTTGATGCTGCGGTCCGTCAGAGTGACGAGTTCGTCTGTCGGATAGAGTCTCTCGACTTCGACGACCGACAAACCGGCGAGCATCGCCTTTCCGGACGCGGTGGTGCTCGCGGGCAGCGCCATGCCCACGCGTGAGACGGTCCTTGCCACCTTCGAGCCCTCGATCGCATCCACGAAGCAGACCGACGTGTTGTCGAGCATCGATAGATGCACCGTTTCATCGAGGGTGGAGTTGAGGCTTTCCAGATACGGCCGCAGCGGTGCCAAGAAGTCGAGCCGGCGTGTGATCGAGAACGCAATCTTGGTCAGCGACGTGCCCGCGGTGTAGATCTTTGTCTTCGGGTCTTGTCGGATGAATCCGCGATAGAGCAACATCGCCAACATTCGGTGGGCGCTCGACGATGCAACGCCGAGGTATTCGCTCACGTCGGTCAATCGCAGTTCGCCGCGTTCCGCTAGCAGAAGCACGACCTTCAGCGCGTTGTCCACCGACTCGATCGGGTACTGCGGTACCGGTCCGTTGGCGACCGCCACGTTCACACGACCTTCGTCGGACTTGGCCCAAGCCCGTAGCCGCCATCGGGATGCAAAGTGTCCCCGGTGATTCCGCGCGCACGGTCTGACGCGAGATACACAAAGCTCCACGCGTGATCGTCGGCCGTCAACGCCACGTTCAAGGGCGTTCGAGCCTTCAACTTTGTGGAGCGATCGGGATCGTCGCTGAGTCGAATCTCGGCCTGTCCCAACGCACTCAACCCTCGCAGATCGGTCTTGAGAGTGCCCCCCGGCGCGACACCGTTGACCCGGATTCGCGGCGCCAGTTCGTAGGCGAGCGTAGTCACCAATCCGCGCACCGCGAACTTCGACGAGACATAGAGCACCCCTCCGCGGCCTGGATAGAACGAGGATGCCGACTCCGCGAGCACGATGGAGGCCCCGTGTCCGCGCTCCAGGGCCGAGACAGCCGCCTTCACCGATTGCAGATGACTCAAGACGTTGACTCGAAATATCTCGTCGAAGGCTGCTTCGAGTTTGTCCTCGGGAATGTCTGTCAGCCCCTGGTAGAAGTCGAACACACCCACACAGTTGACCAAGGTGTCGAGTCCGCCGAACGTGTCGACGGCTGTCGTGACGGCCTCGACATTGGCGGCGCGCGTGGTCGCGTCGCCCTCGACGACGGGTACGTCGGTGAGTTCGTCCCGCAGGGCTGAGCACTTGTCGGGATCGCGCTCCAGCGCCATCAACTGCGCGCCCTCATGCTGGAACGCGTCGGCGACGGCCCGGCCGATACCCGATCCGGCCCCAATGATCAGTGCGCGCTTACCGTCGAGCCATCCCGTCATTGGTCCCCCTCAGCGTCGGGCACCAGCGGCGCATTGGGGGTGCTGATCATCGCCTCTAGTGTGGCCGTGTTCTGCCACGTGAGGGCTTCGACTTCCAACGCGTCGAGTGAGATCCAGCGTCCGGTGCGCGGTGACGTGATCAGTAACCGTGTCCCGTTACGAGTCTCGATCCGGTAGACCTCGGTCGCACTGAACTCATTCGCGATGACGATCGGATCGCCGACGCGCGCCGCCATCAGACTATCGAACGATTCGGGCGTGCTCATAGGAAGATCGCCAGGTTCTGCATGCGGATGACCGCTTCGTCGATGAAGATCGTGCGACGGGCGATCTTCCAGCGGTCTTCACGTCGCAGCAGGTCTTCGCGCCCACATGACACCGTCGCGGCCTCGTTGACATCGCCGCGGCTGCGGAACAGCAACTCGGCCGACTCGACGATGAGGTGGTCGTCCTTGTCGGTGGCGAACGTGCGCACGTTGGTGATGTGGTGCCGCAGTCGAGATGGCGGGTCTTCGGTCCAGGCGTGTTCAGTCTGGAAGCGGGCGACACGACGGCTGAGCGAGTACTTGTTCTCGTCGAAATGGGCCATACCGGGCGACGTGTCGTATCCCGTACCCACTGCCGTCGTCACCCGCACCGGCATGACGTAATGCACGTCGTCGGTGAACAAGCCCAACCATTCGCCGTATGCCTGGGCGTCGAGCAAATAGGCCTCGTCGACGAGGAACTGGTGGGCCAGAAGGTGGCGTTCGTCGTTGAACGGCAACGTTTTTCCGACGCGACGGTCACGCGGCGCATGGTCACCGAGCACGGCCTGCTCGGAGTACGTCTCTCCGCGTCCGAAGCGTTGGAACCCAAGCGCAGTCATACCCGCGCCCCCAATCTGGCCGTCTGCATCAGCGGCTCGATACCGTCGGCATACGTGCCGATGGCCATAGTCGACGAAGCCTCAACCGCATGTTCCAGGTGGTCGGCCCACAGTCGCAGCAGAGCACGCTGGTTGGCCTCGTTGTAGCCGACTTGCGCGACACCCGGCCCATGAAACTCGTTTGGTAGCAGTTGCTTTCCGACGGGCGCGCCGTCCTCGAGTAGCCCCATTCGGCTGTTGAGCTGCAAGCGCCGCGCCATCGACCCCGCTGCGGTGTTGGTCAGCGACACCCAGTTCTCGACATCGTCCTGCTCGAACATGCCCGTCGAGCCGAAGCACATGAGATACGCCTTGTAGGAGTTCTTCTTGAAGTCGTCGGAGGCTGCTGAGTCGACGGCAAACCAGGAGTACACCTCGGTTTCGTGTTCGCTGATCGGCTGCCACGTCCGCAGCGAAATGAACGGGAGGACTTTGTCATCGTCACTGTCACTGTCACTGTCCTCCACCTTCGGCCAGTTGTGCACCAGGCTCATATTCGGGAAGCAGGACGCTGCCGAGATCATGAATCCGTCACTGCCGACGAGCTTTTGCTGATCTGAGGACCAGATCTGCTCGATGCGCGCGATCATGTCGTCGGTGTAGCCGACGTAGCGCATCCGCTCCCGGAAATCGCCGGGCGGCAGTTTGTACGTGGTGCCTCCCCCGACCCCGGACCAGTAGGTGGCGCCGTCCTTGCGCTTCCCCGCCTTCGGCTCGCGGAACAAGCCGATCTCCACGACGGACGTGTGCGTCTGCGGTGTGTGATACATGTCTCCGGCGAAGTTCTCGGCACCGATTTTCCAATTGGCGTTGATGCGCCATCGCTGCGGACCTCGGACCTCCAGACCTGCCGTGCTCTGCCTGGAGTAGTAGTCGAGGTAGAACCGGAAGTCGCCGAGATAGTCCTCGAGTGGTTGGGCGTTCGCGTCGAGGTTTATGAAAATGAGTCCGTTGTAGCTGGCGAGATTCGGTGCGGGCAAGAGCGTTTGGCCCCGCTTCTTGAATCCTTGCTCACCTCCGTATGCCTCGTGGTGAAACGGCAGGCCAAGGATGCGTCCGTCATTGCGGTACGACCACCCGTGATACGGGCATCGGAAGTTCGAGGCGTTGCCCATTTCGGCGCGGCACACCTGCATGCCTCGGTGCAGGCACATGTTGAACATCGCCCTGATTTCACCCTTGGAGTCGCGCGCGACGATGAACGAATCGTCGAGCACGCGCCGGACCACGTAGTCACCTTCATGCGGCACCTCTGACTCGTGGCCGACGAAGACCCATGACCGGCCGAATATCCGCTCACGCTCCAGAGCGAAGATCTCGGCGTCGTTGTAGACGTGGGCTGGAATCATGCCCCGCCGTACCGCAGCCAGGACGTCCACGAGATCGGGCATCGAAGTCCTCCAACCAACGATTTCTGTCAGACAGAAATACATTTCCGTCAGTTAGAAGGATTCTCCTTGCCTGGGCGCTAGTCAAGGTTGGTCGGCGCGACTCTTACGCAGCAGGTACTGATATCCGGCATCGAGTTGCTTCTGGTTCCAGCATTGATCGCGCTTGAACGCCGACTCCGCCGGGTCGGACCAGATCGCCGGGCCGCCGGCGGACATCGCCATCAGCTGGGTGCGGCATGCGCGTTCGAGCAGGACGGCATGCATCACGGCGCTGGCCACGTTCGGGCCTGCGACGGCAGCGCCGTGAAAGGGCATCAAGATGGCCGGCGCATCGCCGAGCTCGGCGGCCAGCGCGCTGCCCAGTTCTCGGCTGGCGATCAACGCCCCGGTGACGGTGAAGCGAGGCAGCCCGGCCTCGAAAAGGACGCCGTCGTGGGATATCGGGCGCAGCGGCACATCGAGCGATGCGAAGGCGGCCAGCGTCGGCGCGTGGGTGTGGATGACGCAATGCACCTCGGGTCGGGCCGCCATGATTTCCGTGTGGATCGGAAACTCGATATGGCGCGGCCCTGTGCCGCCTGCGACGCTGCCGTCCGGCGTCACGAGAGCGACGCGGTCGGACGTCACCTCGTCGAAGCCCCACCTGCCGGCCTTCATCCACACACCGATGCCGTCGGGATCCCGCACCGAGGCGTGCCCCCACACCATGTCGGTAAGGCCGTGCGCCGCCAGTGCCGCACTGGCTGAAACGACTTCGGCTATCGGATCCTCCATCGCGCTTCCCCTCCTCGTTCGGGTTCGATGCAATCCCGATTTTGGTAGAGAGGTTGGCGATCCCGTGGGAACAACGTGCAAACGGTGGACGATCTGGCCCGAGTTGCGACAGCCCGTTACACCATCTGCCGATCTTGTCGCGTCGCAAGGCACTTGGCTGCGACTGGACAGTTGCGCCCTTGTTGTTTGGTCTGAATGACGTCAACGTCGTTGTGCGACTAGACAATTGGGCCCGCGCTGTGCGGTCAGTTAGGGACGATATGCTGCACCCCGTGGATGCCGCTGCGCGCAAATCGAGCAGTGGCCGGATCGTCGGGGGGCGTCGTGGCATGTGCTTGTGAAGAGTCAGGCCAGCCGCTCTGCGGCAGGTGCGAGGAAGCTGTCCAACAGGGCCTATCGCCTTCACAGCACATGTGCCTGAACGGTCACTGTTCATAACACTGGGCCGAGATGGCGCGCCGGCCTGGATCTGGTCGCCTGCGCTGATCCGCACCCCAGTTTCGGAGCACGCCTCTAGCGTTACCCGCATGAAGATCAATCCCAAATCGGAGCGCGACCTGAAACGCTTGACCGTGCAGGGTCATCAGCGGGAGCTGACGCGCGTGTATGAGCGCTACTCAGGACGCCCGGTAACTGAGGTGAAACCGGCACTGGAAGAGATCGGCTTCGGCGAACCTCTGTTGTCACAGCTCGCGAGCCAAATCAGCGAGGGTAAAGAGCCGAAAGTCGAATAGCGGCCGGTGCCCGCGCGGCCAGGTTGCGCCGCACGAGCAACACCACCCCATCAAACGCACTCAGGCCCGCTCGAAAGCGGGCCTGAACATGCTGGTGGCAGGTACAGGATTCGAACCTGTGTAGGCGTTAGCCGACGGATTTACAGTCCGCGGTTCTCGACGTTTGAAGTGGCAAGGTGTGTTGGCTGCGCTGCGAAAGCACAGTTCAACGAGCTAGTTGCGTTGGCGGCACGAAGCTGTCGCAAGCTGTACTGCGGACGATCTGCGGACACCGACTGCAGATGCACCTGAGTAGCCGGGATTGGTTGTGGCAGCAGCAGCCATGGCCTTCGTGGTGGTGTTGGGCATCTTTCAAATGTGAATCGGCCCCGGGGCCGATGTCCACATCAGCGAGGTCGGCTAGCCGTGACTAATCCGACCACCACACTGGCTCCGTCAGGCTGTGCCGCACCGCAGGGGCACCCAGGGATTGGCCCGTTGCTATCCCAGTTTGTCAATCCTCGTCCGGTTAGCACTCTAGCTCGACGACAGCCGTGGCTACGAATTGCGCGGCGGCGGCGACTGAGATGCCGAGGTCCTCCACGACATCAGGAACGACGCTGGACGCCGACCGGCCGCTTTGGGTCAATTGGCAGACCTTGTGGCCTTCTTCAAGTATTTGATCGCGGCTCAGGAAGACATACCGCGTTTGGAGAAGTTCGACGAGGACGTCTTCATCGGCGTGCGCACTGGGAGGTGAAGTCAGGGCGATACTCGAGGCGAGGGCAGCTGCTACAAGAATTTTCATTGGGTGGCTCCGACGGTGTGTGGGGTCGGTTGCGGCGAGCTGGGTCTGTCCTGTTGCTGCGGGTGGTGTGGCCACCAGCTGGCTTCGCGCAGAAGGGTGGCGATTGCCGGCACGGTGAGGGTGCGGACGAGGAAGGTGTCGAGGAGGAGGCCGCAGCCGATGATGAGCCCTGTTTGGATCATGATGGCGACCGATCCGATCATGAGTCCGAACATGCTGGCGGCGAAGATGAGTCCGGCGGAGGTGATGACGGATCCGGTGCTGGCAACAGTGCGCAGGACGCCGACGCGCAGGTTTCTGCCGGATTCCTCGCGCAGTCGTGAGACGAGCAGCATGTTGTAGTCGGCGCCGACGGCGACGAGGATGATGAAGGCGAGCAGCGGTACAGGCCAGGCGATCTCGACACCGAGGATCCACTGAAAGACGATGACGCCGATGCCCAGTGAGGCTAGGTAATTCAGGACGACGGTGCCCAAAAGGTAGAGCGGCGCGACGACGGCGCGTAGCAGCAGGACGAGTATCAGTCCGACGATGACCAGGGTGGCGATGGCGAGTTGGGTGAAGTCGGCCCACAGGAGACGTTGGATGTCGGAGTTGATGGCGGGGAACCCTGCGACTGAGACCGTGGCGTCGGCCAGGGAGGTGTTGGGGCGGGCGGCGTTCGCTACGTCGGTGATCTCTTGGGCGAGGTTCATCGCGTCGACGCTGTAGGGGTCGTTGCCGGTTTCGAGGGCGAAGCGGGCGGTCTTCCCGTCAGGGGAGAGAAATTGTTTGGCGACGTCGGCGAATTGGCGGTTGTCGAAGGCGTCGGCGGGTAGGTAGAAGCCGCTGGCGGCGTCGGAACCGGAGGTGGCGCGGGCCGAGTTCTGTAGTTGGGTGGCGATCTGACTCATACCCGACAGCATCTGGATGTTGCTGTCGGCGAGGGTTTGCACGCCGTCGGCCAGGGCGCGTGATCCGGAGGCGAGTCGGCTGATCCCGGCCTGCAAGCGTTGGATGTTTGAGGCGAGGTCGGCAGGGTCGCCCAATGCGCCGAATGCGGTGTTCATGGCGGTCACGGTGTTGCGGACATCGTTGACGGTGCCGGTCACGGTGGCGTTGGTGGCCGGGTTGTAGCGGTCGCCGAGGTTGGCGATCTGAGCGAAGAAGCCGTTGTCGCGTAAGGCAACGAGAATCTGCACCTGTTCGCGGATCCGAGCGCACTCGGGGGTTGTGGCGCACCAGGGTGAGCTGTTGAGGGTGCCCACGAGCGGGTCGAGGGTGCCGATGGCGTTCTGGGTGCGTTCGGCCAGTGGTCGTATGCCGGGGCCGGCTTTGATGGCGGTGTCCACATTGGGGGCGGTCGCCGAGAGTTGTTGCAGCAGAGGACCGAACCGCTGCATGTCGCGGCCGGCGGTTTGTGCCTGGTTCAGCACTCCGGCCAGTGGTGCGGTCGCTGTCTTGACGGTGGAGTCGAGTTGGGCGAGGCCGTCGGCGAGTTGGTCCGCGCCGCTGGTGAGTGCGTTCAAGTCGGCGCGGCGGGCGTTGCCGTCGGCGACCGCGTCGGACATCTTGTCGCCGATCTGTCCGTTCTGCCAAGAGAGTTGGGCTTGGTCGAGGCGGGTGCCGGCGGGGCGGGTGACGCCTGAGACCTTGACGACGCCGGGGACCTGCGCGATGCGGGAGGCCATCTGGTCGAGGTCGGCCAGCCCGCGGCCGGTACGCATGTCGGTGGGGTTCTCGACGACGAGAAACTCGGTGACGACGACGTCCTTTCGGAAGTGTCGATCGAGCAGTTGGTAGCCCTGGTTGCTGGCGGTGGTGTCGGGTTGGCCTTTGCGGTCGTCGTAGCTGATCTGAATGGTCGCCGCTGCCGCGGATAGAGCGAGCAGGATGACGAGGCTGGCGACGAGCAGCGGTACAGGCCGGCGTACGACGGCCACGGCGACGCTGTTCCAGTACCGGCGGGTGCGGTCGGCCTTGGGTTCCCCGATGCCGCGGCGGGCGGCCAGTGCGAGCACCGGAGGCAACAGGGTGACAGTGGCCAGGAACCCGACCAGGACGGCCACAGCGCAGGCAGGCCCGAGTCCGGCGAACACGCTGAGGGCGGCGAAGACCATTGTCAGGAAGGCCAGGGCAACGGTGCCTGCGGATGCCAAGATGACGCGCCCGATGCTGGCGGTGGCGTGCACGACGGCCAGGTCGGCGGGCACGTCGGCGCGGCGCTGCTCGTGGTATCTGCTGATGAGGAACACGGTGTAATCGGTGCCGGCTCCGAGCAGGATTGCGGTCATGAACGCCACCGTGAATTGGGACACCGGCATACCGATCTCGCCGAGCGCGGAAAGTACTCCGCGCCCGACCGCCAGGCTCAATCCGATGACTAGCAGCGGCAGCAGCGCGGTGAATAGTGATCGGTAGACAATGAGGAGGATCAACGCGATCAGCCCGGCGGTGGCGATCGAAATAAACAGCAGGTCGTGTTCGGCCGAGGCGATCTGATCGCTGAACGTGGCCGGTGGACCGGTGACGTGTGCGGTGGTGCTCGATCCGCTGAACACGCCTTCGGCCATGTCGCGGACGGCCTGAACGGACTCGGCGGCGGTCGGGTCGCCGAGGGTCCCCGCGACCCCGACCGGCAGGTACCACGCCTTACCGTCGCCGCTGAGGGCCTGCGCGCGGGTGACCGGGTCGGCGAGGAGGTCCTGGACGAGGAGAACGTGGTCGGGATCGTCGCGTAGTCGCTGCAGCAGGGTGCTGTAGCGGGTGCGCGCGTCGGGGGTGAAACCAGCGGGGTCCTCCATGGCGACGAACAGCATCGTCTTGGAGCCCTCTTCGCCGAAGGCTGCGCTCATCCGGTCGACGGTTTGAAATGACGGGACATCGCGCGGGATGAGGTCCACTGACTGCTGCCGCACCACGGTCTCCAACTGAGGGAACAGCAGGGCCAACACCACGGCGACCGCGATCCAGCCGCCGATCACCAGTGCTTTGTGTCGCACGGTGAACCCGGCCAGCCTGCCCAGTCGCGGGCTGTACTCCGACGACTCGGTCGGGTCGGACGCGCGGCGGCGGACCGGCGCGCCGATGACGTCGTCGGATCGTTTCACCACGGAACGCCTTCCGGAGATATGGAACAGTTAGTATTGCTTCGATACTAGTAGTACCACATTTGCCGGTGGAGTAACCGTTTGCAAATGCCCCCGAGCGGCTCGATCAACTGAGTGAAATCGAATTAAGTTGCAGTGTCGTTAATTTCGTCGTTGGGGAGATCATGACGCACCACACGGACGCGGCCGCGCGGAAGGCAGGCCATGTAACCGTGTCGTTTGCCGTAGAGCTCCCAGGAGGTCTCGTGATCGTCCGGGTCGACGTCGATGCGGTGCCCGCGGGAGAAGTCCAGGTGCAGGGCACCGTCGTCGTCACACCAGGCTCGAGTGCACACCGCTCCGGCCAGATCGAGCAGTGGCCGCTCGTGAGCCAAGACGTTGCCGGGGTCGATCAGCACCTGCTCCTCCGGGTGGGGGCCGGCGGGCGGCAAAGTGAGTCGCATTGGGCGGGCGATCACCAGTTCGTTGTAGTCGTCGAGGTCGAGCACCAGGCCCTCGTGCAGGGACACACGCTGAACGGTGCAGTGTTCGATCCACTGGGTGTGCATATGCGGACTCCTTCGACACTTCGTTGCGTCGACTTATGCTACAAATCGTAGCGTAGCGATACCACTAGTCTTGCTAAGTGCTTTGGCTGCTCGTCAGCGTCATGATGAGCAGGCCGGTGGCTTGGTCGATGCGCGTGCGGGCCTCGTCGGGTGGGACCCGTCCACTGATCACTGCCGTGAGGTTCGCCAACCAGATGTCGCCGATAACGCCGGCGACACGCTGGTCGAGTTCACTCGGCGAGGGGCCGCCAACGGCGCGGGCGAGCATGTCCTCGATGACGTTGACGGCCTCCTGGACCGACTCGCCGACGCTCTCGTCGGCCGCGGCGAACGCCCGCACCATCGCTTCGGTCAGTAGGGGTTTGGTCTGCCACTCGTCGTGCAGGTGGGTCATCAACCGTTCGAGTCTGCGCTGCGGCGTGTGTTCTCCCGCCGCCCAGTCGAACTCGGTGTCAACGCGCTGGAACTCACGGGTGAGCACGGAGACGAGCAGGTGCGTTTTTGATGTGAAGTGGCGATAAAGCGAGCCGGCCGCTAGGCCCGCGTGCTGTGCGACATCGCGGATGTGCGTGCCGTCGAATCCGCGCGCGGAGGCGACGGCGAGGGCGGTGTCCAGGATCTGGTCGCGTCGGTTCGAATCCTCTGCACCGGTGCGGCGTCGGGCCGGTGGTGGGTGGTGGGATATAGCGGTGGCGTTCACCGCGTCACGGTCCTTGGCGTGGGTCTGCGCTCCCGCCGCCCTGGCGGGTCAGTTCGGCGAATAGTTCACCGAATCCGGTGATGTCCCCGTGGGCGGCGAAGTGCGCGGCATCCACGGCGATGAACACCGCGGTGGCGGTGAAACGCGCGACGCCGTCGGCTCCGACTCCGGTGCCGGTGACGTGGATGGCGCGGCCGTTGCGTTCGACGATCCGTGCGGTGAGACGGTGAACGTGGTGCAGCGGAACGGGCTGCAAGTACTCGATGGACAGGCTGCGGGTGACGGCGGGGGTTCCTGCGATCCACAGGGTGAACCCGAGAAGGTCGTCGCACGCGGCGGCGATCGCTCCGCCGTGGGCGAGGCCGGGCGCCCCGATGTGGCGCTCGTCGAAGGTGACATCGGCGTAGACCTCGTCACCGCTGCGGAAGACCGCGAGGTGCAGCCCGTGCGGGTTGTCAGGGCCACATCCCATGCACGTCGGGGTGTGCGACGGCAACCGCTGCGGCTCCGAGGGATTCGGGACGCTCACACCGACCTCGTCTCGCTGCGTGCGGCCGTGTCACCCATTGCGCGGCTGTCGTGGCCTTGCCTTCGTGTGCCGGGCTGTCGTCCCGGTGCCCAGATCGCGACGACCACTGCGGAGACCGCGCTGATGACGGCGAGCACGAACGCGCCAGCAGCGCAGCCGTGAACGAACGCGGCCTTCGCGGCGTCCAGAGCCGGTGCGGCCACCGAGCCGGCCGAGACGGCGGCCTGATTCGCCGCGGCAAGGGAGTCCTCGAATGCGGCGCGCAGTGGCGGTGGCAGCGCGGTGGCGGCCGACTCGATCCGGTCGCCGTAGCCCGCGGCGAGCACACTTCCCGCGATCGCGATGCCGATCGCCGCGCCGACCTCGCGGGCGGCGTCGTTGACCGCCGCGGCGACACCGTGCTTCTCCACCGGGGTGGCGTCCACAACGGCCGCTGTCGACGGTGCCGTGCACAGTCCAAGGCCGCTGCCCAGCGCCAGCAGCGACCAGACGATGTCGAGGTAGCCGGAGGTCAAATCGAGCCGGCTCGCGAGGAACAAACCCAGGGCGAGAGCGGCCAGTCCCGCTGCGAGCATCGGGCGCAGACCCCAACGGGCCGCCAATTGCGGTGCGAACACCGAAATCACGACGATCGGCACGATCAACGGAGTCAGCGCCAACGCCGAGGTCATCGGTTCGTACCCGCGGATGAGTTGCAGATATTGCACCAGCAGGAAGAACACGCCGAAAATCACCAGGAAATGCAGTATCAGAGAGACCGTTGCCGCCCCGAACGCCCGGTCGGCGAACAGACCCATGTCCAGCAGCGGATGCTCACGGCCCATCTCGAGAATCACGAAGACCGCGAAACCGATTGCCGCGCCGACGAACAACGTCACGACCAGCACATCGGTCCAGCCACGGTGCGGTGCTTCCACCAAACCGACGACGAGCGTTCCGATCGCCACAGCCACCGTCAACGACCCCAGCACGTCGATGCGGGGGTGGGCGTATTCACGGGATTCGGGCACCCGCAATGCCGCGATCACCAGTGCCGCGGCCGCGAGGGTCAAGGCGACGAAGATCGACCGCCACGACCAGAACTCCAGCAGCGCACCGGAGAGCAGTACACCGGCCACCGCGCCCGACGCGGCGACGCCGGCCCAGATGCCAACCGCGCGGTGCCGCTGCTCCACCGGGAACTCACCGGTCAGAATCGACAGCGTCGAGGGCATCACGAAGGCAGCGCCGATGCCCGCGACCGTGCGCGCGCCGATCAACCACCAGGGGTCGTTCACGAACAGCGGGATCGCCGACGCGGCGGCAAACAACCCCAGCCCGCCCAGGAGCACACCGCGACGGCCGTACCGATCACCGACTGCGCCGGCGGGCAGGACCAGACACGCAATGGCGAGGGTGTATCCGTCGACGACCCAGGTGAGCTGGCTCTGCGTCGCGCCGGTCTCGACGGCGATGTCCGACAGTGCGGTGTACAGCGCCGCCATCGACCCGATGACCAATGCCACCGCCACACACGACACCAGCAGCGTCCACCGCTGCCCGCCCGACAGCCGCCCCTCGGACCTCGCCACGCATCACCCCAATACGGTCGGTTTCGCTGCGCTACTCTGAGTACCATAACCGACGCGCTCGTTGATCGCGTTGGAGCCCAGCAAAGAGGACGCCAGTTGAGAACGTACCCTGTCACCGACGTTGACGACGACGAGGTCGACCCGCGACGGACCCGTTCACGTAACAGGCTGCTCGACGCGGCGGCCGCCCTGCTTCGGACCGGCGGCGTCGAGGCGGTAACGATCGACGCCGTCACCAAGGCGTCCAAGGTCGCACGCACCACGCTGTACCGTCACTTCAACAGCTCGTCGCACCTGCTGGCGGCAACCTTCGAACGCCTTCTGCCACAGGTCATCCCACCAGCACCGACCAGTGGATCCCTGCACGACCGGCTCGTCGAACTGCTTTCCCGCCAAGCCGACCTGTTCGCCGAAGCGCCGCTGCAGGTGACTACCCTGGCCTGGGCCGCGCTCGGCCCCACCGAGACCCAGAGCGCCGGCGACGAACAGCACCACCCGACGCATATCACTCTGCGCGCCAGGGTCGTCGAGCAGTACCGCCGACCCTTCGATGAGATCCTGCAAAGCCCCGACGTCCGCGCCGAACTCGGTGAACTCGACATCGAACTCGCGCTCTGCCAACTCGTCGGGCCGCTGGTGTTCGCCCGGATGACCGGCTTACGCGCGATCACCCACGCCGACTGCGCACGTATCGTCGACGACTTCATGGCCGCCCACCACAGCGCACCCGCGGCCCGCGGTCGACGAACCGGAGGAACGCGATGAGTACCTACGGACTGTCGCTCATCGCCCCACACTCACCGCAACTGCGGCATCGGCCGCGATGCCCGAACTCGCGCCGGGCGCGAATAACGGGTTGACGCAGTTCCACTTCGACTCCCTTGGAGTCTGGAGGGCTGATTCGGCGGTTGTTCGGCAGTCCCTCGATGGTCGCCGACCTCGCCACGGTGGGCGTCGAGTTGATGGCGGCGGGCGTGCGACTGATCGAGGCGTTCACGAAGCTCATCGTTCGGAACAAGCCGCTGTCAGCTGCTGCTCCCAGCCCCCTGCTCGGTGCACTTCAAGCGCCACCCGGATGGATTGAGCCGCCACCCGCGGCGGGCCATGTTCCATAAGGCGTTATTCGGTGGTATTCGGGTTAGCGGTTGCGTGCGGTTTCGGCTCTCGAAAGGCGGCGTCGCCGGCGAGGTATCGGTAGACGGTGGCGCGTGACGCGCCGAGCATCTTTGCGATCTCGTGGCGTTGATGCCCTTCTCCCGCATGCTTCGCGCCTTTGCGGCGGCGGCGTCATCCACTTTTGCGAGGACGACCGCCCTTGCCCCCGTTGGCTGCTGCTGCAAGACCGGCGCGGGTGCGCTCGATCATCGTGTCCCGTTCTAACGTTGCAAGCGCGGCCATGATGGTGTAGCTCCGAAGTCCACCGATTGCGCGGGTGTCAGGTCCTCGGAACTCGGTGCCGCGAGGGGTTAGGTCGTCGATAGCGGCATGTAGATGTTCACTATTTCGCCCCGGGGGCGGTCGAGCAACCGGACGGCGGTTTGGGTGGTGAGACCGAACGGCGGCGCAACGGCAGCAACAACAAGAGACTTACGCCGGGTAGAAAAGGCGAACACCTGTCAGTGCTCCCGCAATGGCCCGGTCACCGGCGACAGACTCGCGACTCTGTCGATCGTCGGAACGCCGAGAAGCGACGCATAACCTGAATCGAGGTTGTGTCGGGGACGCGGGCTACTGCTCAAACTCCGTGAGGTACAGAGCGAGCTGTGCCTTGATTTCCCTGAGGTCACCCCGGTACTGAGATTCAGTGTCAGCGGTGAACAGCATGAAGAACGCGCTGCAGACGTTTGTAGCGAGTTCGAGCTCGCGATGCATGTCGCTGGCGTACTCGATAAGGCGCGGGTCGTCCAACCCGTGGCTGTAGTCGACGTCTCGATCCTTGGGTAGGTCGTATCTTTCGCGCATCCATTGGTTCAGCAGGTCCAGTGCGGCCTCGGCGCGGCCTCCGACGAACCCATCCGGCTCTCGCTGCAACTCTCGGCAAACCGACGCGGTCAGGACCAATCGCTCGGTGTAATGCGCGCGCACGTTGTGTCGGGTGACATCGTCGGGGTTTGAGGATTCAACTAGCCGGAGCATCGTGAGACATTCCCTTTCTGTGTTGCACGCCCTGACATTGCCCGCATTCAGGGTGCAGTCGCCACGCCCCGCTTCGCGGAGCACTCTGGGGTGGGCATGTCAGGCCGACAGCGACTCGGCACCACCCAGGTATCGGTACACGGTGGCTCGGGAGACGCCGAGCATTTTGGCGATGTCGGCGACCGCGATGCCCTGGTCGCGGAAGGTGCGGGCCTTGGCGGCATCAGCGTCGTTGACCTTGCGGGGTCGTCCGCCCTTGCGTCCGTTGGCTGCGGCAGCGGCTAACCCAGCGCGGGTGCGCTCGATCATGGTGTCGCGTTCGAGTTGAGCGAAGGCGGCCATGATGGTCAGCATCGCCTTGCCCATTGCGCCCTGGGTGTGCAATCCCTCAGTGAGGCTGCGGAATCCAATCTTGCGGGACGTCAGCTCTTCGACAAGTGCGAGGACATGTTGGGTGTTGCGCCCGAGCCTGTCGAGCTTCCAGACTGTGAGTACGTCGCCTTCACGTAGGTGGTCTAGGCACGCATCGAGTTGAGGGCGACGGGCCTTCGAGCCGCTGATGCCATGGTCGGTGAAAATACGGGCGGCACCGGCATCTTTCAGTGCATCGAGCTGCAGCTGTGGGTCTTGGTCGATGGTCGAAACCCTCGCATAACCGATGACCGCCAATGGTGCTCCTGTCTCATAATCGCGTCGATCTCCCGGTATTGATACTACCGGTTATGAGACGGGTTTTGAAGACACCGGGAACGAGATTGACCCTGGTGAAAGGACCCGGCTGCCGAACCATCTCCCTTCGCATCAACCCATCGTTTTCGAGACAACCGTAAGCTTTTGTCGCCAGGACTGCGCGTAGATGCACGGTCCTCAGCGCCTAAGCGCCACACAGCCCCTTCGTGTCTCGGAAACCCTCTCCTGGGCATAGCGTGACCAGTCTGCCCGACGGGTTCTGGACCGTCGCGTAACCGTCGTCCCGCAGCGTGAAGGCGAGCGCTTGTCCGTTTCTGCCGTCCAACCACATGAGCCCCTCGGGGGTGTAGAGACTCCTCTGCGCGGCACCGCCGTGTGACTCTATTTGGGTCGTCAACACGATCATGGCCGTGGTCGGAGTCATCGGCGACCACGTCGCAGACCAAGTAACGCCGAGAGGCACCCCTAGATATGCCTTGTATTGCGCACTCCCGTCAGGCGAGAGGGTGACGGACATACCGTGCATCCCCCACTCGCCGAGGAATGGTGCCTTGGATATTGCGGGCGGGGGCGGTGATGATGCTGTCACCGCGACCGTGGGCGGGGGCAACGGCGGTGGCGGAAGGTCGCTCGTTGTTGCAGTGGTGGACGCCGTGCTATTTGAGTTGGATTGTTCCCTGCCCCAGGGCCGGAACGCCATGACGGTAACGCCGATCAACAGAACTATCGCGGCGAGGCCGCCCAGAACTACCCACGCACGCCGAGACCCGGTGGCTGGCGGTTTGACATGCGGTTTCGGAGTGGACGACTGACGGGATCTGCTTGATTGAGGTGCCTCTTGTGTAGTCGCATTTGCAGACGCTCCTCCAGGTCGGGTGGACTCATCGGCCAGGGCCTCTGCGAAGGCCGAACAGGAAGAAAATCGGTCTGAGGGGTTTTTGGACAGTGCTATTTGGAGCACGTCGTCGAGGTGTGCATAGTCGGGGCGACAATCACCCAAACTGGGCGGTGTTGTGTTGAGGTGGCGGCTGATGACGACTGCTGGGTTGGAGTGTGGGAAAAGCTGCACGCCAGTCAGGAGGTGGTAGGCGGTAGCAGCGAGCGCGTACTGGTCGGCTCGTCCGTCCATGTCCTCGCCCATTAATTGTTCTGGCGCGGCATAGGCCACCGTGCCGACCGTCATGTTGGTAGCGGTGATGCCGCTGATGTCATCGAGAAGACGGGCGATACCGAAGTCTGCGAGGAACACGCTCGGCTCGTCACTGTCGAGGACCGTGACAATTATGTTCGCGGGTTTGACGTCCCGATGCAGCAAGCCTTTCTTGTGTGCGTAGTCCAAAGCGCTTGCTACAGCAGTGATGACCGTCAGAACGAGCTCGACAGGCAGCCCTGCCGGACACTTCCGCTCTATTAGGTGGGCGGCGTCGGTTCCGTCGATGTAGTCCATTGCGATCCATAACTGGCTGTCATGTTCGCCTCGGTCATGTATCCCAACGATGTGGGGGTGACGTAGCCCAGCGGCTAGGTCGGCCTCGCGGATGAACCGGTCACGGAACGAGGGCTCGCTGGAGATGTCGGTGCGGAGTATCTTGAGCGCCTCTTGCCTGGGCAGGCGGGGGTGCTGGACCAGGTAGACCTCGCCCATTCCTCCAGATCCGAGCAGCCGCAGGACCCGATACCCGGCGAAGGTCTCGCCGATCCGCAGAGGCATGGGCGCATGTTAGTTGCTGACGCGGGGGATGCTTCTCCGCTTCTTCATACTGCCGGAGGCGGAGTTGCGCATGGTGCTTGTGTGTCGCCGATGTTGAGTAACGTCACGAACATGTCGTCGGCGACCTCAGCGTCAGAGGATTTCCGCAGCGTTGTTCTCCGGGGTCGCAACGTGGCGTCGTTCAAGTTCGCGATGGCCAAGAGCGTCTTGTCGCTGGCCGAGTCGGGCGCGACGTCGGCGTCGCTTGAAGAACTGGCGGTCCCCTTCAGCCAGGAGTTGTGCGCGCACATTAAGGAGGTGGACACCCAGTCCACCTCGTCCAGTAGTCGGTTCCTCGATGCTTGCCGTCATTTCAACGCAGGCATCATCACTGAGGACGAACTCGTGACCACCACCGCGCTGCTCGGTTTCGAGAACGTGATCGACGCCTTCCACGTCGTCGGTACCGGCGACGTCCAGACCCGGTTCTTTCACGACGAGCGCAAGAAGACGCTGCGTGGTATCCGATTCACCGACGAACTGATCGGCCTGGCCTCCGATGCAGACGCCAAGAAGCCGTTGGAGGCCGAAGCCGAGTCGCGTTGGCGGCTCGTCGAGAGCGCGTGGCACGAGAAGCGGTCGACCGGCTCGATGCTACGGGTGATCTACGAACGGCCCTCCGAGATGATCGTGCGCGGCATGCTTGGGCACCGACGGTCCATCACCTGGGTGCGCCCCGGCCTGAGCGGGTACCAGTCCAGCGCCTGCTTCTACTGCGGTGCGCCGGTGACGCCCCTTCTCGGTTTCGAACACTCCGCCGACGTCGATCACTACTTTCCCCACTCCCTGATGGCGAGGGGCATCTTCCTCGATCTCGATGATGTCTGGAACCTGGTCCTGGCATGCGCCTCCTGCAACCGGGGGTTGGCAGGAAAGTTCTATCGGCTCCCGCACGGCGACTTCCTCGAACGACTATGGGCACGCAACGAGACGTTGATCTCCAGTCACCACCCGCTGCGGGAGGCGGTGATCGCGGTAACTGGCAAATCACCTGAGGGCCGGCTGGCCTTTCTCCGGTCGGTGCAGACCCGTGCTACCGAATACGCGCGTGCTGACTGGAAACCACGTTGACCGACGGCAAGCTCGTCCGTGACCTGACCCCGACATCATCCGTAAATCAGGCAGGCCCCCAGACATGCGCTCGGGAAGCCCGCCTACTCAGTTGACTTCGCGCCGAATTTCGCCGTCCGGGCCTTCCACTTGCCAGCGATCTCCGATGCTGCCTGGCGCAGAACAGGTTCGGGATCGTTCAACGGATCAGTGAGTTCTGCGGCGTCGAGATCGGCGTCGAAAGCAGTTTCGGGAATGAACTGGAAGGGATACCGCTCTGCCTCCACGAGATCACCGTCGGCGATCAGACTGTACTGGCGAGATTTAGCCCAGTCCTCTATCTCAACAAACCGGATCGCTGGCCAGGGGTGTGTATTCATCGCGTCTTGAAGCATGAGTGATGATGTGTAGTACTCGATCTTGTCTCTGAAGGACCCGCGCTTGCGGGCTTCGACTGTGTCGCGAAACTCCTTGGCTTGCAGTCTGAACTCGTCGTTGGAAAGTTCGTCCTTCAGGCTTGACGCTCCACCGGCGAGTTTGAGGATCACCTTCTGCACGGTCTCCAGGTCGCCGGTCACTAGAAGGCTGAATCGGTCTGAGCTGAGTTCCGACTTCCGAAACCAGTCCATGAGGTGCCATCGCAGAGCCAATGCGAGGAGCGATCCGCCCGGCAACGCGCTAGCAACCGCCGCAATGGGGTCGAAGCCTTGGGAGACGAGTCTGTAAAACGTGTGTTGACAGCGTATGTGCCCTAGTTCGTGCGCGACAACTGCTCGGATCTCCGCGTCGGTGAACTCGTCGACGAGGGCCGATGTCAGCACGATCATCGGGTTGCGTTGACCGAGTGCCCAGGCGTTCACTTCGGGTTGCGTGTCCAGAAAGACACGGGGGGTGGGCATTCGGGCTGAAGCCGCGACGTCTTCGACGAGCCGATACAGCGATGGAGCCTGGCGCGCATTGAGGCGGGTGTTGTCCGCGAGACTTTTCAAGTGTTCCTCATCTTCGAGGCTGTGCTCCAATGATTCGAACAACTTGCGAATACGGGGCTTTCCTGCTATCAGGCGGTCCATTCGCCGCCGTGCTGACACGTCGAGGGGATGCGCGAAGTGCTTGGCCTCAAGATCTGCAGCCAGTGGCCGCTCGGGCATTGCCCTAGATCGACCGGATGTCATCGATACTCCTAACGCTTCGGGTGCGACGAATGCTCAACTAGCCGATAGCGGCCGAACGGCGTCCCTTCCCCACCATCCCCCTCAGCAATCTGGCTACGTTGCAGCCAGCACTCCGACGTGAGCGCCATGATGCAACTAAGTGACGCGGGCGCGCGGCCTTATTCATCAACTCGTGGCGAGAGCGGACTCGGGTCAAGTTGCGCTTCTCGGTGCCGCAGCGACGGGCGCATCGTGTCGCTGCGACAGAGTTCCGATACCCGTAAGCATTCGTTTTCGAGACGGGCGGAACACTGCCGACAACCTCGGTGCGTTTGAAGCCACCAGACTTAGCGCTCGGGCCAGGCTCTATCCGCAGTTGCTGTAGGCGATAAAGGCATCCGACTGCGACATTCCAAAGCGGTCCTGCGCGGCAGCCATGGCCTTGCCGGGAGGCATGCCCTCTTTGATGGTGTCACATATCCAGCTAGCGGGATCGATAGGCTCTGAAGCCGGAGCGGGGCTTCCCGGGGCCGTCACTGTGAACGGAGAATCAGGACCGACCGGGCAGACCCAGTCCATCGCAGAACGATAGATCACGCTGGCGTCGTCGTAGCTGAGACCGTCGTACTTGTTCACCAGCCGGTCCTCCACCGTCGCCTGGGCGGCACCTTGCTTGTCCCAATCGCACACCCAGGCAGCGGAATCGGTGAAGGTCACTCCGAACATCGTTTCATAGCCCTCGGGCGACAACCCATGTTCCATGGCCCGCGAGAATCCAGCCCAGTCGGCTCCGTCGATGTTGGGACGCTCGTCGCCCGGCCTGACCACCGTCGGGGTCCGAGTCACTGTGGGGACCGCTACCGTGCTTGTCGGGAGAGGCTGCGGCGCAGCAGAAGTCGGGTCAGGGCGCGGCGTAAAGGACGGAAAGCTGGGAATTGAGGGCATTCCGGTAAAGGACGGAAAACTGGGAAACGACGGCATTTCGGTTGATGACGGTCCACTTTCGTCCGAATCGTCGGTCCAGTCGACGGATGCCCAAATGCTGCCCGCCACAGCGATGACAGCCGAGGCTCCAATTGCTGCCCAACGCCAGCCGTTGTTCCAGCCACTAGCAGACTTCCCAATGGGTGCGAGAAGCTCGACGCTTCTAGCGTTTTGCATTGCCACTATTGATGCTGTCGCGCACAGGACGGCCGAAGAGAGCGTGAGTAACCACAGGCCCCAGCCGACCGCTGGCCCGATGGTGATCCCGAACAGATCCGTCTTTGGAGCTGCCAGCAATCGAATCAGGATGGTGAGGCCGAATGTGAGACAAGCAACTGCGGCCACTGCCACCGACCAGGCGAGCGGTACTGCCCAGCGAGGGCCAAAGGGTGTGCGGCCCCACAACAAGATCACAACGAGCGCAATTCCGGAGAGCGCCCCGAGAGTCAAGGTCGTGATGCCCCAGTTCCCGGCGTCAAGCCCATTAATTGTGAAGACAATTACGCTGAGCCATGGAGACACACTGCCGATCATGATGCCCACAGTGGCGGCGAGACCACCGATTAGCGTTGGGCGATAGTACGGTTCAGCATTGATCGGCCAGGGAGTGTTGCCCGCGTTCGAAGCAGTCATTCAAACCTCCGAAATCACGGCGCTCGGATGCGCCGAATCGTAATGCTCTTACGCCAACGTCGGGACGGACGGAACAAGAGCGATGGTCCGCAACCGACCGGCCTGACGAACATTTGCACCGGTCCTACCGCTGGAACGGTGGGCAGGCGACACAGTCGGTGTGGGGCCTACAGCACTATGGTCGAACGGGATTTGTCATATCCGCCCCGTCTTGGAGTTATGCGCAGGACAGTATGCCCCGGTCGCGCCTTTGACGATCCAGGTTGCGTTGTAGCTCGGGTGGCGACCGTTCCACATGTTCAGCGCGCCCACTACGGCCCCGCTGACGGTGGGCGAATCTTTGCCCTGCTCGAATAAGTCGCAGACCATATGACCGGTTGCGATGAGTTCGCCTCGGTCATAGTCACTGACGTCAAACCCCGTACTGCTGAGGTACGACAGGCTATCGAGAAATCGCGCATCGGCGTCTTCGGCCGACGCGGGGGCAGCGAAGACCACCACGAGTGCTCCCGCAGCTAGACCTCCGACCAAAGTGGCGGCGAGCCTTTCGGCTGTCATTGGGATTCCGTTCTGTTCAAAATGTGATGCTGTGGGCCCTATAACTTGTTTGCAAGCCGCGAAGTTCACCGACGCGATTATCACTGGGACGACGAACGTTCATTTCGGCGGTGGTTAACTACGCAAGAAGACGACAGCGTATTTTCCACCCTGACACACCGAACCCGCGTTAGTACACGTCATCGTGTAGGTGAGGCCAGTCACCGGGCTGTGCACGCTGAACGGATGAGAGCCATTTCCATAGGCGTGGTATGCCTCGGCAGTGCTGATGGCGAATGCGCACGAGGTGTCCGAGTTGCCAGCGTAAACCGATGCCCCACGGCTGGATTCGCCGCAGAAGGTGTCCGCCATCGCCGTAGGAGTCGCCACGAAGGTGGTTGCCATAGCGATCGCGAATGCCATGGCAGGAACTCCGAGCGGTCCCTTCACCATAAGATGCACCTTTCTTATCGGCCTGCCACCAGCTCCGGAACTCAGCGCTCCGAGGCTGCTAGTACAGGTGGGTCGTTGCGGCGTCGTAAAGGATCGGCGCGTGGTACGACGACGGCATAAAGCCGTCACCGTGGCTCATTTCGAAGACGATCGAGTCCCGCGAACCTCGTTCATGGGAGCTCCATCTGCGCGTCGATGAGCAGTGTTGCGCCGGATCTAGTACGTACATAGATGGCGCACTGCGGCTCGTACTATGGCTTGTGCCTGGTTCAGGTGCAGAGGGTTATCGCGATACACCTTCTGGACTTCTACGTCGTACGGAGTACCGCCGTAGAGCTCGCCGCAGATCCGCCACGCAAGGCCGACCGACCTCCTCGGATTGTCGGTAGGCGTAATTCCGGCCGCCGCAAGTTCGTCAACGAAAGCCTGCTCGTTGGAACAAAGGATGTTGACGTCGTCAGAATCTGTGCACGCAGAGGCTGGGGCTGCCGACACCACCGCAGCCGCTGCCAGCGCAAGTAGACACCCCAGCACTTGTGTGATCAGGGCGCACTTCTGATGTCTCACTTCAAATGCCTTCTGCGATCTGGTTCGCGAGAGCTTGATATTCCGGGCAGTACGTTTCGATGGCGGCAACTGCAATCACGGAAGCCGAATCGTGCGAATAACCCCAGTTCAACATCTGGCCATGCATCTCACCCCAGCTGACATTGTGCGCCAATCCTTCATTGCAGATCATCCGTCCCTGAGAAATGAGCAGCGGGGGGTCGGTGATCACGAATCCGAGACGGTCTAAAGCGCGGAAGTACTGCTGATCCTCCGGCTCGGCTCCGGCAGGTGCGGCCCACGTCACCGCAGCTGTCGTGGCGGCGATTGCTACGGCAGCGAAATGCAGTCGACGGCTTCCACTCATCACACGGCCCTTCTCAAGCAGGTCACATCGGTACCGTCTCCGGCCGTCGCTGAGTCGTACCAAACCCGTTCGCCGCCACGGAAGACCGCGCATTCGATGAAGTCGGCTCCCCCCATGATCGGGTCAAGTCCAAACGCATCACCGGGCCAGATGTTGGACTCGCTGAAACGCCAGGTGCCATCACAGACCGTTCGGCTCTCCACCTGGGTGGCGTCGAACCGCGCAGCACCCACCACGTCGATGCAGGGCGCGCCCGTCCAGTAGACGTGGGTGATTGCTGGCAGTCCGATATCCGCAGACGCCGGGGATGCGCTGAATGTGAGGCCGGTACCCATCCCGGCCACGGCGGCCGTAATAAGAGCAACTCTTGTTGCCGCCCTCATGGTCGGGTGCATCCGTTGCCTGCGCAGATTTGTCCGTTACCCAGTCGGACCCCGCTCATCGGCCCTTGGACCACGTTTCCTGATGCATCGCACAGCACGTCGTAGTTGCACGTGTACGGGACGTAGACGCAGTTGATGTCTAATGGATCGCACGAGTTCGACTGAGCTTCCGCCGGTGCTGCGGCGATAACGCCCGCGAATAGGACGCTAGCCACTACTCCTGCTAGTGCCGCAACAATCTTCACAACAGAATCCCCCACAGTGCACACTTTCCCGACCCCCAGGTCCCTCGCCAGGATTCGATACCGCCCTGGCGCGACTCCAGATACGCCCCTAAAGGTAGAGGGTGGATGCCGTCGAGGAATCAGGTGTTTCCCTATGTTTCAAAGTTCGCTGCAGCAAACCCAATGAGGGGCTGCGATCGCAGCCTCGGTGGTGCTAGCGTCCGTTCACGAACGGAGCGCAGGCAATGCGGGGGAACGCCATGGCGCGCGCTGCGTTCGCGACGAATCGGCCAGATGTGTACACGCTTCCGGCCGGACGCCACACGAGATGGAAGGGGGAAGCAATTGAAGACGGCCTCTGTACGTGCGGAGTCGCGGGGGCCAGGTAGGGCTGTCGGAGTCCTCGCCGGTGTAGTGGCGATGGGCCTGGCGTTCCCCTCAACTGCAGCAGCGGAAGACCTCGACATCATCTATTTCCAACAGCTTCGCGACCTCGGAGCCAACCTCAGCGACTTCGCGCTCGCACGCGACCAAGGCCGCCAATCCTGCGCGATGCTCGACAAGGGAAGGTCGTTCACTGATGCACTCGCCAGCCTGGCCTCTGCGGGCCCCTACAGCCGCGACGAAACCATCGCCATCACAACAGCGGCCATCATCGTCTACTGCCCATGGCACAGCCCCACATGAGGTCTGAAACCGTGCACATAATCACCAGCATCACCACCGTCTCGCTGGCCTTGCTGGCCGTCATCGGTGCACCCGTCGCCTCGGCGGACGAGGACATGTATCTCGTCGAAGTCCGTCAGAAAGTGAGAGCCCCGCTGACTGACGCTCAGGCGTTTCAGCTCGGTCAGGTCGCCTGCAATGCGATCCGCGACGGGGTCAAGTCCGGGTTATCGCTCGGCTCCTCCCGAGCGAAGGCTGATGACGCCGTCGGGCGCGCGCAGCACGACCTCGGCCTGTCACTCTCGATGCCAGACGGGATGTTCCTCGTCGAGGCCGCCGGGCACCAGCTCTGCTGACCGACACAAGCAAAATTTCACCCGCGACGAGATCTCAAATGCCAGGAGCATCAACCATGTATCAACGCTTCTTCGCTCTTATGGGGGCAGGCGTATCGATAATGCTCCTGGTGACTCCGGCGACTGCCGAGGCCCAAGCCTGCGGAGTCGACCTGGGCTCAGAAGCAGTCCAGACCGCCCTCAATGTCCAACCACAGGCTCTCCCGGGCACCCCCTGGAACCGAGATCCCTCCAACTTCTGGGGCAACTTTGACCCGTGCGCGACGTTGTCCGTGGCGATCACCACGATCGAAGGCGCGACGGGAAGTTCCCCCGACGTCGCGATGCTCTTCAACCGAGGAATCTATGTCGGGCCCGCCACCCCCACACCCCACGGATTCACGTCGTTTAACCCCGCCCAGACGACAGATGACACTGTTGCGCTGAGCTACAAGACTCCCGGCAGCTGCAACGCTTGCAGCGACGGAACGAACACGACCGTGCGTTACCAGTGGCAGGAACTCGGCCCTGGAGAACTCGGTCATGTGGTCCAACTTGATCCGCTGCCGTAGAAGAAGGGGGACGTGACGTGATCAGAAGACTCGCGGTCGCGATGTTCTCCCTCGGTTTGGTGACCGGTGTGGCCCACAATGGTTTGATTCCTTTGGCCGACGCCTCGCCAGGCGCACAAAATGTGACGACCGAATCGCGCGCGGTGCGCTGCATGGTCAGCACACCCAGTGTTGTGTGCCAGCGAAACAGTGCTGAGGGGTTCCCCGACAATCCAATCGTTGATGGCTCGCGCGGCAACATCGTCTCGGTGACCACGTCCGGGGCGCTGAAGCGCGGTGGAGGGAACATTCCCGGGGCGGACGAAAACGACCCAAGATTGGATTTGGTGCTGCCCTACGATCAGAACCTCAACTTCTATGGCTGGACGATCGCCCCCACCTTTGATGGCACCCGATTCACCAACGATTCAACCGGCCACGGCATGTTCGTCAGCATCGGCGAAGTGTCAGCCTTTGAGACGTCAGCCTCCCAGACCGCTATGGCAGCCTGCACACCATCTGTCGATCCGGCCACAAGTCGTCGATACTTAGTCTTCTGCAATAGATTGTGCCTGCAGTACGGACCGAAGTGTGATTAAGGGTGATCGACACCAAATCAACACTTAGACAACAGATGCGAACACCGCTGACCTCCAGCGATGGCTTCTGGCGATCAGTACCTATAGTGAGTGAATCACTCCCGACAGGCTGTCAAGACTTCGATTTCTACAGGTATTCAACACATTTGATGCTCAGGAAGGGGGAGTAGTCGCTAGATCACCGGGCAATCTCAAACTTCCGTATGTCATATGCCGCCAAGGCTCCCGCACGCCATCGGCGTCAGCCCTCCGCCAACGGGTCGACCTTTTGACATCGGTGGATGCGAAAGTCGCCCCTCAACGGCTGCAAATGACCATCGCCCGCCGCCTTAACGAGCACGAAGGCCGACCGAGGTCTTGAGACCAAATTTCGACAATCACCTAAGTTACCGCTTTCGAGGTGGTTTCCGATCGGATTGCCCAGGCGTAGCTAGGCAAATCGTGCGAGACCGTCGTTTGACTTGGCACTAGTGACACCGTGTGTGTGAGCCGCGACGTTCGTCGAAGTAGCGAGTCAGGTGGCAGGCATCGGATCGCCCGGAACGTGCAGCCGAGCGGACACAGGCCACCTTGACGCTATTGGCCAGTACGCCTGCGCAACAACGGAGACCATGGCCCAATCGTTGTCAGGCACCGCCTCGAATACGATCTGCAACTCCTGCTCAGCGTCGGGATCATCAAGCGCGGCTCGGAAGTGTGTAAAGGACGATGATCTTCCTGCGCCACCAGCCAACCGAAGATTGCCCCGCTCGCTGCGCACCATTTCGACATGTCGCAAATCGTTAACGGCATCAAACACCGTAGTACTTGGGGGGTAGCTACTTGGATCGTAGTTCTCGAGTGCACCCAACATCAGGCTCGCCGCGTTGACCCGTTGTCCGACAGGTTCGGCATAACTCCAAGCGTCCGTGAATTGTTTGAGATCTTCTGGCTGACCGGGGATGCGACTACCGAAGTACCCGTATTCGAGCAGGACAGCAGCAATCACGTAACGGGCATGCCCGGGGTCACTATTGGTGAATGCGTCCTGCAGCACGCTGCGCACGTGGCGCCGGTCCTCGCCTATGCCGGAGGCGGCGAGCACGCTCGTTTCGGTAGTGCTGACAGCTACGGATAGGTGTAGGGCCAGCGATTTGGGATCGCTGAGCATGGGTCCGTTAATTGCGCGAAGGGCTACGTCAATCAGACGACGCCGCGCGGTCGGCTTGTCCGCGGCGAGGCCGTCATCAAGGATGTCGGCGGCTAATTCTGGCGCAGCGGGATACAGCCAGCCGTGCCAGTGCCCGAGCGTGTCGCACTGTTCTACGACGGCAAGCACTAAGTCGCGCTGGTAGTCCGACCCTGTGAACAGGCGGCCAGCGGCGAAAAGCCAGGCGTTACGCCAGTGCGGGCTGCACGCGGTGGCGACTAGATTGTTGCGCTGTACCGCCTCCGACACGTCGACCAGAGCGCAGCCGGCCATCAGTTCTTGCAGGCTGCGCACATCGAACGACACCATCTCGTCTTCGTCGCTGGTCAAAAGTACTAACCGTTGAGTGGCAATCACAGCCATCTGGTCGGCTAGTTCGTTAGCAGCCGGAATACCGTGTCCGAGTTGAAGCATCCGGTCGCGAGCAATCGCTCGCAACTCTTTGACAGACAAGCGCCCTCGCAGTTCTTGGGTCGCTTCGCACAAGCAGTGAAGCACGAATCCGACGCGCTGATGGATTGCAGTGATCTCTGCGGCGTATCGGTTGAAGAAGTCTAGATAGGTTGTGGGCTTGGCAGCTTCGCGCTTGAAGACCGTGTCGTAGTAGCTCCAAAAGAGTTCGTATCGGTTGGCAGGCAACGGGCCTGATCGCGCCGCAATGATGGTCAGAATGAGCACTTGCAACGGAGTCGTGAGCAAGCGTTCGACTGCCGCGCCCTCGGCCGCGGCGTCGAAGCGGGCTAAAGCAGTGCGCAGAAATCCAGGATTGCTAGCGAGCCGGTGCGTTGTTACGTGACGGCCGTATTCACGGGCCTCCTCGCGCGTAAAGTAGTCGAGATCGATCTGCTCGAAGTGTTCTGGCAGCAGCGGTGTATATCCAGTCGGACGAGTAGTCACCACGAGGAGCAGGTCCGCATCCATTGCGTCGGCTTTCTCTATGAGTGCCGAAATCTCGTGCTGTACGCGGTGCCTTAACGCCGGGTGGGTGACTTCATCGAGTCCGTCCAGAAGGATCACACATGGCCATGCTTTCAGCCAGTTGTCCAGAGTTCCCGTGTGCACGGGCACGCTCGAATCCAGGTTGATTTCGTCGCAGAGATAGCGACGCAAGTTTGGACCACCGTCATTCGGCCCCATTAGTTCTGCCATCCGTGCCAGCTCGATTCGCAGTGGCCATCGTGGAGTAGACGGCCCGTCGAGCGGAAGACGCTCGAGAGATTCATCCGTGGAGTCGATGAGATCGATTATTGCCGTTTCGTTGGCCTCATATCTGGCGAAGGCTCCGCGATAGACCTGCGTCAGGTACCTAGTGAGAGTGCTCTTTCCATTTCCTGGCGCTCCGGTGACCACGATGTGACGGGGCGGATCGTCGCGCGTTGTGGCCCAAATCGATCGACTTAAGACCTCATCGCCACGGTCGAAGACTGCTTTCAGCGCCGACTGACGCACCCCGTCGCTGGTAATCGCCGGAAGGTCGTAGATGACCTTTTCAATGGATTGACTATTAAACTCGTCTCCCGCCTCATCGAAACGAATCCAGCGGTCACCAGCGAGGGTGGTCTGAGCGTGGTCGACGAAAAGTCCAGCGATCAAGTCTTCAGGGATCAATCCCGGAAGGAGACGTCCAATCTGATCGAGGCGAGCGAGGACATCACCACTAGTCAGCAGAGCCGAAAAGCGACGGCGAGCGTCAACGCTGTTAGTGACGAGTACATTGATTTTGTCACGGTGCCAAACGCGCACTTGGCGCAGACCACGACTTCGCAACGTAACCGGCGGCCGTCCGGCTTCAGCAGACTTATACTCGTGCGCTAGCCGCTTCTCGATTTCTCCTCGCAGCGTGTCGATGCCGCCGCCGGGGTCCGCCGCTGACAACCGGACGTTTGTGATGACCAGAAGATAGTCGGGGAATCGGCCCTCGCGTTGGCTGTCTGGCTTCATCCATCGGTCAAACTCGTCGCGAAGTTGACCGCTGAGCCAGCTTAGATTCGCGGCGGGATCCGAGGGGTTCTGGCATTGCTTGACCTGCACCACCGTGTAGCCGTCCCACGAATCGCGATCTCCCGCATCCGTCGCTGACCATCGAATTAATCCGTCGTAGGTTGCTTCGCGACCACCATCGCGCCCTGGTCCGTATACCTCTATTCCAGAACCTATGACGGATTCGACGAGCGCGACTCCGAGTTGCTCGAAGGCGGCTGGGCTTAGCTGCTCGTACTCGAAATCGGTCTCCACTGAGACAACAGATTACGCGCATCCGTTGCAGCGATCCGCGCAAACGTCCGCACCTTGCCGCCGTGAATCGACGTGAGCACAGCAGCGTCAGTCACTCCGCGACGCGGAGCTCCGGGTCGCCTAACGGATGTGATGTTGAATCGAAGAACACCAAGTCGTGCTCTGCCAACCGCGCTCGATAGCGCGCCATCGTCGCGTCCATTTGGGACTTTGTTCCTGGCCGGATCGAGACTGCGAAGATCCGTTTTCTACCAGCATTCAGCGCCTGAACGACGTGGTCGTCTTGCGTGCCGAAACTTGCACCGAATACGACAGTGTTGCTTCTGTTGTCTATCAGCGATTGGAGCGCGAGCGAAGAAAATCTTCGACCACCTGAGTCAACGCGCCACAGAGATGATTGTGACTGAGGATGAGGGAGATGCTCGATGAAGCGCAACCGCAGGGCGGGAGTTGAAGACCGCTGGATCAAAACGGTTCGCAAAGTCGATGGCACTAGCGACACGTTGCCGAGTGCGAATCACGGCAAGGGATCCCGCTGGCGCGCTCGGTACGTCGACGATGCCGGCAAGGAGCACGCAAAGGGGTTCAGCCGTAAAGCTGATGCTCAGCGGTGGCTGAACCAGCAAATAAGCGACCAAGTCACCGGCTCGTGGATGGACCCTGCGATGGCGGCAGTGACGTTCGGGACAATCGCTGAGAAGTGGTTGGCGACGAAGGCCCACCGATCGCCGAAGACGGTGGCCGGGTACAGCTCGCTTCTCGACACCATCGTGATGCCCCGATGGCGAGACGTCCCTCTTTTTGACATGCGGTACGACGATCTCCAGGTCTGGATCAGCGGCCTGTCGATGGATGGCTCGGTGCGCTTCGAAGGCAAGGGCCTCAGCGCATCTCGGGTGCGTCAGACGCATCAGATCGTCGGCGCGGTCCTCAAATTCGCCGTCCGCGCCAAGCACATTGCCGTGTCCCCTGCCGACGGCGTCGAGCTCCCGACCTTGCCCGAGACCGAGCGGCGTTATCTCACCCATGAGCAACTGCACCGGGTGGCAATCGCATCCGGGCGCATGCGGACGCTGATCCTTGTACTCGGATACTGCGGTCTGCGATTCGGTGAGGCTGCAGCACTGCGCGCCGAGGACGTGGATGTCATGGCGCGCAGGATCCGTGTGCGTCGTTCAGTGACCTACGTACGCAAAACGGGCCTGGTTGAGGGGCCGACGAAGAATCACACATCGCGGACGGTGCCGGTGCCGAAGTTCTTGGCGCGATTGCTCAAAACCGAGGTTGATGACCGCGAGCTCGGTGGGCTGGTGTTCTCGTCTGCGCGCAGCGGCGGTTACCTAACCCTCGGCCAGGCGAGGTATGGGTTCGAGAAGGCGACGGCAGCAGTCGACGGTTGCCGTGGGGTTCGCCTTCACGATCTGCGCCACACCTGCGCATCGTTGGCCATCAGCGAGGGCGCCAACGTGAAGGTTGTGCAGAAGCTGTTAGGGCATAAAACTGCGGTGCTGACCCTCGACCGTTACGGGCACCTATTCCCGGACGATCTCGACGCTGTGGCCGCCGCGTTCGACAGGGCTGCTGGAACTACTGCGGACGCACTGCGGACGGTTCAGCCCGACAGTGCAATCAGGGCCGTCCGAAAACGCGCCTGACCATGGTGGCAGGTACAGGATTCGAACCTGTGTAGGCGTTAGCCGACGGATTTACAGTCCGCTCCCATTGGCCGCTCGGGCAACCTGCCTGGGTGCTGCACCCCCCGGGGTACCGGTTTGGTGCGAATAGCAGGGTACAACGAAGATGGCGCTAAGACGAAAACGCACCAGACATCAGGAGGGCCGAGTCCAATGGCGGATTCATCGTTCGACATCGTCAGCAAGGTCGAGCACCAAGAGGCCGACAACGCTCTGAACCAGGCGGCCAAGGAACTGTCCACCCGCTACGACTTCCGCGGCACGGACACGTCCATCGCCTGGCAGGGCGACGAGACCGTCGTCATCACGTCCTCGACCGAGGAGCGTGTCAAGGCGGCCATCGACGTCTTCAAGGAGAAGCTGATCCGCCGCGACATCTCCATGAAGGCCTTCGACGCCGGCGAACCGCAGGCCTCGGGCAAGACCTTCAAGGTCAGCGGCCAGATCAAGCAGGGCATCAGCAGCGAGGATGCCAAGAAGATCACCAAGATCATCCGCGACGAGGGCCCCAAGGGCGTCAAGGCCCAGATCCAGGGCGACGAGATCCGGGTCTCGTCGAAGAAGCGTGACGACCTACAGGCGGTCCAGGCCCTGCTGAAGGGCTCCGACCTGGACGTCGCCCTGCAGTTCGTCAACTACCGCTAGCCGATCGACACCAGCCCGTCGATCGGGTCACTGGGCAGATCGCCGTCGGCAACGGCGGTCACCGACATCCAGTTCAGGTTGATCCCGCCCCCGTGGTTGTCCAGGAAGGCGGTGTCGGCGGCGTCACGTCCGGTGGCGATGCGGACCAGCGTCTGCCGGGGCGCCAGCAGGGTGGCGTCGACGACGCGCCACTGACCCTCGACGAACGCCTCGGCGACGGAGTGGAAGTCCATCGGATAGAGCCCGGGCGCGTACACCGAGACGACGCGCGCCGGCACGAACACGGCCCGCAGCAGCGCCACCACCAGATGCGAGAAGTCGCGGCAGACTCCGGCGCCGGCGAGCAACGTGTCCGCCGCCCCGTCGATCGGGTCGCTGGATCCGGGCACGTAGTTCAGCCGCGTACCCACCCATGACGACACCTTCTCCAGCAGCGTCGTCGAATCGACGTACTTGCCGAACTCCGTTGCCGCGAACCCGAAGAACTTGTCAGCCTCCGCGTAGCGGCTCGGACGCAGATACACCGACTTCTCGTACTCGGTGACCGGCGGCGGGTCGGCTCGTCCGGTGACGGTCGCGGCGTACGAGACTTTGAGCAAACCGCCTTCGACGTCCAGTTTGTGGATGCGGTTGCCGTGCGTTCCGCTTATCTCCAAGGCCTGCACCGGTTTTCCGTCCAGCAAGAAGGACAACGACTCCGACACATGGGCGTTGGGGTGCGGCGCAACGGCGATCTGGAACTCCAGCTCGGTCGGCGCGATGATCGCGACTTCAAGCTCTGCGCCGACGTCGCGCTTCATGGTGCTGATGATGCGCCTCTCTGCCGAGTTCCGCGAGCCGTACATCGGGCCGTCGAGACCCGCCACGGCATCTACCCGCATTCGCCCGCCACAAACCGTCGTCAGTCATACCCTGATCGGCATGGCACCTGCGCAGCGCGAACCCAAAGTCGTCGTCCTCGGTGGAGGCTCATGGGGCACCACCGTGGCGTCCATCTGCGCCAGGCGCGGACCGACGCTGCAGTGGGTACGTTCGGAAGAGACCGCCAACGACATCAATGAGAAGCACCGCAACAGCAAGTACCTCGGCAACGAGGTCGAGTTGGCCCACACGTTGCGAGCGACGACCGATTTCTCCGAGGCGGCCGACTGCGCCGACGTCATCGTCATGGGTGTGCCGTCGCACGGCTTCCGGGCGGTACTCACCGAGCTCGCCAAGGAGCTGCGCCCGTGGGTGCCGGTGGTCTCGTTGGTGAAGGGCCTCGAGCAGGGCACGAACTACCGGATGAGCCAGATCGTCGAAGAGGTGCTGCCCGGGCATCCCGCCGGCATTCTCGCCGGGCCGAACATCGCACGCGAGGTCGCCGAGGGGTATGCCGCCGCCGCGGTCCTCGCGATGCCCGATCAGAGTCTTGCGGCGAATCTGGCGGACCTCTTCCGCACCAGGCGATTTCGGACCTACACCACCGATGATGTCGTGGGCGTGGAGATGGCGGGTGCGCTCAAGAATGTGTACGCGATCGCCGTCGGGATGGGCTACTCACTCGGCATCGGCGAGAACACCCGCGCGATGGTGATCGCCCGCGCCCTGCGGGAGATGTCCAAGCTCGGAGAGGCGGTCGGCGGACACCGCGACACATTCTCCGGCGTGGCCGGTATGGGCGATCTGATCGTCACCTGTACGTCGCAGCGCAGCCGCAATCGCCACGTCGGCGAACAGCTCGGTTCCGGTAAGTCGATCGACGAGATCATCGCGTCGATGAACCAGGTCGCCGAGGGCGTCAAGGCCGCCAGCGTCATCATGGAATTCGCCGAGAAGTACGGCATCGCGATGCCGATCGCGCGCGAGGTCGACGGTGTCGTCAACCACGGCTCAAACGTGGAGGAGGCCTACCGCGGCCTCATGGCCGAAAAGCCCGGCCACGAAGTGCATGGCTCCGGGTTCTGACCCCCCTGCACGTCAGTTGAAGTAGGGGTTGGTGCCCTCGGGCCGATCCAGCAGTGGGTTGCGGCCGCCGTTGATGATGAAGCTCCCCGCCGGGCTGAGCACGAACCCGGACTGGTTGCGGCTGTCCGAACAGGTGGTCACCGAACCGTCGCTACCGCAGCTGACCGTTTGATAGCTCAGGCGCGAACCCGCGGGCAGCGGTTTGGCATTGACGCCGCCGAACACATCACCCGCCGAGTTGGCGAACGACGGAACACCCGGACCGCCGCTGACGAGGTTTGCACCCTCGGGCGCCGCGGGAATCGCGCCGCTGCAGCCGTAGCCGCCGTTGCGCTGCAGGACACACGTCAGGCCGTCGGGCGTCTTGAAGGCGTACCACTGGTTTTCCATCACTTGGTACTCCGAGAGCTTCATCGGCGCGTACCCGTTCACGTTCGGTGGTGGCGGCGGCGGTGGTGGTGCCGGCGGTTGGGCCATCGCGATGCCTGGCAGTCCGATGAGGGCCGCCCCCGCAGACCCCACGACGCCGATCAGCATTCTGTTCAGCACGGTCCACACCCTAGATGGTGCAGTAGTGACTCGCAGCATGCCCGTGTCATCGCCGGTCTGAGCAGCTGCGTTACCCGATTTGGTGTCGGTAGTCGCGCACACCGCGACTGTCGACACCGAAATCCCCTAGTAGTAGCGGTCCGGGCCCCGGCCTGCCATCGCTTCCAGCCGCGCGATGCGCTCTTCCATTGGGGGGTGCGTCGAGAAGAGCTTGCCGATCTTCTCGCCCGCGCGGAACGGGTTGGCGATCATCAGGTGCGCCTGATCGGCGAGCTGCGGCTCCGGTGGCAGCGGGGCCTGCTGCACACCCGAGCTGATCTTGCGCAGCGCACTCGCCAGTGCCAGCGGATCGCCCGTCAGCTCCGCACCCGACTGGTCGGCCTGGTACTCGCGCGACCGCGAGACGGCCAGCTTGATGACCGTCGCCGCGATGGGACCGAGTAGCGCAACCAGAAGCATCGCAAAGGGATTGGAGCCGCCTTCGCGACTGCCGCCGAACATTCCGGCGAACTGCGCGACGAGGGCCAGCGCCGTCACCACTGACGCCATGGCACCGGCCACACACGAAATGAGGATGTCGCGGTTGTAGACGTGGCTCAGCTCATGGCCGAGCACCGCGCGGAGTTCGCGCTCGTTGAGGATGCCCAGGATGCCCGTCGTGCAGCACACCGCCGCGTTGCGCGGATTACGTCCCGTCGCGAACGCATTCGGCGCCGCGGTGTCGCTGATGTAGAGCCGCGGCATCGGCTGACGCGCCGTGGTCGCCAATTCCCGCACGATCTTGTACATCACCGGCGCCTGCATCTCGTTCACCGGCTGGGCGTGCATCGCCTTCAACGCCAGCTTGTCGCTGTTGAAGTACACGTAGACGTTCATGCCGACGGCGAACAGGACGGCCAGATACATGATGTTCCGCCCGAACAATGCGCCGATGAAGACGATCAGCGCCGAAAAGCCCGCAAGCAGCAAGAAAGTCTTGGCGGTGTTGGCGTGCGGATGCCAGGTCATCGTGGCTTCCTCCTCCGACTGCAGATACCGAGACGATCCATCGCTGGGTTCAACGCATAGACAGGCTCGGCAAGTTCCGCAGCATCGTCAGCCGTGACGATTGGCCGTGTAGTCGGCCAGCGTCGCCAGCGCTTGACGCCCGGGGCTCTCGGGCAGGCTCGCCAGCTCCTCACGCGCCTGCGCGGCGTATTCGGCCACGATCTCCTTGGCCTTGACCATGCCCGGCGAGGCGCGCAGCAGGCGCAGTGCCTCGGCGAGGTCGTCGTCGTTCTCGACCGGCCCGGCCAGCAGCTCACGCAGACGGTCGGCGTCGGGGCCGGTGTCCCGCAGTGCATACAGGACCGGCAGCGTGTGCACGCCCTCGCGCAGGTCCGTGCCGGGCAGCTTGCCGGATTCGTCTGGATCGCTGTCGATGTCGATGATGTCGTCGGAGATCTGGAACGCCGTGCCGACGATGCCGCCGAGGCGGCTCAGTCGTTCGATCTGCTCCTCGTCGGCACCGGAGAACGTCGCGCCGAAACGGCCGGACGCCGCGATCAGGCAAGCGGTCTTCTCGTACACCACCTTGAGGTAGTGCTCGACGGAGTCGACATGTTCGGCCGCGCCACGGGTTTCACGCATCTGGCCCGTGACCAGTTGGGCAAAGGTGTCGGCAATCACGCGCACGGCCTCCGGACCGAGCCGTGAAACCAGCCGCGACGCGGTCGCGAACAGATAGTCACCGGCGAGGATCGCGATGTTGTTGCTCCACCGTGCGTTCGCGCTCGGCGCACCGCGACGCACCTGGGCCTCGTCCATCACGTCGTCGTGATACAGCGTCGCCAGGTGCACCAGCTCGATGACGGCGCCTGCGACGTCGACCTGCCACGCGTCGGGTTCGGGGCCGAGCCGCGCAGCGAGCACCGTGAACAGCGGACGGAACCGCTTACCGCCGGCCTGGAACAGGTGCTGAACCGCCTCGGACATCAATTCGTCGGCTTTGCCCAGCTCAGTGGCCATCAAATCTTCGATGCGGGCCACGGCCTCGCGCACATCCTGCGCAAATTCGGGGTCTCCGAAGTCGACGCCTGCCACCACACTCGCCGGTGTCCTCACACTGCCAACATACTGGGAGGCGTGCACTTACCGGAGGGCAGGAGCGAAGCGACCGGGGATTCGATGAAGGCCGATGTGGTGGTCGTCGGAGCCGGACCCGCCGGTTCCGCGGCCGCGGCGTGGGCGTGTCGGGCCGGGCGCGACGTCCTCGTCATCGATTCGGCGCAGTTCCCGCGCGACAAGGCGTGCGGCGACGGGCTGACCCCACGCGCGGTTCAGGAGATGGAGCATCTCGGACTCGGCTCGTGGCTGGACGGCCGCGTGCGACACCGCGGACTGCGGATGTCGGGGTTCGGCGCGGACGTCGAAATCGAGTGGCCGGGCCCGTCGTTCCCCGCGACCTCGAGCGCGGTGCCGCGCACCGAACTCGACGATCGCATCCGCATGGTCGCGGTCGACGAGGGCGCCAAGATGATGCTCGGCGCCAAAGCCGTTGACGTTCGCCATGATTCGTTGGGTCGCGTGACGTCGCTAGTGTTGGACGACGGCGCCGAGATCGGCTGCGGTGAGCTGATTGTCGCCGACGGCGCCCGCTCGACGCTGGGACGCGTGCTCGGCCGCGAGTGGCATAAGGAGACGGTCTACGGCGTGGCGATCCGCGGGTACATCGGCACCCCGCGCGCAAGCGAGCCGTGGATCACATCGCATCTCGAATTGCGCTCACCCGAGCGTGAGGTGCTACCCGGCTACGGCTGGATCTTCCCGCTGGGCAACGGCGAGGTGAACATCGGCGTCGGCGCGCTCGCCACGTCCAAACGGCCGGCCGATGCCGCGCTACGGCCGCTGATGTCGTATTACACCGATCTGCGCCGCGAGGAATGGGGGTTCGACGGTGAGCCGCGCGCCGGTTTGTCGGCGCTGTTGCCGATGGGCGGCGCTGTATCCGGGGTGGCCGGGCCGAACTGGATGCTGATCGGCGACGCTGCGGCTTGCGTCAACCCGCTCAACGGCGAGGGCATCGACTACGGACTGGAGACCGGCAGGCTCGCCGCCGAATTGCTGGGCACTGGAGATCTGACATCGGCGTGGCCTGCGGTGCTGTCGGCCCATTACGCGCAGGGCTTCTCCGTGGCCCGACGGCTGGGGCTGCTCCTGACGATCCCGCGGTTCCTGCCCGCGACCGGTCCGCTGGCGATGCGCTCGGAGTTCCTGATGACGATCGCGGTGCGCGTGATGGGCAACTTCGTCACCGACGAGGACGCGGACTGGGTTGCTCGGGTGTGGCGGCGGGCAGGTGCGGCATCGCGCCGGATCGACGAGCGACCGCCGTTCAGTTAGTCAGACGACGAAGACGACGATCCCGAATCGCTGGACGACCCGGAATCGCTCGACGATGACCCCGAATCGCTCGACGATGACCCCGAATCGCTTGAGGACCAACCGGAGTCGCTCGACGAATTCGAGTCGCTCGACGCCGCGAATCCGAGGGCACCGAAGAACGGATCAGAACTGCTCGACGAACTCGAATGCCCGCTCGTATCGGATCGACCGGACTGTTTGCGTCTCTGCAACGCCATCGCGAGCTTGACGTCCTTGGGAGTCTGCTTCTTGTCGGTAGCGGCCGTGAGCGCCAAGGCGATCAGGATGTCGGCGGCGGTGATGAACAAACCTGCCCAGTACGCCCAGCGGAGCGTCGGATCGGGCTTCGACGTGAAGAACATGATCAGGAAGATCGGGCCGACGATTCCGAAGACGAAAATGACCGCCTGGATCACCAAATAGCGCTTGAACGTTTCCATCTCGAGTGCACAATATCGCGGATGCCCGAGGTCTATCGTGCGCCGATGCGCTCCCGCCGAGACGACATCGACCTCAAGCCGACCATTGATCGCGCCCTTGCTATGGGACACGTCGGCTTCGGTGACGCGGGTGGCACCGGCGTCGATGATCGACTCGAGCGCCGCGTCACACGGTTCGGCGAGGTGGCCGACGGATCATTCGTGTGGACTCGCGACACCGACGGCCTCTACTGGCTTGGCCGCATTGAAGGGCCGCTCTTCTACGACGACGCGGGCGCGGCCGTCGATCTCGTCCACGTCCGGCCGTGTCGGTGGACGGCCGCGCCGGTTCTCGAACCCGAGGTGCCCCCAGCAGTGCTCGCGACCTTCGCGCGGGGCGGTCGCAATTTCCAGCAGACGCACGACGCGGATGTCGGTGAGCAGTCGGCCGCGATCTGGCGCAAGCGCGAGAACGGGTCGGCCATACGGTCGTGAAAGACGTTGCTGGAGCGCGCAATTTGCACAGCCGAACTAAATATAAGCCCTGCTAGACGACCTATTGTTAAGCGCCCGGCGGGATTACTCTGGAGTGCACGGGCGTTCTTCACAGCATCGGCGGAAGGAACCCACGATGCGCACGCTGACAGTTCGATCGGCACTCGCGGCGATGGCCGTTGCGGCTGCCGCGTTGGGCACGGCCTCCATTGCGAGCGCCGCCCCTTCGGGCCCATGCGAAGAGGTCGTATCTGTTGGTGTCTGCCAGCCGTTCCATCAGCAGGAGCAGCAGCGGACGCGCCCGCGGTCACAGCAGGGTATGGGCGAAGTGGTTGTGCCCGGCATCGGCAGCAACTCGGTGACCCTCGGCTAGCTCCCCAGCGATTTCGCAAACCCGCTCACATCGCGGAGCGAGGCGTGGAATACCTCCGGCATCACCTGCGGCAGCAACAGGTCGCCGCCATGGCAGGTGCCCGCCACCAAGCGGCCGACAGTGGGCACCCCGGCCTGCAGCAGCCTGCGGTAGTACTGCAAGCCCTCGTCGCGCAGCGGGTCCAGTTCGTTGACCGAGATGACGTGTGGCGGCAGGCCGGCCAGTTCGTCGTCGGTGGCCACCGCGGCCCAGCAGGTCGCGTCGTCGCCGTGGCTGTTGGTGGGGTCGTACAGCGAGCCGAGCAGTGCCAGTTGGTGGCATGTGACGAAGTATTCGTCGTTCTCGGTGAGCGACGGCAGGTCCTCACACTCTTCGAGCCAGCGGTTCGAGATGTACGGGCACTGCGCGTAGAGGCCGGCGATCTCGTCCAGCCAGCCTTCACGCTTCGCCTTGTGCGCGACGGTGAGCGTCAGGTTTCCGCCACCGGACTCGCCGGAGACGATCAGGTGCGAGATGCCTAACTCGGCGCTATTGGCGGAAGTCCATCGGACCGCGGTCGCGCAATCGTTCAGACCTGCAGGGAACGGGTGTGGTCCGAGCTTGCCGCCGGAGTTGCGGAACTCCACACCGACCACGACAACGCCTGTGGCAGCGAGATGTTCGCGCAGCATCATGTATCCGACGTCGCCCGCGGCGCCGATCGCCATGCCGCCGCCGTGCAGATGCACGACGCCCGGGATCGGACCGTCGACGCCGTCGGGCCGACTGATGTACAGCGTGATGTCGTTGCCGTCGTCACCGCCGATGGTGGTCGTCGTCGTGGTGACGCCGGCGGCCGCCGGTGCCGACTGCGCGAACACGTCGAAGATCGCACCCATGCCCGCTTCGCTCATGGTGGCGAACTCCAGACGCTCCTCGAGGGGCGCGTCGACGGCTAGCTCGATCGGTGGCAGCCGACCGTCGAGCCCGAACTCGGCGAGCGCCTTGACCATTCGCGGGTCTGAGCGGGGGTCCGTGGCGAGTGTCGAATCCGGATCAGCGTGACGTCCGTAGGCCATGGCGCGACCGTACAACCCGGTCATGCGTCGCGGCCCGGGTTTGGATCAGCTCGCCGCGTTGAACGGCTCCCCGTCGAGGGCGACCGACGCACGTCCGTCGGGTCCGACCGGAACGTCACCCACCAACGTCACCCGGTACAGGCGACGGTCGTGATCGAGCGTCAGGTCCGACGGCGCCAGGTGCACCGCAGCGGTGACGTTTCCGTGCCAGCGCTCGAAAGCGGTTGCAAATATCGGCTATTCGCACGTTAACGAGATCGCGCTAAATGGCGATCAGTTGAAATCGGCGTGAAATGAAGTGCTATCGACCGCGTTCGTTTTGCCCGCTGATTCAGTGTGCAGGCTTGGTCGCGGCGTGCAGCGCCACGATCCCGCCCGACAGGTTGCGCCACCGCACCGCCGCCCACCCGGCGTCGGCGATGTGACGAGCAAGGTCCGGCTGGTCAGGCCACGCGCGGATCGACTCCGCGAGGTAGACGTAGGCGTCGGGGTTCGACGACACCGCGCTCGCCATCCGTGGCAGTGCCTGCATCAGATACTCCTTGTACGCCGTGGCGAACAACTTGTTCGTCGGCGTAGAGAACTCGCACACGACCAATCTCCCGCCGGGGCGGGTCACGCGGGCCATCTCCCGAAGAGCGGCGCCGTGGTCGACGATGTTGCGCAGGCCGAAGCTGATGGTGACCGCGTCGAACACGCCGTCGTCGAACGGCAGCTTCGTGCCGTCGGCGGCGACCTTGGGCACCTTGCGCGTGCTGCCCGCGGCGAGCATGCCGACGGAGAAGTCCGCGGCCACGCACCACGCCCCCGAAGTCTCGAGCTCCACCGTCGACACCGCGGTGCCCGCTGCCAGGTCGAGCACCTTGTCACCGGGCCCGATGCGCAGCGCCTCCCGCGTCGCCCGCCGCCAGAATCGGTCCTGGCCTAGGGACAACACCGTGTTCGTCAGGTCGTAGCGGCGCGCTACGCCGTCGAACATCGAGGCGACCTCGTGTGGGTCCTTGTCCAGCGTCGCGCGGTTCACAGATGCGACGCTACCTGTCAACATCCGGGCACCGGGAATGGAATCGACCCCAGCGGGCATTTACCTGCCCATGGCTGAAAAGGTTTGGTTCATCACCGGTACATCGCGCGGCTTCGGGCGGGAGTGGGCGATCGCGGCCCTGGAACGAGGAGACAAGGTCGCAGCGACAGCGCGGAACACGTCGACGCTCGACGATCTGGCCGCGGAGTTCGGCGATGCGCTGTTGCCGATTCAACTCGACGTAACCGACCGCGATGCGGACTTCGCCGCGGTCAAACAGGCGCACGACCACTTCGGGCGGCTCGACATCGTCGTGAACAACGCGGGCTACGGCCACTTCGGCTTCATCGAGGAGCTGACCGAAAAGGAGGCGCGCGACCAGATCGAGACCAACGTGTTCGGCGCTCTGTGGGTCACCCAGGCGGCGCTGCCGTATCTGCGGGCACAGCGCAGTGGGCACATCATCCAGGTGTCGTCGATCGGCGGCATCACCGCGTTCCAGAACGTCGGCATCTACCACGCCTCGAAGTGGGCGCTGGAAGGGTTCTCGCAGGCACTGGCGCAAGAGGTCGCACCGTTCGGGATTCACGTGACGTTGATCGAGCCGGGCGGATTCTCGACGGACTGGGCGGGCGCGTCGTCGAAACGGTCCGACCCACTGCCCGACTACCAAGAGGTGCACGAAGAGGCCGACCGTCTCCGCAGCAAGCGCGTGTCGGCGCCCGGTGACCCGAAGGCGTCGGCTGCCGCGGTTCTGAAGATCGTCGACGCTGAAAAGCCGCCGTTAAGAATCTTTTTCGGTGAGCTGCCGCTGCAGTTGGCCAAGGCCGACTACGAGAGCCGGCTGGCGACGTGGGAGGAATGGCAGCCGGTCTCGATCGAGGCGCAGGGCTGAGTTTCACTGCGCGAGCGTGCGCAAAGTCTGTCCTCGACACCGCGTGTCGCCCGCAGACACGCACTCTCGCGCAGAAAGGTTAGGCGGCTTTGAGACGGCGTTGGCCGATGACTTCGTCGTAGTGACCGAGCAACTCGTCGCAGATCGCCGGCCACGTCCTGGCCAGCACGCTGCGGCGTGCCGCCACCGAGTAGCGCTGTCGTTCGGCAATCAGATGGTCAACCGCATCGGGGAGCTTGGCTACGAACTCGTCGACCCCTAGCAGTAGGCCGGTCCGGTACGGCGTCACGAGGTCACGCGGTCCACCGGCATTGGGTGCGATTGTCGGCAGGCCGGACGCCATCGCCTCCTGCACCGCCTGACAGAAGGTCTCGTGCTCGCCGGGGTGGACGAAGACATCCATGCTCGCGTATGCGGCAGCGAGCTCTCCGCCGTACAGCGCACCGGTGAAAACTGCTGACGGAAGGACGGTTTCAAGTTTTGCGCGGTCAACACCGTCACCGACGACGACCACTTGAAGATCGTCACGATCCGACAGTGCTGCCAGCCGCTCGACGTGCTTCTCGGGTGCGAGCCGGCCGACGAACCCGACGATCGGCTTGCCCTGCGGGGACCACAGGCTGCGCAGGCTCTCGTCGCGTGCCGACGGCGCGAAACCCGTGATGTCGACGCCGCGCGCCCACTTGTGCACGCGCGGGATGCGATGGGCCGTAAGGTTTTCCATCGCCGCGGTCGACGGGGCCAGTGTGCGGTCGGCCCTGCTGTGGACCATCCGCGTCCACCCCCAGGCCGCCCTGGCCGCGAAACCGATGCCGTAGCTCTGAGCGAAACCCGCGACGTCCGTTTGGAACACCGCGACCGTCGGCACGTCGAGATGGCGTGCGGCGAGCATGCCGCCCCAGCCCAGCAGCGCGGGCGAGGCCAGGTGGACGACGTCGGGGTCGAACCCGCGCAACACACTCACGATGCGGGGGCGCGGTACGCCCAGCGGAAGCGAGTTGATCTTGGGGAACATCTTCGACGGCACCCGGTGCACCCGGATACCTTCATAGATCTTGTCGGCCGCCGGCTCGCCCCGCGGGGTGTCCGGTGCGATGACGAGGGCCTCGTGACCCGTGCAGCGGAGATGCTCGATCACCCGAAGCACCGAGTTGGTGACGCCGTTGACATTCGGGAGGAACGATTCTGCGACGATTGCAACGCGCACGCCTCGAGAGTCGCACCGTCGACTGTCGGCAAGGTTTCGTGCAGGGATATGTCACGCAAATAGCTCGTGCCGATGAACGGATGCTCCACGTGCGCGTTTTCGAGTACTCTGCGCTCAGAGAAAGGCGGTTGACATGCGGATATCCCGGATGGCGTCGGTGCTGGCCATCGCTGCGATGCTAATTGTCGCGGGCTGCACAACGCAGGTGACTGGCACTGCGCAGCGCGATCCCGTCCAACCTCCGCTGACCTTGAGTGAAGACGGTTTCGGCATCGTCGCGGGGTACGAGGACGCGCCGACCCGCATCGAGATCTTCACCGAGCCGCAGTGTTCACACTGCGCGGATCTGCAGGCCGACTTCGGCGATCAGTTCGCGTACTACATCGGCGTCGGCGCGCTGAAGATCACTTACCGGCCGTTGACATTCCTCGACAGCAGCGGCGGCGGCTATTCGGCGAATGTGAGCAACGCGTTGTTCCTCAGCGCCGAAGGCGGTGCGACGGGAACTCAGTTCCAACGGTTCGTCGAGGAGTTGTACGGGCACCAACAGCGGACCAAAGGCGGACCCGGCCCGACCGACGACGAGATGGCCGATCTGGCGAAGGCGGCAGGGATGTCGGACACCGTCGCCAATCGCATCGCCGAGGCGGGGTCAGCTATCAACACCAAAGACATGGACGACGCCAATTTCCAGTACCTGTATGAGATCGACTCGTTGGACACCGGCACACCAACGGTTTACGACCCGGAGACTGACGAGAAGATCGACATCTACGACAACGACTGGCTGAACAAGCTGATGCAGACCTGAGGGTCTACTCGACCTTCTGCATAGCGATGTGTCGTCGGTCGCGGCGGCGCTCCAGGTACGCCAAGCCCGAGAGTGCGGCCACGGCGATCAGCCAGCCCACCACCGCGATTGAGCCGGCCGGGATGATCGCCAGCGACGCGTTACGATCCCGGACCCGCACCAAATCCGGGTTGTTCGTGTCGTATTCGACGTAGATCCGCATTCCCGTCTCCAGTTCGGACGGGTACAGCACACCCAACTCTGGACGATAGGTCACGCGGTCGGGCGTGACGAACTCGATGGTCGATCGTCGCGGCCCGGCGCTGAGCACCTCTGCGGCAGCCACGCCCATGTGCCGCTCGATCTGCCGGTCGTTTCGCCACGCACCCACCACCATGAGCACCGATTGAAGCGTCACCAGACACGCGACGAGCACGATTCCGATGCGGATGCGACGGAAAACACGCTGCGCCCGCGTCTCGTTGGGGTCCGGTGACAGCCGAGGAACCAGCTTGCGCCACAACGCGACAACTCGGCTCACAGTGCATTCTCGTTCGCTCGGCTCACAGTGCCATCTCGTTCGCTCGGCTCACAGTGCAGCCTTGATCGACGCATGCAACGCCCGCAACGACGACCGGTCGGCCTTCACCTCCAGCACCCGCATCCCGTCGAACGGCTCGTTGAGCGCATCCACCAGGCCGTCGACCTCGATCTGCCTGCTGTCGACGTGGTACGCGCGGCACAACGCGCCGACATCCACGTCGTGCGGCGTGCCGAAGACTCGCGACGACACATCGGAGAACCGCGGATCGCCCTGCTCGAGCAGTTCGAAGATGCCGCCGCCGTTGTCGTTGGACACGACGATGGTCAGGTTGCGCGGCGTCGGCTCCGTCGGACCGATCAGCAACCCGGAGCTGTCGTGCACGAACGTCAGGTCACCGATGAGCGCGACGGTTCGGCCGTTGTGCGCGAGCGCGGCGCCGATCGCCGTGGACACTGTCCCGTCGATTCCGGCGACGCCGCGATTCGACCGCACCTTGATGCCCTGGGTGTTGAGGCCGACGAGCGCCGCATCCCGCACCGGGTTGGATGCGCCGAGTACCAATTGGTCGCCGGTGCGGACCGCGTCGGCCACCGCGGCTGCCACGTGCAGGCCGGTCTTGAGCGGATGCGCGTCCAATTGCGCGCGAACCGCGTCGACAGCGTGTTTGTTGACCTCGGCGCAGCGCGCCAACCAGGCAGGATCGGGTTGGCCGGTGGTCACCGCGCGGGTACCGGTCGCTGCCGAGTTACCCGACACATCGGGCCAGCGCGGACCCGTCGTCAGCGCGTACACCGGGACCGACGGATCGGCCAGCAGCGCCGACACCGGCCGGTGCAGCGTCGGTCGGCCGAGCATGATGACCTGCCGCGGCCGGACCAATCGCAGGGCGAACGGATGCAGCGGGTTGGCGGCGGGCGGTGCGGTCGGCTCGGCGACCGTCGGGAGCGCCGCGAGATTCGGGTGCACGCCGGCTCCGTGGCCGGCGATGACGATGGTGTCGGGCGTCAGATCGATGTCGAGTGGCTGATCGAACGTGACGGGCGGCGTGTACGTCCATGGCTTGCCGTCTGGACGTCCTTCCGGCGCGTAGGCCTCCGCGGGATCGTCGACACCGGGCACCAAAGGCTCGCGCAGCGGGATGTCGAACTGCACAGGTCCGGCGTTGGCCGAACGAGATCCCGTGGCGGCCACCAACACTCGGCATGTCGCCGAACGCCACTGCGCGTTGAGCGCATCCATCTGATCGGGCCGGTCCTCAGCGAGACCGAGGCTGATCGTCTCGCGCACCTGCGTACCGAAGTAGCCCAGCTGCTCGAAGGTCTGGTTCGCGCCGGTGCCCAGCAGCTCGTAGGGCCGGTTGGCGCTGAGCACGATGAGTGGCACCCGCGCGTAGTTGGCCTCCACCACGGCGGGACCGAGGTTGGCCACCGCGGTGCCCGACGTCATCGCCACGCATACCGGTGCACGCTCGGCGACGGCGAGACCGATCGCCAGGAAGCCCGCGGTGCGCTCGTCGATACGCACGTGCAGCCGCAGTCGCCCGGCGCGGTCGGCGTCCTGCAGCGCGAACGCCAGCGGAGCGTTGCGCGATCCCGGGCACAGCACGACGTCACGAACGCCGCCGCGGATCAATTCGTCGACAACCACGCGGGCCTGCGCAGTCGAGGGGTTCACCACTACAGACTATCGGCGAAGAATTTCAGGATCTCCGCGTTGACCACCTGCGGTTTCTCGATGAACCCGAGATGGCCGGTCTCCGCAATCTCCAGGTAGCGGCCCCTGGGCAGCGCATCGGCGACCTCCCGACCGAGGTATGGCGGCAGCGCGAGGTCGTCGCCGAACCCGATGACGAGAACCGGAGTCGTAATACTTCGGTAAGCGGGCAGCCGGTTCTGGCTGGGGGCGGCGTCGAGCTGGGCCCGCATGCCAGGTGTCGACTTGTTCGGCCACATGGTGAACATGTCGATCCAGTCGCGCACCTTGTGGTCATCGTTGAGCGTCACCGGCGAGACGCTTTCGAGCAGCCGCAGCGTCGCATCAAAGGAGGCGGGCAGCTCGACGCCGGCATCCGCCAAGTCGCGTTTGGCCGAGCGGAAGAACTCGCGGCTGCGGTCCTCGCGGCCCCGGGTGGCCATCAACACCGCAGAGTGGACGAGTTCGGGGCGGGCGAGCATCAGCTCCTGCGCGATGAACGAGCCCATTGACACCGACACGATGCGCGCAGGCGCGGCGTCGAGTTTCTCGATCAGTTCGGCGGTGTCGGCCACCATCTGCTCGATGCCGAATCCGCTCGCCTGCTCGGTCGCGCCGACCCCGCGATTGTCGAAGGTGATGCAGCGGTAGCCGGCTCGCTGAAACTCAGGCACCTGATGGAGGTGCCAGGTGCGACCTGCACCGCCTCTGCCAGCGATGAACAGCACCGGATCGCCGGATCCGCGGTCGTCGTACGCCAAATTCACGCCGACGACGCTACTTGCTCAGTCGATCTCGGTGAACGCGACCACCGGGATGCGGCGTCCCTGCGTCGTCTTCTGATATCCCGCGTAGTTCGGCATGTACTGCGTGGCCAGCCCGAACAAGCGATCGCGTTCGTCGCCGAGCATTTCCTCGCCGATGAATGCGCCCTTGTAGCCGCGGCACGAGAGCGTGACGCGGGGATTCTTCTTGATGTTGTGATACCACGCGGGATGTCGGACACCGCCGTAGTTCGAGGCGATGACGATGACGCGGCCGCGATCGGTGAAGTAAGTCAGCGGTGTACTTCGCTGCTGGCCTGACTTGGCGCCGGTGTGCGTGACCAGTACCTCCGGCATAACCATCGACATCGACAGGTGGCCGTTGCTCGCCTTGATCAGGGCGCGGTCTAGCCGCCAGCCGTAGCGGCGAAGGAACGTCTGCATGGGAGTTGTCGCCATGAAACGCGCCCCCGCCCTGACCATGCGTGACGGCGGGTTGGGCGGTACCTCGGGAATTCCCACGCCCCCGACGGTATCGCGGCTGCGATTTCGGTGTCGGCAGTCGCGCTGGGCGCTACCGACTACACCGAAATCGACTTCTTGCGGCTGCCGCGCACGCGGTCGATCGCGGCGCCCCAGAGCAACTGCACCGTCGGCGCGAGCTGGTGGCCCTTGATCGTGTCGACGCTGAGGGCCGCGGTGGCCGCCGCCTTGGTCGCGGCGGAGGCTTTCGACATGTGCCCGGAGTCGTACGGCGGCTGGGGGTCGTATTCGATGACCAGCTGCACGGCCTTGGCTTTCGCGTCGCCGCAGATCTGGCCGAACAGCCAGAGCCCAAGGTCGATGCCCGCTGACACTCCCGCGGCGGTCACGATCTTGCCTTCGTGAACGATGCGCTCGTCGCCAACGGCCTCGACACCGAACGTCTTGAGCATCGGTACGCACAGCCAGTGCGATGTGGCGCGACGGCCGTCGAGAATTCCCGCGGCCGCAAGAATCACCGAGCCCGAACACACCGACGTCGTCCAGGTGGAGGTCTCATGCGCCTGACGCACCCAGTCGAGCACCTTCTCGTCGCGGGCGTGCTCGAAGGTCGCCATGCCGCCAGGGACCAGAATGATGTCCGGAGAAGGGGTCTCGTCGAAGGAGTGTGTGGCGCCGATGAGCAGCACACCCGAGTCGGCGGCGATGGGGCCTGGCTCGTGCCACACGAACCGTACCTCCGCATCGGGCAGGTTGCGCAGCACCTCATAAGGCCCGATGAAGTCCAGTGCGGTGAATCCGGGGTACACCATGATTGCGATCTGCTGGGACATTTGGGGCAACTCCTTCACTAGGCGAACGTCTTGCGATATTGATCGGGCGAAATACCCAGTCGTCGAACGAAATTGCGGCGCAGCGTCTCGGCACTGCCGAATCCGCAGCGCGCCGCGATGACCGTCACGGTGTCGTCGGTCTCCTCGAGTTGCCTGCGCGCTGCTTCGGTGCGGATCCTCTCGACATACGCCCCCGGCGCCTCACCCACCTCGTCGGTGAACACCCGTGTGAAGTGCCGCGGACTCATCGACGCGCGGCGGGCAAGCTCGGGAATGCTGTGCGCGCCACCGGGTTCGGACTCGATGGCATCTTGCACGTCGCGGATCGGCGCCCGCTTGGCGCGCGGCATCCACACGGGTGCCGCGAACTGCGTCTGGCCACCGGGTCGGCGCAGATACATCACCATCCAACGCGCCACCGTCTGCGCGACCTCGGTGCCGTAGTCGTCCTCGACGAGCGACAGCGTCAGGTCGATCCCCGCCGTGACGCCTGCCGCCGTCCAGACCTGCTCGGAGCTACGTACGAAGATCGGTTCCGGATCGACGGTCACGGCCGGGAATTCGCTCGCCAGCTGCGAAGCGAACGCCCAGTGCGTAGTCGCGACGCACCCGTCGACCAGGCCGGCTTGCGCGGCGATGAACGCACCGGTGCACACGCTGACGACGCGACGCGACTGCTCGGCGGCGATGCGGATCCAACCGATGGTGTCGGGGTCCCGCCGCGCATCGTCCACGCCCATACCGCCGGGCAGGATGAGGGTGTCGATCGGCTCGCGCGGATCGGGGAGTGGCTGGGCGACGAGTGCGAGCCCGGTTTGCGTGGCGGCGGGTTCGCCGGTGCGGGTGACGACGCTGACGGTGTAGCCCTCGTCCGGGCGGCCCTGGCCGGCCAGGGCAATGGTCGCTCCGGTGAACACATCGAACGGGCCGACCAGGTCGAGAGCCTGGACGCCCGGGAATCCGAGGATCACCACCGACCGCATGCATTCAGTGTTGGCGAGAGCGCGCGTGGCGTCTAGGTCGTGACACCCACAAATTAGGACATCGCATCAGAATCCCTTGAGCCCACGGACGATCTTGTTGAACGGGAGTTGCGACGCCATCCCCTTGCGCAGGCTCCGCTGCATGATTCCCCCGTTGACGAGAACGATGTAACGCACCCCGGCATCGCGCCACTCTGCGGCTTGTTCGATGACCTCGTCAGGTGTCCCGTTGAGCAAGAATTCGCGCAAAACTGACGACGGTACGGCCGCCGCGTGCGCTAAGGCCGTTTCCTCATCCATGTCGTGCGGCAGCAGATCCTGTGCGCCGGCGAAGCCCGCGCCCAACGGGTGCTGCGCGCCATGGCGGACGAACACCTCATCCGAGGCGTTCAGCCCGAAGGCCTGCAGAACTTCACCGTCGAACGCCTCGTCGACGTCGTTACGGGTGCGACCGGTGACGACGAACAACTGCATCGCCGGAATGATGGACATCGGATCGCGGCCGGCATCGGACGCGGCCGACCGAACAGCGTCCAGGCGTTCTTTGTAGTCCACCGGCCGGTGCGCGAAGCTGGGAAAGAACGCATCCGCATAGCGTCCTGCTGCCCGCAGCATGCGAGGACCGTGCGCCGCGATCCAGATCTCGGGGTACTTTCCGCGATACGACGGCAGCTCGAAGATCGCGTTTCGCAGCGGGAAAAAAGGCGAATCCCGGTTCACCAGTTCGCCATTCGAGTCCCACAACGCGCGGATGGTGGCCATCGCCTCCTCGAACCGCGCGACCGGTTTAGACCAGTCGACGCCGTAAGGCTCGTTTCCCTCACGTTCGCCCGGCCCGATTCCCAGGATCGCGCGTCCGCGAGTCAGCAGGTGCAGGGTGGCGGCTGCCTGCGCGGTGACAGCCGGGTTGCGTCTACCGGTGTCGGTGACAGCGACACCGAGTCGCATGCGGCCGATCCGATTGCGGGCCGCAAGGTGGCCGAGTATGGTCCACGGCTCCATGCAAGCATCGATCTTGGGTATCAGCTGCGCGGCGCCACAGTACTTCTGCTTCCACAACGATCGCGGAAACAGTTGGTTGATGTGGTCGGGTACCCAGAACGAATCGACCCGGTTCGCAATCGCGTTCAGGTAGTTCGTGCGCGTAATGGCCTCGGCGGTTGGCCGGGCGGCAAGAATCGGATCAGCGACCCCGACTCGAAATTCACCCATCCCCCAAGCCTCGCACCGCGTCGCCGCCGCGACACGCGTATAGCGCTACCTCATCAGCGGGTGAGCGGCCCGGATCCGGTCGATCCACCACTGACGGCGGTCGGGCGTCGCGGCCAGCGTGGCCAGCCGCGCCGGATCCGGCGTCACCGGGACGACAGGCAGAAACCCGTCGACAGGCAGGGCGGGCTCGGCGACATCGTCGACGAAAAACCCGCCGGTGCCCAAGCCACAGGCATATGGCAGTACGGGCAGCGCAGCGGCCGCCAACAGTCCGCGCCCGATGCCCACCGCGGAATCCAGCGCACTGGACACCACGATCGGAATGGCGATCTGATCGGCGATCTCGAGCATCCTGGTGACGCCGCCCAGCGGCGCGACCTTGAGGACCGCCACATCGGCGGCGCCCTCGCGCACCACGCGCAGCGGATCGTCGGCCTTGCGGATGCTTTCGTCGGCGGCGATCGGCACGTCGACGCGATGGCGCAGCGCCGCCAGCTCTGGCACCGTCGCGCACGGCTGTTCGACGTACTCGAGCGGGCCGTCAGCGGTCAGCGCGGCGGCCGCTTCGGCGGCCTCGTCGAGGCTCCAACCGCCATTGGCGTCGACCCGCACCGCCTGCACCACTGCGCGAACAGCATTGACGCGTGCCACATCGTCGGCCAGGGTCTGGCCAGGCTCGGCGACTTTGACCTTCGCGGTGCGCGCGCCCGGAAAGCGAGCCAACACCTCGGGCACCTGTTCGGCCGCGACGGCGGGGACGGTGGCGTTGATGGGAATGCGATCGCGGTGAATCTCGGGCGGCGGCTCGTAAGCGGCCTCGATCGCCGACGCCAGCCAATGCACCGCCTCGGGTGCCTCGTACTCGAGAAACGGTCCGAACTCACCCCAGCCCGCCGGCCCCTCGAGGAGGGCGACCTCACGAACGGTGATGCCGCGGAACCGAACTCGCATCGGCAACGACACGACGTGGAGTCCGTCGAGCACCTCGTCCAGCGTCACCACGACCTCCATACTGCCAAGCTGCCTACAGTGGTGACATGCCGATCCCCGACAAGCCCAGGCCCGGCCAAGAGTCGGTGTGGGCTTACCCTCGACCGCCGCGGCTCGAGGAGTTCAGGGGCTCGATCACCGTCGAACTCGGTGGCGTGACGATCGCATCGACGGCGGCGGCGTGGCGCGTGCTCGAAACCAGCCATCCACCGACCTATTACCTACCTGCCAGCAGCTTCGTCGACGGCAGCCTGCGTGAGGCGGACGGTGCCTCATGGTGCGAATGGAAAGGGCAGGCCAAATATTTCGATCTCGTCACCCCGCAGCGGGTAGCGCCGCGGGCGGCATGGACGTATCCCACGCCGACCCGGGGATTCGCTGCGATCGCCGGCGCACTCGCGGTCATGCCCGCACTCGTCGATCGATGCACCGTCGACGGAGAAGAGGTCGTTCCCCAGCCGGGCGGCTTCTATGGCGGGTGGATCACGAGCTGGGTCTGCGGACCTTTCAAAGGAGTGCCGGGGTCGATGGGCTGGTGAGCCCGGTCGTCACGCATTAGTCACTTTTGACTCATGTTTAGATCTGCCCCGCCTGGATATATTTAAGATACTTAACGATATCCGTGAGGAGCAGATCTTGAAGGCAGGCACTCTCGCTGCAACCGCATTGGCGACCACGGCTACCGCCGTCATCGGCGGCCTGGCCAGCCGGCCGGCGCAGTCGGCGTGGTACGCGAAGTTGAAGAAGCCGCCGTATCAGCCTCCCCGCCAAGCCTTTCCGATCGTCTGGCCGGTGCTGTACGCGGATATCGCCGCGACCTCGGCGGCAACGCTGGACCACCTCGAAGGGCGCGGCCAGCATCAGCAGCGACGCACGTATATCGCGGCGCTGGCGCTGAACCTGGTGCTCAACGGCAGTTGGTCCTGGTTGTTCTTCAATCAGCGACGGCTCGGGACATCCGCGATCGCCGCGGCCGCGCTGACGGCCAGCAGCATCGACCTGACCCGACGCTCGATCGATGTTCAGGGCAGCAAGGCTGCGCCGCTGGCGGCCTACCCCGCGTGGTGTGCGTTCGCGACCGCGCTGTCGACCCACATCTGGGCGCTGAACAGGCGGCGCTGATGCGAATTCTCCAGATACCCGGCCAAGTCGCCGAATCGCTGATGTCGATCGTCGGCGTGCGCATCGGCACCGAAGAGCCGCACTACATCGCAAGCGCCCTGACCGACGACGTGGAGATCCGGCGCTATGGCCCGCGGATCGCCGCCGAAACCACCGTCGACGGCGAAGAGGACCGCGCCCGCAGCATGGGCTTCCGCCGGCTCGCGAGCTACATTTTCGGTGCCAACCACCGCGACGAGACGATCTCGATGACCGCGCCCGTCAGCCAGCAGTCCGGCGATGCGATCGCGATGACCGCACCCGTCGCGCAGTCCCGTACGGCCAACAACAAATGGGTGATCCGGTTCTTCATGCCGTCGAAATGGACGATGGACACCCTCCCCGAACCCGACGACGACAAGGTCCGGCTCGTACCGGTTCCCGGTGAGACGGTCGCCGTACTCAGGTTCACCGGCGACCGCAGCCCCGCGGCCGTCGAAGCTCAGACCGAGAAGCTCCGGAAGATCCTGCGCGACAACGGTGTCGAGCCCGCCGGCGACCCGGTCGCGTGGTTCTTCGATCCGCCGTGGACGCTGCCGTTCCGGCGGCGCAACGAGATCGCGATCCCGGTAGCGCCGCCGCCGACCTAAACCCTTTCAAGACAGCTCGACAGCTTCATCGCCTTCCATGGTCGCCGTCCGCCGGCGATGCGGAGACCCTCTCGCATGGCCGTGACAGGCCCAATGCGGTGCAGGAGCAATCGAAGCATCGTCGATGCCGGCGCCTTCACCACAGCGTCCGGACAGTCTTCGGGTCGCCGCACGCGCGCTTCTGCGACGCCGTCGTGAACATGAAAGACGTACGGTCGTGCGTCGGGTATTTCGAGCGCGACGCAGATGTCAATGCGTGGCGAAAGATCCGGTTTCACGTACGCCGGCGCTACTTCCATACCCTCGCGAAGCAATAGCAACATGTCGCGCTCTGTGATCTCCCAACGCACCCCGACAGCGCGAGCGATATCTTCGCCGTGCAGGAGTAGGTCGAAGAGCCAATTGATCTGGCTGATTGTTCCGGAGGCCATTACGCCACAGTGGAATTCGAACACGTAGTCGGCGGGAACGCGGTCGAAAAAGGCATCCATCATCGGTTCGAGCGATTCCAACTCGGCAATCAGCTCGGGAATTGGCGCCATCGCTGCGAGCATTTCTTCCTGGTTGATCCGGTCCAGGTCGCGAGGGACGCGTGCACGTCGGAACTCTCGTCCTTCGATGACAGCCTGATATCGGCGTGCGACGCACAGCACGTGGGCGATGACCTGATGCACATTCCAGTCGAGACCGCGTCGACGAGCGTGTGGGTCGGCACTGCGGGCCAACCGATAGAACCGCTGGCGCGCCTCGGCGATGCGCTCTCGTAGTTCGTCGCGATCGGTGTCGACCAAGGCGGCGATCTCGGTATCGTTCATCCGACCCCTCCGATACTCCAGTATGGAGTTTAAGATACTCCATGTTGGAGTAAAGTCAAGAGGTGCCTACGAAGCCCACCACCACCTCGTTCGCTCTCTTGGGATTGTTGGGCATCAAGCCATGGACGGCCTACGAGATCGTCGCGCAGATCAAACGCGGTATGCACTTCTTTTGGCCACGGTCAGACGCTCATCTGTATGCGGAACTGAAACGCCTCGTCGAACGTGGCCATGCCACCGCCGAACTCGTCGACGGCCTCAGGAAACAGGCCACGCGTTACACCATCACCCCGGAAGGCCGGGCAGCACTCGAAGAGTGGTTCGGCAGCAAGCCTGCCGCGCCGCTGCTGGAAGTCGAGGGATTCCTGCGGATGTTCCTCGGCGATCAGGCCACAAAAGAAGACCTTCGCGAATCAATCGAGGTGACCGGTCGTCAGGCGCGCGAGCTGTATGCCAAAGGCTTAGCGCTCATCGACGAGCTCAGCTCGACGGGCGGGCCGTTCCCACAACGGCTTCACCTCATCGAACGACAAGCGACGTTCATCGGCGACTTCTACCGCAACCTCATCGAATGGTGCGACGATACGGTCGCCGCGATCGACGAATGGCCAGACACCCGCGACATCGGCCTCACGCCACAGGGGCGTAGTCAGTGGGAGCGGATTCTCGCCCAGCCTGATCCCTAGACCGCGCGGTCGCGGCCCTCCCAGTACTGCTTACGTAGATCCTTCTTGAGGATCTTGCCCGTCGGATTCCGCGGCAGCTCATCGTGGACGTCGACGGACTTCGGGCACTTGTAGGCGGCCAACCGCTCCCGCGCGAAGGCGATCAGCTCGGCCTCGGTGGCCTCACCTTCAAGCTGGACAACGGCTTTCACGACTTCGCCCCACTTGTCGTCGGGGATGCCGATGATCGCCACGTCGACGACCGCGGGATGCTCTGCGAGGACGCGTTCGACCTCAATCGAGTAGATGTTCTCGCCGCCGGAGATGATCATGTCCTTCAGCCGGTCCTCGACGAAGATGTAGCCGCCGTCGTCGACGCGGCCGATATCACCGGTGCGGAACCAGCCGTCCTTGGTGATCGACTCCTCGGTCGCCTCCGGCTTGTTGTGGTAACCCTTCATCAACTGCGCTGAGCGGAACCACAATTCGCCCTGCTCACCTTCGGGTACGTCCTCGAGGGTGTCGGGGTCGACCACCCGCACCTCGGCATTGGGGACCAGCGTGCCCGCACTCGAGAGGCGCTCCTCTTTACCGGGATCACGATGGGCCTCGGGCAGCAGGTGGCTGATGACGCCGCCCAGTTCGGTCAGCCCGTACGCCTGCATGAAATCCGTGTTTGGCCACGCTTCGAGCGCCTTGCGCAACAACGGCAGCGGCATAGGTGAAGCGCCGTACGCGAAGGTCTTCAGCGCTCCGAACAGCTTGACGGCATCCTCACCGGAGTCGAGCACCTTGGCCAGCACCGCGGGCACCAGGAACGTTCTGTTGGCTCCCTTGAGAATTGCGCCGGCCAATGATGCTCCGTCGACCTCACGCGTCATCACGCTGGGAATGCCGTCGTGAAGACCGAACTGCACGTACGACGACCCACCGACGTGGAACAGTGGCATCGACACCATGTTCTTGTCGCCGTCGTCGAACTCGAAGCCCTCATGAGCGTTGATCGTGTGCGCGATCATGTTGGCCTGCGTCAGTGCCACGCCCTTGGGGCGACCGGTGGTCCCCGACGAATACATGATGATCGCGACGTCATCGGACTCGACATCGTCGGCACGATCAGTAGGCGTGGCGGCGGCGAGCATCGCCTCGTACTCGTCTCCGTCACCGCCTTCGGGCGTCACCTCGATGACGTGCTCGACGTGGGTGAGCTTGTCTCGGATCTTGTCGACGTTCCCCCGCAGCTCCTTACCGACGATGAGCAACTTGGCGCCGGAATCATTGAGCACATAGTCGAGCTCGTCGGCAGCGAGCCTGAAGTTGATGATCGCGTTGGCCGCGCCCAGTGAGGAGGCCGCCAGCGTCAGCTCTACACACGCGGGGTGGTTCTTGTCGAGAAACGCCACCACGTCACCGCGCTTGATGCCGCGCTCCTTCAGCGCGCCTGCCAGCCGGCGGACACGGTCGTTCCACTCCGCCCAGGTCCAGGATCGGTCGAGGTAGTCGAACGCTTCTTCGTCCGGTTTGGTTTCGGCCCAGTGAGCGGTGCGTTCGTCGAGGAATCGGGGTTCAGCCAGGTCAGACATGCTCAGAGCCTGCCACGGCGACCGGTAGCGGCACCTGTGTTTCGGCCAATCCGACCGCTTACGTGTCGTTGGTCACGGTGTGGCTGCGTTGCAGGCCTCGACGGTCGTAGATGCGGGTCATCACACCGCCGATCAAGAGCCCGATGAGCAGGCCGATAGCCGACATCGTCAGCGAATGAGTGAGCCCGGCATCGGCACGACCATCGAAGTAGAGCAGCGCCCGCGCGCCAAGGAAGACTTGATGCATGGGTTCGAACTTCGCCAGCCATCCAAAGATCCGGGGAGCTGCTTCCAGCGGAATGGTGGCGCCGTTGGACGGGAGGCCCAGCATGACGAAGATGAACAGGTTCACCAACAGCCCAACCGAACCCAACACAGCGATCAACGACGTCGACGTGATTCCGACGGCTGCAATAGTGAACGCGCCGTATGCCCAGAGGGTCCACGCGTTCGGTATGGGCATGCCCAATGCGGCCGCGATACCGATGTATGCCGCGGACGTGAGTACAGCCATGATCACCATCAGCCCCCATTTGACAAGCAGCGTGTGGAACCGCGAAATCGTGACCCGCTCGGCGAACCGGTACATGGGACCGAGTTCGGCGGGTACGAAGCCGAGCATCGAGTCGACGAGTGAGCTCACCAGGATGCTGCCGGTGAACCCTGCAAGCAACAGCAGCAACGCGTAATAGAAAGCCGACAGACCGTTGCCGGTGCCGCCCGGCAGCGGCTCGAAGTCGTTGACCTGAACATCGACAGGGCTGGTCAGCGCGAGCGACACGCCACCGGGCAACGGTGCGCCACTGACCTTTGCCACCTGCGCGGAAATGCGTTGGCCGATCTTGTCACTCATCTCGTTGACCGCCTTGCCCAACGTCAACCCGGCGATGCTGGAGCCCAATTCGCCGGCCCGGGGATTGGTGGAGATCGTGATGACCGGCCGGGTCACCTGACCTGGCCGCAGCGCACCCTGCCCAAGTGCCTGCAACTTCGCCGAGAAATCGGACGGAATCTGGACGAGTCCGTAGATCTCCGCCCGCCCCAACTCCGACCTGGCCTCGTCTTCCGACAAGACCCTCACGTCGAACTGGTCCGGGTTCAGTCCCGACACCAACCCGTCCACGATCTGCTTGCCGTCGGCGCCGGCGTCGGAATTCACGACCGCAACCGGGAAATGCCGCAAATTCGGTGTCGGGTTGAGGATTCCCGCCAGGTACAGCAGCGCCAGCGCCGAGAAGACGACCAAGGACGCGACAATCGGCGTCAGCCAGAACCGCGGAGTCCGGATCGTCGTCCATGGATTTGGTGCGGCGTGCCTATGCGGTTCCGGCGCGGCATGGCGATGCGGTGGGGGTTCGGACATCACAGCTCCTGTTCTGAATGCGGACGCAGCAGTACTAGGGCGAGCACGATCGCGATGACCGGGACGGCGGCCATCATGAGACTGAGGGTGTGGATCGCGTCGACCATGCTGGCGGTCGCGCCCTCGACCACCTCCCGGGCTCGTTGCGGGTCAACGATGTTCGATCCACCGGTCGATGCCACCGACGTGCCGTGCGCAACACGAAATGCCTCCCGGGCCTCGGCGAGGCTGATATCGGAGCCGGCGAGCCGTCGCATCGCATCCTGGGTGAACAACCCGGTGCCGACAAGCGCGAACAACGCGGGGCCCAACGAATATCCGGCCTGGCCGACAGCCGCCTTGACCGCTGACACCGAGCCGCCGAGGTCCGGAGGTGCGCTGGACATCATGATCGTGGACTGCGGGGTCTGCACGATCGCTCCGCCGACTGCATTAAGTGCAATGGCAACGAAAAGTATTGCCAGCGAAGTGTTCTCATCGAGAGACGTCAACGTCAGAAGTCCGGCGAGCAGTAGCAGCAGACCGACGATCAGAACCGAACGGTCACCGAATCTTGTTGCGGCACGGCCTGATCCAGTAGCGGCCAACGCCTGCAATACCGTAGCAGGCACCAGCAGCAGACCGAGTATCGCCGGCGAAGCGCCGCGCACGGTGACCAGATAGAACGCGAACAGAATCGTGGATCCCCCGGTCAGGAAGTTAAATGTCGCCCCAGCGGTTAACGCGGCGTTGAATCGGGCGGAGCGAAAAACGCGCACGTCCAGAGCCGGGTCGGGCGTGCGGATCTCCCACACAACGAAGAGCACGGCCGCGACCGCCCCTGCCGCGATGCAGACGAACGCGTCGGCGCGCGGGCCGCCCTGCAACTCTGAAATGCCGTACACCAGCGCCAGCAGCGCGACGGCAACGAGAACGAGTCCAACAACGTCGAGGCGCCGCGGTGCGCGCAGTGTCTCCGGCACGAAGCGCACCACGATCGCCAGCGCGGCCAACGCCGCGACGGGGGCAACCAGAAACCCGGTTCGCCAACCGAACTGCTCGGCCAGCACGCTACCCAACGCGGGCATCGGCGTCGTCAGCGCGAAACCCGTGCCGAGGTAGAGCGCGATCGCCGCGGCGCGCCGTTCCGGAGGAAAGACGGCGTTGATGAGCGCCAGCGACAACCCCAGCAAAAAAGCGAATGCCACACCGATGCCGGCGCGAGCGGCTATCAGCACCGAGACGTTCGGGGCCGCGGCCGCCAGAACACCAAAGGCGATGGTGCCGAACAGGCCCACCGTGAACATCCGGCGCATGCCGTTAAGGTCGCCCAATGCACCCGCACCCAACACAGCGGCGGCGAGAGTCAGGGTGGCCAGGCTGGCCACAAAACTCGCGGTACGCGGCGACATGTGCAGGCCGGCGGTGACTTCGGAGATGTTGGCGGACAGGATCGTTGGATCGGCCGCAGTGATGCTGTACCCCAGACCCATCGCGACGACGGTCATCGTCGCGGCAAGTCCCGCCATCGTCGGCCGGGCGCCGTGAACATCGGCGTCCGGCCGCGTCATTGTCCGTAGACCTGCTTGCCCGCCAGATAGGTCGCACGCACTTCGAGGTCGGCAATCTGCTCCGGCGGGACTGCTCTCGGGTCCGCCGAGAGCACGACCATGTCCGCGTACTTGCCCACCTCAAGTGAGCCGATCACGTCGTCGGAGAACAACTGCCAGGCCGCGTCTATGGTCTGCGCGCGGATGGCCTGCTCGACCGTGATCCGTTCCTCGGGTCCGATCACACGCCCGCTCGGCGCCACCCGGGTGGCCGCCACGCTGATGTTGCGCAGCGGTTCCTCGGGCGTGACCGGCGGGTCGTTGTGCAGCGAAATGCGCATCCCGGTCTGCAGCGCGGAATTACATGGCATCCAACGTGTCCCATGCTCGGCACCGAACAGACCATCGACGATGATGTCGCCCCAATAGTGAATCTGGTCGACGAAGATGCTGCAGGTGACACCGAGATCGTGGGCCCGCCGCAGCTGCTCGTCCCGGATCGCGCCCACGTGTTCGAGGCGCAGCCGGTGGTCATCGCGCGGGTACTTGCGCAAGACGTCTTCGTAGATGTCGAGGATCGTGTCGACACCGGCGTCACCCTGCACGTGGCAGGCCATCGGCCAGCCCTTCGGGAAATAGGTTCCGACGATCTCGGTGAGCTGTTCGGGGGTGTAGTTGGCATGCCCGCACGAGCCGGGAACCACGCCGATTGCGCGAACGGCATCGGTATCGAGGTACGGAAACGACAAATCGATGTTGCCGATCCACGGTGAGCCATCGACCCAGATCTTGATGCCGACCTGCCGAAGCAGGTCGTCACCGTTGACCGGGGTCTGGTCTGTCGTCATCGCCTCGTTCGAAACCTCGTAGACCCGTAGCCGCACTGTGAGGTCGTTGCGCAACTGCTCGAGTATCGGCCGGAACGCCGGCTCGAACGCCATCTCCGAGCACGTTGTGAGGCCGACGCTGTTGAGCCTGCGGAGCTCGGCGTGCAGCATCGCTGGGTAATCGCTCGGCTCGATCGCACCGGTGAGCAGGCTGAACACCGCGCCGGCCTCCTCTGCGGTGCCGTCTAGCTCGCCGTCGGCGTCGTGGCCGTAACGGGCTCCCTTCGGGTCCGGCGTCTCGCGCGTGACGCCCGCCCTGTGGGCGGCGGCGGTATTGAAGAACGCTTTGTGTCCGGAGTTGTGAATGATCACCAGCGGCGAGTCGGGGGCGACACTGTTCAGCCACTCGAGCGTCGGTTCCGGCAACCCAGCCTGCAACAGCGGGTCCCAGCCATTGAGGTAGGCGCCCTCGGCCCCGCGTTTGGCGGTCTCCGCTTTGATGGCGGCGACCACGTCGGCGGCGTTCGGCAGCGTGACGGGTCGGATGTCGACCATCCGGTCGGACAGCACGATGGCCTCCATCAGCGGATGCCCGTGGGCCTCTACGAGGCCGGGCATGACACATGCCTCGCCGAGGTCCTCCGTGTGCGTGTCCGGACCGATCCAGGCTTCGACCTCAGATCTGTCACCGACCGCGACGATGCGACCGTCGGATACGGCGATCGATTCGGCGGTGGGCCGTGCGTCGTCGACGGTAAGAACGGTCGCGTTAATTACCAAGTCAGCGAAGGGCATCCGCAAAGTATGACCCGACCGAGCGTGGCCGTGGCGTTAATCGGCCCGGGAAGAGTCAGGCCCCGCCGAACTCGGGACGCAACACCGGCGCCAACGCCGCGAGCGGAATGCGGGCCTGTACGGTGCCGCCGTCCATCGCCCACTGCATGCGGCCGATCGTGTAGTCCAACGGGGTGTCGTGGCCGACCGGATAGTCGGGCATGTAGAGAATCAGCTCGTCGGGTGTCAGGGCCCACGCTCGGTAGCCGCCGGAGTAGACCTTGTCCGGGGTCCAGCGGTCCGGGGTGAACGGATAGGTGCCCGGCTGGTGCGGCGGCGGTGCGGCATCGAGGGCCGCGACGATGAACGGCGCACCTAAACGCGGTATTTCGGCCGCATGGTCGACTCCCGGTTTGAACAGGTCGGCCAGCTTCAACTGTCGTCCGCCCGCGAAGGTGAAGGTGCGGTAGGCGTCGCTGATGATGGGCGCGTTCGGATGTGCGAGGGCGTCGGTACCGAAGGTGCCTGAATACATCTCGTGAAAAACGACCGTCATCGCGTCGCCGCGGTGAAAGATCTGGAACTGCTCCTCGCCGAAGCTGTCGGCGGCCATCTTGGTCGCCGCGTTGCGCCAGTTGTTCATGAGGTTGGTCAGGTACTCCCGGATGGTGGGGTTTTCCACCAGGTCGCCGGGCAACGCCATCTTGATGTTGCGGGTCGCCTTGCGTTCCGACTCGACCGACGTGCTACAGAACTGCCCGTCCCACATCCCGCCAAGCTGGCCGCATAGGTCCGGCGCTGAAGCCGACGCGGCGGGTGCGGTGGCGACGACGGCCGCAACCGCCAGAGCTATCGCGCTACCCAGTCTCAGGGAGCGCACGATCACGGTAGCTCGACTTTGCTTGCGCGCCACTGACCGTCGACGTTCTCCATCGTCATCTTGATCCTGCTGCGGTCTACCCGCGGGTCGGGCACGCTGGTGTTGGACACCGACTGGTCGACGAACAGCAGCACCACGACCTTGTCCTTGGACGCGGATTGCACCGCCGAATCCAGGACGACACCGTGCGCGGTCGCCTTGTTGTCGATGAGCAGCTGGCGCAGCTGCACACTCGACTGCGAGTACATGTCCTTGAACTCGCCGGTCGAGCCATCGAGAACCTGGGCGAAGTTTTCGTCGACCTTGTTGGAGTCGATGCTCGTCAAGATCTGCGCGTAGGTGACGGCCGCCTGTTGGGCTTGCTGGCTCGCCTGATCGACCTGCTTCTCCTGCCAGAGCTGCCAGCCGAGAAAGCCCGAAGTGCCTAGTGCAGCAATGAATATCGCGACAACAGCACCGATGCGCAGCCGACGACCCCACTGGCGATCGGTGGCCGGCTCGGTGTCGTCGTTGTCGGTGTCGTCGGTTTTACCGTCATTGTCGGCGTCTTCAGCGTCGGTTTCGTCGGTCTCGGCGTCGGCCTTCTCGGTTGTTTCGTCGGGCTCCAGCTCGTCGGCTGTGTCGTTCTCCCGGTCTTTATCGGTCGTCACTGACATCGTCATCTCCTCTGATCACTCAGCGCGGCGGCTCGATGGGCAGGGTTGGGCCGCCGTAGGGCGTGGGAATCGTAAAGCGGCCCTTGGGTGTCGGGTCGGTCTGACGGCCGAGGTCGGCACCCTGCGGCGGCCCTGCGGTGTCGTCGTCGGCGGGCCGCGGCGCATTCTTCGCTCCGCGGATCAGCACACCCGGATGGTCGTCTCGACAGTAGGTGTACATGAACGGCTCGGGATAGTCGGCCGCAGACGGTGGCAGACGCGGCGTTCCGTAGTCGCAGAAGTACATCGGATAGGGGTCGGCCGTCGCCCACAGTCCGTTGTCGTGCAAGGCGCTGCCGACCGCGTCCAGTACCGACGTGCGGTGCGTCGGGAACAGCGCATTCAGCGCAGGCACTCGAAGGTAGAGCAGTCGCGATGTGGTGGTCAGGTTGCCGAGCAGTTGCACCATGGTGTCGGAATTGTCGGCGAATAGAGCATCGACGTCCGACAGGGTGTTCGGTCCCTCGTTGGTGAGTCGGCGGTAGCCGTCGCGCATCTTGTTGATCCCGGTGAAGGTCTCGCTGAGATTGCCTGAGGCGACGTTGATTCCGGCGTTCTTGTCGGCGACAAGCGTGAATACGGTACGACTGTTGCGCAGCGCGCTGGAGGTCTCCGGTAGCACCGAGTCGAGAGTGGAGAGCAGGAAGGTGCCGCCGTTGATGATGTCGGAAAGCTTGCGCGGTCCGTCCTTGCTCAGGCTCAGTTCACGCTTGATCAGCTCGAGCTTGGCCGGGTCGACCTGCGCCAGCGTGCCGTCTGCATTCGCCAGCAGCTCCGCGAGGCTGACCGGGACGGTGGCCTTGCCCTGGGTGATGACAGCGCCGTCGCGCAAATAGGGTCCTTCGTCGGACTGAGCCGCGAAGTCGATGTACTGCTCACCCGCCGGTGAAAGCCCCGATACGCGTACCTCGCTGGACTCCGGGATGGACACCGCGGAGGTGACGTTGACGATTGCGTTGACGCCCGCCGGTGTGATGTCGAGTCGATCGACGCGACCGACCCGGACGCCGCGCAGGGTGACATCCTGATTCGGAAGCAGACCCGCGGACTCCGGGAGCTCGATGGTCACCCGGTACGTCGATGCGATCGGATTCACCTGCAGCGCACCAAGAGAAAGGTATGCGGTGGACACGACCAGCGTCAGGATCAAGGCGCCGGCTGACAGCCACGCCTTGCGCCGATGACCCGCGCGCACAACGGCGACGATGCGATTGGCGATGGCGGCGATCATGGCGTCCTCGGCGGGACAAACGGGACGGACGCCGGCGGCGGCTGCACACCGGGTGGCGGTGGTGGCGGCGCGGGCGGCAGCACGCCCGGTGGTGGCGGCGGTGCGACCATCACCTGTCCGGGATTGTCCGGATCGGGGATCACCGGCACCTGCGGAACTCCGGGCCCCTTGCCGACGATCCGCTCCTGCAACCGGTACAGCGTGTACTGGACCGTACCCACGAGTTGATGCCAGTTGTACCGCTTGGGTCCGTGCAACCCGGGATCGCCGGCGAACCCGATGTCGGGTATGGAACCCAGAACCAGCCGGTCGAAGCTGCCGTTAACCGCGATCGCACTACTGGTGGTCGACTTGACGAGCGGTGGCATCAGCCGGTTCAGCGAGTGAAGCGTTGCGTCGGGAGTAAGCACCACGTCGTTCCATGACCGCGCGATTTCGTTGGCATCCGCGATCACACTCCGGCCGCTGGTGTCGGTACCCGCGATCGACGGGAACTTGCGCAGCTGATCGGACACCGAGCCGACTTGCACGACGAGGTCGGCGATCTGGCTGGTATGGGCGGCCAGTGTGTCGGTCGCGGGACGGGCTTCGGTCATCACATCGGTGATCGCCTGGTTCTTGGCCTCGATGGCATCAGCGAGCCGCGATGTTTCGGTCATGGCGGCCGCGATTTGGTCCGAGCGGGCATTGAGCGTGCCGAGGGTGCTGTTCGTCTTGCTGATCAGTGCACCGAAGGCCTGCCCCTGATCGCCGGTCGCCTTGCCGAGGCCGTTGACGATGTTGGTGAAGTTGCGCACCGCGCCGCCATTCACCAGGATCGCGGCCGAGCTCAGCACGGACTCGACCGTCGCGGCCGCGGTCGTCGAGTCCAGCTCGATGGTGTCGCCGTTCTTCAGAAGTGGCGCATCGGGTTTGGCGGGGCTCGGCGGCCTCAACGCGACGAACACGTCACCGAGCGGCGTCGCTGACCGCAGCTCGGCGGTGCTGCCCACCGGCAGCCGAACCCCGTCCATGATGCGCAATGTGGTCACGGCGGTGTAGTTGCGGGCCACCATCGATTCGAGTTGCCCGACATCGGCACCCGCAAGCTTGACCTTCGCGTTGGCGGGCAGGTTGAGCGCGTTGGAGAAAACTGCGGTCAGCGTGTAGCCGCCGGAGCCGACGCCGGGTGCGGGTAGCGGTAGACTTGCCAAACCCTCTGAAGCACAACTAGATACCATTAGGCACACGGCCGTGGCCAACGCGGCCGTCCGCCGCACCGTGATCACTTCTGCCCCATCGCGGCGAGGCCGTCGAGCATGTAGGTCAGCCCATAGTCGGGCCCGAAGTCCTGCAGTGTGCCTGTGCTGCAACCCAGCTGGCGCAGGCCCATCATATTGCAGACTTCCTTCAATGTATGGGAGTCGAAGAGTGCCCGATCGGTGAGCACCTTTGCCCGCAGTGCGCCATTGCGCTTGTCGACGATGTTGTAGAAATTGTCGAGTGTCATCGGTGCCAGGTCCAGGAACTCTTTGAGATCACGCTCGTGATCGACGGTCGTCACCGACACCGTGTTGGCGTTGTCGACGATGCCCTTGATGGCGTCGCGGTTGGCCTCCAGAACCTCGCCAGCCTGGACGAGTACCTCGTTCAACTTCTTCCCGGTGGTTCCGCTCCCAAGGTCCTCGTCGGCCAGGACCTGGCTGAGCACGTTCACATTCGTGCCGAACTCGCGAAGTGTCGCATCGTTGGCGGCGGCAGCGTCGAGCAGCGAACTGACGTTGCGGATTATGGTCGTCAGCTGATCACGCGTCACCGCGCCGCCGTCGGCGCTGAGCCGCAGGGCGTCCGACAATTCACCGAGTGAGTCCTTCATCTGCTGACCGTTGCCATTTGCGATGGCGGCACTGGCGTTGACGAGGTCGGCCACCGGGCCGTTGCCGTTTCCGTCGCCGCGCAGCGAAACCGACAGTTTGTCGATGACGTCGAGCACGCGGGCGAATTCGACGGGCGTCTTGGTGCGGTTCAACCCGATGGTGTCGCCATTCTTCAGCGTCGGGCCCCCGCGGTATGGCGGTGTCAGCTCGATCTGGCGGTCGGTGAGAATCGAGTTCGAGATCGTCACCGCCTGGGCGTCGGCAGGCACCTTGACATCCTTGTCGACGGTGAACTCGACTTCGACGTATCCGCCCTTGGGCGTGATCTTGGTGACCTTGCCCACCGGCATGCCGAGCACGGCGACGGTGTTGTCCTCGTAAAGCCCTGCCGCGTTGTCGAACTGGGCGGTGAGCGTGACGGTGTCCAACCGGTCCTTCATCAGGTGCCAGACCACTGCGGCGCTAACCACCGCCACCACGAGAAGGACGGCACCGACCGCGAGCACTTTGGTTCTCATTTGCAATCCTGGTAGTACGGAATCATATTGAACTGCTCAGCACGCTCACTGATGGCACACATCCAGGAGTCGGCGAGCAAGCCGCCCGGCGCGTTGAATCCGACGGCGTTACCGCTACCGGTGGCATTGGCCAGATTGCGCAGTGCAACGGCACCGGATTGCAAGGTGCTGCGCAGCAAGTCGTCGTGCTGGGCGAGCATGCCGGACAGCTCATGGACGTTGCGCAGCAACTCCTCGAGTTCTGGCCGGTCGTCGATGACGATTCCGCTCAGCGTTTGGACGAGGTTGGTGAGCGCGTCCATCAAGGCGTGAAAGGTCGCCCGCCTAGCGACGAACTCGCCAATCAGCGAATTGCCCTGTCTGACAAGGCTTCCAATAGTGGATTGCTGCTGGCGCAACGTGTTTGTCACCGTCTCAGTGGTTTTCAGCAGCGAGCCCAACTGGTCGCGTCGCTGGGCGATGATTTCCGACAGCGTCTTGGTGTTGGCCAGCGCCTGCGGAATGACCGGCGGAAGCGTCTGCATCTGCTTTCCGAGGACGCCAAGCGTTTCGGCGAACTTGTCCGAGTCAACCTGTTCGTAGGTGGTGGTGACGTCGGACAACGCCTCCTGCAGATCGTAGGGAACCTCGGTGTGCTCGAGGTCGAAGGTGTCGTTGGGCAAGGACCCTTCCCCGGCCGGCTGCAACGACAGGTAGCGGGATCCGAGGATGGTGGTGATCTTGATGGACGCACTGGACTGCGCACCGAGGGGGATGTCGTCGCGGACCTTGAGTCCGGCTTCGACGTAATCGCCCGCCAGTTCCATGCTGGTGACCTCACCGACCGGGATGCCGGCGATCGTGATGGGATTGCCCACTTGCAGCGCGGCAGCTTGTAAGAACTGCGCGGTGTAGTGGCGATAGCCCACGTTGGCGACCTTGACGATCAGCATCGCACCGATCACCACCGTCACCACTGCGACGGCGATGACCCCGAGCCATGTCTTGTTTCGATCCTCCAACGGAATTCGGCGCCGCCGCGGTGATTGATCAGCCATTGGCCATGTTCCTGCACTTCGGCGTGTACTGGGTACCCGGCCCGGGCGAAGCCGCATCGACGATGATCGGAATCAGGTCGTTGAGCCCCGGGAAGAAGCCAGTGAGGTTCAGGTCGCAGGGGTACGCGTTGGCGTAGGCGCCCTCACCTGTGATGCGCGCAAACCCCTTGAGTAGCAATGGCAGATTCGCACCGGTAAACGCTAGCTGCGGCTCGATGCCCACCATGTGCGAGGCGAATCCCGGCTCTCGGGTGACAAGCTCGTTCAAGGACGGATACACCTCATCGGAGATCGTCGACAGTTGTCGAACCACGTTGGCCATCGAACCCATCGAGTCGACCAATTGGGGGCGCCGCGCATCAAAAGTGGAGACGACGCTACGGGTTTCGGTGATGACATGGTCGAGGTCGTCGTTGTGCTTGGCCAGGTTGGCCACCACAGAATTCAGATCGGTGATGACGGCACCGAGTTCCTCGTCGCGACCGGCGAATGATTCGGTCAGTTGCGACGTCTGGTCCACAAGTGCGGTGATCGATCCGGCGTCTCCTTGCAGCGACTGGATGACACCTTTGGTGAGGTTGTCGGCGTCCCGCGGGTTCAGCAGGCTGAACAGCGGTTCGTAGCCGTTGAGCAGGGTGCCGACATCGAAGGAGGGATCGGTGCGTTCGACCGGGATGACACTGTTCGGCGGCAGCGGGCCGGGTTCTCCCAGGTTGCCCAGCGACAAGCCGAGATATCGCTGGCCGACGATGTTCTGATAGGTCACCGACGCGACGGTGGTCCCAAGTACCTGCTGATCGGATTGCACGACGAAGGAAACCTTCGCCAGATCTCCTTCCAGTTCGATGCTTTCGACACGGCCGACGCGCACGCCTGCCATCCGGACGTCGTCACCCTCGCGCAGCCCGAACACGTCGGTGAACACCGCCGCGTACGGGACCGTCTTGCCCGCGACGTCGCGGCGCAGCGTGACATAGACCAACCATGTCAACGCCAGCGCCACCACCATGAACAGTGACAGCCCGATCAGCGCGCCGCGGTATCTCATTCAGCCTCCTGCACGACCGAGACTGTCGTTCCACGGGCAAGCGGTCCGAGCAGCAATTGAGTGGCACTCGTCGCGGGTTGCCCTGTGAGGACGCTGAACTGGGCCCGCTCCTGGGGACTACCGACCGGCCCGACGTTTCCGCCGTACGACGCTGGCGCCGCCTCTGCCGGCAGCACTGGCGGTGCAGGCGCGGGCGCTGGCGCGGGCGCGGGCGGTGCGCCACCCGCTGCGTCTCTCGTGTTCGGAGCGGTCGGATCCGACCATGGTTTAGGGGCCACCGGTGCCGGTGGTGACAACGGAACCGGCGGCGGCTGGGTCGGTATCAGTGCCGGATTGGATGTTCCCGGCACCGGCGCAGAGGGCGGCATCCATTGCGGTAATGGCGGATTGGGATCGGCCAGGCTCGGATTTGGGTTGATCAACGGCGGCCCGACAGCGACGAGGTTGCCGTTCTCACCCAAGACAGTGCCCGGCGGGGGTGCCAGATCCTTTGGCGGCTGGTAATTCTGCGGCAACAGCACATCGGGCAACTCGGGTCGGGTCGGAACGAGCGGCGCCGTGAAACAACTCGGCCCCTTCAGCTCTCCGTACTGCGGACAATCTGCACGCGTATAGGTGGAGGAGGGCGTGAACGTCACGTTGACGCGCATATTGCCGACGTCGCGATCGGCCATCCACACCTCCTTGAAGAACTTGTCGGCCAAGGTGTTGAGCTTTACGAACGCCGGGACGAAGTGGTGGGAGGTCTGAGCGAGGACGCCGACGACCGGCGTCAACTCGCCGGTGATCTTGACCAGACGGTCGGTGTGGTTGTTCAACGCGGTGTACGTCGTGCCGGTGGTGTGTACGCCGCCGGAGATGAGTGAATCGAGCTGGGCGCGTTGCTCGACGAGTGTCTGCATCGGCTGCACGGCCTGATGCAGCGAGTCGACAAGCTCGGGTGCCGTGGCCTGCAGTCCGCGCGTCGCATCGATGAGCGCGGACACCGTCGTTCCATCGGGCTCGGTGACGACGATCGAGTCGAGCTGATCGATCAATCGGTTCAATTGCGCACCCGAGGCCAGCAATTCGGTCCGCTTGCCCTCGGTCGCGGCGTTCACCGCAGCGAGGATGCCGACCGTCTTGTCCTCACGACCACGCCCGGTCGCGGCCAGCATGTCGCGCAGCTTGCTGATGGTGGTCTGGAACAGGACCGTCGGCAGATCGGTGTCCTCAGGGATGTGGGCTCCGGCGCGGATCGGTGCCCCTGCACCCTTGTCGACGAGCTGCACCGACGACACCGCGAACACGTTGCTCGGCACCACGCGTGCGGTCACGCCAGCCGGAATCGATTGTGCGTATTCAGGTTTGAGGTCGATGTGGACGAAGTTCGGATTGCCGTCGGCGGCCGGCGTGACGCTGTTCACCATGCCGACGAGCACACCGTGATACTTGACGTCGGACCGCTGGGGCAAGCCGTCGCCGACGTTGACGAGGTCGGCGACCACTCGGACGTAGGGATCGAGCCGACCCGTCGACTTCACCAACAGTGCCCCGGTGACCAGCGCGACGACCGCGAGCAGCGCTACGCCGCAGCCGAGCAGCTGACGGTTGGACAGTCCACGCCCATCCGGGTCAAGGGAATTGGACACCTAACCCCCGAACCTTGCGCCGGCGTCGACGGACCACAGCGCCATCGTCAGCAGCATGTTGACCATGATCACGACGGTGATGCTGGCCCTCATCGCATGTCCCGCAGCCACTCCCACGCCCTCCGGCCCGCCGGATGCGTAGAAGCCGTAGTAGCACTGCACCGTCGAGGCGATCCACACGAAGATGATGGTTTTTATCAACGAGTAGAGGATGTCCTGACCTGACAGCATCAGCGTGAAGTAGTGCAGGTACGAGCCCGTCGAACCACCGCTGATGACGTACACGACGACCTGTGTCGTCAGGTAGCTCACCGCCAGGCATGCGACGTACAACGGGACGACTGCGACCACCGACGCCATCAGACGCGTCGTCACCAGATACGGAATGGGCCGGATCGCCAACGAATCGAGGGCGTCGATCTCTTCGGCGATGCGCATCGACCCCAGCTGGGCGGTGAACCGGCAACCGGCCTGGGTCGCGAACGCCAGCGAGGCCGCGATCGGAGCGAGTTCGCGGGTGTTGACCAGAGACGAGATGATGCCCGTCGCCGGGCCGAGGCCCAACAGGTCGAGAAAGTTGTAGCCCTCGATGCCGACCAGGGCGCCAACGGTGATACCCAACACGACCGCGACGCCGGCCGTACCGCCACCGACCACCAAAGAGCCATTGCCCCAGGCGATATCGGAGAGCAGACGGACGAACTCTTTGCGGTAGTGACGCAGGGCGATCGGAATGCCCATCAGCGCCCGCACGAAGAACACCAGCATGTGTCCGAGCCGGATGACCGGCGTGCTGAATCTCCGATAGACCCGGACGGCGGGTACGAAAATCTTGGGTCGGTAGGGAGCTACTGCCATGTCACAGCCCCACCCGCGGAAACATCATGATGTAGAGCTGGCTGATGACGACGTTGACGACCATCAGGATCAGGATCGATTCGACGACCGCCGCGTTCACCGAGTTGGCGACACCGGTCGGACCTCCGACCGTGGACATACCCTTCTGACACGAGACCACGGCAACGATGGCACCGAAGATGACCGCTTTCACCAGTGCGACGATCAGGTCCCCGGTGGTCGCGAACGAGGCGAAGGTAGCGACGAAGCTGCCGGGTGCACCGTTCTGGAAGTAGACGTTGAACAGGTAGCTCGCGAGGAAGCCGACGAAGCACACAACACCGGTGAGCGCGACGCCGACCATGATGGCAGCGGCGAACCGCGGCACCACCAGACGCCGGATCACCGAGACGCCCATGACCTCCATGGCATCGGTCTCTTCGCGCATCTTGCGCGAGCCGAGGTCCGCGGTGATCGCGGATCCGACGGCGGCGGCCATCAAAATCGCGGCCGTCAGCGACGCGGCCTGCCGGATGACGGCGAGCCCGCTGGCCGCGCCGGCCAGCGACGTAGCACCCACCTGGCCGGCCAACAACGCGAACTGGATCGACAGGGTGACCCCGATGGGCAGCGCCACCAGCACGGTCGGCAGCACTGCGGTGCCGGCCATGAACGCGCCCTGGCGGATGAACTCCTGCCATTGGAAGCGACCGGTGAAGAGGTCGATGAACAAGTACTGCAGGGTGCGGACGGCGAGGACGAATTGGTCACCGACCGTGGTCAGCGAGGCCAACGGGTGGCGGCGAACGTACCCGGCGGTCCAGTCCTGGATGGCTTCGAGGCCGTCATCGGCGTCGCCGGCTCTTGCCCTTCCGGCAGGCGGCGCGGTCACCAGCCTCGAAACCTTGCGTCAAGACGATCAGCCGCCGTTTCGCATGTGCTTGCGCCGAGTCAACGTCCACTCCCACCGTTGAAACCGACCCGGAAATCTCGCGTCGGTGTCTTCATAGCAACCCCGCTACCGCACGACACGCTATGGCTGACGACCCTTCGACGTCAAGATTTTCCTGAATGGTCATTAACATAAGTGCGCTTCTGCGAAGTCCCTTCAGGGAATTCCCATGCCCGTACGGCATGTCCAGCAAGGACTTTACGACTAGTCCCCGACGCTCCGCGGAGCATTCAATACTATTAGGTACGGTTAGCTTTGTTAACTTTTTCTACGGAGACATGCGCGGGAGGCAGGCGTCTTCAACCGCGATCCATATGCTGACACGAGCCGTAGCTCGCGTTCAATTCGCGTTTCGTCGGGTCAGCGTCCGCCCTCCGGCGGAGTCGGCCACGGCCGCAGATAGCTCAGCGCCATGGTGGTGAGCTCGTCGATGAACTCGTCCCGACTGATTGGAGGCTGGTCGAGCACGAAGCGCACGCACAGATGCTCGACCATGCGCACCAGCATCCACGCAGCCGTGTCATGGGATCCGACGGGCCGCAGCGACTTCTGATTAATGGTCAGATACGCCTTGGTGAGGTCGCCGATTCGCTGCTCGAACGCGATGAGCTTGCTGCGGGCACCGAGGCGTGGCGTCTGCTCCATCACTGCCCGCAGAAACTCCGGATGAACGTCGAGAGCGTCCAGCAGTGCGGCGATGGACTCGCGCACGTAATCCGGAGCCGGCCGGCTGAGGCGTTCGGACACTCTCGCCGCACCCGGGCTGACAACTCGTCGCTGTACCGGTCCATCACGGCCGCAGCGATCGCGTCCTTGTTCGGAAAGTACTGATACAGCGACCCCGGGCTGATTCCCGCGGCCGCGGCGATGCGATTGGTGGACGCGCCGTCATAGCCGTGGGCAATGAGCATCTGCTGACCCGCGTCGAGGATGCGATCGACCATCGCGCGGGATCGCTCCTGGCGCGGCGTCCTACGCAGCGCCGGATCGACCCTCACCATCAGAAGGCGAATTGAATGCGAGTTATTGCTCGTGTGAGCATCAGATCATGTTCGCACAGTCGGGGTCGTCTCGGATTGCCCTTGGGCCGGAATCGCTGCTGTGGCGATGGGCAGGCGATATGCGCATCGCGTTCGAGGGCGGCTCCGCAGGGCTCCTCCAGACCATGCATCCGGCGATCGGGCAGGGACTGATCGACCACTCCGACTTCTTCGATGACCCCGTCGACCGAGTATTTCGATCGCTACCCGGGATCCTGGGAACGATCTACAACGGCGAACAGGCCGATGCGACCGGACTGCAGGTGCGCGACTTCCATCGCGACATCAAGGGCTCGCTCCCCGACGGGGATCGCTATCACGCACTGCAACCGGAGACGTTCTGGTGGGCGCACGCGACGTTTCAGCGGATGGTCGACCGCCTCGCCGGACTATCCGTCGCATCCGCGGCTACGACCGCTGACCAACGCGTTGCTCCCCACGCTGCCGGTGCGGATGGCGCTGGCGCCGCCCATGCGACTGGTCATTTTCGGCGGACTGCCTGCATCCGTACGCGATCGGTTCGCCCATTTCGTGGAGCCGCGGCGACGAGCGGCGATACCGCGCGATGCGTGCCGGCATCCGCGCCGGGTGGCCCTACGTTCCAACGTCACTCAAGTGGTACCCGGCCGCGCGCAAGGGCTGGCTTCGTGAACAGGGACGCGTACCCGGCCGATTCTGACGCATCGGCACAGCTCAAGCGGTTTGCAAGAAATTCGATGAATTTTTCTCCCCGGCCGTGTCGATTTCAGTGGGTTCCCGTTCGACGTATGCACGAGGGCAAGATCAAGAGGCCCCTTCCCAACTAGAAGGAGACAACAATGTCGCGCTACATGCTGATCATGCGGTCCAGCGCCGAGGCCGAGGCGGCCATGGCGGAAGCCGAGATCGACTTCGACCAGATCATCGAAGAGATGGGCCGTTTCAACGAAGAGCTCATCAAGGCCGGTGTACTGCTGGCCGGTGAGGGCCTGACGGGACCCGAGGAGGGCTTCGTCGTCGACTTCAACTCCGACCCCCCGGTGGTCACCGACGGCCCGTACACCGAAGCCAAGGAGCTGTTCAACGGGTTCTGGATCATCGACGTGTCCTCGAAGGAGGAGGCCAAGCAGTGGGCTCAGAAGATCCCGCTGGGCAAGGGCGTCAAGGTCGAGGTGCGCCGGGTATCGGAGACCGAGGAGTTTCCGCAGGACAACCCGTGGGTGCAGAAGGAGATCCAGTGGAAGGCCGAGCTGGCCGAAAAGATCGCGGTGCAGGCGCGGGCCGACGCCGACAAGTTCGCCGCCCGCTGACCCAGCTCGGCTTCGTACGAGGCAGCGCTGCATCCTCCGTGAGGCAGCGCTGCCTCGTCGTGCTTACGCGATCTTCGCCAGGCTGAAGTTGCTTTGGTAAGTGACCTCGGCAGGATCGCCGCACGCCGGCGCCGACTGCGTGTTGACTGCCGTGCCATTCAACGTTGCCGCTTCGAATGCAAACACCACTGTCCCGGGGACGGTCACGTTGTCATTGGGCGGCTTACACCGAACGGCTTCCGAATACTGCACAGCCATGCCCCAACGCCCGTCGTTCAGTAGCGCCCGCCCGCCGTACGGCTTGACCCTCGGGTCGGTCACGGGCGTGACGGCCACGTCCGCGCATCCCGGACCGCAGGGCGTGATTACCCACGTGTTGACCCTGCCGGTGTCCGACGTATAGCTGTAGGTACCGCTCAGCTCACCTGGGGAGGGCTGGAGTGGACCGTCAGCCGATGCGATACCTGTTGAGCCGATTGCCAGGCCGGCCGCCAGGATGACCGTCGAGGCCATCTCGCGAGTGATGGTCATGCCGTTCCTCTCGTCAGATGTGTCCGGGCATTCCGCCCATACCGGCGCCCATGCCACCGATATGACCGATTCCACCCATACCGCCGATATGACCGATTCCGCCCATACCGGCGCCCATGCCACCGATATGACCGATTCCACCCATACCGCCCATTCCGGCTGGGCTTCCAATACCGCCAATTCCGCCCATGCCGCTGATTCCGGCCGGGCCACCAATTCCGCCAATTCCACCCATTCCCGTGGGTGCCATCGGCGGCGGAGCGATCGGCGCCATCGGTGGTGGCGCGATGGGTGCCATCGGTGGCGGTGCGATCGGCGGCGGCGGTGGCGCCAAAGGCGGTGGCACGACCGGCGGCGGAGGAGGCGGCGGTGGTGGTGGAGGCGGTGGTGGCGGAGGCGGTGGTGGTGGGGGTGGCGGGGGTGGAGGCTGCGTTGGCAGTCCGTACGGGCCGCCCGCACATATCGGGTTGGCAGGCTGGCTGATGCATGCGGGATCAGCCGGGCCTGTGGGCGGTCCCATGGTGGGCGGCGGCGGTGGAGGAGGCGGCGGCGGCGGCCCCGGTGGAGGCGGCGGCGGCCCCGGCGGGGGCGGCGGCGCATACGGGCCGCCCTGGCACACCGGGTTGGTCGGCTGGGTGATGCACCTGGGATCATCCGGCCCGGTCGGTGGTCCAGGCGGCGGAGGCGGCGGCTGGAGCGGCGCCGGCGCGATGGATGTTCCGCCGAAGGCGGGCATCGCGATCGCCGGACCGGCCGCGCCCGTCGCGGCTACGACAAAGAGCGCACCGGCGAGGGCTCCTTTCGTCATGGCGTTGCGGACTCCGGAGACATTCGACCAACTCACTGTTCGCTCCTTTGTGCGGCCGGCAAAGGCGACGTGTCGGCCAATATTATTGACGCCGAAGCTAATTCGCCCATGACTGCTCCCTTGACGGGGTGGAACATTCGCACGCTAACGCATCGAAAATGCGTCGACAGCAAATCGGAGAAAGTGCCCTTTTCAATTTGCTGAAACGTCACCGCGATCTAGCGCGAATACGGATCGGTCCCCGCCACTCTGTATCCGGGTCGATCACCTCGCCGCGCTGCATGATGTCCACGACTCCGGCCCTCGCGAGGTCCCGCGCAACATCGCGGGCGCTCTCCATCAGGTCGCGCCAGTCGGCGCCCCCGACGGCGCGTGCGGCGTCCGACGGACAGATGGTTTTCGCCGGCGCCCGCTCGCCGGCCAACGTCAGGATCGCCTCGCGCAATTGCTGCTCACTCACTGATCGGAAGAAGCCCGTTTAACCGGCCCTTGAAACCGTTTCTGTAACACGTTCTAATCTGAAGGCATGAGCGACTCGCTGCTGCGTCACCCCATCCACTCCGGACACCTCACCGTCGGCGCGCTGAAGCGCAACAAGGACAAGCCGGTGCTGTTCCTCGGCGACACCACATTGACCGGCGGTGAGCTGGCCGAACGCATCAGCCAGTACATCCAGGCCTTCGAGGCGCTGGGCGCGGGCACGGGCGTCGTGAGCGGCTTGCTGGCGCTGAACCGGCCGGAGGTGTTGATGATTCTGGGTGCCGGCCAGACGCAGGGCTATCGGCGCCTGTCACTACACCCTCTCGGCTCGCTGGACGACCACGCGTACGTCCTCAACGATGCCGGCGTCACGTCGCTGACCATCGACCCGAACCCGATGTTCGTCGAACGGGCCAAGGGACTGCTGGAGAAGGTCCCCGGTCTCAAGCAGGTCCTGACGATCGGACCGGTGCCCGAGGAACTGGCCGACGTCGGTGTCGATCTCACCGCCGAAGCGGCCAAGTATTCGCCGAAGCCGTTGGTCGCCGCTGATCTGCCGCCGGACCACATCGGTGGAATGGCGTACACCGGCGGCACCACCGGAAAACCCAAGGGCGTCATCGGGACCGCGCAGTCGATCACCACCATGACCACCATCCAGCTCGCCGAGTGGGAATGGCCTGAACGTCCGAAGTTCCTGATGTGCACCCCGCTGTCGCACGCGGGCGCGGCCTTCTTCGTGCCGACCATCATCAAGGGCGGCGAACTGGTGGTGCTCACCAAGTTCGATCCGGCCGAGGTGCTGAAAACCATCGAAGAGCAGAAGATCACGGCGACCATGCTGGTGCCGTCGATGATCTACGCGCTGATGGATCATCCGGACTCCCATACCCGCGACCTGTCATCGCTGGAGACGGTGTACTACGGCGCCTCGGCGATGAACCCGGTGCGGCTGAAAGAGGCGATCGACCGGTTCGGCCCGATCTTCGCGCAGTACTACGGCCAGTCCGAGGCGCCGATGGTCATCACGTACCTACCCAAGGGCGATCACGACGAGAAGCGGCTGACGTCCTGCGGGCGGCCGACGGTCTTCGCACGCACGGCGCTGCTCGATGCGGACGGAAACCCGGTGCCGCAGGGCGAGGTCGGCGAGATCTGCGTGTCCGGTCCGCTGGTGTCCGGCGGCTACTGGAACAAACCGGAGGCGACGGCCGAGACGTTCCGCGACGGCTGGATGCACACCGGCGACCTGGCCCGCGAGGACGAGGACGGCTTCTGGTACATCGTCGACCGGACCAAGGACATGATCGTCACCGGCGGCTTCAACGTCTTTCCCCGCGAAGTGGAAGACGTTGTCGCAGAGCATCCTTCTGTCGCGCAGGTCTGTGTCATCGGCACCCCCGACGAGAAGTGGGGCGAGGCGGTGACGGCGGTGGTCGTGCTGCGCCCCGACGCGGCGTCCGACGAGGCTGCCATCGCGACGATGACGGCCGAGATCCAGTCGGCGGTCAAGGAGCGCAAGGGTTCTGTGCAGTCGCCCAAGCAGGTGATCATCGTCGACTCCGTCCCGGTGACCGCACTCGGCAAGCCGGACAAGAAGGCGGTGCGTGCACAGTTCTGGGAGGGTGCCGACCGCGCGATCGGCTGACAGCGTTCGTTGACTCTGCGCGTGCGGCGGTCAATCTACTGATTTTCACGCCCTCACCGCAGAGTCAATGGATTAAGGGCGTAGATGAACGACGTGGGCTGGGTGCGGGGCGACTACCTCGGCATCGACATGCCCGCTCACATCGACGCGCTGCGTGACGGCGGCGCTCGCTTTCTGACCGAGGCGTTCCGTGCCGCGGGTGCACTGAACGACGGCACCGTCACAGCGATCACCGAGCTTCGGGAGTTCCGCGGTGGCAGCACGGGTCGCAAAGCACTGCTGTCCGTCGACTACGACCGCGACGACCTCCCGGCCGATCTGTTCGTCAAGTTCTCCCGGGACTTCGACGACGCCGGCCGCGATGGCGGGCGTACGCAGATGGAGTTCGAGGTCCGCTTCGCGCTGCTGTCCCAGACTCCCGGCTTTCCCATCGCGGTGCCGAACTGCATGTACGCCGACTATCACGTACCGTCGGGCACCGGGCTGCTGATTACCGATCGAATTCCATACGGGGACAACGGCATCGAACCGCACTATGACAAGTGCATGGACTATGCGATGCCCGACCCGGTCGAGCATTACCGGGCGCTGTTAGGCGCGTTGGGACGGCTCGCGGGCACGCACAAAGCGGGCCGGCTACCCGCGGAACTCGTCGAGCATTTCCCCGTCGACATGGAGCGGCTGTCGGTCGGCGACCGCGTCGCGTACACGGCCGACCAACTGCAGCGCCGCGTCGATCGGCTCGCCGAATTTGCCGTCGCCCAGCCCGGACTCCTGCCCGCCAACATCCGCTCCCCCGAATTTCTGTCCCGGCTCAGGCGCGAGGTGATCCGGTTCCCGGAGCACGAGAAGGCGATATGGCGTTGGCTGGCGGCGGATTCCGACTATGTGGCGCTGTGCCACTGGAACGCCAACGTGGACAACGCGTGGTTCTGGGGTCGCGATGGGCGGCTCGAATGCGGGCTGATGGACTGGGGCTGCGTCGGTCAGATGAACGTGGCCATGGCGATCTGGGGCGCGATGTGCAGCGCCGAAACCTCCATGTGGGACGGGTATCTCGACGAACTGCTCGACGTGTTCCTCTCCGAATTCAGAGGGGCGGGTGGGCCCGCGCTGGCCTCAGAGGTGGTGAAGCAGCATCTGATGCTGTACGTCGCGATCATGGGATTGGCCTGGCTCCTCGACGTTCCGTCCTACCTGTTGAAGGTGCTGCCGGAACCGGTAGCAGACCGGTTCGACGCGCGGATCGCCGGCAGCGAGCAGGCTCGCAGTCGTCTGCTGATGATGACGAACTTCCTGAACCACTGGGAAGCAAACGATTTCGTCCGTGCGCTCGATGCGCTAGATCACTAGGTCGGCCTTATGGCGGACCCGCTCGATCCGTTCGGCGTTCGGATCGTCGACGTCGCGCACCCACGCCTGCGCCCGCTCGGGTGACTTGCCGAACTCGATATGACGTGTGGTCAGCCGGCGTCGACGTTCGTCGGGCGGGCAGTCGACAAACCACACCTCGTCCAGCGCCTGTCGCACTCGCGGCCACGGCTCGTCGTCGTCCAACAGGTAGTTGCCTTCGGTGACAATGAGCCTCGCCTCGGGCTCGACGCGAATGCTGCCCGCTACCGGCTGCTCGATGTCGCGGTCGAATGCCGGAGCATAAACGACCTCGCTACCCTCGCGGACACGTTGCAGCAGAGCGAGATACCCACCGGCATCGAAGGTGTCGATCGCGCCCTTGACGTCGAGCCTGCCCAGCCGCCGCAGCTCCGCATCCGAGAGATGAAAGCCGTCCATGGGGACGTGCACAGCGTCATCGATTGACGCCACGATCTGAAGAGCCAACGACGTCTTGCCCGCACCGGGCGACCCGGTGACGCCGATGATCACGCGATGCTGCCGGGCCAGCAGCGCCTCGAGGCGGCTAGCCCAGGAAGTCATCGATCTCGGCGGCCAGCCGATCGATGCGCTCTTGCTCAGTGGGGATTCCGCGGCTGTCGTCGGCGGCTCGCCGCCAGCCCATCCGCCACATCCGCGCGACAGTGCGGTCACCGATGCCCGCGTACGGGTTCGCGATCGTCGCCGGATAGGCCTTGCGGCCTTCCCGGTAAGCGGTCACGAGCCGGTGTGTCATCACCGTCAACTCTGCTGCGCGAACAGACGCAAAGCCGACCATTTCCGCGGCGTGTCGGAACACTTTCCGCGGACTCGGCAGAATGGTGACGTGTCGGACATCCAGGAAACCGTCGACGCGGTGTGGCGGATGGAGGCCGCCAAGATCGTCGCGACGTTGACGCGGGTGGTCGGTGACGTCGGATTCGCGGAGGATCTGGCGCAAGAGGCTCTTCTCGATGCGCTCACCCAATGGCCCGACACCGGCGTGCCGCGTAACGCCGGAGCCTGGCTGACCGCTGTGGCCAAACGCAAGGCGATCGATCAGTGGCGGCGTCAGGAGAACCTCGACGCGAAGTACACCGTGCTGGCACACGAACTCGAGACACACGAGCAGGACTTCTCTGAGGCGTGGGATCCCGACCGCATCGACGACGACGTGCTGCGTCTGGTCTTCATCTCGGCACACCCGGTGCTGTCCCCCGAAGGCCAGATCGCGCTGACGTTGCGCGTCGTCGGCGGCCTCACGACCGAGGAGATCGCGCGAGCGTTCCTGACGTCGAAGGCGACGATCGCCGCGCGAATAACGCGGGCGAAGAAGACTTTGTCCGACGCCAACGTGCCGTTCGAAGTGCCCGACCGTTCGGAGTATCCGCGGCGGCTGGCGTCCGTACTGTCGGTGATCTACCTGGTCTACAACGAAGGCTATTCGGCGTCTTTCGGCCAGCGCTGGATCCGCGACGAACTGTGCAGTGAGGCTTTGCGATTGGGCCGGGTGCTCGCCGCGCTGGTGCCCGACGAGCCGGAAGTGCACGGCCTGGTCTCACTCATGGAGTTCCAGTCGTCACGATTCGCCGCCCGCACCGACAGCGACGGCAGGCCGATCCTGTTAGAGGCGCAGAATCGGGCCCGGTGGGATCGCGCGCAGATTCAGCGCGGAGTGGCAGCGCTGGAAAGATCATCGCAGGCATTGCAGCGCAAGGGTGTTGGCTGGGGCGCGTATGCGCTGCAGGCCGCCATCGCGGAATGCCACGCTACCGCGCCGACACCCGGCGATACCGACTGGAAGCACATCGTCATGCTGTACGACGGGCTGGTGCAGGTGTCGCCATCGCCCGTCGTCCATCTCAATCGTGCGGTCGCGGTCGCGATGGCCGGCGATCCCGCCGAAGCGTTGGCGATCGTCGACAACCTGACCGGGCTCGACGGTTCCTACCTGGTGCCGAGCGTGCGCGGCGAGTTTCTCATCCGACTGGGCCGCAGCGCCGAGGCCGCCGACGAGTTCGACCGCGCCGCCGAACTGACCGACAACGATCGAGAACGGGAAGTGCTGACCGACAAGGCCGTCCGCGCGCGCGGCTAAGCCCCCGGCACTCCGGTGCGCGCAGCCACCGATTTCGACGAACCGGTATCGAACACCTCGACGATCACGTCGGCGTCACGGTATCCGCCAAGGTGATACAGATCCGCCGTCGCGGCGATGATGTCTGTGGCGTAGTCCCCGGTCATCGGATACTCGGCAACGGGGTGACGCCAGTGCGCGGCAACGACCGTCGTCCCAGGCCGCAAAATCGGTATTTCGCGATCTAGTGTGTCGCGCAGCACCTCGGGATGTAGGTAGTAGCAGAGCTCGGACAGCACGACGAGATCGAATCCCGCCTGCGGCCACGGGTCGTCCACCGATCTGCGAAGCAGCGTCACATCGCGGCGCCTGCCCGCGTCGACCAGCCGCCGGTGCGCGGCATCCAGCGCAGCGCTCGCGATATCAGTGCTCGTGACGTGATCACACCGTGTGGTGAGCTGTTCGGTGAGCACACCGATCGAGCAGCCGGGCTCGAAGGCGTGGCGGTAACGCCGATAGGGCAACAGTGCCAACGTGATCGCGTACTTGCGCTGCTCGTACCACCTCCCTCCGAGCTGCCACGGATCGTCGGATTCGGAATAGATCCGGTCGAAGTAACCGGTCGATAGCCGAGTGGGCATCAGAACACCACCTCCCTGACGGCGAGTAGTCGCCGTAGTACGAACGACGGCAGCAGCGGCGCATCGGCACCGTCAGACTCGACCTGTGTGTGGTAGCACCGCACGGCTGCCGTTTTGCGGTCGAGAGCATGTGGGGCGATCGGCAGGACGCGGAGGCGATGCCATGGCACGGCGGTATCGCCCGGTGTCGCCCAGTGCCACATCCAAATTGGATACTCGAGTAGCGTCACATCGCACAATTGCGCGGCGTTCGCCGCGGCACGACCGACGGCCTCGTGATCGGGATGCCCGTCGCCACGCCACGTCGCCGCGATCCAGGTGCGGTTCGTCCTCGTCGCCAGAATTTCGGTCAAGAGGTCCGTCAACCGTTCCTCATGATCGCTCAACTCGCCGTCGGGCATTCCGAGACAAATCGGTGGAGGCACCCCCAGGACCGCTGCGGCCTTGTGCATCTCGGCGCGGCGGGTGCGTTCCAGGTGCAGACGCTCCAACAACCCGAGGCCCCGATGCGACGCGCCGCCGTCGCTCGCGGCGACGACCTGTACCCGCACCCCCCGCTCCGCCATGGTGACCAGAGACGTGCCGAAACCGAGGGTCTCGTCGTCGGGATGTGCTGCCACGACGACGATTTCGTCGCAGTCGCCGAGGTCAAGTTCGGATGCTCCGGCCAGGGAATCGAGCCAGTCCTGCGTCGGTGTACCGCCCTCAGTCAACGGCCGAGTGGCGAATCGTTCACCGTTGCCCAGGTTCGCGAGCGTCATCGTGCGGCTCCCGCCAGTCGGCCCAACCGTTCGAGATCGCGCTCCGCGTGGCTCTGCCGCACGTACACGGTCAGGTCGGCGACGCGTTTGGCGTGCTGAGCGTCCTGACACAGCGGCGCCGGTCCGAGCGCACGACCGGTCCGGGCAATGGCCTCCTCGACCGCGGTTTCGATCACCGCCCTGGTGCGCAGCGCGATCATCTCGGCCGCACCCTTGCGATTCAACGGATCGTCGTCGACTGCGGCCGCCGCGCTGACGAGCATCGCCTCACCGGACGCCAGCGCGGCGTCCACGGCCCCGAGGTGGGCCAGCGCGTGCGGATCGGCGGAATCGTCTGCAGCGCGGACGTACAGCGGCTCGGCCACCGCCCGCGCACCGCCGAGCCAACACGCCGCTACCCCGATCGCCCCGTGCCAGAAACCGGGCCTCGACAGGTACTCGCCGGGCCTTCCGACCGCTGTGGCCGGGACATCGCTGAATTGCACTGAGCGGGTGTCGGATTCGGCCATCCCCGGGTTGCGCCATCCACTCGGCAGCGGTCGCACCCCGGCATGGCGCAGGTCGACTGCGAACAGTCCCCGCTCGCCGGACCCGAGCCGCGCGGTGACAAGAGCGTGGGTGCACAGCCCAGCACCCGAACACCACACTTTGGTGCCGTCCAGTGCCGTCGCATCGCCACCGCCTGAGGCGCTGAGCACCGCGTCGCGCGACTCTGCGGCCCAAACACCCCACAGCTGATCGGATTTCGCATCGGAGCTGCCGAGTTCGGCCATGATCGCGACCGCGTCGGCATGGGCTTCGGCGAGGCGGGCGGCAACCACGTCGACCTCGGCCAGCGCGGCAAGGCGATGCCAACGTCGCGCCGTCTCACCACCACCGGGAAGCGGTAAGTCCAACGCCCCGGCGTCAAGCCACCGGCCGAGCAGTCCGCCTGTCATGTCTCGACACGCACCTTGCGTCGTGGCTTGGCCAGCCCGCGAAGATGAGCAGCGAATCCACCGGGCGCGCGTCCTTCTTGGCGGGCTGAGGTCGCCACCGACAGCTTCGCGTCCCGGTGGATATTCATGTGCCCCGACTCGAATCGCTGAACGAGGTCGACGTCCTCACCGGTGCTCAGCGCACGAAACCCACCGACGGCCCAGTAAGCGTCGGCCCGAAAACCCATATTGGCGCCGTGCACGTGATCGTGACCGAGTCCTGTGGAGTGGTAGGTCGCCAAATACCGGCGTGCGGCCTGTGCGGGTAGCCGCCATACGGGTATGCGCACCGTTCCGAGCACCATGTCAGCGCCGGCCTGCGTCATCTGTGTCAGCCACTGGCTGCCGACGATGGTGTCGGCGTCGGTGGTAGCGAACCAGGTGCGGGACGGTTCGACGTCGGCACACGCCGCACGTGCGTGCTCGAATCCCGCGGCGCGGGCCGCGCCGACGTTTCCCGCATCGGTGGAGATGAAGTGCACATTCGGGCCGTACCGGTCGGCAAGATCGGAGCTGCCGTCGTCGCACGCATCGAGGACGACCACGATCAGAACCGGAATCGGTGTGTGCATCGCCGCTGCCAGCAATGCGGACAGACTGCGCGGGAGACGCTCGATCTCATTGTGCGCAGGTACCACCACGACCGCCTGCTCCAGCTCCGTCATGGCAGTTAATTAGCCGATTTCGGGAATTTTCACACCTGGCAGCATGGGGCGGGTGCACCGCATCGAAGCCGCCCTGTTCGACTACTCCGGCACACTGTTCCGCCTGGAAGAGGACGACAGCTGGTTCCACGGCATCGAGGTCGACGAACGCCAGATCGACGGCCACGTCCAGGCCGAGCTGATGCGCCGGATGACCGCGCCGACGGGCCAGCACGTCCATATGACACCCGAAGCCCACCACGCGTGGATCAACCGCGACCTCGCCCCTCACCTGCACCGCGAGGCCTACCTGCACGTCCTTCGCGAGTCTGGGGTGGCCGACCATCAGGCCGAAGCGCTCTACGGCCTGATGATCGACCCGCTGAGCTGGACTCCTTACCCCGACACCGCCGGGGTCCTGGAGGGCCTGCACCGGCAGGGCATCAAGATCGCGGTTGTCTCCAACATCGCGTTCGACGTACGGCCGGCCTTCGAGTCGATTGGTGCGGCCGAATTCGTCGACGAGTTCGTGCTGTCCTTCGAAGTCGGCGCCGTCAAGCCCGACGCGGCGATCTTCGAGACCGCGCTGAGCCGACTCGGGGTGCCTGCCGCACACGCGATCATGGTCGGCGACAGTGATGAGGCCGACGGCGGCGCGAGGGCCATCGGCTGCGGGTTCATCCTGGTCGATCCGCTCCCGACGAAGGAGCGCCACAGCGGGCTGCGCGACGCGTTGGCCGATTACGGTGTGCAGCTATGACGGGTCCCGAGCCCATCCGCGCGCCGTGGTGGCTCAAACACGCGAACAAGGTCGTGACGGTGCTGCTGCGGCTCGGTGTGCCGATTTCGCGGCATGAGTCGCCGGTGGTGCTCACGGTGCCGGGCCGCAAGACGGGCAAGCCACGGTCGACGCCCGTCACGCCGATGACCGTGGACGGCAAACGCTATGTCGTCAACGGCTTTCCGGGTGCTGACTGGGTCCGCAACGTTCGTGCCGCCGAGCGGGTGACCTGCACCCATCGCAGGCGTACCGAGTCGGTCCGGATGGTCGAATTGAGCGTCGCCGAAGCCCGACCCATCCTGCGGGAGTTCCCGGTTCAGGTCGCCGACGGCGTAGACATCATGAAGCGCGCCGGTGTGTTGAAGACCGGTACCGCCGACGAGCTGGAAGGGCTGGCCGGACGACTGCCGGTGTTTCGCATCGATCCGGTCGCGTAGCGTTTCTGCCATGTCCGACAGCGCGCGTATCCGGCCGCCGTGGTGGCTCAAGTACGTCAACAAGGTCATGATCGGTATTCAGAAACTCGGCGTCCCCATGGGCGACAACGCGCCGGTGATCCTGGTTGTGCCGGGGCGCAAGAGCGGCAAGCTGCGTTCGACGCCGATCACGCCGATGACCGTCGAGGGCAGGCGCTACGTGCTCGGCGGCCTGCCGGGCAGCGATTGGGCAGCCAACCTGCGGGCCGCCGGTGAGGCGGAACTGAAGCAAGGAAAGACCTCGCAGCGCGTCCACGTCGTCGAGTTGCCGCCTGACGAAGCCAGACCGCTGCTGCGCCTGTTCCCCATCGAGGTGCCCACCGGTGTCAGCTTCATGAAGAACGCCGGTCTCATCACGGGTCCCAACCCCGACGAGTACGAGGCCCTTGCCGGCCGGTGCCCGGTCTTCCGATTCGATCCGGTAAGCGCATGAGTCCCAACCCTTTTGACGCGTCGCTGTGGCAGCCGGTCGGCGGATTCGACCTGACCGACATCACTTATCACCGTCATGTCGTCGACGGAAAGCCACAGCCGACGGTGCGGGTGGCGTTCGACCGTCCCGAGGTGCGCAACGCGTTCCGCCCGCACAGCGTCGACGAGCTGTACCGGGTGCTCGATCATGCGCGCATGTGGCCCGAGATCGGCGTCATCCTGCTCACCGGCAACGGGCCGAGCCCGAAGGACGGCGGCTGGGCGTTCTGCTCGGGTGGCGATCAGCGCATTCGCGGTCGCAGCGGCTATCAATACGCATCCGGTGAGACCGCTGAGTCGGTCGATCCCGCGCGCGCCGGGCGGTTGCACATCCTCGAGGTGCAGCGACTGATCCGGTTCATGCCGAAGGTCGTCATCTGCCTGGTCAACGGCTGGGCGGCCGGCGGCGGACACAGCCTGCACGTGACCTGCGACCTGACGCTGGCCAGCCGCGAGCACGCCCGCTTCAAGCAAACGGACGCCGACGTCGGCAGCTTCGACGGCGGCTACGGCAGCGCGTATCTCGCCAAACAGGTCGGCCAGAAGTTCGCCCGCGAGATCTTCTTCCTCGGCAGGCCGTACGACGCCGAGCAGATGCACGCGATGGGGGCGGTCAACGAGGTCGTCGACCACGCGTCGCTGGAAACCGTCGGGCTCGAATGGGCGGCGGCGATCAACGGCAAGTCCCCGCAGGCGATCCGCATGCTCAAGTACGCGTTCAACCTGACCGACGACGGGCTGATGGGTCAGCAGCTGTTCGCCGGCGAGGCAACGCGATTGGCGTACATGACCGACGAGGCCGTCGAGGGCCGCGACGCGTTCCTTGAGAAGCGCGACCCGGACTGGAGCCAGTTCCCCCGCTACTTTTAACGGAACGTCGTCTGGCCGTGTGGCGACTTCGTGAAGGCGATCACCTTGGCCGGCGTCACCCGGAAGACGTAGGCGCGGGTGCCCTCGGGATCGAAGAACTCATCGTCGACGGCGAAATCCCAGTCTGCGCCATACTTTTCGCGATACGCATCGGCGAGAGCCGTCAGGGCGGCCCGTCCGGTGACGCGTTCAGCGTGCCCCTCCACCACGACGTCCAACCCGTCGTTCCAGGTGTTGACACCGGTGGTGACGGCGACGGCGGTGCCGCTTTCGAGGTTGCGCGCCTTCTGCTCGTCAGGGCCGGTGCAGAACACAAAGCTGTCGTCGACCCACACCCCGACCAGCGGGGTGACATGCGGCCGGCCGTCGCCCCGGACCGTCGTGAGCCAGTACAGCTCGGCATCGGCCAGCGCCCTGTCCAACGTTTCACCATCGAGCGGTTCGTCCGCGTCGCCGAACCGCTTGTCGAGTGTGCCTGTCATCGTCATACCGATATCGACCCTATTGCCGCGGACAATTCATCGCGGGCGAGCCGTCGAAATCGCGCCACCTAGACTCGCCGGGTGAGTAAGAATCCGCTGCGCTGGCTCTCCGAGCAGGTGCTGCTGGCGGGCATGCGACCGCCGCTGGCCCCCCAATTGATGCTGCACCGACCGGACCGCGAGGAGGTCGACCTCGACGGTAAGCGCATCCTGCTGACCGGAGCATCGTCGGGCATCGGTGAGGCAGCCGCCGAGAAGTTCGCCCGCCGCGGCGCCATAGTGGCGGTCGCCGCGCGCCGCCAGGATCTCCTGGACGACCTGGTCGGCCGGATCGCCGCCGACGGTGGTACTGCATCAGCCCATGCCTGCGACCTGTCCGACCTTGATGCCGTCGACGAGTTGGTCGCCACGCTCGAGCGCGACCTCGGCGGCGTCGACATCCTGATCAACAACGCCGGGCGATCGATCCGCAGGCCGCTGGCCGAGTCTCTGGACCGCTGGCATGACGTCGAGCGGACGATGACGCTGAACTACTACTCACCGCTGCGGTTGATCCGCGGACTGGCGCCCGGTATGCGTGAGCGCGGCGACGGCCACATCATCAATGTGTCGACGTGGGGTGTACTGAACGAATCGTCGCCGTTGTTCTCGGTCTACAACGCGTCGAAGGCAGCACTCACCTCCGTCAGCCGGATCATCGAAACCGAGTGGGGCGACGACGGTGTGCACTCGACGACGCTGTTCTACCCGCTCGTGCTCACCCCGATGATCGCCCCCACCCGCGCCTACGACGGGCTGCCCGGCTTGAGCGCCGACGAGGCGGCCGACTGGATGGTCACAGCCGCACGTGTCCGTCCCGTGCGCATCGCTCCACGGATGGCCGTCACCGCGCAAGCGGTGAACACCTTCGCACCCGGCGCGGTGAACGCAATGATGAAACGTCAACGCGTACAACCCAGCAGCTGATATGTCCGAGATCGCGACCATCGCCGACATCGTGCGCGTCCAGGCGCGCCGTCGGCCCGACGCCACTGCGCTCATCGTCGGCGACCGGACTGTCTCCTTCGCCGAACTCGACGCGCGGTCCAGTCGAGCCGCCCAGGCCTTCCGCGCCGCCGGTGTCGGCTTCGGCGATCGCGTCGCCTTCATCGAGAAGAACGGCGCGGAGTTCTTCGAGGTGGTCTGCGGCCTCACCAAACTGGGTGCCGTTGGCGTGCCGGTGAACTGGCGTCTCGCCGCGCCGGAGATGCTGCACATCATCCAGGACGCACAAGCCCACATCGTCGTTGTCGGATCCGAGTTCTTCGGCCATCTCGAGGCGGTCGAGGGTCAGCTGACGACGGTGCACGACATCGTCGCGATCGGTGCGCACGACCGCTGGCAGTCATACGAGGACTGGCTTGCCGGTCATTCCGATGAAGACCCAGATGTCACAACGGGTCCCGACGACATCGCCTTCTTGATGTACACGTCGGGCACCACCGGACTGCCCAAGGGCGTCATGCTGTCCAACGGCAACTACCTCTGCAAGTCCAGCGGGATCGCCGGGCAGTGGCGGTTCACCGATGACAGCGTGAGCCTTGCGGTGATGCCGATGTTCCACATGGCCGGCTCGGGTTGGGTGTTCGTCGGAATGTACGAGGGCGCCACCACCGTGGTGCTGCGCGATGTCGATCCGGCCGCGATCCTGGATTCCGTTGTCCGGCACAAGATCACCAATCTGCTGCTGGTGCCCGCGGTGATCCAGATGATGCTCGGGTCACCGGGCGTCGAGAACGCCGACTTCTCCAGCGTCCGGGCCATCGTCTACGGCGCCTCGCCCATCACCGACGACGTGCTGATGAAGGGTCTGGACCGCTTCGGCTGCGAGTTCATCCAGGTGTACGGACTGACCGAAACCACCGGCTCGGTAACGCAACTCGACGTTCACGATCCGACGGGCCGCCCGGAGCTACTGCGGTCCTGCGGTAAGCCTTATCCGTGGGTCGAACTCCGCATCGTCGACGACAGCGGGTGCGAGGTTCCGATCGGCACCGTCGGCGAGGTGTGGACCCGCTCGGCGCAGAACATGCTCGGCTACTGGAACAACGCCGATTCCACCGCCGCGACGGTCACCCACGACAACTGGCTGAAGACGGGCGACATCGGCTACGTCGACGATGACGGCTTCGTCTACCTGCACGACCGGAAGAAGGACATGATCGTCTCCGGCGGCGAGAACGTGTACCCGACCGAGGTCGAGAACGTCCTGATGACCCATCCCGCGGTCGGCGATGTGGCCATCATCGGGGTGCCCGACGAAAAGTGGGGCGAGGCGGTGAAGGCCGTCGTCGTGCCTGCCGCGGGAGCCGCACCTACCGAGACCGAGCTCATCGCCTACGCGCGTGAACGGCTCGCCGGTTTCAAGCTGCCGAAGTCCGTCGACTTCGCCGAAGTTCTGCCCCGCAACCCGAGCGGCAAGCTCGTCAAGCGTGCGCTGCGCGAGCCGTATTGGGCGGGCATCGACCGTCGAATCGGTTGATCACGTGATAGACGCATTGCTCGTGATAGACACATCCGTATGGAGATCCTGGCCAGCCGCATGCTCATTCGCCCCGCGGATTACGAACGCTCGCTGACGTTCTACCGTGACGAGATCGGGCTGGCGATCGCCAGGGACTACGGCGCGGGCACGGTGTTCTACGCCGGCCAGTCACTGATCGAGATAGCCGGCCACGGCACTCCGACCGCCGGCGGAACGATGTGGCTTCAAGTCCGCGACATCTATGCCACCGAGCAGGAATTGGCCGGCCGCGGTGTCCCCATCGATCGTGAGGCCCGCCAGGAGCCGTGGGGTTTGCACGAGATGCACGTCACCGATCCCGACGGCGTGCTACTGATCTTCGTACAGGTCCCCGAGAATCACCCGCTGCGGCGGGACAACCGCAAGTAGCGTCAGCGAGCCGCCGCCAGCGGCCAACCCACCGACGCCAGCCGCGCAGCGACCTGATGGATTTCCTCCGGGTTGGGCTCCTTGTCGATGACGGCCTGCACCGCGGTGCGGATCTCGTCCTCGGTCACGGTGTCGGAATCCGTCTGCTTCAGGATCGCCTGGGCGGCCCGGATCACTTCTTCCTCGGTGAGCGAGCGCTTCAGCAGCGCGAGCAGCGGGAAGTAATCCGTCTGCGGCACACCTTCGGGATAACCCTGGTGCAGCCAACCGAGCACGTTGTCCAAGACGGTCTGGTTCACGGGCATGTCGACTCAGCTCATTTCTTGGGCATGAAGGGAAAGAGATCGATACCGGTGTGATGGATGATCGTCGTCCGCGTGATCCAGAGGACCGCGGTGAGGATCACCCATCCGACGAGCACGAACAGCGCGATACCGAGGTACTTGAGCATCGGATTCGGGGCAACGGCGGTTCCGTCGGCATGTTGGCCGCCGGCTCCGTTGGAGTAGGCCACGAGTCCGCCCGCAAACACCGCGGGCAGGCCTGCTCCGAGGATCAGCCCCACGATCAGCACCTTGAAGATGCTTTCGAAATAGGTCATCAAAGAGTCCTTTGTGTGTCCGTCTAGACCGACGCCGTCGGCTTGGATTCTTTGGCGGCCTCGCGGACGTCCGCGGGCACGACGGAGTTCGTGGAGCTGTCCCAGTCGGCGTTGACGTTGGTGCTGTCCACCTTCTGCTGCTGAGCCCGCCACCACATATAGAAGGAAAGGCCGACCAGTACCAGGAAGATAAGTCCGTCGCCGGCCAGGGCCGAGTTCGTCAACGACTTGACCGCATCGGAGAGCCAGTACGACAGCGCGCCGACCAGGCCTGCGGCGGGCAGGGTGATCAGCCATGCGACAGCCATCCGGCCCGCGACCGCCCAGCGCACCTGGGCACCGGGCTTGCCGACACCACTACCCAGAATCGACCCCGTAGCCACGTGGGTGGTCGACAGCGCCATACCAGCGGCGCTGGAGCTCAAAATGATTGCGGCCGAAGATGCTTCGGCAGCGAAGCCCTGCGGCGAGTCGATCTCGACGAGGCCCTTGCCCAGGGTGCGGATGACGCGCCAGCCGCCGAGGTACGTACCGAGGCCGATGGCGACCGCGCAGCTGAAGATGATCCAGAACGGCAGGCCGTTCTCTTTGACGTCGCCCGTCAGGTGGCCGGTCGTGATGAGTGCGAGGGCGATGACCCCCATCGTCTTCTGCGCATCGTTGGTTCCGTGCGACAACGCGACCAGTGAGGCGGTCGCGATCTGGCCCCAGCGGAAGCCTTCGCGGCGCCTGCTCTCGACGATATTGCGGGTGATCCGGTACACCAACCACGTGCCGCCCGCGGCCACCAGGCACGCGATGACCGGTGCGGCAACGGCCGGGATCAACACCTTGCTGCTGACGCCAGACCAGTTGACACCCGCCAGGCCGAGTGCCGCGAGACCGGCACCGATCAAACCGCCGAAGAGCGCGTGTGACGAGCTGGAGGGGATGCCGAACAACCAGGTGAGCAGGTTCCACAGGATCCCGCCGATGAGGCCCGCAAAGATGATCGTCAGACCCGTCGACGCGTCGATGCCGGGGATCAGGGCACCTGTCTTGCTGTCCTGGACCTTCAGCACAGAGGTGGTCACGGTGACGGCGACCTCGACCGACAGGAACGCGCCGACGAGGTTGAGAATGCCCGCGAGCAGCACCGCGGTCTTGGGCTTCAGGGCGCCGGTGGCGATGGAGGTGGCCATCGCGTTGCCGGTGTCGTGGAAGCCATTCGTGAAGTCGAATGCCAGTGCCGTTGCTATCAGCAGCACCAGGATGATCAGCTCTGCGCTCACGGCGCTAATTCTGCGGCCCGGGGAGGCGTTTCGCCTAACCAAACGCGGATTCAAAAGGGCGTGTCGAGCAGGCACTTCATCTGACCTGGCGAGGTGTTCACCCATTGTTCAACTTCGCGGGGGTAAACGTTTGCCTATCGCGCCGATCGCAGGGTGCCGGAGGCGCGATTAGCATCGGAACCTCAAAGACCACACGCGACACTTCGGAGGGAACCGTGACCTTTCTGGCCAAGATCGTCGCCTGGGTCACCGCCGGTTACCCGGAGGGTGTTCCCGGCCCCGATCGCGTGCCACTGTTCGCGCTTCTCAAGCGCCGCCTGTCCGACGACGAGGTGAAAGCGGTCGCGCGCGAGCTGAAGGACCTCGGCGAGTTCGACAGCGCCGATATCGGTGTGCTGATCACTCAGATCACCGATGAACTCCCGACACCCGAGGACATCGAGCGGGTGCGAGAGCGACTGTCTGCCAAGGGCTGGCCGCTCGACGACCCGCGCGACGACGAGGACACCGCATAGCCGTCCTGCGCACCGTCGCCGTCCCCGCTGGTGCTACGGCGGTGTCGGTGCTGCCGATGGTGGAGCAGGCGCTCGCCGGGCGTGCTGCGGTGTTACCGGTCCCGATGCACGATGCGCGCGAAACCTCGCTGATCACAACATCTTTGCGAGCCGACTCGGAGGTGGACGACGACGTGGCCGTCGTAGTGTCCACGTCCGGTACGACGGGGAACCCCAAGGGCGCCCTGCTGACCGCGTCGGCGTTGACGGCCAGTGCGGAGGCCACCCACGCACGCCTCGGCGGCGACGGCCGCTGGTTGCTCGCCCTGCCCGCTCATCATGTGGCGGGGCTGCAGGTCCTGGTGCGCAGTGTCGTCGCGGGGACGGCGCCGGTGGCAATCTCGGCGGGTTTCTCTGCAGCAGAACTGGTTTGGGCCGTCCATTCACTCGGACCCGGACGGCGATATGTCTCGCTCGTGGCCGCGCAGCTCGACAAGGCGCTTGGCGATGCGAGCGCCACTGCCGCGCTGGCGTCGATGGATGCCGTGCTGATCGGCGGAGGGCCGATGCCTGCCGGGGTCGCTCGACGAGCCGCGGCCGCGGGCATTCCCGTGGTCCGCACGTACGGCATGAGTGAGACCGCCGGCGGCTGCGTGTACGACGGGGTGCCACTCGACGGCGTGCGGTTGCGAATAGACGACGGACGAGTGGTCCTCGGCGGAGCGACGCTGGCCAAGGGCTACCGCAATCCCGTCGACCCCGATCCGTTCGCCGAACCTGGCTGGTTTCGCACCGATGATGTTGGCAGCGTTGACGACTCAGGGGTGCTCACAGTTCTTGGGCGGATCGACGACGCGATCAGCACGGGCGGACTGACCGTGTTGCCACCTCTGGTGGAGGCGGCGGTGGCGTCGCACGACGCCGTGGCCGAATGCGTGGTGTTCGGTGTCGACGACGAGCGACTGGGGCAGCGCGTCGTCGCCGCGATCGTGGTGGCACCGGGATCGACTGCACCGACGTTGGCCGATATCCGCGCGCACGTTGCGACGACTCTGGACGCGACGGCGGCACCGCGGGAGATCCACGTTGTGGACGAGATCCCGCGCCGCGGCATCGGCAAGGTGGACCGCCGCGCGTTGGCGGCGCGCTTTGGCGGCTAGCTGTTCCAGTCTTATGGTCCGCGTTCTGGGTTTTCGTCTGGATGGTCTGGTGGGCGGTGGAGTTGTTCGGGGCGGTGGTAGGTGTTGATGCGGGTTTGTCCGGTGTCGAGGTGTTTGGGTGGGAGCCATTCGACGTCGTTGTGGGCGTTGATGCGGGTGGTCCAGCCGTCGGGTCCGACCATGCGGTTGTCCGGTCCGCAGGCCAGACCGAGTTCGTCGACGTTGGTCTGTCCGTCATCGGCCCAGTCCCGTGCGGCGTGATGGACCTGGGCGCCGTAGGCGGGCACGGTGCAGCCGGGTTTGGTGCAGCCCCCGTCGCGGGCGATGAGCATGATCCGCTGGGCTGGGGAGGCCACACGGCGGGCTCGGAAGAGGTCCAGCGCTGATCCGGTGGCCTTGTCGAAGACCGCAAGGTAGTGGTTGGCGTGGGCGGCCATCCGGATCACGTCTTTGATCGGGATCACCGTGCCGCCACCGCTCACACCGATTCCGGCGCGTGATTCGAGGTCCTGCAATGTCGTGCGGATGATGATCGACGTGGGTAGTCCGTTGTGCTGGCCCAGCTCACCGGTTTCCAGCACACTGCGCCCGACGGCGACCAGCGCGTCATGTTGACGCTGGATCAGGCTGCGGTGGTCGTTGTCGATCTGGGCCTGTGACGGAGTTCCGGACACGCATGGGTTCTCGTCGTCGGGATTGCACATCCCCGGTGCGGCCCACTTGGCGAAGATCGCCTCATAGATCGCTGCCGCCTCCGGGGTGAGATCGCCCTTAATCGGGGTCATCGTGTCGGGGCCTTGGGGTCCCTTCGACACCCCGCGCCGGCGTGCACGCTCGGCTTCATCGGGTTCAGGCCCGTCCTGATCGAGCATGAACAGGGCGCGATTGGCATGGTCTCTGAGCTCCTTGGGCCCCACCCCGGTGGCCACGCGCGCCCAATCGGCCTCGATCTCGCAGCGGGTGGCGGTATCGACCCAACCTGGAATCCGGCCGCTCGCCTCACGGATCGTCTCGATGTGTTCGCCATTGACCAGACCGCGGGCTTGCGCGGCCGCGGTGGCCGCAAACACCGGTTCCAGTAGTTCGCCGGTCAGCGTGCGCCGCGGACCCAGCATCGCCGCCTCATCAAGGCGACGACCCGCTTCAGAAGCCGAGATCCGCCAGCGGATCGCCAACACCTGCCGCCACGACTTCGCACCCATCTCCTTGGGCGTGGTCTCGCATTGCAACCGGGCCAGGGCGCGGTGCCGCTGCGCGGGCAGTCGGCAGCTCAGGGTTTCCAGCCCGTCGAGAACCTCGAGGAGTTCGCGATGCGTCAGTGCGTCGAGGTCGCAGGCGGCCAACGATTCATGCGCGGACCGCAATGCGGCCATCGCCACCTGAACCGGGGTCGCCAACATGATTCGAACATACATTCGGCCACCGACAAGCCAGACCGCCCATGTGACAACTGAAACTCAAGTGGCAGAGGAGGTTTCAGCTGCTAGCGAGCGCTCGTCTGGCATAGGCGCGGACGTCGGCGTCGCCGTCGTCGAGTGCGCCCTCCAACGCCTCCCGCGCAGCGTCCTCCGACGATGCCCACCGGGTCAGGCTCAACACCGCGGCCTTACGGACGTCGAGGTGCGGGTCGGACAGCGCCCGGGACAGCGGCGGTACCGCGGCGATCGGAGACGGCGCCCCGGCCAGCGCGCGGGCGGCACCCTGCCGGATCTGCCACGCCGACGCGGCGAGCGCGCCCTCGACGGTCGTCACGTCGACGTCGTCCCATCCGATCGATCCCATCGCCGCCAGCGCCGCGGCCCGCACGAGCGGGTCGGGGTCCTCGATGAGCGCACGGACGGCGTCGGTTCCCGTACGCAGCGTGCCGAGTCCGTTGGCGACGGTGATGCGCACTTCCCGATTCGCATCGGTGCGCGCGGCAGCAACACCCGCCGCGTCGTCGACCGAGACCAGCGCCCGGACAGCTTCGATACGCACCCGGTGATCCTCGTCGACGACCGCGCGGCGGTACTGTTCGGCGTCCCCGGCGCGGCGGGAACTCAGCACATAGACGGCCGCGCCCCGGACCACGGGATCGTCTGAGCCGAGCAAATTTTGGATCGGTTTGGCGTCCGGCAGCACTTCGACGAGTTCGCGGATACCGTCGGCGGCGACGCGACGCACTTCGCCGTTCGGATCGCTCAACGCCGCAACCAAAGCTGTCGCGTACCCATCGGGCAGGTGCTCGGTCAGCACGTCAACGGCGGTACGACGGACACCGGCATCGGCGTCGGTCAGAAACGGCGCCAGCGCGTCAACGGTGGGCTCGTCGAGTGCTAACACCGCGGCGATGCGCGGCGACGGTGGTTGGGCCGCGGCTTCGTCGCGCACCCTGGACACCTCGGAGGCGGGCGCCTGTCCACCGACGAGGTCGGGTTGCCGGACGGCGATGGGTTCTGTTTCACCGCTTGGTAATTCGTCGAATCCGGCGACGGGCACGAAGTAGGGCGCGACAGGGCGCTTGAAGAACTCGATGTCCCCGTCGGCGGTCTTACGGAGGTTGAGGTGATAGCGCCAATCGACGTCGTCCCGTTCGGGACTGTCGCTGCGGTCGTGGTAGAGCCCCCATCGCGATTCCGTGCGGGTGAGCGACGAGCGGGCGGCCATCTCGGCACAGTCGCGGATGAACGACACCTCGACTGCACGCATGAGTTCGTGGGGTGTCGTGGCGCCGATACCCGCGATCTCGTCGCGCATCCGGTCGAAGGTCTGCACCGCGATGGACAGCTTGGCCGCGGTCTTGGGCGGGGCGACATAGTCGTTGACGAAGCGGCGCAGCTTGTACTCGACCTGCATCTGCGGTGGACCCTCGGGGTGCTGGAGGGGCCGGTAGATGAGCTCATGCGCGGCAGCAATCTGATCATCCGGAAGCTGTTGCGGTGCTTCGACGTCGGCCAGGGTGGACGCCGCGTGACTGCCCGCGAGGTCGCCGTAGACGAACGCGCCGATCATGTAGTTGTGCGGAACGCAGGCCAGGTCGCCAGCTGCGTACAAGCCGGGAACGGTGGTGCGGGCGTGTTCGTCGACCCAGACGCCGGAAGCGGAATGACCACTGCACAATCCGATTTCGGAGATGTGCATCTCGATGTCGTGGGTGCGGTAGTCATGCCCACGGTTGGCATGGAACGTCCCCCGGGTCGGCCGCTCGGTGGTGTGCAGGATGCCCTCGAGCGCACTCAACGTCTCGTCGGGAAGATGGCTGACCTTGAGATAGATGGGTCCGCGCGCGGATTCGATCTCGTTTTTGACCTCCGACATCATCTGCCCCGACCAGTAGTCGGAGTCGACGAATCGCTCGCCCTGGGCGTTGACCTGGTAGCCACCAAAAGGATTGGCGACGTACGCGCAGGCGGGTCCGTTGTAGTCCTTGATCAGCGGATTGATCTGGAAGCACTCGATTCCGGAGAGTTCGGCACCCGCGTGGAGCGCCATTGAGTAGCCGTCTCCGGCGTTGGTGGGATTCTCGTAGGTGCCGTACAGGTAACCCGACGCGGGGAGCCCGAGCCGTCCACACGGTCCGGTGGCGAGGATGACGGCCTTAGCCGAGACCACGACGAACTCGCCCGTCCGGCTGTTCAACGCGGCAGCACCGACCGCCCTGCCTCCAGCGGTGAGGACGCGAACGGGAACCAACCTGTTCTCGATGCGGATCTTCTCGCGCATCGAGCGCTGCCGGAGCACCCGGTACAGCGCCTTCTTGACGTCCTTGCCCTCGGGCATCGGAAGCACGTACGAGCCCGAGCGATGGACGCGACGAACGGCGTACTCGCCGTGCTCGTCCTTCTCGAACTTGACGCCGTAGCGTTCCAGGCGCTGCACCATGGCGAAGCCACGGGTGGCGGTCTGATAGATGGTGCGCTGGTTGACGATTCCGTCGTTGGCGCGGGTGATCTCAGCGACATAGTCCTCAGGCGTGGCCTTGCCGGGGATGACGGCATTGTTGACGCCGTCCATCCCCATGGCCAGCGCGCCGGAGTGCCGGACGTGAGCCTTCTCGAGCAGCAGAACCTGCGCGCCGTTCTCCGCGGCGGTGAGTGCCGCCATCGTCCCTGCCGTGCCGCCGCCGATGACGAGAACATCGCAATCCAGGCGAACAGCATCTTCGAGTGCGGGTACTTCCATCAGCTGACCAACTCCGAATGATCTAGTGCGGCAATTACTTCAGCCCGCAGCGCGGCTCGCGATATGGCCGCGTCGCGCGGCGACGGCACGTCGAGCAGAGCGCGCAGGCGCTGGCCCGCGCGACCGAGGACGGCGATGCGGTCGCCGATGAGCAGGGCCTCGTCGACGTCATGGGTGACGAAGACAACGGTCGTCGGGTGCGCCCGCCAGGTGTCGATGAGCAGTCGCTGCATGGTGGCTCGGGTCTGCGTGTCGAGAGCGCCGAAAGGTTCGTCCATCATGACCGCGCGCGGCGCACCGGCCAGTCCACGCGCGAGTTGCACACGCTGGCGCATGCCGCCGGAGAGGCTCTTCGGCAGGTACTTCTCGAATCCCGTCAGCCCGACGTCGGCGATCCACCTCCGGGCTTCCTCGCGGCGGCCCTGGCGCGGGCGGCCGGCCAGCTTGAGCGCGAGCTCGACATTCGATTGCACAGTACGCCAGGGCAATAGCGCGTTGTCCTGGAACACCATTGCGCGGTCGCGGGACGTGGTCGTGACGCGCTCACCGTCGCCGAGCACCTCTCCCCTGTCCGGTGGCAGCAGACCGGCCAGTGCGCGCAGCACCGTCGACTTGCCGCAGCCCGACGGTCCGGTCAGTACGAGGATCTCACCGGGCGCGACATCCAGGTCGAGCCCATCGACAACTGGCGCACCGCCGTAACTGAGCACGACGTCGCGTAGTTTCAGGGACATACCTGCGTTGCTCATTGCGTCTTCTCCTCCCCGCGAGGCAGCCAGCGGGTGACGCGTCGACCGATGAGTTCCACGGCGGCAGACGTGACGAAGCCGAGCACGCCGATGGTGATGATGCCGACGAACACGTCGGGATAGGCCAACACGGTGTACGCCTGCCAGGTGCGGTAGCCGACGCCGAGCCGTCCGGAAATCATCTCGGCGGAGATCACACAGATCCATGCGACGCCGATGCCGACCGACAGGCCGCCAAATACGCCGGGGAGGATGCCGGGCAACACAACTCGCGTAATGACATCCCACCGATTTCCGCCGAGCGTGCGCACGGAGTCTTCCCACAGCGTCGGCAGCGCGCGCACCGCGTGCCGGGTGCTGACCATGATGGGGAAGTACGCGGCGAGGAAGGTGATGAACACGATCCCGGCCTCGTCGGTGGGGAACAGCAGGATCGCGACGGGCACGATCGCGATCGCGGGAATGGGCCGGGCGAGTTCGGTGAGCGGACCGAAGACGTTCGCGAACGCGCCCGAACGACCCAGCAGAATGCCGGTGACGACACCCGCGACCGCCGCGAGGGCGAAGCCGGTCAGGATTCGGATCAGTGACTGGCCAAGGTCCAGCCAGTAATCCTGCGTACCCACCCGGGTGCCGAACGCGGAGACGATCTCGGTGACCGTCGGCAGAGTGTCGAATCGCAGCCAAAGTCGAACATCGTTGGCGGTCAACAGCTGCCAGAGTGCGATCGCCGCGGCAACCGAGGCGATGCGGACCAGCCACGAGGACCAGTTGCGGCGGGCCGGAGCGTTGACAACCGAGTCCGCCGGCGCGGCGATTGCGGGTGCGTCGGGCGTCAGCACCGCAGGCGCGGCGGTCACACCGCACCCACTAGCGCCTGCTGGTACTCGACAACCGTCGCGCCGGGGTGCGCTCCGATGTAGCGCTGCGCGCCCGCGGGCGTGCCGAACGGCAGGTAGTTGCGACCGTCCTTGACCCAGACAGATTTATCGGCGAACCAGCGGGTGCCGAACTCGGTGTCGGGGACGTACGCGGCGCGGACCTGTTCGCCGCGGGCGTTGGCCTCGCGCACGGCGCGCAGCAGGCATCCGGGGTTGGCGGCGGCCTGGGTGGCGTCCTTACCGTTGATCCAAAGTTCGCTCGCCAGTTCCGGATCGGTGACCGCGACATTGCACACCGGGTCCTGGCCACTCAGCGCCGACGGGTTGGTCGTCGAAACCAGCGCGGCATCATAATCCTGGCCGCGGTCGGCGAACGCCTTTCGGATGGCGGTGTCATCGACGAACTCGTCGATGTTCAGATCGGCGAAGTCGCCGATGGACTCGAGATAAGGCACGTCGCCTTTGAACGCCTCGATGAGCGACGGTTTGAGCGTGGTGTCGAAGCTGGTGCCGCCGGGGCCGTTGTACAGGTAGACGACTTCCTGCGGCAGGCCACTGCCCTCGGCGACGAGCCGGGCCGATTCCAGTGGGTTCTCGTTGAGGAAGTCGGTCGCGTCGAGCTGTGCCTGCAGGAACGCGTCGACCACCTCGGGGTGCTGGCTGGCGTAGTCGCGGCGCACCACGACACCGTGGAACGTCGGGTAGTCACCCTCGGCGCCGTCGTAGAGGAGCTGCGCCTTGCCCTGGAATACCAGCAGCCCGGGCCAGGCAACGAACTGTGAAAGTGCCTGCGCCTGGCCTGATTCAAGGGCCGAAGCGCCGACCTGGGGCTGCTGATTGAGCACCTCGACGCCGGTCTTTGGGTCGATGCCCGCGTTATCGAGCGCTCGCACCAGGGTGCCGTGACCCGCGGATCCGACGCTGGCCGAGACCTTCTTGCCCTCCAGATCGTCGATCGACCGGATCGGCGAGTTGGGTGGGACGACAACCATGTTGAGTGAGCCGGTCGGACTGTAACCGGTGACGGAGACGAACTCCGTGCGGGCACGCTCGTTCGCCTGGGTCTTAGAGCCGTTGATGAGCAGTGGGTAGTCGCCCATCGAGCCGATGTCGATCTTCTCGGCGACCATCTGAGCGGTGATGGGTGCGCCCGTGTCGTAGTCCTGCCACTGCACGTTGTAGTCGACACCCGAGGTGTCGGAGATGTCCTCGAGCCGCTTCTCCAGGAAGCCTTTGGCCTTCAGAAGAGTTCCGGCGGTGACGGTGTTGATGGTCTTGGACTGATAGCCGATGACGACGTTGACGGTGCCCGCGGATTCGGACTGGGAGTCAAGCGAGCAAGCGGCCAACGAACTGGCGGTGAGGGCGACAGAAACTACGGCGAGTATGCGCTTCATGAATGTTCCTGGGTCTTATCGGAGGAGATAGGGCATGTTGACGGTCACGGCATTGGTGGGACAGCGGGCCGCGCATGGGCCGCAGTACCAACACTCGTCGACATGCATGAAGGCCTTGCCGTTCTCGGGATTGATGGCCAACGAATCGAGCGGACAGATATCGACACACAAAGTGCATCCCTCGATGCACAGCGACTGGTCGATGGTCACTGGCACGTCGACGCGCTGGTTGACCTGGGCCATCAGTTCCCCCTAATCAGATTGCTGCGCAGAGTGATTCGATCCCCACGCATGCGGATGTACTCGAGGTCGACGGGTCGGCCGTCGTCTAGATGGGTGAGACGCTCCAGCAGCAAGACTGGAGCGCCATCCGGGACCTGCAGGATGGCGGCCGAATGTGTGTCGGCGGCAACAGATTCAACCGCAAGAGTGGCCCCGCCGAGGCGGCGGCCGGTGACCTGCTCGATGAGTGCGAAAACGTCGTTCACCTCGAGCGAATGCTCGATGACCTCTAGGCCGATGTCGGGGGCGAGGTAGGTCATGTCGAGCGAGAGGGGAAGATCGCCGAGGTAACGCAGACGCTCGGTGAAGACGACGGGCTCGGACGGGCTCAGTTGTAGGCGATTGGCGACCGACGGCGGCGCGGCAACGCTCATGGTCGTTCGCACCTCGTTGCGGATCTCCCCATAGCCCTTGAATGTCTCTTTCAGACCGACGAGCGCGTCGAGGCCGTGGTCGTACTTGCGGATGGCGACGTGGGTGCCGGTGCGCGGTCCGCGGTCGATGAGACCTTCGTCCTTGAGCGCGGCGAGTGCCTCGCGGACGGTGTTGCGGGAAACGAAGAACTCGGTCGCCAGGTCCTGTTCTGTGGGCAGCCCGTCCGCGTAGCCGCCCGCGTGGATCTGGTGCCTCAGGACGTCGGCGACCAGGCGCGCCTGATCGGCTCGCGGCCGACGGATCGGCGTCGGTTCGGCATGCGCCTCTTGGCTGGCCACGGTCACCTCCCGGGGGCTGTTCGTCGTGTGACTGACCTGGTCGGTGACGTTATCGGCGGATGCCGTGGACCCCGATCGACCGTATTGTGGGACCGTCGGCCGCTGGCTGAATACGCCGGTCCGTCACGGGGCCGACCTGCTGTTAAAGGGTGGACGACAGCCATTGCGCCAGTCGTCTGGCGCCGTGAGGTTTCAAATCGCGATGAGCAGAACGGTGCGGTTCGCTACACCTTCACCGTCACGGGCAGCACGTTCCAGATGTCGTCGCAGTATTCCGTGATGGCGCGGTCCGACGAGAACTTGCCGCTGCGCGCGGTGTTCAAGATCGACATCCGCGTCCAGGACGGGATGTCCCGCCACGCCGCGCTCACTCGGTCCTGGCATTCGATGTAGGACGCGTAATCGGCGAGAACGAGGAACGGGTCGTCATGGCGCAGGTTGTCGACCAGCGGACGGAACACCTCGGCGTCGCCCCGCGAGAATCGTCCGCCGGCGATCAGGTCGAGCACGGCGCCGAGCTCAGCATTGGCCTTGATGTAGTCCGACGGACGGTAACCCTCCCGCTTGAGACGCTCGACTTCGTCGACCGTCAGGCCGAACAGGAAGAAGTTCTCGGCGCCCGCCTCCTCGCGGATCTCGACATTCGCACCGTCGAGAGTGCCGATCGTCAGCGCGCCGTTGAGCATGAACTTCATGTTGCCCGTTCCCGACGCTTCCTTCCCCGCCGTCGAGATCTGCTCGGACAGATCGGCCGCCGGGTAAATGAGGTGTGCATTCTGCACATTGAAGTTCGGGATGAACGCGACCTTGAGGAGCTGATTGACATCAGGGTCTTCGTTGACAGTTTCGCCGATATCGTTGATCAGCTTGATGATTCGCTTAGCCAGGAAGTAGCCCGGCGCGGCCTTCCCTCCGAATATGAAGGCTCGCGGCGGGATGTCGAGGTCGGGGTTCTGCTTGATGCGGTGATAGAGCGTGGCGATGTGCAGCACGTTGAGGTGTTGGCGCTTGTATTCGTGGATCCGCTTGACCTGGATATCGAAAAGCCAGTCGGGATTCAGTTCGACGCCCGTCGTGCCGTGCACAAAGTCCGCAAGGCGGGCCTTGTTGGCGCGCTTGACTTCCCGCCACATCCCACGGAAGGCGTCATCGTCGACGAAAGCCTCGAGACCGCGCAGCCTGTCCAGGTCGGCGAGCCAGCCACCACCGATGGTGTCGTCGAGCAGCTTTCGTAAGCCGGGATTGGCCAGCGCGAGGAACCGCCGCGGTGTCACACCGTTCGTCTTGTTGGAGAAGCGCTCTGGCCACAACTCGTAGAAATCCTTGAGCACACTCTTCTTCAGCAACTCGGAGTGCAGGGCCGCAACGCCGTTGATCGCGTGGCTTCCGACAGTCGCGAGGTGGGCCATTCGGATGCTCTTGCCGTTGTCCTCGCCGATGAGCGACATCCGTCGCACGCGGTCGTCGTCGTTGGGGAACTTCGCGCGGACCTCGTCGAGGAAGCGACGGTTGATCTCGTAGATGATCTCGAGGTGCCGCGGGAGTGACTCCGCGAACATGCCCAGCGGCCATGTCTCCAGCGCCTCGGGCAACAAGGTGTGGTTGGTGTAGCCGAAGGTGGCCACGGTGATGTCCCACGCATCTTCCCAAGGGAGGTGACGTTCATCTACCAGTAACCGCATGAGCTCGGCGACACCAATCGACGGGTGGGTGTCGTTGAGCTGAATTGCAAAGCGGCTGGGGATATCTCGTACAGAGATATCGGATAGGTCGTCGACGATGTGCAAGATATGCTGCAGCGTGCAGGACACGAAGAAATGCTGCTGCAGCAGGCGCAGCCGCTTGCCTGCTTCCGGTTCGTCGTTGGGATAGAGGACCTTGGTCACGGTTTCCGAGGTGACCTCGTCTTCGACCGCCTTGTAATAATCGCCGGTGTTGAAGGCCTCCAACGCAAGTGACTCGACCGCCCGCGCGCTCCAGAGGGTGAGCACGTTGCAGGTGTTGACGCCGTAGCCCTGAATCGGCGTGTCGTACGCGACGCCCTTCAGCACGCGACCGGGGACCCAGCGGACTCGGTCGTTATCCGCGTCGTCGGTGTAATGCTCGACGTAGCCACCCCAGCTGACCAGATAGTTGACGTCGGGCTTGGGAATCTCCCAGGGATTTCCGTTGACGAGCCAGTTGTCGGTTTTCTCCACCTGCCAGCCGTCGCGGAACTCCTGGTCGAAGATGCCGAACTCGTACCGGATACCGAACCCCATAGCCGGGCGTTCGAGGGTGGCCAGCGAATCGAGATAGCAGGCGGCCAGCCGACCGAGACCGCCGTTGCCCAGTCCCGGTTCCTCCTCACAGGCCAACATCTCGTCGAAGCCGACCCCGATTCCTTCGAGCGCCGCGCGCGTCGGCTCTTCGATCCCGAGATTCAGCAGATTGTTCCCGAGTTGCGGCCCCATCAGGAACTCGGCCGAGAGGTAGCAGGTGATCTTTCGTCCGAGATCGAGCGAGGTCAGTGCGGTTGCCGCCTGGTTGTCCTGCATGCGGTCTCGTACGGCCAACGCGGTCGCACGATAGAAATTCTCCAGCGTCAGGACTGCGGACGGGCGGCCGATCGAGTAGCGCAGGTGGTCGATGACGCCTCGCCGCAACTCGTCGGCCGAGCGCCCGGAGCGGCTGCGCTCGTCCAGGTCGGCGGCATCTGAGGACTGTGTGACGTCGGTCATTGCCGGAGTGTGGCATTAAATCGCGTCGCACAAATGAACTTTCGGCGAGCATGATGTAGCCATGCGCCGCGAAGTCAGCACCGTCGAGGGCCTCCGTACCATCGTCGGAGAGCCGCAGCACGCCGTCGCCAACAAGGTCAAGGACCGGCTGTCCGCCGTCCAGCGGGACTGGTTGGCGCACTCTCCGCTCGGCTTCGTGGCGACCACCGATGCGCAGGGCCGCGTCGACGTGTCGCCGAAGGGTGACCCGCCCGGCTTCGTTCACGTCATCGACGACACCACGATCGCGATCCCGGAGCGGCCGGGTAACAAGCGTCTCGACGGCTACCTCAATGTGTTGCAGCGCCCGCAGGTAGGCACGCTCTTTCTGATCCCGGGCCGCGGTGACACGTTGCGTATCAACGGCTCAGCCCGGATCTTGAGTGACGCAGAGTATTTCGACGCCATGGTGGTCAAGGACAAGCGGCCGATCCTCGCGCTGGAGATCGACATCGAAGAGGTGTTCTTTCACTGCGCGAAAGCCTTCATGCGGTCGGACACCTGGGACCCGTCGACGTGGAATCCGACCGCCCTCCCCAGCGTCGCACAGCTGGCCAAGGCCATGCGGACCGACTGGACGCAGGCGCAGCTCGAGGAGTATTACAGCGAGGACAACTACCGCAAGATGCTCTACTAGAACTGGTTGACTCCGCCGTCGACCGGGATGTCGGCTCCCGTGGTGAAGCTGCTGAGGTCCGACGCTAGGAACAGCACAGCTTTGGCGACCTCGTCGGACGTGCCGTAGCGCGCCATCGGGACCGTGCTGATCTGGAATTCCTCGAACTTCTCCGCGGAACCCGGTCCGGGGAAGAGCATCTGGGCCAGGCTTTCGATCCCCGGTGTCTCGGTCGCGCCGGGGCTGACGACATTCACCCGAATCTTGCGGTCGCGCAATTCACTTGCCCATGTCCGCGCGAGCGAGCGCAGCGCGGCCTTGATCGCCGCGTACACGCCGATTCCGTCGGACGCCTTCGCGTTGGTGTTCGAGGAATTCAGAATGATGGACCCGCCGTCGTTCAGCAGCGGCAGCGCCTTCTGAACGGTGAACACGACGCCCTTGAAGTCCACGCCGAGTTGGTAGTCGAGATGCTCCTCGGTGATGCCCCCGATTTGCGCAACGTCGATGACTGCGGCATTGGCGAACACCACGTCGATGCGCCGCCCGCTGTCGGCCACCACCGAGTAGAGCCGGTCGAGATCCTCCTGGTTACTCACATCGCCTTGTACGCCGGTCGCGTTGTCGCCGAGTTCCTTGACCGCCGCGTCGAGTTCGGCCTGCCTTCGGCCGGTGATGAAGACATAGGCGCCCTCGTCGATGAATCGCTTGGCGGTGGCGAAACCGATACCGGTCGAGCCGCCGGTGATGACCGCTGTCTTGCCCTCGAGTAGTGCCATGGTCGTACCTTTCGATAGTTCTGGACTATTCAGTCAAAAACTAAGACGCGCCGACTCACGCGTCTATTCCATGTCGCTACGGGATCAGGCCGATCATCGCCTCGGCCGCGGATTTGAGCTGGGCCGGCTTCACACCACCCTCGTGCAGCGCCTCCACGCCGCGCATGAACGCCAGCAGGGTGCCCGCCAGCGCCTGCGGGTCTGCCTCGCGATCGATGTCGCCGTCGCGCTGCGCTTCGGCGATCGTGTCGGCGAGCTGGATGCGCCAGGCCGAGTACGCGCGCTCGACCTTGTCCTCGACCTTGCCATCGGTCGCGCCGAGCTCTGCCGCGGTTCTGGCCATCATGCAGCCGCGCCTGTCCTCGTCGGCCGCGACGGCGTCGGCCTGCCAGCGGATGTGGCGGATCAGCCGTTCATAGGCGCTGTAGGCCGCGTCGTGCAGTTGCGCGTGAACCATGTCGAGCGACGTCGCGATGTAGTCGTCGAGCGTCCGCATGAACAACCCGTGCTTGTCGCCGAATGCGCCGTACAGACTGCCCTTGCCCAGGCCGGTGGCCGCCGTCAGATCATCGACCGACGTCGCACCATAGCCGCGCGTCCAGAACTCGTCGCGGGCCGCCGCGATGACGTCGGACTCGTCGAACTTGCGAGGTCGGGGCACACTTCAGACTACGTCCGGTTATGGACTGAATATTCCTGAACACGGCACGGATCGTCGGCGGCGAGCGTGTGCCCACGCGCAGAGTTAGGGCTTGATGGCCGCGCGCAGCTTGCCCGCGGGAGCTGGCGCGAGAACCGACGCGATGGCGTCGAGGTCGACAGGGTCCGCGACCACGGTTCGCCATGGATACGCGTCGAGTGTGCGCTCCAGGAACTTCACCGCCCGGGTGAGGTGACGGGGTTCGTAATTGTGGACACCGGTGATCGTGAGCCATTGCCGCACCATCGTTTCCGGGCTGATCTCGATCCGGCGGCCCGGCAGCACCGAACCGGCCAACACCAGCGCGCCGCCGGTGCTAAGGCGCGCGAACGCTGAGTCGATCGCTTCCGACGAGCCCGAGAAGTCGATCGCGGCATCCACCGACCCGCCGCCGTCGGGCGTGCCGCCGAAACGGCTGACCATCTCCAGCCGCTGCGGGTCGACGTCGGTGACCCGAACCCGCGCGCCGGCTTCGGCGAGCGCCGCGGCGGCCGTGAGCCCGAGCATGCCCGCCCCGATCACGAGTACACGCCGCCCGGCGACATGGCCGGCAGCCTCCAGCGTCGCCATCACAGTCGCGGTGGCGCACGCGGCCGGCGCGGCCACCGCGTCGGGCATCGACTCGGGAAGTTTCGCCATCGCCGTACCTGGCGGCAGCACAACATGTTCGGCGTACGCACCGGACAGCGGCCAGTCGCCGTCGAAGCGTTCGTGGCCGACTTTGCGGACCGACGAGCACTTGGCGGTGAACCCGGACCGACACCGCGAGCACCTGCCGCACGACACAGTGACCGACCACACCACCCGGTCCCCCACCGCGATCGACCTGGTACCGCCCGCCACCACGGTGCCGACGGCCTCGTGCCCGAGCACCGAGGGACATGGTGCGCGACGGCGGCGCGTCACAGTGTGCAGATCGCTGCCGCACACCGTGGCCAACCGCACCCGGACAAGCGTTTCTCCATTGCCGAGTTCGGGCAGATCGACGTTCTTCACGTCGACGCCACTGCCCGTCCACACCGCCGCGCGGGTCACACGAGTCTGGACCGTATCCATCCGGACAGCCTCTCGATCGTGTACACGATCACGAAGATGATCAGCACTATCGCACCGGTGACGTCGAAGTTGACGGTGCGGATCGACTCGAACAGCAGGAACCCGATGCCACCGGCGCCGACGATGCCCAGAATCGTCGACGTGCGGATGTTGACATCGAACATGTACAGGCTCGACCCCACCATCGACGGCATCGCCTGCGGAATCACCGCGGAGAACAACACTTTCCACCATCCACCGCCGACCGAGCGGACAGCTTCCATGGGCCCAGGATCGATCTCCTCGACCGAATCCGACACCAGCTTTGCGAGGAATCCGACAGACGCGATCGCCAACGCACACGTACCCGCGACCGGCCCGAGACCCAGGGCGGCGACGAAGACCACCGCCAGGATCAGTTCCGGCACCGCACGCACCGCGAGTATCCACCCGCGCGCCAGCCAGTAGACCGTCGCGTTCGGAGCCACGTTGCGGGCGGCCAGGATCCCGACCGGAATCGACAGGACGATTCCTATTGCCGTCGACACCACGCCGATGGCCACCGTTTGTAATGCGGCTTCGGCCAGATCGATTCCCAGCGCCTCGAAGTTGGGCGGGATCATCCGGGTGAAGACTTCCAGCGATGGGCCAACCCAGGTGAACAGCGATATCGGGTTGATCTGCAACACAAACAGCGATGCGATCGTAGTGACGATCAGCAGCCCCGAGAACACGAAGCGCATCACGCGATCTCGTCGTGGGTTCGACTGCCCGGGGGTGAGCAGCATGCGGCGCACCCAGATCGCCAGCAGTTCCATCGCGACGATGATCACCAGGATCACCAATACGATGCCAAGGGCTCGCGGATAGATCAGCCCTCGTAGTGCGTCCTGTAGCGCGAACCCGATTCCGCCGGCGCCGACGAATCCGAGCACCACCGACATGCGCAGGTTGATGTCGATGCGATACACGAACGTGCCGATCCACGACGGGACAACCTGCGGGACAACGGCGTTGATCATCTCGCGGAAGTACCCGACGCCCGTGCTGCGCACGGCCTCTCGCGGGCCCGGATCGGTCTGCTCGATTGCGTCGGCGAACAGCTTGCCGAGCATGCCGATGGAATGCAGGGCCAGCGCCAGGATGCCCGGCAGAACTCCGATGCCCAGCGCGCGGACGAACAGCACCGCGAAAAGCAGGTCGGGCATCGCGCGGCAGAACGTGATGAAGGCCCGCGCCACCGCGTACACGGCGGGATGCGGGGTGGTGTTGCGAGCGGCCATGAACGCCAACGGAACCGACGCGATCGCGGCCAGTACCGTGCCGAGCACGGCCATCAACAACGTCTCGAACGCTAGGTTACCGATGCGGCCCGGATCGTCGAGCCGTGGCGGCAGCATGCGGTCGAGTAGCCGCATCACATCGTCGAGCCCGTCGACCAGGGTTGCCAGGTTGAAGTCGATATACCAGGCCGAGGCGAGGGTACCGACGACCGCGCCCACCGCCAGGATGGGCAGCAGGCCCGGTAACGGAGGCCGCTTCCGGACGGGTGGCGCCGCGCCCGGATCGGCGGGAGGATCCTGCAGCGCAGTGCTCACTGCGAGCCCGCGACCCGTGGTTTCGCCTCTGCGACTGTGGGATCCACGCGTTGATAGATCTCCATGACCTCCTCGCGAGTCATTCCGACCGCCGGGCGGTCCAGCACTTTCTTGCCGTTACGCAAACCCACCAGCCGGTGCGCCCAGCCCAGCGCGAGGTCGACCTGGTGCAGGGTGCAGACGACGGTCAGCTTCTCTTCGACACAGACCTGGAACAGCAGATCCATGACGACACTGGCATTTTCGGGATCCAGGGAAGCGACCGGCTCGTCGGCGAGCAACAGACCAGGCTGCTGCATAAGTGTGCGCGCGATCGCGACGCGCTGCTGCTGGCCGCCGGACAGCGTGTCGGCGCGTCGTTCGGCGAACTGTCCCAAGCCGACACGGTCGAGGTGCGCAAGCGCCTCGACACGCATCCTCTTCGGATAGGTCAGCGACCCGCACCGCGGGATCTTCAGCTGCCCGAGCCCGCCGATGAGAACGTTCTCCAGGCAGCTGAGGCGGCCGACCAGATTGAAATGCTGGAACACGAACCCGACGTTGCGGCGTAGTGCCCGCAACTCGGCGCGCGACGCCGTGTCGACCCGCGTCCCGCCCACCTCGACGGTGCCCGACGTGACCGGGTGCAGCCCGTTGAGGCACCGCAGCAGCGTGGACTTTCCGGATCCCGAAAGGCCCAGCAGCACAACCAGTTCACTGCGGTAGACATCAACGGATACATCATCGAGGGCGAGCGTGTCGCCGAACTTCTTCGTGACGTTCTTGGTAGAAACGACGACGTCGTCGCCTGCCACTGGAGAGTCGGCGTCAGACATCAGATCAGCCCTTGCACTTCTCGGAGCCGGTGACCTCACACACCTTGCGGACACCGTCGTAGTCGGAGTCCTGCGCGGGCACGACGCCCCATGCACGCTCGTCGGTGATCAGGCAGGCGTCGCCCTCGCAGAAACCGGCGGCCTCGAGCGCATCGGCATTGGCCTTCTCGGTGAAGATCTTCGTGAGCTTCTCGATGGCCTCGGGGCCGAGCGAGTCGTTGGCCGCGAACACCGAACCGGCGATCATCTCGGACTTCCACACCGTCTTGATCGCGCCGGGCTGCAGATCGCCCTTCTCGATCAGGGTCGTGTCGACCATGCTGTCCTGCGCGAAACCGGCGTCGCAGTCACCGGCATTGACGGCCAGCACCGACGCGTCGTGGGCGCCGGCGTAGATCGGGGTGACAGCCGCGGAGATGTCGGCTTCCGATCCGGACTTGACGACGCTCTCCTCGATGAGCCCGGCGGTCGGGTACAGGAAGCCTGACGTCGAACCCGGATCGACGAAGCAGACCTTCTTGCCGGCGAAGTCGGGCAGACCGTTGATGGCGCCGTTGTCGGCCTTGGCAATGCCGTAGGACTGGTATCCGGGCTCTTCGCCCTTCTCGCCGATGACCGCGCCGAGCGGCGTGATCTTGGCGCCGTTGAGACCGGCTACCACGTAGGCGAATGGGCCGAAGAAGGCCAAGTCAACGTTGCCGGCGATCATGCCCTCGACCACGCCCGCGTAGTCGGAGGCCTGGACGAACTCGACCTTGGATCCGGTCTCCTTCTCCAGCAGCTTGATCAGCGGCTCGTAGCTGGCCTTCAGATCGGCGGAGTTCTCGGACGGGACGCCGGCCAGCTGGATCGTGTCGGGGAAGCCCTGGGCGTTCTTCTCGTCGGACTTGGAGTCTGACCCTGAACACCCCGCGAGCACGAGGGCGGATACGGATGCCACGACGGCGGCGGTCATGACTTGGCGACGAATTCTCATGTGTGGCAATCCTTTTGGTCGGGCGGTTTCAGTCGGACAGGACGTGTTCGGGGAAGTCGGCTACCGAGGCCACGACGTGGGTGGCACCGGCGGCGAGCAAAGTTTCTTCGTCGTGGGCGCCGGTGAGCGTGCCCGCCACGATCGAGGCGCCGGCGCGCAGTCCGGACAGCACGTCGCTGGATGTGTCCCCGAGCACCGCCACCTGTGCGACGTCGTCGACTCCGGCCCGCATCAGCGCCGTGAGCACGAGGTCCGGGTACGGACGGCCGCGACAGCCGTCGCCGGGCGCGAGTGTCAGGTCGGCGATGTCCTGCCAGCCCAACGCGGCCAGCAGGCGCTCCTGGGTCGGCCGGCTGAAGCCGGTTGTCAGCGCGACTTTGACACCTGCGCTGCGAAGCACCGAGATCGCCTCCGGCGCACCGGTGATGGGTTTCACCCCGTCGTCGATGTGCTTCTCGTAGGCGGTCTCGAACGCGGCGTTGGCGTGTTGCGCGCGGTCCTCGGCCCCAAACAGCGCCCGGAATACCTCGATCTTGGACTGGCCCATCGTGTCCAGGACGTACTGACGGGCCCGCTCGCGCGCGTCGCCGTGGGCGGGCACTCCCACCGCGGTCGCGGCCTCGTCGAAAGCCCTGATGACCAGGCCGTCGTCGCTCACGGTGGTACCGGCCATGTCAAGTACTGCCAGCGCGATTGCGTGTGTCTGGTCTCGCACAAGCACACCCTGTGCGCTGGGGCAGACCACCAGGTACCAGCCGGTGGAACGCAGGATGAACACTCGTTATCGATTTGGTCTAGACCACTGCGTCGGTAGGGTCGACGGGATGGCGACCACTTCTCACCGAAAAGAATTCGTGGCGGTCGCCGTCGGGGTCTTCCTTGTCGTCGCGGCGTTCGTGGTGCCGCACCTGGATCTCGGGATCGTCACGCCCCTCATCAATGCGACCCCCGACCGCTTTCACGACTTCGCCGGGGTCGCGCCGATCTTCGGATGGTGGGACACCCACGTCGGCTGGGGCACGGTCCCGGCTGTCGTGATCGGCGCTGCGGCGGTGCTGTGTGGTCAGTCGGTGGCGCGGCGGTTGCCGTGGCGGTGGGTGCCCTGGGCGGCGTGGGCGACGGCGTGCGCATGGGCGTTCTCACTGGCGATGATCGACGGCTGGGAGCGCGGCTTTGCGGGCCGGCTCACCGCACGGCACGAGTATCTGCGCCAGGTGCCCAGCATCACCGACATCCCTGAGGCGGTCCGCACGTTCGCGGGCAGAATCCTTGACTATCAACCGGATTCGTGGATCACCCACGTGTCGGGCCACCCGCCTGGGGCGCTGCTGTCGTTCGTCTGGCTCGACCGCATCGGGCTGGGCGGCGGCGCATGGGCGGCCTTGTTGTGTCTGTTGGTCGGCTCCAGCGCGGCCGCTGCGATCGTCGTCGCGGTGAAGGCACTGGTGAACGAGGACACCGCGCGGATGGCGGCACCGTTCGTCGCGGTTGCGCCGACGGCCATCTGGATCGCGGTGTCCGCGGACGGCTACTTCGCCGGGGTGGCGGCGTGGGGAATCGCGTTGCTGGCGTTGGCGGTTCGGGCGACGGTGCGCTGGCCGGTGCTGGCGGCGGTGGGTTCCGGGCTCCTGCTGGGCTGGGGCATCTTCCTGAACTACGGCTTGGGGCTGATGGCGATTCCCGCGGTGGCGGTGCTGCTCGCCGCCGTGAACTGGCGGGCGGCGCTGCGGGCGCTGATTCCCGCGGTACTGGCGGCGCTGGTGGTCGTCGCGGTGTTCTACTCAGCGGGCTTCTGGTGGTTCGACGGCTACCTCCTTGTGCAGGAACGCTATTGGCAGGGCATAGCCAACGACCGTCCGTTCCAGTACTGGTCATGGGCGAATTTCGCGTCGGTGGTGTGTGCAATCGGACTCGGCAGCGTGGCAGGCATCGGCCGCGTCTTCGATGGGGCCGCGATCAGACTGCGACCGGGCCTGCATCTGCTGGTGCTGGGCGCACTGGTCGCGATCGTCTTCGCAGACCTATCGATGCTCAGCAAGGCCGAGACAGAACGCATCTGGCTGCCGTTCACGATCTGGCTGACGGCCGCGGGAGCGCTGCTACCACCGCGTTCGCAGCGGTGGTGGCTGGCTGTCAACGTCGTCGGCGCCCTCGCGCTCAACCATCTGATCCTGACGAATTGGTAACAGAAGCGGCCCAGGTGCACACCACGCCGACATGACGCGCACTCTGGACCCATGGACGCGCGATGGCGCAGCCCCCTGCGGGGCCGATGGCTGACGTCGGTGCTGGGATCAGTGCTCCTGATCGCACTGCCGATCGTGACGGCTACCGGACTTCTGTCGTACATCGCCTACGGGCCTCAGTTCGGCCAGGCGATACCCCGTGACGTCGGCTGGCTCAAGCTGCCGACGTTCGATTGGCCGACTGACCCGTCGTGGCTGTACCGGCTCAACCAAGGTCTTCACGTCGGACTCGGGCTAATCCTGATCCCGATCGTGTTGGCGAAACTCTGGTCGGTGATCCCGCGCCTTTTCGCCTGGCCGCCGGCGCGCTCGATCGCGCAGATGCTCGAACGCTTGTCCTTGCTGATGCTTGTCGGAGGAATCCTGTTCGAGATCATCACCGGCGTCCTGAACATCCAGTACGACTACATCTTCGGTTTCAGCTTCTACACGGCGCACTACTACGGCGCCTGGGTGTTCATCGCCGGATTCGTGATTCACCTCGCCGTCAAACTTCCCCAAATGTGGACAGGGCTGCGGTCGATGTCAATGCGAGAAGTGTTGCGTACCAACCGTGCTGACACGCGACCCGAGCCTCATGAACCTGACGGACTGGCCGCCGCCGAGCCAGATCCGGCGACAATCAGTCGCCGCGGCGCCCTCGCACTGGTCGGTGGCGGCGCTCTGTTCATGGCGGTGATCACCGCCGGTCAGACTCTCGGCGGCTGGACGCGGCAAACGGCGCTGCTGCTGCCGCGGGGGCGAACTCACGGCAACGGGCCCAACGACTTCCAGATCAACCGAACCGCCGCCGCGGCCCGGATCACCCCCGACCTCACCGGCGAGCGCTGGCGCCTCACACTGACCGGCGGGCCGACGCCGGTGGTCCTCGATCGTGCTGCGCTCAGCGCAATGCCGCAACACACCGCGCGACTGCCGATTGCGTGCGTCGAGGGCTGGTCGACCACCGAGACGTGGACCGGGGTGCCGCTGCGGGATCTGGCCCGATTGGCGGGAGTTCCCGAACCGAGGTCTGCATTCGTGCGTTCAGTGGAACGCTTCGGCGCGTTCAACCGCGCCACTTTGCAGGCCAACCAGGTCATGCATCCGGATTCACTTCTCGCGCTTCGAGTCAACGACGCCGATCTGTCGCTCGATCACGGCTTCCCCGCGCGTATCATCGTTCCGGCCATGCCGGGCGTGCACAACACGAAATGGGTCGCCTCAATCGATTTCAGGGCCAAGTGACATGCCATTGAACAGATTTCGCCGGATCTATGGATCACACCCGCTGCACCTGCTGACGCTGATCGCGGGCTTCGCATTGTTCGGTTACGTGGTAGCCACGATCAAACCTGTGACGTTATGGAACCCGAATGTGTGGTGGCAGTCCATCGCGGTGTGGTTCGCCGCGGCGATCATCGCCCACGATCTCGTGTTGTATCCGATCTACACGCTCGCCGACCGCTTCCTGGTTGCCGCCAGCCGTCCCGTCGCGAATGTGCCTGCGCTCAACTACATCCGTGTGCCCGCGCTAGGAGCGGCGTTGACGCTGGTGGTCTTCCTCCCGGGAATAATCGAACAGGGTGCGCCGACCTACCTGGCCGCGACCGGACAGACGCAGGATCCTTTCCTCGGTCGGTGGCTGCTGCTGACCGCCGCGATGTTCGGTCTCAGCGCGGTCGCGTTCGCCATACGGCTCGTGCTCACCCGAACCGGTCCCCACAAAAGGACGGCAGACAGTGCCAAACCGGCGGCTTGAGACGATCGTGGCGATCGCCGTGGCCGCGGTCGTGGCCGGTTGTGGCGTTAACGAGTCGCCAGAGCAGACCTCCGCTCCCTCACCCTCACGCGTGCCCGCTGCCGAACCGGCTCCAGCCGGAGTCCCAGGCGTTGCACCGATCGGCAGTACCGTGCCGATCCCCAGCGGCCCCGAGGGCATCGTCATCGGCACCTCAGGAGTTGCGGCGATCGCCGTGCGTAATCCCCCGGCGGTCGTCACCGTCGACAGCGGCACCGGAGCAATTCGTCAGACCGTCAGGATGAACGGTGCTGCACGGCATTTGAGTCTCGCAGGACCGGACGGTCCGGTGCTGGTTCCACTTGAATCGACTGACGAACTGGTCGAGATGAGCATGGCCGACGGCAAGGTGGCGTCGACGACCACCGGCGTCGGTCGTCAGCCTCACGATGCGGTACAGACGTCCGACGGGACCGTCGTCGTCATGAACGAAATGGGCGGGGGCGTCGTGTTCGTCCGGGACGGGGCCGTCGTCGGATCGCTGCCCGCCGGTCCGCCCCAACCGGGCGGTGCGGCAGCGATCGGAAAGTACGCGGCCGTGGCAGACGTGCAGGGCAACGGAGTGTGGGTCTACGACGGCTCCAGTCGTGCGGAGGTGGCACAGCAGCAGGTCGGGACCAAGCTGACGCACGCGATCGCATTGTCCGACGATCTCGCGGCCTTCGCCGACACCGATGGCGGCGCGGTGCTCATCGAACGGATCGCTCCGCAGATCACCCACGTCGCCAAGGTCGACTCACCGGGCAAGCCGTACGGGCTCGCCTACGATGCCGAGCGCAAACGGCTCTTCGTGACCTTGACCGCAAGCAACCAGTTGCAGGTCGTCGACTTGGCCGACCCGTCGACTCCACGGGTTGCCGGTGTCGTACCCACTGTGCGGCAGCCCAATTCGGTTGCGGTGGATCCACGTTCGGGCGCAGTGCTCGTCACGGGTAGCGTTCCCGAAGGGACCCTGCAAATCATCACGTCGGACCTGCTACCACGCTGACCGGGCTAGGGCAGCGCCAGCGTCGCCACCACGCGCCGGCCGACGGTGTGGATGTCGGTCATCACCAGTCCCGCGTCCTTCGCGAGGGAGGCAGCGGAGTCAATGCCGACCAAGGCCCAGCGGAACCAGGGACCGATCGTGCGAGTGGACTCCAACCGGACCCAGCTGGAACGAATACCCATTGCCTGCGCGTCGAATTCAGCCACGCAGTGTCCGCCGCGACTCAGGAGTTCCGCCGCCCGTCTCAGCATCCGCAACGGATCACCGCCCAGCCCGACGTTTCCGTCGGCGAGCAGGACGGTTTGCCAGCGTCCCATTCCTGGCAGCGATTCGAAGATGTCTCGGCGCAGTACGGGCGCACCGCTGCGCCGCGCCAATGACACGGCGGTAGCCGACTGGTCGATCCCGAGAGCAGGGATGCCGGAGCGGATGAGCTCTGTGACGAATCTTCCCGGCCCACAACCTAAATCGATCGTCGGGCCGCTACACAGTTCCAGCACGGCACGGTCGAACTGGTCGTCGGCACCCTTGCCGCCGAGCCACCGCCGTACCGGCAGGTTGTGCACTTCGCCATCGTCGCGCCTGATCCAGCACCGTTCACCGTCCAGCGCTCGGTCGTAGAGATTGCCCAACATGTCAGACGCGCACCCCCGCCGTGGCCCGTACGAAGCGACTGTCTGCGGCACACAGACGTCGCACCCCGTCGATGTCCTCGACGGTGTCGACGTCGGCCAGCTCGGCCACCCGCGTGACGTCGATTCCCTTGGCCCACAACGCAGCCAACGTCAGCGCACCGGTGTCGGGTTGCGACATCGGCACCGTCCGCAGGCACTCGGCCATGGCGGCGTCGGACACGCCAAGCACCCACCATCCACCGTCGTCGGCGAATCCCAGGACCGCGTCGGCGCCCAGTAGTTCTCGGGCACATTCGGCGATCAAGTCGGCCGACACCTGCGGAGTGTCCATACCGATCTGCAGCACCGTTCGATTGCCGACCGCATCCGCGGCGTCAACATGGGCGTTGGCGAGGCGCTCGGCGAAGCCGTCCCCGCGCTGCGGCACAACCGTGAACGCTTCAAGCCGTTGACGAATCTCCTCCGATCCGCAGGCGGCGTCCAGGTCACCCGTCATCGCCACGACGCGCGCCTGCACGGGTGCGGCGGCAACCGCGTCGAGCGTGTCCAGCAGGGCCGCCGCCGCAATTTCTGCTGCCACTCGATCGCCGGTCGAGGCGGCCAACCGAGTCTTGGCCAATCCGGGCACAGGAGCCTTGGCGACGACGAGCGCGACCACCGGGATCACGAGATCACCCGCCAGAAGTCGACGGCCGCCACCACACTGCCGCGCACCGAACCGCTCACCTTGGATTTGCCTCCGGTCCTCGGCCCGTAGTCCACGTCGCGTTCGACGACCCGCCAGCCCGCAGCGGCCGCGCGCACGAGCAGTTCGAGCGGATACCCGGACCTGCGATCCGCCACGCCCAGCCCCAGCAAGTCGTCGCGGCGCACCACGCGCATCGGAGCGATGTCATGCACCGGCAGACCGTGCTTGTGACGAAGCCGCCAGCACACCGCGGCGGTCCCGGCGCGGGCATGCCACGGCCACTTCAAACCCTTGACCGCCCGCCGCCGACCGATGGCCATATCCGCGCCGCGGTCCACGTCGGCGACCAAGGTCGGCAGGTCGCGCGGGTCCAGCGAGCCGTCGGCATCGATGACCGCCACGACCGGCGTCGTCGCCGCCACGATCCCGGCGTGCACCGCGGAGCCGTAACCCGGCCGCGTCTCGATGACAACGTCCGCACCAAGGCGTCGGGCCACCTCGGCGGTGCCGTCAGTGCTGTTGTTGTCGACGACCAGGGCCCGATACCCGGGCGGGATGGCCGCCAGCACGCCCGGCAGTGACGCCGCCTCGTTCAGACACGGCAGCACCACCGTGACGGGACAGTCGGGCATTACCCGAGGCTAACCGCCCCCACCGAGGTCAAACTGGGCGATCCGTGACGAATTCATGACGTCACTGCAGGTAGTGAGCAGTGCGAGGCTAATCTCGGGGTGTGACTCGGGTGCTGATCGCCGACGACGACACCGTCGTGCGCGATGTCGTGCGCCGCTACTTGGAACGCGATGGCCTCGAAGTGTCGATCGCCCACGACGGAACCGAGGCGCTACGGCTGCTCGGCTCGCAGCGCATCGACGTCGCGGTGCTCGACGTGATGATGCCCGGACCGGACGGATTGACGCTGTGTCGCAGCCTGCGCCAGCGCGGCGACTACACGATTCCGGTGATCCTGCTGACCGCACTCGGTGAGGAGGACGACCGTATCGCGGGGCTGGAGGCCGGCGCCGACGACTATCTGACCAAGCCGTTCAGCCCCCGCGAACTGGCACTGCGGGTGCGGTCGGTGCTGCGACGTGCGCCCACACCGTCGGGTCCGCTGGCGCTCGACTTCACGGTGGGCGAGCTGAGCGTGTCGACCGCTGCGCGGTCGGTGACCGTCGCAGGCCACCCGGTGTCGCTGACCAACCGCGAGTTCGATCTGCTGATGTTCTTCCTGACGCACACCGACACGGTGTTCTCCCGCGAGGAACTGCTGAAGCAGGTGTGGCGCTGGGACTTCGGCGATCTGTCGACGGTGACGGTGCATGTGAAGCGGCTGCGGTCCAAGCTCGGCGACGCGCATCGGCTGCAGACCGTGTGGGGCCGCGGCTATCTGTGGAGCGACGCCGACGAACCGCAGGCCCATGCCCACTGATCTGTGGGAGATCGCTGGATGGGCGCTCGCCTGTTCGGTACCCGTGGTTCTCGCCGGGGCGATCATCATCCGGTTGGCGCGGTCGTGGTCGTTGGCGGTCAGCATGGTGGCACTGGTGCTGATTCCGGTACTGGCAACATTTTCTGGGGTGCTCGGTGCGAGCGGGTTCATGCTCACCGACACGTTTGAGCAGACGGCCGTCGTGCTGGTCATCGTGTCGGTGGTGACAATCCCGGCGGCGGTGATGCTGGCGCGCTATCAGGCCCGCCGCACCGTGTGGGAGCAAGAGATCCGCGATTCCGAACGGGCCGCCGAACAGTCGCGGCGTCGGTTGGTGGCCTTCGTGAGCCACGACCTGCGCACGCCGCTGGCGGGAATTCGTGCGGTGTCCGAAGCGATCGCCGACGGCGTGGTGCCCGACTCCGAGGTGCAGGTGCACGCCAAAACGATTGAGCAGGAATCGATTCGACTTGCCGAGATGGTCGATGATCTGTTCGAGATGTCGAAGATCAACGCCGGCGCCGTGCAGCCCTCCTTGGACAAGGTGGCGCTGGACGAGGTCGTCGACGACGTGCTGGCCGCGCACCGGATCGCCGCCGAGCGCGCCGGTGTGCACCTGAGCGCGGAGTTGCCGTCCAAGCCGGTTCGGGTGGTGGGAAGCGACCGGGCGCTGGTCCGGGTGCTGTCGAACCTGGTGGCCAACGCGATCGCGCACACACCCGAGGGCGGTCGGGTGTCGCTCTCGCTCGGCGCGGACGACAACGGCGCTTGGGCCCGCGTCGACGACACCGGCGTCGGCATCTCCGAAGCGGACCTGCCGCGCGTGTTCGACGTCGCCTACCGCGGCTCGAACAACCGTGTGCCGCGAGCAGATTCGTCGCTGCCCAGTGGATCCGGGCTCGGTCTCGCCATCGCGGCGGGCCTGGTCCAGGCCCACCGCGGCACGCTGTCGGCGCACAACCTCGACACCGGTGCCCGGTTCGAGGTGCGGCTTCCGCTGGCGGCCGACTAGTCGACCGCGAGGACCCGCCAGAATCCTGGCACGCCCTTCAACTCCTGCTCGCCACGGTCGGTGAAGCATAGCCGCGACCCCAGCACCAGCGGCGGGATCACACCCGAGACCAGCACTTCTCCAGAACCGGCGAGTGCCATGATCCGCGCTGCGATGTGCACGGCGATGCCGTGGACGTCCCCGTCGACCAACTCGACCTCGCCGGTGTGCAGACCCGCACGAATCGACAAGCCGAGGTCTTCGACGGCATCTCGGATCGCGCCCGCGCACTCCACCGCACGGGCGGGGCCGTCGAAGGTCGCAAGAACTCCGTCGCCCGTTGACTTCACCACAACCCCGCGTGCGGCGGCCACATGTCGTTCGACCAGACGATCGTGTCTCACGAGTGCCGCCGCCCATGCTGAATCCCCGAGTTGCGTTGCGCGTTCGGTGGATCCGACGATGTCGGTGAACAGCACTGTCGCCAATACTCGGTTGGACGGTGCCGCAGTGCGTGTTCCGGTGAGGAACGACTCGATTTCGTCGACGACTGGGTCCGTATCCCCCGCGAACCAGATGCTGTCGTCGCCGGGAAATTCGATCAGGCGTGCATTCGCGATCCGCTCCGCAAGGTCCACCGCGTGTTCACGCCGCACGTCACGGTCACCTCGCCGGCGCATGAGCAACGTGGGAGCCTGAATGCTGGCGAGAATTGGACCAACATCGACTCTTAGCCATAAGTCGACTCCGGCTTTCCATTCACCGGGGCCACATGCCAGTCGCTCACAACGAGCCCACCACTGCTTTTTCGCCGCGTCGCCGGCCCAACTCGGTGCCAGAAGATCGATCGCTGCGCCCGTTCCGACTGTCTCGGCAAAGCGTTTCACATATCTGGGTACGCTCGCCTTCGGTATGCCGAACGGCTGATCCAGATCGCTGACCAGTCTCGCGAAGGCGCTCCAAAGCAGCAGTGAGCGAACGCGATTGGGATGGCTCGCCGCCAGCATCATGGACGGAAGTCCCGCACCGTGAATGCCGAAAACCGACGCGCTCTCGCTGCGCACCGAGTCGAGCACCGCCAAAAGGCCATCAGTCCAGACTTGCATCGCGGGATTCTCGTGGAGCGCTATCGCGTCCGATGCGCCGGTCCCAAGATGGTCAGTCAAGATCAGGCGACTGAACGATGCCAGCCGCCGCAGGCATGCGGCGACGTCGGGTTCGTCCCACATCAGGTCAATGGGAAAGGTCGCGTTCGGCACCAGCAGACGGTCAGGCCCGTTGTCACCGACTACCTGATATGCCAGGTACTGGTCGCCGTATCGTGCGTATCGCGTCTCGGGAGTGCCCCCCATGACAAGAGCATGACAGCTGGTGGGCCCCGCCCCCACGAATTTGCTGCCTTCTCGATCACCCCGCTCAGCTGCTCAGTATCACCCAAAGTAAGCCTAGGCTAGGCTTACCCGATGTTGGATCGCGGCTCCGCCGAAGACGGTGAGTTCTCCAGACGGAACCCCGCCATGCCTCGCAGCCTCGGGCAGCATCTCACGAACACAGCGATCAACGTTGTGCCACCGCTTCTCACCTACTACGGCCTCCGCGTGTTCGGCGTCACCGAGTATCTGGCGCTCGTGGGAGCGATTGCGGTCGCTACCGTGCAGGGCTTGCTCATGGTGGTGCGCAGGCGACGATTCGAGCCCATCAATGCGCTGGTTATCGTCGTCGCTGCCTGTTCCTTGACAGCGGCATTCACCACGAAGAATCCGCGCGTGGTTCAGGTCATCGAGATCACGCCGATTTCTCTGCTGATCTGGTCTTTCCTCGCGAGTGGCTTGATGCGTAAGCCAGCGTCCTTGAACATCGTCGCAGCGATCGTCCCCGGTCTCGCGGACAAGGCTCTCCCCGAACGCGGTTGGACACAACGGGATATCGAAGACTGGCACCGCCTGCACCGACGGCTCTGTATCTGGCTGGGATTCCTGTGCGGGCTCTTCCCGGTGGTGGCGATCTTTTGGATTTTCAGCTTGTCCGTTGACGTTTCTCAGATACTCATCGTGACGGTGGGGAATGCAGTTCTGGTGCTCGTCATTGTGAGCGCCATCGTTATGCTCCGCCGATTCGTTCAGCAACGCGCGGTCCAGCCGGAAGCCACCTGTCCGGAGCAACCCGCTTAATACTCTGCACTGCAACCCATCTCACTGATTGGTGCTACAGCAATCCGAGCGTCTGCAAGTCAGTGGCGTATTTGATGATGATCGGAGGCGTGACGTGCGGGATCTCCGGATTGTCGCTATCGGGCCCGATTTTGGCTTCCTGAACTGCAGCGCGGAAGCGATCGGTTGAGACCAGGGACTGGCTCACCGGCTCGACCGGCTGCAACTTCTCGGGATCCTGAAGTGCTAACTGCAACATCCCCATCACCGAGTGATCGCGCACATGATCCGGGAGCGCGCGCAGGCCTGCCTCGAACCGCTGCAACCACTCCGCGAAATCGTCGATGCGCTCAATCGGGTAACCGGCCTCGATCAACCAGTCCACATACTCGTCGAATCCGATCCCGTCATCGTGTGTGTTCATCACGTGGTAGGTCTCGAATCCACCGATAGATTTCTGTCCTACCTCAGCACCCAGCGCGGCTATCGCCTCGGCGACGAATTCGACGGGCAACCCGTCGGCGTGCGTGCGCTGCCGATTGCCGTCGGCATCGAGGCGGAAGAAGGACTTGGGCGCGACGCCGGTGCTGATGAGACTCAACACCATCCGGGTAGTCAAGTCAGACATGTTCAGCTGGCCCGCGTACGTGGTGTCGGCCAAGATCAGGCCGCACCTGAACACTGCGACCGGCAGCCCGCTCAGATCGTTGGCTTCGCGCAGCAACACCTCGGCTGCCCACTTGCTGTTGCCGTAGCCGTTGACGTCACTGCCGTCGTTGATGCGGGTGGGACTCGCGATCCGGAGGTCGGCATCCTCGGTGAACGCAGACGGCTCAATTTGGTCACCCACGTTGCCCGTCGACACGTACGCATACGACTTCAAGCGGGTGGTGAGCGCGATCCTCACCAGTTCGGCGGTGCCGACCACGTTCGAACCGAACAACTCGCTGTACGGTAAGACGCCGCTGACCTGGGCGGCCGAATCGACAATGAGATCGACGGTGTCCGCCAACCGCTGCCAGGTCTGCTGATTCAAGCCAAGATCGACATCGCCCTTGTCCCCTGCGATTACATCCAGATGGTCGTCGGCCAGTTCGTGGAAGTGCGCAAGCAATTCCGGATCCCCGCTGTCAAAGACCTTCTCCAGACGTCGCCGGGCTTCCTCGTCGGAACCGGCCCGTACGAGACAGATCAAGCGGCCGTCGGTCAGTTCCATTCGCTCCAGCAGTTCCAGCACCAGATACCGTCCGAGGAACCCGGTCGCGCCGGTCAACAGAACCGTCCGCACCTCGGCCCTCAGGCCCGGTAGCGTCCGCGCGCCGTCCAGCGTCGGCGTGTCGATGAACTTGTCCAAAGTGAGGTCAGCAGCGTGCACTTCACTGGCCCCGGCGCCGTGGACCGCCACAAAGCGCGGGTCGGTGACGTAGTTGTCCAGCTGTTGGCTCAGTTGGGTGATGGTGGGTGCGTCGAACAGGGTGCGGACGTTGAGGTGGACGTCGAGGGCAGTGTTGATCGCGGCGATCAGACGCATCGCTGAC
>NZ_JBITCD010000003.1:579343-882022 GCF_044452905.1 Mycobacterium sp. NPDC051804 | reverse complement strand
CTTCTGGGCCATGAACCATCCTGCTCACGGCCCTACTTAGGTGTCAGCGATGTCCCGAGACATCAACCTGTCAGCGATGTCCCCGAACAGAACAGAGCGCTCAGCGCTCCCAAGGGTGCACAAATCGCAACAAACTAGCGGATGGGGAGACCCGTCACCGCGCGACCGATGACCAGCCGCTGAATTTCGCTGGTGCCTTCGAAGATGGTGAAGATCTTGGCGTCGCGGTGCATCCGTTCGACGGGATATTCACGCGTATAGCCGTTGCCGCCGAGGATCTGTATCGCCTCGTCGGTGACATAGACGGCGGCCTCACTCGCGACGAGTTTGGCCATCGACCCCTCAGCGTTGTCGAACGGCTTGCCGTTGCGGGCCATCCAGCCCGCCCGCCACACGAGCAACCGGGCGGCGTCCACCCGGGCCTTCATGTCCGCCAATTTGAACGCGATCGCCTGGAATTCGCCGATCTTGCGGCCGAACTGCTCACGCTGCAACGCGTAGTCCAGCGCGTACTCATATGCCGCGCGGGCCACTCCGACCGCCATCGCGCCGACGGTCGGGCGGGTGCGCTCGAAGGTGGCCATCGCGGCTTGACCTTTCGAACTCTTGCCCTCGCGGACCCGCGCGATGCGCTCCTCGAATTTGTCTCTGCCACCGACGATCAGGCGGCCGGGGATGCGGACGTCGTCGAGCACCACCTCGGCCGTGTGCGATGCCCTGATGCCGTGCTTGAGGAACTTCTGGCCCTGCCGGAATCCGGGGGTTTTCGGCGGGATGATGAACGACGCTTGGCCGCGGCTGCCCAGTTCGGGATACACCGACGCGACGACGATGTGGACCTCGGCTATGCCGCCATTGGTCGCCCACGTCTTCGTACCGTTGAGCACCCATTCGTCGGTGGCCTCGTCATAGCGCGCACGCGTCAGGATCGCGCCGACGTCCGAACCCGCGCCGGGCTCCGACGAACAGAAGGAGCCCACCTTCGGATCGTCGACGGTGCCGAACATCTGCGGCAGGAACTCGGCCATCTGCTCGGGGGTTCCGCCGCCGGCCAGCGACGCCGCAGCCAGGCCGGTGCCGAGAATCGACAGGGCGATTCCCGCGTCGCCCCAAAACATTTCCTCGAACGCGACGAGCATGCCGAGGCCAGATGGTTCGCCGGCCTGCTCGGCGAAGAACTCCACGGAGTAGACGCCGACCTTCGCGGCCTCCTGGATGATCGGCCACGGGGTTTCTTCGCGCTCATCCCATTCGGAGGCGGCCGGCCGAATCACATCGGCGGCGAATTCATGGACCCAGTCGCGGATGTGGACGAGGTCGGGTGACAGTTCGAGATCGAACGACATTCCATTATCTTACTCCGGAGTAAGATAGAGCGAAAGACGTGTGTGGTCGACCTCACGTCAGCCCTGAACGGGCAGGACCAGCCGAGATGATGAGAACACCGTGTTCAGGCTGCTGGTACCCACGCTCGCGTGCCGGAAGTTCATGATCGCGGGGGTGTTCGGATCCTGATCGTCGCTCGTGAGCGTGAGCCGGATGCGGTCCCCGGCGGCGAAGCGGCGGGCGTTGGACACCAACGGAATCCGATACTCGACCTCTTCGCCGATCGGCACGGCCCTGAACGTCCGGCACGGCAGCACGGGTGCTCCCGCCCGGCTGGCGACGCCGTCGACATCGCGCAGGCTCGCCCTCAGCCACCCGGCCGTCACCTCGCTGGTGGTGCCATCGGCGGCAACGTGCTCGAGCGTCGCGATCCACCCGGTGTCGGAGGCGGTTGCCGATGCGACAAGGCGTAATTCGACATCGCCGACGACGTCGATCGTCTCGGTCAGCGGCGCGCTGGTCCACGACAGCAGCGCCGGGGGATCGATGGGGCTGGGCTTGACCCGGTTGAGGCCCGCGCCGAGGGTCAGGTATTCACGACTCCCGGGCGTGCCCTCGGCGGTGTCCAGCGAGCCGTCGGCGCACAGTGCGAACTCCGTGCGAGACGTTGCGGCGGGCGGCCATTCGTCGGCGGTGTGCCAGCCGTCGGCGCCGGGCAGCACGTAGCGGATCGGCGATCCGTCCATGATGCCGGTGTCGTACCCCTTGAGCCAGTGGTCGTACCACGCCAACGCCTCGTGGTGCAGACTTTCCCACGGCCACGTGAGCCCGAACTCGCCCAGGAGTGCCATCCGCACATTCGGGTTGTCCGCCAACGCTTCCCATGCGGCGAAGGTCGACGGCAGGTGCAGGGGCACGTTCTCCCAGTCGCAGCCCAGATACACCGGGATGTCGATGTTCTTCAGCAGGGGCAACAGGTTTCGCGCCTCCCACCAGTCGTCGCGCAGCGGATGCTTCACGACCGTGTCCAGCCAGAGGTCGTCCCACGGATGGGGGCTGTGCGGCAGCTTCAGCAGCGCGCGCATCATCGTCACGGCAGCTTCGCCGTTCATCGTCGCGAACTTGCGGTGCAGTGGCGGCGTATTGAGTACCTTGCGGGCCAAGGCGATCGCGGGGTTGCGGCGCCAGAAGCCGTCGCTGCGGTCGGACGTCAGACCCATCATCGACAGGAAGGGCGTGATGAACGACGTGCTGGCCAGACCGTGGTGGGCGGCCGCCTCATACAGGTCCGCGGTGACCGCGACGGGAAAGATCGCCTTGAGATGCGGTGGCTTCTCGACGGCCGCTTCGAGCTGGGTCATCGCGAAGTAGCTGATGCCGATCATCCCGACATTGCCGTCGCACCACGATTGAGCCGCGGCCCATTCGACGAGGTCGAACATGTCCTGGCGTTCCTGCGGGTCGAAGAATCCGAACGTGCCACCGGAGCCGCTCGTGCCGCGGATGTTCGCGATCACGTGGACGTATCCGCGCGACACCCAGAAGTCGGTGGCACCGGCCTCGATGAAACCGGCGGGCGCGCCGAAGTCCTGCATCTGGCGCGGGTAGGGCGACGCGGCGATCAATGCCGGGAACCTGCCATCCGCCTTCGGGCGATGGACGTCGGCCAGCAGGGTGACGCCGTCACGCATCGGGACGCGGGTGCTGTCGTCACTGCGGATCTTGAATTGCGGACGGCTCAGGTTCCGGTATTCGCGCCCGGTGGTCTGCAACCCGTTGAGATGGCGTTCGGTCATGGGTTTCACGCTACGTTGAAACTAGTCTCAACGCAACGTGAAACTTTTGATAGGCTGTCGATCGTGCCGAAGAACACACAGCCCGGACCCCGAGACGAGCGGGGAGTGCTGTCCGCGCGCATCCTCGCCGCCGCCCGCGACGAATTCGCCCACCACGGCTGGGCCGGCACGACGATCAGGGCGGTGGCGAGGGCGGCCGATGTCGATCCCGCGCTCGTCTACCACTACTTCGGTTCGAAGGAAGCGCTGCTCGACGCCTCGACCAACCCGCCGCAGCGTTGGCTGGAGAGCGTCGCCCGCACATGGACGACGCCGGTGAGCGAGCTCGGTACGGCGCTGTTGCGGCTGATGCTGGGGGCGTGGGCTGACGACGAGATCGGCCCGGTGCTGCGCGCAGTCCTGCTCACCGCCGCCCACGACGAGGCGACGCGCGAGAAGCTGCGCCGCGTCGTCGAGAGCAGCCTCATGGGGGTATCGCAGCTCGGCGTCGACGAGCGGGATCGGCTGCGGCGCAGCGGCCTGATCTCCTCGCAGATCATGGGCTTGGCCATGATGCGGTTCGTCTGGAAGATCGAACCGGTGGCATCCATGACCGACGACGAGCTCGTCGCAGCGATTGCGCCGAACCTGCAGCACTACATCGAAGGAGACCTGACATGACGACGATGGTCGAACTCGAGCCGCAGCCGAGGATCGACACGGTCGTGCGGCTGCCCGGTGGCGGCGAAGCGCGGCGCACCGAGTACGTCGGCACGGCGTGGTTCGACGGAAAGCCGCAGATTTCCGGCCTGATGCTGCGCAGGGCCCCGAACGCGCCGCGCGGTATCCGCGTGCCGAACTTCTCGACGTCGTTCTTCGTGCCCGACAGCCTCGCCTACGACAGAGCCGCTCTCGGCGACTCGACGCTGACCGTCTCCGTTGTCCTTCGGGCCTCGGGCGACGTGGGTGCAATCGTCGACGCCGCAGCGACGTTCACCGATGATCCGTCCGGCACGCCGACGTGGATACAACTGCATCTCGGGGGTCACCTCGGCTGGCCGGCCGGCGTCGGTTACCACATCGTCGCGATGACCCCGCCCGACGCGGTTCGGTAGGCGACAAATGTCCACGTAGACTCGTCGGTCGGACCTTGAGTACGACTTCAGGAAGTGAGCAGTACACGCATGAGCGGCCATTCCAAGTGGGCGACCACAAAGCACAAGAAGGCCGTCATCGACGCACGCCGCGGCAAGAACTTCGCGAAACTGATCAAGAACGTCGAAGTGGCCGCGCGAGTCGGCGGCGGTGACCCTGCCGGAAACCCGACGCTCTACGACGCGATCCAGAAGGCGAAGAAGTCTTCGGTACCAAACGACAACATCGAGCGTGCCCGCAAGCGCGGCGCAGGCGAAGAAGCCGGTGGCGCCGACTATCAGAACATCACCTACGAGGGTTATGGCCCCAATGGTGTCGCTGTGTTGATCGAATGCCTCACCGACAACCGCAACCGCGCCGCGGGCGAGGTGCGTGTCGCGATGACCCGCAACGGCGGCAATATGGCAGATCCGGGTTCGGTCTCCTATCTGTTCTCCCGCAAGGGCGTTGTCACCCTCGAGAAGAACGGCCAGACCGAGGACGACGTGCTGACCGCAGTGCTCGAAGCCGGCGCGGAAGAGATCAACGATCTCGATGACAGCTTCGAAATTGTTTGTGAGCCAACCGATCTCGTAGCCGTCCGTACCGCACTTCAGGAAGCCGGAATCGACTACGAGTCGGCGGAAGCCAGCTTCCAGCCGTCGGTGACAGTGCCGGTCGACCTCGATGGTGCACGCAAGGTGCTCAAGCTCGTCGATGCGCTCGAAGACAGCGACGACGTGCAGGACGTCTTCACCAACATGGACATTCCCGACGACGTCGCGGCCCAACTCGACGAGGACTAGAGCACGCGCTCAGCTCTTGAGGAACTCGCCGATCGCTCGCGCGGTTTCCTGCGGCTGGTCGAGCATGATCAGCACCTTGGCGTCGTCAACGTAATGTAGTGTGCCGCCGGTCAATTGGGCCAAAGCCTCGGCGTGCGCGACCGGCATCACGCGGTTGCGGCTCCACAACACCAGCACGTCACCGGAGAACTCCGCCAGCCGGTTGGTGGCCCGCACCAACCAGGGCTTGTCGATCTTGGTGCGCGCGTACTTCAGCAGATCACGGCGGATTCGCACGTCGGCGATGCCCGCATCCGTCCACGCCTCGATGATGTCCTGGGGAATGGGCTTGGCGGCCATCATGCCGAACAGGAAGAATCGCCGGCGCAACCAGCCGATGCGTAGCTGCTGCATCGCCAGCTTGACGGTGCCGGTGGTGCGGGTGCCCACCCATGTGACCTTGCCGGGGAACCCGGGCGGGAAGTTGTCGTACGCCTCCGACGGGCAGATCACGAGTCGCGTGACGCGTTTGTCGCGTCCGACGTCTGTGAGGAGCAGCGGACCGCCCCAGTCGGAGACGACGAGCGTGACGTCGGCGAGGTCCAGCGCGTCCAGGAAATCGGCGACGACGTCGACCATGCCGGGCATCGTCAAATCGGCCTCCTCACGCATCGGGATGCGGTGCCCGCCGATCGGCAGAACCGGCAACACGTAGCGGTAGCCCGCCGGCAGATGGGGCAATGCGAGGTTCCACTGCGTGTCGTTCATCAGTAGGCCGTGCAGCAGCACCACCGGCGGACCCGTCGGATCGCCTTCCTCGCGGTATTCGATGGTCCCGGCAGGAACGTCGACGGATTTCATGGCTACCTTCCCCTAATTAGAACGCTGATTCTAGAACGTATGCTCTAGTCTGTCTGCAGGAGGCGACAATGGCAAGGTCCACGCGCGAATCGATCCTCACCGCCGCCGCGGAACTGATGCGGCACCGCGGGTACGCGGCGGTGGGCATGAAGGACATCGCCCAGGCCTCCGGCGCGCCGATCGGGTCGCTGTATCACCACTTCCGTGGCGGCAAGGTCCAGATCGCGCGCGAGGCGCTGATCAACGCGGGTGTGGCATACGCGCTGCTCATCCCGACACTCATCGACGAATACACCGACCTCGGCCAGGCGCTAGAGGGTGTTTTCGCCCAGGCTGCCGAGGACATGTCCACCACCGGATTCGCGAACATGTGCCCAGTCGCCAGCGTCGCCGCTGAAGTGGCCGACACAGTTGAGGAGCTGCGTGACACGTCGGCCACGGTGTTCCGCGGCTGGATTGAGGGCGGCACCGCCTACTTTGTCGCCCGCGGTCTGGAGCCGCAGCTCGCTCGTCAGGTCACCTTGGCGCTCATCAGCGCTCTGGAAGGCGCGTTCGTATTGGCGCGCACGATGCGCGACACCGCGCCGCTGCTCGCCGCAGGCGCCGCACTGGGCCCGCAGTATCGCGGCGTCGCACTGGCCGAACCGGCTCAGCCGCTCCCGTTGGAGGACCGGGCGAACTCACCCTCGTAGTCGATGTGCTCGTCGAAGGCGCGGGCGCGCTCCTCGGCCTCCGGGCTGCCGGAGAACATTCCGGACGCCACCCGGTGTGTTGCGCCGTCGTCATCGGCGCGCTTGCGGGGCTCGGTCGGTGCGGCTTCTTCGATGCGCTGTGTCGGCAGCACCTGCGTGTGCTGCACCCAATCCACCATGCCCTCGCGCACCGCACACCGCAGATCGAACAGTGCACCCGCGTTCGGCGCACTGACCACAATGCGCACCCGGACCACACCGCCCACCGCATCGGTCACCTGCAGGACGCCACGCCGGCCGTCCCACAGCTCGTTCTGGGCGAGCAGCCGATCCAGTTCGGCGCGCATGTCGTTGAACGGCACCGAGAAGTCGACGTCGAACTCGACGCTGCCCATGATCTCGGTGTCGCTGCGGGTCCAGTTCTCGAACGGTTCGGTCGTGAAGTAGGTCGACGGCAGCACGAGTCGCCGCTCGTCCCACAGGCGCACCACGACGTAGCTCAGGGTGATTTCTTCGACGCGTCCCCACCACTGGCCGTTCTCGAGCTGCACCACGTCGCCGACGCGGATGGCGCCGGAGAACGCGATCTGCATGCCCGCGAACACCGCCCCGAGTGACGTTTGCGCGGCCAGGCCCGCGACGACGGACAGGACACCGGCCGATGCGAACACCGTCGTCCCGATATCGGAGAACGCCGGGAAGGTCATCAGAATTGCGGCACCGCCGAAGATGACGACGATCGCGATGGCGAGCCTGCGCAGGACCGTGACCTGCGTACGAACGCGCCGCCACCGGCGATCGGCGTCGGAAATCTCCTCACCGCCGCCGCCGAACCGAGCGATCATGCGGCGTTCCGCAACGCGGACGAGGCTGGTGAGCAGCCAGGTCAGTCCCAGGATCAGCAGGATCACCAGCGAGTGGTCGACCATTCTGCGCCAGTTGTCGGCCGGATCCGACGTCCGCTGCACGCTGATTGTCGCCGCAATGACCATCAGTGTGGCCCGCACCGGCATCCGGGTGAGTTCCGCGACGTCGCAGAGCATCGCGCTGCGGCGGCCCAGGCGACCCAGCACCCAGGTCAGCACCACTCCCAGCAGGTACGCGGCGGTCATGGCGCCTGCCGCCCACGCCAAGGTGACGGCGAGATTTGTTGCGGTTTCCAGTTCGTTCTCGTTGGGCATCGGCTGAGATCAGCTCCACGGGGTCGGGGTCGGGTCTCTTGGCGACGGTAGCGGGCCGCGCACTGGCATGGCCACTCCAGTCACATCGACGCGTCGCGAGTTGCGGCCTCAATTGCGCGGATTGCCCCTTACTGCAAGGAAGATGATCAACGTGGCAGTTCTCACAGATCCCAACGGCAGCGTCTGGTCGATCAATCGCCGGATGTGGCCGTTCCCCGGCGACGCCCTCGACCTCACGTTCGGCTTGTTCGAAGTGATCATCGGCGTCCTGTTCGCGCTGTTGTGGCCGTTCTGGTTCTTGGCGAAGTTCTGCGGTGTGCGGTGGGTGGTCACCGTGGAACGCAACGGCCATCAGGTGGGCCGGGAGCTCGTGCGCGGATGGAACGGGTCCACACGCCGCATCAACGAGATCGCTCTGGAAGTCGCTTCCGGCGGGCGCTCGGGGCACATGGTCATCTAGTCGGGGCGTGTCGGGTGCCTGTGGTGTCTGCTGTCGGCGTTAAGCTTTTTCGAACAGGTGTTCACAGGCAAGGAGCTGGCCCGTGCGGGTGATGGGTGTCGACCCGGGGTTGACGCGGTGTGGGCTGTCCGTCATCGAGGGCGGTACCGGGCGACGGGTCATCGCGCTGGACGTCGACGTCGTGCGCACACCGTCCGACGAGCCGCTGCATCGCAGGCTGCTCACCATCAGCGACGCCGTCGAGTACTGGATGGACACCCACCGGCCCGACGTGCTCGCGATCGAGCGGGTGTTCGCCAACCAGAACGCAAACACGGCGATGGGCACCGCGCAGGCCGGTGGTGTCATCGCGCTCGCCGCCGCCAAGCGCAACATCGAGGTGTATTTCCATACGCCGAGCGAGGTGAAGGCCGCCGTCACCGGTAACGGCCGAGCGGACAAGGCGCAGGTCACCACGATGGTCACCAAAATCCTTGCCCTGCAGGCAAAGCCGACACCCGCCGACGCGGCCGACGCCCTGGCGCTGGCGATCTGTCACTGCTGGCGGGCGCCGATGATCGCGCGGATGGCCGCGGCCGAGGCCATGGCGGCCGAGCAGCAACGGAAGTACAAGGCGACGATCAAGGCGAAGGCAAAGGCGGCACGATGATTGCATCTGTTCGCGGCGAGGTCATCGACATCGCCCTCGACCACGTCGTCATCGAGGCCGCAGGCGTCGGCTACAAGGTGATGGCGACCCCCACCACGCTGGCGACGCTGCACCGCGGCGACGAGGCGCGGCTGATCACGGCGATGATCGTGCGCGAGGATTCGATGACGCTGTACGGCTTTTCCGACTCCGACGCCCGCAATCTCTTCCTGACCTTGCTGGCGGTGTCCGGCATCGGGCCGAGCATCGCCCTTGGTGCCCTCGCGATGTACGACGGGCCCACGCTGCGGCGCGCGATCGCCGAAGGTGACATCACGGCGTTGACCAGGATCCCCAAGGTGGGCAAGAAGACCGCTGAGCTGATGGCACTGAGCCTGCGCGACAAGATGGGTGCGATCACGCCGTCTGGCGCTGCTGCCGTCAATGGTCATGCCGTCCGTGGCCCCGTCGTGGAAGCGCTTGTCGGCCTTGGCTTTGCGCTCAAGCAGGCCGAGGAGGCCACCGACAAAGTGCTGGCCAACGAGCCTGAGGCCAACCAGACCTCGGCTTTGCGCTCGGCCCTGTCGATGCTGGGTAAGAAATGAACCGGTTCGAGGACGAAGGACCGGAAGACCGTGAGGTCACCCCGGCACTGACAGTCGGAGAGGGGGACATCGACGCCAGCCTGCGGCCGCGGTCACTCGCGGAGTTCATCGGTCAGCCGCGTGTGCGTGAGCAGCTGCAGCTGGTTCTCGAAGGGGCCAAGAATCGCGGTGGCACACCGGATCACATCCTGCTGTCCGGCCCGCCGGGCCTCGGCAAGACCTCCTTGGCAATGATCATCGCGGCCGAGTTGGGCACCTCGCTACGGGTCACGTCCGGGCCCGCACTCGAACGCGCGGGTGACCTGGCAGCCATGCTGTCGAACCTCGTCGAGCACGACGTGTTGTTCATCGACGAGATCCACCGCATCGCACGGCCCGCCGAAGAGATGCTCTACCTCGCGATGGAGGACTTCCGCGTCGATGTCGTCGTCGGAAAGGGCCCGGGCGCCACGTCGATTCCATTGGAGGTCGCACCCTTCACGCTCGTCGGCGCCACGACCCGCTCGGGAGCGCTGACCGGTCCGCTACGGGACAGGTTCGGCTTTACCGCGCACATGGACTTCTATGAACCGGCGGAACTCGAGAGGGTGTTGACCCGGTCGGCCGGGATCCTCGGTATCGAACTGCAGGGCGACGCAGGCGCAGAGGTCGCGCGGCGTTCGCGCGGGACACCGCGCATCGCCAACCGGTTGTTGCGCCGGGTACGTGACTTCGCCGAAGTCCGTGCCGACGGTGTCATCACCCGCGATATCGCCAAATCCGCATTGGCGGTGTACGACGTCGACGAGCTCGGGCTGGACCGCCTCGATCGCGCCGTATTGTCAGCGCTGACACGCAGTTTCGGCGGTGGCCCCGTCGGGGTGTCGACGCTGGCCGTTGCGGTGGGGGAGGAAGCCACTACGGTCGAGGAAGTGTGCGAGCCGTTCCTGGTGCGTGCCGGCATGATCGCCAGGACGCCGCGCGGACGCGTCGCCACCGCTGCGGCCTGGACCCATCTCGGCATGACGCCGCCTGCAAGTGCCACCGGCTTCGGGCAGCCCGGCCTTTTCGAATAGGAGGATGAGGAATGGGATTCGCGGGACTCTTCTTCGCCGGCTTGGCCGCTCTGCTGCACGTCTACATCTGGGTGATGGAGTCTCTGACGTGGACCTCCAAACGCACGAGAGCGACCTTCGGCATCACCGAGGAGCAGGCGCTGGCGACCAAAGAAATGGCATTCAACCAGGGCTTCTATAACCTCTTTTTGGCCATCATCACTCTGACGGGCATCGTCGTCGGCGGAATCGGTTACAACTATGTCGGGATTGCGCTGGTCTTTGCGGGCACCGGTTCGATGCTTGCCGCGGCACTGGTGCTGCTGCTGTCGTCTCCCGACAAGGCCCGCGCCGCAATCACCCAGGGGATCCTGCCGTTGATCGCGATCGTGCTGATCAGCATCGGGCTGGCGGTGTAGTCCACCAGCCCGACGCCTCGGCTACAGCAGACCAAGCAGTTGCAGGTCGGAGATGTACTTGACGATGATCTCCGCCGTGACATGTGGAATGTCCTTATCTGGGCCGATTTTCGCGTCCTGCACCGCGGCGCGGAAGCGGTCGGTGGTCGCGAACGAACCCAGAATCGGTTTGGCGGGCTGCGCGTAACTGTGCAGCAACGGCAGCAGTGAAGCCTGACGCTGCCGGTCCGGAAGGGCCCGCATGCTCATCTCGAAACGCTGCAGCCATTCCCCGTAGTCCGCGACGCGGTCGATCGGATAGCCGGCATCGACCAGCCAGTCGACGAACTCGTCGAGTCCGATGCCATCGTCGTGCGGGTTCATCACGTGGAACGTCTCGAACCCGTGTGCGTGGTGAGCGCCGAGGGTGGAGATCGCGTCGGCGATGAAATCGACTGGCAGACCGTCATAGTGAGCCCGCTGCCGATGTCCGGCGTCGTCCAACTCGTAGAACGACTCGGGTGCGATTCCGGTGGCCACCAGGCTCAGTAGCAGCCGGGTGAACATGTCGGGCACGTTGAGCTGTCCGGCGTACTTGGCCTCGGCGAGGATCATGTCGCAGCGGAACACCTCGACAGGTAGACCGCTGAGGTCGTGGGCTTCGCGTAGTAGCACCTCGCCGGCCCATTTGCTGTTGCCGTAGCCGTTCGCGTAGTTGTCGTTGACGGCGCGCGTCGCGCTCATCTGGCGCACGTCCGCGTCTTCGACGAAAGCGGACGGTTCGATCTGATCGCCGACACCGACCGTCGACAGGTAGACGAACGGCTTCAACTTCGTGGTGAGCGCAAGCCGGATCAACTCGGCGGTGCCGACGACGTTGGGTCCGAACAGCTGGTCGTAGGGCAGGACGTGGTTGACCAGTGCGGCCGGGTCCACGATCAAGTCGACGGTGTCGGCCAATCGCTGCCACGTGGTTTCGTCGAGGCCCAGCCCGGGTTCGCCCTTGTCGCCGGCGAGCACCTCCAAATGCCCTGCCGCCAAACGCCGGTAGTGATCGAGCAGAGCGGGGTCGCCGCTGTCGAAGGTTTCATCCAGGCGCTGCCTCGCCGCGGCGTCGTCCTTGGCGCGAACCAGGCTGATCACCTTGCCGCCCACCAGACTCATTCGTTCCAGCCAATCCAGTGCCAGGTAGCGACCGAGGAATCCGGTCGCGCCCGTCAGGAGAACGGTGCGCACTTCCTGGCTGGGATACGGCAGCGCCGGGGCGTTCGCCAGGGTGTGGGCATCGAGGAACTTGCCGAGTGTCAGATCCCGGGCATGGATCTCGGTGGCTCCGCGGCCGTGGACCGACGCGAACGTCGGGCGGGTGCTGCCCGCGCGTTCGGCCTCAATGTATTCGGCAAGCGCCGCAAGGTCGTTGGCAGGGCTGACGATCACGCCTACGGGAACGTCGACGAAGAAGATGTCGCGCAGCAGGTTGGCGAATGTCAACGCTGACAACGAATCGCCGCCGAGATCGGTGAAGTGCGCGTCGGGCGACAGGTCGCTGGCCGCGGTACCCAGCAGCGCTGCGGCCCCTCGGCTGATGGTCTCGATGACGGGGTGCGTCGCGCCGCTTTCCCGCAGTTCGCGCAGCTCCGTCGCCTGACCTTCCGCCAGATCGGTGTACAGCTCCTCGAGCCGAGGAGCGTAGGTCTCCTTCAGCTTGGGGCGCGCCAACTTGCGGATACCGGTCAGCAGACCGTTCTCCAGCGTGAATGCCGTTGTCTCCAATATGAAGTCACGCGGCACCTCGAACGATTGCAGGCCGGCTGTCTTCGCGACATCGGCCAGCGACTCGCTGATCAGCGCGCGCAGTTCCGGCGCGTCATGGCTCGCCAATGCTTCGTCGGTCGGCACGACCACCGCCAGTAGGTACGAGCGGGCGCTGTTGCCGTAGATGTAGATCTGGCGCACCAACGGGCTGGTCTCGAACACTGCTTCCAGCTTGGAGGCGGTGACGAACTCGCCTTGGGACAGCTTGAGCACGAAGTTGCGTCGATCTACGTACTGCAGCCGATCGGGACCGATCTCGGCCACGACATCGCCGGTCCGGTAATAGCCGTCCTCGTCGAAGACCTCGGCCGTCACTTCGGGGCGCTTGTAATAGCCCGGGAACATGTTGGTGGTTTTGAGCAGCAGTTCGCCTCGGGGATACGGGCGGTCGGTGCCGAAGTAGCCCAGATCGGGCACATCCACGAGCTTGTAGTCGAGAACCGGCGGGCGTTTCAGCTCACCGTCGAGGAGGACTCCGCCGGCCTCGGTGGAGCCGTAACCGTCGTGCAGGTCCAGGTCGAGGAATGATTCGACCCACGCCTTCAGATCCGGCGACGTCGGAGCCGACCCGGTGACTGCGTTCAGGTAGCGATTGCCGATCAATTGCGTGCGTACCTCCCCGAGAAGTTCGGAGTCCGTCGTGGTGTCGGTGCCGTCATCCGCGTGCCGTCCCACTCGGCTGTGCACTTCGGCAGACAGCATGTCCCAGACGCGTGGAACGAAAGACAGCTGTGTCGGTCGCACGAGCGTGAGATCTTCAAGGAATGTCGACAGATCGCTCTTCGCCGCGAAATACGCTGTGCCACCGTGTGCGAGCGCACCGTAGAGGCCGAAGCGCCCCATGACGTGGCTCATCGGCATGAAGCTCAGGACGATGGAGGGTTCGAGGCTCTCGGCCCAACCCCAGTGGTGTGGCAGCCATAACTTGCTGAACAATTCACGGGTGTAGATGGCACCCTTCGGAGCGCCCGTGCTGCCGGACGTGTAGATCAGGAGCGCCACGTCATCTGCCTCCCGATGGGCAGCAGCCCTGGCGGGCAACGTGTTTCCACGTTCGAGCGCATCCTGCAATGTCTCCACGACGACTTCGCTACCGGCTTCTGTGAGCCGTGCCCGCGCGGCGTCGTACGCCTCGCGGTGGTCGGTGATCTCGGGGCGGTAGTCGAAGACGAGCAAGGTGTCAGGCGAACGGCCGGTCAGGATGAGTTCGACTGCGTCGTCGACGTAATCGATGCTTGAGGCGATAACCGTCGGTTCTGTTTCGGCGACGATGGGTCGCAGCGTCGTGAGCGACGCGCTCGTTTGAAGGGGAACGGAGACGGCTCCGAGAGCGATGGTCGCGACGTCGATGACGGTGTAGTCGATGCTCGCGAAGCCGAGGATCGCCACGGCGTCACCGGGGTGCGCGACGTCGGCAAGGGAGCTCGTGAGCCCATTGACGCGGCTCGACAGCTCGCGATAGGTGATGGTGTCGAAATGGGGAAGAAGCTGCGCGGTGGTGCGTCCGCGCTTGTCGCTGATGAATTCAACGGCGCGCTCACCGAGTGCGGGGCGGTCGGCGTAGCCCTCCATCACGATGCGGACGAGTTCGCTCAGTGGGAGCCCTGGCGCTTCGATCGCCTTGCTGATGGCCGGATCGGGTTTGGCTGCGGCGAACTGAGGGTCGTTGGCGGCCAGGTCGGCGATGCGTCGCGTAAGGCGCTCTTCACGAGTATCAGTGGACATCGAGGAATCCTTCGATAACACAAATGATTTGGAACGGGCGCCTCATCGAGCCCACTAATTGAAATATCGTTAGCAAAACTAAAGCTATTCCGTCAGCTCGCTGGAAGTTGGCTGTGAAGACCGGAGACCGCAGGTGAGGCGGTTGCGCCGCTTCGGTGGCGTTCATCACAGCTAATCGCGGCTGTTCCGGGGGCCGTCACGGCGGGTTACAGCGCCCGCTGTTCGGGTATGCGAGGCCGCATGACTGATACGCGAGTTCGGACCCGTGGCGGACGCCTGAAGATGCAGCGCAGCCGCGGCGCAATGAGCGGATTGCTGCTGATCCTGCTGGGTGCCTGGGGCGCTCTGATCCCGTTCGTCGGACCGTACTTCGACTTCGCCTTCAGCCCCGATAGAGCGTGGGCGTGGACTGATGCGCGCGGATGGCTCGAGGTGCTGCCGGGTGCGGTCGCCGTGCTCGGCGGTCTTCTGCTGCTGGTCTCGCGTAACCGAGCGACGGCGATGCTGGGCGCGTGGCTCGGCGCCATTGCCGGCGCCTGGTTTGTGGTCGGCCGCGCGGCGGCTGGACTGGTGGGTATCGGTGACGCGGGCGCGCCCGTCGCTACGACGGAGGCCAAGTCTGTAGCGCTGGAGTTGGCGTACTTCTACGGCCTTGGCGCGCTGATCGTGTTCGTGGCCGCAGCGGCCGTGGGTCGTATCTCAGTTCGCAGTGTGCGCGACGTCGAGTATGTCGACACCCCCGTGGCTGACCCCGTGCAGCCGCAGCCCACGTACTCGAATACCGACGAGGTGACCGAGATTCAGCCGACGGGAACCGACACGGGCCGACACCGCGGCTGGCGTAATGCGTTCGGTCGACGCACGCCTGCTCACTAGATCGTTTCGCGACGTAGGGCCCTCACGACTTCGTGCGGGCCCTACGTCGGCGTAGCCATCTGCCGCGCAGCTTCCTGTGCCAGCTGTACGCGGGAAGTGAGGCCGACCTTGTTGTAGACGTGCCGTAGGTGAGACTGCACGGTCCGTGGCGACACGAACAGGCGAGTGGCGATGTCCTTGTTGGGTATGCCCTCGGCGACCAGACGGACGACGTCGAGTTCGGTTGGCGTCAGCGACGCCCAGCCAGTGGCCGGTCGCTTACGCTCGCCTCGACCTCGTTGTGCGTAGGCGATCGCCTCCTCAATCGATAGCGCCGCGCCTTCGGCCCATGCGGCCTCGAATTCACTGTCAGTCATGCTCGTTCGCAGCGACGTCACCACAGCGTAGTGGCACTCTTCATGAACCTTGAAGAGCGGAAGTTCGAGAGAAGCTCTGAGCGCGGAGGCTGCACCGAGTAGCCGAACAGCATGCTGAAAACTTTCTGCACCGAGAGCTATTTCGCCAAGACACTCGAGAAAGACGGGGGCGCAGAGGTGTGCCTCCATCGAGGACACGATGGCGAGGCCGTCGTAGGCATCGTTCGCGGCCTGCTCGGAATTCCCCTCGGCGAGGTGAACACGAACCCGTACGGCGAGCGCGAGACACAAGAACATTCCCTTGGTGCCCGACACGGCATCGTCCGACCAGAGTCGTGCACGAGCAAGGTCGCCGCATGCCAGAGCCGCTTCGGCCGACCAGGTCCAGTTGGCTTTCTCCACAGCCGAGTTAGTCGCGCTCTCGAGCGCCGCCTCGGCTGCTTGCATTGCAGCTGCGGCATTGCCGGCGGCCAGCTCGGCCCAGACGACGGTCAGATGCGCGTTCTGCACGAGAAAGCCGAGTTCCGTGCAAGCTTCAAGCGCGTCGGCGGCGGTCTTTCGAGCACCTTCGATATTGCCGTGCCACGCTAGCGCAAAGCCGCTGCAGATCAGGCCGGCGACCCGGGACATTGCGTCGTGTGCCCGTGTGGCCTGCTCGATCATCTCCTGAAATTGTGCAACCGCTGTTGCGACGTACCCGCGATCCATGTTCGACCAGGCGAGGTACATGAGGCACTGCCGGGCGTTGAAGTCGTCACCGATAGACATCGCCAAGCCGTAACCTTCTTGGGCCAGCGATTGCGCGGTGGCAACGGTTCCATCGATCATCGATCCGTACGCTTGCCGTCCCAGTAGTTGGCATAGGCGCCACGAGTCGCCCAATTCGCGAGCGAGGGCGACCGCCTCAGTGAAATATGGTCGGGCGATGTCAGCTTCGTGCGCGGTGATGCATGCGCATGCGGCGAGCACACGACACAACAGTGCAGGGTCGTCGACGTCGCGTGCGATCGTTAAGGCTTCCATCGTCGGCTCGTACATACCGGTGACATCCACCCACGAGCGCAAGACGGCCTTATCCGCAATCGCACGCGCCAATATGGCGGGGTCGATTTCGCCCGCTGCACTCGCGGTGTCCAGCCACGCGATGCCCTCCGAAATCCGCCCACGGGTGAGCCATAACGGATGTAGCGATGACGCCAGTTCCAAAGCCTCTGCAGGATTACCGCTTTCGAGGCTCCACGCAAACGCAGCCCTCACGTTGTCGAATTCGGTCACAGCCTGCGCAAGTCGCTGCTCATAGCCGCTCTCTCTCGACGCATCCAAATGATCAGCCAACGTCGAATAGTGGTCCCTATGGCGTCCGCGTATCTTGTCGGCTTCTCCCGACTCACCCAGCTTTTCCAGTGCGTATTGACGCACGGTTTCCAGAAGCCGATACCGCGTTCGGCGATCGGCATCTTCCGCGACGACCAACGACTTGTCGACGAGCAGACTCAGTTGGTCGAGCACCTGAAAACGTTCTACTTCACCGGTGCCCGCGACCGCCTGAGCGGCTTCGAGGTCAAAGCCGCCCATGAACACCGCGAGGCGGCGGAACAAAACGCGTTCGGGTTCTGTCAGCAAGGCGTGCGACCAGTCGACCGAGGCGCGCAGAGTCTGCTGACGGCGAACCGCGGTGCGAGCACCGCCAGTGAGTAAGCGGAACCTGTCATGCAGGCTGTTGAGAATTTCGTCGAGGGTCAGTGAGCGCACCCGTGCGGCGGCCAGCTCGATGGCCAGCGGCATACCGTCGAGTCGGCGACAGATCTCGGCCACGTCGGTGGAGTCGTCACCTGTGACCTCGAAACCGGGCCGCGCGCGGTGGGCCCTGTCCACAAAGAGATCGATGGCCTCGTCGTCCAGTGACAGGGATGGCACCTGCCAGTTGACTTCGCCGGCGACCATGAGGGGTTCGCGGCTGGTGGCCAAGACAGTTGTGCGGGCCGAAGCTCCCAGAATCGCGCTCACCAGTGCGGCACCGGCTTCGAGAAGATGTTCGCAGTTATCGAGAACCAACAGCATGTGGCGATCGCGCACGAAGCCGAGCAAGGTGTCGGTGATGGAGCGACCCGGTTGATCGGGTAGGCCGAGCGTGCGCGCCACGGTGACGGGTACCACCTCGGGATGTGTGACCGGCGCTAGGTCGGCGTACCAGATCCCATCTGCGAACTTGTCCGTCATCTGGCCGGCGACTTCGACGGCCAACCGTGTCTTGCCCGCCCCGCCCGCGCCTGTGAGCGTCAACAGACGGTTCTCTTCGAGAAGCCCTCGGATATCGGCGATTTGTGAGGTGCGTCCGATGAATGTCGTGAGTTGCATCGGAAGTTGCTCGGGGACAGCATTATTGGTCGTCCGTAGTGGAGGGAAATCCTGCGGCAAATCCGGATGGCACAGTTGTGCGACGCGTACAGGCCTTGGCACGTCACGCAGCGTGTGACGACCTAGATCGGTCAACCAAGCACCCTCGGGCAAGCGATCCTCTACCAATTCCTCTGTGACGCCCGAAAGCACTGTCTGACCGCCGTGCCCAAGATCGCGTAGGCGCGCAGTCTTGTTGATCGTCGTGCCCGCGTAGTTTCCTTCGTCGCGAAGCTGCACATCGCCGGTGTGCACGCCGATCCGCAGCTTGATCGGGGCGAGGGCGGTGCGCTGAAGGGCGAGAGCGCACGCCACCGCGTCGGCCGCTCGCGCGAACGCGGCCACGAAGCTGTCACCTTCGCCTTGCTCGACGGGCCGCACCCCATTGTGTTCGGCGATTAGTGCCGACGCTGTGCGATTCAGTCGCGCTAGCGCGGTAGACATCGACTCCGGCTGGGTTTCCCAAAGCTTGGTCGAGCCCTCGACGTCGGCGAGTAGCAGCGTCACCGTGCCCGTCGGCAGCAGGTCGGCCATCTCAACCTCGCTCCACTCACTCGCGCTCATGCTTTCAGCATCCGGTGTCCGAGATGGGCGAAACATCCGCTTTAGGGCGCATATATCCGGCAATCACCTGCGATTTCGGGATGGAACGGCTCGTGTGTGTCCCGTATCCGGGTAAGCGGGGCCGCGTGATTTACGCCTCGATCCCGTCAGATCTACGCCCACCGGCGGATGATTGGTAGTTGGGCTAAACAGACAGTGGAGTCGTCCCGATCAACGCATGAGGAGGCCGACATGAGCACTGCCAGTACCCGCCAAGCCACCGCCGCAGCTGTGTGCGAGGCGCTCGGTGTGCCCGAGACGGATTGGCCCCTGTTCTACCGGTGGGCCGCAGGGCCATTGACACCGAGGGCCACCGACGCGCTGCACCAGTACGTCGACGTCATGATCGCCAACCGATGCCGTCAGCCCGCCGATGATCTGATGTCCGACCTGATCGCACTCGAGGTCGACGGTGTGGAACTCACGGTCGACGACATCCGCAGCTTCGTCGCCACGTTGGTGACTGGTTCCGACTAGCTCCGCGCGTCCTTCGGGTTCAGTTCGTCCAGTAGGCGCTGCATGGTCCTGGTCATCTGTGTGAAGTTCCGTTCGCCGACGACCTTCGACCACCGGTCCTCGATATCGACGACCCGTCCGCCGGCGTCCGCCATCAGCGACTGCCCCTTCTTGGTCAGGTCGATGAGTTTGGCTCGACCGTCGGATGGGTCCGGTCGACGCGTGAGATATCCGAGCTCGACGAGATCGTTGACCAATTCCGACGCCGCCGCCAGGCTCAGCTGCGCCCGGTCGGCCAGTTCCGTGAGCCGAATACCGCCCGTCCGGATGTTGCCAAAGATCTGGAAGTGTGTCTCGCGGACATCGCCGTACCCGGCATCCACGCGTGGTGCGGCGAGATCGTCGCGAAACTCGCGCAGCAGTCGCACCAGCAGTTGTCCGATCGCCAGGCGGTCGGGCGGCAGATCTCTTGACGCGGCCATGGGTTGTGAGGATACTACGGATACCGAAGTTTCGGCTTCCGAAGTAAATGGAGTAGTGATGGTCACCGAGTTCATCACCACCGGTCTGGGTGGCTTGCACGTCGAGCGCATGGGCGGCGGTTCGCCGGTCGTGTTGTGGCACAGCCTGTTTCTCGACTCGAGATCCTGGTGTGGTCTCCAGGACGACCTGACGCGCGACCATTCGGTATACGTCATCGACGGACCGTCACACGGCCGCAGTGAGCCGGTCGATCGCGATTTCACCTTCGACGAGTGCGTATCGGCGGCCGCGCAGGTACTGGACGCTCTCGGACTCGATCGGGTCGACTGGGTGGGCAATGCCTGGGGTGGCCATGTCGGAATTCAGCTGGCCGCACACCAGCCCAACAGGATCCGGACGCTAACCACCATCGGCACGCCGGCGCACCCGCTGCGTACGGGAGAGCGCTGGACCCAAGTCTGGCCACTGGTGCACCTCTACCGGCTCACCGGTCCCAACCCACTCCTGCTGAAGCCTTTATCCGATGCGCTCGTCGGGCGCGAATCATATGCAGCCGCACCCGATCTCGCGAAGACCGTGATGAGCGGATTCACCGACGCGCAGAAAGGAGCGATGTTCCACGCTATGCGGTCGATGATGCTCAACCGGCCGGACATGACCGTGGACATGGCCCGAATCACCGCACCCACATTGCTCATCGCCGCTCGTGACGACATCACCGGATGGCGCCCCGCCGACGCGCAGGCTGTCGCGGACTCCATGACCGACGCCACCGTCGTCGCCACCGCTGGTTCGGGCCATTCCTCGCCGCTGCTGATCGACCGCGAACTGGTTCTACGGTCGATCACCGAGTTCATCAACCGCGAGATGGAATTTCAGCAGCGGAAGTGCGAGTAGCCACCTGCTGGAATGCAATTTCGCGAAAACCCGCCTAGCCCGTGAAGGCCATCACGTGCTTGATGCGCGTGTAATCCTCGAGGCCGTACATCGACAGATCCTTGCCGTGACCCGAAGACTTGTAGCCGCCATGCGGCATCTCGGCGACCAGCGGGATGTGGGTATTGATCCAGACGCATCCGAAGTCCAGCGCCGCCGACACTCGCAGTGCCCGCGACACATCCTTCGTCCACACAGATGACGCCAGGCCATATTCCGTGCCGTTGGCCCACGCGATCGCTTCGTCCTCGTCGGAGAACGATTGCACCGTGATCACTGGGCCGAAAATCTCCTGCTGGACCAACCGGTCGTCCTGGTGAAGCCCGCCGACAACTGTCGGCGCCACGTAAAACCCCTTGTCGCCCTGGCGTTCTCCGCCCGCGGCTACTTTCGCATGCGACGGCACGTCGGCGAAGAAGGACAGCACCCGCTCCATCTGGTTGACGTTGTTGACCGGGGGCACCCAGGCGTCTTCGTCGTCGGCGGCCTTGCCGAACGTCGTGGTCGCGCCGCGCGCCTGCTCGGCGAGGGCGTCGGTCAGATCCGACGCCACCTTGGCCGTCGCCAGCACACGCGTGGCCGCGGTGCAGTCCTGGCCGGCGTTGAAATAACCGGCCGTTGCGATTCCCTCTGCGGCGCTGGCGATGTCGCTGTCGTCGAACACGATCACCGGCGCCTTACCACCTAGCTCCAGGTGCGTGCGCTTCAAGTGTCCGCCCGCGCTCACGGCCACCGCGCGGCCGGCGGCCACCGAACCGGTGATCGACACCATCTCCGGTGTCGGATGCGCGACGACCGCGGCGCCGGTGTTCCGGTCGCCGCACACGACATTCAGCACACCGGGCGGGAAGTGCTTGGCGGCCATCTCGGCGAGCATCACCGTGGTGACCGGAGTGGTGTCGCTGGGTTTGATCACCACAGTGTTGCCCGCGGCGATCGCCGGGCAGAACTTCCAGATCGCCATCATCATCGGGTAATTCCACGGCGATACCTGGCCGATCACACCCACCGGCTCGCGGCGAATCCACGAGGTGTGATTCTCCATGTACTCACCGGCCGACTTGCCCTCCAACACCCTTGCGGCGCCGGCGAAGAAACGAATCTGATCGAGCATCGGCGGGATCTCCTCCGCCGCCGTGACGTGGTTCGGCTTGCCCGTGTTGCGGCCCTCGGCCTCGATGAGTGCCTGCGCGTTGCGCTCCACCTCGTCGGCGAAATCGAGCAGCGCCTTCTGACGGTTGGACGGTGTCGTGCGCCTCCAGTCCTTGAACGCCTTCGACGCGGCCGAGTACGCATTGTCGATGTCGGCCTCATTGGAGATCGGCGCGGTGGCGTACTCCTCGCCGGTGCTCGGGTCGACGAGCGGCATCGTTGCGCCGCTGACGGAGTCGACGAGTTCGCCGCCGATGAAATTCTGAACCTTGGTCACAGCGTGAGTTTCCTTTCGATTAAAGGTCTTTGAGCACGAGCGCGAGGACATCGAGACCTTCAACGAGAAGGTCGTCGCTGATGGTCAGCGGGGGAAGGAAGCGGAGCACGTTGCCAAATGTGCCGCAGGACAACACGATCACGCCCGCGGCGTAGCATCCTGCGCACAGTGCTTTGGTCAGATCGGGATCGGGTTCGGTACTACCTGGTTTCACCAGCTCCATCGCGATCATCGCCCCGCGACCGCGCACGTCACCGATCCGGTCGTCTTCGGCCTGCAACCGCCCAAGGCGGTCCTTCATCAGCGCTTCGATCTGCTGCGCCCGCTCGATGAGCCCGTCGGTCTCAATGGTCTCGATGGTCGCCAGCGCCGCCGCGCACGCGACCGGGTTGCCGCCGTAGGTGCCACCGAGTCCGCTGACATGCGGTGCGTCCATGATCTCGGCGCGACCGGTGACGGCGGACAACGGCATGCCGTCAGCGATGCCCTTGGCGGTGACGATCAGATCGGGCTCGATGCCTTCGTGTTCGCACGCGAACATCGCGCCGGTGCGGGCGAAACCGGTCTGCACCTCGTCGGCGATGAAGATGACGTTGTTGTCGCGGCACCAGTCCAGCAGCGCGGGCAGAAAGCCGTCCGCGGGCACGATGAACCCGCCCTCACCCTGGATGGGTTCGATGATGACCGCGGCGAGGTTATCGGCGCCAACCTGCTTGTCCATCACTGTGATGGCGCGCTTGGCCGCCAGCTCACCGTCGGTGGCCATCTCCTTGCCGAACTCCGCGTCGCGGAACGGATACGACAGCGGTGCGCGGTAGATCTCCGGTGCGAACGGACCGAAGCCGTGCTTGTAGGGCATCGACTTCGCGGTCAACGCCATGGTCAGGTTGGTCCGGCCGTGATAGGCGTGATCGAACGACACGACCGCCGACTTCCGGGTGTAGGTCCGCGCGACCTTGATCGCGTTCTCCACTGCCTCTGAGCCGGAGTTGAACAGCGCGGATCGCTTGTCGCCGCTGCCCGGCGTGAGCCGGTTGAGCTGCTCGGCAACCGCGACGTAGCCCTCGTACGGCGTGATCATGAAACACGTGTGGGTGAAGCGGGCGACCTGATCTTGCACCGCGGCGACGACGGCGGGCGACGAGTTACCAATGGTGGTCACCGCGATGCCCGACCCCAGATCGATGAGCCGGTTGCCATCGACGTCCTCGACGATGCCGCCGAACGCCCGCGACGCGTACACGGGCATGGTGTTGCCCACCGCGCGGGAAACGGCGGCGGTCTTCCTGTCGATCAGCGCCTGCGAAAGCGGGCCGGGTATCTCGGTGGCGAGGTAGCGGCTCTGCTCGACGGTGCTCAATTCCGACTCCTGTCGATGTGGATTCGGCGCATGCCGCGCCGCGGTTCGAGCCTAGTCGGCTATGCACCGATCCGATTGAAAACTCCGCCAGCTTCTGACGGAATCGTCCGTTGCCATAGATCAACACAACGGAATTCGTCGCGATCAGTCAATCGCGGTCGTGATGGCACACCGCTTCGAGCATCAGTCCCCACGGGTCGAGCCAGAACGTCGCGAAGTACGGCTGCGGATACTGCGGAAAAACCTGAGGCTGGTGCAGCACTTCGCCGCCGAACCGCGGGACCAGATCGCTGACAACGAGCTCATGCACGTCGTTCACGAGCGAGCGCGACCGCATGATGAACGCCAAATGCTGAAGACCGGTCCGGTGCCGCGAATACCGCGAGTCCTCGGCCGACGGATAGAAGAACAGATAGGTGCCAGGCTTGCCGCTCGCGGGCCGGTAGGCGAACTCGTCTTCTGCGGCGACAAACTCGTCGAATCCCAGCAGCGGCATGACCGCGTCGTAGTAGCTCTTGGACGCCCTCAGATCAGGAACGTTGACGCCGAGGTGCCCGAGCACTACAGCAAGCTAACACCGGGCCGCGACGATGGGGGCCTCGGTCATCCGGGGCCGCAATGGCACACTGGTCACTGACGAAGCGTCTGACCTGCCGGTCTGCGCTGTGACACCGAGACCGATACGAAAGACTGCTGCTGACATGGATCTGGTCATCTTCCTGCCCCTCATCATCATCATGGGCGCGTTCATGTTCTTCGCATCGCGCCGACAGAAGAAGGCGATGCAGGCCACGATCGATCTGCACGAGTCGCTGCAGATCGGGGATCGCATCCACACGACCTCGGGCCTGGAAGGCACGATCACCGGCATAGCCGACGACTCCATCGACCTGGAGATCGCGCCTGGCGTGGTAACCACGTGGATGAAGCTGGCCGTGCGCGACAAGATCACCGATGACGATGATTTCGAGGACGTCGAAGACGAGGAATCGACGGCGACCGAAATCACCGAAAGCCCGAACACCAAGGACTGAGGGCTGACTACTCAGCCTGAGCACGTACCCTTTGCGGTGCTGACGAACTGATCTCGAGGAGACCCTAGAAACGTGGCATCGCCTTCAACGCCGGTGCACCCTGCCCGCTACCTTGCGCTCTTTCTGGTACTGCTGGTCGGCGCATACCTGTTGGTGTTCCTGACAGGGGACAAGAAGGCCGAGCCCAAGCTCGGCATCGACCTCCAGGGTGGCACCCGCGTAACTCTCACCGCTCGCACGCCGGACGGCTCCCGTCCCACCCGTGACGCCCTCAATCAGGCGCAGACGATCATCAACGATCGCGTCAACGGTCTTGGCGTGTCGGGGTCCGAAGTCATCATCGACGGCGACAACCTCGTCATCACCGTTCCCGGTAACGAGAGCAGTGAGGCGCGCAACCTGGGCCAGACGGCGCGGCTGTACATCCGGCCGGTGGTCCACGCGATGCCGTCGGCCGCGGCGCAGCCCCAGCAGCAGCCGCCGGCAGAGGCGCCGCAGGGGACACCTCCGGGCTTACCGGGCGGAGAACCAGGGATTCCCGGCATCCCCGGGGCGCCGGGAGCGCCCGGAGCGCCTCCAGGGGCCGACCCCGGCGCGGTAGTCCTCCCGCCAGGTGCCGTCGAGCAGCCGGCCCAGTCGCCCGCGCCGCAGCCTCGTCCCTATCCCGTCGAGCCGCCGGCCCAGCCCGTACCGGAGCCGCCGGCACCGCCACAGCCGACGCCAGCGCCGGGACAGGAGCCTGCACCGGCCCCTGGGACGCAGACGCCGGCTCCACCGTCCGGTGACGTCCCGCTGTCCCAGCGCATTGCCGACGAGAAGGAATTGCGGCAGAGCAGCGATCAGCAGATCCAGATCCTGGCGCTGCAATTCCAGGCCACCCGCTGCGGCGAGGACGACGTGCTCGCGGGTAACGACGACCCGAACCTGCCGTTGGTCACGTGCTCGCAGGACGGGAAAGAGGTCTATCTGCTCGACAAGTCGATCATCAGCGGTGAGCAGATCGAGAATGCGAGCTCGGGCTTCGATCAGCAGCAGGGCATCTACCTCGTCGACGTCCAGTTCAAGGGCGACGCGACCAAGATCTGGGCCGACTTCACCGCCGCGAACGTCGGTACCCAGACCGCGTTCGTGCTGGACTCCCAAGTGGTCAGCGCACCCGAGATCCGTGAGCCCATCCCCGGTGGTCGCACTCAGATCAGCGGTCAGTTCACCGAGCAGACGGCGCGCGAACTCGCCAACGTGCTGAAGTACGGTTCGCTCCCGTTGTCATTCGAGTCTTCGGAGGCCGAAACCGTCTCGGCGACATTGGGTTTGACCTCGTTGCGCGCCGGTTTGATCGCAGGTGCAGTCGGTATCGCGCTCGTGCTGCTCTATTCGCTGCTGTACTACCGAATACTGGGCGTTCTCATCGCGCTGTCGTTGGTCGCTTCCGGCGCAATGGTTTACGCGATCCTGGTGCTTCTCGGTAGATACATCGGTTACACGCTCGACCTGGCCGGCATCGCAGGTTTGATCATCGGTATAGGTATGACCGCCGACTCGTTCGTCGTGTTCTTTGAACGCATCAAGGACGAGATACGCGACGGCCGATCGTTCCGGTCGGCTGTGCCCCGTGGTTGGAACAGGGCACGCAAGACGATTCTGTCCGGCAACGCGGTCACGTTCCTGGCGGCGGCCGTCCTCTACGTCCTGGCGGTCGGCCAGGTGAAGGGCTTCGCGTTCACCTTGGGCCTGACGACCATCCTCGACGTCGTAGTGGTGTTCCTGGTGACGTGGCCGATCGTCTACATGGCGTCGAAGTCGCCGACCATGGCGAAGCCGAAGCTGAACGGCTTGGGCGCGGTGCAGCAGATCGCCCGCGAGCGCCGTGCGGCCGCACACGTGACGGGACGGGGGTAGCGACATGGCCGCCAAACACAAAGACAAAAACGCAGACGTGGACAACGTGCTGACCGAAGCCGTCGAGGCGCCTGACCTCGAGGCCGCGACGCCACGGCATGGCTTCTTCACCCGGCTCTACACCGGTACCGGCGCATTCGAGGTCATCGGCAAGCGCAAGCTGTGGTTCTCCGTCAGCGGCGCGATCGTTGCCATCTGTGTCGCGAGCATCCTGATCCGCGGCTTCACCTTCGGCATCGACTTCGAGGGGGGCACCAAGGTATCGATGCCGGCGCAGACCGCCAGTGGCATCGTCAGCACCCAGCAGGTCGAAGACGTGTTCAGCGAGGCGTTGGGCAAGGAAGCCGACGCCGTGGTCGTCGTCGGCAGTGGCGATTCGGCCACCGTGCAGATTCGCTCGGAGACCCTGAACAACCAAGAGATCGAGACGCTGCGCACCGCGATGTTCGATGCGTTCCAGCCGCGCGGTCCCGACGGTCAGCCCGACAAGAACGCCATCAGCGACTCCGCGGTGTCGGAGACCTGGGGCGGACAGATCACCGAGAAGGCACTGATCGCCCTGGTGGTGTTCCTCGCATTGGCCGCGATCTACATCACGGTGCGATACGAGCGCTACATGGCGGTCGCCGCGTTGGCCACGCTGGTATTCGACCTCGTCGTCACCGCCGGCATCTATTCCATCGTCGGTTTCGAGGTCACGCCCGCGACGGTCATCGGCCTGCTGACCATCCTGGGCTTCTCGCTCTACGACACCGTGATCGTGTTCGACAAGGTCGAGGAGAACACCCACGGCTTCGAGCACACCACCCGCCGGACGTTCGCGGAGCACGCCAACCTCGCGGTCAACCAGACTTTCATGCGGTCCATCAACACGAGCGTGATCTCGGTGCTGCCGATTCTGGCGCTGATGGTGGTCGCGGTCTGGCTGCTGGGCGTCGGCACACTGATGGACCTGGCTCTCGTACAGCTCGTCGGCGTCATCGTCGGTACCTACTCGTCGATCTACTTCGCCACACCGCTGCTGGTGTCGCTGCGGGAACGCACCACAGTGGTGCGCAACCACACCCGCCGGGTGTTGAACCGCCGCAAGGGAAGTGCCGCGAAGCTGTCGGACAGCACGCAGGACATCGGCGAGGAGCCAGGCGAGGGCAAGGCGACGCAGGCGAAGGCAGCAGTGTCGTCGCCGGCGGCTAGCACCACGCCACCACCGGACAAGCCCGCGCCCGGCGCGCGGCCGGTCCGGCCGACGAACAGCCGGACCGGACGACCGTCGGGTAAGCGCGACGCCCGGCGGCGGTAGCCCAGATGATGGCATGGAGCCGGCGTGCGGGTGCTCTGGCGGCCGTGCTGACGGTCGGTGCCGCGGGTCTGTCGGCGTGTTCGCGGGGCCCCGCCGAGAGCATCGACTTCGCGATGGACGGCTTGCTGTCGACCTACAACACCAACACGGTTGCCGGTGCCGCATCCGGGGGTCCGCAGGCGTTCGCAAGGGTGCTGACAGGTTTCAACTATCACGGCCCCGACGGCCAGATCGTCGGTGACCACGACTTTGGCAAGATCTCGGTGGTCGGCCGGGCGCCCCTGATCCTCGACTATGAGATCAACGCCGCCGCGGTGTATTCCGACGGCAAGCCGATCTCGTGCGACGACATGGTCCTGGCCTGGGCGTCGCAGTCCGGACGGTTCCCCGGGTTCGACGCGGCCAGTCGTGCCGGCTACACCGACATCGCGTCGGTCGACTGCGCGCCGGGCCAGAAGAAGGCCCGCGTGTCCTTCGCGCAGGACCGCGCATTCGTCGACTACGGTCAGCTGTTCGCCGCGACGTCGATGATGCCGTCGCATGTGATCGCCGATGAACTTGGTCTGCCCGACGGCGGCGTCACCGCCGCGATCACGAATAACGACCTCGCGGCCATCGACCGAATCGCTAAGGCGTGGAACACCACCTGGAACCTGACGCCTGATATCGACCTCAAGAAGTTCCCGTCGTCGGGCCCGTTCAAGCTGGACTCGGTCACTGACGAAGGCGCCGTCAAGCTCGTCGCCAACGACAAGTGGTGGGGAGCGGCGCCGGTCACCTCCAGAATCACTGTCTGGCCGCGCGGTGCCGACATTCAGGACCGCATCAACCAGCGCGCCTACGACGTCGTCGACGTATCTACGGGTTCGTCCGGCACGCTGAACCTGCCCGACGATTACGTCCGCACCGACGCTCCGTCCGCCGGTATCGAACAGCTCATCTTCTCCTCGAAGGGTCCGATGTCTGCGCCGCCGGAGCGACGCGCGCTGGCCCTCTGCACCCCCCGTGACGTCATCGCCCGTAACGCCCAGGTGCCGATCGCGAACGCACGGCTGAATCCCGTCACCGAGGATGCCTACAGCGCGGCCGAAAGTGCGGTCGAAGGCGGCAAGTTCACCGTCGCCAATCCGGTGGCGGCGCGGGCCGCGATCAATGGGCGGCCGTTGACCGTCCGCATCGGCTATCAGAGCCCCAACGCCCGGCTCGCCGCGACCGTCGGCGCGATTGCCAAGGCGTGCGCTCCCGCCGGCATCACCGTGCAGGACGTCGCGTCCAACGAAACTGGACCACTCACGCTGCGCAGCAACGAGATCGACGTTCTGATCGCCAGCACGGGTGGCGCGGCGGGTAGTGGTTCGACCGGATCCAATTCGATGGACGCCTACGATCTGCATTCCGCCAATGGCAATAATTTGTCGCGCTTCTCCAACGAGCGTGTCGACGGCATCATCGCGGCGATCGCGGTGACATCCGATCCGAAGGAGCTGTCTCGACTGCTCGGTGAAGGCGGATCGATCCTGTGGACTGACATGCCGACCATTCCGCTCTATCGTCAGCAGCGAACCGTGTTGACGTCGAAAGACATGTACGCGGTAAGCAGCAGTCCGACTCGATGGGGCGCGGGATGGAACATGGATCGTTGGGCTCTGGGCGGGTGAGCGAGTCGGACATCTCGGCACTCGTCGCATCGCTGATGCGTGAGGTGCCGAATTTTCCCGAGCCAGGTATCCAGTTCAAGGATCTGACGCCCCTGCTGGCCGACGCGCACGGGCTGGCGAAGGTCACCGACGCGCTCGCTGAGACGGCCGAGGGCGCCGACCTGGTAGCGGGTATCGACGCGCGCGGTTTCCTGCTCGGAGCCGCGGTCGCGCTGCGACTCGGGACTGGGGTGCTGGCGGTCCGCAAGGGTGGCAAGTTGCCGCCGCCGGTGCACAGCGAGACCTACCAGCTGGAGTACGGCTCGGCGACGCTGGAACTGCCTGCTGACGGCATCGATCTCGAAGGGCGAACGGTCGTCATCATCGACGATGTTCTCGCCACCGGCGGGACGATGGCGGCGACCGAGAAGCTGCTGCGACACTGCGGTGCGGAGGTTCCAGCCGCTGCGGTTGTGCTCGAGCTGACGGCGCTGAGCGGGCGCGAAGTGCTCAAACCGCTGCCTGTGACGTCCTTGCTCACCGTCTGAGCCGTATTCTGGAAAGTCTGAGCGACTTCAGGAGGTGACGGTGGCTGCAAACGGGGATGCTCCCGGCACGGGCCAGGCCGTGCAGTCGCCGCCGAGTGCGCAGATGGCCGAGACGCAGCCCCTGGAGATCCCCAAGGCGGATTCCTCGAAGGCGGCGACCAGCGCGTCGCGCAGGGTGCGGGCCCGGCTGGCCCGCCGGATGACGGCACAGCGCAGCGCCGTGAACCCGGTGCTGGAGCCGCTGGTGGCCGTCCACAAGCAGTTCTATCCGAAGGCGAACCTGACCCTGCTGCAGCGCGCGTACGAGGTGGCCGACGAGCGGCATGCCGACCAGTTGCGCCGCTCCGGTGACCCGTACATCACCCATCCGCTGGCCGTGGCCAACATCTTGGCCGAGCTCGAGATGGACACCACGACGCTGATCGCGGCCCTGCTGCACGACACCGTCGAGGACACCGGCTACACCCTCGATGCGCTGACCGAGGAGTTCGGCACCGAGGTCGGCCACCTGGTCGACGGCGTGACAAAACTGGACAAGGTCGCCCTGGGTACCGCCGCCGAGGGCGAGACCATCCGCAAGATGATCCTCGCGATGGCCCGCGATCCGCGGGTGCTCGTGATCAAGGTCGCCGACCGGCTGCACAACATGCGCACCATGCGCTTCCTGCCGCCGGAGAAGCAGGCGGCCAAGTCCCGCGAGACGCTGGAAGTGATTGCGCCGCTGGCACATCGGCTCGGTATGGCGAGCGTCAAATGGGAGCTCGAGGACCTGTCGTTCGCGATCCTGCATCCGAAGAAGTACGAGGAGATCGTGCGGCTGGTCGCCGATCGGGCGCCGTCGCGCGACATTTATCTGGCGAAGGTGCGTGCCGAGATCACCGCGACGCTGACTGCGTCGAAGATCAACGCGGTGGTGGAAGGCCGGCCCAAGCACTACTGGTCGATCTACCAGAAGATGATCGTCAAGGGCCGCGACTTCGACGACATCCACGACCTCGTGGGTGTGCGTATCCTCTGCGACGAGGTCCGCGACTGCTATGCGGCTGTGGGCGTGGTGCATTCGCTGTGGCAGCCGATTGCCGGACGCTTCAAGGACTACATCGCCCAGCCCAGGTTCGGTGTGTATCAGTCGTTGCACACCACGGTCGTCGGACCCGAGGGCAAGCCGCTGGAAGTGCAGATCCGCACCACGGATATGCACAAGACGGCGGAGTACGGCATCGCCGCGCACTGGCGCTACAAGGAAGCCAAAGGCCGCAACGGGCTTTCGGCCGCCAGTGGTGCCGCGGAGATCGACGACATGGCCTGGATGCGTCAGCTCCTCGACTGGCAGCGGGAGGCCGCCGACCCCGGCGAGTTCCTCGAGTCGTTGCGTTACGACCTTGCGGTCCAGGAGATCTTCGTGTTCACCCCGAAGGGTGATCTGATCACGCTGCCGACCGGTTCTACGCCGGTGGATTTCGCCTACGCCGTGCACACCGAGGTAGGCCACCGCTGCATCGGTTCCCGCGTCAACGGTCGGCTGGTCGCCTTGGAGCGCAAGCTCGAAAACGGCGACCAGGTCGAGGTTTTCACGTCCAAGGCGCCCAACGCCGGCCCGTCGCGTGACTGGCAGACGTTCGTGGTCTCGCCCCGGGCGAAGGCAAAGATCCGCCAATGGTTCGCGAAGGAACGCCGCGAAGAAGCACTCGAAACCGGTAAGGACGCCATCGCGCGTGAAGTGCGTCGTGCCGGAATTCCTTTGCAGCGGTTGATGAATGCCGAACAGGTGGCAGCGCTGGCGCGTGAGCTGCGCTACGCCGACGTCTCGGCGCTATACACCGCGGTGGGCGAAGGTCATGTTTCGGCGCGGCACGTCGTGCAGCGGCTCGTGGCGCAACTCGGCGGCGATGAGGACGCCGCCGACGAGATCGCCGAGCGCTCAACGCCGGCCACCATGCCGGTGCGCCAGCGCAGCACCGACGATGTCGGCGTGGCGGTGCCCGGCGCCCCCGGGGTGCTGACCAAGCTCGCCAAATGCTGCACACCCGTCCCCGGGGACATCATCATGGGGTTCGTCACCCGCGGTGGCGGAGTCAGCGTGCACCGCACCGACTGCACCAATGCGTCATCGCTGCAGGAACAGTCGGAGCGGATCATCGACGTGCAGTGGGCACCATCGCCGTCGTCGGTGTTCCTGGTCGCGATTCAGGTGGAAGCATTGGATCGGCACCGGTTGCTGTCTGACGTGACCCGGGTGCTCGCCGACGAAAAAGTGAACATCCTGTCTGCTTCGGTGACCACCTCCGATGACCGGGTTGCGGTTAGCCGATTCACCTTCGAGATGGGCGATCCGAAGCACCTGGGCCATTTGCTCAACGTGGTGCGCAACGTGGAGGGCGTGTACGACGTTTACCGTGTGACATCCGCGGCGTGACGGTTTTCGGCAAAGAATCGCACGCTCGTCAATTTCTGTCATAATTCGGCGATGCGGACCGCACTTGTGGCGACGATTGTCGCTGTCGCCGTGCTGATCACCGGCTGCGGCTCGACCATCAAGCCCGATGGCGCCGCACAATCCGTCGTCGATTTGGTGAAGAAGCAAACAGGTTTCACGCCGAACGACGTCAAGTGCCCCGAAGGCGTCGAGGCCAAAGTGGGAACGAAGTTCGAGTGCAAGTTCACCGGGCCTGAGGGCACGGAGTACACCGCGGATATGCGGATCACCAAGGTCGAGGGCGACGACGTCGAGTTCTACATCGAGACGCGGCCCAGCTCCTAGCGCACTACGCGAGGATGACGGCGAGCGCGATGATGACGACGAAGGCGCCGAACCCCCCGACCAACAACGCCAATCCCAGTCCTTGCCGCGACAGGACTGAGGTCGCCGGATTCTTCGGATCGACGAAGACCGTCACGGTGTCCGGTAGTCGCGACACGTGCTTTTTCGCCGCGCCACGCAGATAGGTCGTCCGGTAAAGACCCAGTCGATCGCCGATGAACTCTGTCCCGTTCACCGCGTACGCGTATCGCACTCGTGCTTCATAACGTGGCCCTCCCGAATCGCCGGCGGCGGTGGGGACCGACGCCTCGTCGATGGACTTCTCGATGATGCGCGCGGGAACCGGCACAAAAGACCGCGCGCGCAACACCTTTGCGAAGAGCAGACCGGCCGAGACGACCGCGAACAGGCCGATGACCAGTGCGAAATAGCCCGCGACGTCAGTCAAGTCGCACGTTTTCGATCATCACGTCCTGCTCGGGCTTGCCGTCGTCACCTCCGTCGGCGACACCGGCGGCGGCGATCTTGTCCAGCGTGGCCAGCCCGGTCTGATCGATGGTGCCGAACACGGTGTAGGTCGGGGGCAGCATCGAGTCCCGGTAGACGAGGTAGAACTGGCTGCCGTTGGTGCCCAGGCCCGAGTTGGCCATCGCGAGCGTGCCCCGCGGGTACAGAACTGATTGCTGCATCATCGGGTCGGTCAGCCGAAATTGGTTGGTCGGGTACTCGTTCGGGAATCGATAGCCGGGGCCGCCCTGACCCGTTCCGCTCGGATCGCCGCACTGGAGCATTCCGAGCGTCGGGGTCGCGGCCAACCGGTGGCAGGTGGTGTCGTCGAAGTAACCCTGCTGAGCGAGGCTGGCGAAATTGTTGACTGTGCAGGGGGATTTGGCGTTGTCCAACTGCAAGCCGATGCCACCGCGGTTGGTGGTGATGCTGGCGCTGACCAACGCAGGCTCGGTCGGCACTCGCCCGGTGCGGGGCGGCTTGGCCGGCTTGCTCGCCGGTTCCGTTGTGGCCGGGTACTGGCAGTTGGACCCGAGCGTGGCGGGCGGCTTGAACTCTGGCAGCGGCGGGGCGTCGACCGGCTGCGTTGGTGTTGCCGTGTAGTACGACGTCCCGTTGTCGAAGTTCTCGAGGCTGCGGCCCACCGCGATGACGAACAACACGCTCAGCACCACTACGAGGATGGCGAGTGCGGTGACCAGATATCCGATCACCAGGCCCGCGACCGCCAGCCCGCGGCCCTCTTCACCGGATTTCTTGATCTGCGACAGCGAGATGTGTCCGAACACGATGCCCAGAGGGGCGAACAGGAGCGCGCACACCAGTGAAGCGATCGCCAGCGGATTCGTCGGCTGGGGCGTCGGATATCCGCTGTACGGCGGATATCCGCCGTACGGCGGGGGATACGCGCCGTACGGCGGCGGGTTGGTCACGGATCCAGCTGCAGCTTATTGATCTTGACCTCAGACTTTGGCGCCCCATCCGGAGCACCGTCGGCCGTGCCCGCCGCCGCAATCTTGTCCAGCGTGGCGAGCCCGGTCTCATCGATGGTGCCGAACACCGTGTAGCCGGGTGGCAGTTGCGAGTCCTTGTACACCAGGAAGAACTGGCTGCCGTTGGTGTTCGGGCCGGCATTGGCCATGGCCAGTGTGCCGCGCGGATACAGCACCGGTTCCATCAGCTTCGGATCGTCGGGCTGGTACTGGTTCGTCGGGTACTCGTTGGCGAACTGGTAGCCAGGGCCGCCGGTGCCCTGTCCCGTCGGGTCGCCGCACTGCAGCACCGAAAGTGACTCTGACGTCGTCAGCCGATGGCACGTGGTGCCGTTGAAGAAATCCTGGTTCGCCAGGCTGGCGAAGCTGTTCACCGTGCAGGGCGACTTGCCGTTGTCCAGCATCAGGCCGATGTTGCCCTGGTTGGTCTCCATGCTTGCGCTGACCTCGGCGGGGTCGGTCGGCACTTTGCCCGTCCGCGGCGGCTTGTTCTCCTTGCTGGCCTTCTCCGCTGCCGGGTACTCGCAGTTGTCGCCGAGACCGGCAGGCGCCGCGAACGCGGGCAGCGTGCCCGGGCCGGCGGGCTCCGTGCTCGTCGGGGTCGAGGAATCAGTGGCGGCGGTGGTCTCGCTGTCCGAATCGCCCCTGGTGAGAATGATCGCGGCCGCAACGCCGCCTGCGACGACGAGGACACCCACCACGGATCCCACGATGGTGAAGATGCGACGCTGGCGCTCTTTGGCCGCCCGACGCTCCAATTGCCGCTCGAGCTTGCGCTTCGCTGTCGCCCGCCGCTGTTCGTTGGTCGGCACCGCCCGTGTCCTCCTTGTATCGATCGGTCGGCAACGAGTGTGCCAGGCGTTGCTGAGTGTGGCGTTACGACCCACGTCATCCGAGATGGAAAACTGGACCCGTGTTGGTCACCGGATTCCCGGCGGGCATGCTGGCATGCAACTGCTACGTGCTGGCTCAGCGGGCGGGCAGCGACGCGATCATCGTCGACCCGGGCCAACGGGCGATGGCGCCATTACGTCGAATCCTCGACGAGAATCACCTCACCCCCGCCGCCGTGTTGCTCACCCACGGTCACATCGACCACATCTGGTCGGCGCAGAAGGTGGCCGACATGTACGGCTGCCCGGCCTACATCCATCCTGATGACCGCTTCATGCTGACCGACCCGATCAAGGATTTCGGGCCGAAGCTGGCGCGACTGGCATTCAGCGCGCTGTTCTCAGAGCCCAAGCAGGTCGTGGAATTGGACAAGGATGGCGACAAAGTGGAACTGGGGGGTATCACCGTGACGGTCGACCACACACCCGGGCACACGCGCGGCTCGGTCGTTTTCCGCGTATCCGAGGGCACTGAAGAAGTCGTTTTCACCGGCGATACGCTGTTCCGGCAATCGGTCGGCCGCACCGACCTGCCCGGTGGCAGCGGGCGCGATCTGCTCGGCTCGATCGTCACAAAACTGTTGGTGCTCGATGACGACACCGTGGTACTACCTGGACACGGCGAGAAGACCACGATCGGATTCGAACGTCGTAGCAACCCATTCCTCGAAGGCTTGAACTAGTGAGTGATTTTCAGGCGCCCAAGGGCGTCCCGGATTATCTGCCGCCGGACTCGGCGCAATTCGTCGGCGTCCGTGACGGTCTGCTGGCCACGGCCCGCCGCGCGGGTTACGGCGATGTCGAACTCCCGATCTTCGAGGACACCGCGCTGTTCGCCCGCGGCGTGGGGGAGTCCACCGACGTGGTGTCCAAGGAGATGTACACCTTCGCCGATCGGGGCGGCCGCTCGGTGACGTTGCGCCCGGAGGGCACCGCGGGGGTGATGCGCGCGGTGATCGAGCACGGACTGGACCGCGGGCCGCTGCCCGTCAAGCTCTGCTACGCCGGCCCGTTCTTCCGCTACGAACGCCCGCAAGCCGGCCGTTACCGTCAGCTGCAGCAGGTCGGGGTGGAGGCCATCGGTGTCGACGATCCGGCGCTGGACGCCGAGGTGATCGCGATCGCCGACGCCGGCTTCCGATCACTTGGTCTCGACGGGTTCCGGCTGGAGATCACTTCGCTTGGTGACGACACGTGCCGTCCGCAGTACCGGGAACTGTTGCAGGACTTTCTGTTCAAGCTCGACTTGGATGAAGACACTCGCCGGCGCGCCGAGATCAACCCATTGCGGGTGCTTGACGACAAGCGCCCCAAGGTGCGAGAGATGACCGCGGACGCACCAGTGATGCTGGATCACCTCTCCGATGTCGCCAAGCAGCACTTCCGGACCGTCCTCGCGCATCTGGATGCGCTCGGGGTGCCGTACGTCATCAATCCCCGCATGGTCCGCGGCCTGGACTACTACACCAAGACCACCTTCGAGTTCGTGCACGACGGCCTTGGTGCACAGTCGGGTATCGGCGGCGGTGGCAGGTATGACGGTCTGATGAGCCAGCTCGGCGGAAAAGATCTGTCCGGCATCGGTTTCGGTCTCGGTGTCGACCGGACGATGCTGGCCTTGAAGGCCGAGGGCAAGACCGTCGGCGGTACCGCCCGCGTCGACGTGTTCGCCGTGCCACTCGGTGAGCAGGCCAAGGTCACGTTGGCGGTGCTCGGGGCACGATTGCGCGCCGCGGGTGTGCGCGTCGACCTCTCGTACGGTGACCGCGGTATCAAGGGCGCGATGCGGGCTGCGGACCGCTCCGGTGCGTCGATTGCACTGGTCGCCGGAGACCGGGATATCGAGGCGGGCACCGTCGGGGTCAAGAACCTGGCGACCGGTGAGCAGGTCGACGTCGCCGTCGACGATGTTCTGGTAGACGTCCTCTCGCGGCTCAACCGAGCCTGATACGCGGTCCGCTGTCTTAGCGGGTTGATCGCACGCATGTGGTGCTGGTGATCAACCCGTTAGCGCATGAAACGATCACCACCAGCATGCCGAATCATCCGCGTAGGGTTGAGCCGACCCGACCACGGAGGTGCCATGTCGCTGATCGCACTCGAAGAACACTTCGCCTGGGATCCGGCCAGCGCCGACAACGTGGTGGGCACCTGGCTGCGCACCAACAATCCCGTCGCTTACGACCGTCTCTACGATCGGGGACCCCTTCGAATCGAGCAGATGGACGCTGCAGGTATTGATTTCCAGATCCTGTCGCTGTTCGACCCCGGTGTGCAGGACGAGACCGATGTCGCCCTCGCTGTGAATCTCGCGCGCCGCGCCAACGACGATCTGGCCGAGTCGGTGCGCGCGAACCCGCACCGGTTCGGCGGCTTCGCGACGTTGGCAACGCAGGATCCCGAGGCCGCTGCGGCCGAGTTCGAGCGTGCAGTAACCGAATTGGGATTGGTCGGTGCGTTGATCAACGGGCACTGTCAGGGTCGATACCTCGACGATCCGGCGTACGAAGTGCTGTTCGAGCGTGCCCAATCGCTGGGCGCCCCGGTCTATCTGCACCCGACGACGCCTCACCCCGCCGTGATGGACGCGTGGTTCGCACCGTACGTCGACGACGGTCTGCATCTTGCGTCTTGGGGTTTCGCCGCCGAGACAGGTACCCACGTGTTGCGCCTGATTTATTCGGGGCTGTTCGACAGATTCCCGCGATTGCAGATGATCATCGGACACCTCGGAGAGATGCTTCCGTTCGCCGCATATCGAATCGATCGCTACTACGGGCTCGGCGGTAACGGCGATGGCCACAAGTTGCAGAACCTGCCGTCGGAGTACTTACGCAACAACTTTCATGTAACGACGAGCGGCAATTTCTGTCCGCCATCCTTCGCATGCACTCTCGAAGTGATCGGCGCAGACCGGGTGATGTTCTCGGTCGACTACCCGATGGATGACAACCAAGCCGGTGCCGACTTCCTGGCGTCGTTCCCGATGGACGACGCGACCCGCCGGAAGGTCAGTTCCGAGAACGCGATCAAGCTCTTCGGCGGGCGACTTCCTGCAACGCTGGGCTCGTGATCTCAGAGAGTGAAGACTTGGCCGTCGCGTGCGACCGTGAGCTTGCCCGAGAAGTTCTGACCGATCGCCTCGTTCCATTCGGAGTCGGGCAGGTCGGTGGGCTCGTAGTGGCTCAGGACGACGTGGCCGGCATTGGCCGCCGCGGCGACCTCACCGACCTGCACGGCCGATGTGTGTGAGCTTTTCAGGTAGTTCGGCGGGAACCTGTTGCCGTAGTAGGCGTCGTCGAGGCTGAACTGCGCCTCGTGCACCAGGATGTCGGTGTCTTTCGCGAGCGTGATCAGGTTTTCGGACTTGGTGGTGTCACCGGAAAAGGTGACGGACACGCCGGACTTTTTCAGGTCGAAGCGCAAGCCGAACGCGGGAAAGACGTCGTAGTGCGACACCAGCGTCGCGGTCACCGAGACGTTGTCGTCCGACATCACCGGGAAGGGGTCGGTCTTCGGTGATCTGTTCTGGTAGTTGGCTTCTGGTGGCACGGCGATCTCGGTGACCGCGAACAACGTCTGGAGGTCATCGGTGCCCATGTCGCGGATGAAGATGTTGTTCGTGTAGGCGAACGCTTGCTGCAGCGACTTCGTCATCTCAGCCAGGCCCGGGGTCGGATGTGCCGGGTCGATCGTCGCCGGGTTTGCGTTGCCGACCTGGCTGGCTGGCAGCCCGCCCGCGGGACCTGGCCCGTAGACCGTGACCGGCGCTTTACCCTTGGCCGCCGTATAGCCGCCGGAGAACAGAAAGCTGCCGTAGTCGACCGTGTGATCAGTGTGCAGGTGCGTGATGAATATGCTCCGCAGCTGGTCGAACTTCAGCCCGGCATTGGTGAACGCGTTCAACGAGCCTAGGCCACAATCGATTTGGTAGACATCGTCGCCGATCTTCAGCGCCGACGAGATGCCGGTCCGGTGTGGCACAGGCGGCGGACCGGCTTGGACGCCGAGGGTGATGAGTGCGTTCTCGGGTAGCGCGGTCGGGGCCCTCGGGGTCGTTGACGGCGCTGATCCGCAGGAGGACACACCGAACGCCGCTCCGCCGACAGCGGTCGCGAAGAGGGCGAGCGCGGACCGCCTCGAGACCTGCACGGATCAGCCGCCGCGCACAACTGCGGTGAGAACTTCGTCGGCGTTGCCGACACCGCCGTCGAAAGGGTTGCCGCGCTTGAGAACTTTGGTCCCGCCGGGGGTGAGCGCGACGAGTTTTGGTGAGCTGGAACCGATTTGCATCCTGCGGGCGAACTGCACCTGGTCCAGCGGGACGATGGCGCCGCCGCCGTAGCTGAACAGCCCGAGCTTGCGGTCGATCACCGCGACCGAGCGGCAGCTGTGTAGCGGTTGCTTGCGGCGACGGAGAATTGTCATGACCACGCGGTACATCACCGCCGCGAGCGCAACCCCGACGGCGACGAAGATCGCGCCGAGCCCCGATGAGGGGACCTTTGTGATCATTGCGACCAGGCCGAACCCGCCGACGACGAGCGTGAGTACGCCGAGCACGAAAGCGACTGTCGCGAGCCCGCCCGTGCACCGGTCGAAGATGTTGACCCGACGGCCGTCGTCAGTGACGACGAGCCCGCCCGTGTCGAGAAGTACCTTGGCCTCGGCGGGTGCGCTCACGCATTGCAGCGTGCCATTTCGTGAGCCGCGAGCGTGCGCGAACCAGCAAATGGCCGCTAGATGGCCATGGCGGCGCGCACGTCAGCCTCCGATGCCGAGCCACCGGTACCGCTGGACGTGACCCGGCCCGCCTCGAGGATGTAATAGCGCTGCGCGGATTCCAGCGCGAAACCGATGTGCTGTTCGACCAGCAGCACCCCGAGGTCGCCGCGCTCTGTCAGGGCGGTGATCGCCGCTTCGATCTCGGCGACAACTGACGGCTGAATACCTTCGGTGGGCTCGTCGAGGATCAGGCACTTGGGGGTGGTGATCAGCGCGCGTGCAATCGCCAGCTGCTGGCGCTGACCGCCCGACAGCAGGCCGGCCCGCCGGGTGAGCAGTTCCTTCAACGCGGGGAACAGATCCAGCTGCTCGTCGATGAGCTGCTTACCGTACTTGCGGCCGTCGGCGACGACCTGAAGGTTCTCGGCAGTCGTCAGCTGGCCGAAGGACTGCTGCCCCTGTGGCACGTATGCCAGCCCGCGCTTCACGCGGGCGCTGGGCCGCAGTTTGGTGAGCTCTTCACCGTCGAACAGCACCTTGCCCGAATTGCATTTGAGCAGGCCGACCGCTGCGCGCAACAGGGTCGTCTTGCCCGCGCCGTTGTGCCCCATTACGGCGGCGACCCCGTCGGTCGGCACCTCGATGCTGACGCCGTGGATGACCTCGGAGCGTCCGTAACCAGCGTGGACGTCGACCAGTTGCAGCATCAGGAGTTCTCCTCGACGAGTTCGATGCCGTCGGCGCCTGCCGCGGCGGTGCCCAAATAGACCTCCTGCACCTTCGGGTTGGCCTGCACCTCGGCGACCGAACCTTCCGCGATCACCTGGCCGCGCGCGAGCACGGTGACGGATGTGGCGAATGCCCGCATGAAGTCCATGTCGTGTTCGACGACGACGACCGTGCGTTCGGCACCGATTCGGCGCAACAGGTTTCCGGTCTCCTCGCGTTCTTCTGTGCTCATGCCTGCCACCGGTTCGTCGAGCAGCAGCACATCGGCGTTCTGGACGAGCAGCATGCCGATCTCCAGCCACTGCTTCTGCCCATGGGCGAGCACTCCGGCCGGCTTATCGGCCAGGTGGGTCAGCCCGATGGTGTGCATCGCCTGTTCGATCGCCGGGAGCACGCCCTTGCGGCGGCGCAACAATGTCCACGCCGATCGGCCCGCACCCGCCGCGATGTCGAGGTTCTGCAGCACGGTCAGTTGCTCGAAAACGCTTGCCGTCTGAAAGGTTCGGCCCACCCCGCGGCGCGCGATCTGGTGCACCTTCTTACCGAGTAGTTCCACGCCCGACTTGTTCACCGAACCCGACGCGGACACCAGCCCGGTGATCGCGTCGATCACCGTTGTCTTACCCGCACCGTTGGGTCCGATGAGGAATCGGAGGTCACCCTGGAACAGGGTGAGGTCAACGTCACTGACCGCCTTGAATCCGTCGAAATCGACGGTCAATCCGCGTACTTCGAGGTATTGGGTGCCCATGCCGACGTTGCCGCCGACGATGGGTTCCTTGCCTGCCGTGCTCGCTTCGACCTCGGTCATGAGCTGGCGCCCACCTTCTCTGTGTCGGGGTCGGAATCGGTGGTTTTCTCCTCGGGTGGTTCGGTCTTGGTCTTGCGGCGACGCTTCAGGAAGACGCCCAACCCGGCCAGGCCGGCGGGGAAGAAGCCGACGACCACGATGAAGAGCAGACCCTGGGCGTACGTCCACTCCGACGGAAAGCGTTCGGAGAACAGGGTTTGCGCCCACGCCACCCCGATCGCTCCCAGCACCGGCCCCAACAACGTTGTGCGCCCGCCGATCGCGACGCCGATCAGGAACGCGATCGACGGCAGGATGCCGACCTGTGACGGTGCGATGAATCCGACGATCGGGGCGAACAGAGCGCCGGCGATGCTGGCGAACAGTGCGGCGACGGTGTAGGCGACGACCTTGATGTTGGCGGGGTCGTAGCCGAGGAAGCGCACCCTCTCCTCGCCGTCGCGCACAGCCACGAGCAGTTCCCCGTAGCGGCTCTGCATGAGCTGCCGCACCACCGCGACCACGAGCAGCAGGACGCCCGCGGCGATGAAGTACAGCATCCGCCGGTTGGCCGGATCGTTCAGGGTGAAGCCGAAGAACGTACGAAACCTGTTGAGCCCGTTGCTGCCACCGATGCTGGTCTGACCCACGAGCAGGATCGCCAGCGCGGCGGCCAGCGCCTGCGACAGGATCGCGAAGTACGCACCCTTGACCCGACGCTTGAAGACGCCGAAGCCGAGCGCCGCGGCGATGGCCGTCGGTAGCAACACGATCGCCAGCAGTGTGAAGGCGGGGGAGGCGAACGGTTGCCAATAGCCGGGCAATTCGCGCACCCCGGCGATTTGCATGAAGTCGGGCACGTCGTCGCCGCGAATCTGCGCGTCGGCGATCTTGAGGTGCATACCCATCATGTAGCCGCCGAGGCCGAAGAAGACGCCCTGACCGAGCACCAGCATTCCGCCCCGGCCCCACGCCAGCCCGATACCGACCGCGACGATCGCGAAGCACAGGAACTTGCCCAGAAGCGACAAGCGGAAGTCGGACAGCACCACCGGGGCCACACCGAACAACACGACCGCGGCGATACCGAAACCCGCCCAGGTCTGCCAACGGCCGAGAACGGCTTTCACACCAGACTCCTTGTGCGAACGGTGAACAGGCCCTGCGGTCGGGCCTGCAGGAAGATCACGATGATCACGAAGACGATCACCTTGGCCAGCGATGCGGTGGTGTTGTACTCGATGAACGAGTTCAAGAAGCCCAGCGAGAACGCCGCGATCACGGTGCCCTTGATCTGGCCGAGCCCACCGACCACCACGACGAGGAACGCGTCGATCAGATAGCTCTGCCCGATCGTCGGACTGGTCGACCCGATCATCGTCAATGCGACGCCGGCGACGGCCGCGAGACCCGAACCGATGAAGAACGTGGTGATGTCGGTCTTGCGGGATGAGATCCCGCTGGTTTCGGCGAGGTCGCGGTTCTGCACGACCGCCCGGATTCGGCGGCCCATCGGGCTGACCTTGAGGGCGGTGGCGAGCGCCGCTACACACGCTATTGCGAGCACCAGAATGAAGATTCGCGTCTTGGGAACGACCGCGCCGAAGATCTCCACACCGCCGGACAGCCACGCCGGGGCGATGACGTTGACCGCGGGAGCGCCGAAGATGTCGCGGGCGATCTGCTGAAGGATCAGGCCGACACCGAACGTCACCAGCAGCGTGTCCAACGGTCGGTGGTACATCCGCTGGATCAGCGTGACTTCCAGCAGCGCACCCATGGCGCCGCCGACGACGAAGCCGACGACCAGCGAGATCAGCAGGGACGCACCGGCGCTGGAGATGATCTGCTGCACCACGTAGGCGACGTAGCAGCCTGCCATGATGAACTCGCCGTGCGCCATGTTGATAACGCCCATCTGACCGAAAGTCAGCGACAGACCGAGTGCGGCCAGCAACAGGATTGAGCCGAGACTCAATCCCGTTGCCAGCTGCCCGATTAGAACATCCATGCCCAACTCAGCCCGAGAGACCAGCGGCCCAAGGGTAGGACTTGAGGTACGGGTCCGGCTCGATCGGGCCGGGCGATTCCCACACCGTGTAGATCAGTCCGTCGGCACGGATCTCACCGATGCGCGCGGTCTTGGTGATGTGGTTGTTCTCGCCGTCGATGGTGACCAGACCCTCCGGCGCGTCAAACGTGACGCCACCCGCATTTTCCTGCACGGCGCTGACGTCGAACGACTGTGCCTTCTCGACGGTGTTCTTCCACAGATAGACCGAGACGTAGGCCGCCTCCATCGGATCCGACGTCGGCTTGTTGGCGCCGTACTTCTCCTTGTAGGCCTTGACGAACGCGTTGTTCACCGGAGTGTCGATCGTCTGGTAGTAGTTCCACGCCGTCAGCTGCCCGGTGATGTTCTGCACACCGATGCCGCCGACTTCCTCCTCGGCGATCGACACCGACACGACCGGCATGTCCTGCGGTGTCAGGCCGACGTTTTTGTACTCGCGGAAGAACGCCACGTTCGAGTCGCCGTTCAGCGTGTTGAACACGGCGTCGGCGTCGGCCGTGCGGACCTTGTTGACGATGGTCGAGAAGTCCGTCGAGCCCAGCGGCGTGTAGTCCTCGCCCTTGATCTCGATACCGTTGGCTTCGGCGTAGGCCTTGATGATCCGGTTCGCGGTCTGCGGGAAGACGTAGTCACTGCCGACGAGATAGAGCGACTTGACGCCTTTCTCCTTCAGATAGTCCAGCGCGGGCACGATCTGCTGGTTGGTGGTGGCGCCGGTGTAGAAGATGTTCTTCGACGACTCGAGGCCCTCGTATTGCACGGGGTAGTACAGCAGCGAGTTCGCGCTCTCGAAGACCGGCAGCATCGCCTTACGGCTCGACGACGTCCAGCCGCCGAACACCGCGGCCACGCAGTCGCTGCTGATCAGCTTCTCGGCCTTCTCGGCGAACACGGTCGGCTCCGAGGCGCCGTCCTCACCCACGATCTGGATCTGCTTGCCCATCACGCCGCCGGCTGCGTTGATCTCGTCGACCGCCAGTGCGATGGCGTCGCGCACCGTCACTTCGGAGATCGCCATCGTTCCCGACAACGAGTTCAGCGAGCCCACCTTGACGCTAGGACCCGAGGTGTCCACACACGATTCGGCGTTTGCCGAGTCGGACTCGGTCGCCTTGCTTCCACAGCCCGCCAACAGCAGGCCCGCCGCGGCGACGATGCTTCCCGTCGCGAGCGCAGACCTTCTCAACGAAGAGCGTTGTGGTAGTCGCATTGACAGCCTTTCCCTATATCAGCAGCGCACATCAGGGGATGCGCGTCGGCTGGAGAGCAGAATTCGTGGCACCGCGGGGGTGTCGAATCGGGACGTTAGAGCGGCTGTGTTTCTGCCAAATGTCTGTGTGTGACGAACAAATTAACCTGTAGGAGAACCGATGTTGGTTTGCCGTTTGCGGGCACTGCCGGAGCTGACCTGACGTGCGTGTAACGGTCCGGTACGGTGCGGCGATGTGACGAATATGCGAAAAGCGACATCGATGGTCGGGGCGACGCTCGTGCTGGCGGCAGGTTCACTGGCGGTCAGCCAGGTAACGGCGGACGCGCAACCGCCCGGGCCGAACGTCAAATACGTTGTCACCGCAGACGCCCCGCTGAGCTTTGACATCAACTACGTGACCAGTTCGCCCGCGGATCTGCAGGCCTTCAACGCCGACGCGAATGCCTACTCGACCAGGGGCAAATTCGTCGTCCCGTGGGAGGCGACCGCGACGCTGAGCGACCCGCAATGGGCGTACATCAGCGTGGCTCGGGCCGGGCACGCCATGGAGGCGCCGCCGAACGCGCATTGCGAGATCTGGGTCGACGGACAACTGGCCGTCCAGAACACCGGCCCCACGACGGCCTTCTGCCAGCTCAGCCGGTGGTAGTTCACGCTTCGGTCGCCTGACCGCGAGCCGCTCGCAGTCGTCGGCTGCGGGGAGGTCGTCTACCGCAATTCCGTCACGGGCGACACCGTAAGGGAGACAAGGAAAAAGGGGATCGGTCGGGGAGAACGCACCCCTTCCACTTTCAACATATAGCGCACCGGGGGGCTTGCCGCAAGACCCCGGTGATGTCGCACAATCGTCCTCCTGTCCGGATTACCAGCGGAATTGGGGTGGCGGGAATGCGCGTGTTGTTGTCGACGTGGGGGTCACGTGGTGACGTCGAACCGATGTTGGGACTGGCGGTCGCGTTGCGCGCTCAGGGCGTCGAGGTGCGGATGTGTGCACCTCCGGACTTCGCGGAGCACGCGACCCGCGTCGGTGTCCCGATGATCGCGGCCGGAAAGTCGGTGCGCGACTTGGTGCACGGTGTGAAGGCATCCGGTGTCAAACCGTCGACGCCTGCCGATGCGCCCCGCGTCGCCGCCGAGTTGGTGGCCAGTCAGTTCGAGACGGTGGCGCCGGCCGCCGAAGATTGCGACGCGTTGGTCGCGACGGGGCTGATGCCGGCCGGGCTACGCTCGATCGCCGAGTGGCTGGGCATCTATTACGCGTGTGTGGCGTTCATGCCGGGTGTGCTGCCATCACCGCACCAGACACCGCTGTCGCGGCCGGGCCGGCCGTTCCCGCCCGGTGCTGGCAACAAGGAGTTGTGGGCCGTCGATGCCGAACGCGTGCAGGCGCTTTACGGCGCCCCGCTCAATACACATCGGGCGGCGCTGGGGTTACCTCCGGTGGACAACGTTCGCGATCATGTCCACACAAGCCGACCGTTCCTGGCGGCCGACCCGGTCCTCGCCCCATGGCCGGGCTCACCCGACGTCGACGTCGTGCAGACCGGCGCGTGGATCCTGCCCGACACTCGCCCACTGCCGGGGGAGCTGATGGCGTTCCTGGATGCGGGTGCGCCACCGGTCTACGTGGGCTTCAGCAGTGTGCGAGCGCCCGACGACGTCGCCGCCGTCGCCATGGAGGCGATCCGCGCACACGGCCGGCGCATCGTCATTTCGCGTGGGTGGGCGGATCTGGCGGCGATCGACGACGGGGACGACTGCTTCATCGTCGGCGAAGCGAACCTGCAGGCGCTGTTCACCCGGGTGGCCGCCGTGGTGCACCACGGCGGCGCGGGCACGACGACCACGGCGGCCCGGGCCGGCGCGCCGCAGGTGGTGGTGCCGCAGATCGCGGACCAGCCGTACTGGGCGGGTCGAGTGGCCGCTCTCGGCATCGGTGTGGCACACGACGGCGCGAATCCGACGAATGAATCCCTGACGGCCGCCCTCGGCATGGCGTTGACCCCTGAGGTGGGCGCGCGAGCGGCCGAATCGGCGGGCGTGATCCGTGCGGACGGGGCGCTGGTGGCGGCGAAACTGGTGATCGAGGCGGTCGAGCAGGCCACGCCACGTCCGTAATTACCTTGACATCGCATCGAACATAAGTTCGAATAAGGGAGTGCGGTGGGACGGTCAAGGCGTCAGCGTCGACGACGGCGCCTTGCCCGGTCTGCAGCGGATCGGGTTCATCCGCAGTGTGCGCACGCCGCAGTTCGAAGGCATCACGTTCCACGAGGTGTTGTGCAAGTCGGCGTTGAACAAGGTGCCCAACGCGGCGATGCTGCCGTTCCGGTACACGGTCAACGGCTATCGCGGTTGCTCGCACGCCTGCCGATACTGTTTCGCCCGGCCCACGCACGAGTACCTGGAATTCGACCCCGGGGCTGATTTCGACACGCAGGTGGTCGTGAAGACGAATGTCGCCGACGTGCTGCGGCGAGAGCTGGCCCGGCGGTCGTGGCAACGGGAGACGGTGGCGCTGGGTACCAACACCGATCCGTATCAGCGGGCGGAGGGTCGTTACGCGCTGATGCCGGGAATCATTGGCGCGCTGACAGATTCCGGTACGCCGTTTTCGATCCTGACCAAGGGCACGCTGTTGCGCCGCGACCTGCCGTTGATCACCGAGGCAGCTCGGCAGGTCGACGTCAGCGTGGCGATATCACTGGCGGTCGGGGATCCCGAACTGCACAAGGATGTCGAGCCGGGTACGCCGTCCCCGCAGGCTCGCCTCGGGTTGATCTCCGCGGTGCGCGACGCGGGTCTGGACTGTCACGTCATGGTGGCCCCGGTTTTACCCCACCTGACGGATTCGGTGGCACATCTGGATGCGTTGTTGGGTCAGATCGCCGCGGCGGGGGCGACGGGGGTGACGGCGTTCGGCCTGCATCTGCGTGGTTCGACGCGCGGGTGGTTCATGGCGTGGTTGGCGCGGTCGCATCCTGAGCTTGTGTCGGCCTATGGCGAGTTGTACAGGCGCGGAGCCTATTTGCCGTCGGACTACAAGAAGATGCTGCATGACAGGGTGACGCCGTTGATCGCCAAGCACGGCCTGGCGCCCGACCGCCGTTCGTTCCGTGCCGCGGCGACCCCCGCAGTCGACTGCGCCGAAGCCCTGCAGCCCACGCTGTTTTGACAGTCTCGACGCAGGACCTAGCCCCGGTTGCGCTTCACCTGATTGAACGGCACACCCCGGTCAGCGGCATGCTCACGCGGAAAGCCCAGCACGCGTTCACCGATGATGTTCTTTGCGATTTCAGTGGTGCCACCGCCGAGCGCCGCAGCCTGCCGTGACAGGTACCGGTCGCCGTAGCGGATCATGTCGTCGCCGGCATCCACGACACCCGTGCTCCCCGTCAGCGACAGCACGGTGTCAAATTCCAGGTGATGAACCTCGGCGTGGGTGACCCGGATGATCGATCCCGCGGCCGGCGGTAGTGAGCCGTCGAGAACGCCGTGATACACGTGGTCGATGAGCTGCTCGCGCACCGCACGGTGCACCAGCGCGCGTCCCGCGGCCTCCTGTGCCCGCTCGCTGTCGGCCTGTCCAGTGGCGCCCAGCAGCGCGACGTAGTCGATCGGCACATCGGACTTGCCTTCGGCGCCAATGCCACTCGCGAACTCCGATCCGCCGCCGACCGCACGACGCTCGTGATAGAGCTGTCGGGACGCCACGTGCCAGCCGCCGTTGACCTCGCCGACGACAGCGTCGTCACCGAGTTCGAGGTTGTCGAAGAACTCCTCGCAGAACTCGACTGAGCCGTTCACCTGCTTGATGCGCCGCAGAGTGATGCCAGGACTGTTGATGGGGACCAGGAACATCGTCAGGCCTTCGTGCTTGGGCACATCCCAGTCGGTGCGCGCGAGCATCAGCCCGTAGTCTGCGGCGAACGCGCTCGTGCTCCACGTCTTAGCGCCGTTGATCACCCACTTGTCGCCCTTGCGATCGGCGCGGGTGATGACGCCTGCGAGATCGGAACCGCCGCTGGGCTCCGACAGCAACTGCACGAGCACCTCGTCACCACGCAGCGCTGCCGAGATATGTTGCTGCTTCTGCTCTTCGGACCCGGTGTCCAGGATGGTCGCCGCGCAGATCGTAAAGGTTGGGGTGTTCAGGATGACCGGTAGCTCGTAGCAGCGAGACTCGTTGTTGAACGCCTTCTGGTAGGCGATCGGCAGTCCGAGGCCGCCGTATTCGCGGGGGAAGCAGATGCCCGCGAATCCACCCTCGTAGAGCTTCTTCTGCAATTCCTTGGCGCGATCCCACGGTTCCTCTTCGCCGCGGTCGTGCTCAGGTGGATTGGCCGGATCGATCGACGGCATGTTCTCGGCCAGCCAGGTGCGGGCCCGTGTCGCGAATTCCTCGACCGACTCCGTCGTTTCGGTCGTCGCCGACGCGGTGTCGGTCATGATGCGGTCTCCAGATTCTTGGTGAGCGCGTACACACGCAAATTGTGATCTTCCGGTGTCCCGAACAGGGAGCGGTACAGCGTCGCCCGCCGTAGAAAGATGTGCAGATCGTGCTCCCAGGTGACCCCGATGCCGCCGTGCAGCTGGATGCAGTCCTGCAGCATCCCTGGAGCATGTTCGCCCACATAGGATTTCGCGACGCTGACCGCCATCTCGGCATTCGCCGACCGCGCGGACACCTCGGCGACTGCAGCGTTCGTCGTCGCCCGGCACGATTCGAACCAAATCTTGAGATCGGCGTACTTGTGTTTCAGCGCCTGGTACGAGCCGATGGGCCTGCCGAACGAATGTCGGTCGAACCCCCACTGGATGGTGAAGTCCAGCACCGTTTCCAGGATCCCGACGATCTCGGCGCATTGGAGTATTGCGGCGATCTGGCTTTGTCTCTCGATGAGCGCCGGGGTCTGCTCGGCAGAGCCGACGACGGCAGACGCGTCGACGTCGACACCGTCGAATTGCACTCGGGCGTAGGTCTTCACCATGTCGATCGACCGTTGCGCTTCGACGGTGACGCCTGCCGCGTCGGTCGGCACCAGGAACTGTCGCACCGCGCCGTCGCAATTGGCCACCACCAGCAGCATCGCGCTGTCGGCGGCCGCCTCGACGCGGTCTTTCACGCCGTCGATGCGGTATCCCTTGTCGGTGGGCGTCGCGGTCACTGACGCCTCGAGTGGGGACCATTGCTTACCTGGTTCGTAGACCGCCCACGACGCCACGATCTCACCGGCGATCAACGACTCGATTGTCTGCTCATGGTTTTCGGGGACCTCGGTCAGACCAGCCAGCACGATGCTCACCGGATGCAGCGGTCCTGGTGCGACGGTGTGGCCCGCCAGTTCCGCGACCAGAGCAAGGTCCGCGACTCCGTCACCGGATACGTTGCCGCCGCCAAGTTCCTCGGGCACCAGCAGGCTGGTCCAGCCGAGTTCGGCGGCGCGGCTCCACCAATCCATCTCGAACGACGTTCCAGCGGCGTGAAGTTCACGAAGCCGACCCAGCGACGCGCCCTTCTCGAGGAACGTTTGGGTGGTCGAGGCGAAGAGCAGCCGTTCAGGGTTTGCGGCGTCGGTCACGGCGCAACTCACTTTCGATGACGCGTGAAGTGCGTGCCGGAGTACCGACACGCACATTCACGATAGGGACCGTAGCGATCAGGCGAATTCCAGCGCGGGTACACCTGGCTTGTGGACCTTCTCGTTCGGGATCTTGAACAGGTCGATCATGTTGCCACCCATGACCTTTCGCTGTCCCTCCGCGTCGAGCCCCTGGAGGTCGTCGATCAGGTGCGTCGGCTGCGCCAGGCCCTCCGGGTGCGGCCAGTCCGAACCGAAGATCACCCGGTCGATACCCAACAGATCGGCCATCTGGGCGAAGTCGTCCTCCCAGAACGGCGCGACGTAGACGCAGCGATGGAACGCTTCGATCGGATCCTCCAGGAAGCCGTGCGGCATCTTCGAATAGACGTTCTTGAACTGCTTGAACAGGTAGGGCACCCAGTCCGCGCCGTTCTCGATGGAAAGGACACGAAGGTCGGGGTTACGGGTCAGCGCACCGTGGCACACCAACGCCGCCATGGTGTCCTCGATCGGGCGCTTGCCCATCGCGACCATCCGGAACGAGGTGGGCGCGAACGGCTTGAACTCGTCGCCGGGTTCCCAGTCGTTGAGGTACTCGGAGTAACCGCTGTCCGAAGCGTGCATCGACACGGGGATGCCCGCTTTGACACAGGCGTCCCAGAACGGATCGAACTCCTCGACGCCCAGCGAGCGGGTGCCGCGGTAGCCCGGCACCGGCGCGGGCCGAACCAGAACCGTCTTCGCGCCGCGCTCGAGGCACCAGTCGAGTTCCTCGAGGGCGCGATCCACGTTGCCCAGGTTGATCACGGGGGTGGAGAAGATGCGGTCCTCGTAGTTGAACTGCCAGGTCTCGTACATCCACTGGTTCAGCGCATGGACGATGTCGAGAATCAGGTCGGGGTCATCCTTGAGTCGTTCCTCGACGAGGCTGGCCAGCGTCGGGAACATCAACGAGTAGTCCAGACCGAGGCTGTCCATCACCTCGAGGCGGGCCTCGGGATTACGGAACGCCGGAATGGACTTCATCGGCTTACCCATGACCTCGCGGAAGCTTTTGCCGCCGCTGCCGTGCCGGAAGTACTCCTCCTGGGCACCCGGTCGCGCGACCACCTCGAAGGTCGGGTTCGGGATGTAGTCGCTGACGACGTTGCGGACCATGATCTTGGTCCGTCCGCGCACGTCGATGTAGTCGATGACGCCCTTGCGGTGCTCTGGCAGGAACTGCGTCAGCGCCTCTTTGGGCTCGTAGAAGTGGTTGTCGGCATCGAACACCGGATAGGGGAGTTCGCGGGTCATAGTTGCGCCTCCTGGGGACTCGCATGGGTCTTGACGGGCTATGGTGGTAACGACGTTACCACTTCTGGACCAGCGAAAACACCACCCCTGGTTGAGGTCTTTTTCACACTGGATTCGCACCGGGTTCCGCACCGGTGCCGGTGCAGGTCAGGCGCGGTCGTGGCGACCCGTGAGGCTGCTGACGCAGAAGTCGTAGATGTGGTCGGCGTCGACCGGGACGCCCGTGAGTTCGGCGCCGAGCACCCGCAGTCGCATCGCCCCGAGGGCCGACTGCATGATCAGCGCGGCCGTTGCGTCGATGTCGATGTTGGAGCGGAATGCGCCCTCATCGATGCCGCTGCGGATGATGTCCTTGATCAGGTCGTGCACCGGAGACAGCACGCGGGCGTACTCGCTGGGCAGCGCCTCGGCTAAGCGATCGTTGTAAAACGTCAGGCCGCGGTTGACCTTGTCCTGCGTGGTCGTTTCCGCGGGTGTGCAGATGCGGTCGATGAGGATGCGCAGCGCATCGGCGGCGGGCAGGCCCGTGGTGTCCTCGCGCCACTTGCGCGTCGACTCCGACATGATCTTGTCGACCAGCGCCAGCAGCAATTCGTCCTTGGTGGAGAAATGCTGGTAGAAGGATCGCAGCGAGGTCTTGGAGCGTTCAACGACTTCGAGCACGGTGAAGTCCGTACGGCCGGTCTCGCCGAGAATTGCCAACGCCGACTTCATGAATCGCTTCGGGCGCGACTCTGGATCCAGGTCGACGACGCCGTCTGACGTGGGGCGGGCGCCTCCGCCGGGCGGCCGACCGCTGCGCTTCGCCATGGCCACCTCCCGGTTGTGTGCGCGAATGTCGGTAACGACGTTACCGCTTTTGCCCGGGCTCGGTTAGTGTTCCCTCCCATGACCACAGACTCAGCGCAGACGTCCTGGACCGTTGAGAGCCTGCTCGATCTGTTCGACGTGCAGCCCGACGGAGAGAACAGATTCATTGCCGAAACAGGCCCGGCAGGTCAGGACGACCGCCAGGTGGTCGAGGGCACACAGGTCCTTGCGCAGGCGATTGTCGCTGTGGCCAAACGCTTTCCGGAGAAGTCGGTGCGCTCTGTCTCCGCGGTCTTCGCCCGGGCTGTCATGGTCGGTGCGGGTCCAGTCGAGCTGGAACTCGACGTGGTCAACGAGGGCCGGTCGACGGCGACCGCGATTGTCGCGGCCAAGCAGAACGGCAAGCGCTGCATCGTGGCGACGGTGCTCACCGATGTCCCCACCGGCGACGTCATCCGCCATCACCTGCCGCGGCCCGACGTCACGGGTCCCACCGAGGCGAACGAGTCGGAGATGCCGATGACCGGGCGTCAGCTGCGCCTGGTCGACGTCGTCGACGTGAACAGCCCCGACGAGGTCGGACCGCCCGAACTGTACGCGTGGCTCCACTATGACCCGATTCCCTCACGCGACGACCTGGCCAAGGCGCTGATCGCGTATTTCACTGGACACCTTGGTATTTCGACGACGATGCGGGCCCACGAAGGAATCGGAACGGCGCAGGCGCACCTGACCGTGTCGACGGCGCCGATGACGGTGACGGTCAGCTTTCATGAACCGTTCACGTGGGACGGCTGGCTGCTGTATACCCACGAGAGCACGCAGGTGGGTGCGGGCATGTCATACGTACGCGGCGCCGTCCACACCGAAAGCGGTGAGCTCATCGCCTCGTTCGGTCAGGACGCGCTGATCCGCCCGCTGCGCACTACCGATTCGAGCATCAAAGAGCAGTCGCGGCTCTAGACCTTCAGATAGCCCTTGTCCGCGGGGATCTGGGCTGCGGTCACGAGCGACGACGCGTCGCTGGCCAGCCACAGCACGATGTCGGACACCAGATCCGGGGCGGCCAGCGAGTCGGTCGGCAGCGCACCGGGGGAGAAGCTATGGATGAAGTTGGTGGTCGGCGAACATCTGCCACATCGAGGCGTCATTACCCATCGGGGTGTCGGTGCCGTAGGGATGAACCGAGTTCACGCGAATCCCGAACTCGCCCAACTCGACCGCAAGTGAATTGGTCAGCGCGACCACGCCGAACTTGCTCGCGCAGTAGTGGCCGCAACCCGGAACCGCCTTGATGCCGGCCGCCGAGCTGATGTTGATGATCGAGCCGCCGTTACCGGCCTCGATCATCGCCGGCACCACCGCCTTGATCGTGTTCCATACCCCCGTCAGATTGGTGTCGACGACTTCTTGGAACTGTTTCGCCGAAATCTCCCACAGCCGACCCCAATTCAGCACGCCGGCGTTGGCGACGACGATGTCGAGCCGGCCGAACTGCTCGATCGTGTCGGCCACCACCCGCTGCTGGCCCTCCAGGTCGCGTACGTCGATCTCCTCAGCGCGGATCTTGCGTCCCTCGCCCTCGACCAGGCTCACCGTCTCGGCGAGGTCCTCGGGCAGCGCTGGGGGATAGCCATTGTGCTCGGCGACCGGCCCGCAGGCGTCGATCGCGACGATGTCAGCACCCGCCCGGGCCAACCGAATGCAGTGAGAACGTCCTTGTCCGCGCGCCGCTCCCGTGACGAAGGCGACCTTGCCCGCCAGCGGTGTGTCTTCAGCCATGCCCGACATCGTGCGCGTGATGGACGATGTCGTGCAAGTGGTAAATCGCAATTGATGCGACGGTGAACTCGCTGCCGTTGCTGCGCAGTCCCCGTCGCGACCACGCATCGTCCGGGACGCGTATGTAGGTGTCGGCGACGATGACCGCGGCGTCGAACAGCTCGGTGGCAACCGTGGCCGGCTCCTGTGCGGCATAGTCGTCGGTCAGCGCGGTCTCGTCCTGATCCCAGTTGGGGAACCGCGGTTCGTCCTCGTCGAGCATCAGCCGGACGCGATGGTCGAAGATGCGGTGCACGTCGCGAATATGGCAGCCATACTCCAGCGTCGACCACACGGTCGGCTCCGGCCGGTTCCTGACCCCGGGCTGAGCCAGCCGCGGCACCCATTCGGCGGCGTCGGCGCGGATGCGGTCGGCGACCTCGGTGTGGTGCACGGTGTCAGGGGCGAACCCGCACTCGGGGCAGGATCGCGACAACACCCAGGTCCAGTCCTTGCTGTCGGGCTCGATGGGGTCGCGCTCGGACGTCACCCAGTCAGTGTGTCAGCAGTGTCGCGGATCCGGGCCCCAGCGGCCGTGATGATCGGCTCGCCATGGCCGAAGCACGCCGTCTCGACATCCAGTGCCGCGAGTCGCTTGAAAGACGCCACGGTCTGTGCCCGATCCTGGTTGAACGTGCCCAGCATGACCGTCCCGACATGAGCGATGGTGTCGCCGGTGAACAGCACGCCGCGGCGGGGCAGGTGAATCGCAATGCTGCCGTCGGTATGCCCGGGGATGGAGAGGATCTCCGCGCCGCCACCGAAGTCCAGCACGTCGCCGTCGTGCAGATCCTGCAGTCCGGGAACCGGTGGCGCCGCATCCGGCAAGCCGGCCGAAACACGTTGGTGGATCGGGATTTCCCAATCTTCGAAAACGGGTGGCGGCATGGCTACGCCCTCCCGGATCTCCCTGGAGTCACCTGCCCCGGCGAAAACAGTTGCGCCCGTGGCGTCTTGCAGCTCGGCGGCAGAACCGCAGTGGTCCACGTGGCCGTGGGTCAGCACGATCCGGTCGATCCGCGGCGCTGCCGCCAAGATCTCGGCGCCCGAGCCGGGTGCGCCGGTGTCGATGACGGTCACCGAATCGGCGTCGCGCCACAGGTAGACCTGCCATCCGCGCACGACGAGCATGGTGAGGTCGGGCGTGACGGTGACGGGGTCCATGTCTCGACGCTAGATCGAACGCCGCGGCGATCGCAGCCGATCAGCTACCGGCGAAATCTAACCCAAGTTCGTGGCGGAGAAGGTGTCGCAGCTGTTGACGTCGCCGGTGCGATAGCCCTCGGTGAACCACTTCTGCCGTTGTTCGGAGGAACCGTGGGTCCATGCCTCGGGGTTGACGCGCCCGGTGGCGGCTTGCTGGATGCGATCGTCGCCCACCGATGCCGCGGCCGACAGGGCGTCGGCAATGTCCTTGTCGCTCAACGGCTCCAGGAATGGAACCCCGGTGCTGTCCTGCTTGGTGATGGTCGCATAGTGGGCCCAGATGCCTGCATAGCAGTCGGCCTGCAACTCGGTGCGCACGCCGCCACCGGTGGCGCCCTCCGGATCACGCTGCGCATTGACAAGTGAGCCCTCGAGGTTCTGTACATGATGGCCGTACTCGTGGGCCACCACATACTCCTGGGCCAACGGACCACCGCTGGAACCGAACTGGTTCTTGAGCACATCGAAGAACCCGACATCGAAGTACGCGGTCTGATCGCCCGGGCAGTAGAACGGGCCGACATCACTGGTCGCGGGACCGCAGGCGGTCTGGATCTGATCCTGGAAGATCTCCATCCGCGGTCGTTGATAACCAGGCAGCAGTTGCTGCCACACCGCGTCCACCGAGTTGCCCGTCGCGATCACCCGGCACTGCACGATGTTGTTCGCGTCCTCGCCGGTCTTGCACTGGCTGGTGTCGAAGCCGGGCGTCTCGACGCCGCCGGTGTCGTACTGCTGCGTCGGCATGACCGAACTTGGGTCGACTCCCAGAAACAAGGCGACGACAAGGATGAGCAGGCCGCCGACGCCGCCGCCGACCGCGATGCCGCGTCCAGGGCCGCGGCCGCCGCCGCCGCTGGTCGACGTTGTGCTCGTGTCGATCTGCATGCCTTCGTTGAAGGTCATCGAGATACCTCGTTTGCGTTCGCCGGACGGGTCTGGCACCCAGGCGCATTCAGCTTTGCACACTACGATTCAGGGGTGGCAGTCGTTGTCGGACATTCCGGGGCTTCGACGGTCGTCCATACCCACCTCGGAGATATTCGCGGTACCACCGATGGCGGTGTCGGGGTTTGGCGTGGCGTGCCATACGCCGAGCAGCCCGTGGGGGAGCGACGATTCCTGGCCCCCGCGCCATTGCAGCCTTGGACTGGGGTGCTCGACGCACTCGAACACGGACCGCTGCCGCCGCAGAGCAAGTCGTTTGTCGGCGGTGGCCGTGACGACCCGAAGGTGCGCGACGAGGCCTGCCTGACGCTGACGGTGTGGTCGCCGGACACCAGCGCGTCGCTTCCGGTGATGGTGTGGATTCCCGGTGGCGCATTCGTTTACGGCGCCGGGCAGTTTCAGCTCTACAACGGCTCGCGGCTGGCCGCCAACGGCGACGTGGTGGTCGTCAACGTCACCTACCGGATCGGGGTGTTCGGCGGGTTCGAGCTCAGCGACCTCGGGGACGGATTCGACGACAACCTCGCGCTGCGTGACCAGATGGCGGCGCTGCGGTGGGTCCGCGACCACATCGCGGCGTTCGGCGGTGATCCGAGCCGGGTGACCGTGTTCGGCGAGTCGGCGGGAGCGACGTCAGTACTGGCGCTGTTGGCAAGCCCCGCGGCTAACGGGCTGTTCAGCCGCGCGATCGCGCAGAGCCCGGCGCTGCCGCTGATCGGGGAACGTGAGGCCCGGGCGAGGCAGGCGCACGAATTCGTCAAGCGGTTGGGTGTCGACGTGGCCGAGGTCAAGCAGCTGCCGCAGCGCCAGCTACGCCGGGCCGCGGGCTTGGTTCAGCTGAAGAGCGCGGCGACTACACCGAACCTCGCGTACGGGCTGACGTACGGGGTGGACCTGCTGCCGAGGCATCCGGTGGACGCGGCGCGCGAAGGTGCGATCGAGCAAATGCCGCTGATCATCGGGACCAACAGCCACGAGGCATCGATGTTCGCGTGGACGAAGCCGCCGATGCTGCCGACCACGACGGCGTCCATCGGCGCCTATCTCGACCGCATCGCACCGGACGCCAAGGATGCGGTGCTGGCCGCGTATCCGGACTATCCGAGGCGACGAGCACTGATCGCGTTCGGCTCCGATGTCATGTTCGGCGGGCCGGCGTGGGCGTTCGCCGATGCGTACAGCGCCGTCGCGCCGACGCACATGTACCGCTTCGATCATGTCGGCTGGAGCTTGCGAGTGTTGGGGCTGGGCGCCACCCACGGCAGCGAGATCGTGCACATCCAGCACAGCTACGCGTCATTTATCGGACGCAAGCTTCATCCCCTCGGGCGACGGCTGCAGCCGCCGGTCGGCAGGCGGATGCAGAAAGCGTGGCTGGACTTCGCGGCCAAGGGGTGGGACACCGGCGAGATTCAGTGGTCCAACGGCCATGACTGGCCGGTGTACGACACCGAGCATCGCTCCACCCGCATCATCATGACCGCGCGTGACACCGTGACTGAGGATCCCGACGCCGAGCGGCGAAAGGCCTGGGCCGGTCTGCATTAGGCCTCGAGTTCGGCGGTTACTCGTGAAGAGCTTTCCTGAGGGATAGGAAAGTCTTCCGTTCAGCTAGCGCACTGTGGCTCGTCGGCGATTACGCAGCCCGCCGCGCACCGCGAGCATTGAGCCATGAACAACACAAGAAATTTGATCGCCGCTTTCGCGGCGGTTGCGGGCCTGGGTGCCGCGATCATCAACGCAGGCGCGGTGGCGTCGGCGGATACCGGGACCACGACCGTGGGGACGACTGCCGAGGCGCCCACCCACGGCGCCTCCGATGGCGATGCCCAATCGAAGCGCCGCCGAGCGACGTTCTCCGGTGGCAGTGTCACCGAGGTGAAGCTCGATGACATGGACCCCAACAATAATTAGTAGCTACTTCGCGAACCGCTTGTCGGAGTAGTCGCGCAGGTTGTACAGGAACTTCTGGAACGTGCGTGCCATGAACGGCTTACCCAGCGTCATCCCGATGCGGCCGGAAAGGCCCTTGGGTTTCATCGCCATCACCCAGGTCAGGTGGCAGCCGTCGGCCGTCGGCACCACGCGGTAGTCCTCAGCAAACGCCGAGATGGAGCTGCTCGATGCTTCGTTGAACCGAAAAGCCATGTGGGTGAAGGGTTCCCAGGCCAAGAACTCCTCGTCACCGACGATGCCGCCGCGCATGTTCACCGTGCGCGTCGTGCCGATACCTCGCGGTTCAGGGCTCGTCCAGGTGACCTTGGTGATCGCGGTCGCCCAGTGCGGCCACGACTCCGCGTCGGCGAGCACTTCGAACAGGTGCTCGGGCGTGATGTTCAGGTCCACCTTGCTGACGAACCGAAACGGCGCGCTCTCGATGAAGTCCAGCTCAACCAGCTCACATGCGTGCATGGCCATACACAGTAGCCGACAGTGTCTACCCAGGGTCTAGATCGAAACGCCGAACCGTTGCTCGCTGTACTTGCGCAGCTTGTCGAGGTACTGGCGGTACTTGACGTTCATAACGGTTTTCGCGACGAGCTTCACCCCCAACGAAACCTTCTTCGGGTCGTGCGCGAGGGTCCACGTCAGCCGGCACCCTTGCGGAGTCGGCTCGATGCGAAACTCCTCGACGGATGCGCCCTCGGTGGGCGCAGATACCGCGTTGACACGAAAAGCCAAGTGCACTTGCGGATGCCACGCGATGACTTCATCGATGACGTGCCCACCGACGCTCGTCTCAATGGCGCGTGTGGAGCCGACTCTGAAAGGCCTGGGACTCGTCCAGTTCATGCGTGTGACGTAGGACCACTGCGGATAGGCCTCTGCGTCCTCGAGCACCTGCCACAGCTGGCTGGGGGTGATCGGGAGATCGACGGAATTGGTGGTGCGGAAACGCGCCGTGTTGATGAGTTCCAGGCCGACGCGCTCGCACGGGTTCATCTGGGGCGCCGTCACGCGCTGAGATTAACCGGGCCCGTCGCTGGCTGCAGCCAATAACGGCACCAGGACGTCGCTGATCGGCGTCGCCAGCCCGTGCTCGGCGGCCTTGCGGCTGATCACCCCGTTGCGGATGTCCCATTCCAGCGGCCGGTGCGCCTCTCGATCGGTCAGCATTGACGTCGTGATGTCCGCAGGGACCTGGCTGAACAGGTTCATGGTCTCGTCGATCACCTCGTCGCCGAGGGTCGCGCCGTCCGCCCGCGCTACTGCCAGGCACTCCGCCAGATAGCGCCGTGCGAGGGCGGCCACGTCGTCGCGGTGGAACATGCCCATGCGCCGCCCGGTGAGCACCATCAATCCGACCACGGCGTTGACCAGCAGCTTGCGCCACGCCGCACTGATGAAGTCGGGGTCCAGTTCGGTCGAGATGTCCGCGCCGTTGAACAGGTCGGACAGCCGTTCAGCGGCATCGGAGACCGGCAGCACCAGCCGAACCCCGGTACGCAGCCGTATCCAGCCCTGCGGATCCGGTTCGGCCGAGATCCAGATGGCCGCGGGCACCACTGTCGACGACGGGCAGTACCGGCCGACGCGCTCCACCTGTTCGACGCCGTTCTGCAGCGCGCAGACGACGGTGTTGTCGTCGCACAGCTTGGCCAGCCAGGCGCCGGCTTGCTCGTTCTGGGTGTCCTTCACGGCGAGCAGCACGACGTCGGCTGCTTCGGCGATCTCCGCCGGATCGGTCAGCACTGGCCCCGGTACGACGATCGGCTCCTTGTCGTCGGGCCTGACCTCGATCGACTCCCGGGCGGTACGTCCGCACAGTGTGATGGGGTGGCCCGCGGCGTAGAGCAGGGCGGCAACCGTCGACCCGATCGCGCCGGGTCCGACGAGTGCAATACGGTCGTCCACGAACGCCAAGCTACCGGCCAGAATGACCCCACTACACTGTGGCAGTCGTCCATCAGGCCATTCACAGGAGAGTTCGTGCTGCGCAGTCATGCCGCCGGTTCGTTGCGGTCCACCGATGCCGGTCAGCAGGTGACGCTGGCCGGTTGGGTTGCGCGGCGCCGCGACCACGGCGGTGTCATCTTCATCGACCTTCGGGATTCGTCCGGCGTATCTCAGGTGGTTTTCCGTGAAGCGGGCGTGCTCGCGAATGCGCACCGGCTGCGCGCGGAATACTGCATCGCCGTCGAGGGCGTCGTCGAAATCCGCCCCGAAGGTAACGCGAATGCCGAAATCCCAACGGGCGATATCGAAGTCAACGCCACCTCGTTGACCGTGCTCAGCGAGAGTGCACCGCTGCCATTCCAGCTCGACGAGCAGGCCGGTGAGGAAGCACGGCTCAAGTACCGCTATCTCGATCTGCGCCGCGAAGGCCCGGGCAACGCGATTCGCTTGCGCTCCAACGTGAATGCGGCAGCGCGCGACGTGCTGGCGCGCCACGACTTCGTCGAGATCGAGACGCCGACGCTGACCCGTTCCACACCCGAAGGGGCGCGCGACTTCCTGGTGCCCGCCCGCTTACAGCCGGGCAGCTTCTACGCCCTGCCCCAGAGCCCGCAGCTGTTCAAGCAGCTGCTCATGGTGGCGGGCATGGAGCGCTACTACCAGATCGCCCGTTGCTACCGCGACGAGGACTTCCGCGCCGACCGCCAGCCCGAGTTCACCCAGCTCGACATGGAGATGAGCTTCGTCGACGCCGACGATGTCATCGCGGTCTCTGAGGAGGTCCTCAAGGCGCTGTGGGCGTTGATCGGCTACGACCTGCCGACGCCGCTCCCACGAATCAACTACGCGGACGCGATGCGCCGATTCGGGTCCGACAAACCCGACCTGCGATTCGCCCTGGAACTCGTTGAATGCACGGAGTATTTCTCCGACACCACCTTTCGAGTGTTCCAGGCGCCGTACGTCGGCGCTGTCGTCATGCCGGGTGGCGCCTCGCAACCGCGGCGCACACTCGACGGCTGGCAGGAATTCGCCAAGCAGCGCGGCCACAAGGGGCTGGCCTACGTCCTTGTCGCCGAGGACGGCACGCTCGGTGGCCCGGTGGCCAAGAACCTCACCGATGCCGAACGTGACGGGCTCGCAGCGCATGTCGGGGCGAAGCCGGGGGACTGCATCTTCTTCTCGGCGGGCCCGACTAAGGCGGCGCGTGCGCTGCTGGGCGCGACCCGTATCGAGATCGCCAAGCGCCTCGACATGATCGATCCCAACGCCTGGGCGTTCACCTGGGTGGTGGACTGGCCGCTGTTCGAGGCCGCCGACGAGGCCACGGCCGCAGGCGATGTCGCGGTCGGCTCTGGTGCGTGGACCGCGGTGCATCACGCGTTCACCTCGCCGAAGCCGGAATCGGAGGCGACGTTCGACACCGATCCAGGTACCGCACTCGCCAACGCCTACGACATCGTGTGCAACGGCAACGAGATCGGCGGCGGATCGATTCGTATCCATCGTCGCGACGTCCAGGAGCGGGTGTTCGCGATGATGGGCATCGACCACGACGAGGCCCAGGACAAGTTCGGATTCCTGTTGGACGCGTTCACGTTTGGCGCCCCGCCGCACGGCGGTATCGCGTTCGGGTGGGATCGCATCACCGCTCTGCTCGCTGGGTTCGACTCGATCCGTGAGGTCATCGCGTTCCCCAAGTCCGGCGGCGGCGTCGATCCGCTGACCGATGCGCCCGCACCGATCACCGCGCAGCAGCGCAAAGAATCGGGCCTGGACTTCAAACCCGACGCCAAGCCGCGCAAGGATGGCGACTGAGCGATTCCGTGGCGTGTGCGTCGCGCGCAGAGCTACGATCCGCGCGTGGACGGACAGTCGCAGTCGGCGCAGCCGGAAAAGCCGGTGTCACGTCCTACAGATCGGCGTACTTGGCGCGTCGTTGTGCTGACGACGGTGGTTGTGGTCGCCGCGTTGTATCTCGCGTCGCTGCTCGGATACCGCGCGTCCAGCGATACGTACCGCGATTTCGCATTCACCGAAACATCGCCGGAATCCGAGACGTCGGTCATCATTCGGTTGCGGCAGTTCGACACGTTGCAGAACACGCTGTCCGTCGATCTCCTGGTCCACCCGGGCCGCGATCTCATGGCAAGGGATCCGCAGTCGGTGGACAAGTTGGCCATCCGATTGAGTTCCTGGACGAAGTCCGGAGAGCTGATCTATCTTCACGCAGACGTTGCCCCTGACACCGCCACCACGCTTATCGCCGTCGGTGACCCCGACGACTGGCCATTCGACACCTACACTACCGACGTCATCGGGGTCGAAACCTTCAGTGGCACCGGTGCGCAACGCCAGGTTGTTCCGGCGGGCGTCATCATCGCCGGACACATCAACGGCTGGAATATCGACAGCCAACCCGGAACTTTAAACTCCTCGGCCGCGCCGCCGCAGACTGTGCGCCTCACCTTGGAACGGTCTGACGCTGCCCTCATGTTCGATCTCGGCCTGATCCTGGTGTTGCTGGCCTTGCCGGCGGCCGCGTTGTTCGTTGCCACCCAGACGCTGGCCGGCCGCCATCAGTTCTTGCCTCCGGTGATGACCTGGTTCGCCGCGGTGCTATTCGCGGTGATCCCGCTGCGCAATCTCCTGCCCGGCGCACCGCCTGCGGGTGCATGGATCGATCAGCTGGTGGTGTTGTGGGTGCTACTCGCGGTTGCGGCCGCCATGGTCATGTACGTCGTGGCGTGGTGGCGAGCGCGTCATTCCGCCTAAGTCCAGTCGCATCCCGTCAGCTCGGCCGACAGCTCCCACAGCCGGCGCGCCATCACGGGATCGGCCGCCTTGGGTCGCGGCTTGGTCACCTTCGGCGGGCCGAACTGATTGAACCGTGGCGCGAGGTACGTGCCGCTCGGCAGATCGGTCGACACCGCCTGCAGGCTGGCCCGCGCACCCTGGGCCGGTGTGTGCAGCAGCTTGCGCATCCCACGGTGCTCGCCCATGCCCATCGACCTGGTGATGTCGGTATCGGTCGCGCCTGGATCGGATGCGTAGGCGCGGATCCCGCGTGCGGCGAGCTCGCGGACGAAGAGCAGGTTGGCCAGCTTGGATTGACCGTAGGCCGCGAACTTCGAGTACTTGCGGGTGTGCCAGTTGAGGTCGTCCAGGTCAAGGCGCGTGAACAGGTAGGTGGCACTGGCGACCGACACCACTCGGTCCTTGATCCGTTCGCCGAGCAGACAGGTCAACGCGAAATGCCCGAGATGGTTCGTGCCCATGTGCGCCTCGAACCCGTCGACGGTGCGGGTCAACGGCATGCCCATCACTCCGGCGTTGTTCACCAGTACATCAACGGTTTCCACCGAATCGGCGAAGGCCCGCACGCTGGCAAGGTCGGCAAGATCGAGCGGGCACACCTCGACGTTGCCGGGCATCTCGGCGGCAGCGCGTTGTGCTTTGTCGATGGTGCGGCACGCGATCGTGACGCTGTGGCCCTCTGCGGCGAGCGCCGATGCCGTTGCCGCGCCCACACCGCTGTTGCCGCCCGTGACGATCACCCGCATGGCTGGGAGATTATGCGGACGTGGAATATAAGCGCTCACCGGTGGGCTTTGTTCGAGCATGACCGAGATCGGAGATCTAAAGGATTTCAACGCTGGCATCGTCGACGAGTTCCGCGCCAACGGCGGTAAGGTCGGCGGCCCGTTTGAGGGCGGTGACCTGCTGCTTCTGACGACGACCGGCGCGAAGTCAGGCAAGCCCCGGCTGTCGCCGCTCGCGTATTTCACCGTCGACGGCAGGCTTATCGTCGTCGGCTCGTATGCGGGTGCCGATGTCGATCCCGCCTGGGTGCACAACCTGCGGAAGAACTCGCGGGCACACATCGAAGTCGGCACGACGAACTACGACGTGACCGCCCGTGAGCTGCCCTCCGCAGAGCGGGATGACCTCTACCCGAGACTTGTCGAGCTGACGCCGGTGTTCGGCGAGTACCAGCAGAAGACCAGCCGGGTCATCCCGCTCTTCGAGCTTCAGAAGGAGTGACTTGTGCACGTTTAGGAGCGGTGAGCGCTCCCAAACGTGCACAAGTCGCCAGAGCTACAGCCGCTCGATGATCGTCGCGTTGGCCATGCCGCCGCCCTCGCACATCGTCTGCAGCGCGTAGCGTCCGCCCTGCTGCTCCAACGCGTTGACCAACGTCGTCATGATGCGCGCACCGGACGCACCGAGCGGGTGGCCGATAGCGATTGCGCCGCCGTTGACGTTCGTCTTCGACAGGTCGGCCCCAACGTCGTGCGCCCACGCCAGCACCACCGGCGCGAAGGCCTCATTCACCTCGAACAGGTCGATGTCGGCCAGCGTCAATCCGGCGCGCTGCAACACCTTCTCGGTCGCCGGAATGACGCCGGTCAGCATGTAGAGCGGATCCGATCCCACCACGGTCGACGTGTGGATCCGCGCCAGCGGACGCAGACCCAGCCGCTTCGCGATCTCACTCGTGGTGATCATCACCGCCGCGCTGCCGTCCGACAGCGGCGACGAGTTGCCCGGCGTGATCTCCCAGTTGATCTGAGGGAACCGCGCCTCGTACGCCGGGGTGTAGAACGCGGGCTTCAGACCCGCGAGCGACTCCACCGTGGTGCCGGGGCGAATGATCTCGTCGTTGGTAAGCCCGGCGATCGGGATCAGCTCATTGTCGAAGCGGCCCTCTTTCGTTGCCCGCGCGGCCTTTTCGTGGCTACCCGCGGAGAACTCGTCGAGCTGCTCACGCGAGAAGCCCCACTTCGCCGCGATCAGTTCGGCGCTGATGCCCTGCGGCACCAGTCCCTCGGGATAGCGCTGCGCCATCGCGCCGAATGGGTCGCTGCCCGGCAGGACGCTCGATCCCATCGGTACTCGCGACATCGACTCCACGCCGGCGGCGACGACGATGTCGTACGCGCCCGCGACCACTCCCTGCGCGGCGAACGCGATCGCCTGCTGGCTGCTGCCGCACTGGCGGTCGACGGTCGTGCCCGGCACGGTCTCGGGGAAGCCCGCGGCCAGCAGCGCGTTGCGCCCGATGTTGACGGCCTGATCACCGACCTGTGAAACGGCGCCGGTGATGACATCGTCGATCTGCGCCGGGTCGATGCCGGTGCGCTTCACCAGCTCGGTGAGGCTATGCGCCAGCAGATCCACGGGCAGCACGTCATGCAGTGCGCCGCTGGCCTTGCCTTTTCCGATCGGTGTGCGTACCGCCTCGACGATGACCGCGTCCCGTCCCGCAAATCCAGCCATTTCCAGCCTCCTGAACTCGTCACTGAGTAATGCTTGCTATACCCAGCTATAACACCTGGGTATACTTAGAACAACCCAGATGAGGAGTGACTTCCATGACAGTGCTGCAGGGCCGGCTGGCCGACCGCGATGCCTGGTCGGCAGTGGGGGAATGCCCTGTCGAGAAGACGATGGCGCTGCTGGGAACCAAGACCGCGATGCTGATCATGCGCGAGGCGTATTACGGCACCACCCGGTTCGACGACTTCTGGCGTCGCGTCGGTGTGACCAAGGCCGCCGCTGCCGCGCGGCTGTCAGAACTGGTCGACGCCGGTCTGCTCGAGCGCCGGCCGTACCAGGAGCCCGGTCAGCGCAGCCGCGACGAGTACGTGCTGACAGAAGCGGGCGTCGACTTCATGCCCGTGGTGTGGGCGATGTTCGAATGGGGCCGGCGCCATCTGCCCAATCGCACTCCGCTGCGCCTCGCGCACGCCGATTGCGGCGCCGAAGCGACCGTCGAGATTCGTTGCGAGAAGGGGCATCTGGTGTCGCCCGACGAGTTGATGGTCAGAGCTGTCAGAAGTTAGCGCTCCTCCGCCAAGAACTTCTTCACCAAGGTTTTCGGCGCCTGGGCCAGCCACGCTTCGGTGACGAGTTCGGTGAGGTCAGGCACGCTGATCGCAGCCAGCCGTACCAGCACCATCGGATAACCGTCGAAGTGCGGCGTGGTGAAGTACACGTCCGGGTCGTCGGCGATGAGCGCGAACTTCACCCCCTCATCGGCGACGCGCGCCCCGAGGATGTCGCCGTGGGGAGCGTCGTCGCCCAGCGCGGCATAGTCGGCCTTGCGCAGCGGCCGCTCCCAGACCATCAGCTTCTTGCGGACCCGCCATGAGCGAGGCCCCGTTTCAGCGGTCTCCGGTAGTAGGCCGGCGATTTCCGCGACGTCCTCCCAGGTGGCCACATCGACGATTGTGCGCGGATAGGGTTCACCAGTGCTGCATTTGCGGGTGATAGCGCCCGAGGATCTGCGCGACTCCGTCGTCGACGTGCTGCGCCGCGAGGTCGGGGTCGCGAACATCGTCCTGCACCCGGGGGCGGCCCTGGAACCTGCGGGCGATGAGATCACCGCCGACATCGCCCGCGAATGCGCCAACGGCGTGATCAAGCAATTGAAGGAACTCGACGCGCACCACCGGGGTGCCATCACCCTCGAGGTCCTCGACACGGTGCTCTCCAGCAGGGCGCACAAGGCAGAGGACGAGGCCGAAGGTGATCCCGCTGATGCACTCGTCTGGGACGAGCTGATCGGCCGGACGCGCGAAGAGGCCACGCTCAGCGTCACGTTCGTCACTTTCCTGACCCTGGCCTGTCTGCTGACCGCCATCGGCGTGGTGACCGATTCCACGGTGACGATCGTCGGCGCGATGGTGCTCGGCCCGGAGTTCGGGCCGCTCGCGGCGCTGTCGGTCGCCATCGTCCAGCGCCGGGGAAACCTGGCACGGCGCGCGGGGCTGGCATTGCTCATCGGCTTCCCGATCGCGATGGGCATCACGGCGGTCGCGACGAAGGCCGCCGAGGCGATCGGGTGGCTGACGGTGGATGCGGTCGCGCACGTCGAAGAAGTGGACTTCATCTTCAAGGTCGGCCCGCTGTCGTTCGTCGTGGCGCTGCTGGCCGGTGCGGCGGGGATGTTGTCGCTCGTCTCGGCCAGGGCGACAGGGCTCGTCGGTGTCTTCATCTCGGTGTACACCGTCACCGCGGCCGGCTTCGCCGTGGTGGCCGCGACCGTCGGGCAGTGGGATGTCGCCGCGAAATCGGCGCTGCAGCTGGCGGTCAACCTGGTCGGCATCGTCATCGCCGGGGTGCTCGTCCTCGTCTTACGCCCGAAGGGCTCACTCATTCCGCGCGTCGCTCAGACCTGAGCCGCCATGCACGCCGGGTTTCGTTGTGATGGGATCTTGCGATGGGCATCAAGGTGGCGCTGGAGCATCGCACCAGCTACACGTTCGATCGGCTGGTGGAGGTGCATCCCCATGTCGTCCGGTTGCGCCCGGCTCCGCACTCGCGGACACCGATCGACGCTTACTCGCTGACCGTCGAGCCCGCCGATCACTTCGTCAACTGGCAACAGGACGCGTTCGGCAATTTCCTTGCCCGGCTCGTCTTTCCGACCCGTGCCCGCACCCTGACGATCACTGTCGGCCTGATCGCCGATCTCAAGGTGATCAACCCATTCGACTTCTTCATCGAGGACTACGCCGAAAAGGTCGGCTTCACCTATCCCAAGGCTCTCGCCGAGGACCTCAAGCCCTACCTGCGGCCCGTCGACGAGGCCGATGAGGGCGCCGGGCCCGGCGACCTCGTCCAGGCCTGGGTCAAGAACTTCTCCGTCGCTCTCGGCACCCGCACCATCGACTTCCTCGTCGCGCTCAACCGCGCGGTCAACGCCGACGTGGGTTACAGCGTGCGGATGGAACCCGGCGTGCAGACGCCGGACCACACATTGCGCACGGGCATCGGCTCGTGCCGCGACTCGGCCTGGCTGCTCGTGTCGATCCTGCGTCAGCTTGGGCTCGCGGCACGGTTCGTCTCCGGTTACCTCGTCCAGCTCACCTCCGATGTGGAGGCGCTCGACGGACCGTCGGGCCCCGCCGCCGATTTCACCGATCTGCACGCCTGGGCCGAGGTGTACATCCCCGGCGCGGGCTGGATCGGGCTGGACCCGACGTCGGGGCTGTTCGCTGGGGAGGGGCACATCCCGTTGTCGGCGACGCCTCATCCGGACTCCGCCGCGCCGATCACCGGTGCCATCGAACCGTGTGAGTCCACGCTGGACTTCACCAACGCCGTCACGCGTGTGCACGAGGACCCGCGCGTCACGCTCCCGTACACCGAGGCCGCCTGGGGCGCCATCTGTGAACTCGGCGGCCGCGTCGACGAGCGACTGGCCGCCGGTGACGTCCGCCTGACGATGGGCGGGGAGCCGACGTTTGTCTCGATCGACAACCAGGTCGACCCCGAGTGGACCACCGACGCCGACGGGCCGCACAAACGTCGACTGGCATCCGAGCTTGCCGCACGGTTGAAGACAGTGTGGGCGCCGCAGGGTCTGGTCCACCGGAACCAGGGCAAGTGGTATCCCGGAGAACCCTTGCCGCGCTGGCAGATCGGACTCTTCTGGCGCACCGACGGTGAACCGTTGTGGCGCGACGGCGCGCTGCTCGCCGATCCCTGGCAAAGTGAGCCGGAGATGATCGAGGTGGCACCCGATGCCGGACTGCGCGTCCTCGGTGCGCTCGCCGATGGACTCGGCCTGCCCGCCTCCCAGATTCGGCCCGCCTACGAAGATGCGCTGAGCCGGCTGGGTGCGGCAGTGCGATTGCCCGACGGTGAACCCGTCGCCGAGACAGACGATCTGGAGGCTGACACCCCCGAGGCCCGCGCGGCACTGGTCGCGCGTCTGGAGGAATCGGTCAGCGAACCGGCGGCCTATGTGTTGCCGTTGCATCGGGCCGACGACGGGTCCGGCTGGGCCAGCGCGGACTGGCGGCTGCGGCGTGGGCGCGTCGTGCTGCTCGACGGTGATTCGCCCGCAGGGCTGCGGCTGCCGCTGAAGTCGATCAGCTGGCGCACTCCCGAGCCGACTCATGCGGCGGATCCCTTGGCGGACCGCGAGGCGCTGCCGGTTGAATCCCTCTCGGACGACGCGGAAGTTGTCGATGTCGAAGCCACCCCGACGACGGCGATCGTGGTCGAGATCCGCGACGGCCTGCTGTACGTCTACCTCCCGCCGACCGACGACGCGGATCACTTCGTCGACCTGGTTCACCGGGTGGAGTCCGCGGCCGCCACGGCCGGCTGTCCCGTCGTCCTGGAGGGCTACGGGCCGCCGCCGGATCCGCGGATCACGTCGATGACCGTCACCCCCGATCCGGGAGTCATCGAGGTCAACGTGGCGCCGACGGCCAGTTTCGCCGAGCAGCGGCAACAGCTGGAAACCCTGTACCGCGAGGCCCGTTTGGCGCGACTGTCGACCGAGTCGTTCGACGTCGACGGCACCCACGGCGGCACCGGTGGAGGCAACCACATCACGCTGGGTGGCATTACGCCCGCGGACTCGCCGCTGCTGCGCCGGCCCGACCTGCTGGTGTCGATGCTGACGTATTGGCAGCGGCATCCGTCGCTGTCCTATCTGTTCGCGGGACGGTTCATCGGCACGACGTCACAGGCGCCACGAGTCGACGAGGGCCGATCCGAAGCCATCTACGAACTGGAGATCGCGTTCGCCGAGATCGCGCGGCTGTCCGCAGGTGCGGGCGGGCCGCGACCGGATCATGGTCGCTCCGCAAGCTCCGCTCCGTGGATCATCGACCGGGCCTTGCGGCATCTGCTGACGGACATCACCGGCAACACCCACCGCGCCGAGTTCTGTATCGACAAGCTCTACAGCCCCGACGGTGCGCGCGGCAGGCTGGGCCTGCTGGAACTGCGCGGATTCGAGATGCCGCCGCATTACCAGATGGCGATGGTGCAGTCCCTGTTGGTGCGCTCGCTGGTCGCATGGTTCTGGGATGAACCGCTGCGGGCGCCGCTCATCCGCCACGGCGCCAATCTGCATGGTCGATACCTGTTGCCGCACTACCTGATTCACGATATTGCCGACGTGGCCGCAGACTTGCGGGCACACGGCATCAACTTCGACACCAGCTGGCTCGACCCGTTCACCGAGTTCCGGTTCCCGCGGATCGGGACGGCCGTGTTCGACGGTGTGGAGATCGAGCTACGCGGAGCGATCGAGCCGTGGAATGTTCTGGGGGAGGAGTCGACCGGGGGCGGCACGGCACGCTACGTCGACTCGTCGATCGAGCGCATCCAGATCCGGCTCATCGGCGCCGACCGGCAACGCTATGTCGTCACCGCCAACGGTTACCCGGTGCCGCTGCTTGCCACCGACAACCCCGATGTCCAGGTGGGCGGGCTGAGGTTCCGCGCGTGGCAGCCGCCGAGCGCGCTGCACCCGACCATCACCGTCGACGGGCCGTTGCGGTTCGAACTCGTGGACACCGCAACCGGCATGTCACGCGGCGGCTGCACGTACCACGTATCCCACCCGGGCGGCCGGTCCTACGACAGTCCGCCCGTCAACGCCGTGGAAGCCGAGTCGCGGCGCGGCCGCCGCTTCGAAACCACCGGCTTCACTCCGGGGAAGGTCGACATGTCCGACATCCGGGAGAAGCAGGCGCGCCAATCCACCGATGTGGGCGCGCCGGGAATCTTGGATCTGCGCCGGGTGCGTACCGTTCTGCAGTGATGGTCCTACCCGCAGCGAGCCCACACGACGACATCGACAACCTGCTGTCGCGGTATCGCGCCGCGCGGGCCCAGGAGGCGCTGTTCGACGTACGTGGGAGTGCGGTCAGCGGGTACGACGAATTCGTCGACCCCGCAGGCAATATCCGGCCGGCCTGGCAGGAGCTGGCCGAGTGTGTCGGCGAACGTGGCCGTATCGGCCTGAACCAGCTGCGGTCGACGGTGCGCGGCCTGGTCGACAACGACGGCATCACCTACGTACAGGTAGACCGCAACGGTGACGCGGTCACGAATGGAAACGGAGCGGCCGAACCCGGGCCATGGCACCTCGACGCGCTGCCGTTGGTGGTCTCGTCGGCCGACTGGGACATCCTGGAAGCCGGTGTGCTGCAGCGTTCCCGGTTGCTCGATGCAGTGTTGACCGACCTCTACGGCGCGCGCGAGTCGGTGACCAGCGGCGTGCTGCCCGCCCAGCTGCTCTTCGCCCACCCCGGCTACATCCGTGCCGCGCGGGGCATCGAGGTGCCCGGTCGTCATCAGCTGTTCATGCACGGCTGCGACATCAGCCGCGGGCGCGACGGCGGCTTCCTGGTCAACGCGGACTGGACGCAGGCCCCGTCGGGTGCCGGCTACGCGCTGGCAGACCGCCGGGTGGTGGCGCACGCCGTCCCCGACCTGTACGAGCGCATCGGGCCGCGCCCGGCCTCACCCTGGGCGCAGGCGCTGCGTCTGGCGCTCATCGACGTCGCGCCCGAGTCCGCGGAGGAACCGGTCGTCGTCGTGCTCAGCCCGGGCATCCACTCCGAGACGGCTTTCGATCAGGCCTATCTGGCCAGCGTCCTGGGCTTCCCGCTGGTGGAGAGCGCGGACCTGGTGGTGCGTGACGGCAAGTTGTGGATGCGATCGATGGGCACGCTGAAGCGGGTCGACGTGGTGCTGCGCCGCGTCGACGCCGACTATGCGGATCCGCTTGACCTGCGCCCGAATTCGCGGCTAGGTGTGGTTGGCCTGGTCGAGGTGTTGCGGCGCGGCGCGGTCAGCGTCGTGAACTCGCTCGGCAGCGGCATCTTGGAAAGCCCTGGGCTGCTTCGCTTTCTACCCGAACTCGCCGAACGGCTGCTGGGGGAGACGCCGCTGCTACGGACGGCGGAGATGTACTGGGGTGGCATCAACACCGAACGTTCACACCTGCTGAGCAATCTGGCGTCGCTGCTGATCCGGCCGGTCACGGGCGGGCCCGCGTACGTCGGACCCGCGCTGTCCTCCTCGCAGCGCAAATCGCTCGGGGTGCGTATCGAAGCCACGCCATGGCAGTTCGTGGGCCAAGAGCTGCCTCAGTTCTCGTCGGCTCCGACCGACTACTACCCGGGCGGACTGTCGGCGGGCAACGTGGGCATGCGGTTGTTCACGGTGTCGCAGCGAAGCGGATACGCGCCCATGATCGGTGGGCTCGGCTACCTCGTCGCACCCGGACACGCGGCATACGAACTGAATACCGTTGCAGCAAAGGATATCTGGGTACGCACGCCGACACGGGTGATCGCCGAGCGTACGCCGACCGCGCCGCCGGTGGAACTGCCGGCCATCAGGCCCAGCCCCACCGGAGCCGTTAGCTCGCCCCGAGTGCTCTCCGATCTGTTCTGGATGGGCCGCTACGCCGAGCGCGCGGAGAACATGGCCCGCTTGCTCACCGTGACTCGCGAGCGCTATCACGAGTATCGCTACCGCAGGGACTTGGCAGGCAGTGAGTGTGTGCCGGTGCTGCTCAGCGCACTCGGCAGGATCACCGGGACGAGCACCGGTGACGGTGACTACGCCGAGATGGTGGCGACGGCGCCGACGACGCTGTGGTCACTGACAGCCGACCGGCACCGTTCCGGCTCCCTCGCACAATCGGTCGAGCGTCTCGGTTCGGCAGCCCGTGCGGTGCGTGATCAGATGTCCAACGACACCTGGATGGTGCTGGCGGCCGTCGAGCGCGCGTTGCTGCACGCTCCCGACTCCCCGCCGGACTCCAAAGCCGAGGGCGAAGAGTTCTTGTCCTCGACGAACAACCTCACGCTGGCGGGGATGCTGGCGCTCTCCGGCGTGGCCGCCGAGTCGATGGTGCACGACGTCGGCTGGACGATGATGGACATCGGCAAACGCATCGAACGCGGGCTCGGTTTGACGGCATTGCTGCGCGCGACCCTCACGACGGTACGTAGCCCGGGCGCTGAGCAAACCATCACGGAATCCGCACTGGTGGCATGTGAGTCATCGGTCATCTATCGGCGACGCAATCCCGGCAAGGTTAATGTGGCAGCCGTGGCCGAACTCGTGTTGTTCGACACCGAGAATCCGCGGTCGCTGGCCTACCAGCTCGAGCGCCTCCGCACTGGGCTGAAATCGTTGCCGGGATCATCCGGATCGTCACACCCCGAGCGACTGGTCGAGGAAATCATCGCACGGCTACGACGTGTCGAGCCCCCCGACCTCGAAGCAGTGACGCCCGATGGCAGCCGTGCCGACCTCGCGTCGTTGCTCAACGGCATGCATGCCGATCTGCGTGATATGTCGGGCGTCATCACCAAGACCCACCTGTCGCTGCCCGGTGAGATGCAACCGCTGTGGGGACCCGACGAACGCAGGGTGATGCCGTGACGGCGTTCCCCGACGGGCCTACGGCCTCGAAATCGAGTCGGTGCTATCGGGTTTCGCACCGGACGGTGTACCGCTACTCCGATGTGGTCACGAGCAGCTACGGCCGAGGCTTCCTCACCCCACGCGACTCCGCGGTTCAGCGCTGCCTGTCGCACGAGCTGGAGATCGAACCGGCCGCGGCAGACAGCTCCACCAGCCGCGACGCCTACGGAAACATCAGTTCGTACTTCCACGTCACCGAACGCCACGAGACGCTGTCGATCACGAGCAGCTCGGTGGTCGAGGTGGATCCGCCGCCCGCCGACCTCTACGACGGAGGATCGGCGCGTGCGCCGTGGGAGATCTCCAGGCCCGTCGGCACGGACGGCGCTCTGGCCACCGAGTTCACCCTCGACCTGCGGTCACCCGAGATCACCGAAGAGCTGCGTGACTACGCCGCACCGAGTTTCGAGCCGGGTCGGCCGCTCATCGAGGTGTTGCGCGACCTGAATTCGCGGATCTACGCCGACTTCACCTATCGGTCGGGCTCGACGACGGTGTCGACGCGGGTGAGCGAGGTTTTGACCGCGCGGGAAGGGGTATGTCAGGACTTCGCGCGGCTGGCCATCGCTTGCCTGCGTGCCAATGGGTTGGCAGCCAGCTACGTGTCCGGGTACCTGGCGACCGACCCACCGCCAGGAAAGGAACGCATGGTGGGAATCGATGCCACGCACGCGTGGGCGTCGGTGTGGACGCCGCAAAACCAGTGGCTCGGTTTCGATCCCACGAACGATCAGATGGTCGACGAGCGCTACATCACCGTGGGCTTCGGTCGTGACTACGCGGACGTTCCGCCGCTACGGGGCATCATCTACACCGACTCCGAGCGCAGCGTGATCGACGTCGCGGTCGACGTCGCGCCCTACGAGGGTGGCGTTCTGCATGCGTGACTTCACCTGCCCGAATTGCGGCCAGCGCCTGGCGTTCGAGAACTCGATCTGCCTGAACTGCAAGAGCAGAATCGGATTCTCACTGGATGACATGGCGCTGCTGGTCATCGCGCCGGGCCCCGAGGCCGAGCACGCAGGCGCGGTGGACTCCAGCGAGTATCGGTTGTGCGCGAATATGCATCTTGCAGAATGCAACTGGCTGGTGGAGCGAGGGCCCATCGCAAAGCTGTGCACGTCGTGCGCGCTGACCCGCACCCGACCGAACGACGCCGACGCCATCGCATTGGCGGCGTTCGCGACGGCGGAGCGGGCTAAGCGGCGGATGATCGCCGAGCTGCACGAACTGAAGCTGCCGATCGTGGGTCGCGACGCCGACCCGCAGTACGGGCTCGCGTTCGATCTGCTGTCCAGTCAGTTCGAGAAGGTGTTCACCGGTCATGCGAACGGTGTCATAACGCTCGATCTCGCCGAGGGTGACGACGTGCACCGCGAACAGCTGCGCATCTCGATGGACGAGCCGTACCGCACGCTGCTCGGACACTTCCGGCACGAGATCGGGCACTACTACTTCTACCGCCTGATCGGCACGTCGGCGGACTACTTGGAGCGGTTCAACGAGCTGTTCGGCGATCCGGATCTCGATTACCAGGAGGCACTGGACCGCCACTACAGTCAGGGGGCGCCGTCTGGCTGGCAGAAGAACTACGTGTCGTCCTACGCCACGATGCATCCGGCGGAGGACTGGGCGGAGACCTTCGCCCATTACCTGCACATCCGTGACACCCTGGACACGGCGGCAGCGTTCGGATTCGCGCCGGCCGGGGCCACCTTTGAACGACGTGTATTGGGGCCCAGCGGTTTCGACACGATCATCGATCTGTGGCTGCCGCTGTCGTGGGCGCTGAACATGGTGAACCGCTCAATGGGTAAGGAAGATCTCTATCCCTTCGTGCTGCCGGCGCCCGTGCTCGAGAAGATGCGGTTCATCCACACTGTCATCGACGAGATCACGTCAAATCCGGTGAAACTCGCCGAGATCGGCGCGCCGCTGGAGGAGCAGAACCAGCAGCTGGCCTAGCGGCCTCAGGCGGCGTTCGGTTCTGGTCCGCCGGGTTCGTGCGAGTCGTCTGAGGGTTCGTTGTCGGATGGTTCGTAATCGGGTGGGCCGATGAGCCATTCAATGTCGAACCATTCGTTTTCGAACGGTGGAACGTCGTCTAGGGTTCCGCTCTCGCGCGCCGGTTCGTTGACTGCTGGTGCGTCGAATAATTCGTTGTTGGGTGGGCGTAGGCGTTCGGGTCGGTGGTAGTCGTTGACCCGGGTTTGGCCGGTGTCCAGCTGCGAGGGCGGGATCCATTCCACGTCGTGCTCGGCGTTGATCCGGGTGGACCAGCCGCCGTCGCCGACCATGCGATTGTCCGGCCCACACGCCAAACCGAGGTCATCGACATTGGTGTTCCCGTCATCAGCCCAATCCTTGGCAGCGTGATGCACCTGGCAGCCATAGGCCGGCACGGTGCATCCGGGTTTCGTGCACCCCCCATCGCGGGCGATCAGCATGATCCGCTGCGCCGGCGAGGCCACCCGCCGGGTCCTAAACAGATCCAGCGCCGAGCCGGTCGCCTTGTCGAACACCGCCAGAAAATGGTGAGCATGCGCGGCCATGCGGACCACATCGCTGATCGGCACCACCGTGCCGCCACCGGTCACACCCACACCGGCGCAACTCTGCAAGTCCTGCAACGTGGTGCGGATGATGATCGACGTCGGCAACCCGTTGTGCTGACCCAACTCACCGCTTTCCAACACACTGCGTCCGACCGCGATCAGCGCATCATGCTGACGCTGCGCCAAACTCCGCTGATCGTTGTCGATCTGAGCTTGCGTCGGGGTCCCCGACACACACGGCTGCTCATCAACGGGGTTGCACATCCCTGGCGCGGCCCACTTGGCGAAAATCGCCTCATAAATCGCCGCCGCCTCCGGGGTGAGCGTGCCGGTGATCGGGCGCATCTTGTCACAACCCTGCGGCCCCATCGCCACCCCGCGGCGACGCTGCCGTTCGGCATCATCAGGTGCGGGTCCATCCTGATCCAGCAGAAACAGGATCCGCGCGGCCTCGTCGTTGAGCTCCTTGGACCCCAGCCCCACCGCGTAGCGCACCAGATCGACCTCGATCTGCGCGCGAGTCAGACTGTCGACCGCAGCCGGGATCCGACCCACCGCCTTGCGCACGACCTCGACATGTTCAGCGTTGATCAACCCGCGCTCTTGAGCCAACGCCGTAGCGGGCAACACCGGATCCAGCGGCTGCCCGGTCAACGAGCGCCGCGGACCCAACACTGCCGCCTCATCCAGGCGACGACCGGCCTCCGAGGTCGAGATGCGCCACCGGTTCGCCAACACCTGACGCCACGACTTGGCGCCCATCTCCTTGGCCGTCGTCTCGGACTGCAACCGCGCCAGCATGCGATGACTCTGCGCGGGCAACTGACACCACAGCGTCTCGAGATCGTCCAACGCCGCGACCAACTCGCCCTTGGTCAGTGCGTCGATCGGCAGCACGGCCAGCTGATCGTGCGCGGCGCGCAGCGCGGTCATCGCCGCCTGCACCGCCTTCGCACCATCCATAGCTCGAACATACATTCGAAGTCTAAGGGCACTCTAGAAAAAACCCCAAGAGATGTCTAAGGGTGTCCAGCAGTTCGTGTATCTCTGAAACTGTTGTGACGCAAGAGGTTCAGCGCTACACAACTAATCGCCGAGATCGGGTGCCCATGGACTGCCGTTGATGTGGCCTCCGCCGTCGACGAACAACGTGTTGCCCGTCAGATAGCGCGAGCCTTCGCCGGCCAGAAAAACCGCGACGGGTGCGATGTCGTCGTACGGGTCGCCCATTCGGCCCATCGGGTTGGCCGCATCGGCCACCGCTTCCAGTTCGGGGTACTCGCCGAGCGCGCGAAAGAAGGCCTGGCTCTTCGCCGCCGGGCAGATCGCGTTGACGGTGACGCCCGTCGGTGCCCACTCCCGCGCCGCGGTACGAGTCAGAGCCCGCAGCGCCTCCTTGGCCGCGTTGTACTCGAGCGAACCCATGTGTGCGTTGACACCGTTGAGGCTGCACATGTTGATGACTCGGCCCCAGCCCTTGTTCTTCATGTGCGGGAATGCCGCGCGCATCGCCCAGAACGGACCGTAATAGCCGACGGCGATGCCCTGCGCGAGTTGTTCGTCGGTCTTCTTCTCGACCCGTCCGATCCCGCCGCCGCCCCACGCGTTGTTCACCACGATGTCTATCGAGCCGTACGTCGACACCGCGGTCTGCACCGCGTTCTCGACCTGCTCGCGATCGGACACGTCCGTACTGACGAACGTGCCGCCGGCCGCCTGGGCGACGGCTTCGCCTGCGGCCGAGTCGATCTCTGCGACCACTACTTTGGCTCCCTCATCGGCGAAGCGTCGGACGATCCCCTCGCCGATGCCTGCGCCCGCGCCGGTCACCAGGGCTACTTTGCCCGCGAGTTGTCCGCTCATGAGCCCGCGATCCCCGATGCCAGCAGGTCGCGGGCCTCCGACTTTCCGTCCAGCGTGCGCGTCGTTCGTTCGACGATCTGCCATCGGTCGTCGATGAGCTTCAGCCGGAAGTGGTTGACTCCCGCGCGGGCGACGATGAACCCGTCGCCGCGATGGACCAACAGAATTGACTCGCACACCGCCACCGCGTCGAGACCGTCGACAGTCACCACCGCCGGGCCCAGAAAATGGCTGCAGCCCCGGTGAATCAGACCCTGATGGGCGTCGGAACGCACCATGGCCGCCACGTCCTCGCGACTGCGCATCGACCAGCCCTCTACGTCATAGCTCCCGTCAGTGGCCCACAGATCCGCCGCGGCGTCGGCCTCACCGGCGTCGACCAGCGGACCATAGGACGCGATCATCCGCTCGATCGCGCGCTCCTCCTCGATGCGCTCGAGCCGTCGCTCCAGCTCGAAAATCCGCTCGTCGTTCAACGAAATTCCTTTCAGCTAACGGGATCCCATGAGCTTTTCCATGAATTTGTGCGTGCCGAGCACCACCTTGACGCGATCGGGATCATTACGCCGAGCGACGTCGTCGCCGTTACCTCCCGCGATATGGATCGGGCCGTGGGCGAGGCGTTCGAGACCTTCTCGGGCGACGTCGGCCGGGTCGGCGACGCGCATGCCGGGCACGTCGAAGTTCAGCCCGACGCGCTCCATCGCCGGGGTGCGGGTGACGCCGAGCACCAATTCGAGCACGTCGACGTGGTGGTCGCGCAGCTCGAGCCACAGACTTTCGGCGAAGATGCGTCCGAACGCCTTCACGCCGCCATACACGGTGTGCCGCATCGAGCCGAGGTAGCCGGCCATCGAGCCGACCATCAGAATGCCGCCGCGCTGACGTGAGCGCATCGGCCTGCCGAAGTGCTGCACCAACGCCAGCATGGTGCCGATGTTCAGATCGATGACGCGGCCGAACTCGCCCAGCTCACCGTCGAGGAAGTGCTCGCTGCAGGTGTTGGCGCCGGCGTTGTAGATCAGCAGGCCGACCTCGATGTCGGAGGTGGCCTCCTCGATCTGACTCACCGCGTCGGTGGACACCAAATCGACTGCGAGTGTTCGTACTTCGGCCCCCAGCGCACGGCAGGCATCCGCGGTCTCGGCGAGGGGTTCCGGCTTTCGGGCGATCAGCACGAGGTTGATTCCCGCGGTGGCCAACTGCCGTGCGAATTCCGCCCCGACGCCCTCGGATCCGCCGGCCACCACGGCCCACGGCCCATACTTCGATAGCTCTGTCACGCCCCTATCTTTACCTGGACTTCTGCAGAAAAGCCCTACCGCGTGGCGAAATCCGGTAACCGACGTCGAGGCTGATCGTCAGGCCCAACCCCTTGAGCTGGCGGACGCGCCGTTTGAACCGCGGTACGTCCAACCCGACGCGGTCGGCCAGATCCGGTGCGCGGACGGCCTCGTTGGCGGCGATCAGCTCGAGATACTGGCGCGTCCACGGCTCGGTCGCCGCGTCCCACCGGTCCAGCCGCGCGGCGATCGTGTCCACATCGTCGGCGGACAGGCGGTCGTCGGAAGCGAGGTCGGGCCGTTCATCGGGCGCGAGATAGGACACCGCGATCGCATAGGTGTGCCGGGCCGACCGCCGATCGAGGTCGCGCTGGGCGGTCGCGGCGTCCGGATAGCCAGCGGCGCGGGCCTGTGCGGCGGTGACGCGATGGCCACCGGGATATTCGGTGACGTCGTCGATTCGGATCGTGCCGGCCATGGTGCGTTGCGTTCCGCCGGCTTTGACCCTCGGCACATCCCAACGGCGGAGCACAAGTGTGATGCTGCCGTTAGCGATTCCCTCGGTCGTGTCGCGGTTGAGCAGCACGCTGCCGACCCTACGATCACCCGGTGGCTGACCGCTATGGCTCCGATGTTCTCGCATCCAACCCGCACCAGAAACGACCCCGCTCGACCGAGCTGGCGGTGGAGATCGGCATGGTCGTCGAGGACGCCCAGACCGGCTTCGTCGGCGCGGTGATGCGGATCGAGTACGGCCGAATGGAGCTCGAGGACCGCAAGGGCCGCAGGAAACCGTTCCCCGTCGGCCCGGGTTATCTCATCGATGGGAAGCCCGTCATCCTGACTCCGCCGAAGAGGTCCGCGCCGAAGGCGACGCGCACCGCGTCTGGCTCGGTGGCGGTATCCGACGCACGCGCGAAGGTGGCGTTGGCGAGCCGCATCTACGTCGAAGGTCGCCACGACGCCGAGCTCGTCGAGCAGGTCTGGGGCGACGACCTCCGCGTCGAAGGCGTCGTCGTCGAATATCTCGGCGGTGTCGACGATCTCGCCGCAATTGTCGAGGAATTCCGTCCCGGCCCCGGCCGGCGGCTGGGTGTACTCGTCGACCACCTGGTGGCCGGCTCGAAGGAAGCGCGGATCGCCGACACCGTACGACGCGGGCCCGGCGGCGCGCACACGCTCGTGGTGGGACATCCGTTCATCGACATCTGGCAGGCAGTCAAACCTGGGCGCATCGGAGTCGAGGCGTGGCCCGTCATCCCCAAGGGCACGGACTGGAAGAAGGGCGTGTGCAGCACGCTGGGCTGGCCGCACGCCCAGCAGGCCGATATCGCGAGGGCGTGGCAGCGGATCAGGGGCCGTGTGCGCGACTGGAATGATCTCGAGCCCGCACTGATCGGACGGGTCGAGGAACTGATCGACTTCGTGACACAACCCGGCGTCTGAGCCGCGTGGTAAGCAGAGAGCGTGGCCGACGGTCTGTTTGACGTCCCCGGCGAGGAGAGGTCGTCGGGGGTTGCTCCCGTCGGCGCGTCTACGCCGTTGGCGGTGCGGATGCGGCCCGCGACGCTGGACGAGGTCGTCGGACAGGACCATCTGCTCCAGCCCGGTTCGCCGCTGCGCCGGATGGTCGAGGGTTCGGGGGCGGCATCGGTCATCCTCTACGGCCCGCCGGGCACCGGTAAGACGACGCTCGCATCGATGATCTCGCAGGCGACCGGCCGCCGTTTCGAGGCGCTGTCGGCGCTGTCGGCCGGTGTGAAAGAGGTCCGTGCCGTCATAGAAAAGGCACGCGTGGCCATCCTTCATCACGGCGAGCAGACCGTGCTGTTCATCGACGAGGTGCATCGGTTCTCCAAAACCCAACAGGACGCACTGTTGTCCGCCGTCGAGAACCGCGTCGTGCTGCTCGTCGCTGCCACCACCGAGAACCCGTCGTTCTCCGTTGTCGCACCGCTGCTGTCGCGATCGTTGATCCTTCAGCTGCAGCCACTCGACGCCGACGCCGTGCGCACCGTGGTGCGCCGCGCGATCGACGACGAGCGTGGCCTCGGCGGCAAGGTCAAGGTCGACGACGACGCCGTCGAACTGCTGGTGCAGTTGTCGGCCGGCGACGCCCGTCGCGCGCTGACGGCACTCGAGGTCGCGTCCGAAGCAGGGGATGTGACCGTCGAGGTCATCGAACAATCGCTGGACAAGGCCGCCGTGCGCTACGACCGCGACGGCGACCAGCATTACGACGTCATCAGCGCGTTCATCAAGTCGGTCCGCGGCTCCGACGTCGACGCTGCCCTGCACTACCTGTCCCGGATGCTGGTCGCGGGGGAGGACCCGCGGTTCGTCGCGAGGAGGCTCATGATTCTCGCGAGCGAGGACATCGGCATGGCCGATCCGACGTCACTCCAGATCGCCGTCGCCGCAGCTCAGACCGTCCAACTCATCGGCATGCCAGAAGGCCAGCTCACGCTTGCCCATGCCACCGTCCACCTGGCGACCGCACCTAAGTCCAACGCCGTCACCACTGCGCTTGGCAAGGCGATGGGTGACATCCGGGCCGGCAAGGCGGGTCAAGTGCCCACGCATCTGCGCGACGGTCACTACTCCGGCGCCGAGAAGCTGGGCAACGCGATCGGGTACAAGTACGCGCACGACGACCCCGATGGTGTTGTGCCCCAGCAGTATCCGCCCGACGAGCTGGTCGGCATCGACTACTACCAGCCCACCACCCACGGCGCCGAGCGTGAGATCGCGACGCGCCTGGACAAGCTGCGCGCGATCATCCGCAAGAAGCGCTAATACCCACCCTTGACAGGCGCTGCATACCGTCCTACGTTGGTATTCAACCGAAGCATTGATCAAACGCAAGGTTGATAATGGAGAGTGATGGCGATGCGGACGCGCAGCTCGACCGCGCCTTCCTGGCACTCGCGGACCCGGTCCGGCGCACGATCGTGGCGCGGTTGTCCAGAGGACCAGCCACGGTCAACGAATTGGCCGCACCGTTCGACATCACCAAACAGGCGGTGTCCAAGCACATTCAGGTGCTCGAGCACGCGGGTCTCGTCACCAGGACCCGTGACGCGCAGCGACGTCCGGTTCACCTCGACGCTGCCGCATTGGAGCGGCTGACCGCATGGATCGACCGATATCGGCTTGACGCCGAACGCAGTTACCGCCGGCTGGACACCCTGCTGGCATCGATCACTGACAAGAAAGGAAACAAGAAATGACGAACGCATTGGACCTCAACGCCCCGGTCGACACGCTGGCCATGGAGTTCACCCGCGAGTTCGATGCCCCCGTGGAGGCGCTTTTCCGGGCGCACGCCGAACCCGAGCTGATGAAGCAGTGGCTCGGCCCGCACGGTCTCGAGATGGAGATCAGCGAGTGGAACTTCACAAGCCATGGCGGCTATCGCTACACGCACTCCAATGACGAGGGCACGTTCGGCTTCAACGGCACGTTCCACACCGTGCGGGACAACGAGTTCATCCTGCAGACCTTCGAATTCGAGGGCGCTCCCGATATGGTCAACATCGAGTACCTGTGGTTCGAGGACCTCGGCAACGGCCGTTCGCGCCTACGCGGCCGCTCGATCTGCCCCAATACCGACGCGCGCGACGCCTTCCTGTCCTCCGGGATGGAAGGCGGGATGACCGAGGGCTACGAGAAGCTCGATGCGCTGCTCAAGAGCCTCTGATGAATTGGACGCTGGAAGTGGTGGTGGTTCCGGTCGACAGCCAGAACGGTGGGGTTGAGCGGGCCATCGCCTTCTACCGTGATCAGCTCGGCTTCGCTCTCGATCACCACACCCAAGCTCCCGGCATGGACTTCGCCCAACTCACGCCGCCGGGCTCGGGTTGCTCGATCGTCATCGGAGAACTTCCGGGCGGACCGGCAATGCCGCCGGGCTCGCTCAAGGGTCTCCAACTTGTCGTCGCCGACGCCTACCGCGCAAGGGAGGAACTGCTTGCCCGCGGGGTGAAGGTGGGGGAGATCAACGTCATCGACGAACGTGACGGCGGAACGCTATTCGAATTCGCCGACCCAGACGGCAATACGTGGATCGTGCAACAAATCAAGGCGCGCGCGTCCTAACTGCAGAGAGGAGCGATCCCGGCTGCAGGGGTTCAGCCGGGATCGCTAGTCGGGTGGTACGCGGTCAGCGCATCAAGCCCGAACGTCGACGGCCCACCACACCGGTGTGCCGGCGTCCCATCAACGCCGAAACAAGCGCGACGCCGATTACGGCCACGACGAGCTGAACGAGCAACTCTCCCCAGTCGACGCCGGGTGTTGCGGTTGAAATGCCAAGCTGCTGGGCAAGCCACGTACCGATCAACGCGGCGACGATGCCGACCAGGATCGTGACAAGCATCCCGATGGGCTGCTTACCCGGTAGCAGCAGCCGGGCCAGTACGCCAATTACGACGCCGATGAGTATTGCGGTGATGATGCCGGTGATGGTCACGATGCCTCCAAGGTCGTGTCGGTCGGGCTGTTGCGTAGATCACCCGGGTGAATCAGCGATACCCCAGCCCCTGAGGTAATAAACGCTCGCGTCAATCCCGGCGAACGCTCGTAGGCTCGATGCCGTGGACACCGACGTACTCGATATCGACACCGCCCGGCGCCGCATCGTCGACCTGACCGAGGCCGTGCGGGCTTTCTGCGGCGCACACCAGGACGGCCTGTGCAATGTGTTCGTCCCACACGCCACCGCCGGCGTCGCGATCATCGAAACCGGCGCCGGGTCCGATGACGACCTCCTGGACACGCTCGAACGTCTGCTGCCGCGCGATGATCGTTACCGCCACGCCCACGGTGCACCGGGGCACGGGGCCGATCACGTGCTGCCCGCTCTGGTGTCGCCGTCCGTGACGGTGCCCGTGCAGGGCGGGAAGCCGCTGCTCGGCACGTGGCAGAGCATCGTGCTTGTCGATTTGAACAGCGACAATCCGCAGCGCAAGGTGCGGTTGAGCTTTATCGGCGCCTGACCGGCACTCGACGCGGTGCCGGTTCGTTGGCCTGTTAGGCGCGAGAACCGCGACCGGTACTGTGGTGCGGTCGAATAGTCGCAGGTAATTGCGGAAGCCACCCATACGAGCCACCCATAGAACTAGGAACAGTAAGAACGTGCAGACACACGAGATCAGGAAGCGTTTCCTCGATCACTTCGTGAAGGCGGGCCACACCGAGGTCCCGAGTGCCTCGGTGATTCTCGACGACCCCAACCTGCTGTTCGTCAATGCCGGCATGGTGCAGTTCGTGCCCTACTTCCTCGGGCAGCGCACCCCACCATGGGACCGGGCAGTGAGCGTTCAGAAGTGCATCCGCACCCCGGACATCGACGAGGTCGGTATCACCACTCGGCACAACACCTTCTTTCAGATGGCCGGCAACTTCAGCTTCGGCGACTACTTCAAGAAGGGCGCCATCGAGTTCGCGTGGACTCTGCTGACGAACCCCGTCGAGCAGGGTGGGTACGGCATGGATCCCGAAAAAATCTGGGCGACGGTCTATCTCGATGATGACGAGGCGATCGGGCTGTGGCAGGAAGTCGCCGGTATGCCGCTCGAGCGCATCCAGCGCCGCGGCATGGCCGACAACTATTGGTCGATGGGCATCCCTGGCCCGTGCGGTCCGTCGTCGGAGATCTACTACGACCGCGGACCCGAGTACGGCATCGAGGGTGGGCCCGAGGCCAACGAGGACCGCTACATCGAGATCTGGAATCTCGTGTTCATGCAGAACGAACGCGGCGAGGGCACGTCCAAGGAGAACTTCGAGATACTCGGCCCGCTGCCGCGCAAGAACATCGACACCGGCATGGGCGTCGAGCGGGTGGCCTGCCTGCTGCAGGACGTCGACAACGTCTATGAAACCGATCTGCTGCGTCCGGTGATCGAGTTGGTCGCCGCCGTCGCCCCGCGTGGGTACGGCCAGGGCAACCACGAAGACGACGTCCGCTACCGCATCATCGCCGATCACAGCCGTACCGCGGCGATCATCATCGGCGACGGGATCAGCCCGGGGAACGAGGGGCGCGGCTACGTGCTGCGCCGGTTGCTGCGCCGGATCATCCGCGCCGCGAAGCTGCTGGGTGTCGAACAGCCGATCGTGGCCGACCTGATGGTGACGGTGCGCGACGCGATGGGCCCGTCGTACCCGGAACTGGTCACCGACTTTGATCGCATCCAGCGCATCGCGGTCGCAGAGGAGACGGCGTTCAACCGGACACTCGCGTCGGGCTCACGGCTGTTCGACGAGGCGGCCACGGTGACGCGTGCCGCTGGAAAGTCCATGTTGTCCGGATCCGACGCGTTCACGCTGCACGACACGTACGGCTTCCCGCTGGAGCTGACACTCGAGATGGCGGCCGAGGCGGGCCTGTCGGTGGACGAAGAGGGCTTCCGCGGACTGATGGCCGAGCAGCGCCAGCGCGCCAAGGCCGATGCGGCCGCCCGCAAGCAGGCGCACTCCGATCTGTCGGCGTACCGCGATCTCGTCGACGCCGGGCCAACCGAGTTCACCGGCTTCGACGAATTGACCACCGAGGCAAGAATTCTCGGCATCTTCGTCGACGGTAAGCGAGTGCCCGTCATCGGCCACGGCGCGCAGGACGCCGACCGCGTCGAGCTGGTCCTCGATCGCAGCCCCTTCTATGCGGAGTCCGGCGGACAGATCGCAGACGAGGGCACGATCACCGGTGCGGGCGCGTCCGCTGCGGCCAAGGCCGCGGTGACCGACGTACAGAAGATCGCGAAAACCCTGTGGGCGCACCGCGTCAACGTCGAATCCGGTGAGTTCGTAGAGGGCGACACGGTGATTGCCGCGGTGGACCCGAGGTGGCGCCACGGCGCGACCCAGGGTCACTCCGGAACCCACATGGTGCATGCGGCGCTTCGACAGGTGTTGGGCCCCAACGCCGTTCAGGCCGGATCGCTGAACCGTCCCGGTTATCTGCGGTTCGACTTCAACTACCAGGGCGCGTTGAGCGATGAGCAGCGCGTCCAGGTTGAGGAAGTGACCAACGAGGCCGTGCAGGCCGACTTCGAGGTGCACACTTTCAACGAGCAGCTGGAGAAAGCCAAGGCGATGGGCGCCATGGCGATGTTCGGCGAGTCCTACCCCGACGAGGTCCGCGTGGTCGAGATCGGTGGTCCGTTCTCCCTGGAACTCTGCGGTGGCACGCACGTGCAGCGGTCTGCGCAGATCGGGCCCGTGACGATCCTCGGTGAATCTTCGGTCGGCTCCGGTGTGCGCCGGGTGGAGGCTTACGTCGGCCTGGACTCGTTCCGTCATCTGGCCAAGGAACGCGCTCTGATGGCCGGGCTGGCCTCGTCACTGAAGGTGCCGTCGGAGGAGGTTCCGGCCCGCGTCGCCAACCTCGTCGAACGGTTGCGCGCCGCCGAGAAGGAACTCGATAAGGTGCGGCTGGCAAACGCGCGCGCCGCGGCAGCGAATGCCGCCGCAGGCGCCGAACAGGTCGGTAAGGTCCACCTCGTGGCGCAGCGGATGGCTGGCGGAATGTCAGCGGCGGATCTGCGGACACTCGTCGGCGACATCAAGGGCAAGCTGGGTAGTGAACCCGCTGTCGTCGCGTTGATCGCCGAAGGTGACGGCGACTCGGTTCCGTACGTGGTCGCGGTGAATCCGGCCGCGCAGGATCTCGGGCTGAGCGCCAACGATCTTGTAAAGCAACTGGGCGCGCCGGTGAACGGTCGCGGGGGTGGCAAGGCCGATCTGGCACAGGGCTCCGGTAAAGGTGCGGCGGGGATCGACGCGGCGTTGGTCGCGTTACGCGCCGAACTGGGCCGGAGCTGACCGCGTGCCGAACGAGCCTGACGATCGTCAACCTGACCGGCCGGGCCCCACGCTGCAGCCACCGGATCCAGGACGCGGCCGACGCCTGGGCATCGACGCGGGCAGTGTCCGCATCGGGGTGGCGGTCAGCGATCCGGACGGAATTCTCGCGACACCGGTGGAGACGGTGATGCGAGACACGCGCAAGGGCTCGAACAAGCACGTTCGTCGGCTGGCGACGTTGGTCGACGAATTCCACGCGGTCGAAGCGGTGGTCGGGTTGCCGCGCACACTTGCCGACCGGTCGGGTTCCGCCGCCCACGACGCGATCGGCCTCGCCGACCAATTGGCGGCACGCATCGCACCGGTGCCGGTGCGACTCGCCGACGAGCGACTGACTACCGTTGCCGCGCAGCGGTCTTTGCGGGAGGCCGGCGTTCGCGCCAAGGGGCAGAAATCGATGATCGACCAGGCCGCCGCGGTCGGCATCTTGCAGAACTGGCTGGATCAACGGCGCGCGATCGTGGCAGCGCGCGGTGACTTCAGAGACGAGGTCGGAGATGTCTGACGACTGGGGCCGCGAGCGCGTGGAGCCCAATTGGCGCAGCGAACGGGTGGAACCCATGGCGGTTGGCCCGCCACGGCGACGACGGACCCGCGCGGACCGGATGCGTGAGGCGCGCGGCAGGCGCAGGCGCCGGATGGCCAGTGGCTTGGCGGTCGGCATCCTGATCGTCGTCGTCATCGGCGTGGTGTTCCTCGGTTCCAAGCTATGGCACAACGTGTTCGGCACCGGTAGCGATTTCACGGGCGACGGTGTGAACGACGTGGTGGTCCAGGTCCACGACGGGGATTCCACGACCGCGATCGGCAGGACCCTAGAGGACCAGAAGGTGGTGGCCGACTCCGCGACGTTCGTCGAGGCGGCGCAGGGAAACGCCGCTATCTCGTCGATCCAGCCCGGTTTCTACAAGGTGCGCACCGAGATTCCGGCCGCCAACGCCGTTGAGCGGCTTGCTGATCCGGCGAACCGGGTGGGCAAGTTGGTGATTCCGGAAGGGCGCCAGCTCGACGACGTGCAGGACGTCAAAACCAATGCGGTCACCGATGGCATCCTCAGCCTGATTTCCAAGGCGACATGTGTGGACCTCGACGGTGAGCGTGAATGCGTCGCCGCAGAGGCGCTCAAGGAGTCGGCGAGCACAGCGAAACCGTCGGTGCTCTCGGTGCCGGAGTGGGCAGTCGGCCCGGTGAACGCGATGGGCACCGACCACCGCAGGCTGGAAGGGCTGATCGCACCGGGTTCGTGGAACATCGATCCGTCTGCGCAGCCGCAGGAAATCCTGTCGACGTTGATCGGTGCGAGCGCGGCCCAGTACGAGGCGGGCGGCATCCGCGAAACCGCAAAGGCGATGAACATGTCGCCGTACCAGATTTTGACCGTCGGCTCGCTGGTGCAACGTGAAGCCACCCCGGAGGACTTCGCCAAGGTCGCGCGGGTCATCTACAACCGGCTCGCCGAGAACCGCACGCTGGAATTCGACTCCACGGTGAACTATCCCCTCGACCGGATCGAAGTGGCCACCACTGACGGCGACCGTGGCCAGCTCACCCCCTGGAACACCTACGTACGGCCGGGCCTTCCGGCGACGCCCATCTGTTCGCCGGGCCAGCCTGCACTCGCGGCGGCAGAAAAGCCCGAGCCGGGGGACTGGCTGTACTTCGTGACCATCGACATGCAGGGCACGACCCTGTTCACCCGGGACTACGAGCAGCACCTGGCGAACATCGAACTCGCGATGCGCAACGGTGTCCTCGATTCCAACCGGTGAACGCGCGCGGTCCGCGCAAGGCTGCGGTGCTCGGGTCGCCGATAGCGCATTCCCGGTCACCGCAACTCCATCTCGCCGCGTATCGCGCGTTGGGTCTGGACGACTGGACTTACGAGCGGATTGAGTGCACCGCCGATCAGTTGCCCTCCCTGGTGGGCGGATTCGGGCCTGAATGGGTGGGGGTGTCGGTGACGATGCCCGGCAAATTCGCCGCCCTTGAATTCGCCGACGAGCGCACGACACGTGCCGAGCTGGTCGGTTCAGCCAACACCCTCGTGCGCGTGCCGACCGGATGGCGTGCCGATAACACCGACATCGACGGTGTCACCGGCGCGCTGGGCCCCATCGCCGGCCGAGCGATGGTGCTCGGGTCGGGCGGTACGGCGCCCGCTGTGGTCGTCGGCCTTGCCGAACTCGGCGCGCAACAGATCACCGTGGTGGCCCGTAACGCCGAACGGGCGGCACCGATGGTCGAACTCGCGACGAGGTCAGGTGTCGACGGGGACTGGTGCGCTATCGATGGCGCGGATCTGGCCGCATATGTCGCCGAGGTGGACGTCATGGTCAACACCGTGCCCGCCGACGCAGTGGCACCTTATGTACCGACGCTGGCACCCACCCCCATACTGCTCGACGCGATCTACGACCCGTGGCCGACCCCGCTGGCCGCCGCAGTCGAATCCGCGGGCGGACGGGTGATCAGCGGTCTGCAGATGCTGCTGAATCAAGCTTTCGCCCAAGTCGAACAGTTCACCGGTCAGCCTGCGCCGAAAGAGGCGATGAGGGCCGCGCTGAACTGACGTTAGCCTCGACGAATGGGGGCGGCCGGCGTCTGCGTGCTGGCCTGGTTCGTCGGGCTCAGTTGGTACGACATCCGGGAGCAACGGCTCCCCAACTGGCTGACAGTGCCCGGCGCTGTCGCGATCTTGGCGTGCGCCGCAGCGGCGGGACATGGCACATCGGCGTCGGCTGGCGCCGCATCGCTGTTCGCGATCTACCTTGTGCTGCACCTGATCGCCCCCGCCTCGATGGGCGCCGGTGACGTCAAGCTCGCGATCGGCATCGGGGCGCTGACCGGCGCCTTCGGTATCGATGTATGGTCGCTCGCCGCGCTGGGGGCACCACTGCTGACGGCGGCATGGGCCGTGATCGTCCGGATCGTCAGCGCGGAAAGAACTGTGCCGCACGGCCCCTCGATGTGCGTGACCGCTGCCGCGGCTACTTCTCTCGCCCTACTCTGATTCAAGCTATTGCATACCCGCGGTAGGTTAATGCATACTCTGAGTATGCAACTAACACAGCTGGACCTGAAAGACATTTCCGAGCGCTACTTCGCCGCATGGGCGGCCCATGATCCGGATGCGATCGTCGCCCTGCACACGCCGGACACTCGATTCTGGATGCACATGGGAGGTGAACCCGTCGTCGGTCGTGACGCGGTCCGTGCCACCTTCGCCGAAATCTTCGGCCAGTTCCCGAATCTCACGTGGGAGACCTACCGGGTGATCTTCGGCGAAGACCATTGGATCCTCGACTGGGCACTGATTTCCGGCGACATCCGGTTCGACTGCCTCGACGTCGTGAACGTGTCGCCGGACGGGCTCGTCACACGCAAGGACACCTTCGTCGACGGTATGCAGCTGCAGGCCGCGCTCGGGGTGACGAACGCATGACCACCGCGACGCCGGTCGACCAGCTGCCGTTGATCGATGCGCTGCCGGTCGAGCACCTCTTCGACATGCACGTCAACCTTCAACCGGCACAACCGATCACGACACCCGTCGGCGCCAGGATGACCTTCATCACGACCGGCGGAATTATCGAGGGGCCGAAAGTCCGCGGCGAAATATTGCCCGGTGGTGGCGACTGGCTGATCGTCGGGAGCGACGGCGTCGGGCGCGTGGACGTCCGCGCCACCCTGCGAACCCACGACGGTGCGCTGATCCACTACGAGGCACGCGGAATCATCAAGGTCCCCGCGGACGGCCTCGAGCGCCTGGCGGCCGGTGAGGTGCTCGGCTTCGACGAGACCTACGTGCGGACCACACCGAAATTCGAGACCGCTGATGAGCGCTACGCGTGGCTTTCCGCGCTGGTCGCCGTCGGTTACAACGTGTTGTCGCCGAACCACATCGACTACCGCATTTATCAGGTGTTGTGAACCGCTCTTGATGTTCGGCTATGGTCGGCCCGTGGCGAGGGGAGTGGCCAGACGAACGCAGGCGGAGCGCACCGAGGCGACGACCGCTGCGCTCGTCGACGCCGCACGCGAACTATTCGCCGGCGACGGTTACGACGCGACCTCACTCGACGCGGTGGCCGCGCGGGCCGGCGTGACGAAGGGCGCCGTCTATCACCATTTCGACGGTAAGCGGCAGCTGTTCGAAGCCGTGTTCAGCCGTGAGATCGAACAGCTGACGACCCCACTCGCGGCCGCGTACACGCGTAAGAAGGATCCGTGGGACGCATTCAAGGCGGCCAGCATTGCTTTCCTCGACGAGTGTCTGGACCCCGGATTGCAGCGCATCATGTTGCTGGATGCGCCCGCCGCGATCGGCTGGGAGGGCATCCGCCGGTTGGAAACTCCGCTGCTGGACCTGATGGAACTCGGGATCTCCCGCGCGATCGATGCCGGCCGTATCGCCACCAGACCGCCCGGCCCACTCGCGTACTTCCTCTTCGGTGCCACGTGTGAGGTCGCGATGATCGTGGCCCGAGCCGAGGATCAAAAGACCGCGCAGCGTCAGGCCGTCGCCGAAATCGGGCGGGTCCTGGACAGTCTCGCTATCACCTAGTGGTCGTCGCCCTTCGCGATCGCCGGATTGGTCAGCAGATGGTGGTCGTCGACCACCTTGGTCAGCGCGGTGACCCAGTGGTCGTAGTACTCCCAGTCGCCACGCTCGGTCTCGGGGGTGTTCTCCCATTGGCCGATCGTTTCGATCAGGCTCTGCTGGAAGTCGCTCCACTCGTAGTGGCCGAACTCTGAGAGCGCCAACGCCAGCCCGAATGCCCGGCGCTGCCATTCATGCTCGAACTGCGGCGCCGCCTGGTCGGTCGTACAGGTTTCGTGCAGGGTCATTTCACCGGTCCCGCCAGCGCCACACCCATCATGGACTCCGTCGTCACGAGATCCATCAGCATCTCGTCAGTGAAATCATCGGTGTCGCAGGGGCGTTCGGGGATCACGAACCAGCGCGAGTGTCCGCTGCTATCCCACACCTTGATCTCGGTGTCGTCGGGCAGGGCGACGCCGATCTCGCCGAGCACCTTGCGCGGCTCGCGGGCGGCCCGGGACCGGAACACCGGATCCTTGTACCAATAGGGCGGCAGACCGAGCACCGGCCAGGGAAAGCACGAGCAGAGCGTGCAGATGATCAGGTTGTGTATCCCCGGAGTGTTCGCGACGGCCTGCAGGTGCTCACCCTCTGCGCCCGCCATCCCGTCGGGCAGGTCGAGTTCGGCGATCGCGGCCGGGGTGTCGACGACCACGCGAGCGGCGAAGTCGGGGTCCGTCCACGCCTTCACGACGATCTTGCGTCCGTTGAGCGGTGTCATCTCCGACTCGAAGTAGGAGAGCACCTTGTCGACGGTCTGACCGGTGATCACCCCCTTTTCGATCAGAAGCGATTCCAGCGCAGCGACTTTGGCGGCGCTGGCGGCCTCGCGGTCCGCCGGGTAAGCGAACTGATCGCTCATTGGACTCCTTCCAGGTATGCCTCGAACAACTCCGCGTAGATGGTCAGCGCACCGGGTTCGGCACGTTCGCCGAAGAGTTCTTCGGGACTGAACGCGACGATGTAGATCGGCATCGGATCGCCGATGCCGTCACCGGTGTGGACGAAATAGCCGTAGTCGCCTTCGAAGATCCGCTCCACGGTGCCTTCGCGCTCCCGCAGATAGCCAGGCAACCGAGTGTGTGCCGCGGCAGGCACATTGGTGATCCGGACCCGGTCACCCACAGCGAACTTCGGGTGCGCGACGTCACGGCGGGGACTGTCGCCCTTGCGTAGATACTCGACCACCTGGTCGTCGATCGCGCTGTCCCGCTCTGGTGCAGGTGTCGCGTCTGCCACCAATTCGGCCTGCCGCGAGGACAACTCATCCTCGGTGACATATCCCTGGTCGATGAAGAACTGCGTGATACCGCCCAGCCACTTCTCGTAGTAGCGGAACTTGAAGTAGTCGAACGGATTCATCGCCTCGGCGCCGGTGCGCAGGCTGGCCCATGTCCACTCGTCTTTGAACGCCGTTGGCACATCGTCGATCGGATACTGCGGCAACGCCGAGCCGAGATGGTTCGACAGCCCCATCATCGCCACGTGGATGCCGAAGATTCGTTCTTCCCAGTCTTCGACGAAGACACGCTTCTCGAAGTTCAGCGGTTCGGGCAGCCCTTCCAAACCGCCGAGATAGTGCTGCAGTTTCATTGCGCCGAGCTCCCTTCCTTCGCGGCTTCCTTCGCGGGTTCACGGGTGAGGACTCCCGCGACGTATTCGGACAGCAGCCCGAACGACGCGCCGAGAAGGCATGCCGTGGCCGCGACGAGCCCGGGATGCGAAATGGAGGTCACCGTGATCGTGTTGCCGGTCCCGGCGACCGTCGACACGGTGCTCGCGAACCCGACGACGACCGCGGGCGTCGTCGACAGCAGCGGCACCCACGAGGCCTGCACCATCACGGCGCTACCGACGCCGACGGCGAGTGCGGTCACCCAAAGGCTGCCGCCCATCAGGTGCGCGGCGTACAGACTTGCCGAGGCGATCAGAACTCCGGCGAGGTTGCTCGACAGCGATCGCACCCACCCGGTGACCCCGCCCCCGACGAAGAAGAACGACGCCCACGTCAGGAAGACCACCCAAATCGGGACGGTGATGACCTCTGCGGTCAGTGCCACCGCCAGCCCTCCGAGCACCCCGATGCTCAGCGTCAACGCGGATCGTGAATCCATGTGAAGAAGGGTGACGCGGTGCTGTTTCCCAGCCGTGACGGCCACGTTGCGATTTCGGCGCGCAAACACCCGCTCAGTGGCGGTATCGGCGTGGAAATCGCGCCCGGTGAGCTGTGGGAAGATGGGACGCGTGTTGCGATGGACTACAGCTGGTGAATCCCACGGCCGCGCTCTGGTGGCCGTTGTCGAAGGCATGGTCGCCGGCATCCATGTGACCTCCGACGACATCGCGGGCCAGCTGGCCAGGCGTCGGCTCGGCTACGGCCGCGGCGCCCGGATGAAGTTCGAAAAAGACCAGGTCACGATGCTTGCCGGCGTTCGGCACGGCGTCACACTCGGCGGTCCGATCGCCATCGAGATCGGCAACACCGAATGGCCCAAGTGGGAAACGGTGATGGCGCCCGATCCGGTCGACCCCGCCGAGCTGGAGAACAGCGCTCGCAACGAGCCGCTGACCCGGCCGCGGCCCGGTCACGCCGACTACGCGGGCATGCTCAAATACGGTTTCGACGACGCCCGGCCCGTGCTGGAGCGGGCCAGCGCCCGCGAGACGGCCGCCCGGGTGGCCGCAGGCACCTTCGCGAGGGCACTGCTGCGCGAGGCGCTGGGCGTCGAGGTCCTGTCGCACGTCATCTCCATCGGCGCCTCCAAGCCCTATGACGGGCCGCCGCCGCAGTTCTCCGATCTGACCAGGATCGACGAGAGTCCCGTGCGCGCGTTCGACGACGCGGCCGCGCAGTCCATGGTCGACGAGATCGAGGCCGCCAAGAAGGACGGCGACACCCTCGGCGGAATCGTCGAGGTCGTGGTCCACGGTCTGCCCGTCGGGCTCGGTTCGTTCACCAGCGGCGACAACCGTCTCGACAGCCAACTGGCCGGTGCAGTCATGGGCATCCAGGCGATCAAGGGTGTGGAGATCGGCGACGGTTTCGAAACCGCACGGCGCCGCGGCAGCGTCGCCCACGACGAGATGTATCCCGGCGCCGACGGCGTGATGCGGTCGACGAACCGCGCCGGCGGCCTCGAAGGTGGCATGACCAACGGTCAGCCGCTGCGGGTGCGGGCCGCCATGAAGCCGATCTCGACCGTGCCGCGCGCGCTGGCGACCGTCGACATGGCCACCGGCGACGAAGCCGTCGCGATCCACCAGCGCTCCGATGTGTGCGCGGTGCCCGCGGCCGGTGTCGTTGTCGAAACCATGGTGGCTCTGGTCCTGGCGCGGGCAGTACTCGAGAAGTTCGGTGGCGACTCGCTGGCGGAGACGCGCACCAACGTCGACAACTACCTGCGCGCTGTCGCGGAGCGCGCACCGTCCTCGCCGCCGGTCCAGGCGTCGGGCTGATGGCGCCGAAAGCGGTGCTCGTCGGGCTTCCCGGGTCGGGTAAGTCGACGATCGGCCGTCGGCTCGCCAAGGCACTCGACCTCACGCTGTTGGACACCGACGCCGCGATCGAGGAGACCACCGGGCGCACCATCGCCGATATCTTCGCCGCCGACGGCGAGGCCGAGTTCCGCCGCATCGAAGAGAGCGTCATCCGGTCCGCGCTGGAATCTCATGACGGGGTGCTGTCCCTCGGCGGCGGAGCGATCACCACCGCAGGCGTGCGCGATGCTTTGGCCGGTCACACCGTGATCTACCTGGAGATCAACGCCGCCGAGGGAGTGCGTCGCACCAACGGTCCCACGGTTCGGCCGCTGCTGGCCGGCGGAGACCGCGGCGAGAAGTTCAAAGCGCTGATGCACCAACGTGTCCCGCTCTATCGGCGGGTCGCCACGCTGCGAGTCAACACCAACCGCCGCAACCCCGGCGCCGTCGTGCGCTACATCGTGGAGCGGCTGGAGAACCCCGAGACGTCGCGCCAGCACCGGCGCCGCCGTCGTCCACCATGGCGTCGTAGTCCGACGACGCTGACACCGGCCCCGACCACCGAGGCGCCTCCGTCGCCCGCGGAACTGGCGGCCAAGAAAGCTGCGGGTCCTCATGAGTGAACCGGTCACCGTCGATGTACACGTCGATCCGCCGTACCCCGTGATCATCGGGACCGGCCTGCTTGGCGAGCTGGAGCGCACCCTGGCGGGGCGGCACAAGGTGGCCATCCTGCATCAGCCGACGCTCGGGCAGACGGCGGAGGCTGTTCGGAGTGCCCTGGCGGACAAGGGGATCGACGCGCATCGAATCGAGATTCCCGACGCCGAGAAGGGTAAAGACCTCCCGGTTCTCGGGTTCATCTGGGAAGTGCTGGGCCGCATCGGTGTCGGCCGCAAAGACGCAATCGTCAGCATCGGCGGGGGAGCGGCCACCGACGTCGCGGGCTTCGCCGCCGCGACCTGGTTGCGTGGTATCGACATCGTGCACGTGCCCACCACGCTGCTCGGCATGGTCGACGCCGCGGTCGGCGGCAAGACCGGTATCAACACCGATGCGGGCAAGAACCTCGTCGGTGCGTTCCATCAGCCGGCCGCCGTGCTCGTCGACATCGCGACGCTTGAAACGTTGCCGCGCAACGAACTCGTCGCCGGTATGGCCGAGATCGTGAAGGCGGGTTTCATCGCCGATCCGGTCATTCTCGACCTGATCGAGGCCGACCCGGAAGCCGCTGTGGATCCGATGGGCAGCGTGCTGCCCGAGCTGATCCGGCGAGCGATCGCTGTCAAGGCCGAGGTCGTCGCGGCAGATGAGAAGGAATCGCAACTGCGCGAGATCCTGAACTACGGCCACACGCTGGCCCACGCGATCGAGCGGCGGGAACGATACGAATGGCGCCACGGCGCAGCGGTATCGGTGGGTCTCGTGTTCGCCGCCGAACTGGGCCGACTGGCCGGGCGACTGGACGACGACACCGCAGACCGGCACAAGACTGTGCTGACGGCACTGGGTCTTCCAGTCGAATACGACCCCGACGCGCTACCGCAACTGCTGGAATACATGGCAGGCGACAAGAAGACCCGTGCCGGGGTGCTGCGTTTCGTCGTGCTCGACGGACTCGGTAAGCCGGGTCGCCTGGAAGGGCCGGATCCGTCGCTGCTCGCGGCGGCGTACTCGGTGATCGGAAAGGGGGAGCAGCGGTGAGCGAAACACAGGCGACGCCACCACCGGCGAAGACCGTGCTCGTGCTCAACGGGCCCAATCTGGGCCGCCTCGGCAAGCGTGAGCCGGAGAAGTACGGCAGCACGACCCACGATGAGTTGGTCGCGATGATCGAAGGCGAGGCCGAGGATCTCGGCATGAAAGCGATTGTGCGACAGAGCGACTCTGAGGCGGAGTTGCTCAATTTCGTGCACGCGGCCGCCGACGCCGGGGATCCGGTGATTCTCAATGCCGGCGCGCTGACACACACATCGATCGCTCTGCGCGACGCCTGCGCGGAGTTGCGGGCGCCGTTGATCGAGGTGCACCTCACCAACGTGCATGCCCGTGAAGAGTTCCGGCACCACTCCTACCTCAGCGCCGTCGCGACGGGTGTGATCGTCGGTTTGGGTGTTCAGGGTTACGTGATGGCGCTTCGGTATATCGCTACCGTGAGCTGAAGCGTCCTGCTCGTTGGGCAGCCAGCCGGACAGGGGCGTTGTCGCTGCCGTAGCCGTCGTAATGGCCGCGCCGCTCGACGAATTCGAAGAAGACCGAGCCGACCGTGCGGGTGTAGAAGTGGATGAACTCGCCGTCGGGGTTGCGGTCGTAGAGCAGGTCGAGCTCGCGCATCGCCGCGACCGCGTCGGCGTCCACGCCGAAACGGCCCGCGACGTAGTCGTAGTAGTTGTCGGGGACCGAGAGGAACGCCAACCCCCGCGCCCGGGCGCGGCGCGCCACCTCGAAGACATCGGAGCAGGCGAACGCGATGTGCTGGGGCATCCCGGTGTCGTCCAGCACATGCGGTGCGACGTTGAGGGGCAATCGGACCGCCCCATCGACGGTGCGAATCACCTGACTGCGCACCAGCCCAGTCGGTGCGGCCACCTCGGTGGGCACATCGGCAGAGAGGCCGAAGATGCTCGTCAGGAAAAGCACCGCCTCATCGGCGGTCTGCCAGGGTTGCGCGAAGTTGATGTGGTCGATGGCGCGCACCGTGGTGGTCATGTCGAGCGGCAGCCCGTTCTCGAACTCGTCGACCCACGCCGGCGGCATTCCGGTCGGCGGTGCGGTGACCCAGAAGATCTCGGAGCCGTCCGGGGCGACGGCCCCACCCATCGGCTGCTCGGAGGCATAGGTGCGGCGGTAGGCCGGCGCAGCCATCAGGTCCTCGGCCCGCCGGGATGTCGCGTCGGCGTCGGGTACCTGAAGCCCTATCGCGGCGACCTGCGGATCCATATCTCGCGCTTGCTGTTCGTTGAGGACGACACGCGCGTCGCCCGCGACCCACAGTGACACCGGCTTGGTGCGGTGGCGGCCACGCTGGGTGAAGCCGAGCTGCTCGAGCAGGACCTCGACCTCGGTGGTGTCTTCGGCCTTCAGCTCGACGAAGTCAAAGCCGTTGGGAGGCTTGGCATCTGTCACCGAGCGCAGTTGCGTGTCGCCCGTCGGCGACTGCAGGGCGGCCACCTTGTCCTGCAGCCACACCAGAGAGCGAAGCGCGTGAACCGCGGTGCGCTCAGGATCTGTCTGGCGGAACGTGTCGTTGAAAACCTCCAGCGACAACGGTCCGTCGTATCCGGCCGCCAGCACACGCGATACGAAGCTCGTGAGGTCGAAGTCTCCTTCGCCGGGGAACAACCGGTGATGGCGGCTCCAGGACAGCACATCCATGGATAACGCGGGAGCGTCGGCAAGCTGGAGATAGAAGATCTTGTCTCCGGGGATGCTTTCGATCGCCGAGGTGTCATGACCGCGGGACAGGACATGGAAGGTGTCCAGACAGAGTCCGACCGCCGGATGGTCGGCCAGTTCGACGATGCGCCAGGCTCGGCGGTAGTCGTCGACGAAACGTCCCCACGCCAGCGCCTCGAACGCGACCTTGATGTCCATCGTCTGCGCCAGGTCTCCCAAGCGGCGAAGTTGATCCGCGGAGTATTCATCGGAGGCGACGGTCGCGGTGGCGACGTTGCTGCACACCAGGACTGCCCGGATGCCCAGCCGTTGGGCCGTGACGAACGTGGCTTCGGCGCGGCGGAGGTTCTCTGCGAACGTCGCCTCGTCGACACCCTCGATGTCGCGCAGCGGTTGGTAGAGGTCCAGTGATAAACCCAGGCGCCGGGCCAGGGTTCGGATTTCCTCGGGGCTGTGGTCGCTGGCGATGAGGTCGGGCTCGAAGATCTCCACGCCGTCGAATCCGGCGGCCGCGCATGCGTGCAATTTCTCGGTGAGGGAGCCGCTGATCGAGACCGTGGCGATGGACGTCTTCATGATGCCTCCATTCGGGCTCAATGTACCAATTAGTTAATTAGTTTGGAAGAGGTTCCACGGAATGCGGCACTTCTGCCAGTAAGCTGCCGAACGTGACCGCCGAGTCCCGCCCCGAGCTGCAGCGCGATGCCGAGCGCACGCGCGCGGAATTGCTCGCGGTCGCGACCGAGGTCTTCGCCGAGTCGGGGTACTCCGGCGCCCGCGTGGACGAGATCGCCGAGCGCACCCGCACGACGAAGCGGATGATCTACTACTACTTCGGCGGCAAAGAACAGCTCTATATGGCGGTGCTGGAGAACGCCTACCGGGGCATCCGCGAAGCCGAGCAGCGGCTGCAGGTAGACCATGTCGACCCCGTCGTGGCGATGCGCAGGCTGGCTGAGTTGACCTTCGATCATCACCTCGATCACCAGGCCTTTATCCGGCTGGTGTCGATCGAGAACATCCACCGGGGTCAGTTCATCAGCCGGCTGGAGTCGCTTCGTGCGCTGTCGCAACCGGCGACGTCGCTGCTGGATCAGATCCTGGCCCGCGGCCACGAGCAAGGCGTCTTCCGTGATGACGTCGATGCCCTCGACGTCCACATGGTCATCAGCGCCTACTGCGTATTCCAGGTCGCCAATCGCTATACGTTCGGCTTCCTTTTCGATGTCGACCTCACCGAAGTCAGCCAGCGCGCTCACCTGCGACGCATGATCGGCGACGTCGTCGTCGGCTGGCTCACCGCTCGCTGATCAGCGAGCACCGTCACCAATCACCCTTGACGAGACGCGCACCACAGTGTTCTACTTCACGTACGTACTAGTTAGTACATTAATCAGGACGGTGCACCGTGAGTTCCAGCCCCTATCTCGTCGGCCTCGTCGGCCAGGGCGTCGGCCCGTCGCTGACACCCGCCCTGCACATGGCCGAAGGCCGCGCGCACGGTCTGGACTACGTGTACCGGACCATCGATCTGACGACCGCCGGCATCGCGCCCGACCGCATCGGTGAGGTTCTCGCGTGGACCCGTGCGCTGGGCTACAACGCGCTCAACATCACCCACCCCTGCAAGCAGTTGGTGATCGAACACCTCGACACACTCGACGACGGCGCTGCGGCACTCGGTGCGGTCAACACCGTGGTTTTCGAGGAGCATCGGACGGTCGGCTACAACACCGACGCTCCCGGCTTCGGCACCGGCTTCGCCGAGGGGCTACCGGATGCCGCCACCGAGACCGTGACCCTCGTCGGTGCGGGCGGCGCGGGTGCCGCCGTCGGACATGCGCTGCTCGATGTGGGCACCGAGCATCTGATCGTCGTGGACGTCGACGTCGATCGGGCGACCGTCTTGGCGCGCGAGCTGGCAGGCAGGCATCTCGGCGCGCGGGTCGACGCTTCGGAGTTCGACAAGCTGTCGGTGCTGCTGCCGGTCAGCGATGGGATCGTGCACTGCACGCCAACGGGAATGGCCGATCATCCGGGCCTGCCGTTCGACGCGGCGCTACTGCATCCAGGGCTGTGGGTCGCCGACATCGTCTATCGACCGCTGAACACGGCACTGCTGACCGCCGCACGTGAGGCCGGCTGCCGGACCCTCGACGGCGGCCACATGGCCGTGCATCAGGCCACTACCGCGTTCGAGCTGATCACGGGTATCACGCCGGACGCCGCTCGCATGTCCCGACATTTTCGCAGTCTTGCCGGGTGAATTCTCGGCCGCCGGAACCACTTCAGTCCGAAACTAGGAGGAACCCATGAGCGTCATCAACAGCAATCCGCCCGACGGTACGCCAGCGGGCGCACCGCAGCGGACGCCGAAGAAGGCAGCGCTCGCCAGCTTCATGGGCAGCGCGGTCGAGTACTACGACTTCTTCGTATTCGGTTTCGTTGCCGCGCTCGTCTTTCCAAAGATTTTCTTCCCCGAGGGCAACGAGACCGTCGCGTTGGCCCAGTCGTTCGCCACGCTCGGCGTCGCCTACATCGCCCGGCCGGTCGGGGCGTTCGTGATCGGGCACTTCGGTGACCGACTGGGGCGCCGGAACGTCTTGATGTTCACGCTGCTTCTCATGGGCGCGTCGACGTTCGCGATCGGGTGCCTACCGACATACGAATCGGTCGGAGCGCTCGCACCCATATTGCTGGTGACGTGCCGCCTGCTGCAGGGCTTCTCGGCCGCCGGCGAACAGGCGGGTGCCAGCTCGCTCACCCTCGAGCATTCCCCGGACGACCAGCGGGCCTTCTTCACGTCGTGGACGCTCACCGGAACCCAGGGTGGTTTGATCCTGGCCTCGCTCGTCGTGATTCCGATCGTGGCGCTGCCAGACGAGGATCTGCTCTCGTGGGGTTGGCGCGTGCCGTTCTGGCTCAGCGCAGTCGTGGTCGTCGTCGCCTACTTCATTCGTCGTCGCCTGCACGAGACCCCGGAATTCGAAGAGGCAAAAGCCACGGGCACCATCGCCCGGATGCCGTTGAAGCCGTTGCTGCAGAACCACTGGCGCGACGTTCTGCGCGTGATCTTCTGCGCCTTCATCGCCGCGGTCTCCACAGTGTTCGCCAACCTGGCCATCGCCTACGGCAAGAAGATGGGGCTCAACGCGGACGAAACGCTGTGGCTGGTCGTGGTCGCGAACATCGTCGCGCTGGGTACTCAGCCGATGTTCGGAAAGCTGGCCGACCGCATCGGACGCAAGCCAGTCTTCATCTACGGTGCGCTGTCGTCGGCGGCGCTGATGCCGCTGTATCTGCTCTCGATGACCAGTGGCAACGACGTGCTGATGTTCGCGTTGGCAATAGCCACGTTCTCGTTCGGCTACGCCGCGGCCAACGCGGTCTGGCCATCGTTCTACGGCGAGATGTTCTCCACAAAGGTCCGTTTCTCCGGACTGGCGATCGGCACTCAATTGGGTTTCCTGGTTGCGGGTTTCGCGCCGGCGATCGTCACCGCACTCGGTGGTGTGAGTGAAGGCGGCTGGGTCGCGACGAGCATCTTCACCGCGGTGGTCTGCCTCATCGCCAGTGCTGCTGCGCTGACGGCGCGTGAGACGAAGGATGTGCCGACCGCTCAGCTGGGGATCAAGGTTCCCGATTCGGCGCGCCAACTCGTCGACCACTGAGGAGTAGCTGCCGTGGTGCCCTGTGGGTTACAGCAAGCGGCCGATGCCGCGCGCGGCAACCTGCAGGGCACCGAGCAGTCTCTGGCGATCGCGTTTGAGGTTGGGCACGACCACTCCGATCGCCGCCGCCACGGTGTCGTCCGACGACCGCACCACGGGTACGGCCAGCGAACAGGCGCCGAGCGACATTTCCTCGGTCGTGGTCGCCACCCCGTCTCGGCGGACGCGTTGGAGCTGCGCCACGAGGATCGGCTGGGCGACGATCGTGTAGGGCGTGATACGGGTCAGACTGGCAAACACCTGAGTGCGAATATCGGGCGGCGCATGAGCGAGCAGCACCTTACCGACTCCGGTGCAGTGCATGGGCAACTTGCTCCCAGCACTGCTGACGATCGGTACGGACGCCCGACCCATCATCCGCTCGAGATAGAGCACCTCGGCGCCCTCCCGGATCGCCAGGTGCACCGTGGCCATCGTCGCCGCGTAGACGTCGTGCAGAAAAGGCTCGGCGATCTGGCGCAACTTGCCTTCGACCGGGGCCAGCAGGCCCACACTCCACAGCAGCCTGCCGACCTCGAACCGGCCGTCGGCACGGCGCTCGAGCGCACCGCCGGCCACCAGTTCCGCGGCGAGCCTGTGCGCGGTGGGCGCCGCCAGACCCGCGCGATGGGCAAGCTCCGACAGCGACAGATTGCGGTGCTGCTCATCGAATGCGGCAATGATCGCCAGCAAACGGCTGGCGACGGTCGCCCCGGGCGTCGACGTATTACCGGCCAATGTTCAGATCCTTCCGCTGAGCGGAAGTCTAGTCTTCATTTCGTCTCGAAGGAACGGATACGGTGCGCACCATGACAGCTACGCCCACGATCAACTCGGACAGCGCCTCGGCGAGTCAGGCCGAGGTGAGCAACGAGATCCGCGCGATCGAATCGGCCTATCAGCGCTCTGGCGTCGAGGAGACGCAGCCACGGCTCGACTACGCGCCGTACCGGAGCAGCGTGCTGCGCCACCCGACCAAGGACCTGCACCACGCCGATCCGGAAGGCATCGAGTTGTGGACGCCGTGTTTCGGAGAACGTGACGTCCATCCACTCGAATCCGACCTGACGATTCAGCACACCGGCGCGCCCATCGGTGAACGAATCGTGGTGACCGGCCGGATCGTTGACGGTGACGGGCGGGCCGTGCGCAGGCAGCTGGTGGAGATCTGGCAGGCCAACGCCGGCGGGCGCTATATCCACAAACGCGACCAGCACCCTTCGCCGATCGATCCGAACTTCACCGGCGTAGGCCGCTGCCTTACCGACGACGATGGCAATTACCGGTTCACCACCATCAAACCCGGGCCCTATCCGTGGAAGAACCACCACAATGCGTGGCGGCCTGCCCACATCCACTTCTCTTTGTTTGGAACCGAATTCACGCAGCGCATGATCACCCAGATGTACTTTCCCGGTGACCCGCTGTTCGCTCTCGACCCGATTTATCAGTCGATCACCGATCAAAAGGCGCGAGACCGACTGGTAGCCATCTACGACCACGACGTCACCACCCACGAGTGGGCCACCGGTTACCGCTGGGACATCGTGCTGACCGGGTCCAGCCGGACCCCTGTCGATGAAGGAAGCGAGCACTGATGTCCACGCTGTTGACCGCCACTCCCGGGCAGACCGTCGGTCCGTTCTATGGCTATGCGCTGCCGTTCGATCGCGGAAGCGAACTCGTGCCGCCGGGCTCACCAGGAGCGGTCCGCTTCGGCGGCGTGGTCACGGATGGGGGAGGCAACCCGGTTCCGGATGCGCTGCTGGAGATCTGGCAGGCCGACGCCGACGGCAAGGTTCCCTCCGCCGCCGGCTCGCTGCACCGCGACGGCTGGACATTCACTGGCTGGGGGCGTGCGGCCACCGACGATGCCGGCCACTACAGCTTTTCCACGGTGCTACCCGGGGCATCGGTCCCCGGCGCTGCACCGTTCATTCTCGTCACGGTGTTCGCCCGCGGACTGCTCAACCGGCTGTTCACTCGCGCGTACCTGCCCGGTGATCAACTACAGAATGACCCGCTGCTGAAATCGCTTCCCGCGCATCGCCGTCAGACACTGATTGCAACCCAGGAAGCGACCGGCCTGCGATTCGACATCAAGCTCCAAGCCGGCGACGACGAGACCGTCTTCCTCACCTATCCGGGACATCGGCCGTGAGCGATCTGTTCTGGCCCGGGGATCATCGTGCCGATGATCTGATGAGCGATCGTGCCTTCCTGAACGCAATGGTCACCGTCGAGCAGGCATGGCTGGATGCGCTCGTCGACGCGGGCATCGCGCCGGAATCGGCGTGCGCTGACCTCGGTGCGCTCATCACCGACAGCGACCTAGAACCGATCGCGCGGGATGCCGATGCCGACGGCAATCCGGTCAGCGCGCTGGTGGCGCTGTTGCGCGCCCGCACACCCGAGCCAACCGCACGGTGGCTGCATCGCGGCTTGACGAGCCAGGATGTCGTCGACACCGCGCTGATGGTGTGTGTCCGAGACGCATTCGCTCGCATTCGTGAGGAACTCGTGGGTCAGGTGCGGGCCTTGTCGGCACTCGCCGAAACGCACCGTGCCACACCGATGCTCGCCAGGACTCTCACCCAGGCGGCATTACCGAGTACCGCCGGCGTCAAAGTGGCGCGGTGGTTGTCCGCGGTGTTGGACGCCGCCGAACCGCTGGCCGAGCTGAGGATTCCGGTCCAGGCCGGAGGTGCAGCGGGCACCCTGGCTGCCGCCGTCGAGCTGAGCGGATCCGTGGAAGGCGCGATCGGCCTCGGTGACTCACTGGCGGCCGCGCTCGGGCTCGCCCCCGCGCCTCCCTGGCACACCACGCGATCCGCGATCACTCGAATCGGCGATGCCCTGGTCACCTGCTCCGACGCCTGGGGGTACATCGCGGCCGATGTCGCCACGGGCAGCCGGCCCGAGATCGGCGAGCTGGCGGAATCAGGCGGGGGCGGGTCGTCGACCATGCCTCACAAGAACAATCCGGTGCGTTCGGTGTTGATCCGCCGTACTGCGATGACCGCGGCGCCGCTGGCCGCCACACTGCATACCGCAGCGGCGATGTCCGTCGACGAACGTTCCGACGGGGCATGGCATGCCGAGTGGGCGACCCTGCGGACTTTGGCGCGGTACACGGTCGTCGCCGCCGCCCACGCGACCGAACTCCTCATCGGATTGCAGATCGACGCGACCCGTGCAAGCGCTAATCTGGCTGCTGCCGAAGGCGTTTCATCCGAGCAGCAGAGCATGACGGAACTGACCGGACGCGCTCCGTCCGCGAGCTATCTCGGGGCTGCCGAACAGCTCATCGACTCTGCATTGCAGCGGGCCGACCATTACCTCAAGGACACGCCGTGAGCATTCCGCGCATCATCGGCACGGAGTTCGGCGGGCCGGCCACCGCCCCGCTGCTTCTTCTCGGGCCGTCACTGGGCACCTCTGCCACCGCGCTGTGGGGCCAGGCCGCGGCCACATTGACAGACAGGTGGCGCGTGGTGGGCTGGGATCTGCCAGGGCATGGCCGCGGCGGCATGACGGAAGCCTTCACCATCGCTGAGCTCGCCGCCGGGGTGCTGGCGCTCGCCGATCGGTACACCCGCGAAACATTCCATTACGCAGGTGATTCGGTCGGAGGATGTGTCGGGCTGCAGCTGTTACTCGATGCGCCGTACCGTATTGCCTCGGCCACCCTGCTGTGCACCGGAGCGGTGATCGGCACCAAGGCCGCGTGGCGGGAACGCGCGGAAGCCGTACGCGCGTCGGGAACCGAAACCATGGTCGCGGCCGCCGCGCAGCGCTGGTTCCCGAACGGCTTCGCCGAGCGTGAATCCGTCATCAGCTCGACGCTGCTGGATGCTCTGCGTAGCGCGGACTCCGGCTCGTACGCCCAGGTGTGTGAGGCATTGGGTGGATTCGACGTCACCAACCGGCTGCACGAGATCAGCACACCGGTCCTCGCCGTCGCGGGCAGCAACGATATCGCCACACCGCCCGATCACCTGCAGCGCATAGCCTCCGGCGTCAAAGATGGGCGCTTGGTCGTACTGGACGGTGTGGGACATCTCGCCCCGGCCGAGGTTCCGGTTCGTGTGGCACAGCTGATCACCGAACACGCGCAGACGTCGACAGCGCCGATGCCCACCACCATCGACGAGGTGTACGCCAGCGGCCTTAAGGTGCGGCGTGAGGTCCTCGGCGACGTGCATGTCGACCGGGCCATCGCCGCGACCACCGACTTCACCGCCGACTTTCAGCGGTTCATCACCGAATACGCCTGGGGCGCAATCTGGACGCGGCCAGGCCTGGACCGCCGAAGCCGGTCGCTGATCACGCTGACCGCGCTGGTGGCTCGCGGACACCACGAGGAACTCAAGATGCATCTGCTGGCCGCCCGTCGCAACGGGCTGACCAACGACGAGATCAAGGAGCTGCTGATGCAGACCGCGATCTACTGCGGAGTGCCGGACGCGAACACGGCCTTCCGGATCGCCGCCGACGTTTTACCCGGCTTCGAGAGTAACGAGGGGGACAGGCCATGAGCCGCACCGAGATTTGCGAAGCGGCGGGGCAAGCCGTCGTAGGCATCGAAGACGGGTCGACAGTTCTCGTCGGCGGCTTCGGGATGGCGGGCATGCCGACCGCACTGATCGACGCGTTGATCGAACAGGGTGCCACCGATCTCACCATCGTCAGCAACAACGCGGGCAACGGCGACACCGGTCTCGCCGCGCTGCTCGCTGCCGGACGCGTCACCAAGGTCATCTGTTCCTTTCCGCGGCAGGCGGATTCATACGTCTTCGACGAGCTCTACCGAGCCGGCAGGGTCCAGCTCGAGGTGGTGCCGCAAGGAAATCTGGCGGAACGGATCCGGGCGGCGGGTGCGGGGATCGGCGCGTTCTTCTGTCCGACGGGTGTCGGTACACCCCTCGCGGAGGGGAAGGAAATGCGAACCATCGACGGCAGAGATTACGTGCTGGAGTACCCGATCCGGGGCGATGTTGCCCTGATCGGCGCGCATGTCGGCGATCGGGCAGGAAACCTGTTGTACCGCAAGACTGCTCGCAATTTCGGCCCGGTTATGGCCACCGCGGCGTCGTTGACAATCGCCGAGGTGTCCCGCGTGGTCGAGGCGGGTTCCATCGATCCTGAAATCGTGGTCACACCCGGAATCTTCGTGGACCGCATCCTCGATTTGTCGGCTGACCAACGTACGAGGGAGGCGGCGTCGTGACGCTCCATGTCCAAAGTCGAAGCACCAGCATCGAGCATCTGGATCGCGGTCCACTTGACCGTCGCGAGCTGGCAGCGATCATCGCGCGTGATATTCCGCCGGGTTCGTATGTCAACCTCGGGATCGGACAACCAACGACTGTTGCCGAATACCTTTCTCCGGAAGCAGATGTGGTGCTGCACACCGAGAACGGCATGCTCGGTATGGGCGGCGAAGCGGTCGGCGACGAGATCGACGCAGATCTGACGAATGCGGGCAAGGTGCCCGTCACCGAGACCGCGGGCGCATCGTATTTCCACCATGCCGATTCGTTCGCGATGATGCGCGGCGGTCATCTCGACGTCTGCGTACTTGGCGCATTCCAGGTCAGTCAGCACGGCGATCTGGCCAACTGGCACACCGGAGCAGCCGATGCCATTCCCGCGGTCGGCGGCGCCATGGATCTCGCCATCGGGGCGAAAAGCGTGTTCGTCATGATGAATCTGTTCGCCAAGAGCGGTGAGGCGAAGCTGGTTCCGCAGTGCACCTATCCGCTCACCGGCACTAGGTGCGTCAGCCGCGTGTACACCGACTATGCGGTCTTCGCGATCGGCTCCGGCCACGATGACGGCATACGTGTGTTGGAGACGTTCGGGATCTCACTGTCCGCGCTCGCCGAGCGAATGTCGGTACCACTGCACTAGCGTCCTCGCGCCGCAACGCCTTTCACACCTCGGACAACGGGGCGCTCATCGGTGCTCGCCACTGAGTAGCAGATCGCCGTCGCCACGATCGTGGGCAGCACGAACGTCAACGACAAGACGAACGCGACGACAGCGACGTTCGGTTCTGTCAACCAGTCCTTGGGAATTCGGGCGAGGCTGACGGCCAGCCAGGACGCGCCGATCGCCAGGATCACAGTGGCGATGGTGGCGACCTTGATCGAGCGAAGCGCCAGTCGGGTCGGCGCGTCGCTGTCGGCCAACGACCTGCGCAGCGTCTTGGTCCGCACATACACGAGCACAAAATCGGCGAGGATGACCAGCGCGGAGGCCGTGACGATGAGGCCGGTCACCCAGAGGTCGGGTCTGCGGCCGTACATGAAATGCAAGTAGTCGACGGCGGTTTCGGACAGGATCAGCGTCGTCGTCATCGCCGCGGCGAACGTCAGCCAGCCACCAAGATCGGCCAGAAAGCAGTAGGCGCCGACGTCCTCGGGATCCTGCTCGGACAACCGGTTGACCGCATGGCTGGCGAGCATCCAGCCCAGGCCGCCGAACAGCGCCGTCGCACCTGCGGCGAGCATTCCTGTCGACACCGCACCCTGTGTCCACGCGATCGCGCAGATGCCACGCGCGTCGCCCTCGGCCGGCACCTGGTTACCCGTGATCAAGCTGAACAGGAAGCTGGACAGCATCAGGATCAGCACCGCCGAGGAGAACAGCGCAAGCGTGTGAATGCTTTCGCGACTCTTCTTGTCCATCAGAAGCGCGATGGCGGTGATCAAGAAGCCGCCGAGCACGCCGGCGAACTGTGAGTGAGAACCTGCGGAGGACAGCACGCTCCACTGGTCGGACGTGCAGAATTCGTCCGGGTTCACGGTGGAGTCGCGGAGCTCAGCTCAGCTCGTCAGGACAGGCCGGGACTCAGGTGTCACGACGGGTCTCCACCGTGTCGTACTCCTCGGTCCGCTGGCCTTCTGGCTGGTTGACGGCCGCGAACACATCGGTGTCTGCTCGCTCGTCGTCATGCACGTGACCGTGCCGCGTCACCTCGGGGGCGTGGCGGTCGACCAGCCAGCGGCCGAGGGTGACGCCCGCGAGTGAGATCAGGAACACGAGCAGGGCGGTGAACGCCGCGAACGTGGTGAGCTCGTTGATCAGGCCTTCGACGTAGAGGCTCTTGTAGAAGAGGTGGATGAACCATGCGATGGCGCCGCTGACGATCCCTGCGAACAGGCCGGCCAGTAGCCACGTCATCGCCAAGTCGCCGCGGCGGTCCGGATCGGGATTGGCGCGGGCGTCGGCGCGGCCGTCCGCCAGCCCCCACAGGAACACCGCAACCGCGTACAGGATGACGAGAATGAGACTGATCAGACCGGCCCTGGTCTCCCACGCGTTGATCAACGCTCCCTGCAGCAATCGCACGATCACCATCAGGGCCGCGAACACCAGTCCGCGCAGCAACCAGTTACTCATGAGGCCACACCTTAGCGAGTAGGTTCAACAACCGTGACTATTTCACAGCGTCGGGACCGGCTGCGTCAGCGACTGGTCGCCGACGACCTAGACGCGATGCTGGTGTCAGACCTGGTCAACGTGCGATATCTGTCCGGTTTCACCGGGTCCAACGCCGCGCTGCTGATTCGCGCCGAGGACCCGACACCGGTGCTGGCCACCGACGGGCGTTACCGCACCCAGGCCGCGCAGCAGGCGCCCGACGCCGAGCTCGTCATCGAAAGATCCTGCGGACCACATCTGGTCGCGCGCGCGGCGGCCGATGGGCTGTCGAGGTTGGGCTTCGAGAGCCATGTGGTGACCGTCGACATGTTCAGCGTGCTCACCAATGCCGCCGGTGACAGAACCGAACTGGTCAGGGCCTCGGGAACGGTGGAGGCGTTACGTGAGGTCAAGGACGCCGGCGAGATTGCGTTGCTGCGTCTGGCCTGCGAAGCCGCCGATGCGGCGCTACACGATCTGGTCGAGCGGGGCGGGCTGCGGGCGGGCCGCACAGAGAAAGAGGTGAGCCGCGAGCTCGAGGCGTTGATGCTCGATCATGGCGCCGACGGCCGGTCGTTCGAAACCATCGTGGCCGCAGGGTCCAACTCGGCGATCCCGCATCACCGGCCGACCGACGCGGTGTTGAGTGCCGGCGACTTCGTCAAGATCGACTTCGGCGCGCTGGTGTGCGGCTACCACTCCGACATGACCCGGACTTTTGTGCTGTCGCCAGCCGCCCAGTGGCAACACGACATCTACGAGCTGGTGGCGACTGCGCAGCGTGCGGGCCGGGACGCGCTCGCCCCCGGGGTCACGCTCTCCGATGTCGACGCGGCATCGCGACAGATCATCGCCGATGCGGGATATGCCGAGAACTTCGGTCACGGACTTGGTCACGGGGTCGGTCTGCAGATTCACGAAGCACCGGGAATCAGCGCCTCATCCGCAGGTACACTGCTTGCTGGCTCCGCGGTGACCGTGGAACCCGGTGTCTATCTGCCAGACCGCGGCGGTGTCCGAATCGAGGACACGCTTGTCGTCGGCAGTGACTCACACCCGAACCCTGACTTACTCACCCGGTTCCCCAAGGAACTGGCGATCCTCTGAACAGGAGAACAACCAACCGTGGCATCGACCGCCGACTTCAAGAACGGGCTCGTCCTTCAGATTGACGGCCAACTCTGGCAGATCATCGAATTCCAGCACGTCAAGCCCGGCAAGGGGCCCGCGTTCGTCCGCACCAAGCTGAAGAATGTGCTGTCGGGCAAGGTCGTCGACAAGACCTACAACGCCGGTGTGAAGGTCGAGACCGCTACCGTCGACCGCCGCGACGCCACCTACCTCTACCGCGACGGCTCGGACTTCGTGTTCATGGATTCCGAGGACTACGAGCAGCACCCGCTGTCCGAATCGCTCGTCGGGCGCGCCGCCGACTTCCTGTTGGAGAGCCTGCCGGTGCAGATCGCCTTCCACGACGGCGCCCCGCTGTATCTCGAACTGCCGGTGACCGTCGAGCTAGAGGTCACCCACACCGAGCCCGGCCTGCAGGGCGACCGCTCCAACGCGGGCACCAAGCCGGCGACCGTCGAGACCGGCGCGGAGATCCAGGTGCCGTTGTTCATCAACACTGGCGACAAGCTGAAGGTCGACTCACGTGACGGCAGCTACCTGGGAAGGGTGAATGCCTGACACCCGGGGCGAGCGCAGCGACAGGAAAAGCCGAAGCGGGGGCTCAGGCCGGATCGGTCGGAGCGACCGTGGCCGCCATCAGGCCCGCAAGCGGGCCGTCGATCTGCTCTTCGAGGCCGAGGCGCGCGGACTCACCGCAGCCGAGGTCGCCGAGGCGCGCAACGCTCTGGCGCAATCTCAGACCGACGTCTCACCGCTGAACCCGTACACGGTGACGGTGGCGCGTGGGGTGACCGATCACGCCGCGCACATCGACGACCTGATTTCAGCGCACCTGCAAGGGTGGACTCTGGATCGGCTGCCCGCCGTCGACCGGGCGATCCTGCGGGTAGCGGTGTGGGAGCTGCTGCACGCCGACGATGTTCCCGAACCCGTCGCGGTCGACGAAGCCGTCGAACTGGCCAAGCAGTTGTCCACGGACGACTCACCGGGTTTCGTCAACGGTGTGCTGGGTCAGGTGATGTTGGTGACGCCCCAGATTCGGGCGGCCGCGCAAGCCGTTCGGGGGGCAGGCGATTCGGGCGTAGGGACGTAGATGGGCGCACCGCAGGACTGGGCGCCGTACTCGAGTGTGGACGAGGCGGCCAAGGTATACCTGCGTGATCCCGACCTGGCGCTCGACCAATTGCGTTCGGTCATCGACCTTCCGGCGATCAAGTCGTTCATCATGTCCCGCGGCTTCAGCGAGGGGACGTGGGGCGACACCGACGAGAACCCGCTGTGGCAGGAGGTCGTGCTCACCGATGGGCACCGGCTGATCATTTGGCGCGCCGATGACGAGTCGTCGAGCGGCGACGATCGCGAGCGCCGAGTGCTCAACGCCTCCGTACGCACCATCCTGTTGTCGACGATCACCGACCACGTGCTCACCACCGAGTACGAGGCGCTCGACGACGGCACCCGCCGGCTTTCCGAAGTCCGGCTGCGGATGTACACGCAACTGGTCACCCGGTCCAGGCAGAAGTCGGTGACCGAGACCGACATCTACTGCGAATCGTTCCGCTACTACAAGTCTGTCGACAACGGCGGTCTGGCGCAGATGCAACGTCTGCTGCAGTTCGGCCGGGTGCTCTCACGCAGCATCGAGTAGCGCCCACCTCGACGAGCGTGCGGTTTCTCGTGCGACTCGCCGGCATGTCACCCTCAGACACGCACGCTCGGCACTCGAATATGACGCTACAAATACTCAGGCAATGCAATCGAATCCGCGGTTTTGAACCAGAGTTTTGCCGCGATGGGGCGGAACGGCCAGCGCTGCATCCACTTCATCACCAGCGCAGTGGACGTGATGTCGGAATCCTTCATCGGAGCGAACCTGTCGAGGCTGTTCGGCAGCTCCTGGCATTTGTCGACGTAAGGACGCATGACGGTTTCGTAGCGAGCCAATTTCGACGAAATATGTTCGGTGTCAAAGCAATTTGCTGGGCCGAGCTCGCCCGCCAACACGTACGCGCCGACAAGGGCGAGGCTGGTCCCCATCCCGCTGAGCGGGGAGGCGCAGTAGCCGGCGTCACCCACAAGAGTGACGTGACCGGATGACCAGGACGGCATGTGGACCTGGGCGTAGGAGTCGAAATAGAAGTCGTCGGCCTCCTGCGCCGCGGCCAGCAGTGCGTCACATTCCCACCCCGCTCCCGCGAATCGCTCGACGAGAATCTGGCGCTGCTCGTCGAGGTCGTGTCGGTCGTACGTCAAAGGTTCTGACTGAAAGGTGAACCCGGCCTTCGCGATAGCCGGGTCATGTGACGGACGCATCGAGGCGTTGAGTCCACCGGGCGCCTGGTAGATCAGGAACCACCCGTCCAGTCCGACGCGATCGGGTGCCGAGAACCAGGCGTTGTAGCCGCCGACCGGCGTGACGAATTGGTCTTCCGGTCCGAAGGCCAGTCTCCGCACCGCTGAGTGTGGACCGTCGGCGCCCACAATGAGGTCCGCCCGCAACATCGTTCCGTCGGAGAGAGTGACCTCGGCGCCGTCCTCGGCCTGCTCCACCTCCGAAATGCTTGTACCGAAACAGTATTCGGTGCTGTTCTTGGTGGCTTGGTACAACACGTCGACTAGATCGCCGCGCAGAATCTCCAGTTTGGACACGAGGCCGTTGCCGTCGAACGCAGTCACCGGCATCTCGGCGCGCCTGCTGCCGTCGGATTTCACCCAGGCGGCGCCGGCTTGCTCGACTGCCCGCGCGCGCATTTGGTCGATCAGGCCCATCCGTTCGACGACGTCGCCGCCCGCGCCCCGTAGGTCAACGGTTTGTCCGCCGGGCCGAATGCCGGGTGCGATCTCCACGACGATGACCCGATATCCGTTGCGGGTCAGCCAGAACGCCAGTGCGGGGCCGGCGATGCCGGCCCCGCTGATTACGACGGTGGGCTGGGTCATCGCACCACCGTAGCGTCAGATGTCGAGAGCTTGGTAGGTGCGCCGGACGAATTTGGGTTGTGCGCTTTGCAGTTTCGCCAGCGACGTATTGCCCGCGATGGCCGCGGCTGCGTCCACGCTCAGCTCGGGCAGATTCTGAATGAGGTAGATGAGCACGAGATCGGCGCTCGGGTCCGCCTGCCACCAGGTGCCGTAGGCGCCGGGCCAACCGAAGGTGCCGAGTCCACCGGGCCCGAACAGTTGCCGCGACTTGGTGGGGTCGGTCACCACGGAGAGGTTGAGCCCGAAGCCGCGGCCTAGCCAATACGGCATCCCCAGAAAGTCGTGCTGCTTCTGTTCGTCGGTCAACCGGTCGGTGCGCATCAGTTGAACCGACTTCTCGGACAGGACCTTGACACCGTCGAGCGTGCCGTTGGCAAGCAGCATCCGTGCGAACCGAAGGTAGTCGTCGACGGTCGACCACAGACCGGCGCCGCCGGTGCAGAACGGGGGATCGGTGATCGGCGCCGGACCCATCACGTCGTGCTGCAACGTCATGTTCGCGTCGAGTTTGTACATCGTCGCGGCACGACGACGCCCCGCGGTGCCCACCGAGAAGCCGGTGTCGACCATTTCCAGCGGTCCGAAGATGCGCTCGGACAACACATCAGACAGTGACTTGCCCTCGATCCGCGACAGCGCGATGCCCAGGACGTCGGTGGCGTGACTGTAGGTGAGGCGGTCGCCGGGCTGGTGGACGAGCGGTAGCGTCGCAAGCTCGGCCAGCCAGCGGTCCTGATCCTGGCGGAAGGACATCCGACCGTAGGCCTTGCTCAGCGGACCGAGCACTGAGAACGAGTAGGCGAGTCCGCTGCGGTGGGTCATCAGATCGTCGATCGTGATCTGCCTGAACGCAGGAGTGGTCTTGTCGAGGGAACCGCGCGGATCGACGAGTACCTGCATGTCGGCCAGCTCGGGCAGCCACGTCGACACCGGGTCGGACAGCGAGAGCTTGCCCTCCTCGACGAGGCTCATCGCGGCGGCCACTGTGACGGGCTTGGTCATCGACGCGATGCGGAAGATGGTGTCCCGCTCCATCGGCTGGCCCGCGTCGACGTCGCGGTAGCCGAGCTCGTTGACTTGGAGCACCTCGCCCGAACGCCACACCAGCGTGACGGCACCGGCGAGCAGCCCGCCGTCGATCGCCTCTTGGATGGATGTCTGGTTACCGTCGAGCTTCACCCGCGTCAGCGTACTGAAGCGCCGGTGACGGATGGTGTCGCGTGTGGCGAGCCGAAATGCAGGTGCTAAGCTCCCCGCAGTTTCGACATCCTTTAAAGAGCCGTCCTGAGAGGCGGAGAAGGAGGTCAGGGTCTTTGGGCGCGCCTGGCACCGACCGGGAACTGATGTCCGCAGCGGACGTCAGCCGGACCATCTCCCGCATGGCCCATCAAATCATCGAGAAGACCGCGCTCGACGGTTCCGATGCTCCGCCGGTCATCCTGCTCGGTATTCCCACCCGTGGGGTCACGATCGCCGCGCGGCTGGCCGAAAAGATCAAGGAATTCGCCGACGTCACCGTCGCCCGCGGCGCGCTCGACATCACGCTTTACCGCGACGACCTCGACAGCAAGCCGCCCCGGCCGCTAGAAGACACCTCGATTCCAGAGGGCGGTATCGACGGCACCCTGGTGATCCTGGTCGACGACGTCCTCTACACCGGCCGCTCCGTGCGCTCGGCGCTCGACGCGCTGCGCGACATCGGAAGACCCCGCGCCGTGCAGCTCGCGGTCCTCGTCGACCGTGGCCACCGAGAGCTGCCCCTGCGCGCCGACTACGTCGGCAAGAACGTGCCGACTTCACGAGCCGAGAACGTCAAGGTCCGTCTCACCGAAGACGACGACATCGAGGGCATCTGGATCGCACCCCAGGGAGGACCCGCAAGGTGAAACATCTGCTCTCGGCCGCTGATCTGTCTCGTGAGGACGCGGTTGCCATTCTCGACAACGCCGACCGATTCAGCCAGGCGTTGCTTGGACGCGAGATCAAGAAGCTCCCGACGCTGCGCGGCCGCACCATCATCACGATGTTCTACGAGAACTCCACCCGCACCCGGGTGTCGTTCGAGGTAGCCGGCAAATGGATGAGCGCCGACGTCATCAACGTCAGCGCATCGGGATCGTCTGTGTCCAAAGGGGAGTCGCTGCGCGACACCGCCCTCACACTGCGTGCCGCGGGTGCCGACGCCCTGATCATCCGCCACCCGGCATCCGGTGCGGCGCAGCAGCTGTCCGAGTGGACCCGCACCGAGCAGGGCGGCCCCGCGGTGATCAACGCCGGCGATGGCACGCACGAGCACCCGACCCAGGCTCTGCTCGACGCGCTCACCATCCGCCAGCGACTCGGCGACATCGAGGGCAAGCGCGTCGTGATCGTCGGCGACGTCCTGCACAGCCGGGTCGCACGGTCCAACGTGCTGCTCCTCGACACGCTGGGCGCGGAAGTGGTGCTCGTCGCACCGCCCACGCTGCTGCCCGTCGGGGTAGCCGACTGGCCGGTCACCGTGTCCCACGATCTCGACGCCGAACTGCCCGTCGCCGACGCGGTGCTGATGCTGCGCGTGCAGGCCGAGCGGATGAACGGCGGGTTCTTCCCCTCAGCGCGCGAGTACTCCGTGCTCTACGGGCTTTCTGAGAAGCGCCAGGCAATGCTCCCTGGCAACGCGGTCGTTCTGCACCCCGGTCCGATGGTGCGAGGTATGGAGATCGCGTTCTCAGTAGCGGATTCCCCGCAATCTGCTGTTCTGCAACAGGTTTCCAACGGTGTGCATATCCGGATGGCGGTGCTGTTCCACCTGCTGGTGGGCGCTGAGCAGGAGGCGATTAGCGCATGAGCAGCGTGTTGATCCGCGGGGTACAGCTCTACGGCGAGGATGACCGGGTCGACGTACTGGTGTCGGACGGACAGATCGCCGACATCGGTCCCGGGTTGACAGTCCCCGACGACGCCGACGTCGTGGACGCCAGCGGGCAGATCCTGCTGCCCGGATTCGTCGACCTGCACACGCATCTGCGCGAGCCCGGCAGGGAGTACGCCGAGGACATCGAAACAGGCTCGGCGGCAGCGGCTTTGGGTGGCTACACCGCGGTGTTCGCCATGGCCAACACCAACCCGGTCGCCGACAGCCCGGTCGTCACCGATCACGTTTGGCATCGCGGCCAGCAGGTCGGGCTCGTCGACGTACATCCGGTGGGTGCCGTCACGATGGGCCTGAACGGCGCGCAGCTCACCGAGATGGGCATGATGGCCAACGGCGCCGGGCAGGTGCGGATGTTCTCCGACGACGGCATTTGCGTGCATGACCCGCTGATCATGCGCCGCGCGCTGGAATATGCGACGGGCCTCGGCGTCCTCATCGCTCAGCACGCTGAAGAGCCTCGCCTCACTGTCGGCGCCATCGCGCACGAGGGTCCCAATGCGGCGCTCCTGGGTCTGGCCGGCTGGCCGCGTGCGGCCGAGGAGTCCATCGTGGCTCGCGACGCCTTGCTGGCCCGCGATGCCGGGGCGCGCGTACACATCTGTCACGCCTCCACGGCCGGCACCGTCGAGATCGTCAGATGGGCCAAGGAACAAGGCATTTCGATCACCGCCGAGGTGACACCGCACCACCTCCTGCTCGACGACACGCGCCTGGCCTCCTACGACGGCCGCAACCGGGTGAACCCGCCACTTCGGGAGGCCTCGGACGCCGAGGCTCTGCGTCAGGCGCTCGCCGACGGGGTGATCGACTGCGTCGCCACCGACCATGCGCCGCACGCCGAGCACGAGAAGATGTGCGAGTTCGCCCATGCGCGCCCGGGCATGCTCGGCCTGCAGACCGCCTTGTCCGTGGTGGTCGAGACCATGGTGCGTCCCGGCTTGCTCACCTGGCGCGACGTCGCTCGCGTGATGAGCGAGAACCCCGCCCGCATTGTCGGCCTGCCGGATCAGGGCCGACCCCTGGAGATCGGCGAGCCCGCCAACCTGACCGTCGTCGATCCCGACGCCACCTGGACGGTCGAGGGATCCGAGCTGGCGAGCCGCTCCGACAACACGCCGTACGAGTCCATGGAGTTGCCCGCGGCGGTGACGCTGACGCTGTTGCGGGGCAAGGTCACCGCCCGCGACGGGAAGAGCCCGGCATGAACGGCGAGCGAGCGCAGGCGGATCGCGCATGAACACCGGAACACTCGTGGGGTCGCTGATCATGGCCGCGGTGCTGGCCGTGCTGATCGCCATCATCATCCAGGCGATGCTGCGCGGCTGGCGCCGTCGCGCCGAGCGGCAGGCCGAATTGATCGGGACCCTGCCGCCGCTGCCGGACACCGTGGGATCGGCGATTGTGTCCGCCACCAAAGGAATGTATGTCGGCAGCACACTCGTCCCGCATTGGAACGACCGCGTCGCCGTCGGCGATCTCGGGTTCCGTCACAAGGCGGTGCTGACCCGTTACCCCGAAGGGATCATGTTGCAGCGCAACGGTGCAGGACCGATTTGGATACCCGAAGAATCGATCACCGCGATTCGCACCGAACGGGGAGTGGCCGGGAAGGCGCTGACCCACGACGGCATCCTCGCGATCAGATGGCGCCTGCCGTCGGGTACCGAGATCGACACGGGATTCCGCGCCGACAACCGCGCCGCCTACGAGCCGTGGCTGGAGAAGGCATGAGCACGAGCAGGGCAGTGCTGGTGCTCGAGGACGGGCGCATCTTCACCGGCACGGAGTTCGGTGCGGTCGGCGAAACGCTCGGAGAGGCCGTGTTCTCCACCGGCATGTCCGGGTACCAGGAGACCTTGACCGACCCGAGCTATCACGGGCAGATCGTGGTGGCCACCGCTCCGCAGATCGGCAACACCGGCTGGAATCAGGAGGATGCCGAGAGCCGTGGCGACAAGATCTGGGTCGCCGGTTACGCCGTACGCGATCCGTCCCCGCGGGCGTCGAACTGGCGCGCGACAGGCACTCTCGACGATGAGCTCGTCCGTCAGGGCATCGTCGGGATCGCGGGAATCGACACCCGCGCCGTGGTGCGGCACTTGCGCAGCCTCGGCTCGATGAAGGCCGGGGTGTTCTCCGGAGATGCTCTCGCGCACGCCGACGAACTGCTCGGGCGTGTTCGCGATCAGCCGTCGATGCTGGGTGCCAACCTGGCAGGTGAGGTGAGCACGGACGCCACCTACGTCGTCGAACCCGAGGGCGCCCAACGCTTCACGGTCGCGGCGATCGATCTCGGCATCAAGACCAACACGCCGCGCAACTTTGCCAACCGCGGTATCCGCAGCCACGTCCTGCCGTCGACGGTCACCTTCGACCAGATCGCCGACCTCAAACCCGACGGAGTCTTTCTCTCCAATGGGCCCGGCGACCCGGCCACCGCCGACCACATCGTCGGCGTGACACGGGAAGTCCTCGGTGCGGGTATTCCGCTGTTCGGCATCTGCTTCGGCAATCAGATCCTCGGCCGCGCGCTGGGGCGCTCGACGTACAAGATGGTCTTCGGCCACCGCGGTATCAACGTGCCCGTCATGGACCACGCCACGGGCCGAGTCGCGGTGACGGCACAGAACCACGGATTTGCGCTCGAGGGTGAGGCCGGCGAGACGTTCGACACCGAATTCGGTACCGCGATAGTCAGTCATACCTGTGCCAACGACGGTGTGGTCGAGGGCATCAAACTGGTTGATGGGAGAGCCTTTTCGGTGCAGTACCACCCTGAGGCCGCAGCGGGCCCACACGATGCCAACTACCTGTTCGACCAGTTCATCGACATGATGGCGGAGGGCCGCTGATGCCGAAGCGCAGCGACCTCAACCACGTGCTCGTGATCGGCTCCGGGCCGATCATCATCGGCCAGGCTTGTGAGTTCGACTACTCGGGAACCCAGGCATGCCGCGTGCTGCGGGCCGAAGGCCTGCAGGTGAGTCTGATCAACTCCAATCCGGCGACGATCATGACGGACCCGGAATACGCCGACCACACTTATGTCGAACCGATCACCGCGGCTTTCGTCGAAAAGATCTTCGCCCAACATGCCGAGCGCGGCAACAAGATCGACGCGCTGCTGGCCACCCTCGGCGGGCAGACCGCGCTGAACACCGCTGTCGCGCTTTACGAGAACGGCGCGCTCGACCGCTGGGGCGTGGAGTTGATCGGTGCCGACTTCGAAGCGATCCAGAGGGGCGAGGACCGGCAGAAGTTCAAGGACATCGTCAGCAAGGTCGGCGGCGAATCCGCGCGCTCCCGCGTGTGTTTCACGATGGACGAGGTTCGCGAGACCGTCGCCGAGCTCGGATTGCCAGTCGTCGTGCGGCCGTCGTTCACCATGGGTGGACTCGGATCAGGCATGGCGTACTCGGCCGAGGACGTGGACCGGATGGCTGGCGAGGGGCTGGCCGCGTCGCCGTCGGCCAACGTGCTCATCGAGGAATCCATCTTCGGCTGGAAGGAATTCGAGCTCGAGCTGATGCGCGACGGCCACGACAACGTCGTGGTGGTCTGCTCGATCGAGAACTTCGACCCGATGGGTGTGCACACCGGCGACTCGGTGACGGTGGCGCCTGCGATGACACTCACCGACCGTGAGTACCAGAAGATGCGGACCCTGGGCATCGACATCCTGCGCGAGGTCGGCGTCGACACCGGCGGCTGCAATATCCAGTTCGCCGTCAACCCGGTCGACGGTCGTCTGATCGTCATCGAGATGAACCCCAGGGTGTCTCGGTCCAGTGCGCTGGCTTCCAAGGCCACCGGATTCCCGATCGCCAAGATCGCCGCGAAACTGGCGATCGGCTACACCCTCGACGAGATCGTCAACGACATCACCAAGGAAACGCCAGCGTGCTTCGAGCCGACGCTGGACTACGTCGTCGTGAAGGCGCCCCGCTTCGCCTTCGAGAAGTTCCCCGGTGCCGATCCCACCCTCACCACCACCATGAAATCCGTAGGTGAGGCAATGTCGTTGGGCCGCAACTTCATCGAGGCGCTCGGCAAGGTGATGCGGTCGCTCGAAACCAGTCGCGCCGGGTTCTGGACCAAACCCGACCCCGACGTCTCCGTCGACGAGCTGCTCGAGGCGCTGCGAACGCCGACCGACGGACGGCTGTACGACCTCGAGTTGGCTCTGCGCAAGGGCGCGACCGTTGAGCAGGTCGCGGAGGCCTCCGGCGTCGACCCGTGGTTCGTTGAACAGATCGCCGGACTGGTCACGCTGCGCGCCGAACTGCTTGATGCGCCGGTGCTCGACGAGCAGCTGCTGCGGCGCGGCAAGTACCACGGCCTGTCCGACCGCCAAATCGCTGCCCTGCGACCGGAATTGGCCGGTGAGATCGGGGTACGGGCGCTGCGGACGCGGCTCGGCATCCACCCGGTCTACAAGACCGTCGACACCTGTGCGGCCGAGTTCGAGGCGAAGACGCCCTACCACTACAGCAGCTACGAACTCGATCCCGCGGCCGAGAGTGAGGTCGCCCCCCAGACCGAGAGGCCCAAGGTCCTGATCCTGGGGTCGGGGCCTAACCGCATCGGGCAGGGCATCGAGTTCGACTACAGCTGCGTGCACGCCGCCACGACGCTGAGCCAGGCCGGATTCGAGACCGTCATGGTCAACTGCAATCCAGAAACGGTCTCGACCGACTACGACACCGCGGACCGACTGTACTTCGAACCACTCACATTCGAAGACGTGCTCGAGGTGTACCACGCCGAATCCGCCTCCGGCGCAGGAGGTCCCGGTGTCGTCGGGGTCATCGTGCAACTCGGCGGGCAGACACCACTCGGACTCGCGGAGCGTCTCGAGAAGGCCGGTGTGCCCATCGTCGGCACCAGTCCCAAGGCGATCGACCTGGCCGAAGACCGTGGCGCATTCGGAGAGGTCCTCAACACCGCAGGCCTGCCCGCACCACGGTTCGGCACCGCGACCAGCTTCGAACAGGCGCGCCGCATTGCCGCCGACATCGGCTACCCCGTGCTGGTCCGTCCGTCGTACGTGCTGGGTGGCCGCGGCATGGAGATCGTCTATGACGAGGAGACCCTGCAGGGCTACATCACCAGGGCCACCGAGCTCTCACCCGAACATCCGGTGCTCGTGGACCGGTTCCTCGAGGACGCGATCGAAATCGACGTCGACGCACTGTGCGACGGCACCGAGGTGTACATCGGCGGCGTCATGGAGCACATCGAGGAGGCCGGCATCCACTCCGGCGACTCGGCGTGCGCGCTGCCGCCGGTGACCCTGGGCCGCAGCGATGTCGAGTCCGTGCGGCGCGCCACCGAGGCGATCGCGCACGGCATCGGCGTCGTCGGGCTGCTCAATGTGCAGTACGCGCTCAAGGACGACGTGCTCTACGTGCTGGAGGCCAATCCGCGCGCCAGCCGGACGGTGCCATTCGTGTCCAAGGCCACCGCCATCCCACTCGCGAAGGCGTGTGCACGAGTCATGTTGGGCGCCAGCATCGCCCAACTCCGCGAAGAGGGCGTGCTGGCGGCCACCGGTGACGGCGCGACGACCGCGCGCAACGCGCCGGTGGCGGTCAAGGAAGCGGTGCTGCCTTTTCATCGCTTCCGTAAGACCGACGGTGCGCAGATCGACTCGCTGCTCGGCCCGGAGATGAAGTCAACAGGCGAAGTCATGGGCATCGACCACGATTTCGGCAGCGCCTTCGCCAAGAGCCAGACCGCGGCGTACGGATCGCTGCCCGCCGAGGGCACGGTGTTCGTGTCTGTCGCCAACCGCGACAAGCGCTCGCTGGTGTTCCCGGTGAAGCGGCTGGCCGACCTGGGATTCCGGGTTCTGGCCACCGCGGGCACCGCTGAGATGCTGCGCCGCAACGGCATTCCGTGCGACGAGGTGCGCAAACACTTCGAGCAGCCGGGGGAGGGGCGGCCCGTTTCGTCCGCCGTGGACCTGATCAAGTCCGGTGAAGTGGACATGGTGATCAACACCCCATACGGCAACTCCGGTCCACGCATCGACGGCTACGAGATCCGCTCGGCCGCAGTGTCGATGAACATTCCGTGTGTCACCACCGTGCAGGGCGCCTCGGCTGCGGTGCAAGGCATCGAGGCCGGAATCCGCGGGGACATCGGTGTGATGTCGCTGCAGGAACTGCACAGCGTGCTGGGGCCGTGACAGGATTCGGTGCCCGGTTGGCCGAGGCGATCGCCGCCCGCGGACCACTGTGCCCCGGTATCGATCCGCATCCCGAGCTGCTGCGCGCATGGGGGCTTACCGTCGACGCCGACGGGCTGGCGCGGTTCAGCGACATCTGCGTCGAGGCGTTCTCCGGCTTTGCGATCGTCAAACCGCAGGTGGCGTTCTTCGAGGCGCACGGCGCGGCGGGATTCGCAGTGCTGGAACGCACGATTCGGGCGCTTCGTGACACTGGTGTGCTGGTGCTTGCCGATGCCAAACGCGGCGACATCGGGTCGACGATGGCCGCCTACGCGAATGCGTGGGCCGGCGATTCGCCACTGGCCGCAGACGCAGTGACCGCATCGCCGTATCTGGGCTTCGGGTCGTTGCAGCCGCTGCTCAGCACCGCGGCGGCCAACGGCCGTGGTGTCTTCGTCCTCGCGGCGACATCCAACCCGGAGGGTGCGAGCGTCCAGCGCGCCGAGACCGCCGGACGAAGCGTGGCGCAGTCGATCGTGGATGCCGCGGCCGCGGTCAACCGCGACAGCGTGCCCGAGCCGGGATCTGTCGGCGTCGTCGTCGGCGCCACGCTCGCCGAACCACCGGATGTCAGCGCCTTGGGCGGCCCGATGCTCGTTCCCGGCGTGGGGGCGCAGGGCGGACGCCCCGAAGCACTGGGCGGTCTCGGTGGATCCCATCGCGGGCAGCTGCTTCCCGCGGTGTCGCGTGACGTGTTGCGGGCCGGTCCCGATGTCGCGAAGGTGCGCTCGGCGGCCGAGAAGTTCCGCGATGCTGTGGCGTATCTAGCATGAGCGCTGGCGTTTCACCGTTTTCGCGGTAGGAGTCGCGTCAGCAGCACGATCGTGACGAGGCCCCCGACTCCGAGCAGTGCGAGCAAGATCAGATAGCTCACGTTGCCGCGGTCGCGGGTGCGGTAGACGACCTGCTGGAAGGGCGTATCCGAGGGCGCTTGCCCGAATATGTAGTCACCCTCGATCGCTGTCGGTTCGTAGATCGTGTTCTTCCACCTCGTCAAAAACGCTGCGTCACCGACGTAATCGGCCAGTGCGGGGGAGGCGCCGCGATCGATCTGGCCGGCGAATTCGAGAGTCGGCCTATCGCCAGGAACCGGAACCGCCGACGGATCCATCCGATGCTGTGCCAGCACGTACAGGTCGATGTACTGCGACATCGTCGCCGATCGCGACAGTCGCATCGGGTAGACGACGGTGTCGGAGGCGAACGAGAGCCGTAGCGGCTGAAGGGCTCCCGTCAATGAACCGCCTGATTCAGCGGGAACCAGTCGAACCGCCACGATCTCCCAGCCGTCGGCGACGTATGGGGCGAGGTTCTCGTCGAGACTGTCGGGATGTGGAAATCCGTTGTCGCTCAGCCAATTTGCCAACGAGGTCGGATCCTTGGCCGCCAGCCGGGTGACGTCGAACGGTCCGAGGCGCTGACGGTCGAGCACGTTGACGGCGCCGGACGGTGCGCCTGCGGTGTCCGATGCCGATCCGGCCCAAACCAGCCAGGGGATGGTCGGCCACCACGAATCGCGGTACTCGATACGTGGTGCGGTGAGCTTGGTGAGTTCGGAGAACACCTCTGCCTCGCCCAGGGTGACGCGCGCGGCAGACGGCACCGGCATGATCCAGGCGGCTTCGTCCGATGAGCCCGTCACCGACAACGACATCAGGATGTCCTCGGTGGTGCCGTCCCAGGCAATCAGCGCCCGCTCGTCGGCGACCGAGGAGTCGGAATTGTCGGCGACGTAGGCTCCACAGCCGCACGCCCACGCCGTGCTCGCGATGTTGAACAGAGCTGCCCCGATCAATGCAGCGAGTACCAGGGCGACGGATCGACAGACGCGTGCGGTCACGGCGACCTCCTCGCGGCGAAGTCTATTTCGTACCTGGCCTCTATCGGACGCCCGTGCAGCGAATCACGTTGGCAACACATGTCACTTCTGCCTCATTGGCACCGCTGGTCGCGCTCTACCGGGCGGTTTTTGAATCCATTTGGTGTTTTGACGCATGCGTAGCCGTTCTAACTGGCCGGTCGAGTGGCTGCGACACGCCCGACATGCGGTGACCAGGCAAAATTTTCTTTTCAGGCCTCGAAACCCGCCCGATGTGTGGTCCAGGCCACAGATCGCGTAGGTCGGTAGGCCACCCCATAGCGGTCGAAATACCTTGATACGCAGGTGAATCCGGCTCGTTGACAGTTGAAACCGACGCTTTCGGGCGGTTCTGGGCGTTTGGCCTCTCGCGGCGGCACTGCCTTACACGCTGGGCTTTTGGTGTCAGAACGAGGGGGTGGGGTTCGCTTTCATCAGGTTGCGTGGGTACGGTCGTCGTCGCTGGCTGTTGTGGAATTTTTCATACCAGCCGATAAGAAAACAATGATGGTGTGAGAGACGGAGGAACCCGTGGCCCTTCCCCAGTTGACCGACGAGCAGCGCGCGGCAGCGTTGGAGAAGGCTGCTGCCGCACGTCGCATACGTGCCGAGCTCAAAGACCGGCTCAAGCGCGGCGGCACCAACCTCAAGCAGGTGTTGAAGGATGCCGAGACCGATGAGGTCTTGGGCAAGATGAAGGTTTCTGCCCTTCTGGAGGCGTTGCCCAAGGTGGGCAAGGTCAAGGCGCAGGAAATCATGACCGAACTCGAGATCGCCCCGACCCGCCGCCTGCGTGGCCTGGGAGATCGCCAGCGCAAGGCGCTGCTGGAAAAGTTCGACCAGTAATTCCGGGCGCATAAGTTGAGCGCCGGCCGGGGGGCCGGACGGGCGATCGTGCTGTCCGGCCCCTCTGCCGTCGGGAAATCCTCTGTTGTCCGCTGTCTGCGTGACCGCGTTCCCGACCTGCATTTCAGCGTGTCCGTCACCACCCGGGCCCCGCGCCCGGGCGAGGTCGACGGCATCGACTATTCGTTCATCACCGCCGAGCGGTTTCAAGAGCTGATCAACCACGGGGCCCTGCTCGAATGGGCCGAGATCCACGGCGGCCTGCATCGCTCCGGCACCCCGGCGGAACCCGTCCGGAAGGCCATCGAGGCGGGCTGTCCGGTTCTCATCGAGGTGGATCTGGCCGGGGCCCGCGCCGTCAAGAAATCCATGCCGGAAGTCCTCACCGTTTTTCTCGCGCCGCCCAGCTGGGAAGCCCTGGAGAGTCGGTTGATCGGGCGTGGCACCGAGACCCCAGAAGTAATGGCCCGTCGGCTGGCCACCGCACGCGACGAACTGGCAGCTCAGAACGACTTCGATGTCGTCGTCGTGAACAGCGAATTGGAGTCTGCGTGCTCCGAATTGGTATCCTTGCTGGTGGCCCATGGTGAGCCACCCGAATTTCACGCATAACCGCCAGGAGATCTGCTACGTGAGCACCCCCCACGCCGACGCCCAGCTGACCGCTGTCGACGACATCGAGTCCGGCGCCGGCGCCTATGACACGCCGTTGGGCATTACCAATCCGCCCATCGACGAGCTGCTCGACCGCGCGTCCAGCAAGTACGCGCTCGTGATCTACGCCGCCAAGCGGGCGCGCCAGATCAACGACTACTACAACCAGCTCGGCGACGGCATCCTCGAATACGTCGGACCGCTGGTCGAACCCGGTCTCCAGGAGAAGCCGCTGTCGATCGCGATGCGGGAGATCCACGGCGACCTGCTCGAGCACACCGAAGGCGAGTAGCGGAGGAGACCCGGCGATGAGCCTGTTGGGCGAAGGGTTGAAGTGACCGAACGCAAGCGGATCATCGTCGGCGTGGCCGGCGGCATCGCCGCTTACAAGGCGGCCACGGTCGTACGTCAGCTGACCGAGGCGGGCCACATCGTTCGTGTCGTGCCCACCGAATCCGCTCTGCGCTTCATCGGCGCGGCAACGTTCGAAGCGCTCTCCGGCAATCCCGTTCACACCGGCGTCTGGGACGACGTCCACGAGGTGCCTCACGTCCGGTTCGGGCAGGAGGCCGACCTCGTCGTGGTGGCGCCGGCGACCGCGGATCTCCTCGCGCGGGCCGTCGCGGGCCGTGCCGATGACCTGCTGACCGCCACACTGCTCACCGCACGATGTCCGGTGATCTTCGCGCCCGCGATGCACACCGAGATGTGGTTCCACCCGGCCACCGTGGACAACGTCGCCACGCTGCGCCGCAGAGGCGCGGTGGTGCTGGAACCGGCGTCAGGACGGCTCACCGGCGCCGACAGCGGCGCGGGACGGCTGCCCGAGGCCGAGGAGATCTCCACGCTCGCGCACCTGCTGCTTGAGCGCGGCGACGCACTGCCCTACGACCTGCCCGGCGTCAAGGTGCTCGTCACCGCCGGCGGCACCCGCGAACCACTCGATCCGGTGCGATTCATCGGCAACCGGAGTTCGGGCAAGCAGGGCTACGCAATGGCCCGGGTGTTGGCCCAGCGCGGGGCAGATGTCACGCTCATTGCGGGCAACACCGCCGGCCTCATCGACCCTGCCGGAGTGGATGTGGTCCACATCGGCTCGGCCGCCCAGCTCGCCGATGCTGTCTCGAAGCACGCGCCCGACGCGCACGTGCTGGTGATGGCCGCCGCAGTCGCTGATTTCCGCCCGACGCAGGTGGAGAGCAACAAGATCAAGAAGTCCGCCGACCCCAACGCGGCGCCACCGGTCATCGAGCTCACCCGCACCGAAGACGTCCTGGCGAGTGCCGTCCGGTCGCGGACCGACGGCCAGCTGCCGAACATGCGCGCGATCGTCGGCTTCGCGGCCGAGACCGGTGACGCGAACGGCGATGTGCTGTTCCACGCCCGGGCCAAACTGCAGCGCAAGGGGTGCGATCTGCTGGTCGTCAACGCCGTCGGCGAGAATCGGGCATTCGAGGTCGACAACAACGACGGATGGCTGCTCGCGGCCGACGGCGCGGAGTCGGCATTGGAGCACGGTTCGAAAACTCTGATGGCCAGCCGTATCGTTGACGCGATCGTGGCGATCCTGCAGGACGGCAGCGGGTAACGCGAATCACGTGCCGGGCTGCGTGAAAGGGTTGTGCGGAACGTGGGCACACGCTTGGGTGCAGCAGGGCACGCATATAATTTGACTAACTAAGTTTTGGAGGATCACACCGTGAGTGAAGCTCGGCTGTTTACCAGTGAGTCGGTGACCGAGGGGCATCCCGACAAGATCTGTGACGCCATCAGCGACTCGGTGCTCGACGCGTTGCTCGCCGACGATCCCAGATCGCGTGTTGCGGTCGAAACGTTGGTCACCACCGGCCAGGTGCACGTCGTCGGCGAGGTCACGACGACGGCCAAGGAAGCTTTCGCCGACATCACCAACACCGTGCGGGCCCGCATCCTCGACATCGGCTACGACTCCTCGGAGAAGGGCTTCGACGGCGAGACCTGCGGGGTCAACATCGGCATCGGCGCGCAGTCGCCCGATATCGCGCAAGGCGTCGACACCGCCCACGAGACGCGCGTCGAAGGCGCGGGCGACCCGCTCGACGCCCAGGGCGCAGGCGACCAGGGCCTGATGTTCGGCTACGCCATCAAGGACACGCCCGAATTGATGCCGCTGCCCATCGCGCTGGCGCACCGGCTGTCGCGCCGGTTGACCGAGGTTCGCAAGAGCGGGGTGCTGGATTACTTGCGTCCCGACGGCAAGACCCAGGTCACCGTGCAGTACGACGGCACCACGCCGGTCCGGCTGGACACCGTGGTGCTGTCGACGCAGCACGCCGCAGGTATCGACCTGGACGCCACGCTGGCGCCCGATATCCGCGAGAAGGTCGTCAACACCGTGCTGGCCGACCTGAACCACGACACGATGGACACCTCCGACTTCCGGCTGTTGGTCAACCCGACCGGCAAGTTCGTGCTCGGCGGCCCGATGGGTGATGCCGGCCTGACCGGCCGCAAGATCATCGTCGACACCTACGGCGGCTGGGCCCGCCACGGCGGCGGCGCATTCTCGGGCAAGGATCCGTCCAAAGTCGACCGTTCCGCGGCGTATGCGATGCGCTGGGTGGCGAAAAACGTGGTCGCAGCCGGTCTGGCGGAGCGCGTCGAGGTCCAGGTCGCTTACGCGATCGGCAAGGCGGCCCCGGTTGGGCTCTTCGTGGAGACCTTCGGCAGCGAGACCGTGGATCCGGCTCGCATCGAGAAGGCGATCACCTCGGTGTTCGACCTGCGGCCCGGCGCGATTGTGCGCGATCTGGATCTGCTGCGGCCGATCTATGCGCAGACCGCCGCCTACGGCCACTTCGGCCGCACCGATGTGGACCTGCCGTGGGAGCGCCTCGACAAGGTCGACGAGCTCAAGGCGGCCGTCTAGCCGCTATAAGGCGACGTCGACGACGCGGTAGAGCCCACACGGCTGCGCGATCCCCTTCAGGGTGTGCGTGCCGCGGTCTTCCAACGCGATGCCGGACCCGGCGACGAGGTTGTGCACCGCGTCCGAGACGAGCACCTCTGAGCTGCCGGCGACACCCTGCACGCGCGCGGCCTGATGCACGGTTAGACCGGCTACGTCGTCGCCACGCGTCTCGACCTCGCCGGTGTGCAGTCCGGCACGCACTTCGATGCCCAATTCCCGTCGGATGCGATCGCGCAGGGTCCACGCGCATCGGACCGCACGGGCCGGGCTGTCGAATATGGCCAGCAGGCCGTCACCTGTGCTCTTGACCCATCGGCCGCCGCAGATGCCGATCTCGATGCGGCTCACGTCGTCGTGGCGGTCCAGGACATCGCGCCAGGCGGCATCGCCCGCGCGCTCGGCGTGTGTCGTCGAGTCGACGATGTCGGTGAACAGAATCGTTGCGAGCCTTCGTGAGTGGTCGGCATTGGGACGTGTGCCGGTGACGAACTCCTCAATCGCATCGGCATACGCGTGTTGCGCGCCGAACCAGATCACGTGATCGCCGGTGTCCAGTTCCAGGAAACGCGCACCCACGATGTGCTCGGCCAGGTATCGGCCGCTCCGCAGCGGAATGATTCGGTCTCCGCGCGCGTGCATCACCAGGGTCGGGGCATAGATGGACGACAGCACATGCCGAATGTCGATCGCGGTGTTGATCCGGCTGAAAGGCACGATTCGTGAGCGCGATATTGACGCGCGTTCGTACCGGGCCGCCCAACGCCGGAAACCCTTGCTTCGAGCCATGGATGGCGCGACCCGCCGGGTCGTGAATTGACCTGTGCCCCAGACCAATCCGATTGCCCGGAAGTTCCGGGACTGCTGCCGCGCCGTCGGCGCCCAGGGATGGTCGTCGCGGCGCACCAGACTCGCGAAGCTGCCGCTGAGAATCAACCCCTCCGATCGCTCGGGATAGGTCGCCGCAAAGAACGCAGCCATGGTGCCGCCCTCCGAGAACCCGGCGATGACTGCGCGATCCACGTTCTCTGCACGCATCACCGCAACGAGATCTTGGACCCGCGCATCCAGCGACGGAGGTGGAATGCTTCGGTCCGATGTTCCCGTACCGCGCTTGTCGAAAGTGATGACGCGGCAGAAGGATCCGAGTCGCTCGAAGAAGGCGGCGGATTCCGGGTTGTCCCAGATGGTGTCGATGTTCTGCGCGAACCCGGGAACACCGATCAGCGTTCGCTTGCCCGAGCCGTACGTCTGATAGCCGATGGGCACCCCATCCGCCTCGACGTATCGGGTCTCGGGTCGGTCGAACGTCACCCCGGTGGTCTAATCGCCGGTGACGTGGCGAAGGACCGTTTTGAGCTCTTCGGTTGGCGAGAAATCGATGTACTCACAGTCGGTAACCGCTTCCGGAGCGTGTCCAGCGGCCCAATAGAACGCCTCGCCGGCACTGTAGGTCAGCGGCCCCGTCGGCGTGTGCATGCGAAGCTGCCCGTTCAGCATGTAACCCCAATGCGGGCATTGGCACATGTCGCCGGGCAGTCCCGCCAGTGCCGGACGAAGGTCTGCGCCCGCGGCGAGCTTCACCCATGCGATGGACATCTCACCGACTTCTTGGCTGCGGAAGTCCACGCCGTCCCCGCCGACAGCAACCGGTATGTCGGCGAACGTCATACTCTGCATTTCTCGGCCCCCAATCAGTCAATCGATTGATGAGCTGAGCGTAGATATGCCACCGACGTTCAGGTGCTGAATTCGTAATCGTCAAGCGGGAAGCTGCGTGCTCGCCAGTATGTGTGGAGCGTGCTGGCCGGCCGCAGCGGCACGTCGCCGTTCTTGTCGAAGTAATAGCTCCTGGCGTCCTTGCACGTGTCCTGCCAGAAGATCTGTCGGTGCCGCTTGCGCATCATCTCGGCGAAGTAGCGGTCGTTGGCTTCCTGTTTGACCTCGACGCGGTTGGCGCGACGGCGCTTTGCGTGCTTGAGGCAGCGCACGATGTGGTGTGTCTGCGTTTCGATCAGCGCGAAGTACGAATTCCCTACGTATCCGTAGGGTCCGAACACCGTGAAGAAGTTCGGGAAGCCCGGCACCGCAACGCCTTCGTAGGACTGCAGCCGTTGCTCGCTGAAGTGCTCGCTCCACGACCGGCCACCCGCGCCGGTCACTGGGTAGGTCGGGTTGTCCTCGATGTCCATCACCTTGAATCCGGTCGCGAGGATGAGCACGTCGACGTCGCGTGTCTCGCCGTCGACGGTCGCCACGCCCGACCCGGTGATCTTGTCGATCGGCTCGGTCACCAGCTCGACGTTGTCGCGGTTGAATGTCGAGAGATACGTGTTGTGAAACCCGGGGCGCTTACAACCGACGGCATATCGCGGCGTGAGCTTGTCCCGCACCTCTGGGTCGTGAACCTGTTTGCGCAGATACGATTTGCCGATCTCCGACATGTTCTTGGCCATCGGGTTGAGGGTGAAGTACTGCGCGGGCAGCGTGAAGGTCAGTTCGACGTACGCCTGGCTGAGCACGCGCTGCACCGTCGAGCCACCGGGGAGGCGCATCAGGCGTCTGGTCCTCGGCGACAGCGGCACGTCGGGCTTGGGGAGGCACCAGATGGGGGTGCGCTGAAAAACGGTGAGGCGCTCGACGATCGGTGCGATCTCGGGGATGACCTGCACCGCGGAGGCACCCGTTCCGATGATCGCGACCCGCTTACCGGTCAGATCCTGCTCGTGATCCCAACGTGCGGTGTGCATCGTCACGCCCGCGAACGAGTCGACACCGTCGATGTCGGGCATGTTGGGCGTGATCAGCACGCCGCTGGCGTTGACAAGGAACCTGGCGGTCACCGAGTCGCCGGTGTCGAGGTGGACGTGCCACAGGTTGTCGTCATCGTCGAAGGTCGCACCGAGCACCTTGGTGTTGAACCGGATCTTGCGGCGCAGTCCGTACTTGTCGACGCAGTGCTCGGCGTAGGTCCTCAGCTCCCGTCCAGGTGCGTACGTACGCGTCCAGTCCGGGCTCTTCTCGAAGGAGAACTGGTAGGAGAACGACGGAATGTCCACGGCGATACCGGGATAGGTGTTCCAGTACCAGGTCCCGCCCGGTCCGTCGCCCGCCTCTATCACCAGATAGTTGCCCATCCGGGACTTGTCGAGCTTGATCGCGGTGCCGATTCCGGAGAAACCGGCGCCGACGATGACGGTGTCGTACTGCGGCGCTGCCATAGAGCCTCCCGTCGTTGGGCGTTCCACCCATGGTGGAGGCCCACGACGAGGAGTGCAAGACACCGCTCAGGCCGGGTGCAGCGCGCGTCGCAGGGCGGACAGTCCCTTCTTGGTCGCCTCGGTCGCTGCGGGAACGACCCCGTCGTACCCGGTATAGCCGTGCACGAGCGTCTCCGCATTGTGCGTTTCGACGGGTACGCCTGCGGCGCCCAGCAGTTCGGCATAGCGCATGCCGTCATCGCGCAGCGGATCGTGGCCCGCGACGGCGATGTAGGCCGACGGCAACCCCGTCAGGTCCGTCGCACGAGCGGGCGCCAGTGTCGGGGGTATGTCGGATGTGTCGAGATCGCCGATATACCAGCGCGTGCACCCCTTACATCCGTCGACGTCGAGGATCGGCGCGTCCGCGTTCTCGGTGAACGACGGCAACGTGGTGTCGAAGGTGGTCGCCGGGTACCACAACAGCTGGAACACAATTCGTGGTCCGCCGGCATCGCGTGCCAGCTGTGAGATCACGGCCGCGAGGTTGCCACCCGCGGAGTCGCCGGCAACGGCCAAACGATCCGGGTCGCCACCGAGCTCGGTTGCGTGCTCGGCGACCCATTGCGTTGCGGCCCATGCATCGTCGACAGCCGCGGGGTAGGGATGTTCGGGCGCCAGCCGGTAGTCGATCGACACGACGATGGCGTTCGCGCCGACCACGTGCCGACGCGCGATGCCGTCGTAGGTTTCCAGATCGCCGACCGACCATCCTCCACCGTGGATGAACACCACCACCGGCAACGGTGTGTCACGGTCAGTGTCCGGCCAGTACACCCGGATCGGGATCGAGCCTGCGGGCCCCTCGATGACGCGGTCCTCGCTACGCACCTCGGGATGGACCTCGACACGGGGGATATCGCGGAAACGTCGGCGCGCTTCCTCGACACCTCCGTCAGTTGTCAACTGAAACGGGACCGATTCCATTACCTTCAGCAGGATGGCGTCGACGGCCGGCTTCTCCCCGGAGACAGGCATGGGGACACGGTACGCACACCCGCGAACCAGGCTTCTGTGGGTGACCGCCGCGGTCGTCGGCGCCTGTTACGGCTTATTCCTGATCGTGACTGCGCTCCGGTTGCCGTCCGGCGCCGACCTGACCGGCCAGTTCGCCCTGCAACCCGAGGTGAAAGCGGCGACGGCGGTACTGCTCGCGGCCGCTGCGCTGACCCATCCCATCGCGCGGGAGCGACGGTGGCTCCTCGCCGCGCTGCTCTTCTCGGCCGCGGGCGACTTCCTGCTGGCGATGCCGTGGTGGGAGCCGTCGTTTGTGCTCGGCCTCGGAGCATTCCTCGTCGCGCACCTGTGCTTCCTGGCCGCTCTCCTCCCGTTGGCAGCCCGGTCGACGCCGCGGCTGGTGGCCGCCGCGATCACGGTGGCCGCCTGCATCGCCTTGTTGGTGTGGTTCTGGCCGCGGCTGATCGCCGAGGGTATGGCCATCCCGGTGACGCTCTACATCGCGGTGCTCGGCGCCATGGTGTGTACCGCGCTGATGGCCCGGCTGCCGACACCGTGGACCGCACTGGGCGCGGTCTGCTTCGCGGTCTCCGACGGCATGATCGGCATCTCCAAGTTCGTACTGGGTAACGAGGTGCTCGCCGTACCGATCTGGTGGGCGTACGCGGCGTCGCTGCTACTCATCACCGCGGGCTTCTTCTTCGGTCGTGCGCCTGTGCCGTCGGCGCAGTCTGCTACATCTGCATAGGTGACGGTTACGAGGCAGCAGGCCGAGCACGAGCCGATCGCGCGCGTGCTCCCGATGCTGTCGGTACCACACCTCGACCGCGAGTTCGACTATCTGGTCTCCGCGGAACAGTCCGACGATGCGCAGCCCGGCGTGCGGGTGCGGGTGCGGTTCCACGGTCGCCTCGTCGACGCGTTCGTTCTCGAAAGACGTTCAGAGACAGACCATGTCGGAAAGCTTGGCTGGCTGGACCGGGTGGTGTCCGCCGAGCCGGTGCTCACGCCCGACGTCCGCAGGCTCGCCGACGCCGTTGCCGCCCGCTATGCGGGCACCCGGGCCGACGTGTTGCGGCTCGCCGTCCCGCCGCGCCATGCGAACGTCGAGAAGCAGCCCCCGCCGCAGCAGACGCCGTTGGCGGAGCAGCCGGTGGACACCTCGCCGTGGGCGGCGTACCGGGGCGGCGAGCAGTACGTCGCCGCCCTGCACGACGGGCGGGCCGCGCGTGCGGTGTGGCAGGCACTGCCGGGGGAACGGTGGCCCGAGCGTCTCGCGGAATTGGCAGCGGTGACCGCGCACTCCGGGCGTGCCGCCCTGGTGATCGTGCCCGACCAGCGCGACGTGGACGCGATGCACGCCGCGGCTGTCGCGCTCGTCGACGAAGCCCATGTGGTCGCGTTGTCCGCGGGTCTTGGCCCCGCACAGCGCTATCGGCGGTGGTTGTCGGTGTTGCGGGGCACGGCCCGCATTGTCATCGGGACGCGCAGCGCGGTGTTCGCACCCATGGCGAACCTGGGTCTGGTGCTGGTGTGGGACGACGGTGACGACACGCTGTCCGAGCCGCGTGCGCCCTACCCGCACGCCAGGGAGGTCGCGATGCTGCGGGCCCACCAGCTGCGTTGCGCATCGTTGATCGGTGGTTATGCGCGGACCGCCGAGGCGCAGGCGCTGGTCCGCAGCGGCTGGGCGCACGATCTCGTGGCCACCCGGCAGGAGGTGCGCGCACGATCCCCGCGGGTGGTCGCGCTCGAGGACAGTGGATTCGCCCAGGAACGCGATCCGGCAGCGCGGACGGCACGGCTGCCGTCGATGGCGCTGCAGGCCGCGCGGACGGCGCTGACGTCGGGAATGCCTGTGCTCGTCCAAGTGCCCCGCCGCGGCTATGTGCCCGCCCTGGCATGCAATCGCTGTCGCACGATCGCGCGCTGCCGCAACTGCACCGGGCCGTTGTCGCTTCCGTCGCGCGACACCGCAGGCGCGGTCTGCCGGTGGTGCGGCCGCGAAGAACCGGTACTGCGTTGCACTCGCTGCGGATCCGACGCCGTACGCGCCGTCGTCATCGGCGCCCGTCGCACCGCCGAGGAATTGGGCCGCGCCTTTCCCGGCGTCGCAGTCGTGACATCGGGCGGTGACTCGATGGTCGCTTCGGTGTCGGCGGAACCGGCTGTCATCGTCGCGACGCCCGGCGCAGAACCGGTCGCGACCGGTGGCTACGGCGCGGCTTTGCTACTCGACACGTGGGCGCTGCTCGGACGGCAGGACCTGCGGGCGTCCGAGGATGCGCTGCGCCGCTGGATGGCCGCCGCCGCGCTCGTCCGCAGCCGCGCCGACGGCGGCGTGGTGGCGGTCGTCGGGGAGTCATCGATCCCCACCGTGCAGGCGCTGATCCGGTGGGACCCCGTCGGCCACGCCGAGGCCGAGCTCGATGCCCGCACCGAGGTTGGTCTGCCTCCCGCGGTGCATATGGCCGCCATCGACGGAGCGCCCGACGCCGTGCGCGCGATGATCGACACCGCCGAACTGCCTGACAATGCTGCCCTGTTGGGGCCCGTCGACCTGCCGCCCGGCGCCCGTCGACCGCCCGGTACGCCACCGGAGAAGCCCGTCAATCGGATGCTGGTGCGAGTGCCGCGCGACGCCGGACTACCGCTCGCAGCGGCGCTGCGACGCGCCTCCGGTGTGCTGAGCGCGCGGCGCGATCACGAGGCGGTTCGTGTGCAAATCGACCCGCTGCACATAGGGTAATGCGGGCAGCCCGGCCCGCTGCGGACAGGAGGTTGGCGTGCGTCGCTTCTTTCTGATGCTGATTCCGTTGGCGCTCATCGCCGTTGGGGTGTTGTGGCCGGTGGTGTTCCGCCCGTCGTCCGAGGCCTCCGACGCCGACGATCCGGTGGTCTTCAGCAATTACGACGTGGATCTCATCGTCAGCGCAGGCGGCCGTCTCGACGCGGTGGAGACGATTACGGCCGAATTCCCCGGCGGACGGCACGGACTTTTCAAGTACTGGGCGGTCGACAACCAGAACGACCCGGGAGTGCGTCAGATCCCGGAGATCACGTCGATCCTGCTCGACGGTCAGCCGGCGCCGTACCAGATGCTCTGGGAGGGCGGCGAGCGATTCCGGGTCGCCAAGATCGGCGATCCGGACGAGTACCTGAGCTACGGTACGCACGTCTTCGAGATCCGCTACAACATCGACGGCGTCCTCGATGCCGGGACAACCGGCGCCAACAAGAGATTCGCCGACTCCACCGGTAACGACGCGAGGTCACCGTCCGTCTTCTTCTGGAACGTCATCGCGCAGGCGTGGAACAACGAGATCGATCGTGCCCATGTCTCGGTCACCTTGCCGGGCGACGTCGGCCAGGCGCAGTGCTCCGTGGGCTTCGGCGTCGGCCGGGCGTGCGGCGACCTGACGGTCAGCGGGAACCGGGTCGAGTTGTCGGCAACGAACCTGGCGCCGCGGACCCCGGTGACGCTGCGCGCCGGTGTCGACGTGCCGACGCCGCCCCGCAACGAGGTGCCGTGGTCCTTCGCGTGGGACCGCGTCCTCGGCCAATCATTGGGTGGTGTGCTGTGGGTACTCGCCCTCACCGTGGCGGGTGCGCTCGGCGCAATCCTCTACTACCGCACCACCGTTGAACCGTCGCCGGGCTTCCCGTTGCAGTATGGGCCGCCGCCGGGTCTGGGGCCGGTGCAGACCGAATACATCCGCACCGAGAGCGTGCCGAAAAGCGGTCTGACCGCCACGCTGTTCTATCTTGCCGACCGCGGACTCATCGACATGCGGCAGGTGAACGACAAGCAATGGAACATCCGCAGCAAGGTCTCAGACTGGGACGCGTGGAACACCATCGACCCTGTCAGCGTCGCCGTCGCGAAGGCGCTCAACGTGCAGGGGCCCGGCAGGGAATTCGAGGCCAAGCAGACCGCGAAAGCGGGTAAGAAGCTCAGCAAGGCCAAGTCGGATATGGCCGAGGAGGTCCAGAAGTGGGCCTTCGACAACGGGCTGATGGTCAAGCGCAAGAAGGAACTGTGGGTGCGCACCGCGAACGCGATCGCCTTCATCCTGATGGTGTTCGGCTTCTTCCGGTGGGGCTTTCCGACCACCATGTGGGCACTGCCGTTCGCGGCGTTCTTCCTGTTCTCCGTGGGGTCCTGGAAAGACGGTGTGGGTACCAGGCGAACCGACACCGGCCGCGAACTATGGTCGCGCGCAGGCGGATTCCATCGCATGCTGACCACCGATTCGTCCGAGGCGCGGTTCGACTTCGGGGCCCGCAAGGATCTCTACATGGCATACGTTCCGTTCGCGGTGGCGGCAGGAGCCGCGGCGTTGTGGGCCAAGAAATACGAGACGACGACGGGTACGGTTGCACCGCAACCCGATTGGTATGACTCGTCGTCGTCGAGAAGCTCGGGCTTCGTTGGGAGCTCCGGTGGCCCGGACTTCGACAGCTTCGAGTCCGCGCTGTCATCGTCGATCGGTGCATACACCGCGTCGCAGTCGTCGTCATCGAGTGGAGGCAGCAGCAGCAGTAGCAGCTTCAGCTCTGGCGGCGGTGGTGGTGGTGGTGGTGGAGGAGGAGGCGGATCATGGTGAGGTTGCTGCTCGTCATCGTGCTGGTGCTGGCGCTGTCGGCGTTGATCATCTTCGTGTTGGGCTACAACAAGATCCGCTCGGCGCACGTACGGGTCGCCGAGGCGTTATCGGGCATCGACGTCGAGCTGACGCGGCGGGCGTCGCTGATTCCCAGTCTCGTGCATACGGTGCAGACGTTCGCGGTGCATGAGAAGGGCATCCTCGACCACGTCACAAATGCGCGGGCCGCGCTGACGACGGCCACCGGCACCAAGTCGGTGGCCCAGCGCAGCGCCGCCGAGAAGGATCTCGACTCCGCGCTGGCGCCGCTGCTGGCGCTCGGCCAGAGCTATCCGCAGCTCAACTCATCGAACAACTTCCTGAATCTGCAGGACAATTTGGCGGACACCGAGAACAAGCTGGCCTTCGCCCGTCAGTATTACAACGACTCGGTGGCCACTCTGAACGGGTTGCTCACGACCATCCCGTGGATGTTCGTCGCGCCGCTGACCGGCGTGGGCGAGCAGGAGTACTACCAGACGCCTCGTTGAATTGGTGCCGGTAAGGCACTTCTAGACTGGCGCGGTGCGCCTTGTCTTCGCCGGCACCCCCGAGCCTGCTGTGCCCTCGCTGGCGCGGCTTGTCGAATCGCCACGTCACGACGTTGTCGCCGTATTGACGCGACCCGACGCCGCCTCCGGTAGGCGCGGCAAACCGTCGCCGTCGCCGGTGGCCCGATTCGCGCTCGAGCACGACATCCCGGTATTGCGACCGAGCAAGCCCAACTCCGAGGAGTTCATCGGCGAGCTGGCCGCACTGGACCCCGAATGCTGTGCCGTCGTCGCGTACGGTGCGCTGCTACGCGAGGGACTACTCGCGGTACCCAAGCGCGGCTGGATCAATCTGCATTTCTCGCTGCTGCCCGCCTGGCGCGGCGCCGCCCCCGTACAGGCGGCGATCGCCGCAGGCGACACCATGACGGGCGCCACCACCTTTCAGATCGAACCTGCGCTCGACTCTGGACCGGTCTTCGGCGTGGTCACCGAGACCGTGCGGTCGACCGACACCGCGGGAGAACTGCTTGAGCGGCTGTCGATCTCGGGTGCGGCGCTGTTGGCCACGACCCTCGACGGCGTCGCCGACGGATCGCTGACCGCCGTACCGCAACCGCCCGACGGGATCACCATCGCACCGAAGATCACCGTCGAGGAGGCTCGGGTGCGCTGGGACCTGCCCGCTCACGTCGCCGAGCGCCGTATCCGGGCTGTCACCCCAAACCCCGGCGCCTGGACGATGATCGGGGAGATGCGAGTGAAGCTCGGGCCCGTCACTGTCGAGGAATCTGCTGAGACCCTCGCGCCCGGCGCAATTCGGGTCGAACGCAAAGCCGTACATGTCGGCACCGGATCGCAGCCCGTCGCGCTCGGTCTCGTCCAGGCCCCGGGCAAGAAGCCGATGAACGCCGCCGATTGGGCGCGTGGTGCCCGGCTCGACGAATCGACAAGAGCCGAGTGACACGCGAATGACCAAGCCCCGCAATCCCAAACGCCAAACGCGCCGCAAGCCTCTCGACCCGGCCCGCCAGGCCGCGTTCGATGTCCTGCGCGCCGTTTCGGAGAAGGACGCCTACGCCAACCTGGCGCTGCCCGCAATGCTGCGCGACCGCGGAATCACCGGCCGCGACGCCGCCTTCGCGACCGAACTCACCTACGGCACCTGCCGCAGCCGCGGCTTGCTGGACGCGATCATCGGCGCGGCGGCGGGACGTTCGCCGGACAAGATCGACCCCGTACTGCTGGATCTCTTGCGTCTGGGCACGTACCAGCTCATGCGCACCCGCGTCGAGCCGCACGCCGCGGTGTCCACCACGGTTGAACAGGCCGGTATCGAATTCGATTCAGCACGAGCAGGTTTCGTCAACGGCGTGCTGCGCACAATCGCGGGCCGCGACGAGGCGAGCTGGGTCAGTGAGCTGGCGCCCGATGCCATGACCGATCCGATTGGACACGCGGCATTCGTGCACGCGCATCCCCGGTGGATCGCGCAGGCCTTCGCCGACGCGCTCGGTGCGGAAGCCGGGCAGCTGAACGCGCTGTTGGCCAGCGATGACGACCGGCCTGCCGTTCATCTGGCCGCGCGCCCCGGTGTGCTGAGCGCGGCGCAGTTGGCCGAGCAGGTCGACGGCACTGTGGGCCGCTACTCTCCGTATGCGGTGTACCTGCCCGGTGGCGATCCCGGCCAGCTCGCGCCGATCCGAGACGGCTCCGCACTCGTTCAGGACGAGGGCAGCCAGTTGGTGGCCCGGGCGCTGACTCTCGCCGAGCTGGACGGTCCGGATACGGGTCGCTGGCTGGATCTCTGCGCGGGGCCCGGCGGCAAGACGGCATTGCTGGCAGCACTTGCCGATGGCGGCCGGGTCACCGCCGTCGAACCGGCCGAGCGCCGCGCCGAACTCGTCGAGCAGAACACCGAGGGGCTCCCGGTCGACGTGCTTCGTGTCGATGGCCGCGATCCGGGGCTCGACCCCGGTTTCGACCGGGTGCTGGTCGATGCGCCGTGCACCGGGCTAGGCGCGCTTCGGCGCAGGCCCGAGGCGCGCTGGCGCCGGGTGCCCGGTGATGTACCGCAGCTGGCCAAACTCCAGCGCGAGCTGCTGGCGTCGGCGATCCGGCTCACCCGACCAGGCGGTGTGGTGCTGTATGCCACCTGCTCGCCCCACCTTGCCGAGACGGTAGGCATCGTCGCCGACGCGCTGCGCCGCCATCCGGTGACCGCGCTGGATACCCGGCCGCTCTTCGACCCGGTGGACGGCCTCGGGGACGGGCCCCACGTGCAGTTGTGGCCGCACCGGCACGGAACCGATGCGATGTTCGCGGCCGCTCTCAAAGTAGGGTGAGGCCATGCCGAAGCCGCTGATCGCGCCGTCGATTCTGGCCGCCGACTTCGCCGAGCTGGGCGACGAGGCCGCCGCCGTAGCCGGTGCGGACTGGTTGCACGTCGACGTGATGGACAACCATTTCGTGCCAAACCTCACCATCGGGCTGCCGGTCGTCGAAGCGTTGCTCAAGCGAACCGACATCCCGATGGACTGCCATCTGATGATCGACAATCCCGAACGCTGGGCGCCGCCGTACGCCGAGGCAGGTGCGTACAACGTCACCTTTCACGCCGAGGCGACCGAAAACCCGGTCGGGGTGGCCCGCGATATCCGCGCCGCAGGGGCGAAGGCCGGGCTCTCCGTCAAGCCCGGTACACCGATCGAGCCCTACCTAGAGATTCTGCGCGAATTCGACACTGTGCTCATCATGTCCGTCGAGCCGGGATTCGGCGGCCAGAAGTTCATCCCCGAGGTCCTGCCGAAAGTCGGGACCATTCGCCGGCTGGTCGACTCGGGCGAGCTGACGATCGTCGTCGAGATCGACGGCGGCATCAACGACGACACCATCGAAGAGGCAGCACTGGCCGGAGTGGACTGCTTCGTGGCCGGCTCGGCGGTTTACAGCGCCGCCGACCCCGCGGTCGCCGTGGAGTCGTTGCGCCGTCAGGCGGCAGTGGCATCCAAGCACCTGGCGCTATGAACCTCGAGGCCGCGATGCGGCTGGCGATCGAACAGGCCGACCGGGTAAAGGGTGCGACATATCCCAATCCGCCGGTGGGCGCGGTGATCCTGGACAGCGACAACGACGTTGCCGGAGTCGGCGCGACCGATCCGCCGGGCGGACCGCATGCCGAGGTGCTGGCTCTGCGCCGAGCGGGGGAGCGCGCTGTCGGCGGCACAGCGGTGGTGACGCTGGAACCGTGCAATCACCACGGCCGCACGCCGCCGTGTGTGGATGCGCTTGTCGCGGCCGGTGTTTCAGCTGTGGCGTATGCCGTCCCCGACCCGAATCCGGTTGCGGCGGGTGGTGCGGCGCGCCTTGCCGACATCGGCCTCGAGGTGACAGCCGGGGTGCTGGCTGATCACGTCGCCGGTGGGCCGCTGAGGGAGTGGCTGCACAAACAGCGCACCGGGTTGCCGCATGTGACATGGAAATTCGCCACCAGCGTCGACGGCCGTAGCGCCGCGGCGGACGGCTCGAGCCAGTGGATCACCAGTGAGGCGGCCCGCGCCGACGTGCACCGCAGGCGTGCCGTCGCGGACGCGGTGCTGGTCGGCACGGGCACGGTTTTCGTCGATGACCCGCTGCTGACAGCCAGGCTGCCGGACGGATCTCTCGCTGAACGCCAGCCGTTGCGGGTTGTTGTTGGCGAACGCGAAATATCCCCTGAGGCAAAGGTTCTGAATGACGATTCGCGTACGATGGTGATTCGTACTCGGGATCCGCATGAGGTGCTCAAAGCGCTGTCGGACCGCACCGATGTGCTGCTCGAAGGTGGACCGACGCTCGCCGGCGCGTTTCTCCGTGCCGGTGTGATTAACCGCATCCTGGCGTATGTGGGGCCAATCCTGTTGGGCGGGCCGATCACCGCGATCGACGACGTCGGCGTGCTGTCGATCGCGCACGCACAGCGGTGGCGCTTCGACGGCGTCGAATCGATCGGACCCGACGTGCTGCTCAGCCTCGTGCCGAACTAATCGTCGGGTTCGGCACCCGGGTCGAGTTCAGCGTCAGGGTCGGATTCGGCGTCAGGATCGGACTTCAACGGCCGGTGCTCGATCAGATCGCGGATACCGCCAACGCCGAGCCGCTCCCGGAACGCGCGCACGGTATAGCCGATGACCGTCGCCTCAGTGCGCGCCCGCACCGTCGCCGAGCGCGGTAGATGAAACACCGGCCCGATCTCGCCGAGATAGTCGCCGCGCTTGGCCAGCTTCTGTAATTCCTCACCGCCGCTGGCCAATTCGCGGACAATTTCGAGTTCTCCCTCGGATACAACGTAGATCAGCTCGCCCATCGTGCCCTGCTCGAACAGGACGTCGCCGGCCTCCAATTCGATGGTGTCGGGAGCGCGATCCGTCGACGCGAAATCGGGAACGAGTTCGACCACGCGGTCGGCCAGCGGCAGGATCCGGCTGTCGTGAGTTGCGACGACGACCATCCGGTCGCCGCTGGCGAGTTCGCGGATGAGCCGCAGCACCTCCTCCACCTGAATGAAGTCCAGGTGCGCGGTGGGCTCGTCGGCCAGGATCAGCGGCGGATCGAGTGCAATTGCGCGCGCGACCGCCACCCGCTGCTGTTGGCCTCCGCTGAGATCACCTGGACGATGGGACATCCGCTCCTCAAGGCCGACGCGCGCAAGCAGCTGTCCGGCGCGCTTGTGGGCCGCGCGCCGCGGTTGGCCGGCCGCGAGCAGCGGCACCATGACATTCTCCAGCGCAGTCAGGCTCGGCACGAGATTGAACGCCTGGAACACGATGCCGACGGTTTCACGGCGATAGTTCGAGAGCTCGTGACCCTCAAGCGATGTCACGTCGACGTTGCCAAACTTGATGGCGCCCGAGCTGGGCTTCAGGATGCCGCCCAGACACGACAGGAGCGTCGTCTTGCCGCAACCGCTCGGGCCCATCAGAATCACGAGCGAGCCGGCGGACACATCGAGGTTGAAGCCGTTGATGGGCCGGACGGTGTCGGTGCCGCTGGCGTACTCGACCACCAGGTCCTGAATGCTCAGATCGCCCACGGCTCAGGGACCTCCGAAGGCAAGCGCGGGGTCGACGGCGACTGCGCGGTGCAATCCTGTTGCGCTGGCGATCAACCCGATGAGGATGGCGATGGCGGGCAGCGCGATGAACGCCCCGCCGGGAACGATGACCTGCATTGGGAACAGCGGGCCGAGCAGCATCGAAAGTCCGGCGCCGACAAGCGCTGCGAGCAGCGCCACGATGATCGCCTGCATCGCGAGTCCGGCGGCGATGGCCTTGGTGGGCACGCCAATCGCCTTGAACACCGCGAAGTCTCGCAGACGTTCGAGCGCCGACAGATAGATCACCGAACCCACGACGAGCGCGGCGACCACCCACAGCAGAACGGCCACGATCGTGATCGAGTTGACGGCTACCTTCAGCGGCCGCAGCAGATCGTCGACGGCACCGTTGCGATCGATTGCGCGGTATCCGGGCGGAGCCTCGTCGAGGTTGCCGCGTACCCCAATCGATGCGACGAGTGGCTCGCCTGCATAGACCAGTTGTTGTGCGCCCTCGGTGGTGAGGAACACGTTCGGCAGATTCGCCAACGCGGTGGAGTTCTCCACGATGCCGACGATGCGCAGCTTGCGCGAGGCGATTTCGACCTCGGCATCGATGCCCTTGCCGAGCGTGCTCGACACCGCGACCTCGTCCCGCGTCGACGGCGGCCGGCCCTCGGATACCGCGGGCATACCCGGTCCGTGCTCCGGCGCGCCGAAGATGTCCACGTTGCGCGTCGTACCGTCGAGCGTGGCGGTACCGCCCGCGTAAGCCAGGGGAGCGGCGGCCTCGACGCCAGGCGCATTTGCGATCCTGCGGAGTTCCACCGGCGCATACGGCGTCGCCCCGACAAACGGACCTGACGCCCCGGCCTTGACGATGAAGAGGTCCACGCCGAGGGAATCGACGGTCTTGTCGGCTTCCACCCGGAACCCGTTGGCGAGGCCGGTGAGAACGAGTGTCATCGCGAAGATGATCGCCGTGGACAGTATCGCGATGACGAAACGCCGCCGTCGCCACTGCATGTCGCGCAGCGCGGCCATCAGCATAGAGGCGACGTTACCGACGGTTGCACGTTCGCGGGTCGGGTTTGGCTACGAATTGACCTTCGAAATGACGCCGACCAACGACTTGCAGAAGGCGGGTAAGTCATCGGGCTTGCGACTGGAAACCAATGTGTTTGGGCCACGCGAGCATTCGACGACTTCGTCATCGACCCAATTCGCGCCGGCATTGACGAGGTCGGTCTTCACGCTCGGCCACGACGTCATCGTGCGGCCGCGAACCACGTCGGCCTCGACCAGCGTCCAGGGTCCGTGGCAGATGACCGCGACAGGCTTACCTTCATCGAAGAAGCCCTTGGCGAAGGCGACGGCGGAGCTGTTCGTGCGCAGAAAGTCGGGATTGGCGACGCCGCCCGGCAGTATCAGCGCGGCATAGTCGGATGCCGACACCTTGTCGGCGGCCTTGTCCGCCTCGAACGTGTCGGCCGGGGTCAGGTGGTTGAAACCTTGAACCTTTCCGACCTCCGTCGACACGAGTTCGGGTGTCCCGCCCGCCTCCTCGACCGCTTTCCACGGCTCGGTCAACTCGACCTGTTCGACGCCTTCGGGCGCCACCAGAAACGCAATTACCTTGCCATTCAGTGAAGTTCCCATGAATTTTCGTCCTTTGATCGTCGCTTTTCCACGCATACCCGGCGTGGCGAGCAACAAACAGGGGTGCCGTCGTCGGTACACTCGTACCAAATATCGCGCTTTCACCGACGAGCTGCGCGGGTGAGCACGAACGAAGGACGACGAGCATGACTGCATTGCAGGATTGGCTCAGTGATCGCCCAATGGATCCCCGGAACATCAAGACGTTGATCTGTGACGCGATCAAGGGCATTTCCGCCGACGAGCCGCAATCACGAGCTGAGCCCACCCTGATGGGCCGGGGACTCGAGCGCTGCTGACCCGAACCTATTCGGGTCGGTGGTGGCCTGGGGGTTGCTCCAGCCGGGCCGTCTCATCCGCGGATTGACTCGAAATCCGGTGGGTCGGCGTCTCGAGCGCCTGAGTCGGGTTGTCGTCGGCGGGTGAGCCGACGCGCACCCGCTTCGGCGCATCATCTACGGGCTCCGGCTCATCGGCGTGCTCGTGACGTCCACTGATCAGCAGGGCGAGTGCTGCTCCGACCACGCAGACGAGACAGGTGATCTTGAAGATTTCGCCGTACTGCAGCACGTATGCCTGGCGGGATGCGTCGGCCAGGCGAGAGGCGGCGACCAGAATGCCGCCCGGGGAATCGGGATCCGCGGGCGGCAGTGCTGCGAGCCGCTCCTGCAGATACTGGTTGAACTTGTACAGACCCCAAGCCGACAGTGCCGCGACGCCGATCAGCATGCCGATCATCCGCGCGACCACGACGGCCGCTGAGGCGATGCCGTGCTGAGCGGCAGGAACCACACGCAGGGTCGCCGATGTCAGCGGCCCGATGACCAGGCCGAGCCCCAAACCTGCGATTGCCAGGTCGGTGTCCAGCATCGGTAGCGTGATGAAGCCCAGGTCGTGGCGGGCCTCCAGCACATTCGCCGGCCACTGTGCAACCAGGTAGTAACCGCCCGCGGCGATCAGCAACCCGGCGCAGGCGACGAGCCTGTCGCCGATTCGGGTGGCGATCCAGCCGCCGAGCAGAGCGCCGATCGGTAATGCGACGAGAAACCGCAGCAAGAGGAAGGCGGCGTCGATCTGATCCTGACCGAGTACACCCTGCCCGAACAGTTCCACGTTGACCAGGGTGACCATCAGCGCCGCGCCCGCGACGAGAGAAGCGCCCAACGCCGCGAGGAACGGCCGGAAATGCACGCCCGCGGGTTCGATCAGCCGGGTTTTCGCGAACCGCTCCCACACGAAGAACGCCACGGCCGCGACCAGTGCGCCGATGAGCAGCGGTAGGCCGTTGCTCGGCAGCACCTGTTTTCCGTCGGGAGCGGGGTTGTACAGGCCAAAGGTCGCCAGTCCCAGGGTGAGCGCGAGCAGCAGGCCACCGACGACGTCGACCTTCTCCGGATTCTCCGGCTTTTCCCGGGAGGGAAGGCTGAAGTGGATCATCACCATCGCGATCAGCGCGAGCGGCACGTTGACCCAGAACACCGACTGCCAGTGGTGGAAGACCCAGACCAGGGCGATGCCGTAGATGGGCCCGAGCACACTGCCGAGCTCCTGGGCGGCGCCCACGCCACCGAGTACCGCCGCACGGTTGCGGCTGGACCACAGGTCGGCGGCGAGCGCCAGGGTGACCGGCAGCAGCGCGCCGCTTGCCATGCCCTGGATCAGGCGGCCGATGACGAGGATGTCGAGATCGGTGGACATCGCTGTCACTACCGAACCGACGGCGAATCCAAGAAGGCTGGCCTGCAGCAACATCTTTCGGCCAAAGCGGTCCGACGCCCGGCCCAGTAGCGGCATCGCCGCGATGTAGCCGAGCAGATACACCGTGATGATCGGCGTGACCTTCTGGATCTGATTAACACCGATCCCGACGTCACTCATGATGTCGGTCATGATCGTGATCACGACATAGGTGTCGAGAGCACCGAGCAGTACCGCCAGGCTGCCGGCGCTGATCGCGATGCGCCGGCCAGACGTCACCGGTTGGGCGGCTTCGGTCGACGTCTGCATCAGACCGCGGGCTTGGTGACCGTTACGGGCTTACCCCAGTCCGACAGCGTCATCGAGACACTGTTACCCGGGGTCGGCTCCAACTTGATTTGCATCAGTTCGTGTTTGCCTTCTTCGGATATCCACGCCGTGCCGGGCACCGGTTCCGTGACTCCGAGGTTTGCGATCTTGTTCACGGCGTCAGCGCTGACCTTCCCCGTCACACGGACTGTCTTGACACCGCTCACGGTCTCTCGACCATCTGCCTTCGTCTCGGAGAAGTTGGATAGCACGTTGGCCAGACCTCGGTCCGGCGACAGAATTACCGACACATCAAAGATTTCGGCGGCCGGCCCGAAATTCTGGAAGGCCCCCGCGGTTATCGCGCCGTATAGATCGCCGTCGACGACGACGAAGCTGACGCCTTCCAAGCGCTGACCCATAACCAGGATGTTGGCCTTACCCTCCGCGGCGACCGCGGGCGCAGTGGTCAGATTGCCCTCGAGAGACTCGATCGGAAGTGCTGCGATCTCGCCCTGGACCGATAGCGAGAGGTGCACGCTCGTTTGGCCCTTGGTGGTCTCGGCGGACTGCTGCAGAAGCGTTGTGGCATCGGGCAGCGGCGAGTTGTCCTCGGAGCTGGAACACCCTGCGAGCAGAGCGACGGAAGTAAACAGCGCGGCGAAGATCGCCAAGAGGCGGGTCGGCATGACTGCATCGTAGTGGGTGGGCCTTTGCCGAGGCGGTGCCCGGTCACGAGCAGCGCCGGCAATGTGGCGCCTGAGCTGGTATTTCGGCGTGTCGTCGATTGACTGGACTCGGGCGATTACTCTGGCGTCGTGTTCACCGGAATCGTCGAAGAAATGGGCGAAATCGTCGGCAAGGAAGACCTCGGCGACGCCGCGCGGTTCGAAATCCGTGGCCCCGTCGTCACCTCCGATGCCGGGCATGGCGACTCGATCGCGGTGAACGGTGTGTGCTTGACCGTCGTCGAGGTGCGTGCTGACGGTGCGTTCACCGCCGATGTGATGGGCGAGACGCTGAACAGGTCCAGCCTGCGCGGTGTCGGTGTGGGCAGTCGAGTCAATCTGGAACGCGCCGCCGCCGTGAACAGCCGCCTGGGTGGTCACATCGTGCAGGGCCACGTAGACGGCACCGGCCATGTGATCGCGCGCACTGCAGCGGAGCACTGGGAGGTCGTGCGAATCGCGTTGCCGATGTCGCTGAGTCGGTACGTGGTCGAGAAAGGCTCCATCACGGTTGACGGGGTGTCGCTGACGGTCTCCGCCGTGGGCCACGACTGGTTCGAGATCTCGCTGATCCCGACGACCCTCGAGCTGACGACACTCGGCCAGGCCGGGGTCGGCACGTCGGTCAACCTCGAGGTCGACATCATCGCCAAATATGTTGAGCGACTGCTCGATGCGAAAGACGGCTCTTTCGACGCTTCGGGCGACTGACATCTACCGGTGCCGGCACTCTGTCAAAAGCGCCATTGAGAGGCTTAAACCCCAGGTCAGGGGAGCGAGAATAAGAGTTCGGCCTGGGTGGTTCATACTGATGTGGTGACGAGGCTTGACACCGTGGAGCGGGCGGTCGCCGACATCGCCGCGGGTAAGGCCGTGGTGGTCATCGACGACGAGGATCGCGAGAACGAAGGCGATCTGATTTTCGCCGCCGAGAAGGCGACTCCCGAGCTTGTGGCGTTCATGGTGCGCTATACATCCGGGTATCTGTGCGTGCCGCTCGACGGCGCGATCTGCGACAAGCTGGGGCTGTTGCCGATGTACGCGGTCAACCAGGACAAGCACGGCACCGCTTACACAGTTACTGTGGACGCGAAAAAGGATGTCGGAACCGGTATTTCGGCCTCGGACCGCGCCACCACGATGCGGGTGCTGGCCGACCCGACCAGCGTTGCCGATGACTTCACTCGCCCCGGCCATGTCGTGCCATTGCGCGCCAAAGACGGTGGCGTGCTACGCCGTCCGGGTCACACCGAGGCCGCAGTCGACTTGGCCCGGCTGGCCGGCCTTCAGCCTGCTGGAGCGATCTGCGAGATCGTCAGCCAGAAAGACGAAGGCGCCATGGCGCAGACCGATGAGCTACGGGTCTTCGCCGACGAGCATGATCTCGCCCTCATCTCGATCGCCGATCTCATCGAGTGGCGTCGCAAGCACGAGAAGCACATCGAGCGCATCGCCGAGGCCCGCATCCCGACCCGGCACGGCGAGTTCCGCGCGGTCGGCTACAGCAGCATCTATGAAGACGTCGAGCACGTGGCGCTGGTGCGGGGCGATATCGCCGGACCGCACGGTGACGGACACGACGTCCTCGTCCGGGTGCACTCGGAATGCCTCACCGGCGACGTGTTCGGCTCCCGGCGCTGCGACTGCGGCCCGCAGCTGGACGCCGCATTGGCGATGGTGGCCCGCGAAGGCCGCGGCATCGTGCTGTACATGCGCGGCCACGAGGGCCGCGGTATCGGCCTGATGCACAAGCTGCAGGCCTACCAGCTGCAGGACGCCGGTGAGGACACCGTCGACGCCAACCTGAAGCTCGGCCTGCCCGCCGACGCGCGCGACTACGGCATCGGCGCCCAGATCCTGGTCGATCTCGGGGTGCGGTCGATGCGGCTGCTCACGAACAACCCGGCCAAGCGCGTCGGCCTCGACGGCTACGGACTCCACATCATCGAACGTGTTCCGCTACCCGTTCGCGCCAACGCGGAGAACATCCGGTACCTGATGACCAAGCGCGACCGGATGGGCCACGACCTCATAGGCCTCGACGAGTACCACGAAGCCGTGACCATGGATTCGTACGAAGAGGGTGTGTACCTACTCGGTGATCGCACGCCGCCCGAGCGGGATCTCGGTGGAGCCCTGTGAGCAGCCAGAACGGAGTTCTGAGTTGAGCGGCCAGAACGGAGTTCTGAATTGAGCAGCCAGGACGGAGTCCTGAATTGAGCGGAGGCGCAGGCGTTCCCGATCTGCCTCAGCTCGACGCCTCGGGTCTGAGTCTGGCCATCGTCGCGAGCACATGGCACGAAACCATTTGTGATGCGCTGCTCGATGGTGCGCTCAAGGTCGCCGCGGACGCCGGGGTCACCGATCCGACGGTAGTACGGGTCTTGGGGGCCATCGAGATCCCCGTCGTCGCACAGGCATTGGCGGCTAGTCATGACGCCGTCGTCGCGCTGGGCGTCGTGATCCGCGGGCAGACACCACATTTCGACTACGTCTGCGACGCTGTCACGCAGGGACTGACCCGCGTGTCCTTGGACGCGTCGACCCCGGTCGCCAACGGCGTCCTCACCACGAACAACGAACAGCAGGCTCTGGATCGTGCGGGCCTGCCCGATTCAGCCGAGGACAAGGGTGCGCAGGCCGCGGCAGCTGCGATATCCACCGCGTTGACGTTGCGCGACCTGCGGCAGCGATCATGAGCGATTGGGATGTCGAGATACGGCCCCATCTGACACCGTATTTCGCGTACGGCGCGGCAGTGCTCATTCTGGCGGCACATGTGACTGTCGGGGCTCTGTTGAAGATTGCGTCTACCGGTGTGATCTTCACAACCGCCGATCAGGTGGCGATCGCCCTGCTCGGTGTCGTCATCGCCGCCCTCGTGCTGATGTTCTCCCGGCCACGCATCCGCGTCGGCGCCCAGGGGGTCGCGGTGCGGAACCTGTTGACCTATCGGCTGATTCCGTGGTCAGACGTTGTCGACGTGTCCTTCCATCCGGGCGCGCGCTGGGCCAGGGTGGACCTGCCCGACGACGAGTACGTCCCGGTGCTGGCGATTCAGGCTGTCGACAAAGGCCGGGCAGTCGAAGCGATGGACACCGTTCGTGGACTTCTCAGCCGCTACAAGGGCATCAACTCACGCTGAGCGTCATCGCCACTTCGTCTCGGGGTTCAGTGGTTTCTGCTGTCGCGACAAACGCAAAACCCAGGCTTTCGTAGATGGCGCGTGCGGCCAGGTTGTTGGCAACCACCCGCAACGTGATGGTCTGCACGTGTTGGTCGCGCGCCCAGTCCACCGCTGCGGCCACTAACGGGCGCGCCAGGCCCTTGCCGCGGACGGCCGGATCCAGCCACAGCGAGTAGAGATACACCGAGTCGAGGTTCTCCTGCTGCGCGGAGATAAACCCGACGGGGCGACCATCGACCAGCGTTGCGAACTGCGCGTGATTGCGTATCCGGCGCCGCCACTGGGCCGCAGTGAACGCGGACTCCTTCTGGTACTGCGGATCGCGTTCGCCGAGCGCGTCGATCAGGGCGCGCAACCGGATCGCGGCGAAGACTCGCCAGTCGGACTCAGTGAAGCGGATGACCTCGGTGGTCATCCGGTGTCGCCCATCACCAGCCCCTCGCGCCGTGGGTCGGCGCCACCGACAAGGCCGTCGTCGGCGCGGATGATCGCGGACAGTCCGCTCGACTGGTCGGCGAGATCGACCTGATGTCCCAGCTTTCGCAGACCGACCACGAGTGGATCGTGGTCGCCGTTATCGGAGGTGTCGATAACGGGGTGCTCGCCGCCGACGTTGGTCTTCGGTGTGTTCGCGGCGCCGAAGTCGACCATCGACACCGCCTGTTGCGGGTTGAGCCCCCAATCCAGCATGCCGACAATGGTTTTGACGACGAACTGGATGATGACGCCGCCGCCCGGCGATCCTACAACCGCGTACAGCGGTCCTTTGGCGTCTGGCCGGCCGGGTGCGGGTTGGTCGAACACGATGGTCGGCGCCATGGTGCTGCGCGGCCGTTTACCGGGCTGAATCCGGTTGGCTACCGGGGCGCCGTCGGGTCCGATCGGGTCTGCCGAGAAGTCGGTGAGTTGGTTGTTGAGAATGAAGCCGTCGACCATGTGGTAGGAGCCGAATGCGGATTCGACCGTCGTCGTCATCGAAGCCGCGTTGCCCTGCGCGTCGATGATGCTGATCTGACTTGTCCCGTGTTCGGGTGTCGGGGGCGCCGGGGCCGCCGGCGGACCGAACTCGCCTGGTTTCGCGGTGCCCATCGACCGCTGCTCGGAGATCAACGCTGCGCGGCCGGTGAGGTAGGCGCTGTTGATCAAGGTGTTGGGCGTGCCACCGGGTAGCGGCACGAAATCGGTGTCGGCAACGTACTTGTCGCGGTCGGCGTAGGCCAGCCGCTCGGCCTCAGAGATCAGATGGACGCCCATCACCGAGGGTCTGCCCCCGTTGAGGTCGATGTCCCCGGGCTTGTGGTCGGCCATAGCGAAGTGTTCGAGTACGCCCAGCGTCGCTGCGACTGCGATACCGCCCGACGACGGCGGCGGCATGCCGCAGATTTCCTTGCCGCGGTACGGCGAACAGAGCGCCTCGCGTTTCTTGACGGTGTAGCCGGCCAGGTCTTCGGTCGTCAATTGACTTGGGGTACGCCCGCCGGACGTGTCGGCCGCAGCAGCGACGATCGCGTCGGCAACCGCACCGGTATAGAACGATTGGGGGTCAGATGCGATGACCCCCAGTGTCTTTGCGTACGCAGGGTTGGTCAGGCTCGTTCCTTCGGTCTTGGGACCGCCGTCGGGATTGAGGAAATATTCGGCGGCCTGCGGATCGGCTTTGAGTTGTTCCGCGGAGTCGGCGATGGCTCCGGCCAGCCGAGCGCTGATGTCGAAGCCGTCGTCGGCGAGGGCGACGGCGGGGTCGAACAGGTCGCGCCAACCGGTCTTGCCGTGCTCGGCGTGGATGTCCTGCATGAGCCGCACGATGCCGGGGACACCTATGGAGCGCCCGGATGCGCGGGCGTCGGGCTTGGGTTTGGTGCGGTCTGTGTCGGAAATCCAGCGCAGATAGTTCTCCGTCGCGGCCGCAGGTGCGACCTCGCGGCCGTCGTACGCCTGTACCGAACCTGCCGCAGCGTCGTAGTACAGCAGAAAGCCACCGCCGCCGAGGCCGGACGATTGCGGCTCGACCAGGCCGAGCACCGCTTGCGCGGCAATCAGCGCGTCGGCGGCCGTCCCGCCGTCGCGGAGCACTTCGCATCCGGCCTGGGTGGCCAGCGGGTTGGCGGTGGCCACCGAGTAGCCGCTGGTGCGCACGGCAGTCATGTCCGTGCGGTATCCGGACGGTTTGGGGGATCCGTTGTCGACAATGGCGCACGGTTCGGCCGCGCTGGGCTCTGTCGTGTGTTCCGTGCCGCACGCAGCCAGCACCAGGACGACCCCGGCCAGCGGGGCCGCCGCTCTTATCAGCGACGAGATCCGCATGACCCGACGGTAGTTCATCAGGACCCGTCCGAGGGCGGCAGTAACCTGGAATCCGTGCCCGATCCAGCGACGTACCGACCCGCTCCCGGGTCGATTCCCGTCCAGCCGGGCGTCTACCGGTTCCGGGATCCGCATGGCCGGGTGATCTACGTTGGCAAGGCCAAGAGCCTGCGCAGCCGGCTGAACTCTTACTTCGCCGACCTTTCCGGCTTGGCGCCGCGCACCCGGCAGATGGTGACGTCGGCCGCCGGGGTCGAGTGGACGGTCGTCAACACCGAAGTCGAGGCGCTGCAGCTCGAGTACAACTGGATCAAAGAGTTCGACCCTCGATTCAACGTCCGCTACCGCGACGACAAGTCGTACCCGGTGCTCGCCGTGACCCTGAACGAGGAGTATCCGCGGCTGATGGTCTACCGCGGGGCGCGGCGCAAGGGGGTCCGCTACTTCGGGCCCTACTCGCACGCATGGGCGATCCGCGAAACGCTCGATCTATTGACCCGGGTCTTCCCGGCGCGCACCTGCTCGGCGGGAGTTTTCAAGCGCCACAGGCAGATCGATCGGCCTTGTCTGTTGGGGTACATCGACAAGTGCTCGGCGCCGTGCGTCGGGCGGGTCACCGCCGAAGAACACCGCCAGATCGTCGAGGACTTCTGCGACTTCCTGGCGGGCAAGACCGACCGGTTGATCCGCGATATGGAACAGCAGATGAACCAAGCCGCCGAACTGCTGGACTTCGAGCGGGCGGCCCGGTTGCGGGACAACATCTCGGCGATGAAGCGCGCCATGGAGAAGCAGGCGGTGGTGTTCGGCGACGGTACCGACGCCGACGTGGTCGCCTTCGCCGACGACGACCTGGAAGCTGCCGTGCAGGTGTTCCACGTGCGCGGTGGCCGGGTGCGCGGTCAGCGTGGGTGGGTGGTCGAAAAGTCCGGAGAGCCAGGCGAATCAGATCTCGAGCACCTCGTCGAACAATTCCTGACGCAGTTCTACGGCGACCAGGCTGAACTCGACGGTGCGGCCGATATGTCGTTGACACCGGTGCCCCGCCAGGTACTGGTGCCGTGTCTGCCCGACAATGCCGAAGAAATAGAAACATGGTTGTCGCAGCTTCGCGGTTCGAGGGTGGCGGTGCGCGTACCCCAGCGCGGCGACAAGCGCGCGCTGGCCGAGACCGTCCAACGCAACGCGCAAGACGCCCTGAACCAGCACAAGCTGAAACGGGCGGGCGACTTCACCGCCAGAAGTGCTGCACTGCAGAGCATTCAGGAATCGCTCGGGCTGGCCGACGCGCCGCTTCGTATCGAATGTGTGGACATCAGCCATGTGCAGGGCACCGATGTGGTGGCGTCGCTGGTGGTGTTCGAGGACGGGCTGCCGCGTAAGTCCGACTATCGCCATTACGCGATCAGGGAGGCCGCGGGCGAGGGCCGTTCGGACGACGTCGCGTCGATCGCCGAGGTCACCCGGCGCCGCTTCTACCGTCACCTACACGACCTGCAGCACCCGACAGAGCTTGCCCCGGAAGGGAAGTCACGAAAGTTCGCGTATCCGCCGAACCTGTTCGTCGTCGACGGCGGCGCCCCGCAGGTCAACGCGGCCCAGGCGGTCCTCGACGAGTTGGGTATCGGCGATGTCGCCGTCATCGGGCTGGCGAAACGGCTCGAGGAGGTGTGGGTGCCGGCTGAACCCGACCCGCTGATCATGCCGCGCAACAGCGAAGGTTTGTATCTGCTGCAGCGGGTACGCGACGAGGCGCACCGGTTTGCGATCGCCTACCACCGCAGCAAGCGGTCCAAACGGATGACGGCGTCGGCACTGGATTCGATCCGCGGGCTGGGCGAGCATCGCCGCAAGGCCCTGGTCACGCATTTCGGCTCGGTGGCGCGATTGAAGGAGGCCAGCGTCGAGGAGATCACCGCCGTGCCCGGTATCGGGGTAGCGACGGCGAAGGCCGTCTTGGAGGCGCTCGGCGTCCCGCCCGATTCGGGAGCGCCCGACCCGGTAATCGGCGATGATCAGAGCAGAGCATCCGGATGACAGATCAGGGCATGTACGAACAATTGCAGGATGGCGCCGGCAACGGCGAACACGGGGGATCCGGCATCGATGTCGTACTGGTTACCGGGCTGTCCGGCGCAGGCCGGGGCACGGCGGCCAAGGTGCTGGAGGATCTCGGCTGGTATGTCGCCGACAATCTGCCGCCGGAGCTGATCGCGCGGATGGTCGAGCTGGGGCTTGCGGCGGGTTCGCGTATCACCCAGCTCGCCGTGGTGATGGATGTGCGCTCCCGTGGGTTCACTGGAGACCTGGACTGGGTTCGCAACGATCTGGCCACGCGCAACATCACGCCGCGGGTGCTGTTCCTCGAGGCGTCCGACGACATCCTGGTGCGCCGATACGAGCAGAACCGGCGCAGCCATCCGTTGCAGGGGAATCAGACTCTTGCAGAGGGTATTGCGGCGGAGCGGACGATGCTCGCGCCCATCCGGGCGGCGGCCGATCTTGTCATCGATACGTCGACGCTTCCCGTCCCCGCGCTGCGGGAGAGCATCGAGCGGGCCTTCGGCGGGGAGACAGTCGCCCACACAAATGTCACGGTCGAGTCCTTCGGATACAAGTACGGGCTGCCCATGGACGCGGATACGGTGATGGATGTGCGCTTCCTCCCCAATCCGCATTGGGTGGACGCGCTGCGACCGCATACCGGACAGCACCCGGACGTCCGCGACTACGTACTCGGCCAACCGGGCGCCGGAGAGTTTCTGGAGACCTACCATCGGCTGCTGCACTTCGTCATCGACGGATATCGCCGCGAGGGAAAGCGCTATATGACTGTTGCTATTGGCTGCACCGGGGGCAAGCATCGCAGTGTTGCGATCGCCGAGGCGCTGGCGGCCAGATTGCAGGGCGGTGACGGCCTGACGGTGCGGGTATTGCACCGGGATCTGGGGCGCGAATGAGTCCGCGGATCGTGGCTCTCGGGGGTGGGCACGGCCTGTATGCCACGCTGTCGGCGGCCCGCAGACTCACCCCGCATGTCACCGCGATCGTCACGGTCGCCGACGACGGTGGTTCATCGGGCCGGCTTCGCAACGAACTCGATGTGGTGCCACCCGGTGATCTGCGAATGGCCCTGGCGGCGTTGGCATCCGACACTCCACACGGACGATTGTGGGCGACGATCCTGCAACATCGGTTCGGCGGTAGCGGTGCGCTCGCCGGGCACCCGATCGGCAATCTCATGCTTGCAGGCCTCAATGAGGTGCTGGCAGATCCAGTGGCGGCGCTCGACGAGCTGGGCCGCGTTCTCGGCATCCACGGCCGGGTCCTGCCGATGTGTCCGGTGGGGCTGGAGATCGAGGCCGACGTCGCAGGTCTGGAATCCGATCCGCGGATGAGTCGGGTGATCCGGGGTCAGGTTGCGCTCGCGACGACTGTCGGGAAGGTGCGGCGGGTCCGGCTCATACCGGGCGATCCGCCGGCCACCCGGCAAGCGGTGGACGCGATCATGGCCGCCGACCTGGTCGTGCTGGGCCCGGGGTCGTGGTTTACCAGCGTCATTCCGCACGTCCTGGTGCCCCAGCTGGCGGCGGCGCTGCAGGCGACGGCCGCGCGGCGGGCGTTGGTGGTCAACCTGGCCGCAGAGCCCGGGGAGACGGCGGAGTTTTCGGCCGAACGTCATATCCACGTGTTGTCGCAGCACGCACCGGGCTTCACGATGCACGAGGTCATTGTCGACGCCAGCCGCGTCCCGACCGAACGTGAGCGTGAGCAATTGCGCCGCACGGCGAAAATTCTGGATGCCCAAGTTGAGTTTGCTGACGTGTCCAGACCTGGTACACCTTTACATGACCCGGCGAGGTTGGCCGCGGCACTGGAAGGTGTGCGGCTGCGCGGTGCGGCGCCGCCCGCGTCTCCAACGCCGACTGTGCCGACAGCGACAGCGAACGGACCGAAAGGTGACGACTCGTGGCGATGACAGCCGAGGTCAAGGACGAGCTCAGCCGTCTTCAGGTCAATTCGGTGAGCGCGCGCCGTGCCGAGGTGGCATCGCTGCTGCGGTTCGCGGGGGGACTGCACATCGTCTCGGGACGGGTCGTGGTCGAGGCCGAGGTCGATCTCGGCATCATCGCGCGACGCCTGCGCAAGGACATCTACGACCTGTACGGCTACAACGCCGTGGTGCACGTGCTCTCGGCGAGCGGTATCCGCAAGAGCACCCGGTATGTGCTGCGGGTCGCCAAGGACGGTGAGGCGCTGGCCCGCCAGACGGGTCTGCTGGATCTGCGCGGGCGACCGGTGCGAGGACTTCCTGCGCAGGTGGTCGGCGGCAGCGTTGCTGATGCCGAAGCCGCTTGGCGTGGCGCGTTTTTGGCGCATGGATCACTCACCGAACCGGGCCGCTCGTCGGCGCTCGAGGTCAGCTGTCCTGGGCCGGAGGCAGCGCTGGCGCTCGTCGGCGCGGCGCGGCGGTTGGGTGTCGGCGCGAAGGCCCGCGAGGTGCGCGGCGCAGACCGGGTGGTGGTGCGCGACGGTGAGGCCATCGGTGCACTACTGACGCGGATGGGTGCCCAGGACACCAGGCTGACGTGGGAGGAGCGGCGGATGCGCCGCGAGGTACGCGCCACCGCCAACCGGCTGGCCAACTTCGATGATGCGAACCTGCGGAGGTCGGCGCGGGCTGCGGTCGCCGCGGCGGCGCGCGTGGAGCGGGCGCTGGAGATCCTCGCTGACACCGTGCCCGACCATCTGGCAGCAGCGGGCAAGCTGCGTGTCGAGCACCGCCAGGCGTCATTGGAGGAACTGGGTCGCCTCGCGGATCCGCCGATGACCAAAGATGCCGTGGCGGGCCGCATTCGACGGTTGCTGTCAATGGCGGATCGAAAAGCCAAGCAAGACGGCATTCCCGACACGGAGTCCGCTGTCACGCCGGATCTACTTGAAGACGCATAGTCTTTCGCGGCCGAGTGGCCAGTTATCGCACGTAAATCCATAGAAAGCGTGTCATAACTAGCCACTCAGCGAACTTGGGTGTGCGATTCTGTGCCTGTGTTCGCGGGGGACCCGCCCACGGGCGTGGTCACATTTCTGTTCACCGATATCGAGGGTTCGACCCGTCGGTGGGAGTCAGACGCGGACGCGATGCGGTCGGCCCTGGTAGCGCACGACAAGGTGCTGCGGTCAGCCATCGAAGCACATGAGGGTTACGTTTTCAGCCACTCCGGAGACGGGATGGCTGCCGCGTTCGCATCGCCGATGGCTGCGGTCGATACCGCGGTCGATGCGCAGCGCGAGTTGCAGTTACCGGTCCGGATGGGCATCGCTACCGGTGAAGCCGAACTGCGCGACAACGACTACTTCGGCACCGTGCTCAACCGCGCGGCACGGGTGATGGCGGCCGGGCATGGCGGGCAGATCCTGGTCGCCGATTCAACGGCGGGTCTGCTCAGTGGTTTAGATCTATCGAACCTCGGGCCGCGACGATTGCGCGACCTACCAAATCCGGTCACAATCTCCCAGCTCGTTGCGCCCGGCTTGCGCGCGGATTTTCCGCCACTGCGTACGGTCGACACGACCCGCGGTAATCTGCGCAGGTCTCCCGAGGAGTTAATCGGCCGCGAATCCGCAGTGGCCGAGATTGTCGACGCCATGCGATCCCATCGGCTCGTGACCTTGGCTGGCGTCGGCGGAGTCGGCAAGACTCGTTTGGCATTCAAAGTCGCTGCCCGCCTCAGCGACGAATTCCCCGATGGTGTATGGGTTTTCGAGCTTGCGTCGTTATCCGATCCTGCGGCCGTTCCTGATGCGGTGGCCGCAACGATGGGGATTACCCAGCAGCCGTGCATGACCGTAGGTCAGTCGGTGTCCGTGGCCTTGGACGGAAGAATCCGCCTCCTCGTCTTCGACAACTGCGAGCACGTGGTCGAGTCCGCTGCCGACCTGATCGAAGCCATCCTCGAGCAGTCATCAACCGTCAAGGTCCTGACGACGAGCCGCGAAGGACTCGGCGTAGCGGAGGAGCGGCTATGGCGAGTGCCCTCGCTGGATATCGGTTCAGCGGCGACGTTGTTCGCCGCGCGTGCCCGCTGCTTATCGGCCGACGAATCGCTGGCGGCGGAGGAGGTGTGTCGTCGTCTGGACGGTATCCCGTTGGCGATTGAGTTGGCCGCTTCACGGTTGGAGTCGATGACCGCGGTCGAGGTTCGCGACCATCTCGATCAACGGTTCAAGCTACTGGTCCGCTCGCGTCGAGGGTTGGCGCGACACCAGACGCTTCGTCACGCGGTCGCATGGTCCTATGACCTCCTGGATGATTCGGAAAAGACTCTGCTTGAACGTTGTTCGGTTTTCGCGGGCGGATTTGAAGCGCGGAGTGCGTACGCCGTAGCAGGTGCCGACGACGAGTATGTCGTCTTGGATCTACTTGACGCACTGGTACGCAAGTCGCTGCTCGGCGCCGACCGCTCTACAGGAAGAACGCGGTTTTCGATGCTGGAGACCATCCGGCAATTCGCTGAAGAGAAACTGGTTGAACGCGGACAGGCAGCCGACGCAAGTTTCGCGCACGCGCATCACTTCGCAAGCCGTGAGAACGAAGTCCTCAAGTTGTGGGATAGCCCCCGTCAGCGTGAGGCGTATGAATGGGCCGCCACCGAATTCGCCAATTTGCGTAAAGCATTTCGTTGGGCTATCGATCAAGGCGACCTCGACGTTGCCGCAGCCGTCACGACTTACGTAGGGTTGCTCGGCTTTGGTGCGGAGAATTTTGAGCCCCTCGCATGGGCGGAGGAACTGATCGACTGCGCACGCTTGGCTGAACACCCGAGATGTTTGAGCGTGTATGCCGTTGCGTCAGTGTGCTGGATGGCGGGACGGACGGATGCGGCGGTCCGGTACGCCGATATTGCTGGATCATTATTGGCGAGCAGTCAACACCCACCGCCGTTCGCGATGGAAGGCTGGATTGGCTCAGCGTATGTCGCCGTGGGGCAGCCTCGGCGGTGGGCCGAGCTGTGCACTGCTCAACTCGCGCGCCGCGGCGACAACCACGTGTACATCCGGGCCTGCCGCGTTTTCGCCCACGTTTTCAGCGGCGATCTTGTGGAGGCGGCTGCAGGCGCCCATGGACTCATCGAGTCGGGTGTAGCCACGAACAACCCGTATATGCAGTCGTTCGCTGTCGGCGCCGCGAGCCACGTGCTCATCGTCTCCGCTGGTATCGCTCAGGGGCTCGACGACTGCCGTAAGGGTTTGGCCCTCGCTCAGGACAGCGGTAATCGGTTCAACGAATCGATTCTCGCGCTCAACCTGGCCCGACTTGAAGCGCACGACTTCATCAGCGCGGCTTCGCTAGATCACCTGACTTTGGTCACCCGCAACTACCACGATTCCGGCAACGTCGCGAGTCTGCGGAGCCCGCTGGCTGCCCTCAGTTCGTTCCTGGATCGGCTCGGTAACCTGGAAGCCGCTGCCATCATCTCGGGCTACGCGCTAACGCCGTTGGCAATGGCCGCGGTGCCCGAGGTGCTTACCGCCGTCGCGCACCTCCGCGATACTCTGGGCGACGAGACTTTCGAATCGCTCGCCCTAACTGGCGAGGCGATGAGCATGGCCGAAATCACCGCCTACGCATACGAGCAAATCGCCGAAGCCCGAGCAGAACTCGAGCGATCGCCATGACCGCGCCGTCGGGAGTCGTGACGTTCTTGTTCACCGACATTGAGGGTTCGACCCGGCGGTGGGAAGAAGATCCTGCCGGAATGCGGGCGGCGTTGGCGGCGCATGACAAGGTGTTGCGTTCGGCCATCGAGGCCCACGAAGGATTTGTTTTCAGCCACTCCGGAGACGGGTTGGCTGCTGCATTTGAATCGCCGATGAGTGCCGTAGAGGCCGCTATCGATGCGCAGCGTGAGTTGGAGCTGCCGGTGCGCATGGGGATTGCCACAGGCGAAGCCGAACTGCGGGACAACGACTACTTTGGCACCGTCCTCAACCGCGCAGCCCGATTGATGGCCGCCGGCCATGGTGGCCAGATCCTGGTCGCCGAGTCGACAGCGGGTCTGCTTAGTGGCGTCGAACTGAAAAACCTAGGGCTCCGGCGCTTGCGGGACGTCGCTAATCCGCTGACTGTTTTCCAGCTGAAGGCGCACGGGCTGCGGAGCGACTTTCCGCCGTTGCAAACAGTCGATCCGGCGCACGGCAATCTGCCCTCCGCATCAGCGACTTTGATCGGCCGCGACGTGGAAGTCTCCAGTGTTGCGGCAGCGGTACGCGAGCACCGAATTGTCACAGTCACCGGCGTCGGCGGAGTGGGCAAGACTCGACTGGCGTTGACGGTCGCTGCGCGGTTGGCTAACGAATTCCCGGATGGAGTATGGATTCTCGAGCTTGCCACCGTCGCCGATCCGTCGGCACTACCCGACGCGGTTGCAGCGGTGCTGGGCATCACACAGCAACCTGAAAAGAGTCTTAACGAATCGGTCGCGGCCGCGTTGGAAGGCAGGATTCAGCTGTTGGTTCTCGACAATTGCGAACACCTGCTCGATGCGACGGCTGATCTCGTTCAGATGATCGTCGAGGCATCAGTCGCAGTGCGGATACTGGCGACGAGCCGCGAGGGGTTGGGCATCCCCGACGAGCAGGTGTGGCCGTTGCGATCGCTAGCCGTCGATCCGGCCACGGAGTTGTTCACCGAACGCGCTCACAGCGTGATGCCAGGTTTCGCCCTCAACGACCCCGATGCGGTTCACGAGATCTGCCGTCGACTCGACGGGATTCCACTTGCCATCGAGCTCGCGGCCTCCCGGATGGCCGCTATGACGACGACCGAAGTGCGGGATCGGCTCGATCACCGTTTCAAGCTGCTGACCGGGTCTCGGAGAGGCTTGGAGCGCCACCAAACGCTGCGTCATGCGGTGGCGTGGTCCTACGATCTCCTCGACGAAGAGGAAAGGTCTCTACTCGATCGTTGCTCGGTTTTCGCCGGCGGATTCGAGCTCGAAAGCGCTTGTGCGGTCGCGGGATTCGATGACGAATTTGCCGTCTTGGATCGGCTCGATGCGCTGGTTCGAAAATCGTTGCTTGTTGCTGATCGAACGGGCGACCGGACGCGGTACTCCATGCTGGAAACGATCCGACAGTTCGCCGAAGACCAACTAGTCAACTCTCGCGCAGCAGAGATGGCCCGAACTGCGCACGCCCGATATTTCGCCGGTCGCGAGGCTGACATGATGGCCTTGTGGGACAGTCCGCGCCAGCGGGAGGCTTACGAATGGTTCAACACCGAACTCGCAAACCTGCGCAACGCTTTTCGCTGGGCTGCCGACCAGAACGATATCGATACGGCAAGCGCCATCGCCACGTTCGTCGGATTGATCGGCTTTTACACCGAGAATTATGAACCGATCGCGTGGGCGGAGGAGTTGATCGAACTCGCCCGAGCAGCAAAGCATCCTCGGCTGCCGTGGCTATACCTGGTCGCATCAGTTTGTTACCAGACCGGTCGTATCCAGCAGGGAATCGCGTATGCCGAGGCCATGGCAGCGGTGATACGCGAGGGCTGCGTTGATATCCCGTTCGGCCTCGAGGGTTTGGCGGGCGGCGGCTATCTGATGATCGGCCGGCCCGAACGGTACGCCGAATGGTGCCGCGAATATGTTGATGCCGGCCGTGATACCCACGGCATGACGAGATCGGCTTTAGTGAATGCGCTGGCGTTCGCAGGTGAAGCGGAGCAAGCGGTATTAGCTGCTGATGGCCTTGTCGAAGCCGCCGAGGCCACAGGCAATCCTTGGGCAATCTCGTACGCCCTTCTCTCGCAGGGCTTCGCATTCGGCGGCACGGATCCGGAGCGTGCCCGCGATGTGCTGCGCCGCGGTCTGGTCACCACCCGCGAGAGCGGCAATCGCTTCAACGAGTCACACATAACGAGCGCGTTGGCGCGCATGGAAATCAAGCTCGGCGAACCGCTTGCTGCATTGGACAACCTCAAGCTGGCGATGGGCAACTATCGCGACGCGGGCAGCGTCGGCTTCTTGCATTCGCCTCTCGCCAACCTCGCAATGATTCTCGACCAGATCGGACGCTCCGAATCCGCTGCCGTCATCATCGGCTACGCGGTGCGCAACCCCATAACGCTCACATCGATGCCTGAGATCCTCGAGACGAGCGACCATCTGCGGGAAAGCCTCGGTGCTGAGACCTATGAAACTCTGGTGCGGAAAGCGCAGACGATGACCCCCTCGGCGATGGTCGCCTACGCATTTGACCAGATCGAACTGGCCAGAGCAGAACTCGTGGCATCACCGTGATCGCGCCGTCGGGAGTGGTGACGTTCTTGTTCACCGACATTGAGGGTTCGACCCGTCGGTGGGAGGAAGACGCGGACGGGATGCGGGTGGCACTCGCCACGCATGACAAGGCGCTGCGGTCGGCGATCGAGGCCCATGACGGCTTTGTGTTCAGCCACTCCGGGGACGGGGTGGCTGCGGCGTTCGCATCGCCGATGTCCGCGGTCGGGGCGGCGGTCGACGCGCAGCGTGAATTGCAGCTGCCGGTCCGCATGGGTATTGCGACGGGCGAAGCTGAACTGCGGGACAACGACTACTTTGGCACCGTCCTCAACCGCGCAGCCCGGTTGATGGCCGCCGGCCATGGTGGCCAGATCCTGCTGGCTGATTCGACGGCAAGTCTCGTGAATGGAGTCCAACTCGTCGATCTAGGACCGCGACGTCTGCGGGACCTGCCGAATCCACTGAACGTATTCCAAGTGCAGGCAGAGGGGCTTGGCACCGACTTTCCACCGCTGCGAACGCTAGACGCGACTCCCGGGAACCTGCGACGAGCAGCCTCAGCCTTCATCGGACGCGACACCGAAGTGGCCGAGATCGCAGCATTGCTTCGTTCGCGACGGCTGGTCACGCTGACCGGAGTTGGCGGAGTTGGCAAGACGCGACTCGCCGTCGAAGTCGCCGCGCAGCTCGCTGGTGAGTTCGCTGATGGGATATGGGTTTTCGAACTCGCCGCAGTCAGTGATCCAACGGTCGTTCCGGAGGCGGTCGCCGCAGTCCTTGGAATCACGCAGCAGCCTGGTCAGACCATGACCGAGTCGGTTGCAACCGCGCTGGATGGCCGGGTTCGCTTGTTGCTGTTCGATAACTGCGAGCATGTAATTGATGCAGTCGGGGATCTGACCGAGGCCATTCTTGCCACCTCCGCGACCGTGAAGATCCTTGCGACTGGCCGCGAGGGTTTGGCGTTGGCCGACGAACAGGTCTGGCCGGTGCGATCTTTAGATGTCGACGCAGCCGTGAACCTTTTCACCGAAAGGGCTCGCCACGTCGCTCCCGCTGCAGTGTTCGATGATGCCGACGTGGTCGCTGAAATCTGTCAGCGGCTTGACGGAATACCGTTGGCGATTGAACTGGCGGCGTCACGCACATCGTCGATGGCCCCAAACGAGATCCGCGATCACTTAGATCACCGATTCAAATTGCTCGTCGGCTCACGGCGCGCTTTAGGACGTCATCAGACTCTTCGACACGCCGTGGCTTGGTCGTACGAGCTCCTCAGCGACACCGAAAGGTAACTGCTGGAACGCTGTTCGGTCTTTGCGGGCGGCTTTGACCTCGAAGGTGCCTGCGCTGTGGCTGGAAGCGACGCAGATCGTTTCCAAATCGTGGACCTGCTCGACGCGCTGGTGCGCAAATCGCTGATTGTCACTGAGCAGGCAACGGGTAAGACGCGCTTCTCGATGCTCGAAACGATCCGCGAGTTCGCTGATGAACAACTCACCCAACATGGTGTCGCTGACGAAGCCCGTCGCGCACACGCTCGCTACTTCGCCGGCCGGGAAGCCGATGTTCTGGGCGTATGGGATAGCTCGCGCCAGCGTGACGCGTACACGTGGTTCCTTGCGGAACTGGCCAATTTGCGTGCCGCGTTTCGATGGGCCGCAGACCGGGGCGAACTCGACTTGGCTGCAACCATCACAACGTTCGTCGGGGTCGTGGGTGGCATGGCACTGGAAAGCCAGGAGCCTCCGGCATGGGCCGAAGAGCTGATCGAATCTGCGCGTGTGGCGGAACATCCACGGCTGGGGTGGCTGTACATCGTGGCCTCGCTGTGCTGGATGACGGGTCGAATCGATGACGCGCTTTCTTACACCGTGCACGCTCAGGAAATCGTGCGAGCCGGCCACGAACACATTCCGTTCGGCCTAGTTGGGATGACGGGCGGCATATATGTGTTGTCGGGCCAGGTCGAGAAGGCTGTCGAGTGGGAGAACGCATATCTCGATCCGTACTTCGACCCCATTACGTTGTGCAGGTCGAATAGGGTTCTTCAGCTGGTGATGGCAGGCCGCAGCGACGAAGCGATGGCAGCAGCGTCGGGCGTCCTCGACGCAGCGGAATTGACGGGTAACCCCTATGCGCTCTGCTCAGCGCTGTTGGCATACGGATTCGCTTTTCGCGATGTTGACCCTGTGAAGGCTCTCGATGCAATGCTTCGTGGTCTTGCGATTGCACACGACAGCGGCAATCGGGGTGAAGAGGCATACCTGGCCGTCAACATCGGCTATATCGAAGCTCGACGCGGCAACGGGAGCGTTGCGCTGGATCACCTCACGCTGGCAATTCGTATAAACCGAGATTCGGGGTCTGCCATGGCGATACGCAGTCCGCTGGCGGCATTGGCAGAGGTCTTAACTGGACTCAGATGTCACGCCCAAGCGGCGACCATCGCCGGCTATGCAATCAGCCCGATGACGTTGGCGGCCTACCCGGAGATGAACACGATCATCGAGCAACTTCGCCGGGTTCTCGGTGATGAGACGTACGAGACGCTTGCCCGCCAGGGGGAGACCATGACATCCGCAGGTATCGCGACCTACGCATTTGACCAGATCGAACTGGCTCGAACGAAACTCGCACAAGTACGGTGAATGCATGGAGAAGCTCTTGTCGGCAGAACCCTTTCCCGATCCCGCGATGACGAAAGATGCTGTGGCGGGCCGTATTCAGCTGTTGCCGTAGATGGCCAACTGCAACGCCACGCAGGGCGGTATTCCCGACCCGGAATCGGCTGTCACACCAGATCTGCTCAAGTCACGTCGGCGGTATGAAGGTGGTCCACATGTCGGCCGATTCAAAACTGCCCTCGACGATTTCCGCAGATTCTGACGCCGCAAGGCGGCCCCATGCAAACAGGAGAAGTTCGGTAGCGGTTGCTCGCATAGTGACGTCAGCAGAAGCGCGGCCACGCAGCAACGTGCTCTTGCCTGGCTCAGGAAGGCCGAGCATCCATGCGGCATCGACGTCGGTGCACTCGATGCCGATGGTCGGTCCGGCAGGCGCGCCGGCAGCAGCCCGCGAAGTCGACACGAAGATGTCGAGGTACTCATCGATGCCATCGGCTGCGACGGTGGAGTCGATCGGATCGACGTCCCCGCCGAGTGCTGCTTGCGCGTCCCACCGGTGGATGAGGGTCTCGTGAGCCATCCTGCGCCGCCAGAAACTGACCGATTGGTCGGAAGGACACCACGTCCAACACGTGTCGTCCCCCGGCGCCGATGCGAGTTCCTCGAGTAGGTGAGTAGTCCCGTCGGCGAACCACTCCGAGAAGTCCGGAGCGTCTTTCTCGGGTGGTTTCAGGGTCGCGAATAAACCGAAGTCCGCCGTCGGACGGCCACGCGCGATATCTCCTACCACCCAATGGGTTCCCGCAACATGCCGGGCGACGGTCCCGATCGTCCAACGATCAGACCAGGGCACTCGGGCGGAAGAGTCTCGCCCGTATGCCGCGACAATCCGACCGGCCTCCGCGCGGATCACACCCGCGTAGTCGATGTCCATGGTGCTCCTTGTTCGATGAGTTACTATTACACGCGTAATAGTAACTCCGAACCGTTTCACTACGTCAAGGGAGCTCCCACATGGCCCGCCCCGCTGATCCCGAGCGCAAGCAGCAACTCCTCGATGACGCGGTGGACTACGCCGCCGCCAACGGGATTGCCGACCTGTCCCTTCGGCCGTTGGCGAAGGCGCTCGGAACCCAGGCGCCCGTTCTTCAGCACCACTTCGGGTCGAAGGAGCAGCTTCTTGCGCAGATCGTCAACTCGACCCGGGACCGGGTCCGTTCGCTTGGCCGGGTTGCTGAGGCCAGTCAGACGCGGGCCGGTCTCAACGCCGTTTGGGAATGGGCCAGCGAGCCAGAGCAGTTCGACATCGTCCGCTTGTTCTTCGAGACGTATGCGCTCGCTCTGCGCTCGCCTGAGCGGTATCAGGAGTTCCTCCAACATGTGGTGCAGGATTGGCTCGACGAGCCCTTGGCCGCCGTTGACGAGATATCAGCGACCATCGCCAACGCCACCATCAACGGGTTGCTCCTCGACCTCCTCGCCACTGGCGACCGCAAACGGGTCAACGAGGCGTTCGCTAGAACGCAGGCGATGTTGCACCGACACGCGGACTCTGCAACCGGACGCAGTTGACGCTCCCGCCGTCAAATGAACCGTATGGGAGCCGAACTCGAACCACTACGGTGAGGACATGGAGACACTGAGAGTCGGTGCGGCCTTTCCCGATCCGCCGTTCAACGGCATGCCGGACGGCGGAGGTCTGGATATCGACCTGATGGAAGCGATCGCCGAAAAGCTCGGTGCAACGGTCGAATTCATCCCGTACGAAGGCGCCGATTTCAACGGCGTCTTCGACGGACTTGGCCCTGAATACGACTGCGTCACCGCAGGCACCACCGTCACGCCCGAACGCGAGAAGCTGGCGGCGTTCGTCCCGCCCTACCTCATCTCCGGACAATCGCTGGCCGTCGACACCACCCGCCTGCCGCACGTCAGCTCCATTGACGACCTCGATGGCCTCACCATCGGGGTGCAACGGGGCAACACCAGCGAACCCATCGCCGACCGGCTCGTCGCCGACGGTAAGGCGGCGGCCGTCCGGGTTTACGACTACGGCTCGATTCGCACCGCGCTCACCGACCTGACCACCGGCGCATGCGATGCGTTCATGAAGCTGGCTCCAGTGCTCACCGAGCTGGTGAAGCCGATCCAGGGTGTCGAGGTCGTGCAGCGCAATATCTCGGTGGAGAACATCGCGATCGCCGTCCCACTCGCTGACCTCGCGCTGCTGAGCCGGCTCACCGTCGCGCAAGCCGAGTTGGAAGACGACGGCGCCCTGCAGCGGATCCGCGGGAAATGGCTGGGCAATCCGTACGCGGATCAGAGTCTCGGTGTTCTCTAGACCCCGACGCGATCATTCGTCGTGTGCCAGCCGCCGCGCCAATTCGGCGGCGCGATAATCGTCGTCGCGTGCGGCCTCGTGTACCGCGACCGCTCGCCAATGGGTTGCGACGTCGCCGATGCCGGCGTCCGCAGCCCTGCGATGTGTGTCGGCGGCGCGGTTATGCGCTTCGGCAGCGGCGACGTGACGGTCCGCGGCCGCTAGATGAGCGCTGCGGGCCCGCGCATGTGCTGCCCGCGTCTCCGTGTCTTTACTCCGGACTTCACTGGAGGGACGTATTTGTGTTCCAGATGTCATGTCGGTTCCTCCGGTCCCGCAGCTGTCGGTGCGGGCGATGAGTCCACGATCGTCGCCACTGTGGTCGTTCCGGGAGGGCCGAACGTCATTCGCACAGCGGCCAGAAGTCACCGCGAAGGCCGACCGCTGCCCGTGCACTGACCAGCCCGCGCGTGGCATGTATCACAGCACTAGGCTGGCCGTTGAGTATCAAGGCTAAAAAGGGAGAAACACGTGACCATCCGGGTTGGCGTTAACGGGTTCGGCCGTATCGGACGCAACTTCTACCGGGCCCTGGCGGCGCAGAAGGCCGAGGGTAAGAGCACCGACGTCGAGATCATCGCGGTCAACGACCTCACCGACAACGCCAGCCTGGCGCACCTGCTGAAGTTCGACTCGATCCTGGGTCGCTACCCCGAGGAGATCAGCCTCGAGGGCGAGGACACGATCGTGATTGGCAACACCAAGATCAAGGCGCTCGAGGTGAAGGAAGGACCGGCCGCGCTGCCATGGGGTGACCTGGGTGTCGACGTCGTCGTCGAGTCCACCGGCATCTTCACCGCCCGCGCCAAGGCGCAGGGCCACTTGGACGCCGGCGCCAAGAAGGTCATCATCTCCGCGCCCGCCAGCGATGAGGACATCACCATCGTGCTGGGCGTCAACGACGACAAGTACGACGGCAGCCAGAACATCATCTCCAACGCGTCGTGCACCACGAACTGCCTCGGCCCGCTGGCCAAGGTGCTCAACGACGAGTTTGGACTGGTCAAGGGTTTGATGACCACCATCCACGCCTACACGCAGGACCAGAACCTGCAGGACGGCCCGCACAAGGACCTGCGTCGTGCCCGCGCCGCCGCGCTGAACATCGTCCCGACCTCGACCGGCGCCGCGAAGGCGATCGGCCTGGTGCTGCCCGAGCTCAAGGGCAAGCTCGACGGCTACGCCCTGCGTGTGCCGATCCCAACGGGTTCGTGCACCGACCTGACGGCCGAGTTGGAGAAGTCGCCCTCTGCCGACGAGATCAACGCGGCGTTCAAGGCCGCCGCCGACGGTCCGCTCAAGGGCATCCTCAAGTACTACGACGCACCGATCGTGTCGAGTGACATCGTCACCGATCCGCACAGCTCGCTGTTCGACTCGGGCCTGACCAAGGTGATCGGCAACCAGGCCAAGACCGTGTCCTGGTACGACAACGAATGGGGCTACTCGAACCGTCTCGTCGACCTGGTCGCACTGGTCGGCAAGTCGCTCTAGCGCAATGGCCGTCAAAAACCTCGACGACCTACTGGCAGAAGGGGTTTCGGGCCGGGGCGTCCTCGTGCGCTCCGACCTGAACGTCCCGCTCGACGGTGAGAAGATCACCGACCCGGGGCGCATCATCGCCTCCGTACCGACGCTCAAGGCGCTAGCCGATGCCGGCGCGAAGGTGATCGTCACCGCACACCTCGGCAGGCCGAAGGATGGTCCGACGCCTGAGTTCTCGCTCGCCCCGGTCGCCACGGCGCTGGGGGAGCAGCTCGGCAGGCACGTCCAGCTGGCCGGTGACGTAGTCGGCACGGACGCGCTGGCGCGCGCGGAGGGTCTCACCGACGGCGACGTCCTGCTGCTGGAGAACATCCGCTTCGATCCCCGTGAGACGAGCAAGGACGACAGCGAGCGCCTCGCGCTGGCCCGGCAGCTCGCCGAACTCGTCAGCGGCGCCGACGGTTCGCCCGGTGCGTTCGTCTCCGACGGGTTCGGGGTCGTGCACCGCAAGCAGGCGTCGGTCTACGACGTCGCCACCCTGCTGCCGCATTACGCGGGCACGCTGGTGGCGACCGAGATCAACGTGCTCGAGCAGCTGACCAGCTCGACCGAGCGGCCCTACGCCGTCGTGCTCGGCGGTTCGAAGGTGTCGGACAAACTCGCCGTCATCGAGAACCTCGCGACCAAGGCCGACAGCATCGTCATCGGCGGCGGCATGTGTTTCACATTCCTTGCCTCACAAGGTGTTTCGGTTGGAAAATCGCTGCTCGAGGAGAGCATGATCGACACCTGCCGCAAGCTGCTCGAGGATTACGGCGACGTGATCCATCTGCCGGTCGACATCGTGGTGGCCGACGAGTTCGCCGCCGATTCACCCGCCGAGGCGGTTGCCGCGGACAAGATCCCGGACGGCAAGATGGGTCTCGACATCGGCCCCGAGTCGGTCAAGCGATTCGCCAACCTGCTGTCCAACGCGAAGACCATCTTCTGGAACGGCCCGATGGGCGTGTTCGAGTTCCCCGCGTTCGCGGCGGGCACCAAGGGGGTCGCCGAAGCGATAATCGGGGCCACCGGCAAGGGCGGCTTCAGCGTCGTCGGTGGCGGAGATTCGGCAGCCGCGGTGCGCCTGCTGGGTCTGCCCGAGGACGGCTTCTCTCACATTTCGACCGGAGGCGGGGCGTCGCTGGAATACCTTGAGGGCAAGTCGCTCCCTGGCATCGAAGTTTTGAGCACCTAAGAAAGGCGCACCACGTGTCCCGTACGCCGTTGATCGCCGGCAACTGGAAGATGAACCTCAACCACTTCGAGGCCATTGCGTTGGTCCAGAAGATCGCGTTCTCGCTGCCGGACAAGTACTTCGACAAGGTCGATGTCGCGGTGATTCCGCCGTTCACCGATCTGCGCAGCGTGCAGACCCTGGTCGACGGTGACAAGCTGCGGCTCACCTACGGGGCGCAGGACCTGTCCCAGCACGAATCGGGGGCCTACACCGGCGAGATCAGCGGTGCCTTCCTCGCGAAGCTGGGCTGCAGGTACGTCGTCGTCGGGCACTCGGAGCGCCGCACCTACCACCATGAAGACGACGCCCTGGTCGCCGCGAAGGCGGCCGCGGCGTTCAAGCACGGGATCATCCCGATCATCTGCATCGGTGAGCAGCTGGACGTCCGCGAGGCCGGCAACCACGTCGAGTACAACGTGGAGTCGCTGCGCGGCTCCGTGGCGGGTCTCACAGCCGAGCAGATCGGCCAGGCCGTCATCGCCTATGAGCCGGTGTGGGCGATCGGCACCGGGCGGGTGGCCAGCGCCGCCGACGCACAGGAAGTCTGCAAGGCCATCCGCGACGAGCTGGGCAAGCTGGCGTCCCCGCAGCTCGCGGCTGGGGTGCGCATTCTGTACGGCGGCTCGGTGAACGCGAAGAACGTCGGCGAGATCGTCGCGCAGGAGGATGTCGACGGTGCACTGGTCGGCGGGGCGTCGCTCGATGGCGAGCAGTTCGCTACGCTTTCCGCCATCGCCGCTGGTGGGCCCTTGCCGTAGCGGCCCTTTTGGGCCTGTAGGCTGTCGCCCATGGTTCTCGCTCTGCAGATAACGCTGATCATCACCAGCTTGCTTGTGGTGCTGCTCGTGTTGCTGCACCGCGCCAAGGGCGGCGGTTTGTCCACCCTGTTCGGCGGCGGCGTCCAGTCCAGCCTGTCCGGCTCGACGGTCGTGGAGAAGAACCTGGACCGGCTGACGTACTTCGTCGTCGGCATCTGGGTGGTGTCGATCGTCGGCGTCGCTCTGCAGATCAAGTACAGCTGATCCGCCCGAGCCCATTGGCTCGTTCTGCACCCGACCGGGCTCGCGCCGATACTGAGGGCATGGCAGAGGTCGGCGGACTAGAACCCATCGGGGCGGTGCAGCGCACCAAAGTGGGCCGTGAGGCCACCGAGCCGATGCGCGAAGACATCCGATTGCTCGGCGCGATCCTCGGTGAGACCGTCCGCGAGCAGAACGGTGAGGATGTCTTCGACCTAGTCGAACGCGCTCGAGTCGAATCATTCCGGGTGCGGCGTTCAGAGATCGACCGTGCCGAGCTGAGCTCGATGTTCGATGGCATCGACATCCATCAGGCCATCCCCGTCATCCGCGCCTTCACCCACTTCGCGCTGCTGGCGAACGTCGCCGAGGACATCCACCGCGAGCGCAGGCGCGTCATCCACGTCGCTGCCGGGGAACCGCCTCAGGACAGCAGCCTGGCAGCCACCTACGCCAAACTCGACCTGGCGCGACTCGATTCGGGTGCGGTGGCCGATGCGCTGACCGGGGCGCTGGTTTCGCCGGTGATCACCGCACATCCCACCGAAACCCGCCGGCGCACGATATTTGACACCCAGCACCGCATCACGCAACTGATGCGATTGCGGATGAACGGGCATGAGTGCACCGACGACGGGCTTGAGATCGAACGTGAGCTTCGCCGCAACATTCTCACGCTGTGGCAGACCGCGCTGATCCGACTGTCCCGCTTGAAGATTCAGGACGAAATCGAAACTGGACTGCGGTATTACCCCTCGGCGTTCTTCGAGGTCGTTCCGCAGGTCAACGCCGAAGTACGTAACGCGTTGCGGTCGCGGTGGCCGGAATCCGATCTGCTGAGTGAACCGTTTCTGCGGCCAGGATCGTGGATCGGCGGCGATCGCGACGGCAACCCGAACGTCACCGCCGAGGTCGTCCGGCTGGCGACCAGCAGCGCCGCCTATACGGCGCTGGAGCACTATTTCACCCAGATCACCGCGCTCGAAGAGGAACTGTCGATGTCGGCGCGGCTGGTCAAGATCAGCGAGGCGCTCGAGGCGCTGGCCGGCCAGTGCGATGAGCCAGCCCGGATGGACGAACCGTACCGCCGAGCGCTGCGGGTCATCCAGGCGCGCCTCACGACGACGGCTTTCGAGATCCTCGACCGTCAGCCCGAACACGAACTCGACCTCGGGCTAGACCGCTACGAGACCCCGGCCGAACTGCTGGCGGACCTCGACATCGTCGACGAGTCTCTGCGTACGAACGGGAGCTCCGTACTGGCCGACGATCGGTTGTCCCGGCTGCGGGAAGCCTTGCACGTCTTCGGTTTTCACCTGTCAGGGCTCGACATGCGGCAGAACTCTGATGTGCACGAGGAAGTAATCGCCGAGTTGCTGGCATGGGCGGGGGTACACCCCGACTACCGTTCGCTGGACGAATCCGACCGCATCGAGGTGCTCGCGGCCGAAGTGGCCACGCGCCGGCCGCTCATCGGGGAGAGTGCCGAACTCTCCGAACTGGCGCGCAAAGAACTCGACATCGTCGCCGCGGCCGCACGCGCCGTGAAAGTATTCGGTCCGCAGGCTGTGCCTAACTACATCATCTCGATGTGCGAATCGGTGTCCGACATGCTCGAAGCAGCTGTCCTGCTCAAAGAGGTTGGTCTGCTCGACGTTTCGGGACCGCATGCCTACGCGCCCGTCGGGATCGTCCCATTGTTCGAGACCATTGACGACCTTCAGCGCGGCTCGTCGATTCTCGAACAGGCACTTGACCTTCCGGTGTACCGCGCCATCGTGTCGGGGCGCAGTGATAGCCAGGAAGTGATGCTCGGCTACTCCGACTCGAACAAGGACGGCGGATACCTCGCTGCGAACTGGGCGCTGTATCGCGCCGAGCTCGAGCTGGTCGAGTCCGCACGTAAGACGGGAATTCGGTTGCGGCTCTTCCACGGCCGCGGCGGCACGGTGGGCCGCGGTGGCGGACCCAGCTACGACGCGATCCGGGCGCAGCCGCCGGGCGCGGTGAACGGTTCGCTTCGCATCACCGAACAGGGTGAGGTGATCGCCGCGAAGTACGCCGAGCCGCAGATTGCGCATCGAAACCTCGAAACCCTGTTGGCGGCGACGCTGGAGGCCACCCTCCTCGACATCGAGGGCCTCGGCGATGCCGCCGGTCCGGCCTACGACGTGCTCGACGAACTCGCCTCCCGCGCGCAACGGGCATACTCCGAGTTGGTCCATGACACACCGGGATTCGTCGAGTACTTCAAGGAGTCGACACCCGTGAGCGAGATCGGCGCGCTGAACATCGGGAGCCGGCCGACCTCACGCAAACCCACCACCGCCATCTCGGATCTGCGCGCGATCCCGTGGGTGCTGGCCTGGAGTCAGTCGCGGGTGATGCTGCCCGGCTGGTACGGCACCGGAACGGCGTTCGAGAAATGGATCAACGAGGGCGACGGGCGTCTCGAGGTACTGCGGGATCTGTACCGCCGCTGGCCGTTCTTCCGGACCGTACTGTCGAATATGGCTCAGGTGCTGGCGAAGTCGGACATGGGGCTGGCGGCGCGATACTCGGAGTTGGTGTCCGACGAGCAGTTGCGGGCGCGGGTGTTCGACAAGATAGCCGCCGAGCACACCCGCACGATCCGGATGCACAAGCTCATCACTGGCCAGGACGACCTGCTGGCCGACAACCCGGCGCTGGCGCGGTCCGTCTTCAACCGCTTCCCGTACCTGGAGCCGCTGAACCACCTTCAGGTGGAACTGTTGCGCCGCTACCGTTCTGGTGACGACGACGAACTCGTCCAGCGGGGCATCCTGCTCACGATGAGTGGGCTCGCGACCGCGCTGCGTAACAGCGGCTGAGACCTCGGCTAGGAGCTGGCGCTGTCGCGAGCCTTCTCGAGGGCGGCGATCAGTGCGTCGACCTCGGAGCGCCGCTCGGCAGGGACCGTCAGCGAGTAGAACGTGCCCACGTTGACGATCAACTGCAGCAGTTCTTCCTTCTCGCCGCCGAAGATCTTCTTGCGGCGCGTGATCTCCTTGATGTCGGTCCCCGCGTACTTGTCGGCCGGGTTGCGGCCCCGCGAGGTGTTTGTGCGCAGCTTCTCGACCCAGTTGCCGTCCACCACGATGCTCTCGCCGTTGAGGCCGTCAATACGGAACATTCGGCGATCCTATCGTTGACACCCCGCCGGGGAGATGTCACAGTCAGTGGGTTCTTAACTGAAAACCATGTTTTCATTTAAGCGGACTGGAGAGACGTGTGAGTGACGCGAACCCGATGGCCTGGCTGCCGTTCTCGATCGCCGAGGCGGCGCTGTCCGGGCAGGGTGGCGGCGCCGGAGAGCTGCCACAGGCCTGGGCACACCTGCTGGATCGGTTGAAAGCCGCAGCCGAGCTGGTCGCGTCCAGCGACGTCAACCGGAACCACGTCGACTACGCGTCGGGGATGAGGCACCTGATGGTGCTGTTGGGCGTCGGCGTCGACGAAGCGCTGCGGGTGGACCCGGATCCGGTGCTGGCCGTCAACCGCACCAGCACCGACGACATCCTCACCTGGGGCATGGAATGTCCCGACTGTCTCTATCTGCGGGCGACATTGCGGGGTGGCGAGACGTACCGGCTCTTCGGCAATCGGGGAACCGCGCAATATGTCGGCCTGCAGACCATGAACGGAATCGCGTCCACGGCCAACACTCTGGTCGACGAACTCGAGGTGGGCGCTGACGGCGACTTCGAAGTGGTGCTGTCCGCCGACGAGCACGAGGGCAATTGGATGCGACTGGACGGTGATCATCCGACCCTGATCGTGCGGCACTTCTTCTACAACTGGGACCACGAGGAGCCGTCGGTGCTGCAGATCGAGCGGATCGGCGCCGAGGTGGCGCCGAAGGACCGCTCCGTCGCTGCGGATGTCGCCGTCTCGCGCCAAATCTCCGCGCTGGGTGAGTTCGTGCACGACAATCTCAAGTTCTTCCTCGACTTCAACGCAGGCCCGCCGGTCAACGGGTTCATGCCCCCGATCGACCGCTCCGCCATGGGCGCCGCGGCGGAGAACCGCCCAGTCATCGGACGCTATGAACTCGAACCAGACGAGGCCTTGATCCTCGAGGTCGAGCCGCCTCTGGGCGTGTACTGGAGCTACTCGCTCGGCAATCAGTGGTGGGAGACCATCCACTACGGCCGCCACCAGTCCAGCCTGAACGCCCATCAGGCTGTCGTCGACTCCGACGGGATCCTCCGCGTCGTCGTCAGCGCGCGCGATCCCGGCGTGGCGAATTGGCTTGATACGGCTGGACACAGTAACGGCGCGATGATCCTGCGCTGTGTGCGCACCGAGACGGCACCCACACCGACGGCGCGGGTGGTCAAGTTCGACGACGTCTTGTCGGCGTTGCCTGCGGACACGGCGAAGGTCAGCGTCGCTGAGCGGGCGGCGATTCTCGCGGCGCGCCGGCGCGCCGTCCACGAGAGGTTCTCCGCATGACGTTCACGGTGGATGACCTCCAAGACGGCGCGCGAACAGCCACCGGCCTCGACGATTTCGGCTCGTCCTACTACCGCGAGGGACTGGAGCGGACCGTTGATGCGCTGAACAACGAGGCCGATCTCAACGAGATGGGCGGGGTCATCCAGCACGCGACGATCAGCAATGCCCTCATACAGCGGCTGCGGATCATCGACACCTACAAGCAGCACCCCGAGATCGACGACGAGGTCATCGGCGGCCCGGTGTTCGTGATCGGGTTGCCGCGCACCGGCACGACGGCGCTGAGTCAACTGGTCGCCAGCGATCCGCAGTTCCGGTCTTTGCGGATGTGGGAGTCGCAGGCGTGCACGCCACCGCCGGAGGCGGCGACCCAGCACGACGATCCGCGGATCGCGCAGGCGGCCGAGGGAATCGCCATGATGGACAGCATGTTTCCGCGTATGCGGACCATGTTCAACTCCGAGCCGCAGGCCCCGACCGAGTGCCAGGACCTGATGGGGATGAGCTTTCGCACGTTCCATTTCGACGGGGTGGTGCGGGTGCCCGGGTACCTGGCGTGGTTGATGCAGTGCGATATGCGCGAGACGTACACCTTTCACCGCCAGGTGCTCAAGCTGCTTCAGTGGCACTGCCCGCCGACCCTGTGGCATCTGAAGACACCCGTGCACATGTTCTCCCTCGACGCGCTGGTCGAGGCTTATCCCAACGCGAAGTTCCTATGGAGTCACAGAGATCCGGCGAAGGTCATGGCGTCGGTGTGCAGCCTGATTCAGTACGTGCGCAGTTGGAGCAGCGATCGTGATGATGCACACGAGCTGGGCGCCGAGCAGCTGGAGTGCTGGGCCGAAGGGGTTCGACGCGCGATGGACTTCCGAAAGCGCTTTGGAGACAACCGGTTCGTCGACGTGTCCTTCGCCGACTTGAACACCGACGCGATCGGCACCCTCGAGGCCGGCTACGACCGCTTGGGTCTGACGTTCACCGACGAGGCCCGCGCACAAGTGCAGCAGTGGGCAGACGGGCACCAACCCGGTTCGCGTGGCGAGCATGCCTACGATCTCGCCGACTACGGGCTGACCCGTGAGCAAGTGCACGCGGCGTTCGCCGATTACCTCGCGACATACGACGCGACCGCCTGATGGAGACGGTAGCGAGGCGGCGGCGCAAGAAGCTGGACCCCGATCCTGGAGTGCGAGATGCGCTCGTGAACGCCGCGACCAGGGTCATGCGCGATGAGGGGATCGCGGCGGTCAACGTGGCACGGGTGCTCGACCATGCTGGGCTGAGCACCCGCGCGTTCTACCGGCATTTCGAGTCGAAAGACGCATTGGTGTCGGCGGTGTTCCTGGAGATGGCGCAGATCGAGGTACGCAGGCTGAAGCGGAAGATGGCGGCGGCGTCAGATCCGGTCGATGCGGTGGTGGCGTGGATAGATGGCCGGTTGGATCTCGCGTTCAACGAACGCATCCGGTCCGATCTGCGGAAGATGTCGTTGGAGGCACAGTCGCAGATGTTCGCCGCGCCTGAGCTGGTCAGCGCCGCCTACGGCGAGATCTTGAAGCCGCTCGTCGAACAGCTCGAGAAGGGGAGGGCCGCAGGGCTTTTCCCCGGCATCGATCCCGAGGCCGACGCATTGTCGATTCATGGTGCGATCTGGGCGAGCACCGAACGCCATTGGACGACCGGTGATTGCGATCAGCGTGAGGTTCGTGAGCAGATTTTCCGTTTCTGCCTGCGCGGAATCGGTGTGACGTAGGCGTGAGGAAGGTGTTCCGATGGATCTGGGTTTGACGGGATCGACGGCGGTCGTGACGGGCGGCAGCAAAGGGATGGGACTGGCGATCGCGACGACGTTCGCCGAAGAGGGCGCCAGGGTCGCGGTGATGGCGAGGGGAGCAGAAGCGCTCGACGAGGCGGTGGCCATTCTTCGGGACGCGGGCGCACCGGATGCCGTTGGAATCAGCGTCGACATGTCGGACGCCTCATCGATCGCCGCGGGCTTCGAGACCGTCGCACAGCGGTGGGGCGAGCTCAACAGCCTGGTTCACACGATCGGACCGGGCGACGGCTACTTCGAGGACATGGACGACGCGCAGTGGGACGAGACGTTCGCACTGGGCACGATGTCTGGGGTGCGGTCGATCCGGGCGGCGCTGCCGATGCTGCGCGCCGCGGAGTGGGGCAGGATCGTGACACTGTCGGCCCATTCGATTCAGCGGCAGAACCCGCGGATCGTCGCCTATACGGCGTCGAAGGCCGCCCTGAGCAGCGTCACCAAGAATCTGTCGAAAAGCCTTGCCAAGGAAGGAATCCTGGTCAACTGTGTGTGTCCGGGCACCATCGTCACGGCCAGCTTCACCGAGGTGCTGAAGGACATCCTGGCCGCGGATGGCCTCGACGCCAACGATCCCACCGATGTGATGACGTGGATCGACAACAACTTTCACCAGCCGTGCGATCTCGGACGCGCGGGCCTGCCCGAGGAGATCGCGTCGATCACGGTGTATCTGGCGTCCAAGCGCAACGGGTACGTCACCGGGGCAACCGTCAACGTCGACGGTGGTTCCGATTTCGTCTGATCAGCGGCTGACGTAATCCACCGGGCAGGGGTCGGCGGACCGCGCGACGCCGCCGATCTGGGCCGGCACCGGGCGCGGGTAGTTCGGCCACGTTGGTGTCATCTCGTAGGTGTTCAGCAGGCGAGTCATCGCGGCCGTCATCGCGGCGAGCGAGAACGGCTGTGCCGGGCACGAATGCTTACCGTGCCCGAATGCGGTGACCAGCATGGGCGACGGCAGCGACGCCGCATCGGCGAGGCGGTACCGGTGCCAGCGGTCGGGTTTCCAGTCCTGCAGGTCCGGTGCGGCCGAGGTGTTGAGCAGCGGCAGCAGTGTGGCGATGGTCCAGCCGGCGGGGACGCGGTAGGTCTGGTCGCCGGTGTCGAGGTCAACGGGCGCCAGCACGGCTCGCGACATGATCGACCGTTGCGCCAGTCGGGTGCTCTCCAGTGCGCAGCGTTGCGCGAACTCTTGGTCGCCGTTGGCGACGCGCTGGGCCTGCATGGGGTGTTCGAGCAGGTCGACGAGCGCCCAGCCCAGGGCGGCCATCAGGTTCGACATGGAGGCGATGTGGATGAGGGCCACGTCGAGCGCGATTCCCCGTAGCCGCAAGTCATCGGATTCCGACGCCCAGGCCGCCGTGATCCGCCCGAACAGATCGTCCTCGCTGGAATCCGATGTGCTAGCGACAGTTTCGATGACGGCGACGATGTCTTCGAGCGCCGCCCGCTCGGCGCGCTTGTCGGACGCCGCGACGGCTGCCATCGCATCGGGATGCACGAACGCGTCCGACCCGTCCAACGTCTCGAACGCGCGGACCAACCGCTCGAACGAATCTCCTTCTGCGGAAGCTGGTCCCGCCCAGGACGCCAGACCCATTCGGTGTCCCAGGCGACGGGTGAGTCCGAACAGCTCCACAGTCCCTTCCGATCCGAGCTCGGCCACGGTCTGGGTCAGGGCGTGGTCGAGGTTCGACAGATACGAGGCGACATCGTCCCGCCGGAACAACGAGGTCGGCAGAAGGCGCCTGCCGTCGAAGATTTCGTCAGGCAGCTTGCGCCGCAGCATCACGTAGTCGGCGACACCCTTGCTGGCCTTCTCCTCGGGTAGGGCGTAGAAGGATTCGACACCGACGGGGGAGAACGTGAAGAGGTAGTTGTCATCGCCGCTGCTCACGGCGAACGTGTCGCCGTGCCGGGCACGGGCGGCGGCGATCGCGGCGACGGCGTCGTCGACCGACACATCCCACGGAAGGCCGACTCCCTCGGCGACCTGGGGCTCGGGAACCGGGCGCTTCGCCGACACTAGAGGCCGGTGGTCTTGCGCACCTTGTTGACCGCGCCGCGGACGGCCTGCTCGGTAGCAGCCAGCGGGCCGATGACGGACTCGCCGATACCCACGATGCGCTCGACGCGGTCGACGATGCCTTCGAGACGGTCCACCACCGCGATGAGGCGCGGAGCGAGTTCGTTGATACGGCTGATGGTGTCGTTGAAGCGTTCCAACGTGTCGTCGAGCTTGCCTGTCGAATTGTTGAGGTCGACCAGCGTCTCACTCAGGCCCTCGAGGATGGTGTCGACCTGTTCCACGGTGACGTCAGCGTTCAGCGCGGCCTGCGCCAGTTTCTGGATCCGCTCCCGGCCAGTCCTCGGGGCTGGTTTGGCGCCACCCTTGTCAACCATGACGGTCATTTGACCACACCCGCGGGAACCGCCGAGGCGGACTGGTCGTCTGATCAAGATGTGACGACGCGTCGGGGGGATACGCCGTTCTGTCAATACCTAGGTGATCGGTGGCGCAGAACCGTCACAACGGATTCGGCGAGGCAGACCGCTGACTATGACGCGGGGTTTCGTGACGGCGAGAGTGATCGGACTATCGGCGAACCTGTTTGATGGGTGCGGCGACGGCATGCCGCCGTGTCTTGAGCAATTGACGGCAACGCCTGGCTGCAGAGCACTTCCGCCACGGAGGCGCTCCGGGGTGGGACGATCTGCCGGTGGAACAGAAAGACCCCGAGAAACGCAGGACGTTCCTGACGTTCATCGGCGTTGTGTTGAGCGGCGGTCAGGGCGGCGAATATCTGCCAGATTGGCTCGGCTATGTACTTGCAGCGGTTGTGGGCGTGGGCTTGGTCGTTTTCGGCGCCGTCGGTGGCGGCGGCTCGACGCCCGTGATCGCGGGCAGCTGCCTATTGTTCGCGGGGATGCTTGTCGCGGTTCTCAGCAGATGAAGCTGATCGCCTGATGGGGTTGCTGATCGGCCTAACCAACCGTGTCCACGACGCCGGAGCGTGTCTCCGTGAGTGATGGCACCGATTTTGCCGAAGAACACGAATTCCCGCGCAGCGCCTTCCGTGGTGCAACCATTTGCCGGTGGACCAGGTCGACCCGGAGAAGCGCATCGCTGAGTTGGAACGCCAGCTGAACGACGCAAAATTAGCCGCTGGTCAGGATCAGGCTGGTGAGCCGCCACCCCAGTTCTCTGACACACAACCAATTTCTTTGCCGGGCTTCAATGCAGACGGGCGCGCGGGCCAGTACGCACCGCCGCGGCCGCCGACACGGGAACATCTGACGCCCGATATGCATCGTGCCCGCCGAAACGCACGATTTCGCGCACAGGGCAGGGCCATGTACGCGCAGTCGAGGCGTACGCACGCCGGGCATAAGAGGCGGTTTCTCATCATCGTGCTGCTCAACGGCGTATTCGGCCTCCTGTTCTTGGCCGTTATGGTCCTGACCATTGGATTCCCATCGAGCACGCGGTGGATGAGCGGAATCGTGTGCAGCAGTCCCTTTCATTTGGAGTACGACACCTCGCGCTACAGCTACAGGCCGGGCCAGTCCACATCGACCGTGAACTACGAATGTGTCAGCTCTGAAGGCTCGTATGATCTCAACGATTCGGTCGTCTGGGCGCTGCAATCCTTGTTCGTCGCGCTCGTGCTCGGCGCCGTCGGGGCGTTCGGTTTCGTGTTATGGCGCTGGTTACGGAATCGCACGAGGTTGCGTCATGGAGCGTCCCGAATGTCGTGAGTCGCTAATGGTTTCAACGCAGGCATTTCGAACCGAGGACCGGTCGGCCCGGTAGCCTGCGCCCGACACGAAATAAGCAGCTCAACCCCAACTGTGGATAGAAACGCGATGGGGAAGAACTCAGCCGTCGTAATGTGACCCCATCCTCAATCTCAGCCGGATTGGAGAGCACCGTGAGCGGTGACGTAGCCCGGAAGAAGTTCACTGAGCTCAAAGAGCGCGCCGGCCAACGCTTGGTGAGCGGGCCGCATCGGGTATTCATCCCCGATGCCGAGCTCGACGCGTTGTGGGCCATGCTCGAGCCTGTTTCCATCGCCTTCATGATCGGTGAATGGGAGGGTGGCGAGTTCGACACCGGTCACCGGGAAAACGGAACGTTGGCCCTTATCAATTGGTTCGGCAAGACCTTCATTTCGGCGACCGACGTGAAACCGCTGATCTGCCTCGACGCCGACGGTAACAAGTACTCGAACACCGAGAACGGCGAAGGCAGCCTATGGATGGAGGAGTTCCGTGGCGAGGTCACCGCGACGATGGTGTTCGACGGACAGCCTGTTCATGATCATTTCAAGAAGATCGACGACCGGGCCGTGATGGGCATCATGGACGGCAAGAACGCCCTCGACAACGGCCGCTACGCGTACTTCTACCTCGAACGGGTCTGACTACAGCTTCGAAGCCGCACTCTCGTCGAGCAGCCACACCGTCGCATCGCGACCGACGGCTCCGGCCGACGGCACGTCGACGGGGCTCGCACCGCCGATCGCTGCCGCGACCGCATCCGCCTTCGCCTCCCCTGACACCACTAGCCACACCTCACGAGATCGCTGAACGGCGGGCAGCGTCAACGTGATTCGCCGCGGCGGTGGCTTGGGTGAGTCGGTCACGCCGACCACCAACCGGCTCGTTTCCTTCACTGCGGGCGTATCTGGGAACAGCGAGTTGATGTGGCCTTCGCCGCCCATGCCCAGCAGGTGGACATCGAAATCGGGTTCACGCTGACCGTCGTCGGCATTCTCGGCCAGCACTCGCTCATATGCGGCCGCGGCGGCGTCCAGGTCGTCACCAAATGCGCCGCCACTGGGCGCCATCGCGTGCACGTTGGCATCCGGGATGTCGACGTGATTGATCAGCGCCTCGCGCGCCTGCTTTTCGTTGCGCTCGTCATCGTCGGCGGGCACGAAGCGGTCGTCGCCCCAGAACAGGTGGACCTTCGACCAGTCGATCCCATCGGCCTGTTCGCGCACCCGCTTCAACAAGCCGGTGCCGGTGCCGCCCCCGGTGAGCACGATCAGCGCGCGACCCCGTTGGCTGATCGCGTCGGTGATCGCCGCGACCAGCCGGTCGCCGGCAGCCGCCACCAAAGCATCTGTGTCCGGGTACTTTTCGACGACAGTGCTCATGCGTACTGCACCTTCTCGATTCCCTTCAGTGCCTCGTGGTAGATCTCGTCCGCGTCGAGCCTGCGCAGGTCTTCAGCGAGGCACTCCTTGGCCTCCCTGCGGGCCAACGGGATCAGCGAGTCCGGTTTCGCGGTTCGGCTGATCGTCGCCGTCACACCGGTCTGCGGTCGCCGCAGTGTGATCGTCTCGCTGCTGCGAATGAGTTCGACCTTGAGTTCGCCGACCTCTCGCTTCACCGGGCCGTCGATCCTGGCGGCCAGCCAACCCGCGAGCACGTCGAGAGACGGTTCGTCGCGAAGTCCGGACACCACCGCCGAGGTGACTGGCTCGAACGGCGGCTGATCAAGTGCCGCCGTCAGCAGAGCGCGCCAGTAGGTGATGCGAGCCCACGCCAGATCCGTGTCGCCCGAGCTGTACCCGGCCAGCCGGCTCTTGATCGCCGCCATCGGATCGGCGCAATCCGTCGCATTAGTGATCCGGCGAATCGCCAACTGTCCCAGGCGGTCCCGTGAAGGATCGTCGGGCCCGCCAGCCGGCCACCACGCCACCACCGGGGTGTCGGGCAGCAGGAACGGTAGCACCACGCTGTTGGCGTGGTCGGCCATCTCGCCGTGCAGGTGGAGGGCGACCACTTCGCCCGCTCCCGCGTCGGCGCCGACCCGCAACTGTGCGTCGAGCCGCGGTTCGGCATCCCGATCGCCGGCGACCACGACGATCACCCGGCACGGGTGCTCACGGCTGGCGAAGTTGGCCGCCTCGATCGAATCCTCGAGCAGATCATCAGTGTGCAGCGAGATGACGAGTGTGAGAACCCGGCTCAGCGTGATTGCACCGCCCTCTTCGCGAAGCCCGGTGATCTTCTTGTTGATGGTGTTGGTGTTCGTGTCGGGCAGATCGACGATCATTACGGCCGCCTCCATTCCCGGCCCATACGGCGCAGCATCTCGGCTGCCGACTCGGGCCCCCAGGTACCGGACTCGTAGGCCTCCGGCTTACCGTGCGCCGCCCAGTACTCCAGGACGGGATCGAGAATTTCCCAGGAGAATTCGACCTCGCGGTTGACCGGGAACAGCGACGGTTCGCCGAGCAGCACGTCGAGGATCAGTCGCTCGTAGGCCTCAGGGGAGTCCTCGGCGAACGCCGAGCCATAAGAGAAGTCCATGTTCACGTCGCGGACCTCCATGGCGCTGCCGGGCACCTTTGAGCCGAACCGCGTGGTGATGCCTTCGTCGGGCTGCACCCGGATCACCAATGCGTTCTGACCGAGTTCCTCGGTCATCGTCTTGTCGAAGGGCAGATGCGGGGCCCGCTTGAAGATCAGCGCGATCTCGGTGACCCTGCGGCCCAACCGCTTTCCGGTGCGCAGGAAGAACGGCACACCCGCCCAACGGCGGGTGTCGATCTCCAATGCAATCGCCGCGTAGGTCTCGGTTTTCGAGTCCTTGGAGAAGCCCTCTTCCTCCAGCAGCCCGACGACCTTCTCGCTGCCCTGCCAACCCGCAGCGTACTGGCCACGTGCGGTGGTCTGGTCCAGCGGCTGCATGACCTTGGTCGCCGACAGCACCTTGATCTTCTCGGCCTGCAGTTCATCGGGGCCGAAGTTGACCGGTTCCTCCATGGCGGTGAGCGCCATCAGCTGCAACAGGTGATTCTGGATCACGTCGCGTGCGGCGCCGACTCCGTCGTAATAGCCGCCGCGGCCACCGAGACCGATGTCCTCGGCCATGGTGATCTGCACGCTGTCGACGTAGTTGTTGTTCCAGATCGGTTCATACAGCTCATTGGCGAAGCGCAGCGCCAGGATGTTCTGAACCGTCTCCTTCCCGAGGTAGTGATCGATGCGGAACACCGAATCCTCGGGAAAGATGCTGTTGACCACTGCATTGAGCTCCTGAGCGCTCTGCAGGTCGTGGCCGAACGGCTTCTCGATGACCACCCTGCTCCAGGAGCCCTCCGGCTTGTTCGCCAGTCCGGACTTCTTCAGCTGCTCGCACACCACCGGGAACGCGTTGGGCGGAATCGACAGGTAGAAAGCATGATTGCCGCCGGTCCCGCGCTCGGCATCCAGCTTGTCGAGCGCTTCGGCCAACCGTTCGTAGCCTTTGTCGTCGTCAAAGGTGCCCTGTACGAAGCGGATTCCCTCTGCCAGACGGTCCCAGACCTCCTGGCGGAACGGCGTGCGGGCGTGGTCCTTGACCGAGTCGAAGACCAGCTTCGCGAAATCCTCATCCGCCCAGTCGCGCCGTGCGAACCCGACCAATGCGAAGTTGGCGGGCAGCAAGCCGCGGTTGGCCAGGTCATAGATCGCCGGCATCACCTTCTTGCGGGCCAGGTCGCCCGTGACGCCGAAGATGACCACGGCGCACGGGCCCGCAATGTGGGGCATCCGCTTGTCGCGCTTGTCGCGCAGCGGATTACGCCACTTCGTCATTTCTTGTTGTCGAGCTGCTCTTGGGTGGCGTCGATCAGTTCCTGCCAGGATTTCTCGAACTTGTCGACGCCTTCGTCCTCGAGGAGCCTGAAGACGTCCGGCAGATCGATGCCGATCGCATCCAACTTGTCGAAAACGGCCTGCGCCTCGGCGGCCTTGCCTGTGACGGTGTCGCCGGTGATGACGCCGTGATCGGCAACGGCATCCATCGTTTTCTCCGGCATCGTGTTCACCGTGTTTGGTGCAACCAGCTCGGTCACGTACAGCGTGTCGGAGTAGTCCGGGTTCTTGACCCCGGTCGACGCCCACAGCGGACGCTGGACCCGTGCTCCGTCGGCTTTCAGCGCCTCGAACCGCGAGCCGCCGACAAACACCTCTTCGTACGCCGCGTACGCCAGGTGGGCGTTGGCGACGCCGGCTTTGCCGCGCAGCTCCAACGCCTCGTCGGACCCGATCTTCTCGAGACGCTTGTCGATCTCGGTGTCCACCCGGGACACGAAGAACGATGCGACCGAATGGATCTTGGAGATGTCGTGGCCCGCGTCCTTGGCCTTCTCGAGGCCTTCGAGGTAGGCATCCATCACCAAACGGTGCCGCTCCACCGAGAAGATCAGCGTGACGTTGACCGAGATGCCTTCGGCGAGAACGGATGCGATGGCTGGGATGCCGGCCTCGGTGGCGGGAATCTTGATGAGCAGGTTGGGGCGGTCGACGATCTTCCACAGCTCGATCGCCTGCAGGATCGTCTTGTCGGTGTCGTGCGCGAGCCGCGGGTCGACCTCGATCGACACCCGGCCGTCGACTCCGTCGGACAGCTCGTACTGCTTGGCGAGTACGTCACAGGCATTGCGGACGTCGTCGGTGGTGACCGTGCGGATGGTCGCGTCAACGTCGGCGCCGCGCTCGGCGAGCTCCTTGACCTGGTCGTCGTAGGCGTTGCCCTTCGACAGCGCCGCCTGGAAGATCGACGGGTTGGTGGTCACGCCGACGACCGACTTGGTGTCTATGAGCTCCTGCAGGTTGCCGGTCTGCAACCGGTCGCGCGAAAGGTCGTCTAGCCAGACCGATACTCCGGCGGCGGACAGGGCGGCCAGATTCGGATTCTGCGTCATGATTGTTGCCCTTCTCTTGAGTTCTAGTTGTCGATGGATCGCTCGGCGGCGGCCGCGACGGCTTCGGGGGTGAAACCGAACTCGCGGAACAGCGTCTTGTCGTCGGCCGATTCGCCGTAGTGCTCGATCGAGACGATCTCGCCGGTGTCACCGACCAGCTTGTACCAGCTCTGCGCTACGGCCGCCTCGACCGCCACCCGCGCCGAAACCGTCGGCGGGAGCACCGAATCGCGGTACTCCTTGGGCTGCGATTCGAACCATTCGACGCAGGGCATCGACACGACGTATGCCGTGATGTCCTTCTCGGCCAAGAGTTTCTTGGCCTCGACCGCGAGCTGCAGCTCTGAACCCGTACCGATGATGATGACGTCGGCATCGTCGGCGGGGTTGCCGCCGCCGAGCACGTAGCCACCCTTTTCGACACCCTCGGCGCTGGTGCCCTGCAGCACTGGGATGCCCTGACGCGTGAGGATGAAACCGACGGGACCGCTGCCGTTACCGCGCGCGATGATGCTGCGCCACGCGTAGGCGGTCTCGTTGGGGTCACCGGGCCGCACCACCGAGAGGTTCGGGATCGCCCGCAGCGCCGCGAGGTGCTCGATGGGCTGGTGCGTCGGTCCGTCCTCACCGAGGCCGATGGAGTCGTGGGTCCAGATGTAGATGGTGTCGATATCCATCAGCGACGCCAGCCGGACCGCGGGGCGCATGTAATCGGAGAACTGCAGGAACGTTCCGCCGAAGGCGCGGGTCGGACCGTGCAGCACGATGCCGGACAGGATCGACCCCATCGCGTGCTCGCGAATGCCGAAGTGCAGCACCCGGCCGTACCAGTCCGCGGTGAAGTCCTCGGTCGAGATCGACGGGGGACCGAACGACTTGACGCCCTTAATCGTGGTGTTGTTGCTGCCCGCGAGATCGGCTGAGCCGCCCCATAATTCGGGCAGCTTCGGCGCCACGTCGTTGAGCACCTGACCGAACGCCGCGCGGGTCGCGACTGCCTTGGAGCCGGGCTCCCAGTACGTCAGGTCGGAGTCCCAGCCCTCGGGCAGCTCCTCGGCGGTCAGCCGGTCGAGCAGCTTCTTGCGCTCGGGTTCGCGCTCGGCCCACGCGTCGAAGGCCGGCTGCCACTTCTCGTGGGCTTCCCGACCGCGGTCGACCAGCTTGCGGGTGTGCTCGATGACCTCGGGGCGCACCTCGAACGTCTTGTCGGGGTCGAAGCCCAGCACCTTCTTGGTGGCGGCCACCTCGTCGTCGCCGAGCGCCGAACCGTGCACCCCGCCGGTGTTCATCTTGGTGGGCGCGGGGTAGCCGATGATCGTGCGCACCGAGATGAACGACGGCTTGTCGGTGACCTTCTTGGCCTCTTCGATCGCCTGCTCGATACCGACAACGTTCTCGCCGCCCTCGACCTCCTGGACATGCCAGCCGTAGGCGCGGTAGCGGGCCGGAACATCCTCGGAGAGAGCGATATTCGTGTCGTGCTCGATCGAGATCTGGTTGTGGTCGTAGAACACGATCAGGTTGCCGAGCTGCTGGGTGCCCGCCAGTGAGGAAGCCTCGCTGGTCACACCTTCCTCGATGTCTCCGTCGGAGGCGATGACATAGATGTAGTGATCGAACGGGCTCTCACCCCACGCCGGGTCGGGATCGAACAGCCCGCGCTCGTAACGCGACGCCATCGCCATACCGACCGCCGAAGCAAGGCCCTGACCCAGCGGGCCGGTCGTGATCTCCACACCCTTGGTGTGGCGGAACTCCGGGTGGCCGGGCGTCTTGGACTTCCACGTCCGCAGCGACTCGATGTCGGACAGCTCCAGGCCGAAGCCGCCGAGGTAGAGCTGGATGTACAGCGTCAGGCTGGAGTGACCGCAGGACAGTACGAAGCGGTCCCGGCCGAGCCAGTGCACATCGCTGGGATCGTGGCGCATCTGCCGCTGGAACAGGGTGTAGGCCAGCGGCGCCAGGCTCATCGCCGTTCCGGGGTGCCCGTTGCCCACCTTCTGCACCGCATCGGCGGCCAGCACCCGAACGGTGTCGACCGCCACCGAGTCCACGTCGGCCCAATCGTCGGGATGCTGGGGACGGGTAAGGGTGGAAATCTCTTCGAGCGTGGTCACAGGCGCCCTCTCCTGGTCGACGGGTGAGCTTGGCAAAGCTGCCTCGTCAACCACCCTAGTGCGGGATCGTCATCCGTTGCAGGCTGCTTGGGGGACGATTAGGCGGCCGTTCAGCAGCGGTCTACCATCCTCTGTAGTAGACGCCGCGCGCGCTGCAGCCATTTCAAGGAGTTACTGCGTGGATATTCGCGAGAGCCAGCTCCCCGTCGGGACGCACGGCCGGGTGCGCACCACGCTGTTGGGCTACCTCGCGCTGACGAAGCCGCGCGTCATCGAGCTGCTTCTGGTGACCACGATTCCGGCGATGCTGCTGGCGAACCGCGGCACCGTCGATCCGCTGCTGATCCTGAACACGCTGGTCGGTGGCTTGCTGGCAGCGGCGGGGGCCAACACCTTGAACTGTGTGGCCGACGCCGACATCGACAAGAAGATGAAGCGCACCGAGCGCAGGCCGCTGGCCCGCGACATCGTTCCGCGCAGCCATGCACTGGTCTTCGGGCTCGTGCTGTCGACCGGTTCGTTCTTCTGGCTGTGGTGGACGACGAACATGCTGTCGGCCCACCTCGCCGGGGCGACGATCGCGTTCTACGTGCTCGTCTACACGCTGCTGCTCAAACGCCGCACGACGCAGAACGTGGTGTGGGGCGGTGCGGCCGGCTGCATGCCGGTGATGATCGGCTGGTCGGCGGTCACCGGAACCATTCAATGGCCCGCACTGGTCATGTTCCTGATCATCTTCTTCTGGACGCCGCCGCACACGTGGGCATTGGCGATGCGCTACAAGGAGGACTACGCGGCCGCCGGCGTGCCGATGCTGCCCGTGGTGGCCACCGAACAGCAGGTGACCAAGCAGATCCTGATCTACACGTGGCTGACGGTGGCGGCCACGCTCGCGCTGGCGCTGACCACCGGCTGGCTTTATGCCGCCGTCGCGATCCTGGCCGGAGCGTGGTTCCTGGTGATGGCCCACCAGCTCTACGGCGGCGTGCGCCGCGGCGAGCCGGTCAAGCCGCTGCGGTTGTTCCTGCAGTCGAACAACTACCTCGCAGTGGTGTTCCTCGCGCTGGCGGTCGATTCGGCTCTTGCGCTGCCGACGCTGTTTACAGTCTGACGGTGCCCACACACGTATCCCCGGACAACTTCATCCGGGCGGAGAGCGACCTCTACTTCGGCAACATTGTCAGGGGCGACGGTTTCGGCACGTTCCATCACTTTCGCGATCTCGGCCCCATCAACAACCAGTTGGTGGTTCGCCAGAACCGGGACACCCTGTACTCGGCCGGGGTGTTCGACCTCGACGCCTCGGATCTGACCGTCACGCTGCCGGACTCCGGCGGCCGGTTCATGTCGTTGCAGGTGATTACCGAGGACCACTACGTGCCCGAGGTGAGCTACGCGGCCGGCGCCCATACCTACACACGCGAACAGATCGGCACGCGCTACGTGATGCTGGCGGTACGCACGCTCGTCGATCCCAACGATCCCGCCGATATGAGCCAGGTGCACGCGTTGCAGGACGCGATCACCGCCGTCCAGAGTGATCAAGGCAGCTTCGAGGTCCCCGACTGGGACCCGGTGAGCCAGAAGCAGGTTCGCGACGCGCTCGTTGACCTGTTCGCGACACTGCCGGACAGCAAGGGCATGTTCGGCACCGCAGAGGACACGGACGCGGTGCGACGATTGATCGGATCGGCTGCCGCTTGGGGTGGCAACCCCCAGAAGGAAGCGTTGTACCTTCCGGTCACTCCGCCGCAGAACGACGGCACCACCGTGCTCCGGCTCACGGTGTCAGATGTGCCCGTCGACGGATTCTGGTCCATCACCGTCTACACCGCGGACGGCTACTTCACCGCCAACGAACAGAACGCCTATTCGCTGAACAACATCACCGCGGCCAAGAACAACGACGGCTCGGTGCAGATCCAGTTCGGCGGCTGCGACGGATCCGCACCCAATTGTCTGCCCATCACGCCCGGCTGGAACTACCTAGTGCGGCTGTACCGTCCGCGGCAGGAGATCCTCGACGGGTCGTGGACGTTCCCGGCCGCCGAGCCGGCCTAGGGCACCAGCACCACTGAGCCGACGGTCTTGCGGCCCTGTAGGTCGCGGTGCGCCTGCTGGGCGTCTTCCAAACGATACCGCTCGCTGACTGTCACGTTGATGGTTCCGTCGGCGATGGCTTCGAGCAATTCCCCTGCACGCCAAGCGAACTCATCAGGTGTGCGGGTGTAGTGCACGAGCGTCGGTCTGGTCAAGAACAGTGAGCCGGCGGCATTGAGGCGCTGCGGATCGAGCGGCGGCACGGGTCCGCTGGATGCCCCGAACAGTGCCAGCGTGCCGCGGACGGCGAGGCTGGCGATGCTGGCGTCGAAGGTATTGGCGCCGACGCCGTCGTACACCACGGCAACTCCGCCATCGGTGAGGTCCTTGATCTTGGCGCCGAACTCCGCTGGATCGTCGGGGTAGTCGAGGACCTCGACGGCGCCCGCCTGCCGTGACAACTCTGCCTTCTCCGGCGTGGACACTGTGGTGATCACGCGGGCAGCCATGCTGGTGGCCCACTGCGTGAGGATCAGCCCCACACCTCCCGCGCCGGCGTGCACCAGGATGGCGTCACCCTGCTGCACGGGGTACGTCGACTTGATCAGGTAGTGCGCGGTCATCCCCTTGAGCAGGGCTGCTGCGGCCGTATCGGCGCTGACGCCGTCGGGCACGTAGGCACAGAAATCCGCTGTCGCCAAGGCATATTCGGCGTACGCGCCGTTGGCCTGGGCGGTGACCACTCGGTCGCCGACCGCCAGGGCCGCGACCTCGTCGCCGACAGCCTCGACTGTGCCGCACACCTCGTTGCCGAGGACGAACGGCAACTCCCTCGGATACAGCCCCGATCGAAAGTACGTGTCGAGGAAGTTCACGCCGATCGCTTCGGCTTTGATCAGTACCTCGTTGGGCCCGGGGGCCGGCTGCGGCTTCTCGCGGTAGGTCAGCACTTCTGGTCCGCCGGTCTCGGCGACTTCGATGGCGTACATCCTTCTATCCTGCCTTGGTATGAAACTCGCGCGCCCGGACGTCTTCCATCCACGGATCGTGCTGGCCGGCTGCCAGGCGTTACCCGAGGGCGACGGCGATGATGCCGAACTGGTCGCGGCGCTGAGCAAACACGGTCTGCATGCCCGCTGGTTGCCCTGGGATGACCCGGACACGCTGAGGGCGGACCTGGTGATTCTGCGCGCGACGTGGGACTACATTGAGCGGCTCGACGAGTTCCTGGACTGGACGACCAGGGTCCGCAATCTCGTCAACGCTCCCGCGGTGGTGGCGTGGAACACCGACAAGAAGTATCTGGCCGACCTCGCCGAGGCCGGCGTGCCTGTCGTCCCCGGCCGGTTCATCGAGCCGGGACAGCGGGTGCACATCCCCAGCGGCGAGGTCGTGGTCAAGCCTTCGGTTGGCGCGGGATCTGTTGGTGCACAACGGTTCGGTGACCGCGATGCGGCCCGGCGGCATGTCGCGGCGCTGCACGTTGAGGGGCGGACCGCATTGGTGCAGCCCTACGATCGGCGGGTCGAGGACGGTGAGACGGCGATGGTCTTTCTGGGCGGTCGTCAGTCGCACGCGTTCACGAAGGGGCCAATCCTGCCGTCACCGGGGAGCCGACCCGCCTTCGACGACTCGGGTACCTACGCCGAGGAGTCGCTGACCCCGGCTGAGCCGGACTTCGAGCTGTGGGATATCGGGCATGCGGCGCTGGCCGCCGCGGGCGCCTATCTGCGCATCGACGTGGCCGAACTGCTGTATGCGCGGGTCGATGTGATCGGTGGCCCAACCGATCCGCAAGTGCTTGAACTCGAACTCGTCGAACCGTCCCTGGGCTGGCGCCAGCTAGACGCCGCCACTCGGAGCCGTAGGCAACGCGACTTCGTCTCCGGGGTCGAGGGTGCCCTCGAGCGGCTCGGACTCGGCCCGCTCTCGCATCGACGCCCATAGTGCGGCGGTCGCTGCGGTACACGTGGCCGCAAGGGCGACGTGAACGGCCACCAGCGCCGCGGGCACGTCGCTGAAGTACTGCACGGTGCCGACCAGTCCCTGCGTGAACACCAGGCCGACGAGCACGCCAAGCCGCAGCATGACCGGCCGCGGGGCGCGTACCGCGAGCAGTCCGAAGCCCAGCGCAATGAGCAGCGACAAGAACGCCACGAGCAGCGACGAGTGCATGTGCACCAGCGTCGTGATCTCGACCTGTAGCCGTGGCACCGGTTGAGTGATGCTCTTGTCGCCGGCGTGCGGACCCGCGCCGGTGACCAGGGTTCCTGTCACCAGCGCGGCCGCCAGCGCGACCGCACTCAGGATCGTCAACTGACGCAACGGTTTCGGAATCCTGGGTCGTACGACGCCGCTGTCGGGCTCGCCGATCTTCACGTACAGCAGCACCGAAACCCACACCATGGTCATCGACGCCAGCAGGTGGATGGCAACCGTCCACCACAGCAGGCCGGTGAGCACCGTGATGCCGCCGATCACGGCCTGAACGACGGTCGAGGCCGGCATCAGCCACGCGTAGATCAGCACCTCGCGGCGCCGACGGGCGCGCGTGACGGCCAGCACCGCGAGCGCAGCGGTGAGCACCACGAGGAACGTGATCATCCGGTTGCCGAACTCGACGGCCTGATGGATGCCCGCGACCTCGGGGTGGGGGATCGGGGTGAAACTGCCGGGGAAGCACTGTGGCCAGGTCGGGCAGCCGAGACCCGAGGCGGTGACGCGGACAATGGCGCCAGTCACCGCGATACCGCCCTGGGTCAGGATCACTGCAGCGGCGATGGCGCGCTGGACCCGCAGGCTCGGCAACGGCAGAAGGTCGACCAGTCGCAGGAAGATTCGTCCGACGGGCACGGCCTCGATGGTAGAGCAGGTTTAACTACGCGCTGTAGTAGGGCCGGTTTGTTCGCGCGGCGCGACGAACGGCACCAGGACCTCATCGACCAGCTGCACGACCAGATCATCGGTGATCGGGTCGCCGGTGATCAGCAACCGGTGCCAAAGCACGCTCTGGCCGAGCTCCCGCGCGATCTCGACAGGGACGTCGGCCCGCACATCGCCACGTTCGATACCGCGGGCCAGCAATGCGGCCATCTCCTGTTTGCGCCAGCCGATGACGTCTTCCTGAAACGCCGCCGTGAGCTCCGGATCGTGGGCCGCGGCCGCGACGGCGGCCCGAAGCACGGAAGACTCGGGTCCGGTGAAGAGCGCCGCCCACCCGCGCAGGATCGCGAGCATGTCGCTGCGGTAGCTGCCGGTGTCCTCATGTGGGATCGCCGTGGTTGCGATCCTCAGCAGGGTGTCGCGCAACAGCGCGCCGCGATCGGGCCATCGCCGGTACAGCACCGGCTTGCTGGTCTGCGCGGCAGTGGCAACGGCCTCCATGGTCACCCCTGCGGGCCCGTGTTCGGCCAGCAGCGCCAGGACCGCGGCCCGGATCGCCGTGTCCAGTTCGTCGCCGCGACGTCGCCGCATGGAACCTCCCAACAAAGAAACGCTTGCGTATCTTACGCCAGCAGCTTAGTCTGGAAATATAAGAAACGATACCGTATCTTGGAGGTAATCATGGCTCGTCCGGTGCTTTATCCGTTGCGGTCCGTCGACACTGCGACGGTTCATTACAGTGACCATCCATACGGCCGGCGGCGCATCACGATCGACCATCGGCCGTTGGCGGGCGTCACGCCCGCCATGCTGCTCGACTGGTTCACCCATCTCGGCGGCACGATGTCCTACGGCGGCGTCGTCATCGACAGGTATTTGGCCTGGCACCCCATCGATCACATCAAGTGGGAGCTTGCGCGATCGGCCCCGACGGGGGGAGCCGCCGAGGGCGCGCGATTTCACATGGTCGAGGCGTTCGGCGCCAAGCCCGAGTATCTGGTCGATGAGATCGCGCGCGTAGAGAAACTCGACGAGACGGGGATTCGGCTCGTTGTGCGGATCGCAGGCGTCATCGTCTTCCAACTCGAACACACGTGGTCAGCGGGAGCCGATGGAGCTCACTACGTCACGGTGATGGACCTCGGGCCACGGGTGGCGGTGCTGGCGCCGGTCAACCGCATCCTGCGTCGCCGGTTCTCCGAAGACAAGGCTCACGCCTGGGTCAAGCACAACATAGAAGAGGTTGGACAGCTGGAATACCTGCTGCCGCAACTGGAATCGTCAGGTGAAGCGGAACCAGCGCAGCGCGCACAGGGCCGCAACGGAGCCCCACACCGCAAGCACCGCCAGGCCGAACCAGTCAACTGACGGCGTCATCGCCTGCGACAGGGCTTCGGTCAAGGCTCCGGAGGGCGTCAGCCGCGCGATCCAGGACAACGCCGTCGGCACCATGCCGCCCTCCAGCGTCAGCGCGCCGAGGCCTGCGAAGACGAACCACAGCAGGTTCGCCACCGCGAGCACGATCTCCGCGCGCAGCGTCCCGCCGAGCAGCAGGCCGAGTGCGGCGAACCCCGCCGTCCCCAGCGCAATGATCACCGCGCCCAGCGCCAGCCCTGCGATGGGTGGACGCCAGCCGAGCGCAAAACCTATGGCGCCCAGAACGATTGCCTGAAGGAACACGACGGCCACCACCGCCAGCGATTTCCCCGCGATGATGCCCCATACCGGCAGCGCCGTCGCGCCAAGCCGTTTGAGGGCGCCATAACGGCGATCGAATGCCACGGCGATAGCCTGTCCGGTGAAGGCCGTCGAGATCACCGCCAACGCCATGATTGCCGGAACGAACGTCGCCGCGCGGTTCTCGCCGAATGTTCCGAACGGCAGCAGCGTGAGGCCGACGAGCAGGGTGATCGGGATGAACATCGTCAGCAGAAGTTGCTCACCGTTGCGCAGCAGCAGCTTCAGTTCGAGGCCGAACTGCGCGGTCAACATCTTCTGCACCGTGGCCGACCGCGGGTCCGGTGTGAAAGTCCCTGGCGCAAAGCGATTCGTCATCGCAACTCCCGGCCGGTCAAGTCGAGGAACACGTCCTCGAGGCTGCGCTGCTCCACCCGCATGTCGGTGGCAAGCACGTTGACGCGCGCGCACCACGCCGTCACGGTGGCCAGCACCTGCGGGTCGATGTCACCCTCGACGAGGTATTCGCCAGGGGCCGTCTCAGTCGCCTTGTACGTCTCGGGAAGCGCGGAGACCAACAGTGACAGGTCCAGCATGCGCGGTGCGCGGAACCGCAATTGGTTCTCCGCGCCGCTGCGCATCAGCTCTTCGGGCGTTCCACTGGCCACCGCGACACCGTGGTCGATGATGACGATGCGGTCGGCCAGCTCCTCGGCCTCGCTCAGCTGATGGGTGGTCAGCACCACCGTCACACCGTCGCGGCGTAGTCCATTGATCAACTCCCACACCACGATTCGGGCGTGCGCATCCATGCCTGCGGTCGGTTCGTCCAAGAACACCAGCTCGGGTCTGCCGACGACGGCGCACGCAAGGGCCAGTCGCTGCTGCTGGCCACCCGAAAGCCTGCGGTAGGTGGTGCGTGCCGAGTCGGTCAGACCCAACGTGTCCATCAACCATTTCGGATCCAGCGGGTTCGCGGCGTAGGACGCGACAAGGTCGAGCATTTCGCCCGCCCGCGCCGCGGGGTATGCGCCGCCGCCCTGCAACATCACGCCGATCCGCTCTCGCACTGCGGAGTTGTCACCGAACGGGTCCAGTCCGAGGATCTCGATCGTGCCCGAATCGGGCTTGATGAACCCCTCGCACATCTCCACTGTTGTGGTTTTGCCCGCACCGTTGGGGCCGAGCAGCGCCAGCACCTCGGCCGTCCCAACGTCGAGGTCGAGACCACCCACCGCCGTCGTCGACCCATACCGCTTGGTGACCCCGCGCAGGCGCACGGGGACGGAGGAAGCCCCTGATCCTGGGTGAGTCACGGGGATTCAGCGTAGGCGTCGGGCTTCACCGGTGGGGTCGGCGGTGGTTGCGGCGTCTCGGAGGCCGGCCGGGCAGTGTCTACGGCGCTGTCGTCGGTGTGGAAATCCCGGGGGATGCTGCGCCACGGCAGATGGTTGTACGTGATCGCCATGAGCAGCAGCGCGATGACCGTGCTCGCGACGACGGCCAGCAGGATCTGGAACAGAGTGAAGCGGTCGCCGTTCGCCGTCGGGCCGAAGATGCCGACCACGAGCGTGACCACGATGGTGGTCGTGCGGAACGCGGGGCGGGTGGCCCACGCCGCCAGCGGGATGATCGCCCAGAGTAAGTACCAGGGCTGAACCACCGGGAACAACAGCACCGTCAGTCCCAGGGCGACGCCTAGACCGCCGACCGGGTGCAGGCGCCCACGGAGCACCGCGAGCAACAGCCATGTCACCAGGATCGCGATGATGACGACACCGATGGCACGGGTCAGGCCGAGGATCGCGGTGGTGTGGTCACCCAGCCCGAGCAGGATGCCGACCTGTCCGGTGCCCAGTGCGGCCAGCGTAGGCAGCGACATCCAGCTGCGCACGACGTTCGCGGTACCCAACGTGAAGAGCCAACCGAACCCAAGGCCGCTGGCCCAGCCGATCAGGGCCATCACCGCCACCGACACCGCCGTGAGCGATCCGCCGGCGAGGATGAACGCCTTGATCGTGCCGCCCCATCGACAGGCCAGCGCCATCGCCACGAAGCCGAGTGCGAGCAGCGACGGCAGCTTGACTTGCGAGGACAGCGTGATCAGGACAACGCCGATCAACAGCATCAGGGACGGTCGCCACCGGGCCCAGGCTTCCGGGCCCTGCGGCCAAGCCAGCGGCTTGGGAATCAATGGCCGGGCGGCATCGATCCCGCGCAATGCGAATTCGGTGCCCGCGAGCATCAGGCCCAGCATCAATGCCTCGTTGTGGATACCCGCGACCAGATGCATGATCAGCAGCGGGTTGGCTGCGCCCAACCACAGCGCACTCACCTCGGCGACACCGCATCGCCGCGCCAAACGTGGTGTGGCCCAAACGATCAGGCCGACACCGAGCAGCACCACCAGACGATGACTAAGCACCGCGGCAACGATGTTCTCACCGGTGATGCTCGATATGCCCTCACCGATCCACAGAAATAGTGGTCCGTACGGCGCCGGGGTATCGCGCCACATGTTCGGCACCGACAGCGTGAAGACGTGATCCAGCCCGAGTCCGGGCGCGGGCCCGACGCGGTAGGGATCGAGGCCCTTCGCGGCGATCTCGCTCTGCGCCAGATAGGAGTAGACGTCGCGGCTGTACATCGGCGGCGCGATGAGCAGGGGTAGCACCCACAGCAGCAGCGTGCGGTCCAATTGGCTGCGGGACATGCGACGCTTGCCGAGCGCGAATCGTCCGAGCATCAGCCACGCGAGCGTCATCATCACCGCGCCGGTGGTGGTCATGGTCAGTGAGACCGTCTGAATCCGCGACGGCAGATTGAGCAGACGCACGCCGAAGGTCGGATCCTGCACCACTGGGCGGGCGCCGACACCCAGCGCACCGATCGCCATCAGCACCGTGCCGGTGGCGCCGAACAGACGAGTCCGACGCATCGCGATGACTTCGGCATCGTTGAGTGGAGAGCCCACCGCACGCTCGTCGGCGTGCCATTTGGCAATCGACGAGCTGAGGGAGCCGGGGCGCGCGGCCATCAGTGCAGCGTAATCGTTAGAGCGCGACGATCACCTTGCCGGTGTTTCCGCCGCTGAACAACAGGTTCAGCGCGTCGGGCGCCTTCTCAAGACCCTCGACGATGTGCTCGGACGACTTGATCTTGCCCTCGGCGATCCAGCCCGCCATCTCCAGCTGCGCGGCGGGAAAGCGGTCGAGGTAATCGAGGATGATGAATCCTTCCATGCGCCCACGACGCACGAGCAGGGTCAGATAGTTGCTCGGACCCGTCGGCGGACCGTCGTCGTTGTAGGTGGAAATCGCACCGCAGAGCACAACGCGGCCGCGCAGCGCCAGGTTCGCGAGGCAGTCGTTGAGGATCGAGCCGCCGACGTTGTCGAAGTACAGGTCGATGCCGTCGGGGCAGGCTTCGCGCAGCCGTGCCGCAACGTTCTCGTTCTTGTAGTCGATCGCCTCGTCGAAACCGAGTTCCCCGACGATGTGGGCGCACTTTTCGGCGCCGCCCGCGATGCCGACGACTTTCTTGGCACCTTTGAGCTTGGCGATCTGCCCGGCGGCCGAGCCGGTGGCGCCCGCCGCACCCGAGATCACCACGACGTCGCCCTCCTTGATCTGGCCGACGTCGGTGATGCCGAAGTAGGCGGTCATGCCGGTGACGCCGAGGATCCCGATGGCGATCCCCGGAGGCACACCATCGGGCAGCACCTGCATCGCCCGCTCGCCCGTGTCGACGATCGCGTAGTCCTGCCAGCCGGGCATGCCGAACAGCATTTGACCAGGCTGGTAGGCGTCCGTGCGGCTCTCGATGACCTCACAGACACCGCCGCTTCGGATGACCTCGTCGATCTGTATCGGCGGCAGGTAGCTGGGCACGTCGTCCATCCATGTGCGGATCGTCGGGTCGATCGACAGGTATCGGACCTGCACCAGGGCCTCACCGTCGGCGGGTTCTGGTGCGGGTTCCGTCTCCAGGCGCAGGGTGTCGTCGTCGACAAGTCCGGTGGGGCGTTTGGCCAGCACCAAACGCCGGTTCGCTTTGCTCACAGGCCGATCGTATGACGGCGCTCACGTAAGGGTCCCCTTGCTAGACCCGGTTTCGGAATTCCGTCACAATGGTGTTGTGAAATTCGTTCCGGACAGCGCTGGAGCCGCTACGGCGGCGACATCCAGTTCGGAGGGCCATACCCGTGGCGCAATCGTGCAGCTGCTGCTGGAGGCAGGGCCGATCACGGCGACAGAGATCGGCGATCAGCTGGGGATTTCCGCCGCTGGGGTACGCAGGCACCTCGATGCGCTGATGGACGCCGGCGACGCGCAGTCCAGCGCCGCGGCGGCGTGGCAGCACAGCGGTCGCGGCAGGCCGGCCAAGCGGTACCGCCTGACGTCGGCTGGGCGCGCCAAGATGGGCCACGCATACGACGACCTCGCGTCCGCGGCCATGCGCCAGTTGCGCGAGATCGGTGGTGACGACGCCGTGCGGACGTTCGCGCGCCGCCGCATCGACACCATCCTTTCGGGAGTAACGAAGGGACCCGACGACGTTGCATCCGTTGTCGATCGCGTGGCAGAAGCACTGACAACGGCCGGGTACGCTGCCACCGCCACCGAGGTGAGCGCCCCGCTGCATGGAATAGAGCTCTGCCAGCACCACTGCCCGGTATCGCACGTCGCCGAGGAATTCCCGGAACTGTGCGAAACCGAGCGCGAGGCGTTCGCCGAGATCCTGGGTACGCACGTACAAAGGCTCGCCACGATCGTCAACGGTGACTGCGCGTGCACGACGCACGTGCCGCTCACCGACACCACAGTTCGGCGCACAGCCCGCGCCGAAACCACCACCAGCAAGCTAGGAGCGTCGACATGACGACCACCCCAGAGGCCCTGACCCAGGAGCAGACCATTGAGTCGCTGGGTCGATACGGCTATGGCTGGGCGGATTCCGACGTCGCGGGCGCCAGCGCGCAGCGCGGACTGTCCGAGGCAGTGGTGCGCGACATCTCCGCCAAGAAGAGCGAGCCCGAATGGATGCTGGAGACCCGGCTGAAGGCGCTGCGCACGTTCGACAAGAAGCCGATGCCGAACTGGGGTTCCAACCTCGAGGGCATCTATTTCGACAACATCAAGTACTTCGTGCGGTCCAGCGAAAAGCAGGCCGCGACGTGGGATGACCTGCCCGAGGACATCCGCAACACCTACGACAAGCTCGGCATCCCCGAGGCCGAGAAGCAGCGCCTGGTCTCCGGTGTCGCCGCGCAGTACGAGTCGGAGGTCGTCTACCACTCGATCCGCGAGGATCTGGAGTCTCAAGGCGTCATCTTCCTGGACACCGATTCCGGTCTGCGTGAGCATCCCGAACTGTTCAAGCAGTACTTCGGGACGGTGATCCCCGCCGGTGACAACAAGTTCTCCGCACTGAACACCGCGGTGTGGTCGGGCGGTTCGTTCATCTACGTGCCGAAGGGTGTCCACGTCGACATCCCGCTGCAGGCGTACTTCCGCATCAACACCGAGAACATGGGTCAGTTCGAACGCACGCTGATCATCGTCGACGAAGACGCCTACGTGCACTACGTCGAGGGATGTACCGCGCCGATCTACAAGAGCGACTCGCTGCACTCCGCGGTCGTCGAGATCATCGTGAAGCCCGGTGGGCGTTGCCGTTACACGACCATTCAGAACTGGTCGAACAACGTCTACAACCTCGTCACCAAGCGGGCTCGTGCCGAGGCCGGCGCCACGATGGAGTGGGTCGACGGCAACATCGGCTCGAAGGTGACCATGAAGTACCCCGCCGTCTGGATGACCGGCGAGCACGCCAAGGGCGAGGTGCTCTCGGTGGCGTTCGCGGGCGAGGGTCAGCATCAGGACACCGGCGCGAAGATGCTCCACCTGGCGCCGAACACGTCGAGCAACATCGTGTCGAAGTCCGTCGCGCGCGGCGGTGGCCGCGCGTCCTACCGTGGCCTGGTTCAAGTCAACAAGGGTGCGCACGGCTCGCGGTCCAGCGTGAAATGCGATGCGCTGCTTGTCGATACCATCAGCCGCAGCGACACCTATCCGTACGTCGACATCCGCGAGGATGACGTCACGATGGGGCACGAGGCGACGGTGTCGAAGGTCAGCGAGGATCAGCTGTTCTATCTGATGAGCCGTGGCCTGACCGAGGACGAGGCGATGGCGATGGTCGTTCGCGGCTTCGTCGAGCCGATCGCCAAGGAACTCCCGATGGAGTACGCGCTCGAACTGAATCGTCTGATCGAGCTGCAGATGGAAGGCGCGGTCGGCTAGATGACTCAGAACCTCACCAATGCGGTCGAGGGCGCCAACAAAGGGGAGTTGTTCACGTCGTTCGACGTCGAGGCTTTCGAGGTGCCCGGCGGCCGCGACGAGATCTGGCGCTTCACCCCGCTCAAGCGCCTGCGCGGCCTGCACGACGGGTCAGCTCTAGCGAACGGCACTGCGAGCATCGAGGTTTCCGAATGCGCGGGTGTCAGAGTGGAGTCGGTGCGCCGCGGCGACGAGCGTCTCGGACAGGGCGGTGTGCCCGCCGACCGGGTTGCCGCCCAGGCATTCTCGTCCTTCAACAGCGCCACGGTGGTCACCGTTCCGAAAGATGTCGTCTGCGAAGCGCCGATCGAGATCGACGTGACGGGACCCGGCGAGGGCGCTACGGCCTACGGCCACCTGCAGGTGCGGGTGGGCGAGCTCGGTGAAGCCGTTGTCGTCATCGACCAGCGCGGCAGCGGAACCTATGCCGACAACGTCGAATTCGTCGTCGAGGATTCCGCCCGGCTGACCGTCGTCTCGATCGCGGACTGGGCCGACGACGCGGTACATGTCAGCAGCCATCACGCCGCCCTCGGCAAGGACGCGGTGCTGCGGCACGTGGCCGTCACCCTCGGCGGCGATCTCGTGCGGCTCACCGCACGGACGAGGTTCTGTGCACCGGGCGGTGACGCCGAGATGCTCGGCCTGTATTTCGCCGACGACGGCCAGCACTTCGAATCGCGTCTACTCGTCGACCACGCCCAGCCGAATTGTCGCTCGCACGTCACGTACAAGGGTGCGCTGCAAGGCGATCCGGACTCCGCCAAGCCCGACGCGCACACCGTGTGGGTCGGTGACGTGCTGATCCGCGCCGCGGCGACAGGCACCGACACCTTTGAGACCAACCGCAACCTGGTGCTCACCGACGGCGCCCGCGCCGACTCGGTGCCGAACCTCGAGATCGAGACCGGCGAGATTGCCGGTGCCGGACACGCCAGCGCCACCGGACGTTTCGACGACGAGCAACTGTTCTACCTGCAGGCGCGCGGTATCCCCGAAGACCAGGCCAGGCGCCTCGTCGTCCGCGGCTTCTTCGGCGAGCTGATTCAGAAGATCGCTGTGCCTGCGGTGCGAGAACGCCTCACCGAGGCCATCGAACATGAACTAGAGATAACAGAATCGAGGACAGCCACCTCATGACCACACTGGAAATCAAAGATCTGCACGTCAGCGTCGTCTCCAAGGAAGACGGGACCGACATCCCGATCCTGAAAGGCGTGACGCTCACCGTGAATTCGGGGGAGACGCACGCCCTGATGGGGCCCAACGGGTCTGGGAAGTCAACGCTGTCGTATGCCGTTGCTGGTCATCCGAAGTACACGGTGACCTCCGGCTCGATCACGCTGGACGGTCAGGATGTGCTCGAGATGAGCATTGACGAGCGCGCCCGCGCTGGCCTGTTCCTCGCGATGCAGTACCCGGTCGAGGTTCCCGGTGTGTCGATGTCGAACTTCCTTCGCACCGCCGCCACCGCCGTCCGCGGTGAGGCGCCCAAGCTGCGGCACTGGGTCAAAGAGGTCAAGGGTGCGATGGAAGGCCTCGACATCGACCCGTCGTTCTCCGAACGCAGTGTCAACGAAGGCTTCTCGGGCGGCGAGAAGAAGCGCCACGAGATCCTGCAGCTCGAACTGCTCAAGCCGAAGATCGCGATTCTCGACGAGACCGACTCCGGTCTGGACGTCGACGCGCTGCGGGTGGTCAGCGAAGGTGTGAACCGTTTCGCCGAGGCGAACGACGGTGGGCTGCTGCTCATCACCCACTACACACGCATCCTGCGCTACATCCAGCCGCAGTTCGTGCACGTATTCGTCAACGGTCGCATCGTCGAATCCGGCGGACCCGAGCTGGCCGACGAACTCGACGCCAATGGATACGAACGCTTCACCCAGGCGGTCGGAGCCTGACATGACCACGTCGGTCGAGAAGTCGACGAAGACGTTGGATGTCAACGGGATCAGGGCGGATTTCCCGATCCTGCAGCGGGTCATGCGCAGCGGAAACCAGCTGGCGTATTTGGATTCCGGCGCCACCTCGCAGCGACCGCTGCAGGTCCTCGACGCCGAGCGTGAATTTCTGACCACGTCGAATGGCGCGGTGCATCGCGGTGCGCACCAGCTGATGGAGGAGTCAACCGACGCCTACGAGAACGGCCGCGCCGACATCGCGGCCTTCGTCGGCGCCGATACCGATGAGCTGGTGTTCACGAAGAACGCCACCGAGGCCATCAACCTGGTGTCCTACGCGGTCGGCGACGACCGGTTCCCAAGAGCTATCGGTCCCGGCGACGTCATCGTCACCACCGAGCTGGAGCACCACGCGAACCTCATTCCGTGGCAGGAGCTGGCGCGTCGGACTGGTGCCACGCTCAAGTGGTACGGGGTCACCGACGACGGCCGAATCGACCTCGATTCGCTCGAGCTCGACGAGCGCGTGAAACTGGTTGCTTTCAGCCATCATTCGAATGTCACCGGCGCTGTTGCACCTGTATCCGAACTGGTGGCGCGGGCCAATGCGGTCGGCGCGGTGACGGTGCTGGATGCCTGCCAGTCGGTACCGCACCAGCCGGTCGAATTCCATGCGCTCGACGTCGACTTCGCGGCGTTCTCCGGCCACAAGATGCTGGGGCCCAACGGCATCGGCGTACTCTACGGCCGTCGCGAGGTGCTCGACCAGTTGCCTCCGTTCATCACCGGCGGATCGATGATCGAGACGGTGACGATGGAGGCCACCACGTACGCGCCCGCACCGCAACGGTTCGAGGCTGGCACGCCGATGACGTCTCAGGTCGTCGGACTTGCCGCGGCCGCACGCTATCTGACGAAGATCGGGATGCCGTCCGTCGAGGCGCACGAGGCCGAGTTGGTGGCCGCAGCGCTGAAAGGACTGGCAACCATCGACGGCGTGCGCATCATCGGGCCGAAATCCATGGAGCATCGAGGCTCGCCGGTGGCGTTCGTGCTTGACGGCGTGCACGCCCACGATGTCGGTCAGGTCCTCGATGACGAAGGTGTCGCCGTGCGCGTGGGACACCACTGCGCGTGGCCGCTGCATCGCCGGTTCGGCATCGCGGCGACCGCGCGGGCGTCGTTCGCGGTCTACAACACCCACGATGAGGTCGACCGACTGATCGCCGGCGTCAAACGCGCGGTGGAGTTCTTCGCGTGAGACTCGAGCAGATGTATCAGGAAGTGATCCTCGATCACTACAAGCACCCGCATCACCGGGGGCTGCGCGAGCCGTACCACGCGCAGTCCTTTCAGGTGAACCCGACGTGCGGCGACGAGGTGACATTGCGCGTGACGCTGTCCGACGACGGTGAGCGGGTCGCCGACATCTCGTATGACGGGCAGGGCTGCTCGATCAGCCAGGCTTCGACGTCGGTGCTCACCGATCAGGTGATCGGGCAGGACATCGGAACGGCGCTCAAGACGATCGCGGCGTTCACCGAGATGATTTCGTCGCGCGGTGCGGTCGAGGGCGACGAAGATGTGATCGGAGACGGCATCGCGTTCGCCGGTGTCTCGAAGTACCCGGCGCGGGTGAAATGCGCTCTGCTGGGTTGGATGGCCTTCAAGGCCGCGCTCGCGGAGGCGAGCGCATCAAGCGGAGTACTAGCTCCAATGAATGAGGAGATTTCAGATGAGCGACACCGCAGTGCCTAGCGACGAAATGCTCGCCGACCTCGAAGAGGCGATGCGCGACGTCGTCGACCCGGAGCTCGGGATCAACGTTGTCGACCTCGGTCTCGTCTACGGTTTGAACGTCGAGAAGGGTGAAGAGGGCGACGTCGCGTTGATTGACATGACGCTGACGTCGGCCGCCTGCCCGCTGACCGACGTGATCGAAGACCAGTCGCGGACCGCGCTAGTCGGCAGCGGTCTGGTCAAGGAGATCAAGATCAACTGGGTGTGGAACCCGCCGTGGGGTCCGGACAAGATCACTGAGGACGGCCGCGAACAGCTACGCGCGCTGGGCTTTACGGTCTGAGGCCCTGAGGTCGGCGGCCGCCCCGTCGGTGATCAGCACACGATGCCACCGCCGAAGAGGCCGGTGCCGCACTCGAAAGCCGAGCCTGGCGGGATGACTGGGCCGTCAAAGACATTGCTGGGGCTGTAGTCGATAGAGCCGTCCAAGTTCTTGGTGGCGACATTGCCCATGCCCATGCGTACGTACTGCCAGGTGTGGCACACGTTCATATCCCACACATAGACGGCCCCAGGGCCACTCGGGGGATACATCGACTGTCCCGGACACCACTGATGCGGCACCGATGGCGAAGCCACAGCGGTGCCCGTGCCCACGCCGAGGCTTGCCGCCGCGAGACCGACCGAGGCCAGCGCCCCCGCGAGAATCCGTTTGGTTGACACTGCGTACGTCCTGTCGTTTGTGCGCCGCGCCGGTTGGCGGCGTCGTTGCACGAAGTACACACTGCCAGTCGTACTACCGATCCCAAGTTGTAGAAAGCCGCCCGACCAGCTCTAGCATGTCTGCGACGACAAGGTCCGGCTGAGGCAGCGCGACTGTGGGCAGCGGTGCGTTGCCCGGGCGCGTGATCAGCGCGCCGCGGAACCCCGCCGCCTGAGCGCCGATGGTGTCCCACACGTGTGCGGCGACCATCATGCAGTCCGACACCTCGACCCCTAACTCTTCGGCGACGCCCGTATACAGCTCAGGGGACGGCTTGAACACGCGCCAGGTGTCGACACTGAATTGCTTCTCGAAGTGCTGTGCAAGGCCGGCGTTCTCCAGTGGTGTCGGCACGCCCGGCTTCGGCGGCGAATTGGTCAGGGTGACAAGCCGATAACCCCGCGCACGTAGCTCGGCGAGCCCCTCGGCGGCGTCGGGGTGTGCGGGCATGGTGCGCATGCCATAGGCGAAATCCGCGAGGTCGCCCTCGCTGATCGGTACTCGGCGACTGCCGCCGATCATGTGTAGAACAGCTTGACCGAGGGTGAAGAAGTCGACGTAGTTGCCCGACAGGGTGGCTGCCATCGAATACATGACGAGCTGGTTGAACCACTCACGAAGGACCAGGCGATCGCCGAACATCCGCTCGAAGTGCGGGGCCAACGATTCGATGTCGATCAGCGTCTCGTTGACGTCGAAAACCAGCACCGTTGGACGGTCAATCATTTCGGTCGCCGCGTTCCTGAAGCACCCACGTGTTGCCGTCGGGGTCGCTGAAGTCGGCGAAGCTGGCGTAGTCGGATCTGTGCGGATCGGCGCCGAGGCGGTACCGGCCGCGCCACTGGCCGTTGTCGACATCCTTGTGCCGGATGGACGTCACGCCGACGCCGTGCGCGACGAGTTCGTCGCGCACCGCGCTGATGTCGTCGACCACGAGGTACAGACCATGCACCGAACCGGGGTGCGCGTCGGTGAGTCCGATGCCGAACTGTATCGACGTGTCCGAGCCCGGCGGCGTGAGCTGGACGACGCGGAAGTCCGTGGCGGGCGCGTAGTCGACGTCGAGGGTGAAGCCGACCTTGTCGCGGTAGAAGTCCAGCGCCTTATCGACGTCGGAGACGGGCAGGATCACGACTTCCAGTGTCGCCTTCACGACGTGCTCCGCGACGCGTTCTGCAGGAGCTCGTCGGAGTCGAGGCCGCGGTCGATGCCGTGGGCGACCACGGTCTGGCCTGGTTCCAGATGCAACCGCTGATCGTCGAGCCAGACCTCGATCTTGTCGGGTTCGAAGGACACCAGCCCGCTGACCCGGCCGGACTCCGGCCACGCGTTGAGGTACGACCACGCCGCGCGCTTGCGCTCACCGATCGTGTAGTAGTCGGCCAAACCCTTGTACGGACAGAACGTTTGGCCGTCGACATGCTCGAGTAGCGTCTCGTCGACGTCATCGCGGGGAACGTACCAGCGTGGGGCGAAACCCGATTCGTACAGGACCACCGGGTGGTTGGTGTCGGCGACGACGCGGTCGCCGTCGCGGACCACCAGATGGCGTGAGGTGTTGCGGATGTCGATGCGGTGGTACGGGTCGGCTGCATGTCCGACGATGCGGTCGTCTTCTTCGTAGAAGGCGTCCATGGCCCGCCATGCGAAGGCGACACGATCGGTCAACTCCGCAGCGTGGGCCGGAAGAGACGTGTGTTGCCACGCCGCGTGCGGGATCTGCCGATCGCCGACCGCGACGGTGTACCAACGCATGTCGCCCAGATCGCCATGTTGAGTGACACGGTCTTCGTCGACGAGGATGCCCTCGCGGATATCGGATCGCGGAAAGTACGCCACGGGGTAGCGGCCCGGTTCGTGCAGCGCCAGCACGGTCTCGCTGTCGGCGATCCACTCGTCACCCACGCGCACCCGCATCCGCCGCCGTAGCGGTTCGGCGAACAGCAATTTCTCGGGTAGCGATGCCGCGGTCAGGAAGCGGCCAACCGCTCCTGCGGCCAAAGGGCCTTGTTGCCATGCCAATCCCATCGTCGTGCTCCTTTCTCGTTATGCGGTGGTTTGCTGCAGGAAGGAACGCATGAGGTCCGCGACTTCTTCGCCGGCGGTCTCCAGCAGGAAGTGGCCGCCGTCGAGAAGGTGGATCTCGGCGTCGTGGGCGTCCTTGCCGAAGGCGCGGGCGCCGTCGGGACCGAAGATCGGATCGTTGTAACCCCACACAGCGAGGACGGGCACCTTGCTGGTGCGCAGGTATTCGTGCAGTGCGGGGTACATCGGCGCGTTCGTCGCGTAGTCGCGGAACAGTGTGAGCTGAACCAGGTCGTTGCCCGGTCGGCTCACCAGTGCAGCGTCGTGGATCCACGTGTCAGGGCTGACGAGGGATTCGTCGCCGACACCGGTCAGGTACTGCCATCGGATGCCCTCGACGTCGAGTGCGGCACGAACCCCGGCTTCGGTGTCGGGGGTCTGCTCGCGCTGGTAGTCCCAGACCGCCGTCCAGAAGCTGTCGACGAAGCCTTCGTCATAGCCGTTGCCGTTCTGGGTGACGATCGCCGTGATTGCCTGCGGGTGCCGCAGCGCGAGGCGCCATCCAATGGGGGCGCCATAATCCTGGACGTATATCGCGTATCGGGTCACGCCCAGCTGGTCGAGCAGTCCTTCGGTCAGATCGGTCAACGCATCGAAGCTGTAGTCGAAGTCGTCGACGGACGGGGCATCGGAGAGTCCGAAGCCGAGGTGGTCCGGCGCGATCACGTGATAGAGGTCTGCGAGCCGGGGGATCAGGTCGCGGAACATGAACGAACTGGTCGGGAATCCGTGCAACAGGACGAGCGTCGGCGCGCCCTGTGGACCCGCTTCGCGATAGAAGATCCGATGGCCGTCAACGGTGGCGTAGCGGTGGTGAACATGGACTCCCATGACTAACTCCTTTGATCGGTTTTATCGGTTAGTGACAGGCTTACCCTTTCTGATGTAACCTGTCAATATTAATTTGGAGGTTAGATATGGATCTGGTGGCGGCGGCCCCCTCCGACGAGGCGTTTCTGCTCGATCTGCTCAACACAACGCCTGTTGTCGACGGCACAGTGCACGACGGCCTCGTCGATTCGGCGGCGGCGAAAGCCTGGATGCGCGCACACGACGTCGCAGACACCAAGGCGGAGCTCGCGGCCCTGCTGGAAGTGCGCCCGGTGCTGCAGAAGGTGGTGCGAGGCGAGACGGGCCCCAGGGCGCTCAAGCGTTTCGTCGACGGTGTCCGCCTGCGTCCGCTCGCAGGTGCCGACGGATTGGACTGGCGGGTCGACGTCGACGGTGCGGGCGGCGCGGCCCGTGCGGTGCTGGCCTGGGACGCGCTTCGGATCTCCAGTCCGGGCCGGCTGCGGCCGTGCGCGAACGACGAATGCCGGCTGTTCCTCATCGACCGCAGCAAGCCCAACACCGCCAGGTGGTGTTCGATGGCCATATGCGGCAACCGGATGAAAGCCCGCAGACACTATCGCCGCGCCCGGACGGCAGAGGCGTGAACGATCGCGCCATCCCCACATTGGTTTCGCTCAACGTCGGTATGCCCGCCGATGTGCCGTGGCGGGGCAAGACGGTCCACACCGGCATCGACAAGAATCCGGTGCAGGGTTCGGTGATGGTGCGACGACTGAACATCGACGGCGACGGCCAGGGCGACCTCAACGGGCACGGCGGCGAACAACGCGCGGTCATGGTCTACCAAACCGAGTCCTACGACCATTGGCGGCGTCACTTCGGACGCGACGATCTGGTGCCGGGCACGTTCGGCGAGAACTTCACGATCACAGGTCTGAGCGACGAGGACGTGTGCATCGGGGACAGGTATCGCATCGGGGAGGCCGAATTCGAGGTCACTCAACCGAGGGTGACGTGCTTTCGCGTCGGGATGCGTCTGGGCGAGCCCGAGATGCCGAATCTCCTTGTCGCCCATCACCGTCCAGGCTTCTACTTCCGCGTCATCGAAGAAGGCGTCGTCGCGGCGGGCGACCAGATCGTGCGGACACGTCGCGGACGCCACGAACTCAGCGTCGCCGACGTCGATGCATTGTTGTACCTACCCGGCCGCGACATCGACATGCTGCGCAAGGCGGTCGATGTTCCTGCGCTCAGCCCGGGCTGGCAGCAGTCCTTCGTCGAGTTACTCGCCGCCCACGAAAACCCCTCCGGCGCAACACCGCCGCCGATCGGCGTCGAACCCGGCTGGCACGGATTCCGCCCATTGCGGGTGGCCGAAACTCGCCGCGAAAGCCCGTCCGTCGTCTCGATCGAGTTCGAAACCACCGACGGCACGGCGCTACCTGCCCCGCGCCCGGGCCAGTTCCTGACGCTGCGGGTATCCGCCGGCGACCCCGCGCCACTGCGCAGCTATTCGTTGTCGAGCGCCGGCACGCGGTACCGCATCAGCGTGAAGCGTGAAGAACACGGCCGGGTGAGCCGCTGGATCCACGAGAAGCTCCGGGCCGGCTCCGTGCTCGAGGCGGCCGCGCCACGTGGTGACTTCTATCTAGGCGACGAGACCGGTCCGGTCGTGCTCGCCTCGGCGGGCATCGGCGTCACCCCGGTGCTCGCGATGCTGCACGCCCTGGCGGCGCAGCGCAGTGAGCGAGAGGTCTGGTGGCTACACGTCACTCGTGACCCGCAAAGCCTGGCTTTCGGCGCGGAAGTCGGCGAGCTCATCGAGTCGCTGCCCAACGCCCGCCAGCGAGTGTTCTACACCGCCGAGACCGGCAGACCCGACGCGGAGGCCGTCGCCGCGCTGGGACTGCCTCGTGACGCGATCGCGTATGTCTGCGGGCCCGAGCAGTTCATGGCCGACGTCCGCAGTGCGCTGGCGGGCGCGGGGATCGACGCGGCCCGCATTCACACCGAACTGTTTGGCGCGCTGCCGCCCATCAATCCCGGCATCACGGATGCGCCGCACCGGGCACCGCATCTGCCCGACGGTCTGCCGGGCACCGGGCCGGCTGTGTCGTTCGCGCGCAGCGGGATCACCGCCAAGTGGTCGGACGACTACGGCAGCATTCTCGAACTCGCCGAGGCGTGTGACGTTCCTACGCGCTTCTCCTGCCGCAGCGGTGTGTGCCACATCTGCGTCACGCCATTGGTGGATGGGACCATCACCTACCCGCAGCCGCCACTGGAGTTACCCGAGGAGGGGGCCGTGCTGATCTGTTCGGCGAAACCGACTTTGGGCGTCGTATTGGACCTGTGAGCCGACGGCTCTTCCGTCACACTGTGTCGCGTGGTCACTATTCCAGCGCCTGTGTGGCGGGGTGGGTTCGCGTCGCGTGCACTGACGACCGGCTGCGCGGTCGGCCTGTGCGTCGGTGTGTTGGCGTGGCTCGATTCGGGGTTCTGGATTTCCGGCGTGATCGTGCTCGTGATCGTCGGCACGACCTACGGGATCTTCATGGCGCGCCGCATGGCCCGGTACTGGCCGAGTGCGAAGGACCTCACCGGCGATGACCGCTTCGCGGTGGCGCGAGCGGTTCGGCAGGGCGAGGCGGTCGACGACCGCCTCTCACAGTCCGCCATCGACTACAGCCGCGGACTGCACGCGGCCGCCGAGACGGGGCGGTGGGTGCGCTGGGTGCTCATCTTCGTCCTTGTCGTCGCGATGGCGACGGCGGTGTGGGACTGGGAGTACGGCGCGTGGGGCAACGTGGTCGCATCGGCCATCTATCTGGTGGCACTCGTCGTCGAGGTGTTCTGGTTGCCGAAGTACCAAGCTCGGCTGTTGGCCAATGCGGATAAGGCAGCGACATTGGCACGAAAGTCTCGGTAACGCCGGACCTATCTGGTAACCCAGTCAGTGTGAGCTTCGACGATCGCTACGTCGCCACCCGCCGACAGCTGCGCGGTGTCGCCGAGAGTCTGATAGCAGGCCCGCAATACCGATCGTCGGGCACGATCCGGCTCGCGGTGCGCCAGGACGGCTTCGCCGCGATGACGATCCCCGTCGCGGTGCACGGCACCGAACTGGTGCTACCGAATGATGCGGTGCCGTTGGAGGGGCCGATGAGTTTGGTCGCCGAGGCCGCGGGCATCGTCGCGGGCCCACCCGAGGGGGTCTACACGATCGTCGACCCGCTGCCGCCCAACACCGATCTGAGACTCGACGCCCACGCCACCGAGTGGATCAACCGCAGCCACTATGCGGGTGGGTATGCCCTGAAGACTTTTCTGCCCGACTGCCATCCCGTGCTGTGGCCCGAACATTTCGACGTCGCGGTGACCGAGGAGGAAGTGAACTACGGCGTGTCCGCCGGCGACGACGAGCACCCGATGCCCTACGCGTACGTGGGCCCGGGGTCGGTGCCCACCGGCGACTTCTGGAACGCGTCGTTCGGCGCGCGCTACCCGCTGGACCGCAGCTTCGATGTCGACAGGTTGACCAGCCGCATAGCCGAATTCTTCGAACGCGGTCGTCGTGAACTATCGACTGTTTTGCCATGACCACATACTGGGAACAGACTGTCGGAGCCTGACGTTAGGAGAAACGTGGCTACGAAAGACATCACCGCCGAACAATTCAACGAGACCATCACGGACAACGACATCGTGCTGGTCGACTTCTGGGCGTCGTGGTGCGGGCCGTGTAAGCAATTCGCCCCGACCTTCGCGGCGTCCTCGGAGCAGCATCCGGACGTCGTGTTCGCGAAGGTCGACACCGAGGCTGAGCAGGAGCTCGCCGCGGCTGCCGATATCCGCTCGATCCCGACCCTGATGGTCTTCAAGAAAGGCAAGCTGGTGTTCAACCAGGCTGGAGCGTTGCCGCCGGCCGCTCTCGAAGACCTGGTCCAGAAGGTCAAGGAGTTCGACGTCGACGCGGCGATGGCCGCGCAGGAGAACGGTCAGCCGGAGTAACGAGTGCACGCGATAGCGTGCACTCCGTGAGCGAACAATTCGTCCTAGTAGACCGTCCGCGCCCCGGCGTGGCATTGGTGACGTTGAACCGTCCCGAGCGAATGAATTCCATGGCGTTCGACGTCATGGTCCCGCTCAAAAAGGTGCTCGACGAGCTGACCTACGACAACGAGGTTCGGGTGATCGTGCTCACAGGAGCCGGCCGCGGCTTCTCGTCCGGCGCCGATCACAAGTCAGCCGGATCCGTGCCCCACATCGACGGGCTCACCCGTCCGAGCTTCGCTCTGCGATCGATGCAGGTGCTCGATGACGTCATTCTGGCGCTGCGCAAGATGCACCAGCCCGTCATCGCCGCCGTGAACGGCGCGGCAATCGGCGGGGGACTGTGCCTGGCCCTCGCCTGTGACATCCGCGTTGCCGCAGCTGGGGCGTACTTTCGCGCCGCAGGAATCAACAACGGACTGACGGCGAGCGAGCTCGGCCTGTCGTACCTCCTGCCTCGCGCGATCGGGACCTCGCGGGCGTTCGAGCTGATGCTGACCGGCCGCGACGTCGACGCCGACGAAGCTCAGCGCATCGGCCTCGTATCGCGCTCGGTACCCGAGGCCGATCTGCTCGAGACGTGTTACGACATGGCCGAGGGCATCGCCTCGTTCTCGCGCCCGGGAATCGAGTTGACCAAGCGCACGCTTTGGAGTGGACTTGACGCCGGTAGCCTGGAGGCACATATGCAGGCCGAAGGCCTAGGACAACTCTTCGTCCGATTGCTCACCGCTAATTTCGAGGAAGCGGTTGCAGCGCGCGCGGAGAAGCGTGCCCCGGTCTTCACCGACGAACGCTAGCGCGAGGAGGCGACGGCCTCTGACGACAAGTAAGAACTGAGGAGAATGCAGCGTGATCACCGCAACGGACCTGGAGGTCCGCGCCGGCGCGCGCACGCTGCTCTCCACTGAAGGCGCTGCGCTGAGGGTGCAGCCCGGCGACCGTATCGGCTTGGTCGGGCGTAACGGGGCGGGCAAGACCACCACCATGCGCATCCTGGCGGGGGAGGGCGAACCCTACGCGGGCACGATCATTCGTGCGGGAGACGTCGGTTATCTGCCACAGGATCCCAGAGAAGGGGACCTCGACGTCCTCGCCCGCGATCGCGTCTTGTCGGCACGCGGCCTCGATTCCTTGCTGGCGGATCTGGAGAAGCAGCAGGCGCTGATGGCCGAGGTCGCCGACGACACCGCCCGCGACAAGGCGGTGCGCCGCTACGGCCAGCTCGAGGAGCGGTTCGCCGCGCTCGGCGGATACGCCGCGGAAAGCGAAGCGGGCCGTATCTGCGCGAGTCTCGGTCTGGCGGAGCGTGTTCTGACGCAGCCGCTGCGCACGCTGTCCGGCGGTCAGCGTCGTCGGGTGGAGCTCGCGCGAATCCTGTTCGCCGCGTCCGAATCCGGTGCCGGCTCGTCGACCACGCTGTTGCTCGACGAGCCGACCAACCACCTCGACGCCGACTCGGTCGGTTGGCTGCGCGAATTCCTCCAGCAGCACAAGGGCGGCTTGATCGTCATCAGCCACAACGTCGATCTGCTTGCCGACGTCGTCAACCGCGTGTGGTTCCTGGACGCGGTGCGCGGTGAGGCCGACGTCTACAACATGGGCTGGCAGAAGTATCTCGACGCCCGGGCCACCGATGAGCAGCGTCGCCGCCGGGAACGCGCCAATGCCGAACGCAAGGCCAGCGCTCTGCGGACCCAGGCCGCGAAGATGGGGGCGAAAGCCACCAAAGCCGTTGCCGCGCAAAATATGTTGCGCCGGGCAGACCGCATGATGGCTGCGCTGGACGAGGAACGGGTAGCCGACAAGGTGGCGCGGATAAAGTTCCCGACGCCGGCATCGTGCGGTCGCGTCCCGTTGGTCGCCAAGGGTCTGACGAAGAATTACGGGTCGCTCGAGGTGTTCACCGGTGTGGACCTGGCGATCGACCGTGGGTCGCGCGTCGTGGTGCTCGGACTGAACGGCGCGGGCAAGACGACGCTGCTGAGGGTTTTGGCAGGTGCCGAAACCGCGGATGCCGGAACGCTCGAACCCGGTCATGGACTGAAGCTCGGCTACTTCGCGCAGGAACACGACACGCTCGACGACCGTGCGACGGTGTGGGAGAACATCCGCCACGCGGCACCCGACACCGGCGAGCAGGATCTGCGGGGTCTGTTGGGCGCGTTCATGTTCAGCGGTCCGCAGCTCGAACAACCCGCGGGCACGCTGTCCGGCGGTGAGAAGACCAGGCTGGCGCTGGCCGGGCTCGTCGCGTCAACGGCCAATGTGCTGCTGCTCGACGAGCCGACCAACAATCTCGATCCCGCGTCGCGCGAGCAGGTTCTCGACGCATTGCGAAGCTATGTCGGCGCGGTGGTGTTGGTTACGCACGACCCAGGGGCGGCTGAGGCACTGGATCCGCAACGCGTGGTGTTACTGCCCGACGGCACCGAAGACTTCTGGTCGAACGACTATCGGGATCTCATCGAGCTCGCTTGAGCCGGTCGAGCAAACAGTTTCGCCGAAATCTCACCCGCTGGTGTAACCGGTTCCTAGGCTGGGTATCCGTCGGGGAATCAAACGCGCGGGGAGGTGCCGATGAAGAAACTGACCAAGGCCCGAGACGAACTACTCACCGAGCTGAGGAGCGCTTACGAAGGCGGCGCGAGTATCAGAACGCTCGTGGCGTCGACCGGTCGCTCTTACGGATCGATTCACAGCATGTTGCGTGAGTCGGGTACCACGATGCGCAGTCGCGGCGGCCCGAACCACCGCAGCCGCAGACACTACACCTGACCGTCGGGCTGGGCTTGGCGCAGTGATGCCTCGACCAGGTCCAGTACGCCACTGAGCTTTTCGGGATCGTCACCCGAAGCCAACCGCGCGACCAGGCCGTCAAGTACGAGATCGAGGTAAGTCTGCAGCACCGCGCTCGGCACGTCGTCGCGTAGCCTGCCAGCCTGTTTCTGGCGGCGTAATCGCGCGGTGGTGGCCGCCGAGAGTTCGGCCGACCGCTCCAACCATCCTCGGTGAAACTCAGGGTCGTTGCGTAGCTTGCGCGCGATCTCCAGCCGCGTCGCGAGCCAGTCGAATTGCTCGGGCGCCGCCAGCATGTCCCGCATCACTTGGACGAGACCCTCCCGCGAAGCGACGTCGGCCATGCGTTCGGCGTCCTCGCGCGCTAACTCGAAGAACAAGGTGTCTTTGTCGCGAAAGTGGTGAAAGATGGCGCCGCGCGACAGCCCGATCGTCTGTTCGAGCCGTCGCACGGTCGCCTTGTCGTATCCGTACTCCGCGAAACACCGCCGGGCACCGTCGAGTATCTGACGGCGGCGCGCCGCCAAATGGCCATCGGTGACCCGGGGCATTGTTTCGACTCCTCGCGCGAGCGCTCGTCGGCCTTAGCCCCGAAGCATGTTGCGCAGGACGTACTGCAGAATGCCGCCGTTACGGTAGTAGTCCGCCTCACCGGGGGTGTCGATGCGCACGACCGCATCGAACTCGACGGTGTCGCCGTCCTCCTTCTTAGCGCTCACCTTCACCGTCTTCGGCGTCTTGCCGTCGTTGAGGGCTTCAATGCCGGTGATGTCGAACGTCTCGGTGCCGTCCAATTTCAGCGACGCCGCCGACTCGCCCTCCGGGAACTGCAGCGGAATGACGCCCATACCGATCAGATTGCTGCGGTGGATGCGCTCGAAGGACTCGGTGATCACCGCGCGCACGCCGAGCAGGCTGGTGCCCTTGGCGGCCCAGTCGCGCGAGCTACCCGACCCGTATTCCTTGCCACCCAGCACGACCAGCGGGATGCCCTTTTCGGCGTAGTTCTGTGCGGCGTCATAGATGAACGCCTGCTCTCCGCCGTTGGTGAAATCTCGGGTGTATCCGCCGGATACGTCGTCGAGCAGCTGATTGCGCAGCCGAATGTTGGCGAAGGTGCCCCGGATCATCACCTCATGGTTGCCTCGCCGCGAACCGTAGGAGTTGTAGTCCGCCTTCTCCACGCCGTGGGAGTCGAGGTACTGCGCCGCCGGCGTTCCCGGCTTGATGCTGCCCGCCGGGGAGATGTGGTCGGTGGTCACCGAATCACCCAACAGCGCCAGCACTCTGGCGCCAGAGATGTCCGTGACGGCCTCGGGCTCGGCGGGCATCCCGTCGAAGTACGGAGGCTTTCTTACGTACGTCGACTTGTCGTCCCACTCGAAGGTGTTGCCACTCGGCGTCGGCAGGTTGCGCCAGCGCTCGTCACCCTTGAACACGTCCGCGTAGTTCTGCACGAACATCTCGGTGTTGATCGCGTTCGCGATGGTGTCGTCGATGTCCTTCTGCGACGGCCAGATGTCTTTGAGGAAGACGTCGTTACCGGACTCGTCCTTACCCAGCGCTTCGGACTCGAAGTCGAAGTCCATGGTGCCCGCCAGCGCGTACGCGATGACCAGCGGTGGTGACGCCAGGTAGTTCATCTTGACGTCGGGATTGATCCGGCCCTCGAAGTTGCGGTTACCCGACAGAACGGCGGTCACGGACAGGTCGGCGTCGTTGATCGCCTTGCTGATGTCGTCGGGCAGCGGTCCAGAGTTGCCGATGCACGTCGTGCAGCCGTAGCCGACGAGGTAGAAGCCCAGCTTCTCCAGATATGGCCACAGTCCGGCCTTGTCGTAGTAGTCGGTGACCACCTGGGAGCCCGGCGCCATCGTGGTCTTCACCCACGGCTTCGAGGTCAGACCCTTGTCGACGGCGTTCTTGGCCAGCAGCGCCGCGCCGAGCATGACCTCGGGGTTGGAGGTGTTGGTGCAGGAGGTGATCGCCGCGATCACCACCGCCCCGTGGTCGATGATGCAATCGCCGCGTTCGGAATTCTTGACCTCGACCGGGTTGCTCGGCCTGCCATTCGAACCGGCCGCTGCCGACGGTACGACGGCGTCCTCGTCGGCGAATGACAGCGAGGCCGGGTCGCTGGCCGGGAATGACTCCTCGACCACCTCGTCGAGGTTGGTGTGCGGGTTCTCCGCTTCACCTTCCACGTAGTTGTGAATGTCCTTGCGGAAGGCCGACTTTGCGTCGGAAAGCGCGATACGGTCCTGCGGACGCTTCGGCCCGGCGATCGATGCGACGACGTCGCCGAGGTCGAGCTCGATGTACTCCGAGAACTCGAGCTCGCGCGACGGGTCGTGCCACATGCCCTGTTCCTTGGCGTAGGCCTCGACCAGTGCCAGCTGCTGTTCACTGCGACCGGTCATCCGCAGGTAGTCGATCGTGACGTCGTCGATCGGGAAAATGGCTGCGGTGGAACCGAATTCGGGGCTCATGTTGCCCAGAGTCGCGCGGTTGGCCAGCGGTACCTCTGCGACACCCTCGCCGTAGAACTCGACGAACTTGCCGACCACGCCATGCTTGCGCAGCATCTCGGTGACGGTCAACACCACGTCGGTCGCGGTGACGCCCGCCGGGCGCTCACCGGACAGCTTGAACCCGACGACCCGCGGGATGAGCATCGACACCGGCTGGCCCAGCATGGCCGCCTCGGCCTCGATGCCGCCGACGCCCCAGCCCAGCACGCCCAGCCCGTTCTCCATCGTGGTGTGCGAGTCGGTGCCCACGCAGGTGTCCGGGTAGGCAACGCCGTCGCGGGACATCACGACGCTGGCCAGGTACTCGATGTTGACCTGGTGCACGATCCCGGTGCCCGGAGGCACGACCTTGAAGTCGTTGAACGCGCCCTGACCCCAGCGCAGGAACTGATAGCGCTCGCCGTTGCGCTGATATTCGATCTCGACGTTGCGCTCGAAGGCGTTGGCGGTGCCGAACAGGTCGGCGATCACCGAATGGTCGATCACCAGGTCGGCCGGGGCCAGGGGGTTGACCTGGTCCGGGTCGCCGCCGAGTTCGCCGACGGCCTCGCGCATGGTGGCGAGGTCGACGATGCACGGCACACCCGTGAAGTCCTGCATGATCACCCGGGCCGGGGTGAACTGGATCTCGACGCTGGGGTCGGCCGAAGGATCCCAATTCGCGATCGCCTCGATGTGGTCCTTGGTGATGTTGGCGCCGTCCTCGGTGCGCAGCAGATTCTCGGCGAGCACCTTCAGGCTGTAGGGAAGTTTCTCGGTACCGGGCACGGCGTCCAGGCGATAGATCTCGTAGCTCTGGTCTCCGACCTTCAGCGTGTCGCGGGCTCCAAATGAATTGACCGAATCTTTGCTGCTCACATCAACTCCCGGCTAGATATCGCCGCGACGGGCTGTGTCGGCGGCGCTGTCGATTCTAACAGTACGCTTGTCCTGTAAACCACCCAGGGGTGGTTTCAGTCTTGTCCTAACGTGCGCGTGCTGCCACCCCGGTCGGATACCCATCGCGTACGGTTTCACCTGTGATCGGACCGCAAGTCATGCCGTTCCTGCCGGCCTATATCCCGCCAGACGTGTGCGGGGCGGTCGGAAAAGATCCCGCGACCACACCGGTCGACGAGTGTATGAACCTCGTGATCGCCGATATCAGGGACGGCGGTGTGAGCGCCGCGCCCACGCCGGAGAACGAAGGCCTGGCCGACGTCGTCACCGAGGCCAAGCAGCAGGGCATCGATCTGAAGATCGTCGTCGTCGATCGCAATCCGCCCATCGACACCCCACTGCGCGACATCGCCACCGAGGTGGGGGAGGCATACCCGGGTTCGACGGTGTTAGTGCTCAGCCCGACCGAGTCCGGCACGTTCAGCACGACCTATGACCGGATGACGCTGGAGGCCGGTCAGGATGTCGCCGAGGGGCGCGGACCGGTGCAGGGCTCGAAGAATTTCGTGAGCGAGTTGACCAATCAGCATTTCCCCTGGACGACATTCACGATTGTGGTCGTTCTAGCAGTGATTGCCGCCGTAGTGGCAACGCGAATGTTGCAAAACCGCGCCAAACGACAGAACGCGTAAACACGCGCGAAAAGTCGCCTGGCGCTGGGGTTTTGCGAAATTGCCGCCAGCGTAATGTCACGGCCGCATAACGCTATTCGCAATTACAAACTTGTAGTTTGTGACTAAAGTTTCCTTGGCGTCAGATGTGACGTACGGTGCAATCTGTAGCTGATGTTGCAGGTGTGACTTAAGTGGCTTCTGTGCATTAGCGACCGACGAATGTGCCCGCACGTTCGCGTGAGCCATAGGAGACCTTGTCGAATGAGACGCACCTCTAGCGCCTCTGCGTCGCGGCTTTGCACGCGGGTCTGCGCAATTCCGCTCACGGCCGGAATGCTGCTTGTCACACCGGGTTTGGCCGTTTCTCAACCGGGCAGCCCGGACAGCGTCGGGGCGCTGGTCGCCGCCGTCGCCAACGTCAACCAGAAGCTGCAGGATCTTGGTGCCGCGATCCAGGCGAAGCAGGAAGGCGTCAACAAGGCGATCCTCGACGTGCAGACCGCACGCGATGCCGCCGCAGCCGCGCAGGTCGAACTCGACGCCAGCGCGCAGCGCGTCAAAGATGCCAACGCCGCGATCGAGGCGGCGCAGGATCGCTTCGACACCTTCGCTGTCGCAACCTATGTCAACGGTCCGTCCAGCTCATACCTGACCGCGAAAGACCCGAGCGACATCCTCAACACCGCGACCACCGGCGAGACGCTTGCGGTGAGCACGCAGCAGGTGATCAGCGATCTGCAGCGGGCGCGTACCGAACAGGTGAACAAGGAGTCCGCAGCGAGGCTGGCCAAGCAGAATGCGGACCAGGCAGTCGTCGATGCCGAGGCCAGCCAGCAGACCGCGGTATCGGCGCTGACCGAAGCTCAGCAGACCTTCCGCACCCAGCAGGCCGAACTCGACAAGCTAACGGCCGAACGAGAGGCCGCCCAGGCCAAGCTGAACGCGGCTCGCCAGTGGTCGGCGCCGGCGTCGGGTGCTCCGGCGCAGCCGGCCTCCGCGCCGACGGGACCGTCGTCGAATCCCGCGGGAAACTGGGACGCTGCGCCGCAGAAAGTCGATGCGGCCACCGGTAACTGGGCCACGGGCTGGGATCCGACCCTGCCCGCGATCCCGAGCGCTTTCGTCAGTGGCGATCCGATCGCGATCATCAACACGGTCCTCGGTTATGCGTCGACCTCGGCACAGGTCACCCAGGACCTTGGACGCAAGTTCCTGCAATCGCTGGGCCTGCTGCCGCAGCCGACCCCCGCCTCGGGCTTCACGAACGGCGCCATTCCCCGCGTCTACGGCAGGCAGGCCACCGAGTACGTGATCCAGCGCGCCATGTCGCAGCGGGGTGTGCCGTATTCATGGGGCGGCGGCAACGCGGCAGGCAAGAGCACCGGTATCGATTCCGGTTCCAACACAGTCGGATTCGACTGTTCGGGACTGATGCTCTACGCCTTCGCCGGTGTTGGCATCAAACTCGACCACTACTCGGGTTCGCAGTACAACGCGGGCCGCAAGGTCCCCTCGGCCGAGGCTCGCCGTGGCGACATGCTCTTCTGGGGACCCAACGCCAGCCAGCACGTAGCCCTCTACCTCGGCGACGGGCAGATGCTCGAGGCGCCCTACACCGGGTCGGTCGTGAAGGTCTCACCGGTCCGCACCAGCGGTATGACCCCGTACGCAACCCGTCTCATCGAATGGTGACGAGAAGGATTACTTTGCATTTCAGGCGTTTTCGGCTCCTCAGCGGCCTTCTGCTGATGGTCGCGGCACTTGCCGTGGCCATCGGCGCGGCCATGCCCGCCACCGCCGCACCCGACGACGGTCAATGGGACCCCACTCTGCCCAAGATTCTGTCCGCGGGCGCGCCGGGCGATCCACTGTCGGTGGCCAACGCGTCACTGGCGGCGACCGCTCAGGCCACCGAAGCGACGTTGAACCTCGGCCGCTCGTTCCTGTCCTCCCTCGGTTTCGGCCCGCCGGCCTCGGCGAGCGTTGCGCCCGGCCGGGTGCGCGGCCCGCAGGCCGTCGAGTACGTCATCCGTCGCGGCGGCTCCCAGATCGGCACCCCGTACTCCTGGGGTGGCGGCAAGCCCACCGGCCCGAGCACCGGCGTCGACTCCGGCGCCAACATCGTCGGCTACGACTGTTCGGGCTTCACCCAGTACTCGTTCGCCGGTGTCGGTGTGCTGATCCCGAAGTATTCCGGCGATCAGTACAACACTGGTCGAAAGGTTCCTTTGAACCAGGCGAAGCGCGGCGATCTGCTGTTCTGGGGTCCGGGCGGCAGCCAGCACGTCGCGATCTATCTCGGCGGCGACAAGATGCTGGAGTCCGGCGGCACCGCGGGCGGGGTAGGGGTCAGCCAGGTGCGTAGGGCTGGCCTGCAGCCGTATGTCGCGCGAATTATCGAAACCTGAGCCGGGGCTGAGCAAAGCCTGAGCTCCTGCTAGCAATGCTGGTCATGTGGACGGCACGCGGCCGGGCAACGTCGACGTATCCCTGAGTGCCTGGAATAGTTGACGACGAGCGTGCGGCGGACAAGGTGTCGCAGAGGCCAGGAGATCGGCCAATACAGATGTGGGAGGACCGTTGATGACGTCACCGAGTGGGTCGCCGCAGGGCGCCGGAGGGTTCCCTGGACAGGCCCCGTCCGGACCAGGCCCCGCGCAGGGTTACCCCGCGGGACAGGGCGGCACGCACGCCGCACCGGCCAACAACGGAGGCCTCCAGCAGGAGGTACACACCCTCGAGCGAGCCATCTTCGAGGTCAAGCGGATCATCGTCGGCCAGGACCAGCTTGTCGAACGCATGCTGGTCGGTCTGCTCGCAAAAGGCCACGTCCTGCTCGAAGGTGTCCCCGGTGTCGCCAAGACGCTGGCCGTCGAGACGTTCGCCAAGGTCGTGGGTGGCACCTTCGCGCGTATCCAGTTCACCCCCGACCTGGTGCCCACCGACATCGTCGGTACCCGCATCTACCGTCAGGGCAAGGAGGAGTTCGACATCGAACTCGGCCCCGTGGTGGTCAACTTCCTGCTCGCCGACGAGATCAACCGCGCGCCGGCCAAGGTCCAGTCGGCGCTGCTCGAGGTCATGGCCGAGCGCAAGATCTCGATCGGCGGCAAGACCTTCCCGCTGCCCGCGCCGTTCCTGGTGATGGCGACGCAGAACCCGATCGAGCAGGAGGGTGTGTACGCGCTTCCGGAAGCGCAGCGCGACCGCTTCCTGTTCAAGCTCAACATCGACTACCCGACGCCGGAGGAAGAGCGCGAGATCATCTACCGGATGGGCGTGAAGCCGCCGGAGCCCAAGCAGGTGCTCGGCCCCGGCGACCTCCTCCGCCTGCAGGACGTCGCGGCGAACAACTTCGTCCATCACGCACTGGTGGACTATGTGGTGCGCGTCGTCACCGCTACGCGCGAGCCCGAGAAGTTCGGTATGCCCGATGCGAAGGCGTGGATCGCCTACGGCGCCTCACCGCGTGCCTCACTCGGCATCATCGCGGCCTCGCGTGCGCTCGCCCTGGTGCGCGGACGTGACTACGTCATCCCGCAGGACGTCGTCGAGGTCATCCCCGATGTGCTGCGCCACCGCCTCGTGCTGACATACGACGCGCTGGCCGACGAGATCTCCTCCGAGACGGTGATTAACCGGATTCTGCAGACCGTTGGACTACCGCAGGTGAATGCGATTCCGCAGCAAGGTCATTCGGTGCCGCCCGTGATGCCTGCCGCTGCGGCTGCGGCTAGCGGTCGGTGACTCCGACACCGGGCCGACCGACGCGGCGAGTCGACCTGCCGTCGCTCAAGCGGGGGGAGATCCGCGATCCCGCGCTGACGGCGGCGCTGCGCAAGCTCGAATTGACCGTGCGCCGCAAGCTCGACGGTGTGCTGCACGGTGACCACCTGGGCCTGCTGCCGGGGCCGGGGTCCGAGCCCGGCGAGTCGCGGCTCTACCAGCCCGGTGACGATGTGCGCCGGATGGACTGGTCGGTGACCGCCCGCACCACACATCCGCACGTCCGCCAGATGATCGCCGACCGCGAGCTGGAGACCTGGTTGGTGGTCGACGTCTCGGCGAGCCTGGACTTCGGCACCGTGGGCTGCGAGAAGCGTGACCTGGCGGTGGCCGCGGCCGCTGCGATCACGTTCCTCAACAGCGGTGGTGGCAACCGGATCGGTGCCATCATCGCCAACGGTGACACCGTGCGTCGCGTGCCCGCGCTGTCGGGCCGCATGCACGAGCAGGAGATGCTGCGCGCCATCGCCACGATGCCGAAGGCGCCCGCGGGGGTCCGCGGTGATCTGGCCGCCGCCATCGACGCCCTGCGCAGGCCCGAGCGCCGGCGGGGTATGGCCGTGATCATCAGCGACTTCCTCGGCCCCATCAACTGGATGCGCCCGCTGCGGGCCATCGCCGGACGGCACGAGGTGCTCGGCATCGAGGTGCTTGATCCGCGCGACGTGGAACTGCCGCCCGTCGGCGACGTCATCCTGCAGGACACCGAGACCGGTCGGACTCGCGAGTTCACCATCGACGAACAACTGCGCGACGACTTCGCGAAGGCCGCGGCGGCGCATCGGGCCGAGGTGGCTCGGACGCTGCGACGCTGCGATGCACCGCTGCTGTCGCTGCGCACCGACAGGGACTGGATCGCCGACGTGGTTCGGTTCGTCGCCACCCGCCGCTTGGCCCTCGCAGGCCGCGCCTAAGAGCCTCGGATGCGAAGAAATTAGTCGTATATGACATTACCGCTACTTGGACCTATAACGCTTTCGGGATTCGAGCACGCATGGTTCTTCCTGTTCCTGTTGGTTGTGCTGGGCGTGATTGCGCTGTACATCTTCGTGCAGCTGGCCCGGCACCGGCGGATGCTGCGGTTCGCCAACATGGAATTGCTGGAAAGTGTTGCGCCCAAACGGCCTACGCGCAGGCGACACCTGCCCGCGATCCTGCTCGTCATCGCGCTTGTCTTCCTGACGGTGGCGATGGCGGGCCCGACGCACGACGTTCGAATTCCGCGAAACCGCGCCGTGGTGATGCTGGTGATGGACGTATCGCAGTCGATGCGCGCCACCGACGTGTCGCCTAACCGCATGGCCGCGGCCCAGGAGGCGTCCAAGCAGTTCGCCGACGAGCTCACTCCCGGAATCAATCTCGGGCTGATCGCCTATGCCGGCACCGCCACCGTGCTCGTCTCACCGACCACCGGCCGCGAGGCCACCAAGGCCGCGATTGACAAGCTGCAGTTCGCCGACCGCACCGCCACCGGTGAGGGCATCTTCACCGCGTTGCAGGCGATCGCCACCGTGGGAGCGGTGATCGGCGGTGGCGACGAACCGCCGCCCGCGCGCATCGTGCTGTTCTCCGACGGCAAGGAGACGGTGCCGTCGAACCCGGACAATCCCAAGGGCGCGTTCACTGCGGCCCGCACCGCCAAGGATCAGGGCGTGCCGATCTCGACGATTTCGTTCGGGACGCCGTACGGATACGTCGAGATCAACGACCAGCGTCAGCCGGTGCCGGTGGACGACGAGATGCTCAAGGAGATCGCCGACCTGTCCGGCGGTGAGGCGTTCACCGCGTCCAGCCTCGAACAGCTGCGCCAGGTGTATGCGAACCTGCAGCAGCAGATCGGCTACGAAACGATCAGGGGCGATGCGAGCGTGGGCTGGCTCCGCCTGGGTGCGCTGGCGCTGGCGCTAGCCGCGCTGTCGGCGTTGCTCATCAACCGTCGTTTGCCGAACTAGGGATGACGAGCTGATATGAACCTTCCGCTGCTGGGGCCGGTCTCTCTCACCGGCTTTTCCCACATCTTCTGGTTCCTGTTCTTCCTCGTCATCGTGCTGGGGCTGGCCGGGCTGTACTTCTATGCCCAGCGAGCCAGGCGCAAGCGGTTGCAGCAGTTCGCGAATACGGAGCTGCTCGACAGCGTGGCGCCCAGACGTCCGAGCGTGTGGCGCCACGTGCCCGCCGCACTGCTGGGAATCGCGTTGCTGTTCTTGACGATCGCCTTGGCCGGGCCCACCTACGACCAGCGCCTGCCACGAAACCGCGCGGTCGTGATGCTGACCATCGACGTGTCGCAGTCGATGCGCGCCACCGATGTCGAACCTGATCGGTTGACCGCGGCCAAGGAGGCCTCCAAGAAGTTCGTCGATCAGCTCACTCCGGGAATCAACCTCGGCGTGATCGCCTACGCCGGGACCGCCACCGTGCTCGTCTCCCCGACAACGAACCGCGACGCCAGCCGGCGCGCTATCGACAACTTGCAGGTGGCCGACCGCACCGCCACCGGTGAAGCGATTTTCACCGCGCTGTCGTCGATCTCCACCGTTGGCGCCGTGATCGGCGGCGGTGACACACCGCCGCCCGCGCGCATCGTGCTGTTCTCCGACGGCAAGGAGACCGTGCCGTCCAACCCCGACAACCCGAAAGGTGCCTTCACCGCAGCACGCACCGCGAAGGATCAGGGCGTACCGATCTCGACGATCTCGTTCGGCACCGAACACGGTGAAGTCGAGGTCAACGACGAGAAGGTGCCGGTGCCCGTCGACGACGCGATGATGAAGAAGATCGCCCAGCTGTCCGGCGGTGAGGCTTACACCGCCTCCAACATCGACGAACTGAACAAGGTCTACTCCACGCTGCAGGATCAGATCGGCTACGAGACGGTTCGGGGTGAGGCCACGACCGGCTGGCTGCGGCTCGCCGCGCTGGCTGCCGCGGCCGCAGCGGTGGCGAGCCTGTTGATCAACCGCCGACTGCCACTCTGAGGCGATTTCTTAAGAATGCTGTTGAGGCGATAGGTTGGCGGGCATGCCGGAATTCGTATCCCGCTCCGTACTCGTCACCGGTGGTAATCGCGGCATCGGTCTTGCGATAGCTCAGCGTCTCGCAGCCGACGGGCACAAAGTGGCCATCACACACCGAGGATCGGGTGCGCCCGAGGGTCTATTCGGTGTGGTGTGCGACGTCACCGACAACGAAGCCGTCGACCGCGCGTTCAAAGAGGTCGAGGAGCACCAGGGTCCGGTCGAGGTGCTGGTGTCCAACGCCGGCATCTCCCAGGACGCGTTCATGATCCGGATGACCGAAGAGCGCTTCGAAAACGTCATCAACGCCAACCTCACCGGTGCATTCCGGGTGGCGCAGCGGGCTTCGCGCAGCATGCAGCGCAAGCGATTCGGCCGGATCATCTTCATCGGCTCGGTTTCGGGCATGTGGGGGATCGGGAACCAGTCCAACTATGCGGCCGCCAAGGCCGGCCTGATCGGTATGGCCCGTTCCATCTCCCGCGAGATGTCCAAGGCCGGCGTCACCGCGAATGTCGTTGCGCCCGGATACATCGACACCGAGATGACCCGCGCGCTCGACGAGCGGATCCAGGAGGGCGCGCTGGACTTCATCCCGGCCAAGCGCGTCGGCACGGCCGAGGAGGTCGCCGGGGCGGTCAGCTTCCTGGCGTCAGAGGATGCGAGTTATATCGCCGGCGCGGTGATCCCGGTCGACGGCGGCATGGGCATGGGCCACTAGAAAGGAACAGGGCGCTTCACATGACACTTCTGCAAGGCAAGCGGATCCTCGTAACGGGGATCATCACGGACTCCTCGATCGCGTTCCACATCGCCAAGGTCGCCCAGGAGGCGGGCGCGGAGTTGGTCCTCACCGGTTTCGACCGGATGAAGCTGATCCAGCGCATCGCTGACCGGCTCCCGGAGAAGGCGCCACTGCTCGAGCTCGACGTACAGGACGAAAAGCACCTCGGCACACTGGCCGACCGCGTCACCGAGGTGATCGGCGACGGCAACAAGCTGGACGGCGTCGTGCACTCGATCGGCTACATGCCGCAGACCGGCATGGGTATCAACCCGTTCTTCGACGCGCCGTACGAGGACGTCGCCAAGGGCATCCACATTTCGGCCTATTCGTACGCCTCGCTGGCGAAAGCGGTGCTCCCGATCATGAATCCGGGCGGCGCGATCGTCGGTATGGACTTCGACCCGACGCGTGCGATGCCCGCCTACAACTGGATGACGGTCGCCAAGAGCGCGCTGGAGTCCGTGAACCGGTTCGTGGCGCGCGAAGCGGGTCCACATGGTGTGCGCTCGAATCTTGTTGCCGCAGGCCCGATCCGGACGCTGGCCATGAGCGCCATCGTCGGCGGCGCGCTGGGCGAGGAGGCCGGTGCGCAGATGAAGCTGCTCGAAGAGGGTTGGGATCAGCGGGCGCCTATCGGGTGGAACATGAAGGACCCGACGCCGGTCGCCAAGACCGTCTGCGCCCTGTTGTCGGACTGGCTGCCCGCGACCACCGGCACGATCATCTACGCCGACGGCGGCGCCAGCACACAGCTTCTCTAGATGGATCGCTCCGCGGTGGACGCCGTCCTGCTGCTGTCGTTCGGTGGGCCGGAGGGACCGGATCAGGTGATGCCGTTCCTGCAGAACGTCACCCGGGGCCGGGGGATTCCACCGGAACGACTTGCCTCCGTTGCCGAGCACTACCAGCATTTCGGCGGCGTGTCGCCGATCAATGGCATCAACCGCGCGGTGATCGACGAGCTGCGCGGACTCATCGACATCCCGGTCTACTTCGGCAACCGGAACTGGGAGCCGTACGCCGAGGACACCGTCGCCGCCATGGCAGCCGACGGGGTGCGTACCGCAGCGGTCTTCGCGACGTCGGCGTGGGGCGGCTATTCAGGCTGCACGCAGTACGTCGAGGACATCGCGCGGGCCAGGCAGGCCGCCGGTGAGAGGGCGCCCCGGATGGTGAAACTGCGTCAGTACTACGACCATCCGCTGTTCGTGCAGATGTTCAGCGACGCGATCATCGCGGCCGCGAAGACTGTGCCCGATCACGCGCGCTTGGTGTTCACCGCGCATTCCATTCCGTTGTCCAACAGATCTCGGTGCGGCACAGATCTCTATGCACGGCAGGTTGGGCATGCCGCCAAGCTCGTCGCGGCAGCGGCAGGCTACGACGACTACGACCAGGTCTGGCAGTCGCGTTCAGGACCTCCGCAGGTTCCGTGGTTGGAACCCGATGTCGCCGATCATCTCGCGGCTTTGGCGAAAACGGGAACAGACGCGGTGGTCGTATGCCCGATCGGCTTCGTCGCCGACCACATCGAGGTGGTGTGGGATCTCGACCACGAATTGCGCCTACAGGCGGAGGACTCCGGCATCGCATTCGCCAGGGCCGCGACACCCAACGCCCATCTTGCGCGCGTGGCCGCCGACCTTCTCGACGAACTACGCAACGGCCGCGACCCCATTCGTGTTCCGGATCCGGAATCGCCGCCGCTACAGGGCTACTCGATCGACGGCGTGGTCTGCACACCCCACTGCGTTAGCAGCTAGCCGGAGGCTCGTATTGGGTGTCTGCCGCAAGGACGCGGGTTAGTCGGCGCGCAACTCTGGAAGAGCAAGAGAAACATAGATGCTCAAAGGAGTTTCGCTATGCGACCAGTGTGCAAGCGAATAGCGACTGGCGTTGCAGCGGGCGCCGCGGCGTTGACGATCGCGGTGGCCCCCGTTGCCGTGGCAGAACCCGCGCCCGCCTCGCCGGTGGTGATCGTTCCGGCCGGTCACGGCTATGGCGGACACGGTGGCGGTGGTTACGGGGGCCACGGGTACGGCGGCCACGGTTACGGCCACGGATTCCACGGTTACCGCGGTCCGGGCTTCGATTACGGCTTCTACCGGCCCTGGTGGCCGTGGCGTTGGTGAGCGTCAGTGCTGCCAGGCGGCGTGCAGAATCGCGCTGACGGCGGCCAACCGCGCCGACCGTACGACACCGTTGAGCGGTCGCAGTGCTTCGCTGGCCGTCTGCACGTCCGCCGAGCTGTTCAGTCCGATCGGGATCAGACCTGAGCTGACGGTGATGATCGCGTCGATGTACGCGGCGTTCTCCAGCACTCGCAGGGCCCGTGTCGGCGCATGATCCGGAATACTGTGCCGCCGTTCGGATTCCACGACCTGTTCGACGAGACTGCGTGGGTCTTCGATGTCCCCGCCTGCCGCTTCGGCGTGTAGCGCGCCCAAAGCGTCGGCGGCGGAGCGGACCGCGTTGCGCATGGCGTACTCCGCCTCGCCGAGGTCGTGACCCTCGGTAGGCGTGGCGCCGGGTGCCGAGTACACCGTCCATGAGATCGCGCACGGATCGGCTTCGAGATCGGGTTCGTCGTCGCCGTCGGTGATATCGGGGTATTCGAAATCGGGCACCAGGCCGATGGCCTCGGCAGGGTCACCCGCCACGATGAGCGCCTCGCCCGCGGCGATGGCGTCACGCTGGAACTGCGTGCCCGCAGGCAGCCCGCGGACATCGCCGGGGACCGGCAGCGCAACACCCATCGCGGGCGCTCCGCTGGTCCGGCCCACCGAGGTGCGCAGCGTCTGCAGAAGGGACACCGCGCCCGCGTCGGTCAGATCAGGCCAGGGCAGCCCGGTGCGTCCGGCTGCCACCGAGTCGTATGCGGTGACGGAATGTCTTGGCGCCCACTGTGATAGCGCATCCAGGACATCGTCGGGCGCGGCGGCACCGGCAAGCCAGGCGTTAGCCCAAATCGACAACGACACACTCGGACACCACATGATTCCCGCAGTGTAGTTGTTAGCCGCTCATCGAGTCGGCTACGCGCTAGGCTGACGTCATGCCTGCTGCGTTGATCTGGCTAATCGCCGCGCTGGCCCTCGCCGGGGCCGAGGCGCTCACCGGCGACCTGTTCCTGCTCATGCTCGGGGGCGGTGCCCTCGCCGCGGCCGGTTCGAGTCTCGTCTTCGACGACCTGTGGGTACACGGCGCGGTTTTCGCCGTCGTATCCGTGCTGCTGCTGGTGCTGGTCCGGCCCGCATTGCGCAGGCATTTCAATTCGGGCACCGGGCTGCCCGAACGGGCGAAGGCGTTAGAGGGCAAAAGTGCGCTGGTGCTCGACCGGGTCGCCCGCCATGAAGGACAGGTGAAACTCGATGGCGAGGTCTGGACCGCGCGCCCGCTGAACGAGAACGACGTCTACGAACCCGGCGACCACGTGACGGTCGTCGAGATCGACGGCGCGACCGCCGTCGTCCAGAAAGTCGTCTAGAGAACACTGGACAACTAAGGAAGGAACGTTCAATGGATGGTGCTGTCGCCGGCTTGATTCTGGTGGCTGTGCTGGTGGTGTTCGCTGCCATCATCGTGGCCAAATCCATCGCGCTGATCCCACAGGCCGAGGCCGCGGTCATCGAACGGCTCGGCCGCTATAGCAAGACGGTGTCGGGGCAGCTGACGCTGCTGCTGCCGTTCGTCGACAAGATTCGTGCCCGCGTCGACCTGCGTGAGCGAGTGGTGTCCTTCCCGCCCCAGCCGGTGATCACCGAGGACAACCTGACGGTCAACATCGACACCGTCGTCTATTTCCAGGTCACCAATCCGCAGGCGGCGGTCTACCAGATCAGCAACTACATCGTCGGCGTCGAGCAGTTGACCACCACCACGCTGCGAAATGTGGTGGGCGGCATGACCCTCGAGCAGACCCTGACATCGCGCGACTCGATCAACGGCCAGCTGCGCGGCGTGCTCGACGAAGCCACCGGCCGGTGGGGATTGCGGGTCGCGCGTGTCGAGTTGCGCAGCATCGACCCGCCACCCTCGATTCAGGACTCGATGGAAAAGCAGATGCGCGCCGACCGCGAGAAGCGCGCGATGATCCTCACCGCCGAAGGTAACCGCGAGGCCTCGATCAAACAGGCCGAGGGCCAGAAGCAGGCCCAGATCCTGGCGGCCGAAGGCGCCAAGCAGGCGGCGATCCTCGCCGCCGAGGCAGACCGGCAGTCCCGCATGCTGCGTGCCCAGGGTGAACGGGCTGCCGCTTACCTACAGGCCCAGGGCCAGGCCAAGGCGATCGAGAAGACGTTCGCCGCGATCAAGAACGGGCGTCCCACCCCCGAGATGCTGGCCTATCAGTATTTGCAGACGCTGCCGCAGATGGCCAAAGGCGAGGCCAACAAGGTGTGGCTCGTGCCGAGTGACTTCGGTTCGGCGCTGCAGGGCTTTACGAAACTGCTCGGGGCGCCGGGGGAGGACGGGGTGTTCCGCTACACCCCGTCGCCAGTCGAGGAGACCCGTCCGGCCGCGGATGATGACGACGAGGTCGCCGACTGGTTCTCCACCGAGACCGATCCGGCGATCGCGCAGGCCGTTGCCAAAGCCGAGGCCGAGGCGCGTGTCCCCGTGCAGGGTGTGATCGACCCGCCGCCGCAGTATCCGCCGCTGTCGCAGCAGCAACAGCCCCCTTCTCAGTACAACGCGCCGCCACAGGGCCCCGCAGGAGGCGCTCACTCCCGCTAGCTGGCCTCGGTCTGCTGACGCTCCTCATGACGGCGGTGGGTGCGGAATTCGTACACCAGGCCGGCTACGCCGACGCACGCGGTGCAGAACGAGATCAGGACCAGTAGCGGGCTGACGCTACCGGTCAGCGCATCGCCGAGAATCACCACGGCCGAGGTGCCGGGTATGAGCCCGGCCAGAGTGGCGAACGTATAGGGAAGTACCCGAACCCCCGACGCGCCCGCCGCGTAATTCAGCACCGAGAACGGCACGGCAGGGATCAGCCGCATCGACACGACGGCGGGCCACCCGCGTTCCCGGAGCCGAGCGTCGAGCGCCTCGACCCGCGGATGGGGCACCAGCTTGTGGAGCTGCCAGCCGGCCGCACGAACCAGCAGTAGCGCGATGACCGAACTGACGGTGGCCGCCGCGACCGCGAGCGGGATGCCGAGCACCGGGCCGAACAGGAGGCCCGCGGCCAACGTGAACGCGGTACGCGGGAACGGAAAGACAGTCATCACGATGTGCGCGCCGAGGAATGCCAGCGGGAACCATGGGCCTACCGAATTCGCCCAATCGCGCAGCTGAACCGCATTGGGCAGGGGAACCAGTAACGCGATTGCGACAAGAATCACAATCACGGTGAGGATCGCGAACACCCGCCGTCGCGGCATCACGGACACCGTCGCGATCACCGCGTCACGCACTGCGCGCAAGGTGCTGACGACGGTATTCACGTCCGCCAAGCCTACTTTGCGGTGGCTGGTACCTCTCGTCGGCGATCCCGTGACTTGGCTGCCCGGCAGTCAACGCCGTGACCTGGATCATTTAGCCTGGTGAGCGGTCGTGTTAGACACAGAGGTCACACGTTGCGACAACAGGAGATGCCGGTGCCGGTAGATACGCCCGTGGGGTCGGAGTCGGATCGCGAGCAGTGGCGCGCGGCCGTGGCCGGAGTGCTCGCCAAGAGCAGCCGGAAAGATCCCGCAGACCTCGGCGAGGCGCCCGAACAACTTCTCGACTCGCCGACGTACGAGGGCTTCCCGATCCGGCCGCTGTACACGATTCTGGACTCCCAGCCCGAGGCCCCGCTGCCTGGCAGCTGGCCCTACATCCGCGGCGGCGACGGGCTGCGCGACGTCAAGTCGGGCTGGAAGGTCGCCGAGTCGTTCCCGGCGCCCGGACAGGTTTCGGTGGTAGACGGAAACGGCGCGGTATTGACGGCGCTCACCGAAGGCACCAGCGCGCTGATCATCGAGGTCGGATCCACGGCGGTGAGTGCCGACGAACTCGACCGTCTGCTCGAGGGCGTTTTCCTCGAGCTGGTTCCGGTGGTACTCGACGCGGGCGCCGACTACTCCGCAGCTGCCGACGCGGTGCTGGCGTTGGTGGCCGATCTGGATGACGAACGGCGAGCACGTCTTTCGGTCGACCTGGGCGCCGACCCCCTCACCGCACCGCTCAACGGACGCGTCGCGCCCTCGACCGACGAGGTGCTGGCCGCCGCCGTCAAGACAGTCGCTTACGACGGCGGTGTCCGCGCGATCACTGTCGACGGCCCGGCATTCCACAACCTCGGTGCCAACGCGTCATGGGAGCTGGCGGGCGCGATCGCCGCGGGCGTCAGCTATCTGCGCTTGCTGGTCGACAGCGGAGTCGCGGCGCCGGACGCGTTGCGTCAGATCAGTTTCCGGTTCGCGGCCGATGACGACCAGTTCATGACGATCGCCAAGCTGCGCGCCGCGCGCCAGCTATGGGCACGCGTCGCCGAAGTGGTTGGTGCGGCCGACGCGGGCGCAGCAACCGTGCACGCCGTGACATCCAAACCGATGATGGCTCAGCGTGATCCGTGGGTGAACATGCTTCGTACCACGGTGGCTGCCTTCGCGGCGGGCGTCGGAGGAGCCGATACCGTCGAAGTCCACACATTCGACAGCGCCATCCCCGGCGGATGGCCCGGCACCGCTCCGAGTTTCGCGCGTCGGATGGCGCGTAACACTCAACTGCTGCTGCTGGAGGAGTCGCACATCGGACGGGTGCTCGACCCCGGCGGTGGTTCGTGGTTCATCGAAGACCTCACTCGCTCACTCGCCGAGGAAGCGTGGAAGCATTTCCGCGACATCGAATCCCGAGGTGGTTTCGCGTCGGCCATCGACTACCTGACCGCACAGATCGCGGAAGTCAGCGAGAAGCGCAGCGACGACATCGCGCATCGGCGGACCGCCGTCACCGGTGTCAACGAATATCCGAACCTCTCGGAGATGCCTTTGCCCCATTCGGAACCGGATCCCGCGGTGCAGCGTTACGCGGCAGGTTTCGAAGCGTTGCGGGACCGCTCCGACGCGTATCTCGCGGAGCACGGTGAGCGGCCCACTGCATTGCTGCTGCCGCTCGGGCCGCTCTCAGAACACAACATCCGCACGACGTTCGCAGCCAACCTGCTGGCATCGGGCGGCGTCGAGGCCGTCAATCCGGGTCCACTGGACGCGGCGGGGATCGCACAGGCGGTTTCGGATGCCGGGGGAGCCGCGGTCGCGGTGGTGTGCGGTACCGATGCCCGCTACGCGGACGAGGCGTCGGGCGCGGTGGAAGCCGCTCGGGCGGCCGGTGTTTCGCACATCTATCTGGCCGGTCCGGAGAAGGCGGTCGCCAGCCCAGACACCCCAGCCGCGAACAAGCCGGACGAATACCTGACGGCCAAGATCGACGCGATCGCCGCGCTGGCGACTCTGCTCACCCGATTGGGGGCGTGACCATGACCATGTCCAATGTCGCCGGCCAGCCGGCTCCGGGCGTAAAGCCCAACATCACCAACTTCGCCGACGTACCCCTGCACGGCGAGAAGACCGGCGAGCCTGCGACCGAGGCCAGGGTCACCGAGCACGTCGCCGCGGCCGCCACCGCGCACGGCTATACCCCGGATCAGCTGGACTGGGCCACCCCGGAAGGCATTGACGTCAAACCGGTGTACATCGCCGAAGACCGTGACGCGGTGGTCGATGCCGGATACCCGCTGGACAGCTTTCCTGGCGCGCCGCCGTTCGTCCGTGGCCCGTATCCGACCATGTACGTCAACCAGCCGTGGACCATCCGCCAGTACGCGGGCTTCTCGACGGCGGCGGAGTCCAATGCGTTCTACCGCCGCAACCTCGCCGCCGGGCAGAAGGGTTTGTCGGTGGCCTTCGATCTGGCTACTCACCGCGGTTACGACTCCGACCACCCGCGCGTTCAGGGTGACGTCGGAATGGCTGGAGTGGCAATCGATTCCATCCTCGATATGCGGCAATTGTTCGACGGCATCGACCTGTCCACGGTGTCGGTGTCGATGACGATGAACGGCGCCGTGCTGCCCATCCTCGCGCTCTATGTGGTGGCCGCCGAGGAACAGGGTGTGCCGCCGGAGAAGCTGGCCGGGACCATCCAGAACGACATCCTCAAAGAGTTCATGGTCCGCAACACCTACATCTATCCGCCGAAGCCGTCGATGCGGGTGATCTCCGACATCTTCGGCTACACGAGCGCGAAGATGCCGAAGTTCAATTCGATCTCGATCTCCGGGTATCACATCCAAGAGGCCGGGGCCACAGCCGATCTCGAGCTGGCTTACACGCTGGCCGACGGTGTCGAGTACATCAAGGCCGGCCTGGATGCGGGCCTCGACATCGACAAGTTCGCGCCCCGGCTGTCGTTCTTCTGGGGCATCGGCATGAACTTCTTCATGGAGGTCGCCAAGCTGCGTGCCGGCCGGCTGCTGTGGAGCGAGTTGGTTGCCGAGTTCAGCCCGAAGAGTGCGAAATCGCTGTCGCTACGCACCCATTCACAAACCTCTGGGTGGTCGTTGACCGCGCAGGACGCGTTCAACAATGTCGCACGCACCTGCATCGAGGCGATGGCCGCCACCCAGGGACATACTCAGTCGCTGCACACCAACGCGCTTGACGAGGCACTCGCGCTACCGACGGACTTCTCGGCGCGCATCGCACGCAACACCCAGCTGCTGCTGCAGCAGGAGTCGGGTACGACGCGTCCGATCGATCCGTGGGGCGGTTCGTACTACGTCGAATGGCTGACCCACCAGCTCGCGACGGCCGCCCGCATGCATATCGGAGAGGTCGTTGAACACGGCGGCATGGCGCAGGCGATCAGTGAGGGTATCCCGAAGATGCGCATCGAAGAGGCGGCGGCCCGAACACAAGCGCGTATCGACTCCGGCGCTCAGACCGTGATCGGCGTGAACAAGTACCAGGTCGACGAGGACCAGGAGGTCGAGGTCCTCAAGGTTGAGAACAGTCGGGTGCGTGCAGAACAGCTCGCCAAGCTGGAAACGCTGCGCGCCGAGCGCGACGAGGCTGCGACACAGGCGGCTCTGGCCGAACTGACTAGGGCTGCAGGTGAATCCGGGCCGGCGGGCGAAGACGGTCTCGGAAACAATCTGCTCGCTCTTGCCGTGAATGCGGCCCGCGCGCACGCGACGGTTGGCGAGATCTCCGACGCGCTCGAGAAGGTGTATGGCAGACACGTTGCCGAAATCCGCACCATCGCCGGCGTCTACCGTGACGAGGTGGGGAGGGCCAGCAACGTGTCCACTGCAACCGAATACGTCGAGAAATTTGCCGAGGCCGACGGTCGTAGGCCACGCATCCTGATCGCGAAGATGGGCCAGGACGGCCACGACCGCGGACAGAAGGTGATCGCTACGGCGTTCGCGGACATCGGCTTTGACGTCGACGTCGGCTCGTTGTTCTCCACGCCGGAGGAAGTCGCTCGGCAGGCCGCCGACAACGACGTTCACGTCGTCGGGGTGTCGTCACTGGCCGCAGGCCATCTGACGTTGGTGCCCGCGCTGCGTGAGGCGCTGGCCGAGGTCGGCAGGCCCGACATCATGATCGTGGTCGGCGGCGTGATCCCGCCTGGCGACTTCGACGAGTTATATGCGGCGGGAGCGACCGCCATCTTCCCGCCGGGGACCGTGATCGCCGACGCCGCAATCGGCTTGCTGCACAAGCTCGCCGAGCGGCTGGGCTACAACCTGAAGTAGTAGATGAACCAACCGGTCTCTGAACTCGCGAACGCCATTCGCAACGGCGACCGAGCGGCGCTGCCCAAAGCAATCACGCTCGTCGAGTCCACCCGCACCGACCACCGCGAGCAGGCGCAACAGCTCCTGCTCGAATTGATACCGGACGCCGGTAACGCCATGCATGTCGGGATTACCGGCGTACCGGGCGTCGGCAAGTCGACCACCATCGAGGCGCTCGGCATGCACCTGATCGAGCTGGGTCACCGCGTAGCCGTGCTGGCGGTCGATCCGTCTTCGACCCGGACCGGTGGCTCAATCCTCGGTGACAAAACGCGGATGGCGAAGCTGGCGGTGCACCCCGACGCGTACATCCGCCCGTCGCCGACGTCAGGCACCCTCGGCGGCGTCGCCAGGGCGACCCGCGAAACGATCGTGCTGTTGGAGGCGGCCGGGTTCGATGTGATTCTGGTGGAGACGGTCGGCGTCGGGCAGTCCGAAGTGACTGTCGCCAACATGGTCGATACCTTCGTGTTTCTGACCTTGGCCCGCACCGGGGATCAGCTGCAGGGCATCAAGAAGGGTGTTCTGGAGCTCGCCGACATCGTGGTGGTCAACAAGGCCGACGGTGAGCACGCCGTGGAAGCCAAGGCCGCCGCTCGCGAACTGACCGGTGCGATCCGGCTGATATATCCACGCGAAACACTCTGGCGCCCACCGGTTCTCACTATGAGTGCGCTGACCGGCGACGGCCTCGTCGAGTTATGGGATACCGTGCTCAAGCACCGCGAGGTGCTGACCGCGGCCGGCGAGTTCGAGGCTCGCAGGCGCACCCAGCAGGTCGACTGGACCTGGTCGATGGTCCGCGACACGGTGCTCGATCGTGTGCTGTCACATCCCGCGGTTAAGGAAATCCGGGCCGAGGTGGAGCGTCAGGTGCGCGACGGCGAGCTGACGCCTGCGCTTGCTGCACAACAGATCTTGAACGCCGCTGACGTGCGCTAACCTAACTTTTCGGTAACACCAGGTTTATTTGCCGGGGCTGCAGGTAAATTGTATGCATTGTGACGGGTGTCAAATCCGCGGAGCGCAGCGCAGCGCTCCCGCATGGGATTCAAGGCGCAGCGGATTCAAACTTTGCCTGCACTCTGCGGGCCTTCTCAAAGTTGTTCCCCGGACGCCGGTTCGGCGGCGGTGCGCTCTGTGTCTATCTCCACGGTGAGCCTGTCGTCGACGTCTGGACCGGATACTCGGACCGCCGCGGCACCGAGTATTGGACAGCCGACACCGGCACGATGGTCTTCTCGGTCACCAAGGGGCTGGCGTCGACGGTGATCCACCGTCTTGCTGACCGCGGTCTGATCGACTACGACACGCCCGTCAGCGAGTACTGGCCCGATTTCGGGGCCAACGGCAAGGCCGACATCACGGTGCGCGAAGTCATGCGCCACCGCGCGGGACTGTCTCAGCTCAACGGGGTCAGCAAGTCCGAATTGCTCGACCATCTCACGATGGAGCAGCGGATCGCCGCCGCGCCGGTGAACAAGCTGCTGTACGGCCATCAGGCCTACCACGCGCTCACCTATGGCTGGCTGATGTCCGGGCTGGGCCGCGCCGTCACCGGCAAGGGCATGCGGGACCTGATCCGTGAGGAACTGGCCGAACCGCTCAACACCGACGGATTGCACCTGGGCCGGCCACCGGCCACGGCGCCGACGCGTGCCGCGCAGATCCTCGCCCCCCAGGGCACATTGGCCAACCCGATTTTCAATTTCGTCGCGCCCCGGGTGGCCGCCATGGGTGTCTCCGGCGTGTTCGGATCGATGTATTTCCCCGGCATGAAGGCCGTCGTTCAGGGGGACACCCCGTTCCTGGACGCCGAGATCCCCGCTGCGAACGGTGTCACGACGGCGCGCGCACTGGCGAAGATGTACGGCGCGATCGCCAACGGCGGCCGTGTCGACGGCACACAACTGCTGTCACGCGAGCGCACCGACGGTCTCGCCGGCGAGCCGAGCTTCGCGCCCGACCGCAACATCTTTGTGCCGTTGTCCTTCCACCTCGGTTACCACTCCGTGCCGATCCCCGGCGTGATGCCCGGATTCGGGCACGCGGGTCTGGCCGGCTCCGTCGGTTGGGCTGATCCGGAATCCGGGATGTCGTTCGGGTTCGTACACAACCGGCTGCTGACACGGATGGTGCTCGATCAGGCGACGTTCGCCGGCCTGCAAACGTTGATCCGCCGCGACGCCGCTCGCGCCCGCAAGCGTGGTTATGACACGATGCCGGCGCTGGGCGCGCCGTACAAAAAGGTCATTCGCCCTGTCGCGGGTTAGGTCGAACTCGACCTCAGCGGTCGGCCGTCGAAAACCACTTGGTCTTCTTGCGCCAGGATTCGGCCGAGGTGATGGCGAAGCCAGCGCCGCACATACAGGCGAATATCCACGTCAGCGCGGTGCCGGCGTTGATCGTCTGCAGCTGGGGGATGAACGAGATGGCCAGCCGGACAATGCAGGCGGCAATGCCCGCGGCCGACGACACGAGATAGATGTTGGCGACGGTGCGAGAGCGCGGGTCCTTACGCAAGACGAGCAGCGCTCTGCACCCGTAGCCCAGTAGGTAGATCAGGGTGCCGCACAACAACAGCCAGTACATGTTCAGCCAGAAGTCGGTGGGCACCTGGAAGAAGTCGGCCTTGTAGATCTTGGCGCCATTGCCGAGCGTGAATGCCACCAGCAGAAGCGGGATACACAGCGTCGCGGGATATTCGACGTACTGCTTGAACGACCGCTGCAATTCGTGATCCTGCTGCAAGCGGCCCAGCGCGTTGTACACCACTGCGGACGCCGCGACGATGTACAGATCGTGGCCGATGTAGTCCTCGAGGTTCCACTTACCTGTTAGGGAGTGGAGGAAAACACCCAACGTCTCGGAGGCCCACGGCGACATGAGCGCCACCGCTCCGCCTTGCAAAGCGATGTTCAGAGTTGCGGCGAACTCCCAGCGGGACGACCACGTGACTCGGCGAATCCACAAACTCCACGCGATACAGCAAAGCGTGATCGCAATAAGAGTTGTCAAAGCCATGAGTGTCGCTTTCGAGCTGCGGTGTACTCAGCAAAGTATAAAGCTACAGCGGTGGCGCGTCACTGCGCGGTTTCAGCTCGGAAAGCCTCGGCGCGCGGGTTCGATGGCTGGTGTGGAGGGCGGTGTCCTCGCGCAGAGCGGTTCCCCTGAACGGCGTGGACTCGATGTAGCTCCAGACCTCCTGTTCGCTCATCAGGCCAAACCTGATCTGCAAGTCGGGGTAGCTGACACCGAATCTGTCCGATACCCGGCGCAATTCTTCGGCGTCCGGATAGTCGGCTTCCTTGATACGCCGGTAATACGTGCTGCTCGATGTACCGAGCGCGTCGTAAATGTCCTTGGCGTCAACGTCGCCGTCAAGTAAGTAGTCAAGCAGCGCTTTTAGCTGTCTGCCGTTCTCGTCGGTACGTGGCACGCTTCATACAATAAAGCAATCCTCATGAAATGGGCAGTGCGAACCGCAAACCGGAAACCTTTGCCTTTATTGACACTGGCGTCACAGTTTCGGGAGGCCTATCCCAAATTTGGGACACCTGAGCTATCGTGGGTTCATGGTTGCTTCCCAGTTGCCTATGACGGCTAATGAGGCTTTTAAATCCGTAACTGAATTTGCATTAGCAACGATCCACGTGGTCGATTACGACATCCCGGACGCATCTCGTCCTGCGGGCATGGTGCGACTGTCGACTCCCGACAACGAAGAGCTCACCGCCGAACTCGACGGAGCCTCTGAATGGCTGGGTGCGCCGAGCGACGAACTGCTTCTGGCAGCGCTCTCCCGGACTATCGCAACAACGCTCGGTGAGGGCATCGTGCCCATCGACGTTGCCAGCGAACGAGGCAGTCTGCTCGACGCGGTCCCGATCATGTGCGTGACGGCCGCACAGGCCGACGCCACCGATGTGCTGCGTGGCGTGCACAACGCACTGGCTTCAGCCACCGAGCGCACCGCCGACGCGATGTCAGAGGTGTACCTCAACTATCTGGGCGAGGTGCCGGACAGCTCCATACCGGTGCCGGTTCAGGAGACACCCCCCGGGCTGGGGCATGCACTCGAGATGCGGGTTTACCGCACACAGGGGCTGGTCCACATCGACTGGTGGTACGACACGAGCCATTTTGAGCCGTACACCGTCGAAGAGCTCGCCGAGCAGTTCCCGCGCGCGCTCTACGAGATGACCACGGACGCGCTGCCCGCGGTCTGAAAGCCGCCTTCGCGCTGGTTCGCGTGATTTGCGCTAGTCATTAGACTTGGCAAGAAGGGCGTCGATCCGGCCATCACCGGGGAGCCTTCGGAAGAACGGCTGATTCCAGCTCAGTAGAACCGAACGGGTAGGTCCGTCATCGCCTGAAGTGAGCGGCGTACATCATGTGCGCAAGCGGGGTGGTACCGCGGCGCTCGCGCACCGCGCGAATGTCGTCCCCGTGCCTTGAACTTTGTAGGCTTCCGTCGCCGGAGGCGACAATCAGGCACAGGAGACACGTGACCGCCTATTCGAAGCCGGCCGCCGGAGCGCCCAACTTCCCTGCGCTGGAATCCGACGTCCTGGACTACTGGGACTTCGACGACACATTCCGCGCCAGTGTCGCGCGCCGGGACGGTTCGCCGGAGTACGTGTTCTATGACGGTCCGCCGTTCGCCAACGGTCTGCCGCACTACGGGCACCTGCTGACCGGCTACGTCAAAGACATCGTGCCGCGCTACCGCACCATGCGCGGCTTCAAGGTCGAACGCCGATTCGGCTGGGACACCCACGGCCTGCCCGCAGAACTCGAGGTTCAGCGTCAGCTCGGCATCGCCGACAAGGCGCAGATCGAGGAGATGGGCATCGAGAAGTTCAACGAAGCGTGCCGCGCGTCGGTGCTCAAGTACACCGACGAGTGGCGGGCCTACGTCGCCCGGCAGGCGCGGTGGGTCGACTTCGACAACGACTACAAGACGCTGGATCTCGGTTTCATGGAGTCGGTGATCTGGGCGTTCAAGCAGCTGTGGGACAAGGGCCTGGCCTATGAGGGCAACCGGGTGCTGCCGTACTGCTGGAACGACGAGACGCCGCTGTCCAACCACGAACTGCGGATGGACGACGACGTCTATCAGATGCGCCAGGATCCGGCGCTCACCGTCGGCTTCAAGGTGTCGGGCGGCGACCTGGATGGTGTCTTCCTGCTCGTCTGGACGACGACGCCGTGGACGCTGCCGTCGAACCAGGCGGTCGCGGTGGGCCCCGACATCACCTACGTGTGCATGCAGGCGCCGGACGGCCGCCGCTACGTCCTCGCACAGGGGCGGCTCGCGGCCTACGCCCGCGAACTCGGCGAAGACCCCGAAGTCCTGGCCACCTACACCGGACGCGATCTGCTCGGTATGCGGTACCTACCGCCGTTCCCGTATTTCATGGACTCCGCGAACGCATTTCAGGTGCTGCCCGGCGACTTCGTTAGCACTGAGGACGGCACCGGCATCGTTCACATGTCGCCGGCGTACGGCGAGGACGATATGGCGACGGCTCAGACGGCCGACATCGTCGCCGTCACACCCGTCGACACCAAAGGGCGGTTCGACGCCACGGTGCCCGAATATGCCGGCCAGCACGTGTTCGACGCGAACCCGCAGATCATCCGCGATCTGAAGAACCAGGCACGGTCGGCGGCAGTCAACGGTGCGGTGCTGCTGCGCCACGAAACCTACGACCACTCCTACCCGCACTGCTGGCGATGCCGGAATCCGTTGATCTACCGCGCGGTGTCGTCGTGGTTCATCAAGGTGACCGACTTCCGCGATCGCATGGTCGAGCTCAACCAAGAGATCACCTGGTATCCCGACCACGTCAAAGACGGCCAGTTCGGCAAGTGGTTGCAGGGGGCCCGCGACTGGTCGATCTCGCGAAACCGCTACTGGGGCAGCCCGATTCCGGTGTGGAAGTCCGACGATCCGGCGTACCCGCGTGTCGACGTCTACGGCAGCCTCGACGAACTCGAACGCGACTTCGGTGTCCGGCCGGACGATCTCCATCGCCCCTACATCGACGAATTGACCCGGCCCAACCCTGATGACCCGACCGGCAAGTCGACGATGCGGCGCATCGAGGACGTCTTCGACGTGTGGTTCGACTCCGGGTCGATGCCGTATGCGCAGGTGCATTATCCATTCGAGAACGCGGAGTGGTTCGACGATCACAACCCCGCCGATTTCATCGTCGAGTACATCGGGCAGACCCGTGGGTGGTTCTACACCATGCACGTATTGGCGACCGCGCTGTTCGACCGTCCCGCCTTCAAAACCTGTGTCGCGCACGGCATCGTGCTGGGCAACGACGGCCAGAAAATGAGCAAGTCGTTGCGCAACTATCCCGACGTCACCGAGGTGTTCGACCGCGACGGCTCCGATGCCATGCGCTGGTTCCTGATGGCTTCGCCGATCCTGCGGGGCGGCAACCTCATCGTCACCGAGCAGGGCATCCGCGAAGGCGTCCGGCAGGTGCTGCTGCCGCTGTGGAACGCCTTCACCTTCCTAACGCTCTACGCGCCCAAGAAGGGGACGTGGCGGACCGACTCGAAGAACGTGCTGGACCGCTACATTCTGGCCAAGCTCGCGGTACTGCGCGACGACCTGACCGATTCACTCGACGTCTGCGATATCTCCGGTGCCTGCGACCAGTTGCGGCAGTTCACCGATGCACTGACGAACTGGTATGTGCGACGGTCACGTTCGCGGTTCTGGGAAGAGGATCCCGACGCGATCGACACGTTGCACACCGTGTTGGAGGTGGCGTGCCGGCTCGCGGCGCCGCTGCTGCCGCTCGTGACTGAAGTGATCTGGCGCGGCGTGACGGGGGAGCGTTCGGTCCATCTGACGGACTGGCCGGACGCGGATCTGCTGCCGAAGGATCCGCAGTTGGTGGCCGACATGGACCTCGTTCGTGTCGTCGCGTCAGCCGGCTCGTCGTTGCGCAAGGCCAAGAAGTTGCGCGTGCGGTTGCCGCTGCCGAAACTCACAGTGGCAGTCGATGATCCGCAGCAGCTCGGGGCGTTCCGCGATCTGATCGCCGACGAGCTCAACGTCAAAACGGTCGAGTTGACCGACGACATCGCCACCTACGGCCGCTTCGAGCTGACCGTCAATGCCAAGGTGGCGGGACCGCGCCTCGGCAAGGACGTTCAGGCCGCCATCAAGGCCGTCAAGGGCGGCGAGGCGGTCACGAACGCCGACGGCACACTGGAGGCGGGGCCCGCGGTCCTCCTCCCCGAGGAGTACAGCTCGCGGCTGGTCGCGGCCGACCCTGAGTACACCGCCGCGCTACCGGACGGCGCCGGACTGGTGGTGCTCGACGGCACCGTCACCGAAGAGCTGGAAGCCGAGGGCTGGGCCAAGGACCGCATCCGCGAGCTGCAGGAGCTGCGCAAGTCGACCGGGCTTGACGTCTCGGATCGGATCTCTGTCGTGATGTCGGTACCTGCCGCGCACCAGGACTGGGCTTCCACCCACAGCGAGCTGATCGCGCGTGAAATCCTGGCCACCAGCTTCGAATTCGGTGAACTCGCCGACGGCAGCGAGATCGGTGACGGCGTGCGGGTGGAGATCGCGAAGGTCAACTGACCCGCGCACGGCGGCCGTCGAATTCGACGGTGTCGCCGGAGCGGAGCTGTCGGCCCCTGCGGCGCTCGGCCGTGTCGTTGACGATGACCAGCCCGTCGGCGATGACTGCCTTGGCGTCTGCTCCACTGTCGATCAGCCCCGCCAGTTTCAAAAACTGGCCCAAGCGGATCGTCTCGTCGCGAATCGGCACATCGTTCATGCCGCTCACGTGACCCGGGCCGGAATCGCCTTGATACGACCGAGCATCGCGGTGAACTGATCATCGTCGGCCGGATCCGACGGCACGTCGAGTGAGATCCCGTCGCACACGCCGTCGTACCAGGACGCGAGTACATCCGGCAGTTCAGCGTAGGTCCCCTGCGGAACGAGTTGGCTCACAACGTCATCGGTGAGCACATCGGCGAGCGCGGACCATTCCTTGCGACGGGCATACTCGCTGAGGCGGGCGGCGATGTCGTTCATCCCGAACAGCTCGAGTGTGCGTTGGTACGCGGGGGTGGAGTACAGGAAGGCGAGCTCGGTCCGCAGCTCATCGCGTGCGGCGGCGACGGCCGCAGCGTCACGTCCGGAGATGACCCGCGGCACGACGATCAGAGCCGGGCCGCCATCGGTGCGCCCCTCCTTCGCCGCACCGTCGGTAAGCGCCGGAAGAACGTACTCGCGCAGCACCGCCGGGTGCGAACTCGTGGGGTGCGCGACGAAGCCGTCGGCGACGGCTCCCGCGAGCCGGCACATCCTGCGGTTTACGCCGCCGGTCCAGATCGGCGGGGGAGCCACGTCGATGGGTCCCGGATTGAAGTACGGCTGCAGCCGGGTGAACGCGTAGTGGCTGCCGTGGTGGTCGAGGGTCTGACCGCCGGAGAACGCGGCGAATATCGCGCGCAGCGATGCGACGTAGTCGCGCAGCTGCGCGGCAGGGTCGGTCCACGGCATCGAAAATCGCCCGACGATGTTGCCCCTGACCTGTGTGGCGATGCCGAGCTCGAAGCGGCCACCTGAGTAGCGGGCCAATTCCCACGCGGCGTACGCGGTCACCATCGGACTGCGGGCGAACGCGACGACCATGCTGGTCCGTACGGTCAGCGTCGTCGTGTGCTCCAGCGCGAGGGTGCAGACGGAGAACGGATCGCGCACGGTCTCGGAGATGTGCACGGCGTCGAAGCCCATCTCTTCGACGCGCTGCGCCTCGTCGGCCACATCGAAGAGCTCAGTGTTCGCCGGAAGAGATGTGATCACTTTCACGGCAACGCCTTTCGGCCGAACATGACGGCTGCTGACAGCCCCGCGAAATCAGCGAGCACGTCGCGGACGAACCGGGTGCGCGGATAGCAGATCGCGTCGAGCACCCCTCGGTGATCGACCGCGACCACCATGGTCGCGCCGATCGCGACGACCCACCACAGACCCAGTCCGAGGAGCCGCACTGCTGTCGGCGAATCCGCGAAGCCAGCATGGAGGCGGTCCCGCTGAAACCGCACGTGGGCGTTCTCATCGTCGACGATGCGCGCGGCGACCGCGCGGGTCACCGGATCGGGAGCCGCGGCCGCCAGGGCGCCGTAGTAGGACAGCGCGACAACCTCGGCGACGGTCAGCACCATCAACTCGGTGCGTAGGCCGAGGAGGCGACGCAATCGCACGAAGATCGCGTCAGACCAGTGTCTGCTCATCGGAGTGCCACCCAGATACCCGAGCAGGCGCAGCAGCAGCGCTGCATGTTGTTGCTCTTCGGCAACGAAAAGACTTATTGCACGAACATATTCGGGGTCTCCCGCGCGCTCGGCGTTGCGAATCAGTTGCCGGCCGTCGCCGCTTTCGCCCAGCTGAAACCTGCGCACCGAGGCGATCAGCGGCCGCCGCGCGGCCTCGGGCACGGCGCAGTCGGCGCCGAAGTCGATTGCGGCGTCCACCTGCCGGTGCACGTGCTCATTGGCCTCGAAGTGGTCGACCCACCGGCCGAAGCCACTGCGTTGACCGACAGGTTGTGCCATGGACGTCAGGCTAGCGAAATACCATCGGCGGATGTGGAAGGTCGATGGGTACTGCACCTCGACATGGACGCGTTCTTCGCGTCGGTCGAGCAGCTGACCCGCCCGACCCTTCGGGGCAGGCCGGTGCTGGTCGGCGGACTGGGCGGCCGCGGCGTGGTCGCCGGCGCGAGCTACGAGTCCCGGGTTTTCGGCGCCCGCTCCGCGATGCCCATGCACATGGCACGGCGAATGGTGGGCGCCTCTGCGGTGGTCCTGCCGCCGCGCGGCGTCGTCTACGGCGTCGCGAGCCGCCGCGTTTTCGACACCGTGCGCAGCTTCGTGCCGGTGTTGGAGCAGCTGTCCTTCGACGAGGCGTTCGGTGAACCCGCCGAGCTCGCAGGCGCGTCGACCGAGGACGTCGAAAAGTTCTGTCGGACCCTGAAATCCAAGGTGCTCGACCAAACGGGGCTAGTCGCGTCCGTCGGCGCCGGCTCGGGCAAGCAGGTCGCCAAAATCGCCTCAGACCTCGCGAAACCCGACGGCATCCGGGTGGTGTCGCGCAGTGAGGAGCGCTCCCTGCTCGACGCGCTACCGGTGCGCCGGCTGTGGGGTATTGGACCCGTCGCTGAGGAGAAACTGCATCGGCTCGGTATCGACACCATCGGGTCGTTCGCCGCGCTGAGCGACGCCGAAGCCGCCGACATACTCGGCGGCGCCGTGGGTGCCGCACTGCACCGGTTGGCCCGCGGCATCGACGATCGTCCCGTCGCCGAGAACTCGCCTGCTAAGCAGATCAGCGCCGAATCGACGTTTCCCGAGGACCTCACCACTCTCGATCAGCTACGCGAAGCCGTGGCTCGAATCGGCGAGCACGCCCACACCCGGCTGGAGAAGGACGGCCGCGGAGCGCGCACCATCACGGTCAAGCTGAAGAAGTCCGACATGAGCATTTTGACCAGGTCGGCCACACTGCCGTACGCCACCACCGATGCCCCCACTCTGATCGCGACCGCTCGGCGGTTGCTGCTGGATCCGATCGAAGTAGGGCCCATCCGCCTTGTCGGCGTTGGCTTTTCGGGTCTGTCGGAGGTTCAGCAGGAGTCGCTGTTCCCGGATCTGGAATTGGTCGCGGAGGAAGTGTCGGGCACCCAACTGCCGCCGACGCTGACCGAGGTCACCGACACGGCACCCGCCTGGCGAATCGGCGACGACGTGGCGCACACCACCCACGGACACGGGTGGATCCAGGGCGCCGGCCACGGAGTGATGACGGTGCGTTTCGAGACCCGTGGCAGCGGACCGGGGCCCGTGCACACGCTGCGCGCCGACGATCCGGACATCGCCAGGGCCAATCCCGTCGACAGCCTGGACTGGGCGGACTACCTCGACGAGCTGAGTCGCTATCAGAGTTCGACCTAGGCGATATCAGCCCCAGCGCGCGAACACGTCCTCGACGGGCGAACCGGCCGCCAGCGCGGCCATCAGCAGGACGCGGGCCTGCGGCGGGCGCAGCCGCGGCACCATGACCGCACCGGCGTCCGCGAGGTCGCAGCCCGGGCCGTACCCGGGACTGACCCGTCCACCGGGCACCCGCGTCGACACCGCGACCGCAACCCCGTCGCGGCAATGCCGCCGTACGCCGTCGATGACGGCGGCGCCCGCATTGCCCGAACCCAGCGCCGCCAACACAAGCCCGCGCGCACCCGCGGCGACGCACGCGTCCATCGCCACGGAGTCACCGCCCGGATACACCGCGACGGTGTCCACCCGTGGCGCGTCCGTCGCCGAGGAGTCCGTGAGGAACGGACGATCCTTGACCGCTTGCACCGTGAACGTCGCATCCGACACCGACCCGACCGCCGACCCCGCGAAGCCCTGCAGATCGGCCGTCGCGACCTTCTGCAGGCCCAGCGGTTCCCATACCGTGCCCGCGAAACTCACCAGAACACCCAATCCCTGCGCGTGCGGGCTCGCGGCCACCGTCAGCGCGTCGCGCAGATTGGTCGGACCGTCGGCGTCTGGGGCGTCGGCGCTGCGCTGCGCCCCGGTGAGCACGACGGGAACGCGCCCCTCATACGTCAACTCCAGCCACAGCGCGGTTTCCTCCATCGTGTCGGTGCCATGTGTGATCACGACACCGTCGGCGTCCGACGCCGAGCGCAGTCCCGCGCTGATCCGGTCCCAGTCCGCGAATGTGAGCATCGAGCTGTCCACCGCCATCAGGTCGACGACATCCACGTCGAGCCCAGAGGTCAGGTCCGCGCCGGTACGGGTCGGGCGCTTGACGCCGCGGTCGTCGGCGCTCGTCGAGATGGTGCCGCCGGTGGTCAGGACGAGGAGGCCAGCCATGGGTGGAATTCTCGCTCATAGGGGCTTTGGAATGATGGGGGAGTGAATGATGAATCCCCGCCGTCGGACGAGCTGGTCACCGGCACCGAGTCGCCGCCGCAGGAGGAGCAGCCCGCGCCGAGGCGCCGACTGCGATTGCTGCTCACGGTCGCGGGGATCGTGCTGATCGCCGACATCGTCACCAAGGTGCTAGCCGTTCGGCTGCTCACCCCCGGCCAGCCTGTCTCGATCATCGGCGACACCGTCACGTGGACCCTGGTCCGCAATTCGGGTGCCGCGTTCTCGATGGCCACCGGATACACATGGGTTCTGACGCTGATCGCGACCGCGGTCGTCATCGGCATCATCTGGATGGGTCGCCGCCTGGTCTCACCGTGGTGGGCGCTCGGCCTCGGAATGATCCTCGGCGGTGCGATGGGCAACCTGGTCGATCGGTTCTTCCGGTCGCCGGGCCCGCTGCGGGGCCATGTGGTCGATTTCTTCTCCGTCGGATGGTGGCCGGTGTTCAACGTCGCCGATCCGTCGGTGGTCGGCGGCGCGATTCTGCTCGTCGCGCTTTCGCTGTTCGGATTCGACTTCGACACCGTCGGGCGCCGCACGGGCGATTCGTCAGAGTGACCACACGCTCGATGCCGGTGCCGGAAGGGCTGGCAGGCATGCGCGTCGATGCGGGTCTGGCGCGACTGCTCGGGCTATCGCGGACGGCCGCCGCGGCTTTGGCCGAAGACGGTGGCGTCGACGTCGACGGGGCGCGCGCGGGCAAGTCCGACAAGCTGGTCGCCGGCGCCTGGCTGGAAGTCCGGTTGCCGGAAGCGCCTGCGCCAGTTGAGAATACGCCCGTCGAGATCGAGGGCATGGGCATTCTCTACTCTGACGCGGACATCGTCGCGGTGGACAAACCGCCCGGCGTCGCGGCACACGCCACTGTCGGCTGGAGCGGGCCGACGGTGCTCGGCGGGCTGGCTGCGGCGGGTTTCCGCATCAGCACCTCGGGAATTCATGAGCGCCAAGGGATTGTGCATCGGCTCGATGTCGGCACCTCGGGCGTGATGGTGGTGGCGATCTCTGAACGTGCGTATACGGTGCTCAAGCGCGCGTTCAAACAGCGCACCGTCGAAAAGCGTTATCACGCACTGGTGCAGGGCCATCCCGATCCGTCCAGCGGAACCATCGACGCGCCCATCGGGCGCCACCGCGGACACGACTGGAAGTTCGCGGTCACCGAAGGCGGCAGGCACAGCATCACCCACTACGACACGCTCGAGGCGCATCAGGCCGCGAGCCTTCTCGATGTCGAGCTGGAAACCGGCCGCACCCACCAGATCCGGGTGCATTTCGCGGCGTTGCACCATCCGTGCGCCGGTGACCTCACCTACGGTGCCGACCCGACGCTGGCCAGCAAGCTCGGGCTGGAACGCCAATGGCTGCACGCCCGCACCCTGGCCTTCGCGCATCCCGCCGACGGGCGTCGCGTCGAGATCACCAGCCCGTACCCAGCTGATCTGCAGCACGCGCTCGACGTGCTGCGGCAGCACTGATTGTGAGAACGAGCGGGCTTCTCTACGGCATCGGCGCCTACGCGATGTGGGGCGTGTTTCCCGCATTTTTTCCCCTGCTGATGCCCGCAAGCGCACTGGAAGTGCTGTCCCACCGGATCGTGTGGACGTGCGTGCTGATGGTCTTCGTCATCGCGGTGGCACGCCTGCTGCGCGACATCCGCGCGATCACACCGCGGGTCTGGTTGCTGTTGGTGTGTGCGTCCGCGCTGATCTCCATCAACTGGGGGGTCTACATCTACGCCGTCAACAACGGCCACGTCGTCGACGCCGCGCTCGGCTACTTCATCAACCCGTTGGTCACGGTCGTTCTCGGGCTGCTGATCTTTCGAGAGCGGCTCAATCGTGCTCAGCTCAGCGCATTGGCCATCGCGGTGGTCGCCGTCGTGGTGCTGACGGTCGAGGTCGGCGCGCCGCCTTTCATCGGGCTTGGGCTGGCGCTGTCCTTCGGGCTCTACGGGGCGGTGAAGAAGGTGGTGCCGACCGACCCGCGGGTCAGCGTCGGCGTAGAAGCCGCGGTAGCGGCTCCCTTGGCTTTGGCCTACATCGTGGTGCTGGAGCGCGGCGGGCCGGGAACCTTCACCGATTTCGGTCCCGGTCATGTAGCGCTGCTCATTCTTTCCGGCGTCGTGACGGCGTTGCCGCTGTTGCTGTTCGCCGCGGCCGCGCAGCGCGTGCCGCTGGTGACGATGGGCCTGCTGTTCTATGTGACTCCGGCGATGCAGCTGACGTGGGGCGTGCTGGTTGCGCACGAACCGATGCCACCCGCGCGGTGGCTCGGATTCGCGCTCATCTGGCTCGCTTTGTTGGTGTTCAGTGTCGACGCGCTGTGGCGGTCACGCACGCCTCCGCGACCCGAGAATGATCTAGAAAGTAGGGAAACACCTGATTCCTCGGCGCCCCCCGCGCCCTACGTTTGAGGCATGGACGGCTTCTGGTTCACCGCGATGATCGCGGCCCTTGTCGCGGCTGGTGTCGTCGCCCAGCTCGGATGGCAGCTGCCGCCGAAAGGTGAGGTCAAGCGGATCCTCAGGCTTGATCGGCTGCGGTGGAGTCGGCCGCCCACCCATCGGCCCACGCCTGTAGCGGTCGCAGAGCCTCGATAAGCGACGTCCCGTGGCGGCTGAGTCGGTAGCCGCCCGGGCCGTGTTCGACGATCCCGAGGGCGCGAAGTTCCTTCAGCCTCGTGTTCAACGAGCCGGGATTGCTCTCGCATGCCGCTTGAAGTGCGCGGAACGTCAACGGGCCGCTGCGCAATTCCCATAGGGCGCGCAATGTCCCGCGTCTGCCCAGCATGTCGAGCACGACCATGACGGGTCTGCCCGATACCGACCCGCGGACGGGGTCGCCGATCTTGGGAGCGGTCACGCTTTACATTTTGTAGCACCGACCTTAGGGTCGCAATCATGACCAGCTATAAAAGTCATAGCGCGCGGATCGATCCGGCACCGCTACCGCTGCAGGGCGATATGCAGGATGCCGTCGACGCCATCATGCGCGGAGCGCCGCCACTGGTTCTCTTCACCACGATGGCTCGTGATCGGCGCCTGTTCTTCAAGTTCTTCAATTCGGGTCTGCTGGATCGCGGCCACCTCACGATCCGCCACCGCGAGATCGTCATCGATCGCGTCACGGCACTGTGCGGAGCCGAGTACGAGTGGGGCGTGCACGTGTCCGTATACGCAGAGAAGGCTGGACTCACCGAGCAGCAGGTCGCATCGCTGGTCATCGGTGGGCCTGATGACACCTGTTGGGACGACGCCGACCGTGTCGTGATCCGGCTGTGCGACGCGCTTCAGCAGACGTGCGCGATCGACGACGCGCTGTGGTCGGCGCTGACCGCGAACCACAGCGATGAGGCGATTCTCGAGCTGATAATGCTGGCGGGGACGTACCGAACCGTGAGCTATCTGGTCAACGGATTGAGGCTCCCATTGGAGGCGGGCGCACGGCGGTTCCCGGTCGATTAACAGGCGGCAAAGACACGCACCACGACACGCCGAGATCTGTCGGTGCTCGGCCATAGACTGGCGTCCCTATGAACTCCCAGTCCTTCGTGCACCTGCACAACCACACCGAATATTCGATGCTGGACGGTGCCGCGAAGGTCAAGCCGATGCTGGCGGAGGCGCAACGCCTCGAAATGCCCGCGATCGGTATGACGGACCACGGAAACATGTTCGGCGCCAGCGAGTTCTACAACGCCGCGACCGACGTCGATATCAAGCCGATCATCGGCGTCGAGGCCTACATTGCGCCGGGTTCACGGTTCGACACCAAGCGCGTCCTGTGGGGCGACCCGTCGCAAAAGTCCGACGATGTGTCGGGCAGCGGCGCCTACACGCACATGACGATGGTCGCCGAGAATGCGACCGGACTGCGCAACCTGTTCAAGCTGTCGTCGCTGGCCTCGTTCGAGGGTCAACTCGGCAAGTGGTCGCGCATGGACGCAGAGATCATTGCCGAGAACGCCGAGGGCATCATCGCGACCACCGGCTGCCCGTCGGGTGAAGTGCAGACCCGCCTGCGCCTCGGTCACGAGCGCGAGGCACTGGAGTCGGCCGCCAAGTGGCGGGAGATCTTCGGGCCCGACAACTACTTCCTCGAGCTGATGGATCACGGCCTCGATATCGAACGCCGGGTCCGCGAAGGGCTGATCGAGGTCGGCAAGAAGCTGGGAATTCCGCCGCTGGCCACCAACGACTGCCACTACGTCACGCGCGACAACGCCCGCAACCACGAGGCGCTGCTCTGTGTGCAGACCGGTAAGACCTTGTCGGACCCCAACCGGTTCAAGTTCGACGGCGACGGCTATTTCCTGAAATCGGCGTCCGAGATGCGCGCGCTCTGGGATGGCGAGGTCGAGGGGGCGTGCGATTCCACGCTGCTGATCGCCGAGCGGGTGCAGAGCTACGCAGACGTCTGGACGCCCAAAGACCGGATGCCGATCTTCCCGGTGCCCGAGGGCCACGACGAGGCGTCGTGGTTGAAGCATGAGGTCGACGCCGGTCTGCAGGGGCGCTTCCCTGGCGCGACGGTGCCGGTCGAGTACGTTGACCGCGCCGCCTACGAGATCAAGGTCATCTGCGACAAGGGCTACCCGTCCTACTTCCTCATCGTCGCCGACCTGATCAACTACGCGCGCTCGGTGGACATCCGGGTGGGGCCCGGGCGTGGCTCGGCGGCGGGATCGCTGGTGGCGTACGCGCTCGGCATCACCAACATCGACCCCATCAAGTACGGTCTGCTGTTCGAGCGGTTCCTCAACCCCGAACGTGCGTCGATGCCCGATATCGATATCGACTTCGACGATCGTCGTCGCGGCGAGATGCTGCGCTACGCCGCCAACAGGTGGGGCAGCGACCGGGTGGCGCAGGTCATCACGTTCGGCACCATCAAAACCAAGGCGGCGCTTAAGGATTCGGCACGAGTCAACTACGGCCAGCCCGGGTTCGCGATCGCTGACCGAATCACCAAGGCGCTGCCGCCGCCGATCATGGCCAAGGACATCCCGCTGTCGGGCATCACCGACCCGAACCATGAGCGGTACAAGGAAGCCGCCGAGGTTCGCGGGCTGATCGACACCGATCCCGATGTGCGCACCATCTACGAGACGGCGCGCGGCCTGGAGGGCCTGGTCCGGAACGCCGGCGTGCACGCCTGCGCGGTCATCATGAGCAGTGAGCCGCTGGTCGACGCGATCCCGTTGTGGAAGCGGCCGCAGGACGGCGCCATCATCACCGGCTGGGACTACCCGTCGTGCGAGAGCATCGGCCTGCTGAAGATGGACTTCCTGGGCCTGCGCAACCTGACGATCATCGGCGACTGCCTGGAGAACATCCGCGCCAACCGTGGCATCGACCTCGACTTGGACAGTGTGCCGCTGGACGACCCGGCCGCCTACGCACTGCTGGGCAGAGGCGACACGCTAGGTGTGTTCCAGCTCGACGGTGGCCCGATGCGCGATCTGCTGCGCCGCATGCAGCCGACCGGATTCGAGGACGTCGTCGCCGTCATCGCGCTGTACCGGCCCGGACCCATGGGCATGAACGCCCACAACGACTACGCCGACCGCAAGAACAACCGTCAGGCCATCAAGCCCATCCATCCGGAACTGGAAGAGCCGCTGCGCGAGATCCTCGCCGAGACGTACGGCCTGATCGTCTACCAAGAGCAGATCATGCGCATCGCGCAGAAGGTGGCCAGTTACTCGCTGGCTCGAGCAGACATTCTGCGGAAAGCCATGGGCAAGAAGAAGCGCGAGGTTCTCGAGAAGGAATTCGAGGGCTTCTCCGACGGCATGAAGTCCAACGGTTTCTCGGCCAAGGCCATCAAGGCGCTGTGGGACACGGTGCTGCCGTTCGCCGACTACGCGTTCAACAAATCGCACGCCGCCGGCTACGGCCTGGTGTCGTACTGGACCGCGTACCTGAAAGCCAACTTCCCGGCCGAGTACATGGCCGGGCTGCTCACATCGGTTGGCGACGACAAGGACAAGGCGGCCGTTTATCTCGCCGACTGCCGCCGGCTCGGCATCACCGTGCTGCCGCCCGACGTCAACGAGTCGAGCCTCAACTTCGCCTCGGTGGGTGAGGACATCCGGTACGGGCTGGGCGCCGTGCGCAACGTCGGCGCGAACGTCGTTTCCTCGCTGATCGGTTCGCGCACCGACAAGGGTAAGTACATCGACTTCTCGGACTACCTCAACAAGATCGACATCGCCGCCTGCAACAAGAAGGTCACTGAATCGCTGATCAAGGCCGGTGCGTTCGACTCGCTGGGACATCCGCGCAAAGGTCTGTTTCTCATCCACACCGATGCGGTCGACTCGGTGCTCGGCACAAAAAAGGCCGAAGCAATGGGGCAGTTCGACCTGTTCGGCGGTGCGGATACCGCCACCGACGCGGTGTTCACGATCAAGGTGCCCGAGGAAGAGTGGGAGGACAAGCACAAGCTGGCGCTGGAGCGCGAGATGCTCGGCCTCTATGTGTCCGGGCACCCGCTCAACGGCATCGCCCATCTGCTGTCGGCACAGGTCGACACGGCCATCCCGGCCATTCTCGACGGCGACGTGGCCAACGACACGCAAGTCCGGATCGGCGGCATCCTGGCGTCGGTGAACCGCCGGGTCAACAAGAACGGGTTGCCTTGGGCGTCTGCGCAAGTGGAAGACCTCACCGGCGGTATCGAGGTGTTGTTCTTCCCGCAGACGTACTCGACGTTCGGCGCCGAGATCGCGGACGACGCCGTGGTCCTGGTGGGGGCGAAGGTCGCGATCCGCGACGACCGGATCTCGCTGATCGCCAACGATCTTGTGGTACCTGACTTTTCGAGCGCCCAGGCCAATCGCCCGGTGGCCGTCACGCTGCCGACCCGCCAGTGCACGGTCGACAAGGTGACAGCGCTGAAGCAGGTGCTGGCGCGTCATCCCGGTACCGCGCAGGTGCATCTGCGGCTGATCAGCGGTGAGCGCATCACCACACTCGAACTCGACGCATCCCTGAGGGTGACGGCGTCCTCAGCGTTGATGGGTGATTTGAAGGCGCTGCTGGGCCCCGGTTGCCTGGGCTGATGTCGTTTCGTGAATTGCACGAGCGCGGCTGCTTCGTCATTCCGAATCCATGGGACCGCGGCACGGCGATCGCGCTGGCGGCCATGGGATTTCCTGCACTTGCCACAACCAGTGCCGGTGCGTGTTTCGCTCAGGGGTTGTCCGACACGCCGACCGCGCTCGGTGTGGACGGCGCACTACACAACATCGCCGAGATCGTCGACGCCGTCGACTTGCCGGTGAACGCCGACTTTCAAGCTGGGTACGCCCGTGACCTCGATGGGCTGGCGGCCAACGTACGGCGTTGTGTGGCAACCGGTGTCGCCGGCTTGTCAATCGAGGACACCAGAGGCGGCGCGGAGGATCCGCTGTATTCGCTGTCGGAGGCCGTCGAGCGGATCCGGGTTGCGTATACCGCGATCGACGGCGCCGACGTGCTGCTGACCGGACGTGCCGAGTGCTTTCTCTACGACCACCCCGATCCACTGCGGGAGGCGATCACGCGGCTGCAGGCGTTCTCCGAGGCGGGGGCCGACGTGTTGTACGCACCGGGAGTGCGGACGCGCGAGGACATCGCCGCACTCGTCGATGCGCTGCGGCCCGCGCCGGTGAACGTACTGATGTCGTCGGACACTGGACTGACGGTCAACGATCTGGCGGATCTCGGGGTGCGGCGGGTCAGCGTCGGATCCGCATTGACGCGGGTTGCGTGGGGCGCATTCCTCTCGGCCGCAAGGGAAATCGCCGACGAGGGCTCATTCGCGGGACTGGCAGGCGCTGCAAGCTTCGACGACCTCAACGCGATGTTCGATAGCCGCTGAACAGTCAGCCCAAAACGTTCACCGCCCTTGAGATTACGAGGGCCAGCGTGGTTATCGAGATCACCGCCTGGACCGTCATCATCCCCTTTGCCCGCCGCGTCAGCGGCATGGTGTCGGTCGGCGAGAACGCCACCACGTTGGTGATGCTGACGTACAGGTAGTCAAAGAACTCGGGACGCCAGTTCGGCGGTGCCAGTTCGCGTTCCGTCATTTGCGGAAACATGAAGTCCGGGTAGGGCCGGCTGCCCTGGCGCCTGGCGAACGGGCCACCGCGGTCCAATTCCCAATACCAGATTCCGAAAACGATGACGGTCGTGACGTAGATCGCGGCACCGCTGCCGAGCAGGAACGCGGCGTTGTTGCTCACTTCGCCGGACAGAATGCGGATGTCCAGGACGAGTGCTGACAGCACATTGTCGACCGTGATCGCCCCCAACAGCAGGTAGCTCGCCCACGTGCCGAACACCGTCCGCCGCTTCAGCCGCAGCGGGTTGAGGCCCACCAGCACCACGAGGAGCAGAATCTCCATGGCGATCAGTGGCCAGCGCGGAACCACCGCATAGCTCTTCGGAATCGCGAGCTGCAGACCGATCGCCACGACCAGCGCGGTCAGCACCGGCAACCGGCTTTCCGGGTCGCCGGGACGCAACCAGGACGGAACCCGGTGTTCGGCGTCCGATGCCAGGGTTTCGGCGCGACGCATGAACTCCTCGACCGGCTTCGGCGGTTCGGATGTGGTGTCCACCCACTAAGTGTGTGCGCCACGATGGAGGTATGGAATCGCGACACGTGAGTATTTGGATCGATGTTGCACCCGAAGCGGTCTATGAATTCGCTGCGGATCCACAGACCTGGCCGCGGTGGGCGGCCGGACTGGCCGAGGGTGGGCTGCGACAGAGTGCCGACGGTTGGGTTGCCGATTCGCCGATGGGCACCGTTGCCGTGGAGTTCGCGCCTCCGAACGCGTTCGGCGTGCTGGATCACGTGGTTCGGATGCCCTCGGGGGAGCAGGTGTACAACCCGCTGCGGGTCGTGCCCGTCGGGGTGGGTGAGCCCGCGTGCGAGGCGGTCTTCTCCGTTCGGCGACGCCCGGGCATGACCGACGAAGAATTCGCCGCCGACGTCGCCGCGGTCGCAGCGGACCTGGCCACGTTGAAGGGTCTCGTCGAGTCCTAGCCGGCTCGTTCCAGTTCCCCCGATCGGGGGACACCCGAATTCCTCCTGGTTGGCGGCCGATCAGCGGACAGACCGAAGCGCGTGGGCGCGGCATTCTTTAGTCACGCCGGCAAACCGGCGCCAAGCACTAAAGCAGGAGCACGACAATGACCAACAACTTCAACACCCGGATCGCCCGCTTCATCGCACTGCCGATCATGTCCGTCGGCATCATCGGAGCAGCCGCCGTAGGGATGGCGGGGATGGCCAACGCGGCCACCTCCACCGCACCGCACGGCCCCGGTTACTCGTACTCGCCAGTCGTCAAGGCCAACCCGGCACCGCAGCACCACCTGCACGGCGTGGCCCGCGTCGAGGCCAAGGTTCCCGGTTACCACCGCTGATCCACCGACGAGTCAGGCCCTCCCGGCGCCGGGCCTGACTCGTATCAGCTCACTCAGACGATTGGAAGGCGCCGAGGCCCAGCCACACGATGGTGCCGGTGGCTGCGGCGGCGAGCACGGCCGGCGCGGCACTTGCCGTCGCGACGGCGACGATGACGAGCACGATTGCTGCCACAGCGAGAGCGAGCAGCTTGTATACCGGCCAGGGAACTCCGGCGATGCTCACTTGGTCGCGCACGGTCATGGTTTGACGATAGCTCGTAAGTGAGTTTTCGGGCAACCGAAACACCGGATGAGGCGACTCACCTTTTCTAGGCCGCCTAAGCTGTCTGACATGCCGCTTTCTGGAGAATATGAAGCCAGTCCGTGGGATTGGGTCCGCGACCACGCCGACAAGATCATGGAGTCGGGCAGTACCGAGGGCATCGAGATGAAGGACAAGCCGCTCATTTTGCTGACGACCGTCGGCGCGAAAACCGGCAAGATCCGCAAAACCCCCCTCATGCGGGTGGAACACGATGGTCAGTACGCGATTGTCGCGTCGCTGGGCGGTGCGCCCAAGCATCCGGTCTGGTATTTCAACGTCACGGCACACCCGCGCGTCGAACTGCAGGACGGCGCCGTGACCAGGGACTATGAGGCTCGAGAGGTCTTCGACGAAGAGAAGGCCCTCTGGTGGGAGCGTGCGGTCGAGGCGTGGCCCGACTACGCGGAGTACCAAACCAAGACCGAGCGACAGATTCCGGTGTTCGTCTTGACCCCGGTGGGCTAACGGATTCCATTTCAGAGAAGACCTAGGTTGATGGCACCATTGATCGGTGTCCGCTGAACTGAGCCAGAGCCCGAGAACGTCGTCGCTGTCCGCGGCCGACATCGATGAGGCTGCTCAGCGGATTTCCGACGTGGTCCTGCGCAGTCCGCTGGAGTACAGCGAGCGGCTGTCGGAGGCCACCGGCGCGAACGTTTATCTCAAGCGCGAAGACCAGCAGGCCGTGCGTTCCTACAAGCTGCGTGGTGCCCACAACCTGTTGATGCAGCTGTCGCCCGAGGAGATCGCCGCTGGCGTGGTGTGCTCGTCGGCAGGTAACCACGCACAGGGGTTTGCGATGGCATGCCGCTCGATGGGCATCCACGGCCGGGTTTATGTACCGGCCAAGACACCGAAGCAGAAGCGCGACCGCATCCGGTATCACGGACGCGAGTTCATCGAGCTGATCGTGACGGGCAACACGTACGACGAGGCCGCGGCCGCCGCGCTGGACGACATCGCGCGCACCGGCGCCACATTGGTGCCGCCGTACGACGACCTGCGCACGATCGCGGGGCAGGGCACAATAGCCGCCGAGATTCTCGACCAGCTCGACGACGAACCGGATCTGGTCATCGTTCCGGTAGGTGGCGGTGGCTGCATCGCGGGCATCACCACCTATCTGGCCGAACGCACCACGAATACCTCCGTGCTCGGTGTCGAGCCCGCCGGTGCCGCAGCGATGATCGCCGCGCTGGTCGCGGGAGGGCCGGTGACCCTCGAGGACGTCGACCAGTTCGTGGACGGTGCGGCGGTGAACCGCGCAGGCACGCTGACGTACGCGGCCCTGGCCGCGGCGGGGGACATGGTGTCGATCACCACCGCCGACGAGGGCGCGGTGTGCACGGCGATGCTCGACCTCTACCAAAACGAAGGCATCATCGCCGAGCCTGCGGGCGCGCTGTCGGTGGCTGCCCTGTTCGAAGCGCGTCTAGAGCCCGGATCGACTGTGGTGTGTGTGATCTCGGGCGGAAACAACGACGTTTCCCGTTACGGCGAGGTGCTCGAGCGCTCGCTGGTGCACCTCGGACTCAAGCATTATTTCCTGGTGGACTTTCCGCAGGAGCCGGGTGCGTTGCGGCGGTTCCTGGATACGGTCCTCGGCGTCAACGACGACATCACCTTGTTCGAGTACGTCAAGCGCAACAACCGCGAGACCGGTGAAGCATTGGTTGGAGTCGAACTCGGTTCGGCCACCGACTTCGACGGCCTCCTCGAACGGATGAAGGCGTCCGACATTCACGTTGAAACGCTCGAGCCCGGCTCGCCGGCCTATCGCTACCTGCTCTAGGAAGGCGCGATGTAGGCCGATGCGCTCCAGGTAGCACACGGTAGCTCTAGTCTGCTGCGCTCATCTCCGGCTCGACCAAGACCTGTACCAGCGATTCGTCGTTGGCGCGGAAGATCGGCTCCAGCTCGATTTCGCGCTGCGCCGCCACCTCGGTCAGCAGCGCTACCCACTCGCGGTCCAGCTGTGAAATCCCTCCGACGCCGGGGCGGGTCAACAACAGCGCCGGGGTGGTTCCGGGCTCGAATTCGTACAGGATCCAGTGCAACCGCACCAGAACGTCATCGACGTAGTCGCGTCGAGGACGAGGTGGCATCGGAATCTGCGTCATCGTCTTGTATAGACGCCGGTCGCGGCTCACGAAGCCGACCCATAGCAGACGTTGACCAAATCCCAGCTCTTGCATCAAGGCGCGCCACCGTTGGCGCAAATCGGCCGCGGACCGGATTGGATTGGTCGCGGTTTCGATGGGTGGGATGGGTAGCAACTCGCGATGATTCATGTCGGCACTATGGGCCAACTTCCCGGTGTCGCGGTAGTCAGTTATCCACAGGCTGGCTGGCTGTGGATAGCGGCTTGACAACTGCGAACGAATGTCCTTCGATACGCATCGATTTCGCGCCGACGGTCGGCTCATCCCACGCCAGCAACACGTCGCCGGTGACGGGAACCTCGACCGGGTCGGCGCCGAGGTTGCAGGCGATCGCCAGCGACCCGCGCTGCATCACGATCCACTTCCGATCCTCGTCGTAGTCGACCCGCATATTGTCCAGCCACGGATCGGCGAGGTCAGGTTCATTCTGCCGCAATGAGATCAGCTGCTGGTATACGCGGCGCAGCCGACCGTGCTCACCCTCGTCAATCTCCTGCCAGTCCAGCTTGGACCGTTCGTAGGTGGCGGGGTCCTGGGGGTCGGGGATCTCGTCGGCATTCCACCCGTGCTCGGCGAACTCACGCTTGCGGCCCTCCGCGGTGGCTCTCGCCAGTTCGGGCTCGGGATGCGAGGTGAAGAACTGAAAGGGCGACGACGAGCCCCACTCTTCGCCCATGAAAAGCATTCCGGTAAAGGGCGATCCGAGTGCAAGCACAGCCTTGACCGCCAGTTGGCCGAAAGTGAGGTTCTGCGACGGGCGGTCACCGCATGCCCTGTTGCCTACCTGGTCGTGCGTCAGCGTGTACGCGAGCAGCCGGGTCGCCGGGATCGTCGACGTGTCCAGCGGACGGCCGTGTCGCCGGTGCCGGAAGGATGAGTACGTACCCGCATGGAAGTACCCGTGCTTCAACGTCTGCGCCAGTGTCTCTATCGAGCCGAAATCCGAGTAATAGCCCTGACGTTCACCGGATACCGCGGCGTGAATCGCGTGGTGGATATCGTCGTCCCACTGCGCGGTCATGCCGAGGCCGCCGTGGTCCCGCGGGGTGATCAGCCGTGGGTCGTTGAGGTCGCTTTCGGCGATCAGCGACAGTGGGCGGCCCAATTGTTCGGCCAGCGCGTCGGTTTGGGCTGACAGTTCTTCGAGAATGTGGATCGCCGTGGTGTCGACGAGAGCGTGCACCGCGTCGAGGCGCAGACCGTCGGCGTGAAAGTCGCGCATCCATCGCAGCGCGCATTCGAGGATGTAGGTGCGGACTTCGTCGGCGTCCTGGCCACCGATGTTGATCGACTCGCCCCAAGGATTACTGCCCGCGGAGAGGTACGGGCCGAATCGCGGCAGGTAATTGCCCGACGGGCCGAGGTGGTTGAAGACCGCGTCGATCAACACACCGAGGCCGCGCCGGTGGCACGCGTCGATGAACCGCACGAGCGCGTCAGGCCCGCCGTACGGTTCGTGCACCGCATACCACAGCACCCCGTCGTAGCCCCAGCCGTGCGTTCCGCCGAACGCGTTCACGGGCATCACCTCGACGAAGTCGACGCCGAGATCCACCAGATAGTCCAGCTTCTCGATCGCCGAATCGAACGTGGCACCCGGAGTGAACGTGCCGACATGCAGTTCGTAGATCACGCGACCCTCGATGGAGGCGCCGGCCCAGTCGGCGTCTGTCCATGCGCCGGGGTCTGGCCGCCAAAGCGCCGAGCGGGCGTGCACACCGTCGGGTTGACGCGGCGACCGCGGATCCGGCAGGACCGTCGGATCGTCGTCGAGAACGAACCCGTAGCGCGCCCCGTCGCCGGCGTCGACATCGGCACGCCACCAGCCGTCGTCGGATCGTGCCATCTCATGGAGGGTGCCGTCCACATCGAGCCGGACCCGCTCGGGAATCGGCGCCCACACCGCGAATTCAGCCATTGGTGCGCTCCAGCAGCGCGACGGGTAGGTCCGCGAACAGCTCGACGGCCAGTACTCGGCCGCTGAACCTCGTACCTGAGATGCGGTCGGTCCACTGTCCGCCGGGTAACACCAATGCCGTGTCACTCCAACCGGTCTCCGACAGCGTTACGGTGTGCCTGCTGACGACGGTCAGCACGTCGTGGCCGCGCAGAAATCCCACCAGATGGTCAGCGGCGGGGCCCTCGGCCCGCACCGGTGTGTAGGCACCTTCGGTGAAGCTGGCAGCGCGCTCCTTCCGGAGCCGCAATGCCGCTGCCACGACTCGAATCTTCGGATGGCGCAACGTCTTGAGCGCCTGGATGCGGGTCATGTAGTCCACCGGCCGGCGATTGTCGGGGTCGACGAGGCTGTCCTCCCATAGCTCGGTGCCTTGATAGATGTCCGGGACCCCGGGCGCGGTGAGAGCAATCAACTTCTGGCCGAGGGCGTCGCTGCGCGCATGAAGGTCGATGCGGGCCACCAGCGACGTCAACTCGGTACCGACCGGACCGTCGAGCACGGCGTCGATCCAGGTGTGTACCGCCGATTCGAACTCGTCGTCCGGTTCGTTCCAGGTGGTGTGGGTAGCCGCCTCCCGGATGGCCTTCTCGGCGTAGGCATGCAGCCGCTCGCGAAGCTCGCCGCCGACGGTGCCGTCGACAGGCCACACTCCGAACATGTTCTGCAGCAAGAAGAGTCCCGTCGACGGGTCGGGCGGTGGCGCGGCCAGCGCCCACTTCCCGACGAGCTCCGCCCACAGCGACGGCACCTGCGACAGCACGCCGATGCGGGCGCGCACATCCTCACCGCGTTTGGTGTCGTGGGTCGTCAGGGTGACCATGGTTGACGGCCACATCTGTGCGCGTACCGCGGCACGCTGGTGGAACTCCGCGACTCCGACACCGAAGCGCTGTGGCTCGCCACCCACCTCGTTCAGCGACACCAATCGTGCATCGCGATAGAACAGGCAGTCCTCCATGGACTTCGCGGTCGCCGCACCACACAGCTGCTGCAGCCGCACGTTGGTCTCGGTGCTGGCGGCAAGCGCGGACGCGATGATCGCGAAAGCGCCTGCGAGATCGGGTCGCTCGGCGCCGGCTTCGGCGAAGGCGATCGGCAGCACCAGGGACAGCCCCCGGTAATCGGAGCGGTACACCTCGATGTGGCTGAGCAGTGTCGCCAGCGCCGTGGCTACGTCGGGGTGCTCGGTGCCGGTTGCGGCCGTGATCGTGCGGCACAGCCGGGCCAGTTCACTCTTGAGGGTTTCGGTGACGGCCTCGACCTTGAGTCGGCGGGCCAGCGCAGGCATCTCGGCGTACGGCGAACCCGCGGAATCGAACAGATGGGTCAGGGCGGCTTCACCCGCCGGGTCGACGAACAAGCCGCCGATCTCGCGCAACGCGTCATACCCGGTGGTCCCGGCGACCGGCAAGGTAGGTTCCAACGCCTCGTCTACGGCGAGGATCTTCTCGACGACGATCCACGCTTCCGGACCGACCAGCTCGCGCAGCCAACCGAGATACCCTGCGGGATCTGACAATCCGTCGGGATGGTCGATTCGGATCCCGTCGACGAGACCCTCGTCGAACCAACGTTTGACCTCCGCGTGCGTCGCGTCGAAGACCGCGCGGTCCTCCTGGCGCAGCCCGGCCAGCGAGGTGATGGAGAAGAAGCGCCGATATCCGCAGATGCCGTTGCGCCAGCCGATGGCTCGGTAGTGGGAGCTGTCGGCGGGGTAGCCCGGTGGTGGATCGTCGCCGTCATCGCCGAGGACCGGCAGTACGATCCGACGTTCGGGATCCAGGTCCCAGTCGATATCAAAAAAGGAGGAGTAGGACGACCCGTGTCCGTGGGTCAGCACATCCAGCCACCACTTGTTCTGCTGCGGATCATCCACGCCGACGTGGTTGGGCACGATGTCAACGATGAGTCCCATGCCGCGCGACCGCGCCGCCGACGACAACCGTGCCAAACCCTCGGCGCCACCGAGTGCCGCCGAGACGGTCAGGGGATCGGTGACGTCGTAACCGTGGGTCGAGCCTTCGGCGGCGGTGAGAATCGGCGACAGGTAGACATGCGTGATGCCGAGGGCATCGAGGTAGTCGAGTTGGTTCTCCGCATCGGCGAAAGTGAAGAAGTCGCCACGCATTTGAAATCGGTACGTCGAAAGCGGACGCATGGTCTAGGCCGTCTTGCGTAGCACCAGCAGCGATCGCGGCGCCAGTGTGAGTTTCTCGCCAGCCGAAACCACGAGGTCGGAGTCTCCCGCCGGATGCGCCGTGTCGATCGCCGCGGTCCATTGAGTGGCGTAGCCGTCGTCAGGCGCAATGAAGTCGACCTGCTTGCTGTGGCCGTTGAAGCACAGCAGGAAAGAGTCGTCGACCACCCGTTCGCCACGATGGTTGGGCGTCGGGATGGCGTCGCCGTTGAGGAACACCGCGACACACTTGTCGAGGCCGGACCCCCAGTCCTCGGGTGTCATCTCGCTTCCCGCAGGCGTCAGCCACGCGATGTCGCGAACCTGGTCTCCGGATCGAATCGGTTTACCCTCGAAGAACCGCCGCCGTCGGAACACCGGATGCTTCTTGCGGAGTTTGGTGACCTTGCGGGTGAACGCGAGCTGCTCGGCGTTCGTCTCGCACAGTGACCAATCCATCCAGGAGATCTCGGAATCCTGGCAGTAGACGTTGTTGTTGCCCCGCTGCGTGCGCCCGATCTCGTCGCCGTGCGAGATCATCGGGGTGCCCTGCGACATCATCAGCGTGCCCATGATGTTGCGCATCTGCTTCGCACGCAGCGCGAGGATCTCGGGGTCGTCAGTTGGTCCTTCGACGCCGCAGTTCCACGACCGGTTGTGGCTCTCGCCGTCACGGTTGTCCTCGCCGTTGGCCTCGTTGTGTTTCTCGTTGTATGACACCAGGTCCGCGAGCGGAAAACCGTCATGGCAGGTGACGAAGTTGATGCTGGCACCCGGACGCCGACCGGTCGCCTCATAGAGGTCCGACGATCCGGTCAGCCGAGATGCGAATTCGCCTAGGGTTGCGGGCTCGCCCCGCCAGTAATCGCGCACAGTGTCGCGATACTTCCCATTCCACTCCGTCCACAAACCCGGGAAGTTGCCGACCTGATAGCCACCCTCGCCGACGTCCCACGGTTCGGCGATCAGCTTGACCTGACTGATCACCGGGTCCTGTTGGATGATGTCGAAGAAAGCGCTCAGCCGGTCGACTTCGAAGAACTCCCGGGCCAGCGCGGATGCCAGGTCGAACCGGAATCCGTCGACGTGCATCTCCAGCACCCAGTACCGCAGCGAGTCCATGATCAGCTGCAGGGTGTGCGGATGCCGTGGGTTGAGGCTGTTACCGGTGCCCGTGAAGTCGCGGTACAGCCTCTTGTCGTCGTCCATGAGCCGGTAGTACGCGGCGTTGTCGATGCCTCGGAAATTGATCGTCGGCCCGAGGTGATTCCCCTCGGCGGTGTGGTTGTAGACGACGTCGAGGATCACCTCGATGCCGACCTCGTGGAAGGTTCGCACCATCGCCTTGAACTCTGCGACGGCACCACCTGCGTGCTTGTTCGCCGCGTACTCGTAGTGGGGGGCGAGGAAGCCGAAAGTGTTGTAGCCCCAATAGTTTCGTAGGCCGAGGTCGATCAGCCGGTGGTCGTGCATGAACTGGTGCACCGGCATGAGTTCGATCGCGGTGACGTTCAGCGACTTGAGGTGATCGATGATTACCGGATGCGCGAGGCCCGCGTACGTCCCGCGCATGTCCTCGGGGATGCCGGGATGGGTCTGCGTCATGCCCTTGACGTGCGCCTCGTAGATGACGGTTTCGTGGTACGACGTGCGCGGCGCCCGATCGGATGCCCAGTCGAAGTAGGGGTTGATCACAACGCTGGTCATGGTGTGGCCAAGCGAGTCGACCATCGGTGGCGTCCCGCCGCTCGCCGGGTCGTCGGCGTTCAGGTCGTAGGAGAACAGTGCCTGGGTGAATTCGAACTCACCGTGAAACGACTTCCCGTACGGGTCGAGGAGCAGCTTGCTCGGATCACAGCGATGGCCCACGGTCGGATCCCACGAGCCGTGCACCCGGAAGCCGTAGCGCTGCCCGGGCGTCACCGTCGGCAGGTAGCAGTGCCAGACGTAGCCGTCGACCTCCTCGAGATTGATCCGCTCCTCGCTGCCGTCCTTGCCGATCAGACACAGCTCGACGCGGTCGGCGATCTCGGAGAACAGCGAGAAGTTCGTTCCCGCACCGTCGTACGTTGCTCCGAGGGGATACGCGGTACCCGGCCAAACGGTCGGTACCGAGGCCGGGGGACCGGATGACATCAGTCGACCCACCAACCGGTGGCGGCCGCGATCTGCCGTCCGAGCTCGTTGGTCATCGTGCGCATGTAGGTGGTCGAGATGTGGTGGGCATCGTGATACAGCAACACATTTCCCTCGACCGCGCGACAGATGTCCTTTCGGCAGACCGCGTCGCTCATGTCCAGCGGCTTGAGCAACGGAAACTTCGCGACGATATCGAGGGTGGGGTTGTAGGGCGACAGGACGTCGGACCGCTTGACGCCGCACGAGATGGCGTTGCCGCCGTCGGCCAGGCAGTCTGCAGGGAAGTACGGCTGACCGTTGCGCACCAGCCACGGAGTATCGCGCATCGCCAGGATCGGAATGTTGTTCTCGGACAACGTCTGCCAGATGCCCGTGTAGGTGGCGGGCATGACATCGCCCGGTTTGATGTTCCACGGGCGGGTCGCGGTGGTGAACACGTAGTCCGGGTGGTCGGCGATGATCTTGTCCATCACCCGCTCGTTCCACTCGTGACACTTGGGGTAAGGACGGTTGTCGCCCATGACCAGTGGAACTTCCTCGGTGGTCAGTGGGCAGCCCATCTTCAGGTAGGTGACCACCTTGAAGTTGTGCATCCGGCCGAGCAGGTCCAGGGCGGTGATCCAGTGTTCGGCATGGGAACCGCCCGCGAGCGCGATGGTCCGGGTCGCGGAATCATCGCCGTAGTTACAGGTGATGACGCCGACGTTGTCGAAGTCGCTGATGCAGCCGTCCTCCGTGGTGCGAGGGAGGTCGTTTCTGGCCTCGAGGACCGTCGGGCGCATCGGCAGCTTTGGCACCTTGGCCTTGTCGATGAGTGCGCGGGCACCGGGATAGTCTCGCGACGAAAGGCCGGTCAGCTCCTTGCCTGTCGAGCGTTCGATGGTCACGTGCTCACGCCAGGTGAACGACGTGGCGGTCAACGCGACCGCCAGCAGGACGACGACCGAGCCGAGTGCCATCGTCGGCCTGCGCAGGCGGGCGCGCAACGCGACGGTGGGAGCCGACGCCGCGGGGGTGCGATAGCGCAGCGGGTTCTCGATGTACTTCGTCGTCAGCCAGGCCAGCACGCCGGACACCAGCAAGATGACCGCGCCCTCAACGAAGTTGACGCGGGGATGTCCCGTGTAGGACAGGTAGTAAATCAGTAGCGGCCAGTGCCACAGGTACAGCGAGTACGCCATGGCGCCCAGTGCGACGAACGGGGCGGTGGCCAGCAGCCGGTTGGGGGCGGGCATGCGACCGTCGGTGTGCGGGTCGGCCACCCGGTTCGCCGCGGACAGGATGAACAGCATCGTCGCGCCGACCGGAACCAGTGCCCACGGTCCGGGGAATTCGTGCACGCCGTCGATAAGGAAACCGCACGCGAGAATCGCGGCCAGCGCGATCACGGCGGCCGTCGTCCGCAGCCACATGGGCCAGCGCAGGTTGGTCACCAGCGCGCCGACCAACGCACCGAGCAGCAACTCCCATGCGCGGGCAAAACTGTTGTAGTACGCGGTCGCCTGGTCGGCGTTGTGGGCGAAGATCGCGTACACGAACGACGCGATGGTCAATGCGCTCAGCAGCACGATGAACGCGATGCGCATATGGCGGCCGAAGATGCGGCGGAACAGCAAGGCACAGCCGAAGATCAGCGCGAGGAAGGTGATGTAGAACTGGCCCTGCACCGACATCGACCAGATGTGCTGCAGCGGGCTCACGGCCTCGCCGGCGCGAAGGTAATCCGATGCGGTGCGCGCCAATTCCCAGTTCTGGTAATAACCCAGACTCGCCAGACTCTGGTCTGCGAATGTCTCCCAACGGGTTTCGGGCTGGATCAAGATCGTCAGCACCGCCGCGGCAGCGAGCACGACCACGAGTGCGGGCAGCAGCCGGCGAACCAGCCGTGTGACTTCGGGTACCGGCCACAGCGATGCGCCAGGCGTCATGGCAGTGCGCAGCAGGCGTCCACCGAAGAAGAACCCCGACAGCGCGAGGAAGACGTCCACGCCACCGGAGACGCGACCGAACCACACGTGGAAAACCGCAACGAGCAGGATCGCGACGCCGCGCAGTCCGTCCAGGTCGTGCCGATAGCTTTCCGACGCGCGCGAAGTCTTGCCTGCGTTCGCTTCGCGCGACGGTGGTCCCGGTTTGGTGGCTGGCGCCGGCCGGGGAGGGGCGAGGGTCATCATGGTCGACGGATAATCTACCGAAGGTGGCCGCACTGACGCCCGCCGAGATCAGCGCCATCGACGCCGCCCACGTCTGGCATCCCTACAGCACGATCGGCGCAGAGGCATTGACCCCGCTGGTCGCCGTGGGCGCCCGCGGCGCCTGGCTGACCCTGCACCGCGATGGGCAGGAGCTGCGGGTCCTTGACGCGATGGCGTCCTGGTGGACCGCGATCCACGGTCACGGCCATCCGGTGCTGGACGCAGCGATCACCGGGCAGCTGGCCACGATGAACCACGTCATGTTCGGCGGGCTGACCCACGAACCCGCGGCGCGGCTGGCGCAACTGCTGGTAGAGCTCACCCCAGACGGGTTGGACGCCGTGTTCTTCAGCGACTCCGGATCGGTATCGGTGGAGGTCGCGGTCAAGATGGCGCTGCAGTACTGGCGCAGCAGGGGGCGCTGGGACAAACACCGGCTGATGACGTGGCGCGGCGGCTACCACGGCGACACGTTCACCCCGATGAGCGTCTGCGACCCCGACGGCGGCATGCATGAGCTGTGGAGCGACGTGTTGGCTCCGCAGGTATTCGCCCCGCCGGTGCGAAACGAGTACGACGCGGCCTACGTCGAGGACTTCGAGAAACAGCTGGCCGAGCACGCCCATGAGCTGGCCGCCGTGATCGTCGAACCTGTCGTGCAGGGCGCGGGCGGAATGCGGTTCCACGATCCGCGATATCTCAGCGACCTGCGCGAGATCTGTAGCCGCCATGACGTGCTGCTGATTTTCGACGAAATCGCGACCGGGTTCGGGCGCACCGGTGAGCTGTTCGCCGCCGACCATGCGAGGGTGACGCCCGACATCATGTGCGTCGGTAAGGCGCTCACCGGCGGCTACGTCACCCTGGCCGCGACGCTGTGCACGAACGAGATCGCTCATACCATCAGTTCGAGCGATGCGGGCGCGCTGATGCACGGCCCGACGTTCATGGCCAACGCGCTGGCGTGCGCGGTCTCGGTCGCCTCGGTCGAGTTGTTGCTCGCCGGGGACTGGCGTTCGTCGGTGCGCGCGATCGAGGCGGGCCTGCGTGACGGCCTCGCGCCCGCGGCATCGATGCCCGGGGTGGCTGACGTGCGGGTGCTCGGCGCGATCGGCGTCATCGAGATGGATCGACCCGTCGACCTTCGGGTCGCGACACCGGCGGCGCTGGATCACGGGGTCTGGTTGCGTCCGTTCCGCAACCTGGTCTACGTAATGCCGCCCTACATCTGCACGCCCGAGGAGATCGCCCAGATCACTTCGGCGATGGTCGGCGTCGCACGTGCACTCACGGGTTGATCGCAAGCACCTGGTGGCTGCAATCCACCCGTCAACGCCAACGGCATTTGTTGGCGCAGGTACCGATGTCTTAACCTGAACACCGTTCAATTGTCGGCTCGCCGACGTGTTCAATTGTCGGCTTGGGAGGCAGCGTGACGCGCACCGGACTTTCGCCGCTGGCCTGGCTCGACGAGGTCGAGCAGCAGCGTCGTGCCGCCGGTCTGCGGCGTTCCCTGCGCACCCGGCCACCCGTCGGCGCGGAACTGGACCTGGCCTCCAACGACTATCTCGGCCTGTCGCAGCATCCCGATGTCATCGAGGGCGGCGTCGCCGCGCTGCGGACCTGGGGTGCCGGATCGACCGGATCACGGCTGGTCACGGGCAACACCCAGATTCACGAGGGCTTCGAGCACGCGCTCGCCGACTTCACCGGCGCTGAATCGGCGCTGGTGTTCTCGTCGGGTTACACCGCGAACCTGGGCGCTGTGGTGTCGCTGTCCGGCGCCGGGTCGCTTCTGGTCTCCGACGCCTTGACACACGCCTCCCTGGTCGACGCGTGCCGCCTGTCACGGGCCCGCGTGGTGGTGACCCCGCATCGCGACGTCGCGGCCGTCGAGGCGGCGCTGGCCGGCCGTGACGAGGAACGCGCAGTGGTGGTGACCGACGCGGTGTTCTCCGCCGACGGCGTGGTCGCACCGCTGCGCGCACTGCACGACGTATGCCGCCGACACGGCGCGCTGCTCCTCGTCGACGAAGCACACGCGCTGGGGGTGCGGGGCACCGGCGGCCGCGGGCTGGTGCACGAGGTCGGTTTGGCGGGCGCGCCGGACGTCGTGATGACGACGACGATGTCCAAGGCGCTGGGGAGCCAGGGTGGCGTGGTGCTCGGGCCGGCGGCGGTACGCGACCACTTGATCGACGCCGCACGGCCGTTCATCTTCGACACAGGATTGGCCCCCGCCGCGGTGGGAGCCGCATGGGCGGCGCTGAACGTGCTGATCGCCGAGCCGTGGCGCGCGCAGGCGGTGCTGGATCATGCAGCGGCGCTTGCCGCGGTGAGCGGTGTCGTCGAACGCCCCGACTCTGCGGTGGTTTCGGTGATCCTCGGTGAACCCGAGGTGGCGTTGGCCGCCGCTGTCGCGTGCCTGGACCGCGGTGTCCGTGTGGGCTGCTTCCGACCGCCGACCGTCGCACCGGGTACTTCGCGCCTGCGGTTGACGGCCCGCGCATCGCTCTCGGACGACGAGATGGCCTTGGCGCGTGAGGTTCTCACCGACGTACTCTCTGCGCGCACGTGAGCACGATCGTCGTCACCGGGACCGATACCGGCGTCGGCAAGACGGTGGCGACGGCCGCCGTGGCGTGTAGTGCGCGGCTGGCGGGAATCGATGTCGCGGTGTGCAAGCCCGTGCAGACCGGTAGTCCGGCTGACGACGACCTAGCTGACATCGCGCGGCTTTCTGGCGCGACCGATTTGCGCGGTGCGTGGCGATACCCGGAGCCGCTGGCTCCGGTCGCGGCCGCGAAACGAGCGTGCCTACCGTTGCCGACGCGCGCCGAACTGGTCGGGTCGATACGCGAGGCCGGCGACGGGGGAGCCAAGCTGGTGCTGGTGGAGGGCGCCGGCGGTCTGCTCGTCGAGTTGGGTGAGGGCGGGGTCACACTGCGCGACGTCGCGGTGGACCTGGCCGCACCGGTGCTGATCGTTGTCGCTGCGGGTCTTGGCACGTTGAACCACACCGCGTTGACATTGGAAGCGCTTGATTCCCAAGGGGTTCCGTGCGCTGGATTGGTGATCGGGGCGTGGCCCTCCGATCCGGGTCCGGCAGAGGAAGGCAACCGCGAGGCGCTGAGCAGGCTCGCTCCGGTGCGCGCGGTGCTGCCCGCGGCCCTCGGTGCGGTGAGCGCTGCGGAGTTCGAGACCGTATGCTCGTCGGCGTTCGATCCGGCGTGGATCGCCAGCCTGTAGCGATGGTGCATTCCGTCGAGTTGCTGTTCGACCGAGACACCGATGCGGCGATTCGGCGGATCTGGGACGACCTCACCGGAGTCGGGGTGCGTAGCCAGGCCGCGCACAGAGCACCGAGCAATCGACCGCACGTCACGCTGACAGTGGCGGAAGCCATGGACGAATCGGTCAACGATGCGCTGCGGCCCCTGCTGCGACGGCTGCCGCTCGGCTCCACGATCGGCGCGCCAATGCTGTTCGGCCGCAGAGATTTCACTCTGGTTCGGCTGATCGTGCCCTCTGCCGAACTGCTCTCGCTACATGCCGAGGTACAAAACACCTGCCTGCCGCATATGCCTGCTGGTCCTCTGCCGCATTCAGAACCTGGGCAGTGGACGCCACACGTGACGCTGGCGCGCCGCGTGCCTCCCGATCAATTGGAGTCGGCTTTGACGCTCAAGAGCGTGGGGCATCCGCTGTCCGCAACGGTGGTGGGCCTGCGGCACTGGGACGGCAACTCCAAACGGGAATACCCGATCTAAAGAACCGTTTCCCCAACGCTCTTCGGTACACACATCCGCCAGCCATCGATCAGCAGCTCGCGGAGCTCTTCCAGATCAATAGCGTCGAGCCGCACCAGAATCCAGTTGTATCGCATCTCCGATTGACGCGGCATCATGAACTTGTCGGGTTCCGCAGCGACCATTGCCGCGCGCTCCTCCTTGGGAAAGCCAACACCCATCACCGTCTCGTCGCGCGAGAACGCGGCATACACGAGCCGTCCTGCGCGGAACCGGATCTCGTCGCGGACAACGGCTTCGTAGGACCTCGGCAGCGTCGAGGCGATACGGCGCACGTCGTCGACGGTGATCACGGCCCGAACGTGAGCGGCGACGCCTGAGAAACGTTGATGCCGTCGACGAACAGGCGCAGGCCGAACGCGAACCGCGCATTCGCGTCGTCGGCTAGCACCGACTGCCACTCGGGCAGCTCGGCGCCAGCAGCGTCCCACTGCAAGCGTGATTGCTCGTCCACGGTGAAGCCGAGCACGTAGTAGACGACGGTGCGGGCGGCCAGTTCGGCGTGTGCCGAGTCAACGCCGACCTCGGATACGGCCTCGGTCAGAATTGCCAGAATCTGCTTCATCGCCGACGACTGACCGGCCGCGAAGCTCGCCGACACCAGCTCGGCTCCGTCGGTGTGCGACAGCAGCGCGTCGCGAAGCCGGTCACACACCTCGACCACGCCGCGCGCGGATGGCACGCCCTCGAGAATCCGATCGGAAACGGCGCCGAGCAGCTCCTGCTTATTGGCGAAATGCCAGTACAGAGCGCCAGGGGACACGCTCAGCTCGCGCGCAAGCCGTCGCATCGTGAGGTCGGCGATGCCGTATTCGTCCAGCAGTGTCGTCGCTGCCTCGACCACGTCGCGTTTGTGGAGCTGCACACCGATACCCTAACCTGAACGCCGTTCAAGTTTGATGAAGGGACCGACTGTGAGCGACATTCTGGCGAAGGCACGCGACCAGGTACTGGAGCGCGGCGAAGGCCTCGACCAGGATCAGACGCTGCAGGTACTGCGTCTGCCCGACGAGAACCTCGACGAACTGCTCGAGCTCGCCCACGAGGTCCGGATGAAATGGTGCGGACCTGATGTCGAGGTCGAGGGCATCATCAGCCTGAAGACCGGCGGCTGCCCCGAAGACTGCCATTTCTGTTCGCAGTCTGGTCTTTTCGCATCACCGGTGCGCAGTGCATGGCTCGACATCCCCAGCCTGGTCGAGGCAGCCAAGCAGACCGCGAAGACCGGGGCCACCGAATTCTGCATCGTCGCCGCGGTCCGCGGCCCGGACGAGCGACTGCTGGCGCAGGTAGCGGCCGGCATCGAGGCGATTCGCAACGAGGTCGACATCCAGATCGCCTGCTCGCTGGGCATGCTCACCGCCGATCAGGTCGAGCGGCTCGCCGAGATGGGCGTGCACCGCTACAACCACAATCTGGAGACCGCGCGGTCGTTCTTCACCAACGTCGTGACCACCCACAGCTGGGAAGAGCGGTGGGAGACCCTGCAGATGGTCCGTGAGGCCGGCATGGAGGTCTGCTGCGGCGGCATCCTCGGCATGGGCGAAACTCTGGAACAGCGTGCGGAGTTCGCCGCCAACCTCGCCGAACTCGATCCGCACGAGGTGCCGCTGAACTTCCTCAACCCGCGACCGGGTACGCCGTTCGGCGACCTCGAGGTGCTCCCTGCGTCGGAGGCACTCAAGGCCGTCGCGGCCTTCCGGCTCGCGCTGCCGCGCACGATGCTTCGGTTCGCCGGTGGCCGTGAGATCACGCTGGGCGACCTGGGCGCCAAGCAGGGCATTCTCGGTGGCATCAATGCCGTCATCGTCGGCAACTACCTGACGACGCTGGGCCGGCCGGCCGAGTCCGACCTGCAGCTGCTCGATGATCTGCAGATGCCCATCAAGGCGCTCAACGCCACTCTGTAGAACCATTGAGTGATGGCGTTCAACGTCTATACGGGCGAGCCCGATGGCACGCCGCTGCCGGCAGCGGCGCAACTTGGCCTCGAGCCGCCCCGATTTTGCGCGGAGTGCGGCCGCCGGATGATCGTGCAGGTGCGTCCTGACGGCTGGTCGGCGAAATGCTCGCGGCACGGCGTAACCGACTCGAAGGATCTAGAGCAGCGATGAGTGAGCTTGCCCCACCCCGTATTTCGCGTAACCGCGCAGCAATGACCGTCGTCATCGGCTTGGCGCTGACGGGCGTGGTGATCGGCTCGCTGTGGGCGTGGCTGGCCCCGCCCATTCACGGTGTGGTGGCGTTGACCAAGAGCGGTGAGCGCGTCCGTGCACACCTCGGCAACGAGGCCGACCACTTCTTCGTGGCCGCCTTCCTTGAGATCGGCATGCTGTGCGTGATGGCTGTCGTCGCGGCCGTACTCGTGTGGCAGTGGCGTGCGCACCGTGGCCCGCTCATGGTGACCGCACTCGGTCTAGGATGTGCAGCGGCGGCGGCTGTGGCCGCGGGAGTCGGTGCGGCACTGGTTCGTTGGCGATACGGAACCATCGACGTCGACTCGGCACCGATCTCACCGGAGCACCGCGTGCACTACGTCATCGAGGCCCCGCCGGTGTTCTTCGGGCACTCGCCGCTACTGATCGCCCTGACGATCCTGTTTCCCGCGGCTATCGCGACGCTGGTCTACGCACTGATCGCGGTGTCGATCCCTCGCGATGATCTGGGTGCGTGGCCACCTATCGAAACCGAACTCGACGGCGCGATCGCTACAGCGGGGACCGTTCTACCGTCCGACCGGTGACGACCTTGGCGACGATCTTCGCCAGTCGCGCCATGCCGACGTAGGTCATAGGGTTCAGCAGCGTCGGCCACTTCGTCCGAACCATGTGCTCCGACAATGGCTTTCCGGCGAACCGATCGATCAGCCAGCGCAGTGTCATCGGCGCGGACATGGGGTGTAGCAGCATGTGCTCACTGAACATGTCGCGGTGGTAGGTGACTGACGCGCCGCCGGATCGGTACATTTCCGCGAGCTCGTCGATGCTCTCGACCGAGATCAGCTGGTCATGGACCGCCTGCACGATCAGCACAGGCGGAGTCGGTGCCGCGACACCGAGCTTGATGTCGGCGAAGACATGCTGCACTGCGGGGCTGTTGAGGATCTCCTCGAGGGGCCAGTCGAGCAGGTCGCCCATGTCTTTCTTGGCCATCCGGACCATCGCCTCGGCGGTCGTCATTGTGTGCAGGCGCTCGAGAAGCACCTTGCCCTCTGGGGTGACGTGGTCCTGAATGAGCTTGTTGAGATCTGGATAGATGTCCGAGAGCGCGGCGACGACGAGTGCGGGCAGTCCGGATGCGAACGTGCCGTTGAGCCTGCGGAAGGTGTGCCCGAGGTCGCCGACGGGCGATCCGAGCACCGCGCCGACGACATTTAGCTCCGGCGCATAGGTACCGCTCATTTCGGCGGCCCATGCGGTGGCCAGGCCGCCGCCCGAATAGCCCCAGAGGCCGACCGGTGCGGCCGGCGACAATCCGAGCCGCTTGGAGCCGAGCGCGGCGCGCAGTCCGTCGAGGACGTGGTAGCCGGGTTCGTACGGGGCGCCCCACATGCCGAGGCGGCCCTCGTGGTCGGGCACTGACACCGCCCAGCCCTCAGCGAGGCAGGCGGCCACGAGAAGGAACTCGAACTGGGCGACGGCACCGGTCGCGTGTGCGTGCCGCCGCAGGGCGTACGAAGGAAAGCAGCGCGACGTGACGGCGTCGATCGCGCATTGGTAGGAGATTACCGGCGTGACGGCCGCCGGCGCGCGCTCGGCGGGCACGATCACGGTGGTCGCGGCGGCATCGGCGTTGCCGTGCATGTCGGCGGTGCGATACAGCAGCTGGGTGGCTCGCACACGCTGTGGGATCAGGCCCAGGAATGCCAGCTCGACGTCCCTGCTGCGCAGGACGGTTCCCGGGGTGGCGTGCTGGAAGCCGGTAGGGGGGTCGTAGAACGGGTCGTCCGACGGCAGCTGCGGACGCGTACCGCGTACCAGCTCGTCATGCGGGACGTGCCCGATCCACTCTGCACCAGCTACTGGCGCGACGCTGCCCAGATCCATCGGGCCATTGTTACTTAAGGCAACGTTAAGAAGCCAGCCGACTCACCCTGGCGGGCGTAATGCGGCGAATTCGTCGGTCACCCGGTAGTGGGAGTCGGTGAACCGATACAGCGCGGCGGGACGACCGCCGCTGCGGCCCGAGCGCGCGGTGGTCCCGGTGCGGGTGATGACGTTCCGTCGTTCCAGCACGCGTTGCAGGTTGGTCGCGTCGACGGGGTGCCCCAGCGCAGCACTGTAGATGTCCCGTAGCGTCGATACGGCGAATTCGGTTGGTGCCAAGGCGAAGCCAATATTGGTATACGACAGTTTGGCGACGAGTCGGGCGCAGGCGTGCTCGACCATCGGTCCGTGGTCGAAGGCCATCGGCGGCAAATCGTCGACCGGGTGCCACCGGGTGTCCGGCGGCAGCTCGGGGGTTGCGGGGGAGGGCACCAAGCCGAGGAACGTCGACGCGATGGTGCGGGTGCCTGGGACTCGGTTCGGATCGGAAAACGCCGCGAGCTGTTCGAGGTGAGCAACCTCACGTAGGTCGACTTTTTCGGCGAGCTGACGCCGAACCGAGCTGGTCAGATCCTCGTCGTTGCGCAATCTGCCGCCGGGCAGGGCCCATTTTCCCGCCTCCGGCTCGAGTGCACGCTGCCACAACAGCACGTGAAGTGCAGGTTTCGGGGAATCGACGGCGCGAACCTGGAACACAGCGGCCAGCACCTCGTGCTCGGTGCTACTATGGGGCATGTTTTCGATTGTAAGTCGAAAACCTCGATAAAGCTAAGGAGGCGGTTGTGACGGTTTTGGATCGCATGCCCGCTAACGATCTGGCGGACCACATCGTCGCGGGGCCGAACGGATACTCCGGCGTCGACGGCGATCAGGAATGGGCCGCCGAGGTGCGCCGCCTGGCCGATCTGCGCGGTGCGACGCTGCTGGCGCACAACTACCAGCTGCCGGCCATCCAGGACGTCGCCGACCACGTCGGTGACTCGCTGGCGTTGTCGCGCATCGCCGCCGAAGTCCCCGAGGACACCATCGTGTTCTGCGGCGTGCACTTCATGGCCGAGACCGCAAAGATCCTGTCCCCGGAGAAAACCGTGCTGATCCCCGATCAGCGGGCCGGATGCTCACTGGCCGACTCGATCACCGCCGACGAACTGCGCGAGTGGAAGGCCGAACACCCCGGCGCTGTGGTCGTCTCGTACGTCAACACCACCGCCGCAGTGAAAGCCGAGACCGACATCTGCTGCACCTCGTCGAACGCCGTCGAGGTCGTCGCGTCGATCCCGGAGGACCGCGAGGTGCTCTTCTGCCCGGACCAATTCCTGGGTGCTCACGTGCGCCGCGTGACCGGCCGCAAGAATCTCCACGTCTGGGCCGGTGAATGCCATGTGCACGCCGGCATCAACGGCGACGAGCTGGCCGATCAGGCTCGCGCGCATCCGGACGCCGAACTCTATGTCCACCCCGAATGCGGTTGCGCCACTTCGGCTCTGTACCTGGCCGGCGAAGGCGCATTCCCGGAGGACCGAGTCAAGATCCTATCCACCGGCGGCATGCTGGACGCGGCGCGGGACACCCGGGCGCGCCAGGTGCTCGTCGCGACCGAGGTCGGGATGCTGCACCAGTTGCGTCGCGTCGCACCGGAAGTCGACTTCCAAGCGGTCAACGACCGGGCGTCGTGCAAGTTCATGAAGATGATCACCCCCGCTGCGCTGTTGCGCTGCCTGGTGGAAGGCAAGGACGAGGTCCACGTCGATCCCGAGACCGCCCGACTGGGACGTGACAGCGTGTTGCGGATGATCGAGATCGGTCAGCCCGGCGGCGGCGAATGACGCGCCAGGCCGGTTGCGGCGGTAGCGGCTACTGGCAGCAGCGCGCCGACGTCGTCGTGATCGGCACCGGTGTGGCCGGTCTGTGCGCTGCGCTCGCCGCACACCGTCGGGGCCAAAAGGTGATGGTGCTCAGCAAGGCCGGCAACACGGCCACGTTCTACGCGCAGGGCGGCATCGCGGTGGTATTGCCGGAAGTCCTACGCGAAGACGGCGATTCGATCGACGCACATGTGGCCGACACGTTGGCTGCGGGTGCCGGACTGTGCGACCCGGAGGCGGTGCGCTCCATCGTCGCCGATGGTTACCGCGCGGTGCGCGACCTCGTCGATGACGGCGCTCGGTTCGACGAAGCGGCCCCCGGACAGTGGTCCCTCACCCGAGAAGGCGGGCATTCGCGCAGGCGGATCATCCACGCCGGAGGCGATGCGACCGGCGCGGAGGTCCAGCGCGCGCTGGACGATGCCGCGGCCCGCTTGGACATCCGTCGCAACCACGTCGCGCTGGAGATCCTGCACGACGATGGCGCGGTCACCGGCGTCCTCGCGCTCAACGACGACGGCCCGGGGATGATCCACTCTCGATCGGTGATCCTGGCGACCGGTGGACTCGGGCACTTGTACTCGGCGACCACGAATCCCGAGGGTTCCACGGGTGACGGTGTCGCGCTGGCGATGTGGGCCGGGCTACCGGTGTCCGACCTCGAGTTCATTCAGTTCCACCCGACGATGCTGTTCGACGGACATGCGGGTGGGCGACGGCCGCTGATCACCGAGGCTGTCCGCGGCGAAGGTGCGGTTCTTGTTGACTCCCATGGCCGTTCGGTCACTGAAGGGGTGCATCCAATGGGGGATCTGGCGCCACGCGATATCGTCGCCGCGGCGATCGACGCCCGGATGACGGAGACTGGCGACCCCTGTGTCTACCTCGATGCACGCGGTATCAAGGGTTTCAAGAAGCGCTTTCCCACGGTCACGGCGGCGTGCCGCGACGCGGGTATCGATCCGACGCGTCAGGCCATCCCCGTTGTCCCGGGCGCGCACTACAGCTGTGGCGGTGTCGTCACCGATGTCCATGGGCGCACCGAATTGACGGGGCTTTTCGCGGCGGGGGAGGTGGCGCGCACCGGAATGCATGGGGCGAACCGATTGGCCTCCAACAGCCTGCTCGAGGGTCTTGTGGTCGGCGGTCGAGCTGGAAGCGCCGCGGCCGCACACGCTTCGGACTCCGGAACGTCCACCGCGGTGCCGCCGGAGCCAGCGGTTCGGCGTGCCCTGCCGAGGGCGGATCTGCAGAGGGCAATGACGCGGTACGCGGCAGTGGTCCGAGACGATGCCGGTCTGCGCTCGCTGGCCCAACTGCTGGAGACCGGATCCCCCCGGAAGCTCAACTCGCGCAAGGATTTCGAGGATGTCGCGCTGACCTGCGCGGCGGGTGCGGTGATGACAGCGGCTTTGGAGCGAACCGAATCGCGGGGCTGCCATCATCGTTCCGACTACCCGGAAACTGACCCGGCGATGGCGCGCAGCCTGGTGCCCGCGGTGGTGTGCGCCTGATGGAATTGACTGCCGATGAGCTGACCGAGGCTCGCCGGGTGATCGCACTCGGCCTCGAGGAGGACCTGCGGTACGGCCCTGATGCCACCACGCTGGCGACGGTCAGCCCGGATGCCACGACGACCGCGTCGATGGTCGCCAGGCAGCCCGGCGTCATCGCCGGCGTGGACATCGCGCTGCTGGTCCTCGACGAGGTGCTCGGTGTCGGCGGATACGTCGTCAAGCACCGTGTCGACGACGGCGAGTGGCTCGACGCGGGCGGGGTGGTGCTGGCTGTCGAAGCGCCGACGCAGGGCTTGCTGACCGCAGAGCGCACCACGCTGAACCTGGTATGTCATCTATCCGGCATCGCCACCACGACCGCGGAGTGGGTGGCCGCCGTCCAGGGCACCGGAGCGAAGATCCGCGACACCCGCAAGACTTTGCCGGGGCTGCGGGCTCTGCAGAAGTACGCGGTCCGGGTCGGCGGTGGAGTGAACCACCGGATGGGCCTGGGCGACGCCACGCTGATCAAAGACAACCACGTCGCCGCCGCGGGCTCGGTGGTGGCTGCGCTGCGGGCCGTGCGCGCCGCCGCTCCGAATCTGCCGTGTGAGGTTGAGGTGGACTCCCTGGAACAACTCGACGAGGTGTTCGCCGAGAACCTGGGGGACGAGGCACTCGTGCTGCTCGACAACTTCCCGGTCTGGCAGACGCAGATCGCGGTCCAGCGCCGTGATTCGCGGTCTCCGGCAACCAAGCTGGAGTCCTCGGGCGGACTGTCGCTCGATACGGCGGCCGAGTACGCCGGGACAGGCGTGGATTACCTGGCAGTCGGTGCGCTCACCCACTCGGTGACCGTGCTGGACATCGGGCTGGATCTCTAGACAGCACAGGCCATTACGATGGCGCATCGTGAATGTCGTTTCGCGCCGCCTCATGGCGCTGACCATCATCAGTCTGGCCGTGGCGGTTGCCGCGCTAGGGGTGGCCGCTTGGTCGGTGTACCGGTCAGATCCGGCCAACACGGACTACAGCGCTGAACAGACCGCCGACGCCAGGGCCAAGGTCTGTACGGCGGTGGAGGTCGTGCGGCGCGGCGTGTCGCTCAATACCAATTTGATGCCTGCGGGTGGAGCGGCTGACATCACCGGTGCTCAGGCCGTGGCCGCCAACGCGCGGGTGTCATTGAATGACGGCGGGCAGTACCTGATCGCGCGGTTGGACCCGGCGACGCCGGACGACCTGGCCGCCAAAGTTCGTGAATTCGCCGATGACCTGATGGATATCGGTGCGAACGCGACGGCGGGCGTGACAAACGACGATCCCGCGCAGGCCCAGCGACTGAAGAACGCCGACGAGGTGAACGCCGGCCTCGAAGAGTTGTGCAAATAGCTATTCGGTGAGCAGCATGCGCGCGCCCGCTTTCGCGGAATCGAGCGCGGCACTGTCACCCGCGATGCGCGACAGGATCAGTGCTCCTTCGAGAAGGGCGATGACGGCCAGCGCCGTCTGCTCGGAGTCGGCTTCGCCCCAACCATCGTCGCGCAACCGGTCGGCGATGGCTGTCTGCCAGGCGCGAAAAGCCCGCGCCGACGCCTCACGGACGAGCGGGCTCGCGTTCACCGATTCGGTTGCGATCGGTTCGATGGGGCAGCCGTCGCGTCGATCCATCGCCAAGCCCGATGACATCAGATCGATCCAGCCGTCGACGATGTCGGGCACCGGCAATCCGCTGCCGAGAAACTGCCGCAGCCGCGTTTCGATATCGGTTCCGGCGCTGTCCACCACAGCCGCCGCCAGCTGCTGCTTGCCGTCGGGGAAGTGGTGGTACAGCGATCCGGCTTTGACGTCCGCGGTCTCCAAAATCTGATTCACACCGGTGGCCGCATAACCCTGCCTGCGAAAGAGCTGGGCCGCGGCGTTGACGAGTGCGGTGCGGCTCCGATCTGGGCGGGGCATCTCTTGACTTTACTTGAAAGGTCACTCAAGAATAGTTGAACAATCGCTAAAGAAGGGGCCGACGATGCAGCAGCTGGTGTTCGAAGAGGCGGGTTCCTATGCCTGGCGCGAGGCCGCGGAACCCCAGATCCAGGCCCCTGAGCAGGCAATTGTCCGGCCGACGCTGGTGGCATGTTGCGACCTCGACGTGGCTGTCGCCGAGGGCCGTCTCCCGGTGCCGCCCGGACACGCGGTCGGGCACGAGGGCATTGGTGAAGTCGTCGCCGTCGGGGATGCTGTGCGCAGTGTGGCGCTCGGCGATCGGGTCGTCATCCCGTTCCAGATCAGCTGCGGGCAATGTCGCGAGTGTCGACGGGGAGTGACGGGGTCGTGTGGCGCGCATCCGCTCATGGCCATGTACGGCATGGCACCGCTCGCCGGCTTGGACGGCGGCGGATTCATGGCTGATCTGGTCCACGTGCCGTACGCCGACGCGATGCTGGTGCCGATCCCGCGCGGCGTCGACCTTGTCGGTGTCGCGTCCTTATCGGACAACATCGTCGACGGGTGGCGGGCAGTCGGGCCGTACCGGGCCGAACTCGACGCACTCGACGTCGCCGATCGGCGTGTCCTGGTCGTCGGGCGGCAATCGATTGGCCTGTACGCCGCGGGATTGGCCGCGGCGCTCGGCTATGGCGTCGACTATGTCGATACTGATCCGCAGCGGCTGGCTGCCGCCGAAAAGCTCGGTGCCACAGTGCATGACAGGCCCAAGCCGGACAAGTCATCGGGTCCGTATCCGGTCACTGTCCACACGTCCGCCGATCCGGCCGTGCTCGCGGCGACGCTACGCGCGACGTGGCCGGACGGTGTGTGCACCGACACGGGCATCTATTACCAGGGTGCGGTCGAGCTGCCGTTATTGCCCATGTACACGCGAGGGGTGAGGTTTGTGACAGGCCGGGTCAACGCGCGCGCCGTCATTCCCGAGGTCGTGGAACTTCTCGAAGCAGGCTGTGATCTCACGCCGGCGGTGGACCGGGCGGTGCCGTGGGACGCGGCCCCGGAAGTCTGGCCCTCGATGACGGGCAAGACGGTGTTCACGCGATAGCGCTCAGGCGATGTCGGCGACGAAGATGGCCATCTTCTTGGCCTGTGTGCGCGCCATGAACGGCAGGTCGTCGGCGCCGCCCGTACCCGCTGGCAGAATCCGCGGGTTGACGATGTGGACTGTGCGCGAGCCGAAGACGACGTCGGCCTCGTTAGCGGCAATCACATTCTTCACCCAGTCGGTCTTGCCGTGCCCGAGCGCGATCGCGAGAACGGTGCCCTTGCGGAACGGGGTGACGACGGTTTCGTAGGTCTTACCGGACTTGCGGCCGCGGTGCTTGATCTTCGCGACGCCGGGCATGAACCGCGCAATCCGCTTGACCATCGGGTTCATGTACTTGATTTGCAGGCGCTCGAATGTGGGCGGATAAACCATCGGGACGCCCGGCGCGTTGTTGGGATGATCCTTGGCGGACATGAATCTGGACACTACGTGACGAGGGTCCGGTGCTGCAGAAACAGGCGCTGCTGACCGCAAAAATGCCGCTGCTCGCCGCCGCGATAACGATTTGGCCTGTTCTGGGACAATGGCTGGGTGAGTGATTCGTCAGTCCTGCTCGCCCGCATCGATCTGCGGGGCACCGAGCTTTCGGCCGCGCGGCTGAGGTCGGCCCTGCCGCGCGGTGGCGTGGACGTCGATGCGGTCGTGCCGAAGGTTCGTCCCATCGTGACCGCGGTGGCCGAGCGCGGCGCCGAGGCCGCCCTCGAGTTCGGTGAATCCTTCGACGGCGTGCGGCCCGCGCAGGTCCGGGTACCCGCAGCTCACCTGGAGACCGCGCTGGCCGAATTGCCGGCCGACATCCGCGCCGCACTCGAGGTAGCAATCGAGCGTGCCCGTGCGGTACACGCCGATCAGCGTCGTACCGACACCACGACGACGCTCGGCCCCGGGGCCACCGTGACCGAACGATGGGTTCCGGTCGAGCGTGTCGGCCTTTATGTCCCGGGCGGCAACGCCGTCTATCCGTCCAGCGTGGTCATGAACGTCGTGCCCGCCCAGACCGCGGGTGTCGACTCGTTGGTGATCACCAGCCCACCGCAGGTGCAGTTTGGCGGCCTGCCGCACCCCACGATCCTGGCCGCGGCGCGGCTCCTGGGTGTCGACGAGGTATGGGCCGTCGGGGGCGCGCAGGCCGTCGCGCTGCTCGCGTTCGGCGGCACCGACACCGACGGATCCGAGCTGGCCCCTGTCGACATGGTCACCGGCCCAGGCAATATCTGGGTGACGGCGGCCAAACGGATCTGCCGTTCGCAGGTCGGAATCGATGCGGAGGCGGGCCCGACCGAGATCGCGATCCTTGCCGATCACACCGCGGACCCCGTGCACGTCGCCGCCGACCTGATCAGTCAGGCCGAGCACGATGAGATGGCCTCGAGCGTGCTGGTCACCACCAGCCCTGAGCTGGCCGACGCCACCGACAGGGAACTGGCGAACCAGCTGGAGACCACCGTCCACGGCGAGCGGGTGACCGCGGCACTGAGCGGCAAGCAGTCGGCGACGGTGCTGGTCGACGACCTCGAGGCGGGTATTCGCACCGTCAACGCCTACGCGGCCGAGCACCTGGAGATCCAGACCGCCGACGCCCGCGACGTGGCCCGCCGAATCCGTTCGGCCGGGGCGATATTCGTCGGTGCCTACTCCCCGGTGAGTCTCGGTGACTACTGCGCCGGCTCCAACCACGTGCTGCCCACCGCTGGCTGCGCACGGCACTCCAGCGGGCTGTCCGTGCAGACGTTCCTGCGCGGCATCCACGTCGTCGACTATGACGAGGCGGCACTCAAGGACGTATCAGGACATGTGATTACGCTCGCCGAGGCCGAGAACCTGCCGTCGCACGGCGAAGCGGTACGGCGGAGGTTCGAAAGGTGACGCTCGGCAAGAAGGTGACCCTTGACGATCTGCCGCTGCGTGATGACCTTCGCGGTAAGTCGCCCTACGGGGCGCCGCAGCTGCAGGTGCCGGTGCGGCTCAACACCAACGAGAATCCACACCCGCCGACGAAGGCTCTGGTCGACGATGTGACCGAATCGGTCCGAGGGGTCGCGGGGGAGCTGCATCGCTACCCGGATCGTGATGCGGTCGCGTTGCGCACCGACCTCGCCGCATATCTCAGTGCGCAAACCGGTGTCCCTCTCGGTGTCGAGAACCTCTGGGCGGCAAACGGTTCCAACGAAATCCTGCAGCAGCTTCTGCAGGCGTTCGGTGGCCCGGGGCGCAGCGCCATCGGATTCGTGCCGTCGTACTCGATGCATCCCATCATCTCCGACGGGACGCAGACCGAGTGGCTGGTCGCCAACCGCGCCGACGACTTCAGCCTCGACGTCGATGTCGCGGTGCAGGCCATCAAGGAACACACTCCGGACGTCGTGTTCCTCGCCAGCCCCAACAACCCGTCGGGACAGAGCATTTCACTCGACGACTTGCGGCGCGTCTTGGAAGCGATGTCGACCGGAGTGCTGATCGTCGACGAAGCTTACGGCGAATTCTCGAGCCAACTCAGCGCAGTCAACCTCATCGACGACTACCCGAGCAGGCTCGTCGTGACCCGCACCATGAGCAAGGCGTTCGCCTTCGCCGGCGGGCGGCTCGGCTATCTCATCGCGGCTCCGGCGGTGATCGACGCGATGCTGCTCGTCCGGCTGCCGTACCACTTGTCGGTGGTCACTCAGGCGGCTGCGCGCGCCGCGCTGCGCCACGCCGACGACACCCTGGGCAGCGTCGCCAAGCTCATCGCCGAGCGTGAACGGGTCGCAGAAGATCTGACCCGCATGGGGTTTCGTGTCATCGACAGCGATGCGAACTTCGTGCTCTTCGGCGAGTTCGCCGACGCACCAGCCACGTGGCAGCGCTATCTGGATGCCGGAGTACTCATCCGCGATGTCGGGATCCCTGGATTCCTGCGCGCCACCACCGGACTTGCCATAGAGAACGATGCGCTGCTCGAGGTCAGCGCAGCGTTGGCGGCTTCCCAGTTGGCCCAGCACGAGTATCCATAGGAGCACAGTGACCACGTCTCGCATCGCGAAGATCGAACGCAAGACCAAGGAATCGGACATCGTGGTCGAACTCGACCTCGATGGCACCGGCAACGTCAGCGTCGAAACCGGTGTGCCGTTCTTCGACCACATGCTGACGGCGCTTGGCAGTCACGCCAGCTTCGACCTGACCGTGCGCGCCAAAGGCGACGTCGAGATCGAGGGCCACCACACGATCGAGGACACCGCGATCGTGCTCGGCCAGGCGCTGGGGCAGGCCTTGGGCGACAAGAAGGGCATTCGCCGCTTCGGCGACGCCTGGATCCCGATGGACGAGTCGCTCGCGCACGCCGCGGTCGACGTGTCGGGCAGGCCGTACTGCGTGCACACCGGCGAGCCGGATCACATGCTGCACTTCACCATCGCGGGATCCGAGGCGCCGTACCACACCGTGGTCAACCGCCACGTGTTCGAAACCATCGCGATGAACGCGCGGATCGCACTGCACGTGCGGGTGCTGTACGGCCGCGACCCCCACCACATCACCGAGGCGGAGTACAAGGCCGTCGCTCGTGCGTTGCGACAGGCGGTCGAGTTCGATCCGCGTGTCACCGGAGTGCCGTCGACCAAAGGCACACTGTGACAGCGAGAGTCGTCGTCCTCGACTATGGCTCCGGAAACCTTCGATCGGCTCAGCGCGCGCTGGAGCGTACGGGCGCGGCCGTCGAAGTGACCGCCGACGTCGATGCGGCGATGAACGCCGACGGTTTGGTGGTGCCGGGCGTCGGCGCCTTCGAGGCGTGCATGACCGGCCTGCGCCAGATCGGTGGGGAGAAGATCATCGCAGAGCGGGTGGCCCTGGGCCGGCCGGTGCTCGGGGTGTGTGTCGGGATGCAGATCCTGTTCGCGCGCGGGGTCGAGTTCGGCGTGGAGAGCACAGGGTGCGGTCAATGGCCCGGAGCGGTGATCCGGTTGGACGCCCCGGTGATCCCGCACATGGGCTGGAACGTCGTGGATGCACCCGCGGACACCCGACTGTTCAAGGGCCTGGACCCCGATACGCGGTTCTACTTCGTGCACTCCTATGCCGCTCAGCAGTGGGAAGGCAGCCCGGACGCGAAGCTGACGTGGGCCACCCACACCGTCCCGTTCCTGGCCGCGGTCGAGGACGGTCCGCTTTCCGCGACGCAGTTCCACCCGGAGAAGAGCGGCGACGCCGGGGCATCGCTTTTGAACAATTGGGTTGAGGGGCTCTAGGTTGACGGCCGTGAGATTGATACTGCTTCCCGCCGTTGACGTGGTCGAGGGCCGCGCCGTTCGCCTCATGCAGGGAAAGGCGGGCAGCGAAACCGAGTACGGCTCGGCGCTCGACGCCGCCATGACCTGGCAGCGTGACGGTGCGGAGTGGATCCACCTGGTGGACCTCGACGCCGCCTTCGGCAGGGGCAACAACCGTGAACTGCTCGCCGAGGTGGTCGGCAGGCTCGACGTCGCTGTGGAGCTGTCGGGCGGGATACGTGACGACGACTCACTGGCGGCTGCCCTGGCCACCGGCTGCGCCCGGGTGAACCTCGGCACGGCGGCGCTGGAGAATCCCCAGTGGTGCGCGAAGGCCGTCGCCGAGCACGGCGACAAGGTGGCCGTAGGACTCGACGTGAAGATCGACGGCGACGATCACCGATTGCGCGGCCGCGGGTGGGAAACCGACGGCGGCGATCTGTGGGACGTGCTGGAACGCCTTGACCGCGAGGGTTGTACGCGATTCGTTGTCACCGACGTGACCAAGGACGGCACGCTGAACGGGCCGAATCTCGAGCTGCTGACGAAGGTCACCGATCGCACCAACGCACCGGTGATTGCATCGGGCGGAGTCTCCAGCCTCGACGATCTGCGGGCGATCGCGACGCTGACCGACCGCGGTGTGGAGGGTGCGATCGTCGGAAAGGCGTTGTACGCGGGTCGGTTCACACTTCCCGAGGCGCTGGCGGCGGTGGCACAGTAGATGGCCCTCGATACGGCGGACCTCGATGCGCTGGTCGCCGTGGCCACCAAGATTCTCGACGACGCGGCCAAACCGTTCATCGAAGGTCACCGTGCCGACTCCGCAGTGCAGAAGAAGGGCAACGACTTCGCCACGGAAGTTGACCTCGCGATCGAACGCCAGGTGGTCGAGGCGCTGCGCCGTGAGACCGGGATCGAGGTGCACGGCGAGGAGTTCGGTGGTGCCGACGTCGATTCGCCGCTGGTGTGGGTGCTCGATCCGATCGACGGGACGTTCAACTATGCGGCCGGTTCGCCGATGGCAGCCATCCTGCTCGGACTGATGCGTGACGGCGAGCCCGTCGCCGGCTTGACGTGGGTTCCGTTTACTGGTGAACGATTCACCGGTGTCGTCGGTAAACCATTGCGCAGCAACGATGTTGAGCAGACCGCGCTGCAGCCCGTGAAGTTGTCCGAAGCGATCGTCGGGGTGAGCACGTTCAACGTCGATTCGCGGGGCAAGGTACCGGGACGCTACCGGCTCGCGGTGATCGAGAACCTCAGCCGCAAGTGTTCCCGCATGCGGATGCATGGCGCCACCGGGATCGACTTCGCGTACACCGCGTCGGGGGTCCTCGGCGGTGCCATCAGTTTCGGTGCGCATGTTTGGGACCACGCCGCAGGTGTCGCACTTGTGCGGTCGGCGGGCGGCATCGTCACGAACCTGGACGGCAGCGACTGGACCACCGAATCGCGTTCGGCGCTGGCCGGGGCGCCGGGGGTGCACGCCGAACTTCTCGAACTGTTGCAGTCGGTCGGCGCACCGGAGGACTTCTAAATGGACCTTGCGGTTCGCATCATTCCCTGCCTGGACGTCGACGATGGCCGGGTGGTCAAGGGAGTGAACTTCGAGAACCTGCGCGATGCAGGCGATCCCGTTGAACTGGCGGCCGCGTACGACGCCGAGGGCGCCGACGAGCTCACGTTCCTGGACGTCACTGCCTCCTCTGCGGGACGGGCAACCATGCTCGAGGTCGTCAAGCGCACGGCCGAGCAGGTGTTCATTCCGCTGACGGTGGGTGGTGGCGTGCGATCGGTCGCCGACGTCGACGTGTTGTTGCGAGCGGGCGCGGACAAGGTCGCGGTGAACACTGCCGCAATCGCCAGACCGGAGCTGCTGGCCGAGTTGTCACGCCAGTTCGGCTCGCAGTGCATCGTGCTGTCGGTCGACGCACGCACAGTGCCCCAGGATCAGGAACCGACGCCGTCGGGGTGGGAAGTCACCACGCACGGTGGGCGCCGGGGCACCGGTATCGACGCCGTCGAATGGGCGACCAGGGGAGCAGAACTCGGTGTCGGCGAGATCCTGTTGAACTCGATGGACTTTGACGGCACGAAGGCAGGGTTCGACCTGCCGATGATCACGGCGGTGCGTGGGGCGGTCAACGTCCCGGTGATCGCCAGCGGCGGCGCGGGTGCAACGGAACATTTCGCGCCCGCGGTGGTAGCAGGTGCCGACGCTGTTCTTGCCGCGAGTGTGTTCCATTTCCGCGAGCTGACCATCAAGGAGGTCAAGGCGGCGATGGCGGCCGAAGGGATTGTCGTGAGATGAGCGCACTGGACGCAGGCCTCGCCGCGCGACTCAAGCGCGACGCCAACGGGCTGTTCGCAGCCGTGGTACAGGAGCGCGGCACCGGCCAGGTGCTGATGGTCGCATGGATGGACGACGACGCATTGGCGCGGACGCTGGAAACCCGTGAGGCGACCTATTATTCGCGTTCCCGCGGCGAACAGTGGATCAAGGGCGCCACGTCGGGCCACACACAGTATGTGCATTCGGTGCGACTGGACTGCGACGGTGACACGGTGCTGCTGGAAGTCGACCAGGTCGGGGCGGCGTGCCACACCGGCGACCACAGTTGCTTCGATGCGGACGTGTTGTTGGCGTCGGAGGAGTGATAGTGAAGCGGGTCGCGGCGATCGCCGGATTGGCACTTGTCGCCGCGGTGGTGCGCAGCCGACTGAAGGTCCGCGAAGCCGTCGCAAGCGTCGCACCCGAATTGCGCAGCCCGCTGTTGCCGTTGATCGCGACGCCGCTGACCGCCAACAAGCTCGGGGCATTTCGGCTGATCTTCAATGTGCGCACGAAGCCGGGACACGGCGTCTCCGTCACCGAGCGCTACATCGGCGAGCCGTCCGTGCGCACTGCGGTTTTCACGCCGGTATATCGGGACGTGCCCAGTCCGGCGGTGTTGTGGATCCACGGTGGCGGCTACGTCGTCGGCACCCCCGAGTTCGAGGCGGCCGGCACGGGCCGCCTGGTACGTGACCTCGGGGTGGTGGCGGTATCGCCTGACTACCGGCTGGCGCCCGAGCATCCGTTCCCCGCAGGGTTGGACGACTGTATGGCGACGCTGCGCTGGATGCTTTCCAACGCCGACGAATTGGGGATCGATCCGACACGGGTGGCGGTCGTCGGTGCGAGTGCCGGCGGTGGTTTGGCGGCAGCGGTAGCGCAGCGCTGCCATGACGAGGGGATCCCGTTGCGGGCGCAGGTGCTCGTCTATCCGATGCTGGACGACCGATGCACGCTGCGCGCCGACCATCGTGGGCAGGGACGGTTCGCGTGGACACCGGAGTCGAACACGTTCGGCTGGACGGCTTACCTCGGCCGCGCGCCGCGGATGTCGGATGCGCCCGAATACGGGGCTCCCGGACGCAGAGTCGACTTGTCCGGGCTGGCACCCGCCTGGGTCGGCGTAGGGACCCTGGACGTCTTTCACGATGAGGACGTCGACTATGCGGCGCGGCTGAAGGAAGCCGGTGTGCCGTGCGAATTGGTCACGGTCGAAGGGATGTATCACGGCGCGGATGGTCTGAAGCCGAAGGCTCCGTCGATGCGTGAGTTTCGCGCAAGCCTGCTCGAACATCTCCGGAAGTACCTCGAGATTTAGATGGGATGGTTCGATCGCCGGGACGAGCGCGAGGCGTTGGCCGCATTCGACGAACTCAGCGCGTTAGGCATCGAACGCGATCGCTTGATGCGCGACGGTGTGATCGCAACCGCCACCATCGTGGGCATCGAACAGAACATCGCCACGACGACGGTCGGTGCCTGGCATGAGCTGTCGTTGGATGTCCACCTGCCCGGCAGCGACCCGTACCGGGCCGTGCGGCGGGTCGCCCTCGAACTGTCGACGGCGCCACACATCGCGGTGGGGGCGCAGGTGCCGGTTCGCGTCGACCCGAAAGACCGCTCAAAAGTTCTTGTCGTCACGCATCCCTGAACGACTACATTCACCGCCATGAAGAAGTTGGTGGCGATCGCCGCAGTCGGTGTCGCGGCGCTGGCCGCCCGTCGCTATCTCGCGATGCGCGACGCGCTCACGCACGTTGCGCCCGAACTGCGCAGCCCCGTCCTGCCATTTGTGACGGTCACCTACTCGGACAAGTCCTTGCCCGTCATTCGCCAGATCTACCGGGTCAAATCGTCGCCGGGAGGCGGTGTCACCGTCGTCACGCGACAGATCGGCCAACTGCCGGTGCGGGTCCTCATCACGACTCCGGAGGGGCATCAGGCGAAGCGGCCCGCGGTGCTGTCTTTGCACGGCGGCGGCATGATCGTCGGATCACCACAGCTCGAGCAGATGACTCACGGGCGAATCGCGAGAGATCTGGGCGCGGTCGTCGTGGCGCCGGACTACCGTCTCGCCCCCGAAAACCCTTTCCCCGCAGCACTCGACGACTGCATGGCCACCTTGGTTTGGATGCGTGAGCACGCCGACGAGTTGGGGATAGACGCCGATCGCATCGCGGTCGTCGGGGCGAGCGCAGGCGGTGGACTGGCGGCCGCGGTCGCCCAGCGCAGCCACGACGAGGGAATGTCGCTACGTGCCCAGGGGCTCGTGTATCCGATGCTGGACGACCGCACAGTGCTGAAGCACGACCACGAGGGCCGCGGCCAGATCGTCTGGACGCCCGAATCGAACCGGTACGCCTGGACCGCATACCTCGGCAGGGAGCCGCGGATGTCGGACGCGCCGGCCTACGCGGCGCCCGCCCGACGGGACGATCTGTCCGGTCTTGCACCCGCCTGGATCGGCGTCGGCGATCTGGACCTGTACTACGCCGAGGACGTGGACTACGCGGAGAAGCTCCGTGCGAGCGATGTGCCGTGCGAATTGACCATCGTGCCGCGGATGTACCACGCCGCAGACGGGTTCGCGCAGAAGGCGCGATCGATGGACGAGTTCATGCAGGGTCTGATCGACCATCTGCGCACACACCTGTGACGCTCAGTCGATGATGCGAGTTGCCTTGGCGCGAGCGGTCCAGCGGCCCTCGTCGTAGCCGACGATCACCGGATGGTCGAACGCGGCGCTGACGTTGTCGGTCGTCACCGTCGTTCGTGCGGGACCGACGGCGACGGTGCGACCCTCGGCGATCAGCATGGCGTGCGTCGTGGTGGTCGGCAGCTCTTCGAGGTGGTGCGTCACGAGGATAGAGGCGACGTCGGGGTGCGTCTCGTCGAGCGAGTCGATGGTCTCCAACAGCTGCTCCCGCGCGGCGACGTCGAGGCCCGTCGTCGGCTCGTCGAGCAGTAGCAGCCGTGGTTCGGACACCAACGCGCGAGCAATGAGGGTGCGGCCCCGTTCACCCTGCGACAGGGTCGGCCACACGTCAGTCACCTTGTGCCACAGGCCAACCGCGTCGATCATCGCGTTCGCCCGGTCGAGCTCCGCGGACGACGGCGTCCAGCGCATCGGGAGGTCGATGGTCGCCGTGATGCCCGTCAGCACCACTTCGCGCACAGTCAACGAATACTGGAGCCGGTGACGGGGATTCACGTGGCCGATGGAGTGCCGCAGCCGGCCGAGATCGACACGCCCCATCTGTTCGCCGAGGATCCGCACGGTGCCCGAGCTCGGAAACGTCACCGCCGCGCAGAAACCCAACAGCGTGCTCTTGCCTGCACCGTTCGGCCCGAGCAGCGCCCAGTGCTCACCGGCGTTCACGGTGAGTGAGATGCCGTCGATGATCTGCTTGCCGTCGCGACGGAACGTCACATCGGCGAGTTCGAGGACGGGTGTCACGCCGACTGACGTTGGCGCAGCACCTCCAGCGCCTTATCGGCGTGGGTGTCCATATTGACCTCGCTGGCGATCACCTCGAGCACCGTGCGATCCGTATCGATGACGAACGTCGTGCGCTTGACGGGCGACAGCTTGCCCAGCAGTCCGCGCTTGACCCCGAACTGCGCGGCGACGGCGCCGCCGCTATCCGACAGCAGTGGGTAGTCGAAGCTCTGCTTGTCGGCGAACTTTGCCTGCTTCTCGACGTCGTCGGTGCTGATGCCGACGCGGCTGGCGCCGACCTCGGCGAACTCCGAGGCGAGATCGCGGAAGTGGCACGCCTCTTTGGTGCAACCCGGCGTCATCGCGGCGGGGTAGAAGAACAGCGCGATCGGTCCACCGGCGAGCAAGTCCGTGAGGCTCCGCACAGTGCCCGTCTGGTCCGGCAATTCGAACTCTGCAACCTGGTCACCACGTTTCATGATCGTCACGCTACGCCCACTGAAAATCGTTGGCGCGGGTTGCCGTCGCCGTGAGAGCGTGCGTCCGATGCTGGATGTCGACGAGTTCATGACCGAGGGCTACGCGAGAATCGAGCAGGCGGCTCTGCGCACCGTCGCCGATGCGGCGCGCGCCCTGCTGTGGCAGCAGCTGGGTCTATCGCCCGACGATCCCGCTGGTTGGTCGGAGCCCGTCCGCTGGGCGTCCGATCTGACAGGACAAGGGCCGTTCGGTGAGCTCGTGCGCAGTCCAGCACTAGCAGAAGCGCTGGACCGTGTCTGCGGTGCCGGCTGCTGGTTGCCGCGAGGGGCCCTGGGCAACATCCCCGTTCGATTCCCCAACGGCGACACCGTGCCGCCCAACGACGACCGCGGGTGGCACATCGATGCCAACACGCCGCAACCCGATGGGTCGTGGGCCGTGACCGGACGTCCCAACACGCTGCTGGTGCTCACCCTGCTTTCGGAGGTGGGTCCCGAGGACGCGCCGACGCGCATCCGGGCAGGATCGCACCGCGACGTGGCTCGGGTGCTGGGACCGGATCCGGTGGAGTTGGCCGACATGGGCCGGCTGGTCGACGAAGCGAGTACCGAGCGGCCCGTGGTGCAAGCCACCGGACTGCCCGGTGACATGTACCTCGTCCATCCGTTCACGGTGCACGCCGCCGACGAGCACCGCGGCCGCAGGCCCCGGTTCATGGCGCAGGGCCCGGTCGTGCTGACGAGTCCGCTGACGCCTGCGTCGTCGTCGCCGCTCGCGGGCGTCTGGGAGAATCGCTGAGTGCAATCGACCGCCAACCCTGCTGTCGGGTCTTCGCGCGAGCGTCCCCCGCAAGCGGGAGGTGCCCCCACATCGGCGCTACAAACGACGTCCCGTGAGGACTTCCGGGCGCTGGCCGCCGAGCACCGCGTGGTGCCGGTGACCCGCAAGGTGCTCGCCGACAGCGAGACCCCGCTGTCGGCCTACCGCAAGCTGGCCGCCAATCGGCCCGGGACGTTCCTGCTCGAATCGGCTGAAAACGGCCGGTCGTGGTCGCGCTGGTCGTTCATCGGCGCAGGTGCGCCGTCGGCGCTGACGGTTCGTGACGGCGAGGCCATCTGGCTTGGTACGACCCCGAAGGATGCGCCCCAGGGCGGGGAGCCACTTGCGGCGCTGCGCGCGACGCTGGAGCTGTTGAAGACCGAGCCGGTGTCGGGTCTGCCGCCGCTGTCGTCAGGCCTCGTGGGGTTCTTCGCCTACGACATGGTGCGGCGGCTGGAGAGGCTGCCGTCGCTGGCAATCGACGATCTCGGATTGCCGGACATGTTGCTGCTGCTGGCCACGGACGTCGCCGCCGTGGACCACCACGAAGGCACGATCACACTGATCGCCAACGCGGTGAATTGGAACGGCACCGACGAGCGGGTGGACTGGGCTTACGACGACGCGGTCGCCCGGCTCGATGTGATGACTGCCGCGCTCGGTGAGCCGCTGGCGTCGACCGTTGCGACCTTCAGCAAGCCCGCGCCGCTGCACCGTTCACAGCGCACCGTCGAGGAATACACAGCGATCGTCGAGAAACTCGTCGGTGACATCGAGGCGGGTGAGGCATTCCAGGTAGTGCCTTCGCAGCGATTTGAGATGGACACCGACGCCGACCCGCTCGACGTCTACCGCATGTTGCGGGTGAGCAACCCGAGCCCGTATATGTACCTGCTCAATGTGCCCGATAGCACAGGGGGACTGGACTTTTCGATCGTCGGCTCAAGCCCTGAGGCGCTGGTGACCGTCAAGGACGGTCGGGCGTCGACGCATCCGATCGCGGGTACGCGGTGGCGTGGGCAGACCGAGGAAGAGGATCTGCTGCTGGAGAAGGAATTGCTGCACGACGACAAGGAGCGTGCCGAGCATTTGATGTTGGTCGACCTGGGCCGCAATGACCTCGGCCGCGTCTGCCGTCCCGGCACAGTGCGCGTCGAGGACTACAGCCATATCGAGCGTTACAGCCACGTCATGCACATCGTGTCGACGGTGCACGGCGAGCTCGCCGAGGACAAGACCGCGTTGGATGCTGTGACGGCGTGCTTCCCGGCGGGCACGTTGTCGGGTGCACCGAAGGTGCGCGCGATGGAGCTGATCGAGGAGGTCGAGAAGACTCGTCGCGGACTGTACGGCGGCGTGCTCGGCTATCTGGACTTCGCGGGCAACGCCGATTTTGCGATCGCGATTCGCACCGCATTGATGCGCGGGGGCACGGCGTACGTGCAGGCCGGCGGGGGAGTTGTGGCCGACTCCAATGGCCCGTATGAGTACACGGAGGCGGCGAATAAGGCCCGCGCGGTGCTGAACGCCGTCGCGGCCGCGGAAACGCTGACCGAACCGTGATCCGGACTGCGCAGCTCGGGCTGGTACTGGCCGCGGCGGCGCTATGGGGGGCGTCGCGGATGACGTGGGTCGACGTGACGTCGTTCGACGGGCTGGGCCAGCCGAGGACCGTGGCGCTGTCCGGCGGCTCGTGGTCGACGGCGTTGGTACCGCTGGCAGTGCTGCTGTTGGCGACCGCCGTCGCCGCGCTGGCGGTACGCGGTTGGCCGTTGCGGGCACTGGCCATCCTCGCAGCGATTGCCAGTGCGGGAATGGCCTATTTGGCGATCAGCCTGTGGGTGACCCGTGATGTCGGCGTCAGGGCGTCGCATCTGGCCGACGCGCCGGTTGCCGACCTGGTCGGGACTCAGCGGCACTACGGGGGCGCGGTGGTCACGGTGGTGGCCGCGGTCGTCACGCTTGCATGCGCGGTGTTGCTGCTGCGATCGGTCACCAAGGAGAGCACAGGTACGGCGCGTTACGCACGTCGTACCGCGATTTCGACGGACCAGGCGGACGATGCGATGTCCGAGCGGCAGCTGTGGGACGCACTCGATGAAGGCCGCGACCCGACCGACCCGGACAAGGGGCGGTGACACCAGGGGGTGTGGCGACGGGTTACCCTTCGTTGAAGATCTGTGGGCATCATCCGGGAGGAACCAGCACCCCATGAGTTCGGCAACCGTGCTCGACACCATCATTGAGGGTGTTCGCGCTGATGTCGCAGCTCGCGAGGCAGTTCTACCGCTAGCAGACATCAAGGAAGCGGCCAAGGCCGCACCGTCTCCGCTGGACGTCTTGGCGGCGCTGCGTGAACCCGGTATCGGCGTCATCGCGGAAGTGAAGCGCGCCAGCCCGTCACGTGGAGAACTGGCTTCGATTTCGGATCCGGCGGCACTGGCCCGTGCGTACGAGGACGGCGGCGCACGCGTCATCAGCGTCCTGACCGAGCAGCGCCGCTTCAACGGATCGCTCGACGACCTCGACGCGGTGCGCGCCGCGGTGTCAATCCCGGTGCTGCGCAAGGATTTCATCGTCGGCCCTTATCAGATCCACGAGGCACGTGCCCACGGTGCTGACATGCTGCTGCTGATCGTTGCCGCGCTCGAGCAGCAGGCGCTGGAGTCGATGCTCGATCGCACCGAATCGCTTGGCATGACAGCACTTGTCGAGGTGCACACCGAAGAAGAAGCAGATCGCGCACTGCAGGCCGGAGCGAAGGTGATCGGGGTCAACGCACGCGACCTCAAGACGCTGAACGTCGATCGGGACTGCTTCGCGCGCATCGCCCCCGGCCTGCCGAGCGGTGTCATCCGCATCGCCGAGTCGGGTGTCCGCGGCACCGCCGATCTGCTCGCGTACGCCGGAGCAGGCGCCGATGCCGTGCTCGTCGGTGAGGGACTGGTCACCAGTGGTGACCCCCGCGGCGCCGTTGCCGATCTGGTCACCGCAGGTACGCATCCGTCCTGCCCGAAACCGTCACGCTGACAAGTGGCCGACCTCGCCGGGCCGGAGTTGCCGCGTTCCAGTGCGGCCGTCGCCGAACCCACAGTCCACGATCCTGACGCGCGCGGCCATTTCGGCGTCTACGGTGGACGATTCGTTCCTGAGGCGCTGATGGCGGTGATCGAAGAGGTCACTGCCGCCTATGACAAAGCTCGTGGCGATCAGACGTTTCTCGATGAACTGGATCGCCTGCAGCGCCACTACACCGGCAGGCCGTCGCCGTTGTACGAGGCGTCCAGGCTGTCAGAGCACGCGGGTGGCGCGCGACTGTTTCTGAAGCGAGAAGATCTCAACCACACGGGATCTCACAAGATCAACAACGTGCTCGGACAGGCGCTACTGGCTCAGCAGATGGGCAAGTCGCGGGTGATCGCCGAGACGGGCGCGGGCCAGCACGGGGTGGCCACCGCGACGGCCTGCGCTTTGCTTGGTCTGGAATGCATCATCTACATGGGTGCGGTCGATACGGCACGTCAGGCTCTGAACGTCGCGCGGATGCGCTTGCTCGGCGCGAAAGTGGTGTCTGTCGAGTCCGGTTCGAAGACGCTCAAGGACGCGATCAACGAAGCCTTCCGGGATTGGGTCACCAACGCCGACAACACGTATTACTGTTTCGGCACCGCCGCCGGACCGCACCCGTTTCCCACGATGGTGCGCGACTTCCAAAGGGTGATCGGACTGGAGGCGCGTGCGCAGATTCAGTCACAGGCCGGCCGGTTGCCCGATGCGGTGACGGCGTGCGTGGGTGGCGGGTCGAATGCAATCGGCATCTTCCACGCGTTCATCGACGACCCCGGCACTCGGTTGGTCGGCTTCGAGGCGGCAGGTGACGGCGTCGAAACTGGCCGTCACGCAGCGACTTTCGCCGGTGGATCACCGGGGGCGTTTCAGGGGTCGTTCTCGTACCTGCTTCAGAACGAAGATGGTCAGACCATCGAATCGCATTCGATCTCAGCCGGTTTGGACTATCCGGGCGTCGGTCCCGAGCATGCGTTCTTGAAGGATATTGGGCGCGCGGAGTATCAGCCGATCACCGATACCGAGGCGATGGATGCCTTTGGCCTGTTGTGCCGCACCGAAGGAATAATCCCGGCCATCGAATCGGCGCATGCCGTCGCGGGAGCGCTGAAGCTGGGCAGGCAATTGGGCAGCGGTGCGATCGTCCTGGTCAATCTGTCTGGACGCGGCGACAAGGACGTCGAGACAGCGGCCAAGTGGTTCGGCCTGATGGACGGTGACTCGTGAGCCGGCTGGCGGCAATGTTCGACACGTGCCGAGACGAAGACCGCGCGGCGCTGATCGGTTATCTGCCGACGGGTTTTCCCGATGTGCCGAAGTCGATCTCGGCGATGACGGCGTTGGTCGAATCCGGCTGCGATCTCATCGAGGTGGGCATCGCGTATTCGGATCCGGGCATGGACGGGCCGACGATCGCGGCGGCCACGGAGGCGGCGCTGCGCGGCGGTGTGCGGGTGCGCGACACGTTGGCAGCCGTTGAGGCGATCAGCAATGCGGGCGGCCGGGCCGTGGTGATGACGTACTGGAATCTGGTGCTGCGTTGGGGTGTAGACGCGTTCGCGCGCGACCTGGCGGCGGCCGGCGGGCTGGGGATGATCACGCCCGATCTGATTCCGGACGAGGCGACGGAGTGGCTCGAGGTATCGGAAGCGCACGATCTGGATCGTATTTTCCTGGTGGCACCGTCGTCGACGCCGGAGCGGCTCGCGGCGACGGTCAAGGCCTCACGCGGATTCGTGTACGCCGCATCGACTATGGGTGTGACCGGTGCGCGTGACGCCGTGTCCAATGCGGCGCCCGCGTTGGTGAGCCGGGTGAAGGCGGTATCGGATATCCCGGTCGGTGTCGGCCTGGGTGTGCGGTCGCGCGAGCAGGCGGCAGAGATCGGTGCCTATGCGGACGGGGTGATCGTGGGGTCGGCGTTGGTGTCGGCGTTGCAGGATAGTGAGGATGCGGTGCGAACGCTGACCGCTGAGCTCGCCGAGGGAGTACGGCAGAGGGTTACCGCGTGACGACGACTGTGCTCGCCTACATTCCAAGTCCAGCTCAGGGCGTTTGGCATATCGGTCCGGTTCCGATTCGCGCGTATGCGTTGTTCATCATCATCGGGATCGTCGTGGCGTTGGTCATCGGTGATCGTCGCTGGGAGGCCAGGGGCGGCGAGCGCGGCGTCATCTACGACATCGCATTGTGGGCGGTGCCGTTCGGCCTGATCGGCGGCCGGCTGTATCACGTCATCACCGACTGGTCGAAGTACTTCGGTGAGGGCAAGCCAGGGATTCTCGGAGCGTTGCGAATCTGGGACGGCGGCCTGGGAATCTGGGGTGCGGTAGCGCTAGGTGGTGTTGGAGCCTGGATTGCGTGCCGGAATCGTGGCATTCCGTTGCCTGCGTTCGGCGATGCAATTGCTCCGGGAATCATTCTGGCGCAGGCGATCGGCCGGATGGGCAACTATTTCAACCAGGAGTTGTACGGCCGGCCGACGACGGTCCCGTGGGGCCTGGAGATCTACGAGCGCGAAGGCGCCAACGGCGTGGTCAGTCCGGACCTGGCCAACGGTGTGTCGACAGGTCAGCTCTATGAAGTCGTCCATCCAACGTTCCTCTACGAATTGTTGTGGAATGTCCTGATTTTCGCATTGCTGATCTGGGTCGATCGGCGGTTCAAGATCGGCCACGGCCGGTTGTTCGCGTTGTATGTCGCGGGCTATTGCGCGGGGCGGTTCTGGATCGAACTGTTGCGTAGCGATCCGGCTACGTTGATCGCGGATATCAGGGTTAACTCATTCACGTCGACCTTCGTGTTCATTGGCGCCGTGGTGTACGTCATGGTCGCGCCTAAGGGCCGTGAGGATCCGGCGACGCTGAAGGGTAAACCGCGCGGGGAGTCGCTCGTCGACGAGATGGCCGACGAACTTGTCGCGGTGGCGGCGACGTCGGGTGTGGTGGCAGCGGCGAAGGCGGCAGGCCAGGACGAAGATGAAGACGCCCGTATCGAAGCGGCGGACGAACACTTCGATGTCGATTCGGAAGATCTGGATTCGGAGCAGGATTCGGAGATCGACGAGGACACCGCCGCTGAAGCCAAACTGCTTGCAGCCGCCGCCGCTGCTGATGCTGATGCTGAAGACGAAGAAGCAGAGACTGAGGCCGAGGAGGCCGAGTCTGGTGACGCCGAGGAAGTGGCTGAGGACGACGCCGCCGAGGTAGCCGCTGAAGAACAAGCCGAGGACGCTGAGGCCGATGCCGTTGGCGGTGTTGGTGCTGTCGAGGGTGAGGATGCTGTCGAGGCGCAGGAAGCTGCGCCCGAGGCGCATGAGGCTGCGGTCGAAAGTGCCGATGAGGCCGAGGAAGTCGCGGCAGAGGTAGCCGCTGAGGAAGAAGCCGAAGCACCTGAGGCTGAAACTGAGGACGAGGCAGAATCCGTTGGTGGTGTCGGTGCTGTCGAGGGTGAGGATGCTGTCGAGGCGCAGGAAGCTGCGCCCGAGGTCCATGAGGCTACGGTCGAAAGTGCTGACGAGGCCGAGGAAGTCGCGGCAGAGGTAGCCGCTGAGGAAGAAGCCGAAGCCGAGGCCGAAGACGACGG
>NZ_JBITCD010000003.1:0-579247 GCF_044452905.1 Mycobacterium sp. NPDC051804 | reverse complement strand
CGGGGGTAGTGCCAGAAGCCGCGGACGAGTCGAGTGACGAGTCTGAGCCCGACGAGTCCGGCGACGTCGATGATCCATCAGCGGATGCCCCCGACGAAGTGGCTGACGCCGTTGGCGGTGTCGGTGCTGTCGAGGGTGAAGATGCTGTCGAGGCGCAGGAAGCTGCGCCCGAGGCGCATGAGGCTGCGGTCGAAAGTGCCGATGAGGCTGAGGAAGTCGCGGCAGAGGCAGCCGCTGAGGACGAAGCCGACGTCGACGATTCCACCGGGGGCGAAGCCGAGGCCGAAGACGACGGGGTAGTGCCAGAAGCCGCGGACGAGTCGAGTGACGAGTCTGAGCCCGACGAGTCCGGCGACGTCGATGATCCATCAGCGGATGCCCCCGACGAAATGGCTGAAGGCGAGGAGGACTCCGAACCGGAGGACGCTGAGGCCGAAGAGTCCGCCGAGGACGAGAAGACAGCTGACGAATCTGACGCTGACGCTCCGGTTTCGGATACTGCTGCCACGGTTGTGCAACCCAAGGCCGAACCACCTGTCGCCCAGCCAGAAGAGCGCGGCGGTCGACTGCGCCGGATATTCCGCCGCCGGAACGGCTGAGCGACTCACACCGTCAAACTCAACTTGTCGGCCCCTTCGCATATAGTCGAACACATGTTCGATATTGCGGCGTTGACCTCGGTCAATACGTCCGCGGATGAGGCGGAGTTGATCGCTGCGATCGCTGACCTCGAGCTGCTGAAGTCGGCCGCCGCCGCTGCTCAAGCCCGTGCCACTGCTGCATTGGACGAGCGGCGACGTGCTGCAGAGGCGGCCGCCGGTGTGCCCTCGAAGCTACGAAGTCGCGGCGTGTGCAGTGAGGTGGCCCTGGCGCGGCGCGACTCCCCGGCGCGCGGAAACCGCCACGTGGGATTCGCCAAAGCTCTGGTGTACGAGATGCCATACACGCTGACCGCTTTGGAATGTGGCGCGCTCTCAGAATGGCGCGCCACCCTGATCGTGCGCGAATCGGCCTGCCTCAGTATCGCGGACCGGCGCACGCTAGATGCCGAGATGTGTGCCGACGTCAGCAGACTTGACGGAAAGGGCGACTCTCGGATCGTCGCGACAGCCAAAGACATCGCCTACCGCCTCGATCCGCAGGCGGTTGTTGACCGGGCAGCCAAGGCCGAGGCTGAACGCAATGTGAGTGTTCGTCCAGCACCCGATGCGATGACGATTGTGACCGCACTGTTGCCCGTCAAACAGGGGGTAAGCGTGTATGCCGCACTGCGACGCTCTGCAGATACGACGTTTGACGATCGGTCTCGCGGCCAGATCATGGCTGACACGTTGGTGGAGCGAGTCACCGGTCGACCGGCCGAGACTCCCGAGCCGATCGCGGTCAACCTGGTGATGTCGGATCAGACTTTGCTCGGTGGGGACAATTGCCCGGCACTCGTCGACGGCTACGGACCGATTCCCGCAGAGGTCGCCCGTAAGTTGGTCGGCTCCGCAGTAGGCGACGAGCGGTCGAAGGCCACGTTGCGACGGCTGTATCGGCATCCCAAGTCCGGAGCTCTGGTGGCGATGGAGTCGCGGTCCCGTTGCTTTCCAAAGGGATTGGCGCTGTTCATCGGGATGCGAGACCAAACTTGTCGAACACCGTATTGTGACGCCCCGATTCGGCATCGTGACCACGCCGTGCCCAGAAGTCGCGGCGGACCAACACACGCACTCAATGGGCTGGGTATGTGTGCGCACTGTAACTACGTCAAAGAGTCACCGGGCTGGGAGGTGGCCACCTGCGAGGAAGACGGCGTCCACGCTGCGGACTTCGTCACACCCACAGGTGCGCATTACCGATCGACGGCCCCGCCGCTGCCGGGTTCTCGGCTGATCACCGTCAGTGAAGTCGAAGTCAGAATCGGCATCGAACTCGCGGACCTACACGCCGCGTAGGTGATAGCGCCGTTCGGGTCGGCCGGCGCCATACTGCAGCCGCAATTCGAGCACATCGGTGCTCAGGTAGTGCTCGAGATAACGGCGCGCGCTTACTCGCGAAATCCCCACCAAATCCGCGCATTCCGCCGCTGATACCTCGCCCGCGCTGCGTACCGCATCCAGTACCAGCCGACCTGTCTCGGCACCGAGCCCCTTCGGCAGCGCCTGCGACGCCCCGCCGGGCCGGCCGAACAACGAATCGACCAACGACTGGTCGATTCCACCGGCAGATTCTAAAGTGTCCGCCCGGGCCGCGAACGCCTCCAATTTTGCCTTGAACTGCGGAAACTCGAACGGCTTGATCAGAAAATCGGCCGCGCCGCCATCTAACGCTCCTTTGACGGTGTCCAACTCCCGTGCCGCGGTGATCATGATGACGCCGACCAAGTTGCCACCCGACCGCAGCTGCTGCAGCACTTCCAGGCCCGTCATGTCGGGCAGATACACGTCGAGCAGAATCAGGTCCGGCTGCAAATCCTGCACCGCGGTCAACGCTTCCGTGCCTGTACGCGCCACCCCCGTCGCCCGAAAGCCGTCCACCTGTTCGACGAATCGGCGATGAATCTCGGCCACCATGAAGTCGTCGTCGACGATCAACACATCACGCATGCGCGGCCTTCTCAGCGACGACACCCGCCGGCAGCCGTACCACGAAAAGCGCGCCGCCTGAGGGATCGTCGGTCACCTCCACCGTTCCGCCGTGCTGCGAGGTGACAATCCGCACCAGCGCCAGGCCGATACCCCGCCCGCCTGGCGCATCCGGCTTGGACGTCACACCCCGGGCGAAGATCGACTCCCGAAGGTGTTCAGGCACACCCGGCCCCGAATCGGCGACAGAGATCGTCAACCCCTCGCGGTCCCCGATGCTGACCACGACCCGGGCCGGCTGCGACCCGACCGACACATCCACGGCATTGTCGATGAGATTGCCGAGCAGCGTGATGACGTCGGTCGCCAGCGCGGGCGGCAACGCCGCCAAATGCGAATCCGGGGCAATCTCGAGCGACACGCCACTCTCGCCTGCCAACGTCGTCTTCGCGATCAACAGTGCTGCTACAGCGGGATCGGAAATACGTTGCGTCACAGCATCACTGATTTCTGCCCGCCGTCTCGTGAGTGTGCCGACCAAGTCGCGAACCGAGTCGTATTCACCCAGCTGCACCAGACCGGAGATGGTGTGTAGCTGATTCGCGAACTCGTGTGTCTGTGCTCGTAGCGTGTCCGTCACGCTCTTGTGCGAGGACAGCTGCCCCTGCAACGCCGCGAGTTCGGTGCTGTCGCGCATCGTAGTCACCGTGCCGATGCGCTGGCCCTGACTCGTCGCTGCCCGCCGGTTCAACGCCAGCACCCTTGTCCGCGTGACGATCACGACATCCCGGCCATCCTCACCAGAGAGCAGGAAGTCGACAATCGCTGGATCCAGTCCGACGCTGTCCACCGGACGCCCTACCGCATCGTCGGCTACGCCGAGCAGTTCCTGAGCACTGTCGTTCAGCAGGGTGATGTCGCCTTCGTTGTTCACCGCGACGACCCCCTCGCGAATACTGTGCAACAACGCTTCCCGATGATCGGCCAGGCCGGCAATCTCGGCGATCTCCAATCCGCGGGTATGCCGTTTGATCCGCCGCGACAACAACCAGGACGTCAGCAGACCCAGGGCCGCACCCAACCCGAGATAGAACAGCAGCCGTTCTCCGGACGCGCCCATCAACTCCCATACCGACGGATATCGCTCGCTGACCGACGCCACCGCCACCACGTCTCCGCTATCGGCGAGAATCGGCACCTCACCCACGAGGCTGTGCACCCCGTCGATCGTCAGATCGCCGAACCAGGCCCGGCCCTCATCGGCGCGTGACGGACCCATGTCGACCTGTCTGCCGATGCGCGACGGATCTGACGACACCCGCACCGTCCCAGCGGGGTCGACGATCTCCGCGAGCCCCGCACCCGACAACGCCACCGCCCGGTCCACCTCGGGCGCCAGCACCTTGGAGGCGCCAGGGTCGGCATACCTGTCGCGCACCACCGGCGTCGACGCCATGTTCTCCGCGACGGCGATCATCCGCGCACCGCGCACCTCGCGGAACTCCCGCGTCGACTGCGCCACCGACACCGCAGCTACCGCGATCAGCACAATTGCGACGACCAGCAGCTGAAAGACCAGGAACTGGCCCGCCAGGCTGCGGAAGCCTCGCGCCGGTGACCGGAGAAGTTTCACAACGACCAAAACGTCCTTTGCGTACTCATGGGTGACCTACGTCACGGCGGGGTACCAGTATTGCTGAGCATCACAACTGAAGTGACTGGGGAACGATGTGAAAACCAAGCACACCCGGACGATGCTCGTCATCGCCTTGATCGCCGCCCTGCTGCTGTCGGGGTGCGGTGTCACGCGCGACGGCGGCGAACTCGGCCTGCATCGGCTGCGCATGATGGTGCCCAACAGCCCTGGCGGCGGCTACGACCTGACCGCCCGCACCGCGGTGAAGATCATGGAGGACGACGACATCACCGGTCGCGTCGAGGTCTTCAACGTGATCGGCGCTGGCGGCACCGTGGCGATGGCTCGCCTGATGAACGAGAAGGGCAACGACGACCTCATGATGACCATGGGGCTCGGCGTCGTCGGCGCCACCTATACGAACGGGTCCAAAATCAAGGCCTCCGACGCTACGGCGCTCGCCAAGCTGATCGAGGATCCCGGCGCCATTTTCGTGCCGGCCGATTCGCCCTTCAAGACGGTGCAGGACTTCGTCGCGGCATGGAAGGCCGATCCGTCGAAGGTGACGATCGGCGGAGGCTCGTCCCCAGGTGGCCCCGACCACCTGTTCCCGATGGAGGTCGCACGCACCGTTGGGGTGGACCCGAAGTCGGTCAACTTCGTCACTTATGACGGCGGCGGCGACCTGCTCACCGCACTGCTCGGCAAGAAGATCACCGTCGGCACGTCGAGCCCCGGCGAGCTCATCGACCAGATCGAGGCCGGCCAATTACGCGTGCTCGCCGTCTCCAGCGACCAGCGCGTCGAAGGTGTCGACGCCCCGACACTCAAGGAGTCCGGAATCGACATGACCTTCGCCAACTGGCGTGGAGTGCTTGCGCCACCGGATATTTCGGACGACGCCAGAAAATCGATGATCAAGGTGCTTGAAGACCTGCACGCCACTCAGGGGTGGAAGGACGCACTGGTGAAGAACGGCTGGACCGACGCGTTCGTGACCGGTGAAGCGTTCGAGAAGTTTCTCGTGGAACAAGACAACCGGGTCTCGACGACCCTGACCGAGCTGGGGCTGCTATGACCTCCACAGACGATGCAGTGACCCTGACGCCCGAGAAACGAACGGATAAGGCGCAATATCTCGTTTGCGCCGTCCTCGTCGCGGTCGGCGCCTTCGTAATCTATGACGGGCTCACGCTCGAAGAAGGCTTCGCCAAGGTCGATCCCGTCGGCCCGAAGTTGTTCCCCGTCGCCATCGGCGTAATCCTGATCGCGCTGGCCATCGTGTTGGCCATCGCTATCCCACGCGGGTCGGTGGGCGAAGCCGATGCCGGTGAAGACGTCGACCCCAACGCGCCGGCAGACTGGCGCACGGTCGGCCTGCTCGTCGGCATCTTCGTCGCCACGATCCTGCTTGTACAGCCGCTCGGCTGGGCCATCACCGGTGCGCTCCTCTTCGCGGGCACCGCGACAGTCCTCGGCAGCCGCCATTACGTTCGCAACGTCGTCATCGGTGCCGTGCTCTCGCTCGGCAGCTTCTACGCGTTCTACTCCGGGCTTGGAATCCCTTTGCCCGCAGGCATTCTGGATGGAATCCTCTGACATGGAAAATCTTGACTGGCTGATCCAGGGCTTCGGGCAGGTAGCCACCCCGACAAACTTCATGTACGCAGTGATCGGCGTTCTTCTGGGCACTGCAGTAGGCGTCTTGCCCGGCATCGGGCCGGCGATGACGGTGGCGTTGCTGTTGCCGGTTACGTACAACGTGCCCTCCAGTGCGGCCTTCATCATGTTCGCCGGCATCTTCTACGGCGGCATGTACGGCGGTTCGACGACCTCAATCCTGCTGAACACTCCTGGGGAGTCGTCGTCGGTCATCACGGCGATCGAGGGCAACAAGATGGCCAAAGCCGGACGTGCGGCACAAGCGTTGGCCACCGCCGCAATCGGATCATTTGTCGCGGGCACCATCGGCACCGTACTGCTGGCCGCCTTCGCTCCGCCGATCTCACGGTTCGCCGTCACCCTCGGCGCGCCGTCCTATCTGGCGATCATGCTCTTCGCACTCGTCGCCGTCACCGCGGTACTCGGTTCGTCGAAACTGCGCGGCGCCATCTCGCTGTTCCTCGGTCTGGCGATCGGTGTGGTCGGCATCGACTTCCTCACCGGTCAGCCGCGGGCGACCTTCGGCATTCCGCTTTTGTCCGACGGCATCGACATCGTGATCATCGCCGTGGCCATCTTCGCGGTTGGCGAAGCCCTTTGGGTCGCAGCGCATCTGCGCCGCCGCCCCGTCGACATCATCCCGGTCGGTCTGCCCTGGATGGACAAAAGCGATTGGCGGCGGTCCTGGAAGCCGTGGCTGCGCGGTACCGCATATGGCTTCCCGTTCGGCGCGCTGCCCGCGGGCGGTGCGGAGCTGCCGACGTTCCTCTCCTACATCACCGAGAAGCGACTCTCCAAGCACAAAGAGGAATTCGGCAAGGGCGCCATCGAAGGCGTCGCCGGCCCGGAAGCCGCCAACAATGCTTCGGCCGCAGGCACTCTCGTACCGATGCTCTCGCTAGGCCTGCCCACCAACGCCACCGCCGCCGTCATGCTGACCGCGTTCGTCTCCTACGGAATCCAGCCAGGACCAACACTGTTCGAAAAAGAGCCATTGCTGATCTGGACGCTGATCGCCAGCCTCTTCATCGGCAACCTGCTCCTGCTGCTGCTGAACCTGCCGCTGGCCCCCCTGTGGGCCAAGCTGCTGCGCACCCCGCGGCCCTATCTCTACGCCGGCATCCTCTTCTTCGCCTGCCTCGGTGCGCTCGCGGTCAACGTGCAGCCACTGGACCTCGCCCTGCTATTGGTGTTCGGTCTCCTCGGCCTGATGATGCGCAGATTCGGGCTACCGGTGCTGCCGCTCATCATCGGCGTCATCCTCGGTCCGCGCATCGAACGACAACTGCGGCAGAGTCTGCAGCTCGGCGGCGGAGACTGGGCCAGCCTGTTCACCGAACCGGTCGCGATCGTCGTGTACGTGCTCATGGTGATCCTGCTGCTCATGCCGCTGATCCTCAAACTCATGCACCGTAGCGAGGAGACCCTGCTGATCGTCGAGGACGACAAGGACCAGCGGGAGAAGGCGGCCCAGTCATGATCGTCATCGGATACAGCGCGGACGCGTTCGGACGGGCCGCCCTCGAACACGGGATCGCCGAAGCGAAACTGCGAGGCACCACGCTCCTTGTCATCAATTCCACGTCGGGGGAGGCATACGTCGACCCCCGATTCGCACAATCTGGTGAAGTGCACAATGTCGAGCGCCGCCTCAGCGAATGCGGCGTCGAGTTCGAGCTCACCCAGCCCGTCGGGGTGGACACCGCCGAGGAACTGCTCAAGGCCATGGGTCGAGATGACGCAGAACTGCTGGTCATCGGCATCCGACACCGCAGTCCGGTCGGAAAGCTACTGCTCGGCAGCGTCTCACAGCACCTGCTGCTCGAATGCCCCAAACCAGTTCTGGCGGTCAAGCCCGACGACAACTGACGTGGTCTGCGTCACCTATGTTTCCGTCGCGTTTCATTCACCGCGCATAGGGCCTTTGTGACCAAGTGAGCGGGTGTTGACGTTTCGGACACGATCGTGCAATCGACGTGGAATGGGTGCACGCGACCCTATTGCTCGTGAAGACCTTGAGCCGCAGCCGCACAATCGAGCATTGGGACGCCGAAGATGTCGATGCGTGGGAGAGCACCGGCAAGCGCATCGCTAAACGCAACCTGATCTGGTCCATCTTCGCCGAGCACGTCGGATTCTCGGTGTGGTCCATCTGGTCGGTGATGGTGCTGTTCATGCCGCAGGACGTCTACGGAATCGATGCCGCAGGCAAGTTTTACCTGGTCGCGGTACCCACGCTGGTGGGTGCCGCCATGCGCATCCCGTACACCGTCGCTCCCGCGAAGTTCGGCGGTCGCAACTGGACCATCGTCAGCGCACTGCTGCTGCTCATCCCGACGATGCTGACGCTGTGGGCGATGAGCAGTCCCGATACGACGTACACCACGTTCATGATCGTCGCCGCGTTCGCGGGCCTCGGCGGCGGAAACTTCGCGTCGTCGATGACCAACATCAACGCGTTCTACCCGCAGCGCCTCAAGGGTTGGGCGCTCGGCCTCAACGCGGGCGGTGGCAACATCGGCGTTCCGGTGATCCAACTGGTCGGCCTGCTCGTGATCGCGACGGTCAGCAACACCGCGCCTTACGTCGTCTGCGCGATCTATCTGGTCCTGATCGCGCTCGCTGCGCTCGGCGCCGCGCTGTTCATGGACAACCTCGGCAACCAGCGTTCCAACATCGGCGCGATGGCAGAAGCGTTGCGGTTCAAGCACTCCTGGGTGATGAGCTTCCTCTACATCGGCACCTTCGGATCGTTCATCGGCTTCTCCTTCGCCTTCGGCCAGGTGCTGCAGATCAACTTCCTCGCCGGCGGAGACACTGCCGCGCAGGCGTCACTGCACGCCGCACAGATCGCCTTCATCGGACCGCTGCTCGGGTCCATCTCCCGTCCGTTCGGCGGCAAGATCTCAGACCGGATCGGTGGCGGCAAGGTCACCATGTACGTGTTTGTCGCGATGATCTTCGCGGCGGGAATCCTGGTGGCCGCAGGCATGATCGACGACGGTATGGCGGGCGCCGCGACCGGCGGGCAGATGATCGCCTACGTCACCGGATTCATTCTGCTGTTCATCCTGTCGGGTCTCGGAAACGGTTCGACGTACAAAATGATCCCGTCGATCTTCGAGGCGAAAGCGCAGGGCCACGACGAGTGGAGCCGTGAAGAAAAGGCGGCATGGTCACGCAGCATGTCGGGCGCGCTGATCGGTTTCGCCGGCGCGATCGGCGCCCTGGGCGGCGTGTTCATCAACGTCGTGCTGCGCGCTTCGTATGTCAGCGACGCCAAGTCCGCGACCAACGCGTTCTGGGTGTTCCTCGGCTTCTACGTGATCTGCGCCATAGTGACCTGGTTCGTGTTCCTCCGGATTCAGCACCCGAAGCCGGTGCCCTCCAGCACGGCGACGGGCCAGGCCGCAGAACCAGTTTCAGCGACCTGAACTGCAACGTTTCCTCCAAGTAACGCGTACGGAAAGTAACCGGAACAGGCCGCATTCACGATGAAGCCCATGGTGACCCGGACCGCGTGCTCGTATTGCGGTGTCGGCTGCGGTATCGAAGTCCAGACCACACCGGACTCCGATACCGGCCGGCCCGTCATTGCGCGGGTCTCCGGAGACAAGCTGCATCCCACCAACTTCGGCCGGCTCTGCACCAAAGGCTCGACGCACGCCGAGATGATGGCCGCGGTCGACGGACGGATGACGTCCGCTCTCCTGCGGCCTACCCGTGGCGCAGACGCGATACCCACACCGGTCGACGACGCGGTCGAGGAGGCGGCGCGCCGACTACGTGCCATCGTCGATGAGCACGGTCCCGATGCGGTAGCGCTCTACGTGTCGGGTCAGATGTCGATCGAAGCGCAGTATCTGGCCACCAAGCTGGCCAAGGGATTCCTGCGCACGGTGCACATCGAATCCAACTCGCGGCTCTGCATGGCAAGTGCCGGAACCGGATACAAGCAGTCGCTGGGCGCCGACGGACCGCCGGGGTCGTACACCGACTTCGATTCCGCCGACCTGTTCTTCGTCACCGGCGCCAATATGGCCGACTGCCATCCGATCCTGTTCCTGCGGATGGCCGACCGGCTGAAGTCCGGGGCGAAGCTGATCGTCGTCGACCCTCGCCGCACAGCGACCGCCGAACGCGCCGACCTCTTCCTGCAGATCAAACCCGGCACCGACCTCGCACTGCTCAATGGTCTGCTGCACTTGCTCGTCGAAAACAACGACATCGACGCCGATTTCATCGCCGAGCACACCGAGGGCTGGGACACCATGCCCACCTTTCTTGCGGACTACCCGCCCGAGGTGGTCGCGCAGATCACGGGCCTCGCCGAAGGAGACATCCGCACCGCCGCCGAGATGATCGCCGACGCCGGTGAGTGGATGAGCTGCTGGACGATGGGGCTGAACCAGAGCACCCATGGCACCTGGAACACCAACGCGATCTGCAACCTTCATCTGGCCACCGGCGCGATCTGCAGGCCAGGCAGCGGACCGATGTCGCTCACGGGGCAACCCAACGCGATGGGCGGTCGCGAAATGGGTTATATGGGGCCCGGATTGCCCGGCCAGCGGTCCGTCCTTTCGGCAGACGACCGGGCTTTCGTCGAACAGCAGTGGGCGCTGGAGCCGGGCACCATCCGCACCGACGTCGGACCCGGTACCATCGACATGTTCGGCCAGCTTGCCGACGGCAGCATCAAGGCGTGCTGGATCATCTGCACCAATCCCGTTGCCACCGTTGCCAACCGCGCAACGGTGATCGCCGGACTCGAAGCCGCTGAACTCGTCATCACGCAGGATGCCTATCGCGACACTGCGACCAACCGCTACGCCGACATCGTGCTGCCAGCCACCCTGTGGGCCGAATCCGACGCCGTGATGGTGAACTCCGAGCGCAACCTCACGCTGCTCGCGCAGTCCCTGCCGCCGCGCGGGGGAGCACGGCCCGACTGGCAGTTGATCTGCCAGGTCGCAACGCATCTGGGGTTCGGCGAGCACTTCACGTACGAATCCAGCGAGCAGATCTTCGACGAGATCCGCCGCTTCCACAACCCGAAGACCGGCTACGACCTTCGTGGTGCGAGCTACGCACGGTTGCGCGAGACGTCGCTGCAATGGCCGTGCCCGCCCGACGACGATAACGACCGTCACCCGATCCGCTACGTCAACGATGGCATCAGTCAGGACTACTTCGTCGACGAGCATGGCCATGCACCCAGACTGGCCTTTCCGACCCCTTCGCGGCGCGCTGTCTTCCACGCCCGCCCGCATATGAATCCGCGCGAGTTGCCCGACGACGACTACCCGATGGTGCTCAATACCGGCCGGCTGCAACACCAGTGGCACACCATGACGAAGACCGGCCGGGTCGGCGCGCTCAACAAACTCAACAGCGGACCGTTCGTGGAGATCCATCCGCTCGATGCGGCCGCCCTCGACATCGTCGGAGATCAACCCGTTGAGCTCAGCACGCGGCGTGGTCGCGCCGTGCTTCCTGCGGTGATCTCCGACCGCGTGCGTCAGGGCACATGTTTCGTGCCGTTCCACTGGAATGACGAACACGGTGAGTACTTGACCGTCAACGCACTCACCAACGACGCCGTCGACCCCGACTCACTGCAGCCCGAGTTCAAAGCCTGCGCGGTCAGCCTGCGACCGGTCGGGGCACCGATACGCAAGACCACGCCTCTGGCGCCTCCGGAACTCACCGACGGGCCGCTCGTGCTGTGGGCCTCGCAGACCGGCACCGCCGAGGAGTTCGCCGGCAAGGTAGCCGCCGCGATCGGCGCGCCGAACCTGGTGAGCATGAACGACCTCGCCCTCGCTGACCTCGCGACGCGCGACGTGTTGATCGTCACCAGCACGTTCGGCGACGGCGGGCCACCCGACAACGGCGCCGACTTCTGGAGCCGGCTCAACTCCGCGAATGCTCCGACGCTGACCGGTGTGCGCTACGCGGTGCTCGGAATCGGCGACCGCACCTACGAGTCCTTTTGTGGCCACGCCAAGTCCGTCGATACCCGGTTGGCGGCGCTGGGCGCGACACGGCTGCTCGACCGTGTCGAATGCGAGGCGTACGACGACGAACCCATGGGCTGTTGGGTGGACCAGGTCGCGGCCCTACTGGGACGCTCGGTGGCCTCGACCCCCGCGGCGACGGCCGAACCGTTCACCCGCATGAATCCGATCGTCGCGCCGTTGTGCAGAAATACCCTACTGAGCTCACCGTCGGCGCGAAAAGAGGTGCGCCAGTTCGGATTTGACATCTCCGAATTCGGTGTCAGCTATGCGGCGGGGGACTCGGTCGGGGTGTTCCCGACGAACGATCCGGTCGCCGTCGAAGCCTGGTTGGCGGCCACCGGTATGTACGGCGAGCACGTCGTGGTGGTCGACGGTACCGAGCAGACCATGCGCGAAGCGCTGACATCGCGCTACGACTTCTGCCGTGTCACCCCCGATCTGCTGCGGTTCATCGCTGAGAACAGTCGCGACGCGAAGGCGCTGCGCGTCCGCAAGGACAAGCTCGACAAGTGGCTGGTCGGACGCAACGGACTCGACCTCGTGCAGGAGTTCGTCGTACACGCCGACCCAGACCAATGGCTCGACGTGCTGGTGCGTTTGACCCCGCGCAACTACTCGATCTCCTCGAGCCCACTGGTGAGCCCGCACGAGGTGCAGCTGACGGTGTCGGTGGTGCGCTACCGCGGCTCCGACGGCGGCCGGCGTGGGGGAGTGTGCTCGACGTTCCTCGCCGATCGTGCGGCGTCGGCCCCGGTGTTTCTGCAACGCTCCCCGCACTTCCGGCCGCCCGAGGACAGCGGCACGCCGATGATCATGGTGGGCCCAGGGACGGGCATCGCGCCGTTCCGCGGCTTTTTGCAGGAACGACGCGCCCTCGGACACGCGGGCCGCAACTGGCTGTTTTTCGGTGATCAGCATCGAACCGAAAACTTCTACTACCGAGATGATTTGGAGGACATGGCCCGCGACGGCTTCCTCAGCCGACTCGATGTCGCGTTCAGCCGGGACCAGGCCAAGCGAGTCTACGTACAGCACAAGATGCTCGATCGCGGTGCTGACGTATGGCGCTGGCTCGACGACGGCGGGCACTTCTACGTGTGCGGTGACGCATCCCGGATGGCCGGCGACGTCGACGCGGCGCTGACGACGATCATCGAGACCCACGGCGGAATGTCGCGCGAGCGGGCTCACGACTACAAGCGCGAACTCGTCGCCGCCAAACGCTATGTGCGGGACGTGTACTAGAGATTGGGTTGCATTGCGGCGGCGACGTCAGCCGCTTCGTGGTCCTCCTCGGACAGCAGGCCCGCCACCACCCCGCGGCGGTCGGCCTCCGAGCGATTCTGGCTCAGCTTCGCTTTGCCCTCGACGCGGGTGACGGTGATCTCGAGCCCGACTATTCCGCCGAGCTGGCCATGGATGTATTGCGCGGGCGCGTCGCTGACTTGCCAGGGTTCATCGCGCGTGTCCTCGTGTACACCGGTCAATCGGGTGACGACGTCGCGCAGCCACTCTCTGTCTTCATGCACCCGCACGGTTCCCGACAGGTGCACCGCGCTGTAGTTCCACGTCGGCACCACTCGGCCGTGTTCGGCCTTCGCGGCGTACCACGACGGGCTGACGTAGGCCTGCGGCCCCGAACAGATCAGCAGGGCGGGGCTGTCACGGGTGATGGCCTTCCACTGCGGGTTGGCCCGCGCAATATGCGCCACCACTATGTCGTCGGACCACATGATCGGCAGGAGAGTGGCGACAGGAACACCGTCAGGATCGACCGTGACGAACTCGGCGGATCGCGCCGAAGCCACGAACCGCCGAATCTCGCCGTCGTCGTCGATCCGGTTGAAAGACGGTACGTACATCTTGTGTCCGAGGGGGGACTTGTCCGTCTACGACACGGGTCGTGGTCTGGCGATTGGGGCGCTGACCGCTTCGGTCAAGCACCGGTCCACGTTTTTCGCTCAATCGCAACCCTGAGGAGCTCGCCCATCGGGCGGCCAGCCGTCGGTACCGGACTCAAGCGGAATATTCAGAGATCGAAGCAGGATCGAAAAGAGCCGCCAATTGGCGATTGCTCCGACAAGTTCGACCAAAACGGCGTGATCGCTATTGAATGCCTTCTGGCACCCAGCCCAGTTTTCCTCGGAGATGACCCCGTCGCGTACCACATCATCGGTCGCTGCGAGGACCGCACGCTCGACTGGCCCGAGGCTTTCGGAATTCTGCCAGTCGCGCACCGCCAGGAGATCATGCTCAGGCACGCCGAGCAGTGTGGCGATTCGCCAATGTTGAGTCCATTCGTATTCGGAGCCAGTAATCCAGCCGATGCGCATGATGACCAGCTCGCGTAGCCGCGCGTCAAGGGAACCGCGGAAGAGTAACGCGTCTAGCAGCCCATACAGCGCAACCGCCACACGCGGCTGATGAAGTGCCACGCGGAATACCGACAGGTCTGCCAACTCTTCGGGCAACCCACATTCGGCAGCTCGCAGCTGGGCCTGCTCACGGTCGAGCATCGGTACGCGTTCCGCCATGGTCACGGGTGGCCCTCTCTGTTGAACCTCTGCCCACGCCGTTAGGGCGTGGGCAAAAAGACGTTGTGCAGCGCCCCACTTGATCGGGCACTTTCATCTGCAAGCGAAGTGAGCAGCTGCGCGAGCCCAGCGAATCCGGTTGATTCTCTGGTGATCCGGTCGAACGGCCAGCGGCCCAGGGCGAGAATCTCGAGGGCTGCCCGGTGGGCGGGATACTCCACGCCGAGTGCGCCTACGACGTGTAATTCTTTATAGACCAACAAGTCTGGTTCAAACCGGGGCGCGCCGCCTCCTCCACGGGTGCCGGCCACCACAATTGTGCCGCCGGGCCTGGCAAGGCCGACGGCATCGGCGAACGCGGAGGGTGCTTTAGCGGTGACGTCGACGACCACGTCGGCAAGCCGTCCGCCTGTCTCACGCTGGAGCGCGGTCACTGCATCGTCCTGCGATACATCGATGGGCAGGTCGACACCGAATGATCTGGCTATGGCCAGTCGTTGTTCGTCGCGTGGGCCTACGCCGGTCATCGCGACGAACGCGGCTCCCGCCTCTTTGGCCGCCACCGCCGCACAGATTCCGCGGATGCCGGGCCCCAGGATCGCTACGACGTCCCCGGCCTTGGTGTCGGGAAGAGTCGCCCCCCACTGGATACCGGCCCCGAGAGGGTTGAACAACGTGGCGAGAACGGGGTCCATGTCTTCGGCAATCGGGAGCAGCATCGCGTCCCACGGAAGCTCCACATGGGTGGCGTATCCGCCCCATAAGCCCGCGCCGACCTCCACGTCGACAAACCCGAACATGGTGGCGATGCCGTTCACCGCGCACCGCCGGTATTCGCCGCGGCGGCACTCGGGGCAGTCTCGGCAGGACCGGAACACCTCAACGGCCACGCGCTGGCCGGCTTGTACACCCCAGCGTTGGCCAGCCGCAGCGCCAACATGTTCGACGATGCCGACGATTTCGTGCCCTGGAACGAATGAGAAGCCGGCAGGCAGGTGTCCGGTGAATTGTTCGTGATCTGTTCCGCACAGACCGCATGCTTCAACTCGCAGGATCGCACCCCGGTCGCCGACGTCGGGGATGGTCATCTGGCGCCGCTGCAGACTCCGCGGTCCGGTCAGCACCATCGCCTCGGCGATCATGGAAGCTCGAACCCGGTGAACGACCCTGTGTTTCGGAGGCACACCGTTTTACCTACGTACATTTCCGCGCCCATCGCCTCGGCGATCTGCGGATCGTCGCTGCGTGCGACGACTCTTTGCCCGTCGGACAGGTGCGCGATGATCGGAGTCCATCGAGGTTGGCCGTCTCGGTCGTAGACGACGGTGTATCCGTCGACTGTCGCGCAACCGGTCGCCTCGTCGGCGCCTGCGACGGCCAGCCGCGATGAATCGATTTGAGCTTGTTCGACCGCCGTGTCGAGCAGTCGCCACCCGGCTGGTGGCGGGGTGGCCGACCACACACCGACCGAATGCTTCGTCGAATACCACCCGAGGCCGGTGACGAGTCCGGCATCGGTTGGGTCGCGTCGGCACCGTCGGACCATCTCCACGATCGAGTGGCTGACGTAATTGTTTCCGGGACCGCCGTGATAAGGCAGGCCTCCGGTTACTGTGAGGCCTCTGTCGTCGAGGGGGTCCAAGTCGAGAGCCTCGGCAGCCATCTCAATTGCCGACGGGAAGCAGGAGTAGAGGTCGAACCACCGGATGTCGTCGGTGGTCAACCGGCCCGCATCGAGAGCCTTCCGTGCCGCTACCTCGATACCCGATGAGCGGCTGAGGTCCGGCCGTTCCACGGGGAAGTACACGTCGTTGCAAGTCGCTGCTGACCAGGGAAAGACCCAACGATCGCGCGCGACGCCTAATTCGTCCGCCACCTCGGCCGCCATGAGAATGAAGGCGGCAGCCATGTCGACGGACATGATGCTGTTGAGCAGCTTGGGATAGGGCAAGCAGACCATGCGGTTTTCCGCGGTGACTTCGCTGAGTTCGGTGGCACTTCGTGCGCGTGGGAACCAGGCCTGTTCCGGATGGCGTGCCGCCTCGGCTGTGAACGGGGCCATCAGCGTGCCCAGCCACTCCCGTTGAGCATCGAAGTCGCGGCCGTGGCGCGCGGCGATCGCGGACTCGAAGATGGGATACACCTCGTGCGGCCAACTCAGACCCACCGACAATTCGGCTTGACTCAGCCCGGGGCGGGCGTCGCCCAGGGATTCGTCGTCGGAGCGGGGTGGGGGCGGCGAGTCGAGAAGTGCCCCGCCCTGAAGCTTGCGTGCGGAATGCCCGCTCTCCGCCCCGACGACCAGGACGACATCTGCACGGCCTTCGCCTATTTCGCCACCCAACACTTCGACGAGATACTGCGGGGTGTTTCCGCCGACGGGACAGCTGATGCGGCGGGCGGGACTGATGTGCATCGCTTCGGCGATCCTGCTGGCGGGATTGTCGCGCGGTATGACCAGGATGCCCGGAGTCGCGACGGTGTCGATGCGCCGCTCGACCGGGCGACTTGCGTCTTTGACCGCGCGGCGTGCGGCTTCTACCGCCAAGTCGATCGGGTCCACGAAGTCGTTCCCGCGATGGGTAACTTCGCCCACGCCGACGACAACCGGGGTACGCGCTTCTACCAACATCGGCATCGGCATCCGCTCAGGGCCACGGGGCTGACTTGAGACATAACTGCGATGGTGTCATGTGCGTGGGCAAGTCACAATGGTGTGCGCTCGCGGCATACTGGCTGTGTGTCGACGAGGTTGTTGAGATGGGGCGCCGCCGCGCCGACAGATCGTGGGTCCGCTCGCGACCGGTTGCTCGATGCTGCCGAGCGGTGCCTCGAGAGTTGCGGTGTGGTGGGCACGACCATGGAGGACATCGGCAGAACAGCGGGTGTGTCCAGGGCAACGGTGTATCGCTACTTCCCCAGTCGGGAGGCGGTGATGTCGGGTGTCATCATTCGCGCCGCCGAGCGCTATCTCGACCGCATCAGCCCGCGGATCGCGGCGCACGCCGACCTGGGCTCCGCGCTCGTCGATTTCGTGGAATACACGGTTGAGGCCGCGCGCCGCGAAGAGATCATCGGATTGTTGTTCGGCAGCGACGAGGAACTCGCCGGCGTGGGTCTCGCGGCGGGGACCTCGACGTCCCTCTTCGAAATCGTCACCGAATTTCTGCGTCCCATCTTCACGAGACACTGGAGTTGCGTGGAACCGGGCGTCTCCGTCGACGACGCCGCCGAGTGGGTTGTCCGCACGATATTGAGCCTGCTGACTGTTCGAGGGCCGCGGGAGCGCAGTCGTGACGGACTCCGGGCGTTTCTGTCGAGGTTTCTCCTTCCGGCGATCCTGGCGGGTGACCACGCTCGACCGATGTGACATCTATGGCGTAATGTCTCGACGGCAGATGAGGTAGGAGGGCCTGTGCAATTCACCACGTTCAACGAACAGGTCGCTGAGCAACTAAAGAGCGCAGCAGAAACCACGGGCGGGTTGGCCGGTTACCTCGGCTTCCGTCACACCGAATTCACTGCGGGACGGCTCGTCGCGGAGATGGACGCACGCGACGACCTGAAGACGCCTTTCGGGAACCTGCATGGGGGCTGCTTATCGGCCATGGTCGACCACTGCCTCGGAGTGGTGTTTTATCCCGTGATTCCACTGGGATCTTGGGTCGCGACAACGGAGTTCAAACTGAATCTGCTTCGTCCGGTCTCTAGCGGCACCTGTGTAGCCACAGCCGAGATCATCTCGCTGGGCAGAACCAGCGGTGTGGCGCGTATCGACATCTGCAACGACGGCAGAGCGGTGTGTGCGGCCCAGGGAACCGTCACCGTCGTCGCACCGAAGACGAGCTCCTGATGTCGGCAAAGAGAACAGGCGATTCGTCGGCTCCTGTGGTCGAGCGCGTGCCCACGGCGGACGGGCTGACGCTGGCGGTCGACCTCTACCGCTGTGATGCGCCGCGGGCGGTCGTGTTGCTCCTTCACGGCGGAGGTCAAAGCCGACACGCCTGGGACGTCACCGCCCAACGCCTGCACCAGCGGGGCTACACGGTGGCCGCGTACGACACCAGGGGACACGGGGACAGCGACTGGGACCCCGACGGACGCTACGACGGGGACCGGCTTGGATCCGACCTATTGGCCGTGCGCTCATACGCCGATTCCGGCCGCCCCGTCGCCGCGATCGGCGCCTCTCTGGGCGGCTTGACCATTCTCGGAACACACTTGCTCGCCCCGCCGGACCTATGGCAGGCCGTCGTCCTGGTTGACGTCACTCCGCGAATGGAGATGGAAGGCGCCCGACGAGTCGTAGCGTTCATGTCGGCACACCCCGAAGGTTTCGACAGCCTAGAGTCGGCCGCTGACGTGATCGCCGCCTACAACCCGCACCGCCCTCGCCCCGAAAACCTCGACGGCCTCCGAAAAGTCCTCGCCCGTCGCGAAGACGGTCGCTGGGCCTGGCGATGGGATCCAGCTTTCGTGACGTCGAATTTCCAGTTCCTGCAGGGTGATCCAGACGAAGGCGCTAAAGACTTCGACATGATGAGCGCGTTCCTTCTTGATGGTGCGAGGCAGGTGTCCGCGCCAACGCTGCTGGTCCGGGGCCTACTATCTGACATGGTCTCCGAAGAGACAGTAAAGCATTTCCTGACCGTCGTTCCGCACGCGCAAACCGTTGACGTATCGGGCGCGGGACACATGATTGCCGGCGACAACAACGACGCATTCTCGACGGCGGTCGTCGAATTCCTCGACAGGACCACATGAACCCTGCTGTCGGTTGACTGCCCATGTAGGGCTGGCGCCTATCCTGCTCCTATGCCAACTGAACCAGCGCGGGTGTCTTTCCGCCGGCATGTGCGCGAAAAGGTTTTGAGGGCGACACGAGAACTCGCCATCGAGAAGGGCTGGGATCAGGTCCGGATGAGCGAGGTTGCCGAATCGGTCGGCGTCTCCCGCCCGACGTTGTACAAAGAGTTCGGCGACAAACAGGGGCTCGGCGACGCGCTTGTGGTGTCGGAGGGCCAGCGCTTTATGGAAGGCATTCTTGCCGTCCTTGCCGAACACGTGGGCGACGTGCGGGGCGGCATCACCGCAGCGGTGCAATTCACCCTCTGTGAAGCAGAAGACAGCCCGCTCCTCAAGGCAGTTCTGACGTCCAACCCTTCGGGGAATGATCGCGGTGGCTCGTCGTCTACTGGAGTCCTACCTCTTCTGCCGACGTCGGCTTCCCTGCTTCAGCTCTGCTCCGCGGCTCTGATCACGTGGTTTAACGACCACTTCGACGATCTCGATCCCGAAGACGTTGAGGAGGTCGCAGATGTTCTGGTGCGACTGACAGTGAGTCATGTTGTACTCCCAGCCGCGGACATCGCCACCACCGGTGAGCGGATCTCCCGCGTAGCACTCAGGTACCTGGGAGTTGTCCACAGTTTGTAACTAGCAAGCTCTCGTGTCAGATCGAGCCGGCGAGGAGCTCTGAGCGGTCAACTCGGAGCTGCTGGCTGATGGCCCGCTTACTGAACATGAAATCGCGAGGACGGTTGACGCAGTCGGCGGCGATGAGTTCACGATCGCGGAAGTAGAAGCAGCTGAAGTCACGGTCACGCGACGGGTCGCCGCTGAAGACCACTTCGTCGTATCCGGTGTTGAGACCGGCGATCTGGAGTTTGAGATCGTACTGGTCGGACCAGAACCACGGAAGCGCAGCGATTGCGCTGTGTTTTCCGCAGATTGTCGCCGCAGCGATCTTGGCCTGCTCGCCGGCGCTCGATACGGATTCCAAACGAATACGCGAGCCGTATCGAGCCATGGTGTGGCTGGTGCAGTCGCCGGCGGCCACGATGTCGGGGTCGCTGGTGCGGGCCTGGTCGTCGATCACGATGCCGTTGTCGACGGATAATCCTGCGGCCGAGGCGAGCTCGGTGTTCGGCACCACACCGACGCCGACGATGACCAAGTCGGCGGGGATCGGTTCGCCGCCTGCCAGCACGACCTCCTGCACTCTGCCGTTGCCGGAGAAGGCTTCTACGAGAGCGTGTGTTCGGATCTCCACTCCCTCGCCGTTGTGGATTCGGGTGTAAAACGCGGAAACCTCCGGCGCGGTGACCCGTTCGAGTACACGCTCGGTTGCCTCGAGGACGGTGACGTTCATGCCGAGCGAACACAGCGAGGCCGCCGTTTCCAACCCGATGTAACCGCCGCCCACGATCACAACCCTCCGACCCGGTGTAGCGGCGGCACGGATCAACTCGACGTCTGCAGCGGTACGCAGGTAGTGAATTCCGGGAAGATCCACCCCTGGTGTGGGGAGTCGTCTGGCCCTTGCGCCGGTGCACAACGCGAGCTTGGTGTACGTCAGCGTGTCGCCGGTGCTCAGAGACACACGCTTGGCACTCCGGTGGATCGCCTCCACGGTCGCATTCAAGAGTCGAATGTGCTGCTTTTCGTAGAAATCAGCGCCGCGAATCAGGAGGTCGTCGAGGCCGTTCTTGCCGGCCAGGTATCCCTTCGACAACGGAGGCCGGTGGTAGGGCAGTCCCCCCTCGTCGCCGATGAGCACGACCTCCCCAGACCACCCCTCCCTTCGAAGATTAGCTGCCAACTGCGCGCCGGCGTGGCTCGCGCCGACGATCACCGCTCGTTCGGGAGTCACGCACTTGGCCTGGGAGTGAGGCGAACCATCAGCTTGCTGATACCCCTGACGAAATTCGATTGCACATACTCGGGTTCGCCGACCACCTCGATGTTCTCAAAGCGAGGGAGCAATTCCTCCCACAGGATTCGAAGCTGCAACTCAGCAAGTCGGTTTCCCATGCACCTGTGCACGCCGAACCCGAACGAGATGTGATTGCGGGCGTTGCTCCTATCGATGATCAACTCATCGGCCCGCTCGAAGACACGCTCATCGCGGTTACCAGAGGCGTACCACATCACGACCTTGTCGCCCTTGCGGATGAATTGCCCGTTCAACATGATGTCTTTTTTCGCGACTCGGCGCATGTACGCCAACGGGGTCTGCCAGCGAATGATCTCGGATACCATGTTGGGAATCAGGTCAGGGTTCGCCTTCAACTTCTCGAACTGATCGGGGAACTGGTTCAAGGCGAGAACCCCTCCGCTCATCGAGTTGCGAGTCGTGTCGTTTCCCCCGACGATCAGCAGTACCAAATTGCCGAGGAATTCCATCGGGCGGTCGATGAGATCCTTAGTGTCCTCGTTGGCCTGCAGCATCGTGATCAGATCGAAGCCCGGTCGCTCCCCGTTGGCGGTACGGGCCGCCTTGTCATGCCAGAGAGCGCTGAGACCCTTCGCCATGTCGACCATGCCACGAAACACTCTGTCGTTGTCGGAAGGACCACCATTGGCTTGCTCCATGGAGGTGGCGAGGTCCGACCATTCCACGAGCTTGTGCCGCTGCTCGTACGGGAAGTCCAGCAGGGTCGCGAGCATGCGCGCTGTCAGTTCGATGGAGACGTGGTGCACCCAATTGAACGGCTGATCCACCGGTAGATCGTCCAGCACTTCCTGGACACGCGAGCGGATCAGCCCCTCCATCTCGCGCAGGTTCTTCGGCGCGACAACCCCTTGGACGGAAGCGCGCTGCAAGTCGTGTTGTGGCGGATCCATCGCGATGAACATGGCGATGTCCATGAAGCGGGGCGGTCTCCCGATGATGATGAACGGCTCTGCGGAGAAAGCCTCGTGGTTCTTGTCGACGGCGATGATGTCCGCGTGGCGGGTCACCGACCAGAACGGGCCGAACGCACTGTGAGCCTGGTAGTGCACCGGCGCCTCGTTGCGCACGCGTTCGAAGTAGGACTTCCAGCGGCCTTGGCGGTAGAGGAACGGGTTGCTGAGATCGATGTCGGCGATATCAACGTCCTCGACCGGAGGAATGGGCGTCTCGGTGAAGATCTTCTTACCATTGGTTCCGGTTACCCACCGGCGTGTCTTGTCGTAGAGGTGTGCGCCGCGGATTTGCAGCTCCAGAGGCACGGCAGACTGGGCTTTGGCGGCCACTGCCGCGGGAATACTCATTATTGTTTCCTCCAAATCCATGACGTTGTTTCAGAGCTGGAACTCAGGTAGCTCGACCGTCAAGCCATCCCATGCCTCGGAGGCGGACATCTGGCAAGACAGCCTCGACGTCCGCTGACGCTCGGGGTTCATCGCGAGCATCTCCTCTTCGTTGGCGCCGCAGAGTCCCACCGTGTCCGACCACTCGGGAGCGACGATCACGTGGCACGTTCCGCATGCGGCTTCCCCTCCACAATCGCCGTCGATGCCGGGCACCGCGTTGTTGACCGCAACCTGCATCAAGGACTGCCCTTCGGCCAAGGGGGCTTCGTACTTCTCGCCGTCGTGAGAGACGAAGGTGACGACTGCCATGATTAACTCTCCTCAATTTGGAACTCCTCTATTTAGCGTTGTCGCGCGTGACCAGCGTCGCTAGGCTCGCAGGAGTCAAAAAGTTGTGTTTTTAGCTCACGCGCAGGGAGGCACGTGAAACTCGACGACTCGGGTATGCCAGCGCTGGCTTTCCTGCAGATGCTGGACAGTGAGGCGCTGGGGCATGACGCCAGCATTGCGCTCCGCAGCATCATGGTTCGCGAGCACGTTACCGAGTCGATGTTGGTGGGTCGCGACGCGCAGGTCCCCTTACGGTGGTTCAGGGAGATATATTCCGATTTCGATTGTGATCAGGGAACCCGTCTGGGTTTCGCGTTCGCTGAACACGCCAAACTGACGTCCTTTGGGGCACTCAGTGTTCCCTTGGTCAGCGCGGGCTCGGTAGCCGAGGTTGTCGAGTTGCTTGCTTATCTGCCGGTGATCACCACAGCCCTCAGCCCGACGTTCCATTCGACGGAACGCGGCCTCACGATCGGGCTCACCGGTCGCACCGGTGACGCGGGCCTGAACTGCCTGGCCGTCACCTACGGTGGGCTGGCGCTGTTGCGTCTGCTCGACATGCTCGCGGGTGCCGTACCGAATATTGAACTGCATTTAAGTCATTCAGCGCCGGAGTCGTGGGTTCTTCATGACGAAGTGTTGGCGGGTCGGATCTTCTTCGACGCCCCCAGCTCGTTCGTCCACGTTCCCGCGGCTTCGCTCGAGGAGGTCTGTCGATTCTCCGATCCTGTGGCGTACCGGATTGCCGTCACCGATTTGCAGCGAACTCTCGATCAACGACGTGACACGTCGGTCTCCGAAAAAGTAAGGGACCTGCTCGAAAAAGATCCCGGAAAAACGAACATCAGCCGGACGGCGGGCGAGCTTTCGATATCCCCGAGCACGTTGAAGCGGCGCCTCCGCGAAGAGGGGACCACCTTTCGCGAATTGCGTCAGTCGTTCTTGCGGGAGCGAGCAATTCTGCGACTTCTCGACAGATCGTTGTCTGTAAGCGAGATCGCGGCAGAACTCGGGTACGCGGAGCTCACGAACTTCACACATGCCTTCAAACGGTGGACCGGTCGTTCACCGCGCCACTTCAGAAAAACGCGCGACTGAGGGCTATAGATCCGCCCCGGCGTGTGCCGGGCGACCATCGGAACCAGCGGGCTTCACGATCGGCCTCATCTGTCACCTGGACATCGTCGAGAAACGACACGATCGGCGCGGGTTTCGGTCATCGCAGCACCCTCTTGGGAAGAGGCGCAAGGACATTCCAGAGAATCCATACCGCGCTAGCGGCGGGTGCGGGCGGGGGTGACGCGGACCTCTAGGCACGCTATGCTAACCGTCGTTCACGTCGGGACCGGCGTTGGACGCGTGGTCGAGAGGAGTCCGGATGCCACACGACCAGCCGGCCATCATCGGTGCCGCCGAACTCGCTCCAGGGAGAAACGTTCCGTACACCTCCACTGAATTGCATGTGCGCGCCGCGGTCGCGGCTCTCGCCGACGCAGGGGTGGTCCCAGACGAGGTCGACGGTCTGGTGTGCGCCGGGCCGATGACGAACGAGGGTTCGATCTTCCTGTCCGAGGACCTCATGGACTATCTCGGGCTGCACAATCTGAAACTTCAGATGACCTGTCAGCTTGGCGGCGGGACCCATCTCGCCATGACGCGCATGGCGAGTAACGTCATCGCCCGGGGCGAGGCCGAGACGGTGCTGGTCGTGTCGGCGGGCAAGTTTCCACCGATCCGCGATGGCGGGCGCGAACTGATGGCGCTGGTGTGTGACCACGCGTTCGAGATGCCCTATGGACCGTCCGTGCCGGCGCTCTACGGTTTGATCGCGCAGGCCTGGATGCACGAGACGGGACAGGGCAAGGCGGACATCGCCGAGGTCACCGTGTCGCAGGACCGTTGGGCCGCACTGAACCCCGCGGCTATCGCGCACGGCGCTCAACGCCTGACTGTGGAGGACGTGCTGGCGTCCCGGCCGATCGCCGGGCCGTTCCACTTCTACCACTGCTCGATTCCCTGCGAGGGCGGTGGCGCGCTGGTGCTGGGCTCGGCCCGCCGGGCTCGCGCGGGCAAGCACCGGCCGGTGCATTTGCTGGGCTTTGGAGAGGGTCACACCCACGGTTTTCTGACCTCGCTGGCCCGGCCGGGTCGTACCGGGGCCGCCCGTTCGGGTCCGATGGCCTTTGAGCGCTCCGGACGGGCGCCGGCCGACGTCGACATCGCTTTGCTCTACGACGCCTTCGCCTCCAACCCGGCGATGATCCTTGAGGAGGCGGGTTTCGTGAAGCCCGGTGGGGCAGGCGATTTCTACCGTGACGGCTGCGCCGATCCGGGGGGCGACCTTCCGGTGAACACCGACGGCGGCCTAATCCGGTTCGGGCACACCGGGACCTCCTCTGGCATTTCGCAGATCCTTGAGGGTTACTGGCAGTTGTCCGGTCGCGCCGAGGGCCGTCAGGTGCCCGGGGCGGATACCGCGTTCGTGCACAGCTACGGCTCGATGCTGTGCAGTCACGTCAGCATGGTGATGGAGGGAGCGTCATGACCGCAGCTTCGAGTTCTCTCGACGGTCTGCACGATCCTGAGGCGCTGCCGCCGCTGACCGATGTCAACCGTCCCTACTTCGCAGCAGCGGCCCGCGGTGTACTCGTCTTCCAGCGGTGCGCGAACGACCACCCTTTCCTCTACCCGCGGCTGGTGTGTCCCGTCTGCCATGACGGTGAGTTGGCCTGGGAGACCGCGGCGGGTACTGGTGAGATCGTCAGTTTCGCGCCGGTGTACCGCCCCCCGTGGGACTCGTTCCCGCGCAGCGAGCCGTACGTCGTCGTGCTCGTTCGTCTGGACGAGGGGCCGCAGTTGTTGGCCAGTCTCGAGGGCGTGGCCCCAGATGAAGTTGCGATCGGGGCGAGAGTGCGCGCAGTGTTCGAGCGGGTGAACGAGGACCTTGGGCTGGTCCGATTCAGGCTGGCGGCGTCGTGACCACGTACGGGGTCTCGGTGCTCGGCGCGGACTTGGCCACCCTTGTCGAGACCGCCGAGGCTACCGACCTCGCCGGCTTCGACGCCGCCTGGGCCTCGGAGTTCTACTCGCGCTCCGGCTCGATCTCGATGGCCGCGATGGCCGCGCGCACAAAGCGCTGCCGCATCGGGTCGTCGATCCTGTATGGCGTCGGGCGCAGCCCGCTCGTGCTCGCCACCGAGGCGCGTGACCTCGACGAGCTTTCAGGCGGGCGCGTCGTACTCGGGCTCGGCAACGGTACACGCCGCATGATGAGCGACTGGCACGGCGTGGAGGACACCTCCGCTCCCGCTCTGCGCATGGAGGAGCTGGTCCCGCTCGTGCGTCGGATCTGGAACCTGCACGAGGGCCCCGTGCGCCATGAGGGGCGCTTCTACCGGATGAATCTCGTCCCAACCGGCGACGTCGCGCCGCCGAAGCGAGCGATCCCGATCATCACCGCGGGCGTGCGTCCGCGGATGTGCGAGGTGGCAGGGCGCGTAGCCGACGGGTTGGCTGGTCATCCGCTGTTCACCACGACTTACGTCGAGGAGGTCGCCCGCCCAGCCGTCGTGCGCGGTGCGGAGCGGGCCGGACGCGATCCCGCCGACATTGAGATCGTCTCGATGGTCATCTGCGCGGTGCACGACGACCCACAGATCGCACGTCGTGAGGCCGCGCAGCAGATCGCGTTCTACTCCTCGGTGAAGACCTACGAGCACGTGCTCGACGTCAGCGGTTTCGCCAGGCAGGCAGCGGCCATCCGCGACGCGTTCGCACGGCGTGACCTGCCGGCCATGTTCGCCGCGGTCACCGACGACATGATCGACGCGATGGCGGTGGCCGGCACCGCCGCCGAGGTCCGAGAAGGGCTGCGCCGCTACGAGGGCGTGCTGGACCACATCGTTCTCTACTCACCCTCGATTGGTCTCGCGCCCGAGCGCATCGCCGAGAACCTCGGCAGCCTCATTCGCGATTGTGCGCCGGCCTTCGCCGGCGGGAAAGGTGACCAGAGTGGCTGACGCATCGCTCATCGGGACGCAACTCGGGAGGACCACGTTTCCCGTCGACCGGTCCAAAGTGCGCGAGTTCGCACTTTCGCTCGGCGACCGCGACCCGATCTACCAGGACGTCGCGGCCGCCCGCGCCGCCGGCTTCGGCGCGATCCCCGCTCCTCCGACCTTCGTCGTCTCCTCGGCTCACTGGCGCGCCGACGACGACATGTTCGGCGCCCTCGGGCTCGACCTGCGACGCGTACTGCACGGTGAGTGCGGCTGGGAGTATTTCGCGCCGGTGTTCGTCGGCGACGAGCTCACCGAGACTCGTCGGGTGTCGAACGTGACCAGCCGCGAGGGGAAGCGCGGCGGCATCATGACAATCGTGACGATCGAGACCGACTTCACCAACCAGCGCGACGAACTCGTCGTGCGCCAGACCGACGTCTTGATCGAAACCGGAGGCTCCACCCAATGACGACATCCCCCGCGCCGGTGGCGTTGGCCATCGGCGACGAGATGCCGACCTCACAGTTCGGCCCGCTGACGCGCTCGCACATCGTTCGCTACGCCGGCTCCGGCGGCGACTTCAACCCGATCCACCACGACGAAGAGTTCGCCCGCGCGGCCGGCATGCCCGGTGTGTTCGGCATGGGACTGCTGCACGGCGGTGTGCTCGCGCAGCGGCTGACCGCCTGGGTGGGGCTGGCCAACATCCGCTCGTTCCGCATCCGGTTCACCGGTCAGGTATGGCCCGGTGACCTGCTCAGCTTCGGCGGCAGGGTCACCGGCGTGCGCGAGGCCGGAGGGCAGCAGGTGGCAGACCTCGAACTCGTGGTCACGCGCCAGACCGGCGAACCCGCGATAAAGGGGAGCGCCGTCGTGCAGGTGACCCGGTGAGCGCGCCAACGAGCGACGTCACCGGCCTCGGGATGACGTTCGGGACCTTCGACGAAGGCCGGGCGTGGGTCGGTCATCGCTCCGAACCGCGGCATGCGTGGTTCCCGATCGACCGCTCGATGGTGTTGTACTACTGCTCGCTCGTCGAGGACGCGAACCCCCGTTACTGGGAGGGTGAGGACTGCCCGCCCGGGCTGCTGATGAGCCTCGGCTTCGCGCCGCAGTGGGTGCCCGGGTACCTAGCGCGTGCCGACATGATGTTCGCGCTCAGCGTCCCGTTGCCGGGCCACCACATCATCAACGCCTCGACGACGACGGAGTTCGAACGCCGGCCCCGGGTAGGCGATCACGTGTCGATCGTGGAGGAGATCGCCTCGATCTCCGAGCCCAAGACGACGCGGGTGGGCACCGGTGTGTTCATCACCACGGTGAGCACCTTCTCCGACCAGCACGGTGAGGTCATCGGCCGCAACACCAACGTGCTCTTCCGATACGACACCGCCGATAGTGAAGGCGCATCATGAACGACTCCACCGAGCGCAGCATGGTCCGCGTCCCCGTGCGGTTCGAGGACATCGCCGTCGGCGACACCCTGACGCCCGTCTCGATCGAGATCAGCTACAAGCGCATCTGCATGAACGCGGCTTCGACATGGGACTGGTTCCCCGGTCACCACGACCCCGACTACGCGCGCAGCCAGGGCCAGCGCACGATCTACCTGTCAACCCTCTTCTTCCATGGCTTCATCGACCGCGGCCTCAACGAATGGGCCGGACCCGACGCGCTCATCCGGCGCCGCAGAATCTCAATGATCCGGTCGATCTATCCGGGCCAGACCGCAACCCTGAGCGGCAAGGTCGTGGCCAAACGCGACGATGGCGGACGGCGCCTCGTCGACCTCGAGTTGCTCGTCTCGAGCGAAGATGGTCCGTGCGTGCCGAGTGAAGCCACCGTTGAGCTGGCCGACCCGTTTGTCGAGGTGCCGGGGTGAGCTGCCACTCACATGCGAGGCGACGGTGAGGGACGGAGGCTCGGTGGCCGAGCAACCGGTTCGCTACGAGGTCGTCGACAGCGTGGCCTGGCTGACGATCAACCGGCCCGAGGCGCGCAACGCGCTGAACAACGCTGTGCGCACGGGGCTTTTCGACGCGGTACGCCGCTTCAATGACGACGACGCGGCGAAGGTGCTCGTCCTCACCGGCGTGGGCGATAAGGCGTTCTGCGCCGGCGGGGACTTGAAGGAGATGGCGCAGAACGCGCTCAAGGTGCCCCCGAAGGACTTCGCTCCGCAGTTCGGCCGCAACATCGATGTCGCGAAGCCGACGATCGCGGCCGTCAACGGTGTCGCGTTCGCCGGGGGCTTCCTGCTCGCGCAGCAGTGCGACCTGGTCGTGGCTGCCGAACACGCGACCTTCGCCGTCAGCGAGGTCAAAGTCGGCCGCGGGTCGCCGTGGGCGGCACCGCTATCGTGGCTGGTGCCCCCACGCGTTGCCATGCAGATCCTGCTGACCGGCGACCCGATCACCGCCGAGCGCGCCCACCAGGTCGGCTTAGTCAATGAGGTGGTGCCGGCCGATCAGTTGCGCGAGCGTACCCGGCAGTTGGCGCTCAGCATCGCCGCGAACGCACCGCTATCGGTGCTTGCGTCCAAGCGCACCGTGTACCTCTCGGCACAGCACCACCTCGCCGCCGCCTACGACCTGGCCGACGAGATATGGGAGCCGGTCTATCTGAGCGACGACGCGCAGGAAGGCCCGACGGCGTTCCGCGAGAAGCGCGCACCACAGTGGAAGGGACGCTGACATGGCGGTGACCATGCAGTCGGTAATCGCCGACATCGAAGCCGAAACGGCCGCGTTGCGCGAACTCATCGCACCGCTGCCCGAAGGTCCGCGCGGCTGGGACGCGCCGACTCCGGCCGTGGGCTGGGCGATCCGCGACCAGATCAGCCATCTGGCGTTCTTCGACGACGTGGCGGTGCGCTCGGCCACCGACCCCGACGGTTTCAGCAGCGACTACCTGCCGATGATGGCCGACGGAAGCATCTCACCCGACGTCATCGCTGAGCGCTACCGTCAAATGCCGGCTGCCGACCTGCTCGCGTGGTTCGACACGTCGCGTGCAGCCCTCGTTGCGGCGTTCGCGGACATTGCCCCGGCGACCCGCCTGCCGTGGTTCGGGCCGACGATGAGCGCGGTCTCGTCGCTGACAGCGCGACTCATGGAGACCTGGGCGCACGGCCAGGACATCGTCGACGCGCTCGGCGCGACCCGCGAGGCCACGGCACGGCTGCGGCACGTGGCCCACATCGGGGTGGGTGCGCGCGCTTTCAGCTACCTGGCCAACGGTCTGGACCTCCCCGCGGACCCGGTACGCGTCGAGCTGACCGCTCCGGACGGCAGCGTCTGGACGTGGGGGCCAGCCGACGCCGCCAACCGCGTGAGCGGGCCGGCGCTGGACTTTTGCCTGTTGGTGACCCAACGCCGCCACCGCGACGACACCGCTTTGGTCGCCGACGGACCGCTGGCCGACCAGTGGCTCGCGATCGCCCAGGCCTTCGCGGGGCCCCCTGGCGGCGGGCGCGTGGCGGGCCAGTTCGCAGGGGGTCAGCGGTGAGCGTCCCGGTCCGCATCGGCAACTGCTCCGGCTTTTACGGCGACCGCATCGCCGCAGCCCGCGAGATGGTCGAGGGCGGACCGATCGACGTCCTGTGCGGTGACTATCTGGCCGAGCTGACCATGCTCATCCTGGCCAAGGCCCAGGCCAAAGACCCGTCCGGCGGGTACGCGCGGACTTTCCTCACCCAAATGGAACAGGTGCTGGGCACCTGTCTCGATCGTGGCATCAAGGTCGTCGCGAACGCGGGCGGGCTGAATCCCGCCGGCTTGGCCGCCGCGTTGCGCGAGCTGTCCGCACGTCTCGGCCTCACCGCGCGCGTCGCGCACGTCGAGGGCGACGACCTACGTGGCGACCTCCACGCAATCACGCCGCCCGTCGGCGACATCAAACCGGTGTCGGCCAACGCCTACCTCGGCGCCTGGGGCATCACCGAGGCGCTGCATTCGGGCGCCGACGTCGTCGTGACCGGCCGGGTCACCGACGCATCCCTCGTGGTCGGTCCCGCGGCCTGGTGGCACGCCTGGGCACGCGCCGACTGGGATCGGCTCGCGGGTGCGGTCGTCGCCGGGCACGTGATCGAGTGCGGCCCTCAGGCGACGGGCGGCAACTACGCGTTCCTCGACGAGATCACCGACCGCCGCTACCCGGGGTTTCCGATCGCCGAGGTCGCCGAGGACGGCTCTTCGGTGATCACGAAGCATCCCGGCACCGGGGGACTGGTCTCAGTCGGCACGGTCACCGCCCAGCTGCTCTACGAGATCGCTGAACCTGCCTACCTCGGCCCCGACGTCGTCGCCCACTTCGACACCATTCGCCTGGCTCAACAGGGTGAGCACCGTGTCGCGATCAGCGGTACGAAAGGCAGTCCGCCGCCGGACACGTTGAAGGTGGCGCTGAACGAGGTGGGCGGCTTCCGCAACACGATGACCATGGTGCTCACCGGCCTCGACATCGAGGCCAAGGCGGCCTTCGCCGAACAGCAGCTCTTCGACGTTCTCGGCGGACGCGACGCCTTCGACGAAGTCGACGTGCGACTGTTGCGTTTCGACGTCTCCGATGCGCCGACGAACGAGCAAGCCTGCGCGCACCTGCGTGTGACGGTGAAGGACGCCGACCCGCGAAAGGTGGGCCGAGCCTTCTCCGGCGGGGTCATGGAGATCGCCCTGGCTGGTTTCGCCGGCTTCCACACCACCACGCCACCGTCCTCGGAGACCGCGTTCGGCGTCTACCGGCCGGCCTACGTTCCGCGCTCGGCCCTCACGCACGTGCTCGTCGACGCCGACGGCAATCGGCACGTGATCCCTGACCCGCCGACCGGTGCGGTCCCGCCGGCTGGGATCGCCCCGCCCGCGAAGCTGCCGGCGCCATCCGGGCCGACGCGGCTCGCGCCGCTCGGGTCGGTACTCGGTGCGCGGTCCGGAGATAAGGGCGGCAACGCCAACCTCGGACTGTGGGCACGCGACGACCCCGGTTACGCGTGGGCGCGCGAGTACCTGAGCGTCGAGCGGCTGCGCACACTGCTCGGGCCGGAGACGGCGCACCTGCGCATCGAGCGCTTCGAACTGCCGAACCTGCGCGCGCTCAACGTGGTGGTGCACGGCTTGCTCGGTGACGGGGTGGCCTCCTCGACCCGGCCGGACGCGCAGGCCAAGGGGCTCGGGGAGTACGTGCGATCCCGAGTGGTGGACGTTCCCGAATCGCTGCTCGACACACACTAAATCCGGTGCGGGGCGCCGTCTACCTGCTGTGTAACCGCGCGGCTGAACAGCGCCGCAACGGCCGCGGCGGCCAGCATCGCCTCAATCGTCGCGTCGTCCAGCGACGCCGGCATGTACGCGGACGCGTTGAGCAATGACAGCACGGCGGCGACCAGGCCCTGTGCGCGCTCACGGTCCAGATCGCCCCGTGCTCGTACGAGCGCGTCGACCCAGAAGGACTCGTACCTGTGCTGTCGGCGTCGCAGGGCACGGGTCGCCAGCGGCGACAGCGAGCGGTGCTCGCGGGCGTAGACGGCCAACAGGCCGCGTCGTCGCGCGCCGAAGGCCGCGTGTAGGTCGACAAGGGCGTGCAGGACCTCCGTCGGTGTGCCGGCGTTGGTGGCGCGCCGGGCGCCGGCCAGCAGCTCAGTCATGGCGGCGTCGCATAACTCGCGCAGGATCGCGTCCTTGTTCTGAAAGTGCCGGTAGACGGCCGGCCCGCTCACCCCTGCTGCGGCACCGATGTCGTCGATGCCCACGGCGTGAAAGCCTTGCCGCGCGAACAGGTCGGCGGCGGCCTCGAGGAGCAGTTTGCGGCGCAAACCGGCCACTTTCAGGCCTCCTGTCGATTTGTGGTTACGTTGTTCGCCGTCCGATCCGCTGGGCCGGGCTGGGATCCTACCGGCGCTGGGGTTGCCTGCGTCGGCACCCGCCGCACCAAATCAAGGGAGGTGAACGAAACCGCTAGCCCCCGCCGATGCTGTCGCATCCTCTTCTCAGTTCATGATTTAGGGGCCCTGCTTCGAACCCGCGATGTGCAGCGGCACGACTCAGCGCAAAACGACTCCGCCCTCGATGCCCGTGAACTGCGCGCGCAGCTCGGTCTTGAGCAGCTTGCCGGTGGCATTGCGCGGCAGTTCGGCGACGAAGTGCACGTCACGCGGACACTTGAAGTGTGCCAGCCGCTCCCGGCACCACGCTACGATCTCCTCGGCGCTCGGCGCCTGTGTCGCCGGGTCGGCGACCACGACCGCGACGACGCGTTCGCCCCACTTCGCGTCCTTACCGCCGATCACGGCGGCGTCGAACACCGCCGGGTGGCGGAAGAGAACCTGCTCGACCTCGATCGGGTAGACGTTCTCGCCGCCGGAGATGATCATGTCCTTCTTGCGGTCGACGAGGGTGATGAAGCCCTCGGCGTCCATGCGCCCGAGGTCGCCCGTGTGGAACCAGCCCCCGCGTAACGCCTCGGCGCTCGCCTCGGCCTTCATCCAGTAGCCGGTGAACACATTCGGGCCGCGCACGATCAGTTCGCCCACGGTGTCGGTCGCGACGTCGCGGTCGTCGTCGTCGACGATGCGGGCGTCGACATGCATTGCGACGCGGCCGATCGACCCGGCCCGCGTGCTGACGTTCTCGGCGTCGAGGACGGTCACCAAGGGAGCGGTCTCGGTCATGCCGAAGCCCTCGGTGAAGGGCACGCCTCGCTCGCGCATGAAGTCGATGACCGTGAGGGGGACGGGCGACCCGCCGCCCATGGCGAAACGCAGCGCAGACAGGTTGAAGGAGTCGAAGTCGGGCACCTGTGTGAGTGCGGTCCACATGGCCGGCACCATGAACTGGACCGTGACGTGGTGGTCGGCCATCGCCTGTAACGTCGCTCGCGGCTCGAAGGACGGCATGATCACGCTGGTGCCGCCGACGTACAACAGCGGCAGGGTGTGTACTCCCAGCCCGCCGATGTGGAACATCGGCGCCACCGCGACGGTGACGTCCTCGCCCCGCAGGCCGATGTCGGTGCCGAGGACGTTGATCGCGTTCCATAGCAGGTTGTCGTGGGTGAGGATCGCGCCCTTGGGTCGGCCCGTCGTCCCCGACGTGTACATGATGAACGCGGGGTCGCGGCCGTCGACGTCACCGTTGAGCGGTTCGGGCGCGGCGCCCGAGACGACGTCTTCGTAGCCGAGCTCGCCCGGCGCCGGCACCCCACCGGCGCGCACGACATGGCGCACGCGGACTCCGGACTCGGTGACGGCGCTCCTGGCCTGCGCGGCGAACGGCTCGTGGAAGACCAGAACATCGGCGCCTGAGTCGGCCAGGATGTAGCCGATCTCGGGTCCGGCAAGGCGCACGTTGAGCGGAACTGCAAGTGCGCCGATTTTGGCGCAGCCCAGCAGCACCTCGATGAACTCGGTCGAATTGACCAGCAGCATCGCGACCCGATCGCCCTTGCGCACGCCGAGGGCGATGAGTGCGGCGGCGACCTGGTTGGTGCGCCGATCGAGGTCGGCGTAGGTGATGTGCGCGCCGTTGCTGATCAACGCGGTGCGCCCGCCGTTGAGGAAGGCGCGCCGGCTCACCCACTGACCGATGCCGAGTTGCATTCGATTCCCTTTCATTCCGCGGCGACTCAGTAGGACGCGGGCAGTTTCAGGCTGTGCTGCGCCACGAAGTTGAGGATCATTTCGCGGCTGATCGGCGCGGTGCGCATGAGCCGGGCCGGACCCCACAACGTGGCGAGGCCGTACTCGGTGGCCATGCCGTTGCCGCCGTGGGTTTGAATCGCCTGGTCGAGCGCCAGGATGCCCGCCTCGGCTGCGGCATATTTCGCCATGTTCGACGCCTCACCCGACCCCGGATCGCCGGCGTCGTGCAGGGAGGCGGCACGCTGAGTCATCAACCGGGCCAGCTCAACCTGGATCTTGGCGTGGGCGAGCGGGTGCGATACGCCTTGGTGCGAGCCGATCGGCGTTCCCCACACGTGGCGGTTGCGGGCGTAATCGGCGGCTTTATCCAGCGCGTAGCGACCGATGCCGTTGCCGAGCGCCGCCCCCATGATTCGCTCCGGGTTCAGGCCCATGAAGACCTGGCGCAGGCCCTCGTTCTCCGCGCCGATAAGGTTGGCGGCCGGCACGCGGACGTCATCGAAGAATAGAGTGAACTGCTTCTCTGGAGTGACCGCCTGCACCGGGATGAGTGACTTGGTGAGCCCGGGGACATCGGTGGGCACGACGAGCAAGCTGAGTAGTCCGCGACCACTGTCGTTGGTAGACGTTCGGGTGACGACCAGGATCGCTTCGGCTTCGTCGACACCAGAAATGTAGTACTTGGTGCCGTTGATGACCCAGTCGTCGCCGTCGCGTTTCGCGGTCGTGGAGATGTTGTGCGAGTTCGAGCCCGCGTCCGGCTCGGTGATCGCGAATGCCATGATCGTCTCGCCGCTGGCGATGCCCGGCAGCCACTGCTGCTTGAGTTCCTCACTGCCGAATGCCTGGATGATCGTGCCGCAGATGGTCGGCGAGACGACGGTCATCAGCAGCGGGCAGCCCGCCGCGGCGAGCTCCTCACCGACGATCTGCATGTCGTAGATGCCGCCGCCGCCGCCGCCGTACTGCTCGGAAAGGTTCACCCCGAGGAAGCCCTGTTTGCCCACGGCCTGCCACAGCTCGGTGCTCTTCCCGCCGGCCAGCGACTTTTCCAGGTAGTACTCGTGTCCGAAGTCCTTGGCGATCTCGGCGACCGCCTTGCGCAGGTCCTGACGTTCCTCTGTCTCGTGCAATTCCATGACACTCCTCACATCGGTATCGACGCGCCACCGATCGGGAGCGCGCCGGCTTCATTAGAGCTCCGTGGCGTCCGACGCCACTTCACCGCCGTCCACCGCCTCGACCACGGCGAGGACGTCACCGCTCGAGACCTGATGGCCGACCTGGACCGGCAGGGCGCTCAGCACCCCGTCGATCGGGCTCGCGACGGTGTGCTCCATCTTCATCGCCTCCAGGACGACGAGCGTTTGACCGGCTGACACCGTCTCGCCCTCGGCGACCGGTAGTCGGATCACCGAGCCCGGCATCGGCGCGGTGAGCGACCCGGGCGGGTTCAGAGTGCTCGGGTCGACGAAGCGTGGCGCCAGCCGCAGGGCGGAGTAGCCGGCGACCGAGTCGAGGTGGGCAACATCGCCGTCGAGGACGACATCATAAGTGCGGCGCACCCCGTCGACGCGCAGCACCACCCGCTCGCTACTGCCCTCGACAACCTCGACGTCGGCCAACGGCTCGTCGTCGACCTGCAGGCAGGTCCCTGTCGAACCTAACGTGTACCCGACGCGCACTTCGCGCCCGCCCTGGGTCTGCCAGGTTGTGGTCTGCGGCTGCGAAGGGTTGTTGCGCCAGCCGGCGGGCAACGTGGCCTGCAGAGTTGCGACGGCACGCCGCGCGGCCACCCCGGCCACGGTCGCCGCGACGGCGTGCAGGCGCTCGGACTGCGTGTCTGGGAGGGCAGCGCCGAGTTGGGCGACGTCGTGTCGGTCAAGGAACCCAGTGTCGGTGCCCCGCCCGGCGAACTCGTCATGGCGCAGGACGCGAACAAGCAGGTTGCGATTGGTGGTCACGCCGTGAATACGGGCGCCGGCCAGCGCCGCCGAGAGGCTGGCAAGTGCCTCGTCGCGCGTTGGTGCCCACGCGATGACCTTGGCCAGCAGCGAATCGTAGTAATGACTGATGACCGAACCGGCACGAAAACCCGAGTCAACCCGCACGCCGGCAAGCGCCGGGACATCCAAGGTGCGCAGGGTGCCGGTACAGGGCCGGTAGTCATCGGCCGGATCCTCGGCGCACAGCCGGGCCTCGACCGCGTGACCGCGAATTCGCGGGTTGTGCATCTCCTCAGGCAGCGGGCGGCCCATGGCTACGAGCAGCTGGGCACGCACCAGGTCGAGGCCGGTGATCAGCTCGGTAACCGGGTGCTCGACCTGCAGCCGGGTGTTCATCTCTAGGAAGGCGAAGGAGTCGGCTTTGCCATCCTGAGCGGCGTCGTAGACGAACTCGACCGTCCCGGCGCCTACGTAGCCGACGGCGCGCGCGGCGGCGATGGCGGCCTCGCTCATCCGAGCGCGCAACGCGTCGTCGACGACCGGTGACGGCGCCTCCTCGATCACCTTCTGGTGTCGACGCTGCACGGAGCACTCGCGCTCGAACAGAGAGACGACGTTTCCGTGCGTGTCGGCCATGATCTGGATCTCGACGTGGCGTGGGCGCTGGACGTAACGCTCGAGGAAGACGGTGCCGTCGGCGAACGCGGCGGCGGCCTCACGCGAAGCGGAGGTGACCGCTTCGTCGAGCTCGTCCGGCGACGCGACAATGCGCATGCCTCGGCCACCGCCGCCGGCGCTGGCCTTGACCAGCACGGGGTAGCCGACGTCGGCGGCCAGCTTCGCCAGCTGCTCGGCCGATAGCCCCGTCGTGTCGCCACCGGGCAGCACAGGCACCCCCGCGTCGGACATCGTCTTCTTGGCCTGCAGCTTCGAGCCCATCGCGTCGATCGCCCCGGGCGGCGGACCGATGAAGACGAGGTCGGCGGCGGCACAGGCGCGCGCGAACCCGGCGTTTTCCGAAAGGAAGCCGTAGCCGGGGTGTACTGCGTCCGCGCCGGTGAGCGAGGCAGCGGCGATGATCCGGTGGATGTCGAGGTAGGTCTCGGCGGCAGACGAGCCGGGAAGGTGCACGGCCTCGTCGGCGTCGGCGACGTGCCACGCGTCGGCGTCGGCGTCGGAATAGACCGCGACGGTGGCGATCCCGAGATCGCGGCAAGTGCGGAACACCCGCCGCGCGATCTCGCCACGGTTGGCGACCAGGACCTTGCGGATCTTGGGCATCGCCATCACATCCGGAACACGCCGTAGCCACGCTGGCCACGGACCTCGCCGTTGTGGATCACCGACAGGCAGAACCCGAGAACGGTCCGCGTATCGCGGGGATCGATGATCCCGTCGTCGTAAAGTCGGCCGCTGTTGGCCAGTGCGACGGATTCGCGCTCGATCTGTTCCTCGACGGCGGCGCGCATCTGGGCGTCGGCCTGCTCGTCGAAGGGCAGCCCGCGGTCGGCGGCGGACTCGCGCGCCACGATGGACAGCACTCCGGCCAGTTGCGCCGGACCCATCACGGCCGACTTCGAGTTAGGCCAAGCGAATAGGAAACGCGGTGAGTACGATCGCCCGCACATGCCGTAGTTCCCGGCACCGTAGGACGCACCCATGGTGATGGTCACGTGGGGGACCGTGCTGTTTGATACGGCGTTGATCATCTTGGCGCCGTCCTTGATGATGCCGCCCTGTTCGTACTCGGCACCGACCATGAAACCGGTGGTGTTCTGCAGTAAGATGAGGGGGGTGTCGATCTGATTTGCCAGTTGGATGAACTGCGAACCTTTCTCGGCCTCCTCACTGAACAGGATGCCCCGTGCGTTTGCGAGGATGCCGACCGGGAAGCCGTGGATCGAGGCCCAGCCGGTGACGAGTGACGTGCCGTAGAGAGGTTTGAACTCGTCGAAGGCCGAGCCGTCGACCACTCGGGCGATGACGTCGCGGGGGTCGAAGGGCACCTTCGGATCGACCGACGCGATGCCGAGCAGCTGATCGGGGTCGTGCACCGGTGGGTGCGGCGGCGTGGTGGGTCCGGGGCCGTTCTTCCGCCAGTTGAGCCGCGCCATGATGCGACGGCCGATGCGGATCGCATCCTGCTCGTCCTCGGCCATGTAATCGGCCAGCCCCGAGGTGCGGGCGTGCATGTCGGCGCCGCCGAGCGACTCGTCATCGGAGACCTCGCCCGTGGCCATCTTGACCAGCGGCGGACCGCCGAGGAACACCTTGGAACGGTTGCGCACCATCACGACGTAGTCGCACATGCCCGGGACGTACGCACCTCCCGCGGTCGAGTTGCCGAAGACCAGGGCCAGTGTCGGCAGCCCCGCTGCGCTGTGCTGGGTCAAGTCGTGGAACAGCTGTCCGCCGGGCACGAAGATCTCTGCCTGTGTGGGCAGGTCGGCGCCGCCAGATTCGACGATGTTGATGATGGGCAGTCGGTTCTCCCGCGCGATGGCCATGCCGCGGAACACCTTGCGGAAGGTATAAGGGTTCGATGCGCCGCCGCGGACGGTGGGGTCGTGGGCGATGATCATCGACTCGATGCCCTCGACCACGCCGATGCCTACCACCACGCTACCGCCGACGGGGAACTTACTGCCCCAGGCGGCGAAGGGGCATAGTTCGAGGAACGCCGTGTCGGGGTCGAGCATCAGCTCGATGCGCTCGCGGACAAGCAGCTTGCCCCGCTTACGGTGGCGCGCAACGTATTTCGCGCCGCCGCCGCCGTTGACCAGCGCCAGTTGCTCCGCGATGGTGTCGAGTTGCGCGCTCAGTCCTTCGCGGTTCTTGAGATAGCCGGGCGCGGTGTCGTCGACCCGATCGGGCAGGACCTGTACCAAAGTTTTCCTTCCGGGCGAGCATCGACGTCGATCTACTAGGCGCTGATGTTAGCCGCAATTAACATCAGGTGACAACGGCGCAGGCGGGCGTCGGATTTGTTCCGCGCCGTGGTTCCGTCGAATGGCGAGGATCGAAGCGGTGCGTTCGCTGCAGATCGAGCGATCGAAGGAATTGACTGGGGAGGGACGGCACACAGGGCCCGTGCGAGGTCGTATCGAGTTCCTCGTCCGGCGCGCGTGGAGTCTACGGTTCGCGATCTCGGGTGAACACCCGCAGCGATTGTCAGTGTCGCGCCATGCCCTTCAGCCAACCGAGTAGTGCATAACGCCGGTCGGCCAGAATCTATCGGGTCTCCTCGGCTTTGGCCAGCGGCGGAGCGGCCTGATCAGGCGCCTGTCCGAGGGTATACAGGCCGAGAATGCCGAGAAAACCCGCACAGTGCTCGATGAGCATTTCAGTCGAGAGGTTCAGTTGTCCATCTATCCAGCGACGGAGTATCTCGAACAGGCCCCCGACACCGTAGGTAGCGGCGAGATCTGCGACTTGGAGCACATCGCTGGGTATATCGAGGTGCAAGCGGGCCTCTCTGAGCACCAGCTCCGCAAAATCGGTCATCAGATCGCTTCGCAGCTGCCGAAGGAGGGGTTCTGCGCCCGACTCGACAAACAGTATGCGGGCCATGCGGGGATCGTTCTCGATCACCTGAACCAGGGCCTTGATCGGAGCGTAAGCCAGTTCTTGAGGAGCAACCGTGTCGTCCGGAATGGCGCTGGTTATCACCGCTTGGAAGGTAGTGGAGATCTTGGCAAATACCGCACGCAAGAGCGCGTCTCGATCGCGAAACTGTTGGTAGAAGTACCGGCTCGTCACTCCTGATTTCGCACACACGGCGGTCACGGTGCACGCGGTAGCTCCGTGGGTGCCCATGATTGAGACCGCGGCATCAATCAACATCACGCGACGCTGTGCATCGCGTTGAGTTGCGGACAGCCCGCCATAGACACGTGCTGGACTCATGTCCTACAGTCTGGCAGTCTTATCTGACAAGGCATAAAGTCAGATCCAAACTTCGAGGAAGGACCTCAAATGTCGGACGATCAAGCCCCGACCCCGACCCGGGTGCTGCCAAAACCCAGGCGCGTTCGGTTTCCGATGCCGACCTCCACGAAGCGGCAACATTTTGTCGATGGCGACCTGGTGATGAGCCATTTCATCTCGGTGCTTTCTGCGACGTTCCCGGAAGGCGAGGATTTCTTCATCCGCTCGGTCAGGAACTTCCAGAGTTCCATCGACGATCCCCAACTAGAGACAGCGGTCAAGGGTTTCATCGGACAAGAGGCCACACATCGACACCAGCATCGTCTCCTAAACGAGCGACTCCAGGTCATGGGTTATCCGACCGCGCGAATCGACCGTCATGTCGGACGCTTGATCAAGCGATTGGAACGGCGCTTTTCGCCGGAAATGCGGCTGTCCATGACCTCCGCGTTGGAGCACTACACCGCTACGCTGGCAGAAATCATTCTTACCAGCGAAGACGCCCAGAAGCTCATCGGCCAGACAGAGGTTCGACCGATTCTGCTGTGGCATGCCTTCGAGGAGTCGGAGCACAAAGCGGTTGCCTTTGATGTCTATCGGCTGGTGGGAGCAACCGAGCGCACCCGTGTACGGGGCATGCGGATCGCTTCAGTAATTCTGTTCGGCGAGCTCATTCTGCAGACTGCCTTGTCTATGGCCGCTGATAGAGCCTCATATAACCCGGTCACCCTGGTGCGCAGTCTGTACCGCTTTAGTCGCACCCCGATGTTCACCGCCGATGCGCTGCGGCGTTTCCGTTCCTACAATCGCCCGGGTTTCCATCCTGATGATTGGGACAGCGCCGCGGTCCTGGAGCATTGGAGCAAAGAACTGTTCGACCAAGACGGTTCACAGCGAGTTATCGCTTCGTCGGGATAGCAAAGATGCGGAAGTGCGGCGACGCAGGAGCACCGTTCCTGCGTCGCTCCTTCCGAACAGGGTGCGACGCGTCGGTGACTCACGGATTCGGTGCTCGGTGGCCGGTGAAGGTGGCGGTCGGACCCGCAAATGCGGTTCGCAGCGATCGCCACGGGGCTGGCTGGCCTGTTGTGAGCCTCGATCAGTCGCTGATGACATAGCGTTGAGCCAGGGTTTCAGCAAGTCTGCTGGTGTGCGCGACCACTTCTTTCTCGGTCACCGCAAGCAAACCGGAGTGCCAGGCGGTGATGACTTCGACGAATCCCCCGACAGCGATCAGGGTGTCCATGCGAAGGGCTATCTCGTCGGCATCTTGTCGGAGGTGTGGCCGGCTTGCCTCAACGACCAACTGCGTTGCTTCCTGTAGCGCCACGGCGCGGCGGTCTTGTAGCGGTGAGCTACCGACATGCTGAGCGAGGAGGATGCGTGCCCGGCCGGGATCGCGTGCGATCCGGTCGACCACGATGGTGATCGCCGCGGTGATGGTTTCGATCGGCGGCCGATTCGCACGCTCGTTGAAGAGCGCGGCGACCTCGCCGAGCATGTCATTGCGGACGCCATCCCACGCAGCAACGAGCAGCTCATCGCGCGTCTTGAAGCCCTCGTAGAAGTATCGATCGTTCAGCCCTGTGCGGGCGCATACGCCGCGCATAGTGACCGCGGCCCAACCGCTCTCACTCCAAATCTCGGTTGCGGCCTCGATCAATTGCTGCCGTCGCTCGGCACGACGCTCGGCCCCGGTCCGACCACCCCAGCGCTTGTTTCTCGACCGCACCTCTCCATCTTGACAAGGTGCTCGTTCCACCACCAAACTGGTGGCATGCGACACCAATGGTGGCTGGTGCCCCCAGATGAGAGTTTCCCCACAGCAGACGTCCATGTCGCGACCCGAAAGGCAGACGGATGAGATTGCTGCCCTTCGGCGGCGCACCAGGCAGAACGCACCGCGCCGATGCAGTCGTCACGGGCGCAGGAAGCGGTATCGGCCGCGCATTCGCCGTGGAGCTTGCGCGCCGAGGTGGACGCGTGGTGTGCGCCGACAAAGATCCCGTCACTGCAAAAGAGTCGGCAGAGTTGGTGAGGCAGGCTGGCGGCGAGGGCTTCGACATCGAATGCGATGTCACCGATCTTGAGCAGGTCCGCAACCTCGCTGATGTGAGCGAAGACTGGTTCGAGAAGGCTGCGAGCCTCGTCATCAACAACGCCGGAATCGGTGCGGGCGGCAACCGCATCGGCGCGACGTCGATCGAGGACTGGAACGCGGCGATTTCTGTCAACCTCTGGGGCGTTATCTACGGCTGCGAGACTTTTGTGCCTCGGCTCCGCAGCAATGGGCATGGCGGAGTCATCAATGTGGCGTCGGCAGCGAGCTTTGGCTCGGCCCCTCGGATGGCGGCTTACAACGTGAGCAAGGCCGGGGTGCTCGCTCTGTCGGAGACATTGGCGGCCGAACTGAGCGGTACTGACATCAACGTCACAGTGCTTTGCCCCACCTTCGTGAAGACGAACATCGTCAACAATCCTCAAATCGACGAGGCGGCTGCAAGACTCGCGGCCAACCTGATGAAATGGACCGGCATTTCGCCACAGCACGTTGCTCGAACGACGTTGAACGCGCACGATCGCGGACAAATTTATGTAGTACCCCAACTCGATGCCAAAGTCTTGTGGCAACTCAAGAGAGCCCTACCCGGCCCCTTTACTCGCACGCTGGGCCTCGTGGAGCGCATGGCCTCATGGAACGATTCAGCCGAGTAGAGGAGCAGGGAAAATGGCTTTCGCATACAGTGACATGCTCGAGACAATCAAAAACAAGCAATGGGCTCTTGCCGATATCGATTGGAACGCCCCTGGCGCGGAACTGATCACCGATGAACAGCGTCCCAAACTCAAGCAATTCATGTCCGACGTGGTGTGGATTGAGCATGTTGGAGCACGTGCCTTCGCCGCGATGGCTCCAAAGGCGCCATTCGAAGCGCTCGGAGACATTTACCGTTACTTTCACGCCGAGGAGCAGCGTCACGCCAATGCCGAACTTGCCTTGATGCGTCGCTGGGGCATGCTCGAGGAAGGCGAGAAACCGGTCCCGAACAAGAATATTCGGCTGGTCATCGAATGGCTGGACCGTTATGCGGAAGCCCTGCCCCTGACCGTCATCGGGGCCGCGATTCCGGCACTGGAGACTGCGCTCGATGGAGCGCTGCTGAAGTTTCTCCTCGATGAGGTTGACGACCCTGTGTGCGGGGAGGTGTTCAACAAGGTCAACAGCGACGAATCAAGGCATCTCGCGGTTGGCTTCCAGGTCTTGAATGACCTGGGCGCCAGCCCGATGCGAATCCACGCCATTCAAACTGCGGGTGCTCTTGTCGACCCGCGCATTCTCACCGGCGCGTTGCTGTATATCCCGCTCCTGACGCGCATGTTGATGAATCTCAACGCTATGGGTCTGTCCGAGGAGAAGTTATACAACGCAGTGACGCGGTATGCCAATGTCGGCGATCGCAGTGAGCATACGCGGAGGGTGCCCGGCTATCACATCTTGAAGGCGCACATGTCGTCGTCCATCAAGCGGTCCCAGCCTCTGCACTTCGTGTCTCAGCGCCTTGGCAATGCGATCGATGTTTTCCCTGTTCAGATTTTCGGTCGGCCGCCATCCTGGACGGACGAACTGACCTACGAACCGGTTGCCAAATGACAGGCACCACGACGACGTTGATCGTCGGCGCCGGGTTCGCAGGTATCGGTGCGGCGATCAGACTGCTTCAAGAGGGCACGGATGACTTCGTCATCCTGGAACGGTCAGATCGCGTCGGAGGCACCTGGCGAGACAATACTTATCCCGGTGCGGCCTGCGATATTCCCTCGCTTCTCTACTCCTACTCGTTCGAGCCGAATCCGGGCTGGACTCGTACCTACTCGGGGAGCGCTGAGATCCTCGAATATATCGACGATATGGTCGACAAGTACGATCTTGCCCGGTTCATCCAGTTTGATACCGACGTGACTGCCTTGGAATTCGATGAGAGTGCCGGCATCTGGATGGCCGACACGGCAGATGGAAAGCGGTATCACACCCGGTCAGTTGTGATGGCCAGTGGACCACTTGCCAACGCCAGCTTTCCCGATATTCGGGGTATTGACTCGTACGGTGGAAAAAAGATCCACAGCGCTCGATGGGACCATGGCTACGATCTCGGCGGTAAGAGGGTTGCAGTCATCGGGACAGGCGCGAGCGCGGTTCAGATCATTCCCGAGCTCGTAAAGTCGGCTGCCTCGGTCAAAGTCTTCCAGAGAACGCCCGGCTGGGTGTTGCCCAGGGTGAACTTCAGGCATCCGGCCTGGGCGCGTTCGACCTTCACACACCTGCCGGTGAGCGAACAAGCGCTCCGCGACGCGTGGTTTTGGGCCCACGAAGTGATGGCAGTGGGTATGGTCTGGAACACCGCCGCGACGTCCGCGATACAGCTGGCGGCCAAGGCTCATCTCCGTCGGCAGGTGAAAGACTCCTGGTTGAGACGTCAGTTGACGCCCCATTTCAGGCCTGGATGCAAGCGCATGCTCATGACCAGTGATTATTACCCTGCGCTACAGGCGGATAACTGCAAGCTGATCAGCTGGCCGATCGCCACATTGTCACCCAACGGTGTTCGGACCGCCGACGGTGTCGAGCACGAAGTGGACTGTATCGTATTTGCCACTGGCTTCGATGTGGCCAAACGTGGCACCCCGTTCCCGATTAGCGGCCTCGGCGGTCGGAAGCTCGGCGATGAATGGTCTCAGGGGACATTTGCCTTCAAGAGCGTGAGCGTGGCCGGGTATCCGAACTTATTCTTCACTTTCGGACCGAATTCCGGGCCAGGCCACAACTCGGCGCTCGTATATATGGAGGCTGCAATTGACTATATAGTCAAGGCGATCAAGCTCCTTCAGCAAAATGACATCGGCACTTTGGATGTGAGGGAGGATCGTCAGGACCGCTATCACTCCGAAATTCAGCGCCGCCTTCGACGAACGACTTGGAATTCGGGGTGCAGCAGTTGGTATTTGACCGAGGACGGCTACAACGGCACGATGTACCCAGGTTTCGCGACCCAGTTTATGAGAGAACTATCCCGCTTGGATCCTCATGATTACGTGATAACCCGGCGCGACGATATCGAGCTGACGCAATCACTCTGAATACAAGTTTGCAAGGCTGACCGTCAGAACGGTGAAATACAGGAATGGATCGCAAGTCCGACCGTAATTACGAGATAATTATCATAGGAGCTGGATTTTCCGGCATCGGGTCTGGCATTAGCTTGATGAAGGCGGGATTTACCGACTTCTTGATGGTTGATGACGCCGATGGCGTAGGTGGTACGTGGCACTGGAACACCTACCCGGGTATCGCTGTCGATATACCGTCGTTCAGTTATCAATTCTCATACGAAATGCGGCCCTCTTGGTCGCGCACGTACGCCCACGGCAATGAGCTCAAAGCCTATGCCGAGCGATGTGTTGAAAAGTATCGGCTCTGGGACCATATTCGTTTCAACACAACCATTACCGAGGCTTGTTTCGACGAGAACGCAACACGGTGGCATTTGACCAGTGCCAATGGTGAGGAGTTCACGGCACGCTTCGTGATAAATTGCTCCGGCGTTCTCAGTCGGCCAAAGTGGCCTGAAATCAAGGGGGTGCGAGATTTCGCCGGCGTTACGCTCCACACGGCTAGATGGGACAATGCCAAAGATCTCAGCGGGAAGAGGGTTGCAGTAATCGGTACCGGTGCATCGGCGGTGCAACTGATACCCGAAGTCGCAAAGAAAGCAGAGAGTCTGACGGTATTTCAGCGAACTCCAATTTATTGTCTGCCGAAGCCAGACTTCCCCATACCGACGTGGGGTGGAAGGCTTCTACATTTCCTGCCGGGGGCACAATTGGCGACCCGGACCGCCAGCCAGGCGTTCGTGGAAATCACTTTCCCAATCGCCGCTCACTTTCATACGGTGATACCGTTCGCCGATGTCATGGAGAGCGCCGCAAAGCGGTACATGCGGCGTGAGGTCCATGACCCGACGACGAGAGAACAACTCATTCCGCGCTACTCGTTGGGCTGTAAACGACCCAGCTTCCACAATTCCTATCTCGCAACGTACAACCGGTCCAACGTTTCGCTCGAGACGAGCGGCATAACCCATATCGACCATGCATCCGTCCATACTCGAGACGGCAAAGCTCATCCCATTGACGTCTTGATCCTGGCCACCGGCTTCAAAGTGATGGAGTCGGGCAACATGCCAACTTACGTATTGAAGGGACGCGGCGGGCTGGAGCAGGCTACATGGTGGGACGAGCATCGACTGCAGGCCTTCGAAGGGGTGAGCGTCCCGGGATTTCCGAATCATTTCAACATCTTCGGCCCGTACGGCTACAACGGTTCCTCGTACTTCACGCTCATCGAGGCGCAGAGTCGGCACATCGTCCGGTGTCTTCGTCGCGCGCGGGCGCTGGGTGCTAACTGCGTGGAGGTCAAGAAGGAGGCGAACGACCGTTATTTCGCCGAAGTGCTAAGGCGGCGTCACAGACAGGTTTTCTGGCAGCCGAGCTGTTCCAATGCCAACAGCTACTACTTCGACAGGCACGGTGACGTTCCACTCCGTCCATCAACGACTCTGGAGACCTATTGGCGGAGCCGCACCTTTCGCCTCTCGGACTACCGATTCGAGAATCGGCCCGAAGAGGTGTGTCCCCGGTGACCAGAATGGATGCCCCTGACTGGCAGCCCAGTCTTGCCAGTCATCTCGTCGCGATGTCCTCGCGAACCACGCTGCGGCCACTGGCGCAGCTGATGCCATCAAACGCCTACGGACTTGCGGTGATGGATCGCGTGCTTCGAACAGCGCTCGTAGCCTCACGGCCTCGGCGCGGCGTCACAGTGCGCAAGGTTGACACTGTATTCGCCGGAGGCCCGGTTCGTGGGGACTGGATCACCACGCCTGCCATTAATCCGCATGCCAACCCTTTGCTGTACATCCACGGCGGCGCCTATTCTATGTGCTCGCCGGAGACGCACCGCGGTCTTCTTGGTGAACTCGCCTCGGCGAGCGGGCGCCCCATCTTCGCAGTGAAGTATCGTCTTGCCCCGCGGTATCCCTATCCCGCAGCCGCGGACGATGCGCTGAATGCGTATCGCTGGCTTACCAGCGGAGGGTCCCCGGGTTCTTGTCAGCGCACCGTCGCGGTTGCCGGCGATTCAGCGGGCGGTCAGCTCACGATGGCCACGGCCTTGGGCGCACGTGCAGTTGGATTGCCGCTCCCTGATGCGATGCTGCTGATGTCTCCCGTCCTGGATCTCAGGTGCGAACTTGCCAGAGCGCGTGAAATTCGCCGCCGGGATCCTTTTGCCTCCGCTCAATCAGCGGCGCGCGCTCTTGACCTCTACGTAGGTGGCGCAGATCGCGGAGATCCGCGCCTCAGCGTGCTTGACGCGGACCTCACCTCGATGCCGCCGATCCTCATTCAGGTGGGCGGGAGAGAAATGTTGATCGATGACTCGCGCCGTCTCGCCGAGCGACTTCAATCAGCTGGATCCCACGTCGAGATCCAGGTATACCGGGGACAGATCCATGTATTCCAGGCTATGTTCCGGATTCTTCCCGAAGCCCGAGACGCGATTCATCGAGCGGGACGCTTCCTTGAAGCCTCGGAAGTCAGGTGAAAGTGTCCGAACAGGCAATGCTCCTACACCTACACCACCTCGACCGCCGCAGCGTGAAGTCAGTCGTCTCTGCCTCATGAGCAGCAACTTCGCGACGGCCTGTCGCGCATACGATCCGTCGATCGTGATCATCGGGGCCGGCTTCGCCGGGGTTGCGATGGCCCACCGGCTGAAGAAGGACGGGTTCACGAACTTCACGATCCTGGAAAAGGCTGCAGACATCGGGGGTGTTTGGCGTGACAACACCTATCCGGGAGCGGCCTGCGACGTGCCGTCAGCGTTGTACTCACTCTCGTACAAGCCCAATCCTCGTTGGTCACGGCGATATGCCGAGCAACCCGAGATACTCAAGTACCTCCAACAACTCGTGGAGAGTGGCGGACTGGCCGCGCATCTGCGTACCCAGACCGAAGTTGTCGCAATGACCTTCGATGACCAGCTAGGGCGTTGGACCCTGGTTACGAACTCGAACGAGACAATAACCTGCGATGTCGTCGTCTCGGCCGTGGGTCAGCTCTCCTTGCCCCACGTACCCGTTATTGCCGACGCAGACACCTTCCAGGGGCCGCGCTTTCATTCGGCGCGTTGGGACCGATCGGTTTCGCTTCGCGGCAAGCAAGTAGCCGTCATCGGCACAGGAGCTAGTGCCATCCAATTCGTGCCACACATCGCCCAGGAGGCGGAGCATGTCACGCTATATCAGCGCACGGCTCCGTGGATCTTGCCGAAGTGGGACAGCAGGTATGGAGTCCTTCACGACAGGGTGAGCGAGTTATTGCCGATGGCGCTGCGCCTCGAGCGTTTCGCGGTATGGCTAATTTTCGAGTTGCTCGCTGTGACGCTAGTCGACGCGAAGCCCCTCTCACGCGTCCTCGGTGCGATCGCGCGCCGCCACCTACATCGGCAGGTTGCTAGCCCATCTTTGCGCGAGCAATTGATGCCTTCGGACGCGCCAGGGTGCAAGCGAGTGCTGTTCTCGAATGATTACTATCCAGCAATCGCGAGTGATCGCGTGTCGTTGGTGCCGAAGGCTATCGCAGAGCTCTGCGACAACGGTGTCAAGACCGTGGATGGAGAGTTTCGTCCTGCAGATGTCGTGATCTACGGAACCGGGTTTCGCGCCACCGATTTTCTCGCCCCGATGTCCGTGCGCGGCTCTCGCGGAGTCTCCTTGGCCGAGGTGTGGAAGACCCAGGCGTACGCATATCTGGGCATCACTGTCCCCATGTTCCCGAACCTGTTCCTGCTTTATGGTCCCAACACGAATGTGGGCTCGGGGTCGATCCTCTACATGATCGAGTCACAAGTCCGTCACATCGCAACGCTCATCAAAGCCGTGGCTGCTCATCCGGGTCATGCGATCGATGTCAGGACGGAGAGCGCGCAACGCTACAACACGCGCTTGAGAAGGCGACTACGGAGGTCGGTGTGGGCGCTGTGTGCGAGCTGGTATCGAACCTCGAGCGGGGAAATCCCGACGAACTGGCCGGGGCCTACCTTGGTTTATCGACTCCTTACCCGGAAGCCGCACAGCGGCGATTACGTCTTGAGAAACGTCGGGCGTCTAAAGGTCGGAGACCCTGCAGAACCGAGCCTGGCCGACTAAGGGCACGAGACGCGCACTTAACCGCTAGGCCAATAATGTCTAGATATTGACATCAATGGCATCTTTGTAAAGACTGGTGGACGCCGTCAAAGCGGCCCAGCGTCCAGGAGGAACCATGACGAATCACCTTCTCGCACCTGCGCACCACGTGAAGGAGCGGTTGTCCTCTGTGATCATGGTCCCCGCGCCTCACGCCGTCGACGACAGATGGCGTCGATGGAGCCGGGACTGGCCGGTTCGTGAACTGGCACCGGCACCCGCGGGCAGTGGATTGAAAGCCGTCCGGGGGGATGCCGGACTGCCCTTCGTAGGTCACACGCTCGACTACATCCGATTCGGCTCGGATTTCAGTCGAGAGCGCTACGACCGTCTGGGTTCGGTGTCGTGGATGGGCGCGTTCGGCACCAAGATGGTGGTCATCGCCGGCCCTGACGCCACTCGAGAGGCGTTCACGAGCGAAGCGAAAGCATTCTCTCAGGATGGCTGGTCCTTCCTGATCGACGCCTTCTTCCATCGCGGTTTGATGCTCATGAGCTTCGACGAGCACTTGATGCACCGGCGCATCATGCAGGAGGCGTTTACGCGTCCGCGCCTGACCGGATACGTCGAACAGGTAACGCCATGCGTTCGCTCGGCAGTGCCTGCGTGGCCGGTGGGCCCGTCGGTTCGAATCTACCCACTGTTGAAGGAACTCACCCTCGACATCGCTACCGACGTCTTCATGGGCGGCCGCGGCAAGGACGAGAGCGATGCTGTCAACAAGGCGTTCGTCGCTACGGTCCGGGCGGCGAGTTCCCTTGTGCGTGCTCCGCTTCCGGGAACCAGATTCCGCGCTGGTGTGCAAGGGCGGCGCGTTTTGGAGGACTACTTCTTCCGGCATCTGCCGGCCGCGCGAGCCGGTGAAACGGAGGATCTGTTCGCTGCTCTCTGTCAAGCCACGACCGAAGACGGGGAGCGGTTTTCCGACGAGGATGTGGTGAATCACATGATCTTCTTGATGATGGCGGCCCACGACACCTCGACGATCACCACCACAGCGGTCACCTATTTCCTTGCCAAGTATCCGCAGTGGCAGGAGGCTGCGGCTGCGGAAGCCGCGGCCATCGGTGACGGGTTGCCGGACATCGAGGCCCTGGAGAAGATGACGGTCATCGACCTCGTGATCAAGGAAGCGCTCAGACTGCTTGCACCTGTTCCGCTGGTGATGCGCAAGACGGTTCGAGATGTCGCCATCGATGGATATCACATCCCCTCGAACACGTTATGCGCTATAACGCCTGCCGTGAATCACTTCGATCGAACGATCTGGAGTGATCCGGAGCGGTTCGATCCCTCACGTTTCGACGAGCCTCGGCGCGAAGACCAACACCACCGATTCGCCTGGGTTCCGTTCGGAGGTGGAGCGCACAAGTGCATCGGCATGCAATTCGGGACGCTCGAAGTCAAAGCAATCCTGCACAGGATGCTGCGTTCGTTCACTTGGAAGGTTCCGGAGAACTATCACGTCCGATGGGACAACACCTCGCTGCCCATTCCGGTGGACGGACTTCCGTTGGAGATGAAGCGCCGATGACCGTCGACCACAGCCCCTACCTCGAACCCACGGAGTTTCTTGACTGGCAACAAGATTCGGTACGTGACTTCGTGTCATCGGCGATCCGTGGTGCCTGCGGCGACACCGAGAAGGCCATCGCCATCTTCACCGCGGTCCGTGACTCCATTTGGTACGACCCCTACACGGTGACCGACAACCCGCACGCGTATCGCGCCAGCACCGTCGCGACCGCAGAACGGGCCTACTGCGTCCCGAAGGCCGTGCTCTTGACTGCAGCGTGCCGAGCGGCGGGAATCCCGGCGCGGCTGGGGTTCGCCGACGTCCGAAACCACCTCCAGACCAAGGCATTGCGCGAGCGGATGGGTGGTAGCGACGTTTTCGTCTACCACGGCTACAGTCTCATGTTCCTCAACGGTGCGTGGGTAAAGGCCACCCCGGCGTTCAATCGCGAGCTGTGCGCACGCTTCGGTGTCTCGCCGATCGAATTCGACGGCCGTAGCGACGCGCTACTCCATGGTTTCACCGCTGACGGCACCCAGCACATGGAGTATCTGCGCGACCGGGGAGCCTACGACGATCTACCCCTAGCAGACATCCTGCAAGCACTGAGAACGCATTACGGCACATTCATCGATCAGCCGAACAGCCGTCCCGACCTCTTCGCCTGAAAGGGCACTACACGATGCAAAGCACAATGCAAAATGTTCCGCTCACGGTGTCGGCGATCGTCCAGCATGCGGCAGCCATACACGGTGACAGCGAGGTCGTCACTCCGACCGGAAATGGATATCGGAGAACGCCTTACCGCATTGTGCTGGCGCGAGTGGCTCGCCTTGCCAATGCGCTGCGCAGTCTTGGCGTCACGGCAGACCAACGCGTGGCCACCTTCCAGTGGAGCAACCAGGAACATCTGGAGGCCTACTGTGCGATTCCCTCCATGGGCGCGGTCCTGCACACGCTCAACATTCGTTTGGCCCCAGAGCAACTGGCGTACATCGCCAATCACGCGAGCGATCAGATCGTCCTAGTCGACGCTTCGGTTGCCCCGTTGTTGGCGCGCGCGCTCCCAGCGATGGCGTCGGTGCACACCGTCATCGTCACCGGAGAGGGCGACCTTGCCCCGCTCCAGGGATGCGGGAAGACCGTTCTGCGTTACGAGGAAGTGCTTGCCGGCCAAGAAGAATCATTTGACTGGCCTGAGCTCGACGAGCTGTCCGCCGCGGCCATGTGTTATACGAGCGGTACCACCGGAGATCCCAAAGGCGTCGTCTACAGCCACCGTTCGACGTACCTTCACTCCCTGACCGCCTGCACAGCTAACGCTTTGTCAGTCAGCGAGGCCGACCGTGTGCTGGCCATCGTCCCAATGTTTCACGCCAATGCGTGGGGGCTTATTTACGCAGCGTTGATGTCCGGTGCGGATCTGGTACTGCCTGACCGGTATCTCCAAGCCGAACCGTTGGTGTCGATCATCGAAGACACCAGACCGACCTTGGCCGGTGCAGTGCCGACGATCTGGAACGATGTCGACCGATATCTGGATTCGCACCCTGAGCGGGACATTTCTTCGTTACGGCTGGTCGCGTGCGGGGGGTCTGCTGTTCCGCTTTCGTTGATGCGGGCATTCGAAGAGAAGTACGACGTGCCCATTGTGCAGGCCTGGGGTATGACCGAAACCTCTCCGTTGGCGACCGTTGCACGTCCGGCTCACAGAGCCGACGCGACGCGGCGCTGGGAGCTGCGCGCATCCCAGGGCCGACCGATCTGCGGTGTCGAAATCCGGTTGCGGGACGACGACGGGAAAGACGTGCCGTGGGACGGGCAATCAGTTGGGGAGATCCAGGCGCGCGGTCCCTGGATCACCGGGTCCTATTTCGGAAACAACGATACGGAGAAGTTCGACGAAGGATGGCTGCGTACCGGTGATGTGGGCAAGATCGACGCCGAGGGCTATCTGACACTGACCGACCGCTCGAAAGACGTCATCAAGTCAGGTGGCGAATGGATCTCCTCGGTGGAGCTGGAAAACACGCTGATCGGCCACCCTGCCGTGTACGAAGCGGCGGTAGTCGGCGTCGCGGACGATAAATGGCAGGAAAGGCCGTTGGCGCTTGTCGTCGTCCACCCCGGAACCGACGTTGACATTGACCAACTCCGATCGTTCCTTGCGGACAAAGTCGCCAAATGGTGGATTCCCGAGCGATGGAGCTTCGTGTCCGATATTCCGAGGACGAGCGTCGGAAAGTACGACAAAAAGGTCATCCGTGCGCGCCACTCTGCCGGCGAATACCTCATCGAAATCGAAACGTCATAACGTCAAATCCCTGGAATTCCAACAGTCGGAAGGTAATCATGTCCTCACCAATCTCTCCCTGGATGAATGCCGAATTACTCGAGCTTCGTGACCTCGCTGCGAAGTTCTTCTCGGCCGAATTGGCGCCGCATGCGAACCGCTTTGCAGACCAGCACCACGTCGACCGAGAACTGTGGAACCGAGCAGGCGAGCTGGGCCTGCTCTGCATGTCTATACCTGAGGAATACGGCGGAGGCGGTGGCACTTTCGCGCACGAAGCGGTCGTGCTTGAAGAGCAGGCCCGCATAGGTGACAGCTCATGGGGCGCGGGACTGCACAGCGGAATCGTCGCCCACTACATCCTGCAGTACGCGACTGAAGAGCTGCGCGCGCAGTGGCTTCCCAAGATGGCGTCCGGTGAAATGATCGGGGCGATCGCCATGACAGAACCGGGGACCGGGTCCGATCTGCAGAGCGTCAAGACAAAAGCCCTCCTGGACGGTGACGAGTACGTGATCACCGGCTCCAAGACTTTCATCACCAACGGCCAACAGGCCGACCTCATCATCGTTGTTGCCAAGACAGATCCGAGCCAGGGCGCTGCGGGCATCTCTTTGATCGTTGTCGAGGCTGACCGGGCGGGATTCCGGCGCGGCAAGGTTCTCGACAAAATCGGCCAGCGCGGCCAGGACACCTCCGAGTTGTTCTTCGATGAAGTGAGAGTTCCGCGCTCGCATCTACTGGGCCAGTCTGAGGGACAGGGCTTCATTCAGCTGATGACGCAGCTGCCACAAGAGCGACTCATCGTCGCGGTGGGGGCTGTCGCAGCGATGGAACTTGCCCTGGAGCAGACGCTCAAGTACACGCGTGAGCGGGAGGCGTTCGGTCGGCCTGTCTTTGGCTTTCAGAACACCAAGTTCACGCTGGCTGAAGCCGCGACAGAAACGCGCATCGCACGAGTGTTCCTCGACTACTGCATCGACCTGCACCTTGCGGGTCAACTCGACGTGCAGACCGTCGCCATGGCGAAGTGGTGGACCACTGAGCGAGCGATGAAGGTACTCGATGACTGTATGCAGCTTCACGGCGGATATGGCTACATGACCGAGTACCCCATCTCGAGGTTGTGGGTGGATCAGCGCGTGCAAAAAATCTATGCCGGCACGAACGAGGTGATGAAGGAAATCATCTCGCGTTCCCTATGACTCAGAGGAGTTGCCGCCCGCACGTTAGTCATCTAGAGGAGGAGGACTGATGGCATCGATGGTGGTGCCGTATCGCCACGACATGGGCGGCCACTGCGGATCGGGGGCTCTTCGGGATTTGACCGAATGGGCCGGGATCCGTTGGGGTGATGACACCCCGGACGAAGGCATCGTGTTTGCTCTCGGCGGGGCCCTCGACTTCTCGTATGTTCGCTCGGCCCACCTACGTCCACCGATCTACCTCGTTGGACGCAGCGCGGACCTCGAAGACGAATACTTGACCCGGTTGGGCGCGCGCTTCGAGTGTCGTTCGACAGACGACCCCGATCTCGGGTGGAAATGGGTGACCGAACAGATCGATGCCGGTACGCCGGTCATGGTGTGGACTGACATCGCCGAATTGCCCTATCTGAGAACGCGTCTGAGTATGAGCCGGCACGATGTCGTGATCGTAGGGTACGACGACGACGAGGAACTCGCCTTCGTGGTCGATAACGATCGCGATACACCTCAAGCCGTGCCTTACGAGAATCTACGGAAGGCGCGGGCATCGACGGGATTTCCCGTCCCCACGCGGCACACCACCTACGTAGTCGAGTGGCCCGGCGCGGCACCAGATCTCGGCAATGCTGCCCGGTCGGCCTTCCGTAGGTCCGCGGACGCGATGCAGGGTTCGTGTGTGAGCGCGCCGATCACCGAGGACTCCGATTGTGAAATTCAGGTGCGTGGGCTACCAGGGGTATCGACTTTTGTGGAGGATCTCAAGCGGTGGCCGAAGATCTTTGACGACGACACCCTCGACGGAGCCTTGTTTGCGCTGAGCGCCTTCATCGAAAAAGCCGGAACCGGAGGCGGTCTGTTCCGAGATCTGCAAGCACGTGGATGTCGGCGCGTCGCTGAAGAGTTGAGTTTCGAACCTGCGTTTAAAGCAGCGGAGGCTGCAAAGACCGCATCTGAGTTGTGGACCGCGGTTGCGCACGCCGCTTATGACCGCGGTGCAGATCCGCACCGAAGAGCGAGCGGCGCCGCGTCCGTGGCTGCGCAATTGCCGACAGCCGAACGTCGACTCGCGGAGGCGCTGAGGGAGGCAGGAGATCTACTCCTATGAGTTCTGATTGCTTCGGAGCAAGCCGAACTGGTTGCGACCCAGCAGATTTATTTGAGCGCTTTGAATTGTGTCATAGGAAGGGAGAATCACGATGGCTGTCTTCGCTGATGCGGAAGAGGTTTACCGCTACCTCGCCGGCATCTTTCGACGAGGTTTGGAGAACGAAGACCTTGCGAACAGACTTGCCGGGTCCGGGGTGGTGTTACGGATCCACTACACCGATCCGGATGCGGTAGTAACCGTGGATATGCCGGAGAAGGTCGTAGAGACCGGCGCGGACAGTGGCGTTACACCGAATGTCGAATTGTTCATGTCCGCGGATACCGGCAACAGGTTCTGGTTGGGGAAGGTGAACTTGACCATGGCGATGGCGAAAGGAACTGTACGAGCGAAAGGTCCTGTCACCAAACTGATCAAGCTCATACCGCAGGCAAAGAACCTCTTTCCGGAATACCGGGCAATCCTTGAGGCCGACAAGCGTCACGACCTGCTCAATGTGTGATGTCGGTGCGGTACCGCGCCCGGGCCCGGGTGAGCGGCGCGGGCCTCTGGGCGATGTGCCCGGAGATCATCCAGGACAGTTCGCGCGACCACCGTGCGCGGTCGGGATAACTACTCGAGAAGCGTAATTCGATAGAAGGGACTTCAACATGAAGACACGTGCGGCTGTTTTGTGGGGCTTGGAGCAGAAGTGGGAGGTCGAAGAAGTCGATTTGGATCCGCCAGGTCCCGGGGAGGTCCTCGTGCGGCTGGCGGCCACCGGCTTGTGCCATTCCGACGAACATCTGGTGACCGGCGACCTCCCGATCCCATTGCCGGTAGTGGGGGGTCATGAGGGTGCTGGCACAGTCGTGGAGTGCGGCGAAGGGGTTGAGGAACTGTCCGAAGGTGATTCTGTCATCTTGACCTTCCTTCCCTCGTGTGGGCGCTGCTCGTACTGCGCGCGCGGCATGGGCAATCTCTGTGAGTTGGGAGCGGCGCTCATGATGGGACCGCAGATCGACGGCACCTATCGCTTTCACGCACGAGGCGAGGACGTCGGGCAGATGTGTTTGCTCGGGACGTTTTCCGAGTACACAGTGGTGCCGCAGGCGTCCGTGGTCAAGATTGACGGCGGAATCCCCCTGGATCGGGCAGCCTTGATCGGTTGCGGCGTCACGACCGGTTACGGATCTGCGGTGCGGACTGGGGAGGTGCGCGCCGGGGACACCGTCGTGGTAGTGGGAGCGGGCGGAATCGGAATGAATGCGATTCAGGGCGCGCGAATCGCGGGAGCGCTGGCGATTGTGGCGGTCGATCCGGTGAAGTTCAAGCGAGAGCAAGCGAGCGGGTTCGGTGCGACGCACACCGCGGCCTCGATGGATGAAGCTTGGTCGCTGGTCAGCGATATGACGCTGGGCAAGCTGGCTGATGTCTGCATCCTCACCACCGATGTGGCTGAGGCCTCCTACACCGCGGAAGCGCTGGCCTTGGTCGGAAAGCGCGGGCGCGTCGTGGTCACGGCCATCGGGCACCCCGACGACTCATCGATCTCAGGATCACTGCTTGAAATGACGCTTTACGAGAAGCAGATTCGTGGCGCTTTGTATGGCTCATCCAATGCGCCGCACGATATTCCGCGACTGGTCGAGCTGTACTCCGCTGGGTTGTTGAAGCTCGATGAGTTGGTCACCCGCGAATACTCCCTCGACCAAATTAATGAGGGCTACCAGGATATGCGTTCAGGAAAAAATATCCGAGGGCTGGTCCGGTTCTGAAGAGCATCATGCCCACTGCTGGTCTCCATGTCCTTGCGTTGCTGCAGATCATGCGGCCGGGCCCCTTGGGTGGTTGGCGTCGGGTCCTTCTTTCCCGTCGTGAGGACGGCAAGCATCAGACACCTCATCGATCATCTATCACATTCTCTGGGAGGCTGAGATGACGGACGCTGGCACGACCACGGCAAGCAGGGATGGGGCTGCTCGTTTCGCTATCGCCCCGGAGGTGTGGACCACGCCGGAGCGACGAGCGCTGAGCCAAATGGCGCGGTCTTTCTCGGAACGTGAAATCGCGCCGAAGCTAGCGGAATGGGAGCACGTGGGTGAGATTCCGCGCGACCTGCATCTCAATGCTGCCGAGGTGGGGCTTCTCAGAATCGGGTTCCCGGAAGAAGTCGGCGGCAGCGGCGGCAATGCGATTGACTCTGCACTGGTCACTGAGGCCATCCTGGCCGCAGGCGGGTCCACTGGCGTCTGCGCCGCCTTGTTCACCCATGGCATTGCCCTTCCCCACATTGCCGCCAATGGCTCCGACGCCCTGATTCAACGATATGTCCGTCCTACGCTCGCAGGAAAGATGATCGGCTCGCTGGGCGTTACCGAGCCTGGGGCAGGCTCAGATGTCGCGAATCTGCGCACACGCGCGGTGCGCGAGGGGGACACCTACGTGGTCAACGGAGCAAAGACGTTCATCACCAGCGGAGTTCGAGCGGACTTCGTTACTACGGCGGTACGCACCGGCGGACCGGGTTACGGTGGAGTTTCATTGCTTGTGATCGACAAGAATTCGCCTGGATTCGAAGTGTCCCGCCGGTTAGACAAGATGGGGTGGCGATGTAGCGACACCGCCGAGTTGTCTTTCGTCGACGTTCGCGTACCGGCTGACAACCTGGTGGGGGCAGAGAACAGTGGGTTTTTGCAGATCATGCAGCAATTTCAGGCTGAACGGCTCGGCATCGCCGTCCAGGCGTACGCGACGGCGGGTCGGGCTCTCGACCTTGCCAAGAGTTGGGCGCGGGAACGTGAAACGTTCGGTAGACCCTTGACGGGGCGCCAGATCATTCGCCATAAGCTTGCGGAGATGGCTCGACAGGTCGACGTGGCGTGCACCTACACCCGTGCGGTCATGCAGAGGTGGCTAGCGGGGGAGGATGTCGTTGCCGAGGTGTCGATGGCCAAGAACACCGCTGTGTATGCGTGCGACTACGTGGTCAATGAGGCGGTTCAGATCTTCGGTGGGATGGGCTACATGCGTGAGTCTGAGATCGAGAGACACTATCGAGATTGCCGAATTCTCGGAATAGGCGGCGGCACCAACGAAATCATGAACGAGGTCATCGCCAAACGTATCGGACTCTAGCTACTTGATTGAATCGCCCTGACTTTCCCGGAGGCTCGGGTTATTGGATTCCGGCCAGGGGTTGGTCGGTCCCATGTGCATCGTGGAACGCGGCTTCGAACTCGGTGGGTGGGATGTCATTAAGGTAGCTGTGTAAGCGGCTGGTGTTGTGCCAGTACACCCAGCTCAGGGTCGCGAGTTCGACGTCCTCGACGGTCTTCCACGGCCTGGTGCGGACTGGCCCGTAGATCAGCTCCGCCTTGTAGTAGCCGTTCACCGTCTCCAGGGCATTATCGTAGCTGTCTCCGATCGTGCCGATCGAGCGGACCGCTCCGATCTCGGCGAGCCGTTCGCCATAGCGGATAGAGGTGAATTGCGATCCGGCATCGGAGTGACATGTCAAGCCCGGCAATGTGTTTCCGCGTGACCAACGAGCCATCTCCAACGCATCCAGCACCATGGTGGTACGCATGTGCGACGCTACCCGCCAGCCCACGATCATCGGGTCTGCTGCACCAATAGGTGACATCTGAGTTGGCTTGCCCAAAGCGGGCGGGCTGGAAGGATGTCAGTGTGCCTAGGCCCTACCCCCGTGAATTTCGCGACGACGTCGTCCGCGTTGCCCGTAACCGCGACGACGGGGTGACGATCGAGCAGATCGCCACCGATTTCGGCGTGCACCCGATGACGTTGACCAAGTGGATGCGCCAAGCCGACGTCGACGAGGGCGCCAAGCCAGGTAAGAGCACCAATGACTCCGCTGATCTGCGCGAGCTACGACGCCGAAATCGGTTGTTGGAACAAGAGAATGAAGTCTTACGGCGGGCAGCGGCGTACTTGTCGCAGGCCAATCTGCCGGGAAAAGGGTCTACCCGCTCGTAAGTGAGCTCGCCGCCGACGGGATTCCCGTCGCGGTGACGCGCCGGGTACTCAAGCTCGCCCGCCAGCCCTACTACCGCTGGCGGGCAAATCCCATCACCAATGCCGAACTCGTCGAGGCATACCGCGCCAACGCCCTGTTCGACGCGCACGGCGAGGACCCCGAGTTCGGCTACCGCTACCTCGTCGAGGAGGCCCGTGAGGCCGGCGAGCCGATGGCCGAGCGCACCGCCTGGCGCATCTGCTCACAGCAGCAGTTGTGGAGCGTGTTCGGCAAGAAGCGCGGCAAGAACGGCAAACCAGGACCGCCGGTGCACGACGATCTGGTCCAGCGCGACTTCACCGCTGAAACGCCAAACATGTTGTGGCTCAGCGACATAACTGAGCATTATACCGGCGAGGGCAAGCTCTACCTCTGCGCGATCAAGGATGCATTCTCCAACCGCATCGTGGGTTATTCGATCGACTCCCGAATGAAGTCACGCCTGGCGACCGCCGCGCTGCGCAACGCGGTCGGCCGCCGTGGGGTGGTCGCCGGCTGCGTGGTTCACACGGACAGAGGGTCGCAGTTTCGAAGTCGAAAGTTCGTCCAGGCCCTGCACCATCACGGCATGGTCGGCTCAATGGGACGTGTCGGCGTGGCCGGCGACAACGCGGCGATGGAGAGCTTCTTCAGCCTGCTGCAGAAGAACGTCCTCGACCGCCGCCGCTGGGCCACCCGAGAGGAGCTGCGGATCGCCATCGTCACTTGGATCGAACGCACCTACCACCGACGTCGCCGCCAAGGCGCCCTCGGCCGGTTGACCCCCGTCGAATACGAAGCCATCATGACCACGACGGCCAGTCAGGCCGCGTGACCGAAATTGTCACCTGATCGTGCAGCAGACCCACTTCCTGATAGAGCTTGGCACAGGCCTCTTTGGTAGGTGCACCGTCCTCGCGTGAGTCAGATGCATCGGGGTCGGGAGGCATATTAGACACGGCACGACCTTAGGACGGCGGTCTCACATGTCACGCCGACGCGCCGTTTGCTGTGGTGGGTCTGCTTCCGCAGCGCGGGGACAATATGGAGACCTTTCGGTCACATCGGTCACATCTGTCACAGGCAGCAAACACTCCGAAACGACAACAACCCTGCCTGAGCATTGCGTTTGCATGGTGCGCCGTCAGGGTTTCGAACCCCAGACCCGCTGATTAAGAGTCAGCGGCTGTCAGCGATGCCTGGGCTACCGGCGTCGCCGCGAAAACGTCAGAGTAGCTCTATCTGCTCAGGTTCCTCGACGCTAGGCCCGTTAAACTCCACCAGCGTATGACGGATCAATGGACGGTTTGTACGCCACTGGTTGGTCGAAGTCAAACAACCAGAACGCTATTTATCGACAATAGGTTGTTTGACAAGTAGTCACTGAGTAGAGTAACAGACGTGCTCTCTGCTTCGATTCCTGCCCGCTTGGTCGACGCAGGCGTGCGGATGGTGACTGGTGATGCACACAGCATCACATACCGAATCGATGGCCGCGCCGTAGTAGCGGACCTGGTTCTGGCAGAACGTGTGCCATCTCCGGCCGCAGTCCTTAGTCGTGTGCGCCGCCATCCAGGCCGCCGCGTATTCGTGGTGTGCGAGACCATCTCAGATGAGGCACGTTCAGCGCTCCTGGCTCAGGCTGACGTGGATCTCAGCGTCGGCAGCACCGGCGAACTGGTGCTCTCCGGGCGAACCTACCGAACGCCAACACCAGGACGGCCGCCCCGCGCCGCCAGCGAGCGCAGCTGGCGGCGGCGGGCGGCTGAACGGGTCTGTGTGCTTACGCGCGGTCACCTCCGCCAACGCGACATTGCCGCGGCCATCGGAGTTAGCCAGCAGGCGGTGTCCAAAATGACCGAGAAGGATCCGCTGCCGGACACGCCGATGACCGAGGCTGCGCGCCGGGAGCTCCTGGTGAAACTGGCATTGGTACCTGCGGACAGCGGACTTGTCGAAACGTACTGGTATGGAATGGATCCGGTAGTGGAGCAGGTGCGCAGTGCGACCCGACTCGGCGCCGAGCTCACCGTGCCGATCCTTGCTGGCGGCGAGGTCGCCGCCGACGTCCTGCGACCGTGGCAGGTACCAACCAGAGGTCTGGTCTATGCCAAAGAACTGGTCGACCTCTCCGAGTTCGGTTTGGTGGAGGCCACCGCCGAGGAAGCGACCTTGACTGTGCGGGTTCCCGCCGACCCGACCGTCTGGACGACCGCGGCCTGGTGGCGGCGGGTTCGTGATACGCAGCGTTCCGACATCATCACTGTGGATCCAGTGATTGCGCTTCAGGACCTCAGCGGCGGTGCCGATCTTGGCGACGGTGCACCGCAGCATCTCAGCGACTGGATCGTGCACCGGTGACCGGAACAGCATCGGTGCAAATCGCCTGCACTGCGGTGGCCGACGACAACGGAATGCGTGCACTGCGTGACGTGGCCGCAGTCACTGCCGACATCGAGTACCGCGTCATCGGCGGTCACATGGTGCGACTGCTGCGGCACGTCTACAACGTGTCGGGCATACCGCGACTGACCTCCGACGCAGACACCGGGATCGACGTCAACGTGGCGTCCACCGGGAACCTCCACGATCGACTCACCGCACTGGGGTACACCGCTGAGTGCGGCAACCGCTACGAGCGGGGTGAGCAAGCGGTCGACCTCTTAGTTCCCACCGCAGCCAAACCAGGCAAGCGGATCATCGGCGAACGAGCCTTCGACGGAGCGCCAGGGCTGCGGTTGGCGCTCGCCCTACCGCCGATCGAAGTCGCCGTCACAGCCCGACTCACCGACGGCGACACGGTTGAGTTCGAAATTCCGGTTCCCGACGTCGAGGCAGCATTCGTGTTGAAGATGCTGGCACGTACCGTTCGCGACTCCGAACGTGACCTCCAGGATATCGAGACACTACTGGAGATCGTCGCGTCACAACCCGATTACCACGCTTCGCCGTGGCGCCTGGGCGACCCCAAGATCACAAAGGCCGGCGAGCGCGGCGACGCTGCGCGTGTGGCAGCGCAGATGATCTCCAGTCCGCCGACGAGGGTGCCGGCCAGAGTGCGGGCGCTGCTCCGGCGCCATGTCGCCATCGTGTCGCGATGACGCACCAGCAGACAGTCGTTCGTTTCCGTGCGGCTACGCCGAGCGAAACGGTTTCGGTCTCGACGGAGCCGGCAAATGCTGAGCCGGAGCATTGACATGGCTGCTGGCTGCGCGGGTCCCCACGCCGGTGGCAATAACGGCTAGGTCGTTGTCGGCGGAGCGGCGTAGTCTAGTTACATGGATGTAGTTCCCGCGACGCCTGCCAACCTTGATAATGGTACGTCCTCGCCGGGACCTGGCGAATTCGCCGCGCAGGTCTATCCAGCAGCCGAGCGCGAGGCGGCTGGCCCGCGCCCCGAGCGCTTCCAGGTCCTCGCTCTCGATGGAGGGGGCGCCAAGGCGTTGTTCACTGCGCATGTGCTTGCACGTCTGGAGCAGGATCTGGGCGTTAGGATCACCGATTCCTTCGACCTCATTGCTGGCACGTCGGCGGGCGGCATCGTCGCACTGGGTCTCGGTGCGGGCCTCACGCCGAAGGAGATTGTCTCCCACTACGAAGAACTGGTCGAGAAAGTCTTTCCGGCGTCGAGGCGGCGAGGATGGCGCCGACCACGGCAGCTGAGATCGCCCATCTATGACGCAGAGGCGCTGCGGCAAGCGTTGACCGGCGTCCTCGGAGCCCGACTCCTTGGCGACAGCACGAAGCGACTCGTCATTCCCGCGTGGGATGTACAACGCGGGGCCGTGCACATCTTCAAGACTCCGCACCACACACGGCTGACCCGCGACTGGCGCATACCGATGGTGGACGTTGCACTGGCGACCTCGGCGGCGCCGCTGTACTTCCCCGCGGCGTACGTCGACGGACACAGGCTCATTGACGGCGGAGTATGGGCCAACAACCCGGCTGTCGTCGCGATCGCCGAGGCCGTCAGCATGCTCGGTGTTCCTCTCGACGCGATTACCGTCCTCAACGTCGGCACCATTGATCAGCTGACCGATCACCCCAAGCGCTTGGACCGCGGCGGACTCTTACACTGGGCAAGACCGATTGCCCCGCTGATCCTTAACGCCAGCAGCCGTGGCGGACAGGGCCTCGCCGAACACTTGATCGGCAAATCCAACTACACGCGCTTCGACGCTCTAGTGCCCGGCGGCCTCTACGCACTGGACTCGGCGGACCCAAAGGACGTGGCCGGCCTCGCTGCCTCAGTCAGCCGAGAACTCAGCCCTAGCTACACCGCGAAATTCGCTGACCACCAGGCGCCCGCATACACACCGGTGAACGGACGCCGACACCGCGACGATCCGGGCAGCATTTCACACACGGAGGCCCCCAATGCAACTCGCTGACCACTTCAACGTCTTGCTGAAAGACACGGTCAATCTCAGCCAGTTCAAACTGGACCTACTCAACCAGCGCGTCGAAGCCATCTACAAGGCACTCAAAGCCGACGTCGAAATCGGTGCGCTGATCACCGGCAAGACGCCGCAAGGCTCCTGGGCACACCGCACGATCATCAACCCCGTCGGTGACAACGAGTTCGACGCCGACTTCATGCTCGACATGAGCCAGAACCCGGACTGGGCCGACAACCCCAAGACCTACATCGATGAGGTCTACGCAGCCCTGCATCGGCACAGCACCTACGGCACCATGCCGCACTCACGTAAGTGCCGCTGCGCGCGGCTCGTCTACGCCAACTCCATGCACGTCGACATCGTCCCTCACCTCAACCTGGCCGACGGTCGAGAGGTCATCGTCAACCGCGACGACAACGAGTGGGAGCTGACGAACCCGCAGGGTTTCACCGATTGGATGAAGAAACAGGACTCTATCGCCAGCGGGAACTTACGCAAAGTGATCAGACTCATGAAATACCTTCGTGATCACAAGAATTCGTTCACCGGCACACGTTCAGTCCTGCTGACCACCATGCTGGGGGAGCAGGTAACAGACTTGCGCAAGCTCCTGGACCCGAGTTACTACAGCAACGTCCCCACAACTCTTCTTCATGTCGTGCAAGACCTCGACACCTGGTTGCAAGCGAACCCGATCAAGCCCTCCATCGCCGACCCGTCCGGTTCCGGCGTGACGTTCGACCACCGGTGGGGACCAGACCCCGAGAGCGCTCAGGCGACCTACAGCTACTTCCGTGACCGAATCCACGTGCATGCCGCCGACATCGAAGCGGCCTACGAGGAGAAAGACAAAGACCGCAGTGTCCAGCTGTGGCAGAACATCTTCGGCGACGGATTCAAGGCGCCGGCCACAACAACCGCTAGCGCGAAGTTTCCAGCAGCCACCTCTGCCGCGGACTCAACAGTGGGGCGCTCTGGTCGGGCAGGGTGACCAGACGCCACCAGCCCACGCTGACGGGCTGGCAGAAGCATCTCCTCGCCGAACTCAAAGCGCTAGCGCAACAACGTCCCAACGAAATCCAGGTCCGAGGAAGACCCACGCTCGACGCTAGCGGCGAGGCGTCGCTCCGCATCTCGCTACGCACGGCCGCCATCCCGCATCATCCGGGTGGCCTGCAACTTCAAGAGACCGAGGAGTTCATCCTTCAGCTTCGCCCCTCTTCGTACTCGCTACCGGCTATCGACGTTGATCACACTCGGTTTCTCGGCTACCCCCATGTGCTCGCGGGTCAACGACTATGCATCTATTTGGATCCTTCACGGGAATGGCAGCCGACGCTTGGTGTGGCCGGCCTACTCACCCGCCTTTGGGACTGGCTCGTCGACGCGGCCGCCGGAAACTTCGACGCCGCCACCGCCATGTACCACGCTGTTGGCGGAGTGCCGCATCAGGCACATGACACACCGACGATCGTTACCCGAGAACCCGGACCGGCGAAGCGCCACCAAACGGCTCACCTGATCGCCCGGTCAACGCACCGATACGACCTGACGTACTCGCCTGGAGCTGCCGGGCATCGCGTACCGGTAATTACCCTGGCCACCGCGCTGCCGTTCGGTGCCGCATCCACATTCGCGCTACTGCTTGCTCTCCTGGACGACCCCTACCTTGACCGCCTCGAAGGACGGGCTCCCCGGATCGCACCGCAATCGCCGGCGTTCCTCACCGCCCTCCTGGCGAGTGCGTTACGAAATCACCACGACGCCGAGCAATACTTCGTCCTCGCCGTGCCGCACCCCGCTGGAGGCCCACCCCACCTCTTGGGCGGACGGCTCCCCACCCCAACGGCGAATGCGCTCCGCGAGGTCGCGCAGCAACGGGGTGTGGGGGTTGTTCTCGACCCCGCGAAGATCAACACTGAAATCCCGATTGAGTGGTGCAGGATGTCCGACGAACGACCCGAAGTGACAACCCGCCGCGACGACGGCCGCCCCGTGAACGGATTTCAACGAAAGACTGTCCACATCTGGGGCTGCGGCGGGCTCGGATCATGGATCGCCGAATTCATCGCTCGCGCAGGAGCATCGGAGATCACCGTGTGCGACCCTGGCATCGTCACCGGCGGCTTGCTCGTCCGACAAAACTACGTCGAAGACGACATTGGCCGTTCCAAAGCCGAGGCACTCGCTGGACGGCTCCGCGCGATCCGTGATGACCTGACGGTCACCGTCGCAGAAGGGCACCTCCCAGAAGACCACACGTCATGCCTGGCAGCGGATCTCATCATCGACGCCACAGTGAACAACGGCATCACGAGCTGTCTCGATGCGTTGGCAACTGCGCCGACGCGAAAGGCATTGATCGCTCAGGTCGCCACAGACGCTCGCTCTGGCACGCTCGGCCTAGCCGTGCTGTGCGCCGCAAGCGCAACAGCGACAGTTTCCAGCATCGATCAAGACGCTGGCCGAACAATCCAGGGCGACAGCGGACTTGAGCTCTACCACACGCTGTGGCAAGAACCCAGCGATGACGAACTTATACCAACCAGGGGCTGCTCGGTCCCCACATTCCACGGCTCGGCAGCCGACCTCGTAGCGGTCGCAGCCACACTCGTCAACCTGATCGGAAGCCACCTCCAACAACCGGACTCCGCGGTTTCGGGCACACACCTCATCGCTCTGCCGCACGCGGCCAGCGGCCCCCGACACCACTTCCTCCCCGGTGTAACGCACCCCATGGATCACACAGCAGGGACAGAATGAGGGCAACGGAACGTCAACGCAATGCCCCATCAGAGGGCGTCACTGTCGAGCGTCTTCGCACCGAGGCAACCAACTGGATCAACGCCGTGGCGCTCCAATCAGGACGCATCGACCGACGCTTCAACAAGCGGCACGCCGACCACGTGGAACTCCAAACTCTTGAACGTGACCTGCACTTCTTCCTGTTAGCGGCGGTACGCCTTCGCCGCTGTATCGAGCAGGTGTCTCGATACCAGTAAAGAAAGTTCTCACATCGCAGGTCAGCGACGGTCAGGCTATTGGTCCGGCCTGCCGCTCGCGGCGTCTCGATGCGGCGAGCAGCGAGGGCAGCTGCGCCTCGTCGTGATGCCAGCGCTGTGGCCTGCGACTTAGTTCCGGCGCCGGTCGTGGGTGCATGCATGCGTGGCGGCGGACGGAGGGCGGAGCGCAGGGAGCGGCGCGGACGGGAGCGCCAGCGGACGGGAGCAGAGCGAGCGTAGCGAAGCCTGCTGGTGGCCGCCGGTTCCTGCGGGTCGCGGGTGTCCAGGATCTGCGCCATCAGCCGCGACGGGGCTGCGGCATGGTGCTGGGGCTCGTAGGCTGGCGGCTGTGAGCGTAGTTTTGGCGCAGCGTGCACGGCGCGAGGCCGAGGCGCGGCTGGCTGAGCAGCCGCGGCGGTTGGCGCATGTCCGGGGGGTCGCGACGACTGCCGAGCGGTTGAGCCGGCGTTTCGATGCTCAAACGGCGGACTGTCTGGTCGCGGCGGGGTGGTTGCACGATATCGGTTACGCACCGTCGGTGCGCCGGACCGGTTTTCATCCCCTTGATGGAGCGGAGTTCGTGCGATCGGCGGGTTTCGGGGAGCTGGTCGCTTCCTTGGTGGCCTTTCATACCGGAGCGCACGCGGAGGCTGCCGAGCGGGGCTTGTCGGGTTTGTCCGCGTTCAGCGATCCGCCCAGCAATGTCCTTGATGCGTTGACTTTTTGCGATCTGACGACTGGACCTGACGGGGCGCCGATATCACCGCGAGATCGACTACGCGACGTGTTGGCGCGTTATGGATCCGAGGACCCGGTGCACCGGGCGGTCGACGCGGGCCGCGACGAATTGTTGGCGGCGGTCCGGCGAGTACGCGACTGGCTGTAGCCCAGCGGTCAGCCGAGGTAGGGGCTGTCGCGGCGTTGCAGGTAGTGCTCGACGCGCAGTCGCATCGACGGATGCATATCCAGGCCAGCGATGTCGTCGGGGGCAGTCCAGGCGATGTCGGTGCTTTCGTGGTCGATGGCGAGGGTCCCGCCGAGCACCGTGGTGGCGAACAGTAGCGAGAATTGTTGGCGCACTTCGCCATCGGTGAACGCGACCACGTGGTGGGGGTTGGTGTAGACACCGACCAGACCCGTGACTTCGACGTCGAGCCCGGTTTCTTCTTTGACTTCCCGCACGGCGGTGTCGGCGATGGTTTCGCCGATGTCGTGTCCGCCGCCGGGTAACGCCCACAGGGTGTTGTCGCGGCGTTTGATCAGCAGAATACGACCTTGTTCGTCGGTGACGATGGCCGAGGCGGACGGAACGACACTGTTGGGCGCCGGGGCGTTGGGGTCATTGTAGTAGTCGGTGCGCATCGGGGGTCAGCCTTTCGCGGTCAGCGGTCTGGCGCGGTTCCAGACCTGGGTGAAAGCGTCTTCGAGGGTGGTCCAGAGCCTTGGCTCATGGTGACGTGACAGAACCAGCACAGGGTTGTTGCGCCCGGGTGAGCCGTAGATGTGGAAGTTGACAATCATGGCGTCATCGACCCGAAAGATCGACGTGTAGAGCGCGGTGTCGTGGGTGCGAATGTCCAGCCCCGGGGTACAAGCGTGAGGGGCGAGCAACTCCACCGACGTGCGGCAGCGGGCGATGACAGCCTCGCCGATCCCTTCCTCCTCACCGCGCAAGATCGTGGTCGCAGTGTCGGGATCCCCGACGAGAAACCGCACCGACACACCGCGGGCGGCGGCGGCGAGCAGGGTGTCGAGGAATCCGTCGAGGGTGTCGAACAGGAACGTGGCCGCGAGCACGAGGATGTCGATGCCGGTGGTGGCGTCGGCGAAATGCTGCTGCCACGTCGTGATCGGCAGCTGAGTACGGCTGGCATACAGGGTCGCGGTGAATGGCCCACCCGCAGACGCTGTTGTCACTGCACGGGGGGTAGCGGCCGGGTACTGCTTGGGCCACAGGTCATGCGGAGTGCAGTCGAGCACCTCGCTGGCGCTGCGGGCGTTGTGTTCGCGAATTCTGTAGTCGCTATCGGCCAGCCAGCGTCGCACCGACTTGATATCGACACCCACCGCGGTGGCGAACCGCTGCGAGGACAGACCTTTGGCCTGTAGCCGCTGCGCGAGGCGATCGTTGGGAGTGATGGCGGCCTCGGTGCCGTCCTGCTCGTCCATCGTGTCAGCGCACATCTTCCCGTGTCGTCCGTATCCATCCTTCAGCGCGTGGTGTCTAGTTTGCCATGCGATTGCCGCCACCCTGCGGCGATAGTGTCGGTGTGATGTCCGTGGGTATGTCCGGCCGTGTCCGAAATGCCCGTGGATGTGTCGGAAATGTCGGCACATGTCTCTCGCAACGTCCGTGATGTCCACGTGAACTGAATCCAGCGCCGGACCGGCGTCAACATCTCACGAAAGGACTAGTAGGACAATGCGTTTGAGAATCGATACGTCTGGAACTCGTTTTATCGTCACCCGCGCTCCGGAGCCACGGCTGAACTTCGAAACCGGCGCCCCGAAAGTCGACACCGCCACCGGGATGCCGATGTACGCCACCCAGGTCCTCGCGCTGGATGACTCCGGCGGCGAAGTACTCAATGTCACCGTGGCAGGAGACCCCAAAGTTACAGTCACGCAGTCTATTTCGGTGGTTGGTCTGGTGGCCATCCCGTGGGCCCAAGGTGATCGCAGCGGGGTGGCGTTCCGCGCTGATGCCCTCACCCCCGCCACCGCCAGTGGTGCTGCGCCGAGTGAGCAGACACGCCCGCAGAAGTAACCCCAAGCGGGTGTGGGGTGCGGTGAACCGATCACCGCACCCCGCCACCCCGGGCATTGCTGTTGACCACACGCTCACGGAGGGCATCTCTCATGACATCGAACAATAAGAACACCACCAACAGTGGATCAGGCGATGACGACTGGTTCGGAGAACTGGTCATGTCGCTGTTCACCGCAGCCGGGTATGTGCTCTGGTGGGCGGTGCTGTTCCCGGCGATCAACGTGCCCATCATCGCCAGCCTCGTGCTTGCCATCAGCCACGGCCCACGCGTGGGCCTGATCTGCGCGATCGTGTGCAGTGCCGGGTATGCGGGCTGGGCCTGGCTCCAACCGGGGTCATTTCGCGCCTGGGTGACCGAACCGGTACGGCGGCGCTGGCTCACGTGGTCGCGCTACACCCGCACCTGGGAATCGACCTGCACCTTGCACGGCCTGACGGCCACACTCGGCGGCCGCACCCTCACTCCCACCCTGCGCACGGTGACAATCGGTAAAACCACCGATGTGCTGGCGGTGCGCATCGTCACCGGCCAGTCCGTGGCAGATTGGCATAAACAGTCCGACGCGCTGGCCGCCGCGTGGCGCGCCGACCGCATCAGCATCACCGCCACCTCGCCTGGCGAACTGCGCATCACTTTAATGCGGGCAGACGTGCTCGCTGAACCGATCGTCCTGCCCATGCCCGCCCCGGCAACCCCGGTGGACCTGGCGCTGGTGCGGGTCGGGATCACCGAAACGCGGCATTGGTGGCAAGTGCCGCTGCTCGGTCACCATGTGCTGATCGCCGGGGCAACCGGCGCAGGTAAAGGCTCAGTGCTGTGGTCGTTGATCGCCGGCATCGCCCCCGCGGTGAAGACCGGACTGGTGCGGTTATGTGTCATCGACCCCAAAGGTGGCATGGAACTCGGTGCCGGAGCACCCCTGTTCACCGTGTTCACCCACGACGCCACCGACACCACCCTGGAGCTGCTACGCCAGCTCGTCACGGTGATGCACGCCCGGGCGAATCGTCTGCGCGGCCACACCCGACTACACACTCCCACGACGTCGGAGCCGTTGTTCGTGGTAGTGATCGATGAAATCGCAGCACTGAGTGCGTATGTGACCGACCGCAAGGTCCGCACCGAAATCGAACAACTCCTGGGCCTCCTGCTCTCGCAAGGCCGCGCAGTCGGCATCAGCGTCGTCGCCGCGGTGCAAGACCCCGCCAAAGACACCCTGCCGTTAAGGCAGCTGTTCACGGTGCGGATCGGGTTGCGCCTGACTGAAGCCACCCAAACCACTATGGTCCTGGGACAGGGAGCACGCGATGCCGGCGCCGAATGTGACCGCATCCCCGACGCGACACCGGGTGTTGGCTACATGATGGTTGACGGCACCGCCTACGCCCAGCGGGTGCGGGCCTTCCACGTCACCGACCACGACATCACCGCGCTGGCCACTCGGTTCCGCCGACCCCCGAGCCGACCGAACAAGACCCACCATCCACACAACACCGATACCGGGCACACCGTGGGTGAGGGCAGCGGTGAATAGCTCCATGACATCGGCGCAGCTTGCCCTGCCGGGTGTTCCGGATACAGTTGATACCACCCGAGTGGTCGAGCAGATGGTGCGCCGGGCCGCGTCGATGGGATACCAATCCTGGTGGCGACGAGCAGAATCCGTCGGATTCTGCGCTCACCCCATCCAGCTGATCGGTACCGATGAGTACGGGCGTCAGCGGGTGGTGTGGACGCGGTGCAACAACCGTCGCGCCCACATTTGCCCGTCGTGTTCAGATCTCTACGCCCGCGACACCTGGCAACTCGTGCACGCCGGCGCTGCGGGAGGCCACCACGGCATGCCCACCGCGGTGGGCGATCATCCGCAAGTTTTCCTCACCCTGACTGCCCCCAGCTTCGGGGCCGTCCACACCGCCACGACGTCGGGGGACAAGAAAGCGCAGGTATGCCGAGACCAGCACCGGATCGGCGGCTACCGCCGCTGCCCGCATGGAAAACAATTGTGGTGCAGCATGTCCCATGATCATGGCGACGAGCGGGTCGGTCAGCCGCTCTGTCCGGAGTGCTACGACTATGCCGGGCATGTCCTGTTCGCCTGGCATCTTCCCGAACTGTGGCGACGCTTCACCATCACCATGCGGCGCACCCTCCGCAAAGAACTGAAAGCCACCGGTGTGGATCCGGATGCGGTGCGGGTGAGCTTCATCAAAATCGTCGAACTGCAAGCCCGCGCCATCCCACACATCCACGCCCTGATCCGCCTGGACCCCCAAGACGACCCCGATCAGACCGATTGGGAATCACCCATCGGTGCAGTCGAACTCGCCACCATCATCCAACACGCCGCCCGCACCGTCACGCTCACCATCGACGATCCGACCGCTGATACCGATGCGCGGACGATGCGTTTCGGCACACAGATCGACACCCAACCCCTCGCCGCATCCGCAAAACCAGTGAAAAGTGCTCCACCAGAACCAGAACCAGAACCAGGGTCAGGCTCAGGACGGTCCATGTCTGGCCGGCTGGTGGCACGCTATCTCGCCAAGTATGTCACCAAATCCTTGGTAGACCTCGGAATCAGCGCGCGCCGCCTATCTACGGAAGCCATACCCGACCTGGACGTGTCAGAGCATGTGCGGACCATCCTGACCACCATCAGCGATCTCGCGGACAAAGGACTGTCCGGCATCGGGCGGTGGTTGCACACCCTCGGATTCCGCGGCCACATCACCAGCAAATCCCGCCGTTATTCCACTACCATGACCGTGCTGCGCGAACAGCGCGCCATTTGGACGCGTGAAGAACGCTTGAAAAGCACTGCATACCAATACGATCCCAACTGTGACTTCGCCGGTCGCGATGATCTGGTGGCGTGGGAGTTCGAACGTGCCGGCCTCGGCAGCCTCGGCGATCGCAGTCTCGTCTATTCCGCGGCCCTCCAACGCATCCACTCCCGCCTCATCGGACTGGTAGAAGCACGTCGCCAAGCCCACAACGAACAATGGGATCCGCTAGGGGCAAGCGATGGCTGAAAGATGCCCGACTACGACACATGCTCGCTCCGAGTGTGACGTTCGAGTCGATGCTCCGAACATGTCAGAGGGAGGTGTTGAAATTGACCTGCCGAACCGGTATCGGCTCCCGCGCGAGGCCAACCGCGCGCTGGTAAACGTCATACTGGCTATGCGGGACCGGACGCCTAGATCAGGGAGGGGAGTGGCATGAGCCTCAGGTTCGCCTTCTATGGCCGAGTGAGTACCGAGGACGCCCAAGATCCGGAGGCGAGCCGCAGCTGGCAGAAACGTCGTGCCATCGATCTGATCAGTCCGCATGGCGGCGTCCTCGCCGCCGACTACTTCGATATAGGCCAGAGCCGGTCGCTTCCCTGGAAACGCAGGCCGGAGGCTTCACGTCTGCTCGCAGATGTCACTTCTCGTGGCCGTGGCTTCGATGCCGTCGTGATCGGGGAACCTGCTCGCGCGTTCTACGGACCGCAATTTGCGCTCACCTTCCCGGTGCTCACGCACTACGGGGTCGGCCTATGGGTGCCTGAAGTTGGCGGAGCGGTTGATCCCGGATCCGAGGCACACGACCTCGTGATGACGCTCTTTGGCGGAATGAGCAAGGGAGAACGTGCGCGAATCCAGATGCGCGTGCGTACCGCGATGTCGGCACTCGCGCAGGACACAACCAGATACCTCGGCGGTCGCCCACCGTACGGTTATCAACTCGTCGATGCCGGCCCGCACCCAAACCCCGCCAAGGCAAGTCTTGGGCAGCGTCTTCACCGCCTGGAGCCTGACCCCGAGACCGCCCCGACCGTCGAGCGGATCTATCGCATGTATGCCGATGGTGCTGGCTTGCGCTTCATCGCACAGCAGCTCACCGACGATGGAGTGCCATCACCGAGCCAATACGACCCGGCACGGAACCGGCATCGTGACCCACGTGGATGGTCCCATTCGGCGATCCGCGCCATTCTCGACAACCCTGCGTACCGCGGTATCCGTGTCTGGGGCAAGCAGGAGAAGTATGAGGTCCTTTTGAACCCCGATGATGTCGCCGCGGGATATGAGACTCGCATGCGGTGGCGCGATCGGGCCGACTGGATCGCACCCGATCGACGCACGCACGAAGAGCTGATCCCTGATGAGCTGGCGCAGGCTGTTCGTCTCCGGATGCAGGCGCGGCGTGGTCCCGGTCGCGTGTGCAGCAGAGAATCGACAGTGCCGTATGCGCTGCGTGGGCTGCTGTTCTGCGCCGCATGTGGACGGCGAATGCAGGGCGCCGCCCGGCCGGGGAAGCAAACAACGCGGATCCTCTACCGTTGTGAGTTCGGCAAGTCACGTTCTGTACCTGTGGACCTGAGTGATCATCCGCGCACCGTCTATCTCCGCGAAGACGCAGTGACAGCGCGACTCGACGAATGGATCGCCACTCTGGCCGATCCAGAAGACCTCGCACGCGGGCAAGACGTGGACCCGGCGGCCGGACCTGGCTACGCCGCCTTGCAGCGCCAGCTGAGCGAGGCGAATGCCAAAGTGGCTGCCTTGATCACCGCCGTGGAGTCTGGCGTGGCCGTTGAGGATCTAACTGCTGCGTTGCGTCAACGTACCGCCGAGCGCGACGAGCTGAGGGCACGCGTTGAGCGAGTGGAGCGGCCCCGCGCCATGTGTGCCGCCGAGATCAGTGAGTTAGTTAAGGAGTTAGGCGGACTGTCGGTCATCCTCGGCGCGGCAACCGGAGCTGAGCGCGCCGAGGTGTACGCAAGCTTGGGCCTGCGTCTCGACTACGACCCGCATCTTCGGCGAGTCACGGCGACTGCCGACCTGAGTCGTGTCGCCGGATGTGTCCGAGGGGGGACTTGAACCCCCACGCCCGTTAATAGGGCACTAGCACCTCAAGCTAGCGCGTCTGCCATTCCGCCACTCGGACCAGTTCGAAGGCAGCTTAGGTTATCGGATCACCCGGGCCGGGCCCAAACCAACGGGAGGCGGCAATGGTACGAATGGTGACTGTGACCCCTCAGTCTGCAGCCGAAGCCGAGGTGGTTGATCTCGTCAGCGCGCTCATCCGCTTCGATACCTCGAACACCGGCGAGCCAGAAACCACCAAAGGCGAGGCCGAATGTGCCGCCTGGGTGGTCGAACAGCTGCAGGAGGTCGGCTACGAGACCGAATTGATCGAAGCCGGTGCGCCTGGCCGCGCGAACGTGTTCGCGCGGCTGGAAGGGGCCGATCGTGAGCGCGGTGCCCTGATGCTGCACGGCCACCTCGACGTCGTGCCGGCCGAGGCCGCCGACTGGAGCGTGCACCCGTTCTCCGGTGCGGTCGAGGACGGCTACGTCTGGGGGCGCGGCGCGGTCGACATGAAGGACATGGTCGGGATGATGATCGCCGTCGCCCGGGACTTCAAACGCTCGGGCACCGTCCCGCCGCGCGACCTCGTGTTCGCCTTCGTCTCCGACGAGGAGGCGGGCGGAAACTACGGCTGCAAATGGCTCGTCGACAACCGTCCCGACCTGTTCGATGGAATCACCGAGGCCATCGGCGAGGTCGGCGGTTTCTCGCTGACGATCCCGCGGCGTGACGGCGGCGAGCGGACGCTGTACCTGATCGAGACAGCCGAGAAGGCGATGCTCTGGATGCGGCTGACGGCGCGCGGACGCGCGGGCCACGGATCGATGATTCACGACAACAACGCGGTCACCGCGGTGTCCGAGGCCGTGGCAAAGCTGGGCAAGCACCAATTCCCGGTGATCCTCACCGACTCGGTCGAGCAGTTCCTGACCGCTGTCACCGAAGAGACCGGCTACACCTTCGACGTGGACTCGGCCGATCTCGAGGGTGCGATCGCCAAACTCGGGCCGATCGCCCGCATCGTCGGCGCGACGCTGCGCGACACGGCCAACCCGACGATGCTCAAGGCCGGATACAAGGCCAACGTCATCCCGGGCACGGCCGAGGCCGTCGTCGATTGCCGTGTCCTGCCAGGCCGGCTGGCCGCTTTCGAGCGCGAGGTCGACGAGATCATCGGCCCCGACATCACCCGCGAATGGATCACCAACCTGCCGCCCTACGAGACGAGCTTCGACGGCGAGTTGCTCGACGCGATGAACGCCGCGATCCTGTCCGCGGATCCCGACGGCCGGACGGTCCCGTACATGCTGTCCGGCGGCACCGACGCGAAACACTTTGCGCGCCTTGGTATTCGCTGCTTCGGGTTCGCGCCGCTGAAACTGCCGCCTGACCTCGACTTCGCCGCTCTGTTCCACGGCGTGGACGAACGGGTACCCGTCGATGCGCTGACGTTCGGTACCCGGGTTCTCGAACATTTCCTGCTGAACTGCTGACCCGCACTGCTGACCACTCGAAAGGATCGAAAAAATGGCGTTTGACTACAACCCCTACGACTTCTTGCCGAAGCTCCCGACGTTCACGGTGACGTCACAGTCGTTCGAGGACGGCCAGCCGTGGGCCAACGACCAGGTCAGCGGCATCATGGGCGCCGGCGGCTCCGACATCTCACCGCAACTGTCGTGGTCGGGCTTCCCCGAGGAAACCCGCAGCTTCGCAGTCACGGTGTACGACCCCGACGCGCCGACGGCTTCGGGTTTCTGGCACTGGGCGGTCGCGAACCTGCCCGCGACCGTCACCGAATTGCCTGCCGGTGCCGGCGACGGGAGCGGGCTGCCCGGTAGCGCACTCACTTTGGCCAACGACGCCGGCGTGAAGCGCTTCATCGGCGCCGCGCCGCCCGCGGGACATGGTCATCACCGCTACATCGTCGCGGTGCACGCCGTCGGGGTGGAGAAGCTGGACCTGCCAGCGGAGGCCACTCCCGCGTATCTGGGCTTCAACCTGTTCGGTAACGCGATTGCGCGCGCGATCATCACCGGGACTTACGAGCAGAACTAGTTCTCGCGAACGGCCGAGCCGACGGCGTCGGCCAATGACGCGAACCCTCCGTCGTGCAGGCGGTGGGCCAGGCCGTCGTGAATCCGCTTGGCCCACAGCCCGCCGCCGTAAATGAAACCGGTGTAGCCCTGCAGCAGTGAGGCGCCGGAAACGATGCGGTCCCACGCATCGTCCGCGGTTTCGATACCGCCGACGCTGATCAGGACCAACTGGCCGCCGACCCGCCGGTAGAGCCGCCGCAACACCTCCGCGGACCGCTGCGCGACGGGCGCTCCCGAGATGCCGCCGGGGCCGAGCTCGTCGATTCCCGGCGTGCTCAGACCCTCGCGGGATACCGTGGTGTTGGTCGCGACGATGCCCGCCAACCCCAATTCGACTGCGAGATCCGCGATCTCGTCGATCTCCTCGTCGGCCAGGTCGGGTGCGATCTTCACCAGCACGGGAGTCGTCGTCTGGGCGCGGACCGCTGCGAGGATCGGACGCAGCGACTCGACCGCCTGCAGGTTCCGCAGTCCCGGGGTGTTCGGTGAGCTGACGTTCACCACCATGAACGACGCCAAGGGTCCGAGCAGGCGCGCGCTTTCGGCGTAGTCCTCGACGGCCGACTCGGCCGGGGTGGTCTTGGTCTTGCCGATGTTGACGCCGATCGGCACTTCGGGGGTTTCACGCGCGAGTTGGATGGCCAACTCACCCGCGCCGTGGTTGTTGAACCCCATCCGGTTGAGCAGGGCCCGGTCGTCGGTCAGCCGGAACATCCTTGGCTGCGGGTTGCCCGGCTGCGCCACTGCGGTCACTGTGCCTACCTCGGCGTACCCGAAACCAAGGGCCCCCCACGTCTTCAACCCCCGGCCGTCCTTGTCGAATCCGGCGGCCAGCCCTAGGGGAGCGGCGAAATTCACGCCGAACACGGTGCTGGCGAGTATCGGATCGCGGGGTCCGAGCCATCGCGTCAGCGGCCGCCGCGTGACGGCGAGCGCGGTGACTGCCCGCAGCAGCGCGAAAACCCAGGTGTGTATGCGTTCGGGCGCAACCAGGAACAGCACCCGCTGCAGCGCGCGGTACATCATGAGCTCACAGGGCTGGAGGCTCCGGGATGACCGCTCCTCGGACCGCAGACTTCTTGCGGCGCAGCAACACCCGCCGCGATCCGTCGGTGTACAGCCGCACGCGGGTTAGCTCCCATCCACGGTATTCGGCCTCGATCGACAACCGGGTCGAAGCGTTGATCCGGGTCAGATCGGGCGGCAGCCGCAGCGGAATCCACTCGTAGTCGTCGGACAGATCTTTATCCCAGCCCTCGGGCATCCGGCCGCGCTGCATCGTCGTCACGAGCCCACCGCCGCACCCGGAATCACTTGCACACCCGCCCCTGAGCCCGACACCACATAGAGGGTGCCGGATGCGTCGTCGTAAGCCAGGGAGTTCGGCTGCTGCACGGTTCGATAGCGCACCTTCTCGACGGGGATGCCGGTGGACAAATCGTAACCAACCACGGAGTTCGTCGCCGTCTGCGACACCCAGGCCAGTGTCGACGATCCAGCCAGTCCGTACGGTGCCTCGCGCACCGGGTAGGCCTGGCGAAGGATCATCAGCGGATCCAGGCCGTACACCAACAACTGGCCGCCGCGAGTGTCGGCCACCAACACCCGGCCAGCCTCGTCGGCCGTCATCGTCGTCGCGCCCTCTCCGGCGCGCAGCGCTTGCTCAGCCTCGGTGCCGTCCGGGGACAACGCGGTAACCGATGTCTGCCCGCGGTCCAGCACCACCGTGGTATTGCCCTGTGTGACAAGGTCATCCACCCGGGCGAAGATTCTTACCTGTGCGGCGACCGCGGTTTCGGAACTCAAGGTGAAGACGGTCCCGTCAGCACTGCCGAGCACCAATTTGCCGTCCTCGCGGCGTGCGATGGCAGTGAAGTCGGTGTCCTGCTGCCCGTCGACACCTATCAGCGTCGCGGTGTCGTCGGCGACGTCTACCCGGAAATAACCTCCGCGCGTCGACACGTACAGCTGGCCCTCGTCATCTCCGGTCATCGCCGTCGCGGGTCTCGGAAGGGGCACCGCACGAGCGCCGTCGAACTCGCCGAGGACGGTGATCTCCGACTTGTCGGCGGATTTGGGGCTGAGTACGGCCAATGACGCGGTTTTCGTGTCGAACACCGCGGCGATCGCGCGGTCGGGCAGGGGCTGTACCGAACCGGCCGGCCTACCCGTCACAGGCGGCGATATCGCAGCCTCAGCGGGCGCGATAGTGGGTGGAGGCGTATCGACCGGGTTCGATGAACACCCTGAAAGTCCGGCAATTGCCACCGCGCAGGCCAAAAAACGAAGGACCTGGTGTCGGCTGTTTACGCGAATCGGCAAGGGGTAGCTCTCGGACGTGCGAATTGGATTTCTCTCGACCAGCAGTCTAGGCAGACAACCAAACCGAAATTTTGCATGCAACTCTTGCGCCCGGCCTGACTTACCGGCATGAGCAGAGTTATGGTCATTCCCATGACCCTTGCCGCAGACCGTGAATTGGGAAGCCAAGAGTTTGCTATTGAGGACATTTCCACTGGTGTACACGCTAGCGGGTTTGGCCAAGTCGGCGACGGCCGTAGCTTTTCCTTTCACGTCGAACGCCAAACACTGATGATCGAGGTGTACCGGCCGCGGTTGACCGGGCCGGTCCCGCAGAACGAAGACATCGTCGCGGTCGGCACCCGGAAGTTGATCGACATCGACCTCTCCGACCGGCGGAGCCTGGCGGCGGCGGTGCGTGATGCGGTGGCGGCCGCGCAGCCGGTGACGCGACCTGCCCGCTGACACAACTCCCCGGTACGGTCGTCGTCGTGACGGACGTAGCGGCGATGTCGTGGGTCCAGGTGATCGTTCTTGCGATACTGCAGGGCCTGACGGAATTCCTGCCGGTGTCGTCGTCCGGACACCTGGCGATCGCATCGCGGGTCTTCTTCACCGAGGACGCCGGTGCGTCGTTCACCGCGGTTACCCAGCTGGGCACCGAAGTGGCTGTGCTCATCTACTTCGCGCGTGACATCGGCCGCATCATCAAAGCCTGGTTCAACGGCCTTTTCGTGGCCGCGCATCGCACCGCTGACTACTGGCTGGGCTGGTGGGTCATCATCGGCACAATCCCGATCGGCGTTCTCGGCCTGTTGTTCAAGGACCAAATCAGAACGGGCGCACGCAATCTGTGGTTGATCGCGATCGCGCTGATCGTCTTCTCGGCGGTCATCGCCGCAGCGGAGTACTACGGCCGCCAGGCGCGGAAAGTCGAACAGCTCACGTTGAAGGACAGCATCATCGTCGGCCTCGCACAGTGCCTCGCGCTGATACCGGGTGTCTCGAGATCCGGCGCGACGATCAGCGCCGGGCTGTTTCTCGGGATGGAGCGCGAGCTCGCCGCACGCTTCGGCTTTCTGCTCGCCATCCCGGCGGTGTTCGCCTCCGGCCTTTTCTCGCTGCCCGATGCGTTTCATCCGGTCGGTGAGGGGATGAGCGCCACGGGTCCGCAGCTATTGGTCGCCACGCTGATCGCGCTGATCGTGGGATACGCCGCGGTCGCCTGGTTCCTACGATTCCTGGTGCGACACAGCATGTATTGGTTCGTCGGCTATCGCGTCCTGCTCGGCACCGTCGTGCTGATCCTCCTCGGCACCGGGGTGGTGTCTGCGGTATGACGGTCATCCTGTTGCGTCACGGGCGGTCGACCTCGAACACCGCCCACACTCTCGCCGGCCGCAGTGAGGGCATCGACCTCGACGACAAGGGTCAGGAACAGGCCCAAGGGCTGATCGCGCGCATCGGCACGCTGCCGATCCGCGCGATCGTGCGATCGCCTCTGCTGCGCTGCGAACGCACCGTTGAGCCGCTGGCCGCGGCGCTGGGCCTGGATCCGGTCGTCGACGAGCGCATCTCCGAGGTCGACTACGGCTCGTGGACGGGCCGCAAGATCGGCGAACTGGTCAAGGAGCCGCTGTGGGCGGTCGTCCAACAACAGCCGAGCGCGGCGGTGTTCCCCGACGGGGAAGGGCTCGCCGCCGTCCAGGCGCGCGCCGTGAGCGCGGTGCGCGAGCACGACCGCCGGCTCGCCGAACAGCACGAGGGCGACGTGCTGTGGATCGCGTGCACGCACGGCGATGTGATCAAGGCGATCGTCGCCGACGCCCTGGGAACGCACCTTGACAGCTTCCAGCGCATCACCGCGGACCCTGCGTCCATGAGTGTGATCCGTTACACGACGGTGCGTCCGTTCGTCATCCACGTGAACCACACCGGCGACCAGCTGACCTCCGGGCTGGTCGCAAAACCGCCGAAGGACGGGGCGCAGGATGCGTCCAGGGACAGCGGCGTGCCACCCGAAGACGCCGTGGTGGGTGGCTCGACCGACTGACCCGTGAACCCCCGGGATTGCGGCTGACGCAGCCATTACCGGTATTTTGGAGATGCCATGGCCCGCGCTATTCACGTCTTCCGAACACCCGACCGCTTCGTGGCCGGGACCGTCGGGCAACCGGGAAACCGAACCTTCTACCTGCAAGCCGTCCACGACAAGCGCGTGGTCTCGGTGATCCTGGAGAAGCAGCAGGTTGCCGTGCTCGCCGAACGGATCGCCGCGTTGCTGCTCGAGATCAACCGGCGGTTCGGCACTCCGGTCCCGCCGGAGACCGGTGACGTGGACGATCTGAGTCCCCTGATCACCCCTGTGGACGCCGAATTCCGGGTCGGGACGATGGGTCTTGGCTGGGACTCTGAGGCCCAGACCGTCGTGGTCGAGCTGCTCGCGGTGTCCGAGACCGAGTTCGACGCCTCGGTGGTCCTCGACGACGCCGAGGACGGACCCGACGCGGTGCGTGTCTTTCTGACGCCGGAATCGGCACGTCAGTTCGCGACGCGCTCGAACCGGGTCATCTCGGCGGGCCGTCCGCCGTGCCCGTTGTGCGACGAGCCGCTCGATCCGGAGGGGCACATCTGCGTGCGCACCAACGGTTACCTGCGCGGCGCCATCACCGGTTCCGACGATGACGCCGACGAATAGCGGAGCCCCCGGTCGTGAAGCCAACGAGGTGCTGCGGCGCGGTGAGCTGACCGTCATCGGGCGGATCCGCTCGGCCAGCAACGCCACCTTCCTGTGTGAGGCGCATCTCGCTGAGCAGCAAGCTCATTGCGTCTACAAGCCCATCAAGGGGGAGGCGCCCTTGTGGGATTTCCCTGACGGCACACTGGCCGGACGGGAACTCGGTGCGTACCTCGTGTCGGATGCGCTGGGCTGGAACATCGTGCCGTACACCATCATTCGCGACGGCCCCGCCGGACCTGGCATGCTGCAGCTATGGGTCGACCAGCCCGGTGAGAGCCTCGGCGAGGTCGGCGACGAACCCGCGACGGGGCCGGACCTCGTCGACCTGTTGCCCGCCGGGCATATCCCGCCCGGTTTTCTGCCGATCCTGCAGGCCTACGACTACGCCGGCGCCGAGGTGACCCTGGTGCACGCCGACGACATTCGATTACGCAGGATGGCGGTCTTCGACGTGTTGATCAACAACGCCGACCGCAAGGGCGGCCACATCCTGTCCGGAATCGACGGGCATGTGTACGGTGTCGACCACGGCGTCAGCCTGCATGTCGAGGACAAACTGAGAACGGTGCTGTGGGGCTGGGCGGGCAAGCCGGTGGACGACCAGACCCTGGAGGCCGTCACCGCCCTGCGCGACCAGCTGACGAACGGCCTGGCGGACGCGTTGTGCGCGCACATCACCGAACGTGAGATCGCCGCACTGAAAGCGAGAACTGTTGCATTGCTTGATGATCCGGTGATGCCCGGTCCGGATCGTCGACGCCCGATCCCGTGGCCCGCGTTCTGATCACCCCGCGCGTTTGGCGAGCAACTGCGGATAGTGGATCAGCGTCGACTTGCCGTCCGTCGTTATCCATCCACGCTGGACGAAATCGCACAGCGCCTTGTTCACACTCTCGCGAGTGGCACCGATCAACTGTGCAATTTCGGTCTGAGTGAGATCGTGTGTCACCTGCCATGATTCACCCCTCTGGGTGCCGAACCGCTGAGCCAGGTGCAGCAGTTCTTTGGCGACGCGGCCGGGCACGTCATCGAAGACGATGTCGAGCAGATGATTGTTGGCGAGCCGCAACCGGCCAGCCATGAATCGGAGCAATTGCTGTGCGATCTGCGGACGTTCGGCCATCCACGACTGCAGAGTGTCGTTGTCCACCACCGCTGTACACACGTTCGTGACTGCTATTGCCGTCGCGGTGCGCGGGCCGCGGTCGAAAACCGAGACCGCGCCCAGGATGTCGCCCGGACCCCGTATCGCGAGCAGCTGCTCGCGGCCGTCAGGGGAATGACAGCAGATCTTGACCTTGCCGGCCACGATGATGTGCAACCCGTCGGCAGGCTCGTCCTGGCTGTAGACGATCTCGCCGCGCAACACCTCCACCTGTCGGAGTTGGTTGGAGAGCGCGAAAATAACGCCGGCGTCGAGGCCGGAGAGGAATCCCACGCGGGATAGCACGGCGGCTGCGCGTTGGGGCGCCGCAAGCTTTACTGGCTGTTTCACCCCTGTGGCCACCTCCTGGACCCCCGCTTGACGAGCCACAGGATTCCACTGCGGTGACGGGTTAAACCTCCGTGATCTACTGAGCCGGTGAGTGCGACCGATGCGGCGCTTGCCGCCGAGGTGGCCAAGGATGCCGGTGAATTGCTGCTGGGGGTGCGTGAGGAGATCGGTTTCTACGATCCCTACGAACTGGGCGATGAGGGTGACAGACGCGCCAACACGCTGATCCTCGACCGGCTACGTGCCGCACGCCCCGGCGACGCTGTGTTGTCCGAAGAGGCGGCTGACGATATTTCCCGTGTTCAGGCCGACCGCGTCTGGATTGTCGATCCCGTCGACGGCACCCACGAGTTCTCGATGCCCGGCCGGACGGATTGGGCGGTGCACATCGCGCTGTGGCAGCGCAACGACGGCCCGCACGGCGGCGGCATCACCGATGCGGCCGTGGCACTGCCCGCCCGCGGCGAGGTCTACCGCACCGACACCGTGCCGCCACCGCCGCCGCGCGCGGACGGACCGATCATCATCACGGCCAGTGCCAACCGTCCACCGCCGGTGCTGTGGTGGCTGCGCGATCGACTTGACATCAGGCTGGTCCGGATCGGTTCGGCAGGCGCGAAGGCGATGGCCGTCGTCCGCGGCGACGTCGATGCCTACCTCCACGCGGGCGGCCAGTGGGAGTGGGATTCGGCTGCGCCCGCCGGTGTGGTGGCTGCCGCCGGTATGCACGCGACACGCCTCGACGGCTCGCCGTTGATCTACAACCGGGCCGACCCGTACCTGCCCGACCTGCTGATGTGCCGAGCCGAACTGGCCGATGTGCTGCTCGAGGGCATCCTGTCGGCCTACCGGAACCGCTGATCCGGGAATGAATCGGCCGATCGCGGTGTCGAATTCCGTGATGCCTAAAGTCGACGCTATGAAATCGTGGCCGGCGCCGACCGTCCCGGCCCTCGATGGCCGCGGTCCGCAGCTACGCCTTTACGACAGTGCCGACCGGCAGGTGCGACCTGTCACCGCCGGTGACGTCGCCACCATGTACGTCTGCGGCATCACCCCCTACGACGCCACCCACCTGGGCCACGCCGCCACTTATCTGACGTTCGACCTCGTCCACCGGGTGTGGCTGGACTCGGGCCATCAGGTGCATTACGTGCAGAACATCACCGACGTCGACGATCCACTGTTCGAGCGGGCCGATCGCGACGGCATCGGCTGGCGCGAGCTCGGTGATCGGGAGACCGAGCTGTTCCGCGAGGACATGGCCGCCCTACGGGTGCTGCCCCCGCACGACTACGTCGCCGCCACCGAGGCGATCGCGGAGGTCATCGAGGTGGTCGAGAAGCTGCTTGCGGCCGGCTCGGCGTACGTCGCCGAAGACGCCGAATTTCCCGACGTCTATTTCCGTGCCGACGCCACACCCCAGTTCGGCTATGAATCGGGCTACGACCGCGACACGATGATGCGGCTGTTCGCCGAGCGCGGCGGCGACCCCGATCGCCGCGGTAAGAGCGACGCTCTCGACGCCCTGTTGTGGCAGGCGGAACGGCCGGGCGAGCCGAGCTGGCCCTCTCCGTTCGGCGCCGGACGGCCCGGCTGGCACGTCGAGTGTGCCGCGATTGCGCTGAGTCGCATCGGCACCGGCCTGGATATCCAGGGTGGCGGTTCCGATCTGATCTTCCCGCACCACGAATTCTCCGCCGCACATGCCGAATCCGTCACGGGGGAGCGGCGATTCGCCCGCCACTACGTGCACGCAGGCATGATCGGGTGGGACGGGCACAAGATGAGCAAGAGCCGGGGCAACCTGGTGCTCGTTTCTCGCTTGCGCGCCGACGGCGTCGACCCCGCGGCGATCCGGTTGGGACTGTTCGCGGGTCACTACCGCAGCGACCGCTTCTGGAGTCCGGCAGTTCTCGACGAGGCCAACGATCGGTTGCAGCGCTGGCGCAACGCCGTGGCCTTGCCCGCCGGACCCGATGCCGCCGACGTGGTCGCGCGCGTCCGACGTTACTTGGCGGACGATCTTGATACTCCGAAAGCACTTGCCGCGCTTGATGGCTGGACGACAGATGCCCTTCAGTACGGTGGCCACGATACCGAAGCTCCGCGACTGGTGGCGACGGCCATCGACGCACTGCTCGGCATCAAGCTGTAGACCTGCCTCGCCCACACTCGGTGCGGAGTACGTTTGACGACCATGGGTTCGGTAAACGGAAAAGTCGTCCTGATCACCGGCGCGGCCAACGGCATCGGTGCCGAGGTAGCCCGCCGCCTTCGCGATAAGGGCGCCAAGCTGGTGCTCACGGACCTCGATGAGGTGCCGCTCAAGGAGCTTGCCACCAGGCTCGGTGAGGACAGCGTGCTGACTGCGGTCGCGGACGTACGCGATCTCGCCGCTATGCAGACGGCCACCGACGCAGGTATCGAGCGGTTCGGTGGTATCGACGTCGTGATGGCCAACGCCGGCATCGCAACCCACGGATCGCTGCTGGCTGTCGATCCCAAGGCCTTCCAAACGCTGATCGACGTGAACGTGATGGGCGTATTCCACACCGTGCGCGCCGCCCTGCCCTCGGTCATCGAGCGGCGGGGCTACGTGCTGATCGTGTCCTCGGCCGCCGCCTACGCGCCCGCCGCGGGCATGGTGCCCTACGACACGTCGAAGGCGGGCGTGGAGCACTTCGCCAACGCACTTCGCCTCGAGCTCGCACACCGGGGCGTCGATGTCGGATCCGCACACATGTTGTGGATCGACACACCGTTGGTCCAGGAGACCAAGAGCGAGTCAGCGGCCTTCCAGGAAATGCTGCGCAAGCTCCCGGGACCGCTGGGCAAGACCACGTCGGTGGAGAAGTGCGGTGAGGCGTTCATCAAGGGCATCGAAGGCCGCAAACGCCAGATCAACTGTCCGGGCTTCGTCGGCGCGTTGCGTTGGCTGAAGCCACTGCTGTCGTCACGGCTCGGCGAGTCGACAACCTTGAAGCACGTTCCGGAACTGTTGCCGCGGATGGACGCCGAAGTGGCCGCGCACGGCCGCTCGATGAGCGCCCGCACCGAAGCGCTCGAGAAGCATTGATCCGCCACATCGCGGCTGTTCTGGTCGCCCTCGCGCTGCTGGCGGGTTGTAGCGCCAAGAAGTCCGAGGAGGCCGAGGTGTCGCAGCCACCCCCTGCTCCGGTTGCCGTCACACCGGACCAGGCGCGGGGCATCGCGAAGGAGGCCTACATCTACGGCTTCCCGATCGTCGACAACTACCGGGTCATGTACTCCTACTTCGTCAACAAGGAGGATCCCGAGTACAAAGGTGGCTGGAACGAAATCCACAGCAGTGCACAGGTTTACACACCCGAAGACACGGCGATCCAGACGCCGAACTCCGATACACCGTACTCCGCGATCGGAGCAGACCTGCGGGCCGAACCGTTGGTGCTGACTGTTCCTCCCATCGAACAGGACCGCTACTACTCGCTGCAGTTCGTCGACCTCTACACCTACAACATGGCCTACGTCGGAAGTCGCACGACCGGTAACGGCGGCGGGAAGTACCTTCTGGCGGGCCCGAACTGGCAGGGCGAGAAACCCGAGGGCATCAACGAGGTCATCAAGTCCGACACGGAGCTCGCGATGGTGCTCTATCGCACCCAGCTGTTCGGCCCGTCGGATATCGACCAGGTCAGGAAGATCCAGGCCGGCTATCAGGTGACACCGCTGTCGACCTATTTGAACCAGCCACCGCCGGCAGCCGCCCCGCCTATCGACTTCGTCCCTCCGCTCACCCGAGACCAGCAGAAGACGTCTCCGCAGTTCTTCGAGATCCTCAACTTCCTGCTGCGATTCGCACCGGCACCGGCCACCGAACAGGACCTGCGCGCCCGTTTCGCCACCATCGGGATCGGGCCCGACGGGAATTTCGACTCCGACAAGTTGACGCCGGAGATGAGATCGGCGGTCGAGGCCGGGATGTCCGACGCTTGGACCGAACTGGATACGCTCAAGCGGGACAAGGTCGACACCGGCGAAGTGGGATCGGCCCAATTCTTCGGCACCGCAGCGGATCTCAAGGGTAACTATCTGTACCGCATGGCGGGTGCCGCCCTCGGCATCTACGGCAACACCGCCGCCGAGGCGATTTATCCCGGTGCGGCGGTGGACTCCACGGGTGCACCGCTGACCGGTGCCAACAACTACACGTACCGATTCGCCAAGGACCAGCTGCCGCCGGTCAACGCATTCTGGTCGCTCACCATGTACGAGATGCCGCAGAGTCTGCTCGTGGAAAATCCGATGAAGCGGTATCTGATCAATTCGTCGATGCTGCCGAGCCTGGTCCCCGACGCCGACGGCGGCTACACGCTCTACATCCAGAACGCGTCGCCAGGAATCGAAAGAGAAGCCAACTGGCTGCCGGCGCCCAAAGGACCTTTCCAGGTCGTCCTGCGCCTGTACTGGCCGAAGCCCGATGCGCTCAACGGAGTCTGGCAGGCACCAAAACCAGTAAAAGCCTGACCCGTTGCGGGCCAGGCCTTTACGGCTCCAAGTCAGTTGTCGGTGGGATTGAGAGCGCGGAACGCGATGCCCGCGGCGGCACCGGCCAGCATTTGCACCACGAGGTAGGTCCACAACACCGACCCTGAGAGGGTGCCCATCAGGACGCCGCTCACGGCGACGGCCGGATTGAACACCGCGCCCGAGAGACCGCCCACCGCAACGGCACCCGCCAGCACGGTGAATCCGATCGCGAGCCCGTAAAAGCTGTTGTCGGGATGGTCTTTGCTCGTGGCGACATTGAGCACGACGTAGCTCAGTGCGAACGTGAATACGAACTCGGCGGCGACAGCGGCCACCAACGCGTGCCCGGTCAGGTAAGGGGCAGCTGACTGGGCCGCGGGAACGACCGCCGCCACGACGGCCGCACCGGCCAGTGCGCCGCCGAGCTGTGCGACCCAGTATCGGATCGCTTCGCGCAGATCGATGCGTCGGCGGATGAGCACCGCCATTGTCACTGCCGGGTTGTAGTGGGCGCCTGAGACATGGCCGCCTGCGTAGACCATGGCCATCAGGACCGCGCCGATGCCGAGCGGCGCGAGGGGGTTACCGCTGCGAACAGCGGCACCGATCGTGAACACCAGGATCAGCGTTCCGATCGCTTCGGTCGCGTACTTGACCGCGACGTTGGGACGGGTTTTCCGTGCGGGAGCGGGGGTGCGGGTCGCTGTAGTCATGCGAACAAGACTGCGGCTCACCAGCTGAAACCGGGATCGTGTGAAAGCATGAACCGCCGGATGACCGTACTGTCATCCGTTTGGACGACAGTGCTCACTCCAGGATGTGGTTGCGCATCGCGTATGCGACAGCCGCACCGCGGTCCGATACTCCGAGCTTCTCGTAGAGCCGCCGGATATGGGTCTTGATCGTGGTCTGCGCCAGGAATAGCTCGGCGGCCATCTCCGGGACGGTCTTACCGTCGGCGATCAACCGCAGGATCTCTTGTTCGCGTCCGCTGAGCAGCGGTGCCGTCGAATGCGCATGCTGATGTACCTGTGTCGCAAGCGATGTCACCAACTCGGGCGGAATGACGCTCTCCCCACGCGCGCAGGCGATGACGGCCGCCACGATGTCGTCGCGGTCGGCTTCCTTCGATAGGTATCCGGCCGCCCCGTCTTGGATCGCGCGGTACACCACGGAGCCCTCGGTGCTCGCCGACAGCAACAGCACTCGGGTGGGCAGATGGTCGCGAGCGACGGCATGGGCCACCGCGATTCCGTCGAGGCCGGGCATCTTGTAGTCCAGCAGGGCCACATCGGGCCGGTGTTCGCGTACCGCCGCCAGCGCATCGGCGCCGTTGCCTACGGCTGCGACGACTTCGGTGCGGCCACTGTTGTCCAGCGCCCGCACGACTCCTTCGCGGTACACGGGGTGGTCGTCGCCGACAACGACGGACACCTTGCGGTTCGAACTGCTCATCGCGCCTCCTGCTGAACGCCGAACGGCAGCCGGACCTGCACCCAGGTACCGCGCTCGACCGGCCGAAAATCCATTGTTCCCGAGAGTGTTTCGATGCGGGCACGGTGTGACGCGAGCCCGATGTGCCCCTCGCTGACCCGCTGCGAGATCACCGCGGGATCCATGCCGACGCCGTCGTCGCGGACATCCAACATCAGGGCGTCCCCGATGTCGCGCAACTCCAGCGTCACCGTGGTCGCATCGGCATGCCGCGCGATGTTGTTGAGCAGTTCGCGGGTGATGCCGTACACCGACCCATCGTCGGGGTGGCGCCGCGAATAGTCGACTGAACAGTGCACGGGCACGCCGGTGCGTTCGGTGAACGCTTGCGCCAGAGCCTCTATCGCGACCGCGAGCCCCGCCTCGTCGAGCACCGACGGATGCAGTTCGCGCGTCACCTGCCGCAGGTCACGAGACACGTCGGCCAGCAGCCCGCTGGCCCGCTGGACACCGGAGGTGTCACCGTTGTCGCGGATCGCGTCGCGCAGATCCTGTTTGGCGGCCAACACGGTCTGTAATGCCCCGTCGTGCAAGGCCTCTGCGATCCGGCGCCGCTCGCGCTCCTCGGCGCTCATCACGTCGGCCAGCAGTAGCGACCGGCTGGCGGTCAGCTCGGCGACACTGGCCAGCCTGCGTTGCTGAACCCGCGACACGGTGTAGGAGCACAGGCACAGCAGCGCGAGCATCGCCAGCAGAGTCGCGATCACCCCGGGCGACAACTGTTGGCGGTACCTCGGGTCGGCGAGCACCGCGACCGCGCCGCACGTGATCGCGGCAAGTGAGAGTACAGCGGCGCGTGGGCCGGTCTGCGTGGCGATGAAAAACGGAAGAAACGCCAGCAGCCCGAGGACGAGATAGCTGCCCGTCGACAGGAACGGCAGGATGCATAGCGCCGCGACATCGATGAGCGCCATCGGTTCCACCCGCCGCAACTTGCGCGCCCGATCGGGGTGTTGCAGCCACAGCCACGCGGCAACCAACGAAAGCCCGCCGTAAACGGCGATGAGGGCGAACTGCGGCACCCACTGCGTCCGTGGGGTGTCGCTGTAGACGGCGAGCACCATCAGGCAGACGAGCGCGAGCCGCAGGATGCTGCGCTGGCGTTGCGTCTGCCTGTCAAAGCGCAGGAAAATCTCGCGCACGACCTCGCCACCGGCACCCGTCGCGAGGGGCGGTACTTCCAGGCTCGCCCAACCGGCGTAGCGCATCGCCTAGCCGAGGCCGTGCTATCGCCCGAAGCCGGGCCCGCGCCGGCGCAGATAGCGCTCGAACTCAGCTGCCAGGGCGTCGCCGTCGATCTTGCCGATCGCCTCGTGCATATCCACCTCTGCGTCGCCGCGTTCCTCCAGCGACTGCACGTATTCGGCGATGTCGTCGTCTTCCGCGGTCATCTCGGTCACCGCGAGCTCCCACTCCTCGGCCTGCGTCGGCAGATCGGCGAGCGGCACCTCGATGTCGAGGACATCTTCGACGCGACGCAACAACGCAACAGTGGCCTTCGGGTTCGGTGGCTGCGACACGTAGTGGGGGACGGCTGCCCAGAACGTCACGGCGGGGATGCCGGCTTGGACACATGCGTCCTGGAACACCCCGGCGATGCCCGTCGGCCCCTCGTAGCGCGTCTCTTCGAGGCCGAACACCTTCGCCGAGTCGGGGGAGTAGGCCGCGCCCGACACCGGAACCGGGCGGGTGTGCGGCGTGTCGGCCAGCAGCGCACCCAGGATGACGACCGTCTGCACGTTGAGCTTGTCGGCGATTGCCAGCAACTCGGCGCAGAAGGTACGCCAGCGCATATTGGGCTCGACACCGTGCATCAGCACGATGTCGCGGTTCGAGCCGGGTGGGCGGCAGTGCGAAATCCGCATCGAGGGCCACACCAGCTCGCGGGTCACCCCGTCGACCTGCCGAATCACCGGCCGGTTGACCTGGTAGTCGTAATACGCCTCGTCGTCGATCTCTACGATCTGCTCGGCTTCCCAGATCGCATCCAGGTGCTCCAGCGCATCGCTGGCCGCATCGCCGGCGTCGTTCCAGCCCTCGAAGGCGGCGACGACGATTGTGTCGCTCAAGTCGGGCAGGTTTGGCGTCACCAGGCCAGCGTAAGCCCTGTGTGGGGGCTAGGAGCGGCATCGCCACACGGCTGATCGTCGTGCGCGGATCGTGGTGGCGAAGCCGCCGGGCGAAATGCGTTCGACCGCAATCCGGTTAACCTTGATACTTAGACCATCGCCACAAGGTCTTCAGAGCTGTCGATCGCGGCGATGAGTTGGGCGTCCAGACGTCTACTGGGTGACGGCGTAGACTTTCCTGGTCGAGAGGCGTTGCAACGGTTCCGGGTACCTGCCGGTTTCCGCCACGCTCGGCGAAGTCAAGGACGCCTTCCGTTATGGAAGGAGTGCATGTGGCCGACGTTGAGTCGAAAGCCTTCACGCCGAACATCCGTCCCGACTGCACAGACGAATTGACGGCGGCTCTGCGCGAGCGAATTTTGGTGATCGACGGCGCGATGGGCACGGCGATCCAGCGCGACCGGCCGGACGAGGAGGGCTACCGCGGCGACCGGTTCACAGAATGGCCGACGGCCCTTCAGGGCAACAACGACCTGCTCACCCTGACGCAACCCCAGATCATCGAGGGCATCCACCGCGAATACCTCGAAGCGGGCGCCGACATCCTCGAGACCAACACGTTCAACGCGAACGCGGTCTCACTCGCCGACTACGAGATGCAGGAGCTGGGCTACGAACTGAACTACGCGGGCGCTGCCCTGGCGCGCAAGGCGGCTGACAAGTTCAGCACCGCGGAGAAGCCGCGCTATGTGGCCGGCGCCCTCGGACCCACGACGCGGACCGCGTCCATCTCGCCGGACGTCAATGACCCAGGAGCCCGCAACGTCTCCTACGACCAGCTGGTCGCCGCGTACCTCGAAGCCGCCAATGGCCTGGTCGACGGTGGTGCCGATCTCCTCATCATCGAGACGATCTTCGACTCGCTGAACTCCAAGGCGGCGGTGTTCGCCGTCGAGACGCTGTTCGAGGAGCGTGGACGCCGCTGGCCCGTGATCATCTCGGGCACCATCACAGACGCTTCCGGACGCACGTTGTCCGGTCAGGTCACCGAGGCGTTCTGGAACGCGATCAGGCACGCGAAGCCGATCGCGGTGGGCCTCAACTGCGCCCTTGGCGCGCCGGAGATGAGGCCCTACATCGCCGAGATGTCGCGTATCGCGGACACCTTTGTCTCGTGCTACCCGAACGCCGGCCTGCCCAACGCGTTCGGTGAATACGACGAAACCCCGGAGCGTCAGGCCGACTACATCGCCGACTTCGCCGAGGCCGGCCTGGTCAACCTGGTCGGTGGCTGCTGCGGCACCGCACCGCCGCACATCGCCGAGATCGCCAAGGTCGTCGAGGGTAAGCCGCCGCGCCAGCTGCCGGAGATCGAGGTGGCCACCCGGCTCTCGGGCTTGGAGCCGCTCAACATCACCGAAGACTCCCTATTCGTGAACATCGGTGAGCGCACCAACATCACCGGCTCCGCCCGGTTCCGCAACCTGATAAAGGCCGAGGACTACGACACTGCGCTGTCGGTTGCCCTGCAGCAGGTCGAGGTCGGTGCGCAGGTCATCGACATCAACATGGACGAGGGCATGATCGACGGCGTCGCCGCGATGGACCGGTTCACCAAGCTGATCGCGGCCGAGCCGGACATCAGCCGCGTCCCCGTGATGATCGACTCCTCCAAGTGGGAGGTCATCGAGGCGGGCCTGAAGAACGTGCAGGGCAAGCCGATCGTCAACTCGATCTCCATGAAGGAGGGCGAGGAGAAGTTCATCCGCGAAGCCCAGCTGTGCCGCAAGTACGGCGCCGCCGTCGTCGTGATGGCCTTCGACGAACAGGGGCAGGCCGACAACCTGGAGCGCCGCAAGGAGATCTGCGGGCGCGCCTACCGGATCCTGACCGAAGAGGTGGGCTTCCCGCCCGAGGACATCATCTTCGACCCGAACTGCTTTGCGCTGGCGACCGGTATCGAGGAGCACGCGACCTACGGGATCGACTTCATCGAGGCCTGCGCGTGGATCAAGGAGAACCTGCCCGGGGTGCACATCTCCGGCGGTATCTCGAACGTGTCGTTCTCGTTCCGGGGCAACAACCCTGTGCGCGAAGCGATCCACGCGGTGTTTCTCTTCCACGCCATCAAGGCCGGCCTGGACATGGGCATCGTCAATGCGGGCGCGTTGGTGCCCTACGACTCGATCGATCCCGAACTGCGGGACCGCATCGAGGACGTCGTCCTGAACCGTCGCGAGGACGCGGCCGAACGGCTGCTGGAGATCGCCGAACGGTTCAACAGCAAGGACAAAGGTGAGGACCCGGTTGCGGCCGAATGGCGAAGCCTGCCGGTCCGCGAGCGGATTACGCACGCCCTGGTGAAGGGCATCGACGCCCACGTCGACGACGACACCGAGGAACTGCGGGCCGAGATCGCCGCCGCGGACGGCCGCCCGATCGAGGTGATCGAGGGCCCGCTGATGGACGGCATGAACGTCGTCGGTGACCTCTTCGGCTCGGGGAAGATGTTCCTGCCCCAGGTCGTGAAGTCGGCCCGGGTGATGAAGAAGGCCGTCGCGTACCTACTGCCGTTCATCGAAGCCGAGAAGGAACAGAACGGTACGGCCGCCTCCAAGGACACCAACGGCACGATCGTGATGGCGACCGTCAAGGGAGACGTCCACGATATCGGCAAGAACATCGTCGGAGTTGTGCTGCAGTGCAACAACTTCGAAGTCATCGACCTCGGTGTGATGGTGCCAGCTCAGAAGATCCTGGACGCCGCCAAAGAACACGACGCCGACATCATCGGGCTGTCCGGCCTGATCACCCCGTCGCTGGACGAGATGGCCAACTTCGCTGTCGAGATGGAGCGCGCGGGGTTGGAGATCCCGCTGCTGATCGGTGGCGCGACCACCTCGCGCGCCCACACGGCAGTGAAAATCTCTCCGCGTCGCAGCGGGCCGGTGGTCTGGGTCAAAGACGCGTCGCGCTCCGTCCCGGTCGCCGCCGCGTTGCTCGACGACAAGCAGAGGCCGGCCCTGCTGGAGGCCACCGAGACCGACTACGCAGCGTTGCGTGAACGGCACGCCAAGAAGAGCGAGCGGCCGATGCTGACGCTGGAGAAGGCCCGCGCGAACCGGACGCCGATCGAGTGGGACGGCTACACGCCGCCGGTGCCCGCCCAGGGAGTCGGTGTGCGGGAATTACTCGATTACGACCTCGCCGAGCTGCGCGAGTACATCGACTGGCAGCCGTTCTTCAACGCTTGGGAGATGAAGGGCAGATTCCCCGATATCCTCAACAACCCGGCGTCCGGCGAGGCCGCCCGCAAGCTCTACGACGACGCCCAGGAGATGCTTGACACCCTGATCAAGGAGAAGTGGCTGACGGCCAACGGGGTGATCGGCTTCTTCCCGGCGAACGCCGTCGGCGATGACATCGAGGTCTATACCGACGAGACCCGCACCGAGGTGCTGACCACGTTGCACAACCTGCGTCAGCAGGGCGAGCACCGCGACGGCATCCCGAACAAGTCACTGGGCGACTTCATCGCCCCCAAGAACACCGGGCTGGCTGACTACGTCGGTGCCTTCGCGGTCACCGCGGGTCTGGGCAGCCAGGAGAAGATCGCAGAGTTCAAGGCGGCGCTTGACGACTACAGCGCGATCCTGCTGGAGTCGGTCGCCGACCGGCTGGCAGAGGCCTTCGCCGAACGTATGCACCAACGAGTCCGCAAGGAGTTCTGGGGATTTCAGCCTGACGAGCAGTTGGACAACGACGCGCTCATCGCTGAGAAGTACGTCGGAATTCGTCCTGCCCCCGGCTACCCGGCGTGCCCCGAGCACACCGAGAAGGTGACGCTGTGGGAATTGATGGACGTCCAGAAGCGGACCGGAATCGAGTTGACCGAGTCAATGGCGATGTGGCCCGGTGCCGCAGTCAGCGGCTGGTACTTCTCGCATCCGCAGTCGCAGTACTTCGTGGTGGGCCGGATGGCGCAGGACCAGGTCGCCGACTATGCGAAGCGCAAGGGCTGGACCCTGGCCGAGGCCGAGCGCTGGCTGGCTCCCAATCTTGGCTATAACCCGGAGGACTGAGACCTGCTGAATAACAACGGAATTCGCGAGATGCGGGCCGTTTTGTTCGACATGGATGGCACCCTTGTCGACTCCGAAAAGCTCTGGGACATCTCGATGCACGAGCTCTACGCGCGCCTCGGCGGTGTCCTGACCCCAGAGGTGCGGGAGTCGACGGTCGGCGGTTCAGCCGAGAGTGTCATGGCGACCGTCTACGCCGATCTCGGTCTGGATCCCGACCCCGCGGCGATGGCGGAGTCCGCAGACTGGTTGCACGACAGGACCGGTGAGCTTTTCGAAGCCGGTCTGCCGTGGTTGCCGGGCGCACGCGAGCTGCTCGACGCGCTTCTCGCCGACGGGGTCCCGATGGCGTTGGTTACCAATACTCGTCGCGGCCTCACCGAGCAGGCGCTGAAAAGCATTGGTCGGCACTACTTCTCCGCATCGGTATGCGGTGACGAGGTACGCCGCGCCAAACCCGAACCGGACATCTACGCTCGGGCGGCCGAGCTGCTGGGCTTCTCCTCGGCTCAGTGTCTGGCTATCGAGGATTCCGTGACGGGCACGGCTGCGGCCGAGAGTGCAGGATGCCCGGTGCTGGTCGTGCCCAACGACGTCGAGGTGCCAACTGGCCGACGGCGGGCTCATCTGAGTTCGCTGGCGGGCGTGCGTGTTGACGATCTGCGGCAGGTGTATGACCGACTCAGCGGTGGACTCGGAGAACGCTCGGCGTAAGTCCACCCACAGCGTGCTTCCCAGTGGTAAGACGGGGGTACTCACGTGACCCGGATCACGCAACGCTGCGAAAGGGACGCCCATGGCAGGCTCCAATGCCCCCGTCGGAGACGAATCCTCATTGCCAATCGCCGACGATGATTTCTCCTCCGGCGGCACTGCCGTCCGAATCGCCTCGGTGGCCGCGCTGGGCGGCTTGCTGTTCGGTTACGACAGCGCGGTGATCAACGGAGCGGTCGACTCCATCCAAGAGGATTTCGGTATCGGCAACGCAGAACTCGGTTTCGCCGTCGCCTCAGCGCTCTTGGGTGCGGCAGCGGGAGCCATGACCGCCGGTCGGATCGCCGACATGATCGGGCGCATCTCGGTCATGAAGATCGCAGCGCTGCTCTTCCTCATCAGCGCCTTCGGGACGGGCTTTGCTCATGAAGTCTGGTCGGTCGTCCTGTTCCGCATTGTCGGCGGCATCGGCGTCGGCGTGGCTTCGGTCATCGCACCCGCCTATATCGCGGAGACATCGCCACCGTCGATCCGCGGCCGGCTGGGGTCCCTGCAACAGTTGGCGATCGTGTTGGGCATCTTCGCGTCGTTCGCCGTCAACTGGATCCTGCAATGGGCGGCCGGCGGCGCGAACGAGCCGTTCTGGTTCGGTCTCGACGCGTGGCGCTGGATGTTCTTGATGATGGCGATTCCCGCCGTCTTGTACGGGGCGTTGGCGTTCACCATTCCTGAGTCGCCGCGGTATCTCGTTGCCAGCCACAAGATTCCGGAAGCCCGCAAGGTACTCAGCATGCTCCTGGGTCAGAAGAACCTCGAAATCACGATCGACCGCATCAAGGAGACACTCGAGCGCGAGGACAAGCCGTCACTGCGCGATCTGAAGAAGCCGACCGGTGGCATCTACGGCATCGTGTGGGTCGGCCTCGGCCTGTCGATCTTCCAGCAGTTCGTCGGCATCAACGTGATCTTCTACTACTCGAACGTGTTGTGGCAGGCGGTCGGTTTCAGCGCTGACGAGTCGGCGATCTACACCGTCATCACGTCGGTGATCAACGTGCTGACGACACTGATCGCCATCGCGCTGATCGACAAGATCGGACGCAAACCACTGCTGCTCATCGGATCGTCGGGCATGGCGGTCACGCTCATCACCATGGCTGTCATCTTCGCCAACGCGACGATTGGCCCCGATGGAACGCCGAGCCTTCCGGGCGCCGCGGGAGTGATCGCATTGATTGCGGCGAACTTGTTCGTGGTGGCGTTCGGTATGTCGTGGGGCCCCGTCGTCTGGGTGCTGCTCGGTGAGATGTTCCCCAACCGCATCCGCGCAGCGGCACTCGGTATCGCGGCGGCAGGTCAATGGGCCGCCAATTGGCTCATCACGGTCACGTTCCCAGGACTCCGCGAGCATCTCGGGCTGGCCTACGGGTTCTACGGCCTCTGCGCCGTGTTGTCGGGCCTGTTCGTGTGGAAGTGGGTCATGGAGACGAAGGGCGTGTCCCTCGAGGACATGCACGGCGAGATTCTGCACGAGTCACCCAAGGCATCCACCTGAGCATGGGCGCCGGCGCGAAACTGCCGTGACTTTGCTCGCGGCGCCGTGAAACAATCGCGTCCCGTGAAGACCTTCGACGCCCTGTTCGCCGAACTGAGCGAGCGTGCACGCACCCGGCCGCCGGGTAGCGGCACGGTCGCAGCACTGGACGGCGGCGTGCACGGCATCGGCAAGAAGATTCTGGAAGAGGCCGGCGAGGTGTGGCTGGCCGCCGAGCACGAGAGCGACGAAGCGCTGGCCGACGAGATCAGCCAGCTGCTGTATTGGGCGCAGGTGCTGATGATCTCCCGCGGGCTCACTCTCGACGATGTGTACGCGAAGCTATGACAGATTCTCTTCGCGCAAGCGGCTCATCGGCGACCGACATGCTGCGCGTCGCCGTCCCCAACAAGGGTGCGCTCAGTGAGTCTGCCGCCGAGATCCTGTCCGAGGCGGGCTATCGCAGGCGAAGGGACCAGAAGGACCTGACCGTCATCGACCCGGCGAACAACGTCGAGTTCTTCTTCCTCCGGCCCAAGGACATCGCCATCTACGTCGGGTCGGGCCAGCTGGACCTCGGCATTACCGGCCGCGACCTGGCCGCCGATTCCGACGCGCCGGTTCGGGAGCGGCTGGCGTTGGGTTTCGGTAATTCGACCTTCCGCTATGCGGGTCCGATCGGCCGCGAGTGGACGGTCGCCGACCTCGCGGGCAAGCGGATCGCGACATCGTTTTCGAACCTGGTACGAAAAGATCTCGCGGCCAAAGGAATCGATGCCACGGTGATCCGCCTCGACGGCGCCGTCGAGATCTCGGTGCAGCTGGGGGTTGCCGACGTCATCGCCGACGTCGTCGGATCCGGCCGGACGCTCGCGCTCCATGATCTGGTGGCATTCGGTGAGCCGCTGTGCGATTCCGAAGCGGTGCTGATCGAGGGCGCCGAGGCCGGGAACTCCGCGGCCCGTGACCAACTGGCCGCACGGGTCCAGGGCGTGGTGTTCGGGCAGCAGTACCTGATGCTCGACTATGACTGCCCGCGCACCGTGCTCGACGAGGCCACCGCGGTCACCCCGGGACTGGAGTCGCCGACGATCGCCCCGCTCGCCGATCCGGCGTGGGTGGCGGTGCGCGCCCTGGTGCCACGACGTGACGTCAACGCGATCATGGACAAGCTCGCGGCCATCGGGGCCAAGGCGATCTTGGCGTCCGACATCCGGTTCTGCCGCTTCTGATTCGACAGGTCATCCCGCAGGACGCGTGTTAGCGTCCGGGTGTCCTTTACACCGGTACGGAGGTTGGCATGACGCAGGTCCTCGTTATCGTCCTCGCTTTGCTCATCGGCGTGATCGCCGGGCTGCGAGCGATGACCGCCCCGGCCGTGGTCGCGTGGGGGGCCATGCTGGGCTGGATCGACGTCGACGGCAAATGGTCGGAGTGGGTGGCCCATCCGATCACCGTCACTGTCCTGACCATTTTCCTGCTGGTGGAACTCGTCACTGATCAGCTGCCGAAGACGCCGAGCCGCAAGACGGCACCGCAGTTCGCCACCCGGCTCATCATGGGCGCCTTCGCGGGCGCCGTGATCGGCAGCGCGTTCTTGCACACCTTCAGCTGCATCGGTGCGGGCATCGTCGGTGCGGTGTTGGGCACGATGGGCGGCGCCGCGGTCAGAACCAAGCTCTACGAATCGAATAACGGTAAGGACCGGCCGGGCGCGTTCATCGAGGACGTCGTGGCTGTCGGCGGCGGATTCCTGGTCGCCTTCCTGGTCAGCCTCGTCTGAGCCGCGGTCTATGGCAGACAAGTTCGACGCGATCATCGTCGGCGCCGGCCAGGCCGGACCGCCTTTGGCAGGCCGTCTGACCGATGCCGGCCAGACGGTAGCGGTGATCGAGCGCAAACTCGTCGGCGGCACGTGCGTCAACTCAGGCTGCATTCCGACCAAGACACTGGTCGCCAGTGCGTACGCCGCCCGCGTCGCACGCCGAGGAGCCGAATATGGCATCGGCACAGGCGATGTCAGTGTGGACATGACTGCCGTCAAGGCCCGCAAGGACAAGATCGTGATCGGCGACCGCGAGGGCGTCGAGTCCTGGATCGAGGGCATGAACGGGGCCACGTTGATCCGCGGCCACGCCCGTTTCGAGGGCCCGCACACCATCCGGGTCGACGACCGTGTGCTGGAGGCCGACAGGATCTTCCTCAATGTGGGTGGCCGCGCGGTGGCGCCCGATATGCCAGGGCTCGAAGACATCGACTACTTGACCAACGTCGGGATTCTCGAACTCGACACCGTGCCAGAGCATCTGGTGGTCATCGGTGGCAGCTACATCGCGCTGGAGTTCGCGCAGATGTACCGACGTTTCGGCGCCCGTGTGACGGTGATCGAAAAGGGTCCGCGCCTCACCTCCCGCGAGGACGAGGATGTCTCTGCGACCATCAAGGAGATTCTGGAGGCCGAGGGCATCGACGTGGTGGTCAACGCCAGCGATATCCGGTTCGCCAAGCACGACAATGGCTTCGAGGTCACTCCGCGTGAGGGTGCAGAACCGATCGCCGGCACCCATCTACTGATGGCGGTCGGGCGTCAGCCCAACACCGATGACCTCGGACTCGAGGCGGCAGGCGTCGAAACAGACCGCCGCGGTTACATCGTCGTCGACGATCAGTTGCGCACGAATGTCGAGCACATCTGGGCCATGGGGGACTGCAACGGACGTGGCGCCTTCACTCACACCTCGTACAACGACTTCGAGATCGTCGCGGCCAATCTGCTCGACGGAGACCCGCGGCGGGTGAGCGACCGGATCACCACCTACGCGCTCTACATCGACCCGCCGCTGGGGCGCGCCGGGTTGTCGGTCGACGAGGTGCGCAAGTCGGGGCGAAAAGCGTTGGTGGGTAAGCGGCCGATGACTCGCGTGGGTCGCGCGGTCGAGAAGGGTGAGTCGCAGGGCTTCATGAAGGTCGTCGTCGACGCCGAGACCGAACAGATCCTCGGTGCCACGATCTTCGGGGTCGGCGGCGACGAGGTCATCCACTCGATCCTCGACATCATGACGGCTAGGGTTCCCTACACCTCCATTTCCAGAACCATGCACATCCATCCCACGGTCAGTGAGCTGGTGCCGACGATGCTCCAGGACTTGCAGCCGCTGGACTAGCGGCGCGCCCGACGTTGAGCTGGCGCGTGACGTGCGCGACCCGCCACCCGAGATGGCGACACGTCCGTACGTCAGCGGGATGGACCTGATCGGAGTTCGCATCGATATCGGTCTGCGCGGCCGCGCCGAGAAAAAAGGACAGGCGGTTGATGTCGTTCTCGCTGCCCGCCGAACTGTTCCAGCCCGGGCCCAAACCCAGGTTGACCCAATGCATATGGTGCTGCGCGGCGAATACCGACAACGACACCAGGGTGTTCAGCTTGTCGCCGCTCTTGCCGCCGGAGTTGGTGAACCCGGCCGCGACCTTGTCACGCCAGGTGCCGGTGATGCAGCGGCGCCCGGTCTGTTCGGCGAATGCCTGGAACGCTGCCGACACGTTGCCCATGTAGGTCGCTGAGCCGAAAACGATGCCGTCCGACCCGTCCAGGATGTCCCAGTCCGCATCGTCCATCTTGTTGACGGCGATCAGTGTGACGTCCGCGCCCGCCTCGGCAGCCCCCGCGGCGACAGCCTCGGCGAGCGTGGCGGTGTGGCCGTATCCGGAGTGATAGGCGACGGCCAACCTCGGCGCGGCGATATCAGAGCCGTTGTATGCCATGACTATTGGCCTTTCATTGAGTCGGCCACCTCGCGGTAGCGCAGCGCCCATTCGGGCAGTGGATCGCCGGCCAGATGGGCATCGAGCCGGTCCAGAAAGGCATGCGTGCCGGGGCGGAACCCCTCGGCGTTGCGGACTCCGAGCCCGCGATGGGTGAATCGCAGCAGCGTGCCCTCACCGTCGGCGGTCAATTCGTAACGCACCACGCTGTCCTCGATGATCCGTTGGCGCCATTCGTGTTCGAACACGTGCGGGGGGTCCCACACGCGGATCCGGCCGGTCATCTTCTTGTGTTCTGGGGGCGCCGGGGGACCGTCGGGCATCATCTCGATGACACCGCCCTCACGCGCGTCGATAGTGGTCTGGCCCATCCACTGGTTTCGCTGCTCAGGGTCGGTGATCGCGGCCCACACCGCTTCGATGGGGAACGACAGGCGGCGTTCGAAGGTGAGCACGGCACGATCGCCTTCGATCGTGAGCCGTCCTTCGCGTTCGGTCACTGGTCCTCCCGATGAGTTGTGTGCAGATGTCGTTCCAGGGCGTCCAGATGATCGGCCCAGTAGCGGCGGTAGCGGTCGATCCATTCGTCGATCGCGACCAGACCGTCCGCGCGCAACGCGTAGATGCGGCGCTGGGCGTCTGGGCGCACTTCGACGAGACCGACTTCGCGCAGGACCCGCAGATGCCGTGACACCGTCGGCTGGGTCAGCCCTGGCAGGGTCGCGACGAGTTCGCCCGCGGTGCGCTCACCGTCGGTCAGCGCGTCCAGCAGCGCCCTGCGGCTCGGTTCGGCGACGGCCTCGAAGACGTCCATATAGCTAGTATTGCCGACTATCTATATAGATGCAAGCGTATATAATCCGCTCATGCACCTGCAGCGCGGAGCAGGCGCAATTGGCCGATCTCCGCGATGTTCTTCATCAGCTCGGCGTTCAGCCACAGCGCGGTGCGGACGTGCTCGACGTCGAGTTCGGGTAGCAGCGCCCGCCATCGCACAGCCAACTCCCGGATTGCCGCCACCGCGACGGCACCGTCACCCGGCCATGCGACGTCGTCGCGATCGCGCGGCGGGGCGCCTGATACCCGGTCGATCGTCGTCGACCACCACCACAGAACGTGCCACGTGAGCCACCCGATCGTCGGCACCGGAATCGGATCGGGTTCGGAGTCGGCCCAGTCGGGACGCCAGACCCCGGCGGTTTCGGGCCGCACCGTCCAGCACAACGGCGCGGGCTCCCACAGGAAGTCTTCTTCGGCGAGCGCCGCCAGATGCAGGTCGGCCAGCGCCCACGTCAGGTCGAACTGCCACAACAGCTCGTCCTTCATGGCCGACGCTGAACCAATAGCGTCTGTGCGCAGGTGCCGATGAATCCCTGCCGATCGAAAAGCTCCGCTGTGGTGACGCCGATCGCGTCGGGCCCGATCGAGCCACGGGCGCGCAGCGCGAAGTCCTCGCCGACTGGCAGCCGGTGCAGATGCATCACGGTGTCGGTGTTCATGAACATGAACTGCTCCGGGTCCAACGCGGCTCCCGCGCCGTTGCACGAGTCGACCACCATCGCGAGCCGCTGCAACGCCGTGGTTGGCTCCGAATCCACCAGCGGCACAAGCGGACTGATCCATACCACGTTGCCGGTTTCCCCAGTCTCGGGCTGACGCCGCCAGCTCACCGTCTCGAGATAGCCCTTCGCCCCAACCCAGCTGTGCGGCAACGGAACCGGCTCACCTTCGACCACCGGGGGATAACGGTCGGTCGCCACGTCGGCGGTGTCGCCGGTAGCCAACAGCCACGCGGTCACCCGCGCGACCGCGCGATCGGCGCCGTCGGGCCTGGCCGCCGACATCTCGGCCATCATCAGCGAGATCCGCTTGCCAGGACGCTCAACCCATACCCGCACCTTTACCGGCGCGACGGGAATGGCGCCGAGGATGTCGAGCGTCAGACGACCGACGCGCAGCCCCGAACCGGTGGCCAACTCCTCGATCAACTTGGTCATCAGCGCCAGAGGCGGTGAGCCATGCTGGATTTCGGGATCCCAGTTGCTCCGGGTGCCGTCGGTCGATTCGAACATCAGAAACTCGCCGTCGGCATCGAGTCGACGGTAGTGGCACTCGATCACGCCGCGGACCCCTCGGTGTGCAGCATCGTGTCATCATCGCCCTCGCCGGGAGCCGTCGGCCAGCCGGGGTACGGCGGCGGCGTGCCACCGAAGACCGGGCAGTATGCGTGGTGGGCGCACCAGTCGCACATCCGCGACGGGTTCGGACGGAAATCACCTGTGGCACCGGCAGATTGAATGGCACGCCAAATGGCCATCAACGTCTTCTCGAAGCGCAGCAGTTCGTCGAGGTCAGGCGTGTAGTCGAGGACCTGGCCATCGGCCAGGTAGAGCAGCCGCAGCCGCGCCGGCAGTACGCCGCGGGAACGCAGCAGCGCCACGGCATAGAACTTCATCTGGAACATGGCCTTGAACTCCGCCAGCGCCCTGGCTTCGGGCGGCGCCTTGCCGGTCTTGTAGTCCACGACGCGTAGCTCGCCGGTGGACGCGACGTCGATGCGGTCGACAAAACCGCGCAGCAGAGTGCCGTCCTCTAGTTCGACCTCGACGCGCTGCTCGCAGCTCTGCGGGTCGAAGCGAGTCGGATCCTCCAGGCGGTAGTACCCGGACAGCAGTGCACGCGCTTCGTCGAGCAGCTCGGTCCGCAGCCCCGGTTCGAAGTCATCGGCAAGGTCGGGCCGCTCGGCCACGAGGCGCTCCCACGCCGGGTCGACGAGCGTCAGCGCAGTGCCGGGGCCGCGGTCCGCCGCTGGGAGGGCGTACAGCTGTTCCAGGGCCGCGTGCACGACCGAACCACGCACCTGAGCCGGCGAGGACGGCTCCGGTAGCCGGTCGATGGCGCGGAACCGGTAAAGCAGCGGGCACTGCTTGAAGTCCGCGGCCCGCGACGGTGACAACGCAGGCCGCCGGAAACCGGTCGGCTCCTGCTCGTCAGTCATGGGTTCAGCGTATGGCGACACCCCGACAACAACCAGGACAGACCCGCGCACCCGACGCGGCGCGTTGACTGGCAGGCTGAACTGCTGTGAACAGGACCGGGCCCTTCGCAATCGGTGATCGCGTGCAGCTCACCGATGCGAAAGGCAGGCACTACACGATGGTGTTGACGCCCGGCGGAGAGTTTCATACTCATCGCGGGATCATCGACCTCGACTCGGTCATGGGGCTGCCAGAGGGCAGCGTCATCAAGTCCACGAACGGCGATCAGTTCCTCGTGCTGCGCCCGCTGCTGGTCGACTACGTGATGTCGATGCCACGCGGCGCACAGGTCGTCTACCCCAAGGACGCCGCCCAGATCGTGCACGAGGGGGACATCTTCCCCGGCGCACGGGTGCTGGAGGCTGGCGCGGGCTCGGGTGCGCTCACTTGCTCGCTGCTGCGCGCTGTCGGGTCCCAAGGCAAGGTCACCTCGTACGAAGTCCGCGACGACCACGCCGAGCACGCGGTGCGCAATGTCGCGACCTTCTTCGGCGATCGCCCGGACAACTGGGAGCTGGTGACCGCCGACCTTCGCGACTATGACGGTCCTGAAGTGGATCGGGTGGTGCTCGACATGCTGGCGCCGTGGGAGGTGCTTGAGGCCGTGGCCGACGCGCTCGTCGCCGGCGGCGTGCTGATGATCTACGTCGCGACTGTGACGCAACTCTCACGAACGGTCGAGGCACTGCGCGAGCAGAAGTGCTGGACCGAACCGCGCGCCTGGGAAAGCATGCAGCGTGGATGGCATGTCGTCGGCCTGGCCGTGCGCCCGCAACACACGATGCGTGGTCACACGGCTTTCCTGATCAACGTGCGCAAATTGGCGCCGGGTGCGATCGCGCCGATGCCGCTGCGGCGTAAGCGCCAACTCGGCGGCTCCATCTGAATTGTCGGCTCGCCGACGAATTCAGTCGTCGATACTCCGCCGCAGCCCGCGTCGGACGGACAGCAGCTCCATCTCGGGCCGCGCCGCCACCAGGCGCTCGGCGGCATCGAGCACGTCCACGACATGGGCACGATCGGCCGACACCACGGACACCCCCACACCCGCACGGCGATGCAGGTCCATCGAGCCTGTTTCAGCTGCCGACACCGCGAACCGGCGGCGTAATTCGGCGACGACGGGACGGATGACGGACCGCTTCTGCTTGAGCGAGTGCACATCCCCGAGCAGCAGGTCGAACTCGAGCCAGCCGATCCACATTGGAAAAGGTTTTCTAGCGCGGCGGCGCGGGCGGCGCCGGTTCGCTAGGCATCTGCGGCGTGCCCTCGCTGGGCTGCAGCAGCTCGTCAGCGGTCGTGCGCGCCAGCTGCCAGGCGTTGTCGACGAAGACGAACTCCATCGGAAAGCTGAAGTCACCGGCCTGCGGATTGTCGGTTCGCAGGCTGACCACGGCCGACACGGCGTCGGGAGGCTCCTCCACCCAGCGCAGGTCCCGTGCCTCGAACGTCGCGGGCGAGTAACCGTTCTGGTTCAGCGCTTGACCGAATCTGTCCATAGCGGCCGCGTCGCCGGCCGTGCCGGATTCGATCAGCCCGACCTTGTCCGCGCCGGGGACGCTGGCATCGGCGATGCGGTTCATCACATCCGAGAGCGCCGTCGGCGGGGGTAACGGCGCGCCCGGCGGTGCCTGGACGGCCGTGGTGGGTGGTGCGGTCTCGCGGGGTGCCTGCGGCGGTTTCTGCTCGCTGTCGGCACTACATGCGCCAAGCCCGAGCGCCGCCGCAATTGCGACGGCGCTCAGCATTACGGCACCGGCAGCGCGGTGCGCTGACTGCCTAGCCGACAGCCGACATCAACGCCATGAGCGACTGCTTGGACATCTGCCAGCCGGTGGGGCTCGGTCCGGGGACGAACGCGATGTTCTGGCTCGCGACGCCGCCATTGGCGGCCGTTGCCGTCACGTCGGCGGTGAACCCGGGACCGCTTGGTTGGACGTTGGCGAGAGTGAAGGACAGCGGGAACTTGCCCTCGGCCTGTGCCTCACGCAGCTTACTGTCGGCGACGCGGCCTTCGATGCGGCCGATACCGCCCTGGATGTAGGCAGCCTTGGAGGCCGACAGACCGGGTGCGCCGAGAGCCTGGAGCGTCGCAAGCAGCGGCCCCTGCACGTCCGTCGCGGGCTGCTGCGGCATGGGGATGTCCCAGACGACCGGCGCCACGCGCGGTGACGTCATCACGTCCGAGGATGCAATGGAAGTCACACCTGCCGCGGCACCGGCGATGACGACGGCTGCTGCCGCGCCGCTAACGAGGGCTTTCAGGGTCACGATTGTCCTTTCGATGGGCCCAACTCACGAATGAGGTTAACAAGTAGCGATGGTGTGTCGAATTGCTAGAGCGCACACAAAGGCTGAATCGCCGGTAGCTTTGAAGTTGTTACTGCACCAACACCAGGTGCGGGAGGGAGCGCAATATGAGCGAGTCCGAGCGTTCTGAAGGATTTGGAACACCCCACGAGTCCGGCATGTCCAGCGACGAGGCAGCCGAACTCGAAGAGCTGCGCCGCGAGGCCGCCCTCTTACGTGAGCAGCTCGAGAGTGCAGTAGGGCCGCAAAGCGGTCTGCGTAGCGCGCGCGACGTGCACCAACTCGAAGCCCGGATCGACTCGCTTGCCGCTCGAAATGCCAAGCTGATGGAAACCCTGAAGGAAGCCCGTCAGCAATTGCTCGCGTTGCGTGAGGAAGTCGACCGGCTGGGTCAACCGCCGAGCGGGTACGGCGTGCTGCTTTCGGTCCAGGATGACGAAACCGTCGACGTGTTCACCTCCGGCCGCAAGATGCGGCTGACGTGCTCGCCGAACATCGACACCAAGACGCTCAAGCAGGGCCAGACCGTCCGTCTCAACGAGGCGCTGACGGTGGTCGAGGCCGGCCATTTCGAAGCCGTCGGCGAGATCAGCACCCTGCGTGAGATCCTGTCCGACGGCCACCGCGCGCTCGTCGTGGGTCATGCCGACGAGGAGCGCATCGTCTGGTTGGCAGAGCCGCTGGTTTCTGCCGAGTTCCTGCCCGATGACGACGAAGCGGACGACGACAACGACGACCGTCCGCGCAAGCTGCGGCCCGGTGACTCACTTCTGGTCGACACCAAAGCCGGATATGCGTTCGAGCGCATCCCCAAGGCGGAGGTCGAGGATCTGGTCCTCGAAGAGGTCCCCGATGTGAGCTACAACGACATCGGTGGTTTGGGTCGTCAGATCGAGCAGATCCGCGATGCCGTCGAGCTGCCGTTCCTGCACAAGGAGCTCTACCGCGAATACTCGCTGCGGCCGCCCAAGGGTGTGCTGCTGTACGGTCCGCCCGGCTGCGGTAAGACGTTGATCGCAAAGGCGGTCGCGAACTCGCTAGCCAAGAAGATGGCCGAGGTCCGCGGCGACGACGCCCGGGAGGCGAAGTCGTACTTTCTCAACATCAAGGGCCCCGAACTGCTGAACAAGTTCGTCGGCGAGACCGAGCGTCACATCCGGTTGATCTTCCAACGGGCCCGTGAGAAGGCCTCTGAGGGCACCCCGGTGATCGTGTTCTTCGACGAGATGGACTCGATCTTCCGTACCCGCGGCACCGGTGTCAGTTCGGATGTGGAGACAACCGTTGTCCCGCAGCTGCTCTCGGAGATCGACGGCGTCGAGGGTCTGGAGAACGTGATCGTCATCGGCGCCTCCAACCGCGAGGACATGATCGATCCCGCGATCCTGCGGCCCGGCCGTCTGGACGTGAAGATCAAGATCGAGCGCCCGGATGCCGAAGCGGCACAGGACATCTTCTCGAAGTATTTGGTCGAAGATCTGCCGGTGCACGTCGATGACCTCGCCGAGTTCAGCGGGGACAAGTCGCTCACGCTGAAGGCGATGATCGAGAAGGTCGTCGACCGGATGTACGCCGAGATCGATGACAACCGGTTCCTCGAGGTCACCTATGCCAACGGTGACAAAGAAGTCATGTACTTCAAGGACTTCAACTCGGGTGCCATGATCCAGAACGTCGTCGACCGGGCGAAGAAGAACGCGATCAAGTCGGTGCTGGAGACGGGGCAGCCTGGTCTCCGCATTCAGCATCTGCTCGACTCGATCGTCGACGAGTTCGCCGAAAACGAGGATCTGCCCAATACCACCAATCCGGATGACTGGGCGCGGATTTCGGGCAAGAAGGGTGAGCGGATCGTATACATCCGCACACTGGTCACCGGCAAGTCGTCGAGCGCTTCACGCGCAATTGATACCGAGTCGAATCTGGGCCAGTACCTGTAGCAGCACTGGCCCAGTTCGAATCCTCGGATTAGCCGCAGAGGTTGGCAGCGGCCGCGTCATACAGCACCTGTGCGTGCTCTGCGGTGATGTCGTTGCTGGTGTTCGTGTAGATCGAAACCACCGTGGTGCCCTCGGGAATGCCTGCGTCGATCTCGTTGCACACTGCCTGACCCATCTGCAGCGCTGCGTCATTCGGCTCGATGCCGCCCGCCTGGACTGCGTCGAAAAAGGCCGCGTCATCGGCGTAGGCCGGCGCTGCGAGCGCCAGGCCGAGTGCGAGCGCTCCGATTGAGAAGACTACGAGCTTCTTCATAGTCAATTTCCCTTCACCCTGATGTTCCGCAGCGTTTTCCGAGCCTGGTGTGGTCATGGGTAACCACTCGGCACGTTGCATTGGCGCAGTTTAGGGCTATTTCTTCGTTACCGTCAATTTATAGCTTTGTTATCTATCCCTGCGCCCGTTGAGGTGTAACTTCGCACCATGTCTGACGACGATGTCACGCTGATCGGTGAGGTCTTCGGAAAGCGCTATGGCGAAGTGCTTCTGGTTCGGAACACCGAATCGGGGCCCGAAGCCACCGTATACAACACCTTTCCCCTCAACGATTGTCCCGCCGACCTGTGGGACAAGCTGGACGCCACCGCCATCGCGGCGGAAAACGATGCGGTAGCAGCATTACTCAACGGACCTCGCTACTGGTTGATGAGCGGCATCGGCAAACGTGATCGAGAAGACTTAGAGCACAAGAGCTTCGGCGGGTTGGAGATGCTCCGTCAGGCGACGGTAAAACTGTCGTCGATGAATCCGGCCCCATATCAACCCAACCGGGTGGACCGCAAGGCGCTCTTCACGTTCGACGCAGGCCGCGAGATCTATGAGCTGATCGATCCCGACGGCAGGCGTTGGGTGATGCAGACATGGAGTCAGACAGTGGATCCCACCTTGTCGCTGGCCGATCTGCCGAGTCTCGCCAGCCGCCTGTCGCTACCCGACGGCTGGCGGTACGAATCGCGAACACCGACCTCCGCGCTTCGAGTGGACACCACGAACTCCGAAGCCAGCGTGACGCAGGACAACCTGGCCAACAGTTATTCGCTTCAGGCGCAGGCCTAACCCTTGTCCATCGCGAGATAGGCGTCGCGACCGGCCAGGCTCACCGCGACGTCCGAGATCAGCGGATCGAAAAACCGCTCCCGATAGATGGGGTCGACGCTGGTGCTGACGGTGAAGTACAGGCCCGACAGCACGGCGACGAACAGCGAGACGTGCACGATGGTCTGTGCCACCGGTACGTGAATACCGAACCACGTTCCCGCGCAGGGCGGTTCGCCGATCGGGCACGATTCCTCCGCCGACCACAGCACCGCGACATCGTCGGGCACCGCGACGATCCCGAGCGCCACGAAGAACGCGAACAGGCCGGCGGTGAAGAGCACCACCTGGATCGCCTGTGAGACCACCATCACCGCGACGACGTTGACCTGTTCGGCGAAGGACAGCGGGGAGCGCGCTGGCGCGTCACCATCAGCGGTGGTGAACGGTGTGCCCTCGAGGAGTTTGGTCGGATCCGTCTGTCCGGCCCGATCGTCGCGCAACGCCTTCACCTCGTCACGGATCGTCGTCACCATGAAAAGGATCGCCACGATGGCGAGGAATCCGATTGTCTGCCACAGTCGTTCACGGGTCATGCGAGACGCCAGTTGCCAGAGTTCGCCAGTGAAGTAAACCACGACGGTCAACATCAGCAGTGGCAGTGCACGACTCATGAGGGTGCCCAGCGCACCCACTTGAAGCCAGGCAAACCTGAAAGCCCACAACACAATTGACCCGATACCGAGGTATGTCAGCCAGATCGCTGCCATCGCGACAACCGCGAAACCGACGATCTCGGCCACAGCGATTCCGGAGAAGCCGCTGTCGGCGAACGGTAGCCCGAGCACAAAGATCGCCATCACGAGCAGTGCAGCGGTTCTGCGTCCGGCCTCGCCGCGCGTCGTGCCGGAGCGATGCAGCAGGTAAAGCGCGAATGGTGCCGCGATCAGCACCAGCGTGAGCACACCCAGCCGGATCGCGTAGCCATAATCCGGATCGTCATCGGTCAGCTCGGCCAGCGTCATCGTCAGCGAGATCACCGCGCCGATACCGCTGACCATGGGAGCCGACCGATCGATCAGCGCACGGGACCGGACCCGCCGCGTCAGCACTAGCGGCAGCCCGCGATGGAGAAACCATTCGTGGACCACCCGCATGTCGGACACGCGCATATTGTGCGCGAAACCGGGGTCCGGTTTGTGTCAGCTCGCCGGAACGGCGGCCCGATAACGGCCCCGGGCCACCAAGGTGAGCCGAAGCTCGTCGCTCAGCGGATCGAGGAACTGGGTTCGGTACTCACCGTCGCCCGCGGACTTCGCGCTGACGTACATGAAGGTCAGCGCGCCGAGGAACATCGTGACCTGAATCAGGGCGTCCGGCACCGGGATAGTCATTCCCAGGAACGTTCCGTCGCTCGACCCCTCGTTACGTGTCCAGGCCGCCAGCAGCTCGGGTGACAGCAGGATCAGGCCGAGAACCAGGAAGATCAATGCGGTGGCGATGGCGACAACCAGGATGTGGGCGAGTTGCGAAACCGCCAGCACAAACATCACATTGAGTCGTTCGGCACGATTGAGGGGCTGGGTCTGCGGCGGATCGGGCATCGCCGAAAACGGCGTGTCGTCCAGTTGCGCGTTGCGGACTGCGGTCGCGTCGGGCGCCTCGATGACCGGCTTGAACCGGTCGGTGGTGACGGCGACGACGAACGTCGCGGCGATCAGCGAGAGGAATATCAGCGCGAGCCACAGTCGGCCGCGCGAGATGCTGGACGCCATCAGCCAAACCGGTGAGTTGAAGAACACCAGAAATGTCAGGAGCAGTACCGGCAGTGCCCTGATCATGAGCGTCCCGATCGCCGTGAGATGAGAGAAGGTCTTACGTGCGGTCCACGCCAGGATTGAACCCAGGCCTGACGCAGTCATCGCAAGGATCGACGCGATGACCACACCCTCGAAGATCACGTCGGCAAGGACGGAGGGGCTCGGACCGCCGATGATCCCGCCGATGAGCCCCGCCACGACCGAGACGGCCGCCGCGATGGTGCGGACCCGCACGGTGGAGATCCTGGCCACCAGCGAGCCGACCACCACAGCCACTGGCAACACGAGGACCAGCAGTCCCAGGACGAACCACTCGGTGCGCGTGGGCTCACCCGCGATGTTGATGGTGTGCTTACCGGTGATCTCGACGACGACGGCCGAATTGATCATGAACACCGCGAATGCCGCCAGCGCGGGCGCCGACCGCGGCCACAGCCGGCGCACCAGCCGGCCGGGTTGCAGCACTGCGGGCAACCCGCGGTCGAGGAACCAGGCGTCGGCTGCCCGCCGCTGTTGGACGTCAATCATGGAGCGTCCGTCGATGCGGGTTATCAGTCAGCTGGATCGCCGCCCGCCACATCAACAGTCCGGTCTGCACGCCGACGGCGATGGACATCAACGAGATCAACGTCGCGGTGAACGCGGCGCTGCTGTGAGTGCCGAGAAGCTGCGTCACACCCATGAAGCCGAGGGAGCCGGGGACGAGCAGCCAGAAGCCCGGCACCACGAGAGATATGGTCGGCGGTGTGTTGGGACGGTGCGATATCGCGAGCGCGAACAGGATGAGAGTCAGCCCGCCGCCGAACCCGCTGGCATAGCTGCCGAGCAGTTCGTTACCGAGCCACTGGCCGGCGTAGGCCGTGTAGAGCATCAGGCCCATCCACGGCAGAAAGCTCGTGGGTGGACCGAAGTTCAGCCAGATGCCGATCCCGTACACCAGCACGCCGAGGATCGGCGCCCACGGTCCGAGTCGGTTGAGTTCGGTCGTGACGAGGTTGGCGTCTGCGATCCCCGCGACTTGCGCCGCGATGAGGATCCCGAAGGCCAGCTGACCGATCTGCATGAAACCGGCGACCAGTCGACTGGCGCCTGAAACCACATGGCGCGTGGACAACTCGATGACGGCGAGGGTGATCGCCGCTCCCGGCAGGAACGTGGCCAGCGGCGCCGCGAGTGCTCGCAGGCTGTCGACGCCGACGTGCCAGCGTTCGTTGAACGAGAACACGATCAACGCGACCAAGAACGCGCAGATGGTCGGCAGCATGTAGCCGATCGCCTCGATGCGCCGGCCCGCCACCGACAGCACGCCGACCAACAGTCCCAACGTCGCCGCACCGATGAGGCTCAGGGTTGTCGGCTGCAGGATCAGCGCGAGGCCTGCGCTCTGTACCGCGTACCCGAGAATCGTGAGCCACAGCGGAAATCGCTTGTCCAGATTACGGATTCGATCGAGTTCGGCCATTCCGTCCGCGGGGTCGACGGTGCCGGCCGGTGCGCGCGCCACCAGCTTCGCGAGGGGAAAGGACTGGTCGTAGCGCACTACGAAGTCGGGGTTGGCGATGTAGAGACCGTCGCCGGTCGGGCTCCCGACCTGGACGTAGTTCGGCAGCGCGAGGAAGTGATTGTCGAGCCCGTAGGCCTTCGAGGTCGCCGCCATCACGGTGTGCACCATGGTGACCGGGTAGTTGGCGGCCGACATCGCGGCGCCCAGCGCCGCGACGAACTGACTCGCGGCCGCGTAGTGCTCAGCGGCGGGGGCGTCCCTGTCAGACGGCACGGTCGCAGGCTACTTCGGACCGTCCCCTAGGCTGGGCATATGCAACGGATTATCGGAACAGAGGTCGAATACGGCATCTCTTCGCCGTCCGATCCCACCGCGAATCCGATACTGACCTCCACCCAGGCGGTGCTGGCGTATGCGGCGGCCGCGGGAATCCAGCGAGCCAAGCGGACCCGCTGGGACTACGAGGTGGAATCACCACTGCGCGATGCCCGTGGGTTCGATCTGAGCCGGTCAGCGGGACCGCCGCCGGTGGTGGACGCCGACGAGGTCGGCGCAGCCAACATGATCCTCACCAACGGCGCCCGGCTGTACGTCGACCACGCGCATCCGGAGTACTCCGCACCGGAGTGCACCGACCCCTTGGACGCGGTGATCTGGGATAAGGCCGGCGAGCGCGTGATGGAGGCCGCAGCGCGCCATGTGGCCAGCGTCCCCGGGGCAGCCAAGCTGCAGCTCTACAAGAACAACATCGACAACAAGGGCGCGTCCTACGGGTCGCATGAGAACTACCTGATGAGCCGCCAGACGCCCTTCTCGGCCGTGATCGCCGGGCTCACGCCGTTCCTGGTGTCGCGCCAGGTGGTGACGGGGTCGGGCCGCGTCGGTATCGGGCCGTCAGGTGACGAGCCGGGGTTCCAGCTGTCGCAGCGCTCCGACTACATCGAGGTCGAGGTCGGGCTCGAGACCACGCTCAAACGCGGCATCATCAACACCCGCGACGAGCCGCACGCCGACGCCGACAAGTACCGCAGGCTGCACGTCATCATCGGCGACGCCAACCTGTCCGAGACGTCGACCTACCTCAAGCTCGGCACCACCGCACTGGTGCTCGACCTCATCGAGGAGGGCATGGACCTCACCGACTTGGCACTCGCCCGGCCGGTGCACGCGGTCCACGTCATCAGCCGTGATCCGTCCCTGCGCGCGACGGTGGCGCTGGCCGACGGCCGCGAGCTCACTGGCCTTGCGCTGCAGCGCATTTACCTCGACAGGGTGGCCAAGCTGGTCGACAGCCGCGACCGCGATCCGCGAGCCCTCGACGTGGTCGAGACATGGGCCAACGTGCTCGACCTGTTGGAGCGCGATCCGATGGAATGCGCGGAGATCCTCGACTGGCCCGCCAAGCTGAGGCTGCTTGAGGGCTTCCGCAATCGGGAGAACCTCGGTTGGTCGGCGCCGCGTCTGCACCTGGTCGATCTGCAGTACTCCGACGTCCGGCTGGACAAGGGTCTCTACAACCGACTCGTCGCCCGTGGGTCGATGAAGCGGCTGGTCACCGAACAGCAGGTGATCGACGCGGTGGACAACCCGCCGACAGACACGCGGGCCTACTTCCGTGGCGAATGCCTTCGGCGGTTCGGCGCGGACATTGCCGCGGCCAGCTGGGACTCGGTGATTTTCGACCTCGGTGGCGATTCGCTCGTCCGGATCCCAACGCTGGAGCCCCTGCGCGGCAGTAAGGCCCACGTCGGCGCTCTGCTGGACTCCGTGGACAGCGCCGTCGAACTGGTGGAACAGCTCACCACTTAAGTACCCCCCGCCCGCCACCCGCTGTCCCGACGTGGCGCGCTATCCACGGCATTCTGCGCGTTGAACGGTAGGGTGGAGTTACGGCGGGCTGCGATAAGCCCGCCGCAGACATACGCAGGAGGCGGCGATGGCGCAGGAGCAGACCAAGCGTGGTGGCGGCGGCGGCGATGACGACGACCCCACCGGCAGCGCGGGCGCAGGCCAGGAGCGTCGCGAGAAGCTCGCTGAAGAGACCGACGACCTGCTCGACGAGATCGATGACGTGCTGGAAGAGAACGCCGAGGACTTCGTGCGCGCGTACGTCCAGAAGGGTGGCCAGTGACCTGGCAGAACCGCGAACAGCTGGCCTTTCCCTCAGCACTTCCGGGTGTGCCGTCCGTCCCCGTCGATCTCTCGTCCTTCTCTGAGCTGCTGCGCCGCCAGGCACCTGAATTGCTGCCGGTGAACAAGCATGCTGGCGTCGTGCCGACGGATGCGATTCCGCACGGAACGACGATCGTGGCGCTGAAGTACCCGGGTGGCGTGGTGATGGCGGGGGACCGCCGTTCGACGCAGGGCAACATGATCGCCGGCCGTGACGTGCAGAAGGTCTACATCACCGACGACTACACCGCGACGGGCATCGCCGGTACCGCGGCCATCGCGGTGGAATTCGCCCGGCTGTACGCCGTCGAGCTCGAGCACTACGAGAAGCTCGAAGGCGTCGCGCTGACGTTCGCGGGCAAGGTCAACCGGTTGGCCACGATGGTCCGCGGCAATCTCGGTGCGGCCCTGCAGGGCTTCGTGGCGCTGCCGTTGCTCGCCGGCTACGACCTCGACGACCCCAATCCGGTCGCGGCCGGCCGCATCGTGTCGTTCGACGCAGCGGGCGGTTGGAACTTTGAAGACGAGGGCTATCAGTCGGTGGGCTCGGGTTCGATTTTCGCCAAGTCGTCGATGAAGAAGCTCTATTCACAGGTCGCCGACGCGGACTCAGCGCTTCGGGTCGCCGTCGAGGCGCTCTACGACGCGGCCGACGACGATTCCGCGACCGGTGGCCCGGATCTGGTGCGTGGCATCTACCCGACCGCGGTCGTCATCGGGGCCGAGGGCGCCGAAGAGGTCGCGGAGGAGCGCATCGCGCAGTTCGCCCGACAGGTCATCGAAAGCCGTTCCCGGGCAGACACGTTCGGCCCTGACGCGGCGCATCGTTCCACGGACGCCCGGGGAGATTCGTGAGCTTTCCATACTTCATCTCGCCTGAGCAGGCGATGCGTGAGCGTTCGGAGCTCGCGCGCAAAGGCATTTCCCGTGGACGCAGCGTTGTGGTGCTGGCGTACGCCGACGGTGTGCTGTTCGTCGCCGAGAACCCTTCGCGCTCACTGCAGAAGGTCAGCGAACTGTATGACCGGGTCGGGTTCGCGGCCGTCGGCCGGTTCAACGAGTTCGACAATCTGCGCCGCGGCGGGATCCAGTACGCCGACACGCGCGGCTACGCCTATGCGCGGCGCGACGTCACCGGCCGTCAGTTGGCCAACGTGTACGCGCAGACGCTCGGCACGATCTTCACCGAGCAGGCCAAGCCGTACGAGGTCGAGCTCTGCGTGGCCGAGGTGGCGCACTTCGGTGAATCGAAAGCCCCTGAGCTGTACCGAATCACCTATGACGGATCCATCGCGGACGAGCCGCATTTCGTCGTGATGGGCGGCACCACCGAGCCGATCGCCGAGAAGCTCAACGAGTCCTACACCGAAAACGCCGGGCTGGCGGACGCCGCAAGAATCGCGATCGACGCCTTGAAGGCGGGCGGAAACGGGGAGCCACGCACGTTGGGCCCGACATCGCTGGAGGTGGCGATCCTGGATGCGAACCGACCGCGCCGCGCCTTCCGGCGTATCACCGGTTCAGCACTGGAAGCGCTGCTGCCCGTGGAAACCACCGGGGAAGGCGAATCGGAGCCGACGTAGTCTCAGGCGTCGCTTGGCGTGGCCCGGATGAGAATGAGCTCCGCGAACTGGTCGGGACATTCCATCGGTGTGAAATGCCCCGCATCGAACGCGAAGTGCAGCTCCACATCGGTGAAATAGGAGTCGAGGCGGTCAGCCCAATCGCGTGGGAACAGCGGATCATGCTGGGGCCACAGCACATCGGTGGGCACGTGAATCTTGATGGCGCGATCCGGCGGGAGTTCGGTGAGTGACTGCGCGATCATTCCGGCACCGGCGCGAAACCACGCGATCGACGCGGTGAACGCCCCCGGCAGCGCATAGTCCGTCACCAATCTCTCCAGATCATCTTCTGGCACAGTGAAATTCGGCGCGGACCAGTGTGTCCAAAAGTGTCGTAGGTATTCCCTGACGGCATCGGGATTGCCATCGATCAGCTGAGCGGCGAGCGGCAGTTGATGAAAAGCCTGGTACCAGAACTCGCTCTGCGCCCGCGCGGTCAGGACCCGGTCGCCGGCCCCGGGCAGCGGGGGAGAGAGCACCAACGCCGACACCAGGTCGGGTTCCATCCGGGCGACGCTCTGGGCGACGCGGCTGCCGACGTCGTATCCCGCGAGCACCACCTGGGACAACTCGAGTTCCTTGATGAGCCCGATGATGCTGCCGGCCTGTGCGGTGGCGCTGTAGAAGTGGCGCACGGCGACGGCGTGCTTGTCGGATCCGCCGAATCCGCGCAGGTCCGGGACGATGACGTCGGCGGCGCCGCTAAGCAGCGGAACCACCCGGTGATAGTCGTGCCGGTTGCCGGGCCAGCCATGCAGTAACACCACCGGCGGCGCGCCCTTGGCGCCGAATCGGTCAAATGCGAGCCGGAAACCGTCGACCGGGGCGCTGCGCGACCACATCGGCCCATTCTGGCCGTCGATCGGCGGTAATGGCTGGTTTTGCCACCTTCACCCGGCCACCCGGATCCGCTCACGGTCACCGGTGATGACCGCCAGGATGTTGCGCCACGAATCGGACGGCGAATTCAGGACATCGGAGTGCGCATCCGGTCCAGCCATCAGGCGACCGTCATCGTAATCGCCTGTCGCCAAATGGATTACGCCCGGCATCTCATCCGGATCCGCGCCGTGTGGGCCGCGAGGGAATCCCTGCACGGCCTGAATGAAATCGCCGGGCGCCGTCATCGAGTAGCGCACCACACCGGGATTGCGGTTATGCCAATCACCCGGACCGTTCACACCTACACCCGCCCCCGCAGCCGCCACGTACATCGCCTGGTCGGCCGTCAGGCCCATGGCTTCGGCGGTGCCCAGGATCGAACCGCCGTAGGAGTGTCCGATGTAGGTCACGGGTATCGGTGCTGCGCCCGCCGCCTCCGCATCGACGGTGCGGTCGACATCCTCGCTGAACGCGACCAGCCGCGGTGCCATCTCCAGCGCGTATCGCGGGCTGGCCGCGTCGACCACGCCTGCGATGAGGTTGCCGCGAGGAAACGGTCCGCCCAGATAGGTCAGGACCGCAACGTCACCCCCGCCACCGGCGACAAACCGGCGTGCGGTCGCGGTATTCGCGGCCGATCCCTCGATCGTGGTGTTCATTCCGGGAACCAGCACCGCGACGCTGCGGGCTGACGCCAGATCGCCGTTCAACTCGACGAGCGACGCTCTTGCCGGATCGAACGCCAGGATCTGCCGGTCGACGCGGGCGCCGCCCGCCGGATCGTCTACCTCACCGAGCAGCGTCCGGTAGAAGGCGGCGCGGCGGGGATCGGGTTCGTCAAGGACCGCCTGGGCGATATTCGTCCGATTCGCGGCGATCCGCATCGGCCAAGGAACACCGTCGGTGTTACCCACCTGATGAGGGAAGTCGGCGACGAGCCTGTCCCGCTGCTCGGGTGTCATGTCCGCGATCTGGGTCGCGATCCGGTCCTGGCTCATGGCGGGCCACCCGGCCACCACCTCGCTGGGCACGGCCGCGGCGGGCACGGTTGCGGCGGGCCTGCGCACGGGAGTCGCGAACGCCTCCTCGATGTCGTAGGCGGCGTCGGCGTCCGCCGCACCGAGCCGGTCCAACGCTCCCTGTAGTTGCCCGGTCAGCGTTTCGGCCCGAACCGCGAGCAGATCGCGCGCGACGCCGGCGTTGCCACCGGAGAGCGCGACCAGCAGAGATGTCGGTGCATCGTGGACGGATACCGTGCCGTCTTCGGCGACCGTGAAGCCCTCGGACTCGGCGATTCGCACCAGTTCCAGCACCGCGTCCCTCGCACTGGCGATCTGACCCGCGGCGTCAGACGCCGCTACCGCGGCCAATTCCATCGCCCGGGCCAGCGCATCGGACTCGCGGCCGACCGCCAGGGCCTCTTTGCGGGCAGCGTCGGCAGCCGACCCGGTCCAGACCTCGCGAGTGGCGGTCACACCCTGCACGGCGATGTCGACTTCGACACGGATATCTGTCGCCGCAACCCGCCAATTGACCGCAGCCTCACGCAGCGAGTTCGGTTGCCACGCATGCGCATCGGACACACTCGGACGCGTACCGCCCCCCATGCCTCATGCTGACAGATCAGGCGGCAGCGGCGCTCGAGTTATCCACAGGGGTGGTGACATTGCCGCGCATGGACCAGAACACCAGGGCCACGGCCGCGGCCACGATGACGAACGCCAGGCCCAAATCGCCCGCGACCCATTTGGTGTGTCCCGTATCGGTGGTCAGCGGGGCGAAGATCGACTGCATCCACAGGTTGTGGCTTGCATGCAGGAAGATCGGCGGCCAGAGGCTGTTTGACCGGAGCCGCAGATATGCCTGTGCGAAACTGATGGCGACGGCCACGAACGTGAATGTCAGCAGCCAGAACCAGGACGGCAGACCGGCGTCGCGGTAAACCACCGCAGTAATCGGGTAATGCCACGAGGCCCAGATCAAGCCCGATACCAGCGCCACGCCGGTGAACGGCAACACCCTGGCCAGTTCCGGCACCAGGAATCCGCGCCAGCCGATCTCCTCACCTGCGGCAGTGGCGACGCCTGCGAGCATGCCCGTCGTGCCGGTCAGCACCACGAACATCGCGATCACAACCCAGTCCGGCGCGTCGCCGAGGCCGAACGATCCGGCCGTCTGCCGGACGAATTCGGAGTTCGGAAATCCGCCGAAGCCCAATAGCCAGATGCCCAGAGAAGCCACCAGACAGTAGGCGATCGGGACGAGGTAGCCGACCAACACGAAGCGGCTGTCCCACCGACCCAACCCGAGACTGCTCAGGGGTCGCCCCACGATGCGGCACATCACCATCGCTGCGACGCCGGGCATCCACATCAGGCCGAAGATGTAGGCAGCGTTCACCGTTTGCGTCGCATTGATCAAGACCCAAAACGGTGCGCACAGAACGATGGTCAGCGCGAGGAAGATGCCGACGGACTTCCATGGCGCCGTGTCCTGACGGACCGCACGCGGTCCAACAGCGTCCGCCATGCCGTGACCCTGACGCCACCGCCAATCGCTGTCAACCCCCGATCGGCGCGGCAGCACTCCGCGGCCGACCAGCAACCAGTAGTCTCGAACAGGTGCAGCGACGAATCATGGGCATCGAAACCGAATTCGGTGTCACCTGCACGTTCCACGGCCACCGTCGGCTCAGCCCCGACGAGGTCGCCCGCTATCTGTTCCGCCGGGTCGTGTCGTGGGGACGTAGCAGCAACGTCTTCCTCCGTAACGGTGCGCGCCTCTATCTGGACGTAGGCAGCCACCCCGAGTACGCGACCGCCGAATGCGACAGTCTCGTCCAGCTGGTCACCCACGATCGCGCCGGAGAGCGCGTACTGGAAGACCTGCTCATCGACGCCGAACAGCGGCTCGCCGACGAGGGCATCGGCGGCGACATCTACCTGTTCAAGAACAACACCGACTCCGCGGGCAACTCCTACGGCTGCCACGAGAACTACCTGATTGTCCGTGCCGGCGAGTTCTCGCGCATCTCCGACGTGTTGCTGCCGTTCCTGGTGACCCGTCAGCTCATCTGCGGCGCGGGCAAGGTGCTGCAAACACCCAAGGCGGCGACCTTCTGCCTGTCCCAGCGTGCCGAGCACATCTGGGAAGGCGTCTCGTCGGCGACGACGCGATCCCGCCCGATCATCAACACGCGCGACGAGCCGCACGCCGACGCCGAGAAGTACCGGCGCTTGCACGTCATCGTCGGCGACTCCAACATGAGCGAGTCGACCACCATGCTCAAGGTCGGCACGGCGTCGCTGGTGCTCGAGATGATCGAGGCAGGCGTCCCATTCCGCGACTTCTCGCTGGACAACCCCATCCGGGCGATCCGCGAGGTCAGCCACGACCTCACCGGCCGGCGGCCCGTGCGGCTGGCGGGCGGCAGGCAGGCCAGCGCACTCGACATCCAGCGCGAGTACTACGCGCGCGCCGTGGAGTACCTGCAGAGCCGCGAGCCCAACACCCAGATCCAGCAGGCGGTCGACCTGTGGGGCCGGCAGCTGGACGCGGTCGAGAGTCAGGACTTCGCGAAGGTCGACACCGAGATCGACTGGGTCATCAAGCGCAAGCTGTTCCAGCGCTACCAGGACCGCTACAACATGGAGCTGTCCGACCCGAAGATCAGCCAGCTCGACCTGGCGTACCACGACATCAAGCGCGGCCGGGGCGTGTTCGACCTGCTGCAGCGCAAGGGGCTGGCGGCGCGAATCACCACCGACGAGGAGATCGAGGCCGCGGTGAACACCCCGCCGCAGACCACCAGGGCCAAGCTGCGCGGTGAGTTCATCAGCGCCGCACAGGAAGCCGGCCGCGACTTCACCGTCGACTGGGTCCACCTCAAGCTCAACGATCAGGCGCAGCGCACCGTGCTGTGCAAGGATCCGTTCCGGTCGGTCGACGAACGCGTCAAGCGGTTGATCGCGTCGATGTGAGTCGGTGCACCGACACCGCATAGTCGCCGCCGTGGAACGGCTCGCGATCCCAGGTCGCCCAGCGATCGACCAATTCCAGGCCCGCCGCCGCGGCGTCCTTGTCGTAGTGGTCCAGCGTCAACCGGCCGGTGGTGAGCTGGAAACCCGCGACGAACAGTCCGCCGGGCACCAGGAGCGTCGCAAGCTGGGAAATCACCGTGGCCTCGCTCCCGCGTGCGATGAAGATCATCACGTTGCCCGGCAGCGCTACGACGTCGAACTGGGAGTTCAGGTGGGCGCTCGCCTCGCTGAGATCGGCCAGGATCCACCGCTGCTCCGGTGCCTTGGCGCGGGCCGCGTCGAGCATCGCCTCGTCGAGGTCCATGCCCGTCACCGAGAATCCGCGCGCCGCGAGCTCGATCGCCACCCTGCCGGTCCCGCAACCCGCGTCAAGAACACGGCTGCCGCCCGTCTCGCGGAGCAGAGACTCGATCAGATCGGCCTCGCCGTGGATGCCTTGACCTGCGGCGGCCAGTCTGCGCCAGCGCTCGTCGTAGGCGTCGCCACGTGGCGCGTCGGTGTCCTGCCAACGACTGCTCACAACTCACCCTAAGCTCATACGAGTGGCGATTTCCAAAGTCGAACGGTTGATGAACCTCGTCATCGCCTTGCTGTCCACCCGCACCTTCATCACTGCGGAGCGGATCCGCGAGACGGTGTCCGGATACGCCGACAGCGCCAGCGACGAGGCGTTCTCACGCATGTTCGAGCGCGACAAGAACGAGCTCCGCGATCTGGGCATCCCGCTCGAGACCGGCCGCGTATCGCAGTTCGACCCGACCGAGGGGTATCGCATCAACCGCGAGGCCTACGCGTTGCCCGCCGTCGAGCTGACCGCGGATGAGGCCGCGGCCGTGGCCGTCGCGACCCAGCTGTGGGAGTCGCCGGAGCTCATCACCGCCACCCAGGGCGCGCTGCTGAAGCTGAGGGCCGCGGGCGTCGATGTCGATGCGCCCCACACCGACGTGGCGATCACCTCGACGGCGGCCCTGCCGAGCATGCGAGGTTCGGAGGAGGTGTTGGGAGTCCTGTTGTCCGCCATCGACTCCCGGCACGCGGTCCAGTTTCCGCATCGACCGTCCCGCGGTGAGCCCTACGTCACGCGAACCGTCGAGCCGTGGGGCGTGATCACCAACAGGGGACGCTGGTACCTCGTGGGACACGACCGCGACCGCAACGACACCCGCACCTTCCGGCTGTCCCGTATCGGAGCCGAGGTGAGCACCATCGGGCCCCGCGGGGCGGTACAACGGCCCGACGGGACCGACCTGCGCGAGATCGTCGACCGCGCCGTCGGGGAGTTCCCCACCAGCGGGCTGGCGAAGGTGTGGGTGGCCGAGGGCCGTGCCACCGCACTGCGACGCCGCGCGACGGTCATCGGTCCGCGCACGGTGGGCGGGCGGGACGGTGAGGAGATCGAGTTGGACATCGGAATGCTCGACCGGCTGGCGCGAGAGATCGCGAGCTACGGGCCAGACGCCGTCGCGCTGGAACCGGAGGCGCTGCGCGCCGATGTGCTGGAGCGACTGCGCGCACAGGCACGTCAGACGGACGAGGTGCGCGCGTGACCGCGATTTCGACGCGGCTGGTGCGGCTGCTGAACATGGTCCCGTACTTCCAGGCCAACCCGAGAATCACCTATGCCGAAGCGGCATCCGACCTCGGTGTCAGCGTCAAGCAGCTGCGTGACGACCTCAACCAGCTGTGGATGTGCGGGCTGCCCGGCTACGGACCAGGCGACCTGATCGACTTCGAATTCTCCGGCGACACAATCGAAGTCACGTTCAGCGCCGGTATCGACCACCCACTGCGGTTGACGTCACCCGAGGCGACCGGGGTGCTGGTGGCGTTACGTGCACTGGCCGACGTGCCAGGGATGGTGGATCCCGAGGCTGCCCGCAGCGCCATCGCGAAGATCGAATCGGCCGCCGGGGTGGTTGGACACGGTGAGGGCACGACGGTGGCGGCCGTCGACGAGCCCGCCCCCATCGAAAGCGAGGCCGCCGCCGCGGTGCGGGCGGCTGCGCGCGACGGACGTGCGCTGGCGATCGAGTACTACTCGGCATCCCACGACATGCTGTCCAGCCGCATCGTCGACCCGATCCGCGTCGTCCTGGTCGCCGACCACAGTTACCTGGAGGCGTGGTGCCGATCCGCCGAGGGCGTTCGGCTGTTCCGCTTCGACCGCATCGTCGACGCGCACGTCCTCGACGAGCCTTCGGCTCCGCCGCCACCGGCGGTGCAGGCCGCACCTGATACCTCACTGTTCGATGCCGACCCCGCGCTGCCGTCGGCCACACTGCGCATCGAACGGTCGGCGTCATGGATGTTCGACTACTACCCGCTGCGGGAGATCCGCGAACTGCCCGACGGCGCCTGGGAGGCGGCGATGACCTATGCCTCCGAGGACTGGATGACCCGGTTCGTCCTCGGCTTCGGTTCGGCGGTGCGGGTGTCAGAACCCGAGTCGCTGGCCCAACGAGTTCGGGAATCCGCCGCCGCGGCGCTGAGCGCCTACGGCGTCGCCGGGTAGACTGTGGCCGTCTTCTGGAGGTGACCAAATTGGGCGGTCTACAACCCTGGCATTGGGTAATCGTCATCGCAGTCTTCGTCCTGCTCTTCGGCGCCAAGAAGCTCCCGGACGCTGCGCGTTCGTTGGGCAAGTCGATGCGGATCTTCAAGTCGGAGATCAAGGAGATGCAGTCCGACTCCAAGCAGGACACGCCGCCGGCAGCTACCCCGATCGCCTCGGAACGCGCCGATTCGGCAGCTGCCCCGGCCCCGGAGGCCGCGCCGCCGGACCAACGGCCGGCCTGACCGACGCAGACCAACCACGCGTGGCATAACGCCGCGCCATAGGCAACGCCGTGCAGACCCCCGGAATCTTCAAGAAGCTCGATCCTCGTCGGCGTCGTTCGCAGGTGAACCCCGACGGCACCATGTCGCTGGTCGAGCATCTGCACGAACTACGGACGCGCCTGCTGCTGTCCGTTACTGCGATCGTGCTGACGACGATTCTCGGCTTCCTTTGGTACAGCCACGGTGTCTTCGGGTTGCCCAGCCTCGGCGACTGGCTGCGCGGGCCCTACTGTGCGCTGCCTGCGTCGGACCGCGCCACGATCGCACCCGACGGTGCCTGCCGGCTCCTCGCGACTGCGCCGTTCGACCAGTTCATGCTGCGCCTGAAGGTTTCGCTGACCGCAGGGGTGGTGATGGCCTGCCCGGTCTGGCTGTACCACCTGTGGGCGTTCATCACTCCTGGCCTGTACAAGAAGGAACGGCGATTCGCCATCGCGTTCGTGTTCATCGGTGCGGTGCTCTTCATCGCCGGCGCGATCCTCGCGTACGTGGTGCTGTCGACCGCTCTCGGGTTCCTGCTCACCGTCGGCAGCGACGTCCAGGTGACCGCCCTGTCCGGCGACCAATACTTCGGGTTCCTGATCAACCTGCTGCTGGTGTTCGGCTTCAGCTTCGAGTTCCCGCTCCTGATCGTGATGCTGAACTTCGTCGGGGTGCTGCCCTATGAGCGGCTCAAGTCCTGGCGGCGCGGGCTGATCTTCGGGCTCTTCGTCTTCGCCGCGTTCTTCACGCCCGGCTCGGATCCGTTCTCGATGCTCGCTCTGGCGATGGCCCTGACGGTCCTGCTCGAGTTCGCGATACAGATCGCGCGTATTCACGACAAGCGCAAGGCTCGTCGCGAAGCCCTCGAGGAGGTTCCCGACGAACAGGCGGCGCCGATCGGCGGTGTCGAGCACATCGACGCGCCTACCGCCGTGCCGACGGCATCGCGGCTCGTGGTCGATGACGACGCCACCTAGCGGGCCGCTTCTGGCAGGCTTCACCGAAGGGCTGCCGTTCAGTCTCGACCCGTTCCAGCGGACCGCATGCGAGGCGCTGGAGAACGGCCACGGCGTGCTCGTCTGTGCGCCTACGGGCGCCGGTAAGACCGTGGTGGGGGAGTTCGCCGTCCACCTTGCCCTTGCCGCGGGACGGAAGTGCTTCTACACCACGCCCATCAAGGCGCTGAGCAACCAGAAACACAACGATCTGGCACGCCGCTACGGTGCGGAAAAGATCGGCCTGCTGACCGGCGACCAGTCGATCAACGGCGATGCCGACATCGTGGTGATGACCACCGAAGTGCTGCGGAACATGCTGTACGCGAATTCCCCTGCACTGCATGGCCTTTCCCACGTCGTGATGGACGAGGTGCATTTCTTGGCTGACCGGATGCGCGGTGCGGTCTGGGAAGAGGTGATCCTGCATCTGCCCGACGACGTACTGCTGGTGAGCCTATCGGCGACGGTGAGCAACGCCGAGGAGTTCGGCGGCTGGATCCAGACGGTGCGCGGCGACACCACGGTGGTGGTCGACGAACACCGTCCCGTCCCGCTGTGGCAGCACGTCATGGTAGGCAAACGGGTATTCGACCTGTTCGATTACCGCGCGACCGGCGCGAAACAGGTCTCGCGCCGACCCGGACGCGAGCTGCTGGTCGATCCGGAGTTGTTGCGCCACATCTCACATCGCCTCGAAGCCGACCGGCTGGCCGACTGGCAGCCGCGCGGCCGTGGCCGCGGTCGGGACCGGCCGAGCATCTATCGCGGCCCGAGTCGGCCGGACGTGATCGGCACCCTGGAGCGGGAGAATCTGCTGCCTGCGATCACGTTCATCTTCTCGCGTGCGGGGTGCGACGCCGCCGTCAAGCAGTGTCTGCGTTCGTCGTTGCGGCTGACCACCAACTCCGAACGCTCCCGCATCGCCGAGGTCATCGATCGTCGATGCGCGGACCTGCCCGAAGCCGATCTGATCGTCCTCGACTACCACGAATGGCGGGAGGGGCTGCTGCGCGGACTCGCCGCTCACCATGCCGGCATGTTGCCGGTGTTCCGTCACACGGTGGAGGAATTATTCGTCGCGGGGCTCGTGAAGGCCGTTTTCGCAACGGAGACACTGGCTTTAGGAATCAACATGCCCGCGCGGACCGTCGTGCTCGAGCGCTTGGTGAAGTTCAACGGTGAACAGCACATGCCGTTGACTCCGGGGGAGTACACCCAGCTCACCGGCCGCGCCGGACGTCGCGGCATCGACGTGGAGGGCCACGCGGTGGTGCTGTGGACTCCTGATGTCGTTCCGGCCGAAGTTGCCGGTCTCGCGTCCACCCGCACCTTCCCACTCCGCAGTTCCTTTGCGCCGTCGTACAACATGACCATCAATCTCGTGCACCAGATGGGCCCAGCGCAGGCACACAAGCTGTTGGAGAGCTCGTTCGCTCAGTACCAGGCGGACCGATCGGTCGTGGGGTTGGTGCGCGGCATCGAACGGGGCGAGAAGATGCTTGAGGAGATCGCAGCCGAACTCGGCGACGGCAGCGCAGACCCTCCGATCCTCGATTACGTGCGGTTGCGGCTGCAGATCTCCGAACGCGAGCGGGCACAGTCCAGAGCCTCGCGGCTGCAACGGCGCAGGGCCGCCAACGAGGCACTCGACTCGCTGCGCCGCGGCGACATCATCACCATCACCCAGGGCAGGCGCGGCGGGCTCGCCGTGGTCCTGGAACCGGCGCGCGACAGCGAGGATCCGCGACCGCTGGTGTTGACCGAACACCGCTGGGCGGGCCGGATCTCGTCAGCGGACTACTCGGGGGCATCGGCACCACTGGGGTCCATGTCGCTGCCCAAGCGGGTTGAACACCGCAACCCGCGCGCGCGCCGCGACCTCGCGTCGGCATTGCGGTCGGCGGCCGCCGGACTTGACGTCCCGTCGCAGAAGCGCAAACGCAGCGGTGAGCCCGTCGAACGCGACGTCGACCCCGAATTGGCGGCGCTGCGTGAGCAGGTTCGGCGGCATCCGGCACATCAGTTGCCTGATCGCGAGGAGAAATCACGGCTTGCCGAGCGGTATCTGCGGGTCGAACGCGACAACGAACAGATCCGCCAGAAGGTCGCCGCGGCGACGAACTCGCTGGCGCGCACGTTCGACAAGATCGTCACGCTGCTGACCGAGCGCGGCTTCATCCAGGCGGGGAGTGGCGACCACGACCCGAAGGTCACTGACGATGGTCGCCTGCTGGCCCGGATCTACAGCGAGAGCGATCTGCTAGTGGCCGAGTCCCTGCGCAGCGGCATCTGGGAAGGCCTGGACGCGGCGGAGCTGGCCGGCGTGCTGTCCGCGGTGCTGTACGAGACCCGCGGCGACACCCCGACCGCCCCGGGCAGTGTCGACATCCCGACCGGGAACTTGCGGCGTGCGCTGAACCAGACCCGCAGGCTGTGGAGCGAACTGCGCGCCGACGAACAACGCCACCGGATCAGTCACAGTCGCGAGCCCGACGAAGGTTTCGTGGCGGCCATCTATCGCTGGGCCGCCACCGGCGACCTCACCAGAGCGCTGGCCGCGTCGGACACTGGCGGCACCGGGTCCCCGTTATCGGCGGGAGATTTCGTACGCTGGTGCCGCCAAGTTCTGGACCTGCTCGACCAAGTGCGTAACGCCGCGCCCGCCCCGGCGCTCCGGACTAGCGCGAAACGCGCGATCAACGATGTTCGGCGGGGCGTCGTAGCTGTTGATGCGGGGTAGTGTGTGGCAAGCACAGGACCGGTGTATTCGCGGCTCGGCCGCGTGATCAAGGAGTGAGATGAGCGGACCGCAGGGATCTGACCCGACGCAGCACTGGACCGGTGGCCAGCAGCCGGAACAGCCGGCGGAGCAGCCGTCGAGCGATCCGACCAATCAATGGCAGCCGCAGCAACCGGCGGCCAGCGAGCCGACCACGGCCGCTCCGCAGTGGCAGCCGCCGGCGTACGACCCGTCGCAACAGCAGCAGCCACCGGCGTATGACCCGTCGCAACAGCAGCAGTACTCCCAGCCGGCCTATCAGGCGCCGCAGGAGTACCAACAGCCCACCGAGTACAACCCGCAGGCCTACCCGCAGCAGGGTCAGTACGGACAGCAGCCCACCGGCTACGACCAGTCCCAGTACGCAACGCAGTATGGGCAGCCCGGCCAGTACGGTCAGCAGCCCGGCCAGTACGACCAATCGGCGCAATACGGTCAGCAGCCCGGCCAGTACGGCCAGCCAGGGCAATACGGGCAGCCCGGCCAATATGGCCAGCCCGGCCAATTCGGTCAGTCCGGCGCCGAGGCGGGCTCAAAGCGCTCGCTGGCGGTAATCGGCGGTGTGATCGGCCTGTTGGCGGCGGTCATCGTGGCTGTGGTGCTGGTGATGGGCTTCTGGAAGCCGGGCTTTTTTGTCACCACCAAGCTCGACATCGATGCTGCGCAGACCGGTGTGCAGCGCGTGCTTACCGATGAGGCCAACGGTTACGGCGCCAAGAACGTTTCGAACGTCAAGTGCAATGACGGTCAGAACCCCACGGTCACAAAGGGTGGCACCTTCGACTGTGAGGTCAGCATCGACGGCACCAAGCGCCAGGTGACGGTGACGTTCCAGGACGACGACGGCACTTACGAGGTCGGCCGTCCCAAGTAGCTAACGGTTCGGCAGGTCGTCCAAGGCCTTCTGTAGGCGGGCGATCGAGGACGTGACGCCGTACTGCTCGGCGAGTCGGACGACCTTTCGCGGATGCTCGGCGGCCATCGGCAAGGCGTCGGACGCCGTCGACCAGCTGAGTGTGGTGTCAGGGGCCAGGTTGCTGGCCACCCGCACTACGGGTCCGGCCTTCTCGATGTAGTCGGTGGCGTTCAGCAGTTTCGTCCGATATGCCTTGGACATCTTGGACTTCGGATCGTGCGCCGCGGCCAGAATGTTCTCCAGCGACCCATGCTGCGCCAGCAGCGTCGCAGCCGTCTTATCCCCGACCCCCGGTATTCCGGGTAGGCCGTCGGACGGATCACCACGCATCAGTGCGAGTTCGGCGTAGGCGGCACCGGCCCGCTCGACTGGCACGTTATAGGTGTCTGCCACCTCTTCCGGGCCCCATTTGGTCGCCTTGGCCAAGCCACGACCCAGATAGAGCACCCGGACCGGCACCGGTTCGTCGCGGACGAGCTGCAACAGGTCACGGTCGCCGCTGACGACGACCACCGGATCCCGTCGCTCGTGGATCGCCAGCGTGCCCAGGATGTCGTCGGCCTCGCACTCCGGTGCGCCCGCCGTCGCGATGCCGAACGCGTCCAGGATCTCCATGATCATGTCGACCTGCGGTGTCAGGTCGTCGGGAACTTCCTCGACGTCGGGCTCGTCGCCGGGGTTCTCCTCGACCACCCGGTGCGCCTTGTACGACGGAATCAGGTCGACACGCCACTGCGGCCGCCAGTCGTCGTCGCGGCATACCACCAGGCGGCTCGGCCGCTCACGGGTGATGACCGTCGCGACGGCGTCCAGGAAGCCGCGCAACGCGTTGACAGGCCGCCCGTCGGGCGCCGTGATCGACGAGGGCACACCGAAGTACGAGCGAAACCACATGCTGGCGCCGTCGAGAAGTACCAGAGATCCGGACACGGTTTCTGACAGTAGCGTGAGGTATGACCTTCGCTGTCGACCGAATCGACCATGTGGTGCTCAACTGCCGCGACGTCGAGCAGACCGTCGACTGGTATGTACGGGTGCTCGGCATGAAGCGCGAGGTGTTCGGAGAGGGACGCATCGCTTTGTTATTCGGCAATCAGAAGATCAACGTGCGGCCCAGTGGGGCGCCAAACTGGCCGACCGGCGCCGTCGACGCCCCCGGTTCGCTGGACCTGTGCTTCATCGCCGATTTGAGTCCCGAGGATGTGGGCGCGCACCTACGGGCCTGCGGTGTGTCCGTCGCCGAAGGACCCGTCCCAAAGATCGGGGCGCAGGGTCCGATGACGTCACACTACTGCCGGGATCCCGAGGGCAACCTGATCGAGGTCGCCAGCTATCAGCCGTCCGATTAGCCTGAAAATCATGGCCGTCAGCAACACTGCCCGATTCGACACCGACATATACGCACAACGCCTGCGGGTGGCCGCCACTGCGGCCGCCGACGCCGGGTTGGCGGGCCTCGTCATCACCCCGGGTTACGACCTGCGCTACCTGGTCGGCTCGCGTGCGCAGACATTCGAACGGCTCACGGCGCTGGTGCTGCCCGCTTCCGGGGAGCCGACAGTCGTGGTGCCGCGACTGGAGCTGGCGTCGCTGAAAGACTCGGCGATCACCGAACTGCCTGTGGCAGTGCGGGACTGGGTCGACGGCGACGATCCGTACCGGTTGGTCGCCGACGCGCTGGGCGGCGCTCCCGTCGCTACCGCGGTGACCGACGCCATGCCCGCTTTGCATCTGCTGCCGCTAGCCGACGTGCTCGGCGTGGTTCCCGTGCTCGCCACCGATGTGCTGCGTCGACTGCGAATGATCAAGGATGCCGCCGAGATCGACGCGTTGCGCAAGGCGGGCGCAGCTATCGACCGTGTGCACGCCCGGGTGCCGGAATTTCTGGTGCCCGGCCGAACTGAGGCCGACGTATCTGCTGATATCGCGAAAGCCATTGTTGCCGAAGGGCATTCGGAGGTCGCATTCATCATAGTCGGCTCGGGGCCGCACGGCGCCGACCCGCACCACGAATGCTCCGATCGCGAGTTGCGCGCCGGTGACATCGTCGTCGTCGACATCGGTGGCCCGTACGAACCCGGTTACAACTCCGACTCCACCCGGACGTACAGCATCGGCGAGCCTGACCCCGAAGTCGCGCGGCGCTACGCCGTGCTGCAGCGCGCGCAGCAGGCCGCGGTCGACGCGGTGCGGCCGGGCATCACGGCAGAACAGGTCGACGCCACTGCGCGCGATCTGCTGGCCGCCGAAGGACTGGCCGAGGCGTTCGTGCACCGCACCGGCCACGGCATCGGGCTGTCGGTGCACGAGGAGCCGTACATCGTGGCAGGCAACGATTTGCCCCTTGAGGAGGGGATGGCGTTCTCCGTCGAGCCCGGCATCTACTTCGCGGGCCAATGGGGTGCCCGGATCGAGGACATCGTGATCGTCACCGCTGAAGGTGCGCTGTCGGTCAACAACCGCCCACATGACCTGGTCGTGGTGCCGGCGGGTCCGGCCGCCGCGGGTTAGTCGGCCGCGCGGTCGAGCAGGTCCGAGGAGCCGAGGACCCGTTCGACGCGGACCTCGATCACCACGCGCTTCGGGTTGGGCCGCGGGGTGCGATATCGCTGTGCGTACCGCAGCTCGGCGTCACGCACCGCGTCGGCGTCGCCGTTGACCGTCGTCTTGCCTTCCAGGGACAGCCACCGCGCACCGTCCACCTGGCTGAGCACCGCGACGCCCTGGTTCTCGGCGTTCACGGCCTTCTGAGAACCGCCCGAGGTGATGACCCTGGCGATGTGCGTCTTGGGATCGAAGGTGAAACCCACGGCGACCACGTGTGGCGAATTGTCCGACCGGAGCGTGGTCAGCATGGCCAGGTGCCGTTCGGTCAGGAACGAAATCGCGTCGTTGGTGAGTCGGGTTGTTGCCCGACGATTTGACTGGGCCATCAAGGCTCAACTTAGCGCAGGCGATAATCACAACCGTGAATGACACGGCAGACACCGAGTTGGTCGTGATCTTCGGCGGGCGCAGCGAGATCGGGCTCGAGGTGGCGAAGCGGTTGGCGCCAGGCGCGACCGTGCTGCTGGTGGCACGCCGCTGCGGCGATCTTGACCACGAGGTCGTCGCCGTGCGGGCGGCGGGCGCCGCCGCAGTGGCGGTGCGCGAATTCAATGCCGACGCGCTGGAGACACATCGCGCGCTCGTCGACTCGATCGTCGACGATTTCGGTCCGATCGGCACTGCAGTGCTCGCCTTCGGGATTCTCGGCGACCAACCACTCGCCGAGAAGGACGCCGCGCACGCCGCAGCGATCCTCCACACCGACTTCGTCGCCCAGGCCAGCCTGATGACGGTGCTGGCGACCACGATGCGGGCGGCCGGCTCGGGGCGCATCGTGGCGTTCTCGTCGATCGCGGGCGCCCGGGTGCGGCGGGCCAACTATGTGTATGGATCCGCGAAGGCGGGCCTCGAGGGGTTCTGCAACGGGCTGGCCGACGCTATGCACGGATCCGGGGTGCGCCTGCTGGTGGTCAAGCCCGGGTTCGTCATCGGACGTATGACGGAGGGCATGAAGCCCGCGCCGATGTCCGTTACACCTGCGCAGGTCGCGGACGCCGTCGTGCGGGCACTACGCCAGGGCCGCAACGCGGTGTGGGTACCCGCGCCAATGGCAGTCCTGGCACTCGCGTTCCGCATGACGCCGCGGGCAGTCTGGCGGAGGATGCCCAGATGATCATTGTCGTAGGGATCGGCGCCGACGGCATGTCCGGACTTGCGCAGGCATCGCGGGCCGAATTGACCAAGGCCACAATCGTTTACGGGTCGCGACGTCAGTTGGACCTGCTCGACAAAAGTGTCACCGCCACGCGACGGCCGTGGCCGACGCCCATGCTGCCCGCCCTCCGCACGATCCTCGACGGGGCGGACGGCGATGTGCACGTGATCGCCAGCGGCGATCCGCTACTGCATGGCGTCGGCAGCTCGCTGATCCGACTGCACGGTGCCGAAAACGTCGTCGTGCTGCCCCACGTGTCATCGGTGACGCTGGCGTGCTCGCGGGTCGGCTGGGCGGTGCAGGACACCGAGATCATCAGCCTGGTCTTCCGCGAGCCGCACACCGCGGTACGGCGGGGCGGGCAGGCCGTCGTGTTGTCCGAGGACGCCACCACTCCGTCAGTGTTGGCGCGTTTGCTCACCGATACCGGGCGTGGCGACTCGGAGATCACTGTGCTCGAGCAGCTCGGTGGACCTGCGGAGCGCCGCCACTCAGCCACCGCGCGGGAGTGGGCGGCCCGCCCGCCGGGCGACGTCGACAATCTCAACGTGATCGCCGTGCGATACCTGCCCGACGAGCGCCGGTTCGCGATCATGCCCGACGAGGCGTACGCCAATGACGGCCAGATCACGAAACAACCGGTGCGCGCGTTGACGCTGACCGCGCTGGCGCCGAGGCCCGGCGAACTGCTGTGGGACGTCGGGGCCGGATCGGGCAGTATCGCGATCGAGTGGTGCCGCAGCGGATCCGGTTGTCGCGCGATCGCATTCGAGCGGGACGAAGAGCGACGCAAGCGGATCAGCGAGAACGCGGTTGCCTTCGGCGTCCGCGTCGAGGTGACCTTCGACGCGCCGGAATCGTTCGAATCCGTGCCGCCACCGGCCGCGATCTTCATTGGCGGCGGGCTGACGCAGCCGGGTCTGCTCGAGGCGTGCTACGACCGGTTGCCGGTCGGTGGACGCCTGGTCGCCAACGCCGTCACGATCGAGTCGGAAGCCGTTATTGCCCAATGGTATTCACGATACGGCGGTGAGGTTTCCCGCTTCGAGTACCAACGCGGCGAACCGCTCGGCGGCTTCACCGGCTGGCGACGTGCAATGCCGGTGACGCAATGGTCGGTGACCAAACGATGACCGTCTACTTCATCGGTGCCGGCCCTGGTGCGGCCGACCTGATCACCGTGCGCGGCCAACGGCTGCTGAGTCGCTGCCCGGTCTGCCTGTACGCCGGCTCGATCATGCCCGAGGACTTGCTCGCACTGTGTCCGCCTGAGGCACGGGTGATCGACACCGGCCCGCTGACATTGGACGCGATCATCACCGAGATCGCCGATGCGCATGCCGCGGGTCACGATGTGGCGAGACTGCATTCCGGTGACCCGTCGATCTACAGTGCGGTTGCCGAACAGTGCCGCCGCCTCGATGTGCTCGGCATCGACTACGAGATCGTGCCCGGCGTACCGGCTTTCGCCGCAGCCGCGGCCGCCATCGGGCGCGAGCTCACCGTGCCCGGGGTAGCACAGACCGTGACACTGACCCGCGTCGCGACGCTGTCGACGGCCATGCCGCCGGGGGAGGACCTGGCGACGCTGTCAGCCGTGGGTGGCACGCTGGTGCTCCACCTCGCTGCCGCGCAGATCGATGCCATCGTTCCGCAGTTGCTCGCCGGCGGATATAGTCCCGAAACAGCCTGTGCTGTAGTGGCGTTCGCGAGCTGGCCACAGCAACAGGTGCTCCGCTGCACACTCGCCGAGTTGGCCGAGCAGATGCACGCCGCCGAAATCACCCGGACCGCTGTCATCTTCGTCGGAGATGTACTCGCGGCCGAGGGGTTCACAGACAGCTACCTCTACTCCGCAGGAAGAACCCGAGGGGACCGCCACTGATGCGGATCCTGCTGCTGGGCGGGACGTCTGAGGCGCGCGAGCTGGCAGCACGCCTGCATCCGGATATCGAGGTGATCAGTTCCCTGGCGGGCCGGGTGCCCGATCCGGCACTGCCCGTGGGTCAAGTGCGGATCGGCGGGTTCGGCGGTGCCGAGGGGCTGCGGGGCTGGTTGCGCGAAAACGTCGTCGACGCGGTCGTCGACGCCACCCACCCGTTCGCAGCCACCATCACAGCCAACGCCGCAGCGGTCTGCTCGGAGCTGGGTGTGCCGCATCTGCTTCTGGTTCGGCCCGCGTGGCCGTCGGGTGACACAATTGTGGTGGCGTCCGACGTGTACGCCGCGAAAGTAATTGCCGAGCATAGATTTTCGCGGGTGTTCCTGACAACGGGACGTACCGGGACAGCCGCCTTCAGGGGCGCCGACGCCTGGTTCCTGATCCGCGCTGTGACGACACCCGATGCGGACACGCTGCCGGCGCGCCATCAGGTCCTGTTGTCACGTGGCCCGTATCGCTACGAGGGCGAGTTGGAGTTGTTGCGCGAACACCGCATCGACGCGCTGGTGACCAAGAACAGCGGCGGCGCGATGACCCGTCCCAAACTCGACGCCGCGGCCGCGCTGAACATTCCGGTCGTCATGGTCGACCGGCCGCCCCTGCCGTCCGGTGTCGAAACCGTGCATACGGTCGAGGACGCGGTCGCGTGGGTCAGGACGTCTCGTACGAGTTGATCAGTTCAAGCGTCTCCAAGTCGCGGATCGCCTGGCAACCGCGGCTCAGCATGGCCAGCATCATGTCGTCACCGCGATCGGTGGTGCTCGCGAACGCGGTGCCGAGGGCGACCAGCAGCGGCACCTGAACCGCGCCGAGACGGTAATCGCGCCAACACGTGTCGATGCCGTAATCCGTGATGCCGTAATCCGTCAACGCCTGGTGGTAGGTCTCGACGAGGCCGCGCTCGATATCGGCACGCAAGCGCGGTTCCAGGCTGGTCCCGGTGAAGTACGCGAGATCGCGTCCGGGCAGGCCGATTCCGACGGTCTGCCAATCGACAACGGTGATGCGCGTGCGGTCCGGATCGAACAGCATGTTGTCGAGCCGGTAGTCGCCATGCATGAGCGCAAAGCGTTTCGGCTCGGCCCGCAGCCACGCGGTGACCGAAGCCATTGAGGCGACAAGGGTTTCCTGATCTTCGGGGCTGATGCGCGCCCCGAGCCGGTCGATCACAATGTCAGCAGCCATCGTCGAGACGTCGCCGAGGCCCTTGGCGGCATCGTCGTCACCGGGCTTCGGCATCACGATGGCGGCCAGGTCCATCCACTCCGGATCGCACCAGCTGGGGCCGTGCAGACCCGCGAGCGCCTCCACGGCAAGCCTCGCCTCCTGTTCGGTGCAACCGGCAATCTGATCGCCCTGCACCGCGGGCGCCATGTCGCCAAGTAGCAGTACGACGTCGGCACCATCCTCGGATATGTCGCAGTGGAAGCTCTGAGGGACCGGAATGCGCATCCGGTCAGCGATCCGCGAGTAGAACTCGACCTCCGACCGGTATCCGAGCGCCACGCGTTCGCGCACCGCATCGTCCTGTGCGGACAGCTTGATCGCGAACGAGTTGGGCAGGTCCGTCTTCGGTGTGGCATACGTCGCCGACACTCGATACGTCGCGCCGGTCTGCCCAGTTCCGATCGCGGTGACGTCGACGTCGCTCACGTCGGTGCCGAGCACCGAGCCCAGCCACGCCGCCGTTACATCTTCGGGTCCGTGTGGAATGCCCATGGTCGTCAGATCCTAGGTGGGGTAGCGCCGCGGCGTGAAGACGGTGTCCCCGGAGTCGCTCAGGTACCACTGCGTTTGGGATGAGCCGACGATCAGGAGGGTGCGCATGTCGACGTCAGCCGGGTCGAGATCGGCCAATCGCACCACCCGGACCTGCTCGGCCGGACCCGAGACGTCGCGGCCGATCACCACGGGGGTACCGGGCTCGCGATGTTCGAGCAGCAGATCGCGCATCGCACCGACCTGCCAGGTTCTGCTCTTGGATGCCGGGTTGTAGATGGCCAGCACCAGGTCGGCGGCTGCGGCGGCGGTGACGCGCGCCGCGATCACCTCCCACGGCTTGAGCCGGTCGGACAGCGAGATGACGGCATAGTCGTGGCCCAGCGGCGCTCCGACGCGGCTGGCGACAGCCTGTGCCGCGGTCATCGCCGGAATGACCCGCACCGCCACGCCCGGCCATTGCTTGGCCTCCTCGAGCACGGCGGTTGCCATCGCGAAAACGCCCGGGTCGCCGGACGACACGACCGCGACGGCGCGACCCTGCTCGGCCAGCGTGCACGCCAACCGGGCCCTGGCGGGCTCGTCGGTGTTGTCGCTGGGGTGACGGCGCTGACCGTCGCGGGTGCCGACACGGTCGAGGTAGGGGCCGTAACCGATGAGATCGGTGGCCGACGAAAGCTCACGTCGGCTCTGCGGTGTCATCCAGTCGATGTCACCCGGTCCCAGCCCGACCACCGCGACGCTACCGCGCTCCGTCTGCGGCCGAGGAGTTCCCGGCAGCATCGCTAGCGAGAAGTACGGTACCGATGTCTCGTCGACGTCAGCAGCGGCCAGCACCCGTTGCGCCTGCGTGCTCGCGCGCTCGACGTAGAAAGTCTTGTCGAGTCGGCCAGCGGCCGAAAGTGCTTCGCGTACTGCAGGATACGAACGTCCGAGCTTTAGCACGACGGCGGCGTCGGTGTCGGCCAGCCTGCGCTTGAGCTCGTCGACCGGAAGGGTTCCCGGCAGGATCGTCAGCACCTCGTCGCCCTGGACTAGGGGAGTGCCGGTCGCCGCCGATGCGGCGCTCACCGATGTGACACCGGGGACGATCACTGCGTGGAACCGCTCGGTCAACCGCGTGTGCATGTGCATATAGGAGCTGTAGAAAAGCGGATCGCCCTCCGCGAGAAGCGCGACGTCGCGACCCGCTTCGAGGTGAGCCGCGATCCGGTCGGCGGACTCGCGGTAGAAGTCCTCCATCGCGCCGGCGTAGCCGCCGGGGTGTTCCGTGGTCTCGGTGGTCACCGGGTAGACCAGATGCTCTTCGATCTGGCCCGCACGCAGATACGGCTCGGCGATGCCACGAGCGATGCTCTTCCCGTGCCTGGCGCTGTGATACGCGACGACGTCGGCCGCGCCGATCACGCGCGCCGCCTTCACCGTGACCAGCTCGGGATCGCCAGGGCCGAGGCCGACGCCCCACAGGGTTCCTCGCTTGTCCGTCATTCGTGTTCTTGCGCAATCGAATTCACAGCAGCGGCGGCCATCGCGCTACCTCCGCGACGGCCCTTGACCACCAGGTACGACATCCCGCGGGGCCGCTCGATCAGCTCCTGCTTCGACTGCGCGGAGCCGACGAACCCCACCGGTCCACCCAGCACCGCGGCGGGTGTCGGGGCGCCTTCGTCGAGGAGTTCCAGCAGACGGAACAGCGCGGTCGGCGCATTACCGATGGCGACCACTGCACCGCCAAGCCGGTCGGCCCACAGGTCCACACCCGCAGCGGATCGCGTCGAGCCCAGCCGGTCCGCCAGCCCGGGTGCCCGTTCGTCGGCGACGAGCGAGACCACCTGATTGCCCGCAGGAAGCCGAGACTTCGTGATGCCCGCGGCCGCCATCGACGAGTCGCACAGCACCGGGGCTCCCGCGACGAGCGCGGCGTGGGCCTTGACGACGACGTCGTCGCTGTAGGCGACGTGGTCGGCGACGTCGACCTGTCCGCAGGTGTGGATCAGCCGGACCACGACGCGTGCGACGTCGTCAGGAAACTGCGACAGGTCGGCTTCGTCGCGGATCGTCGCGAACGACTGCCGGTAGATCTCGGCGGCGTCGCGAATGTAGTCGAGCACCCGATCACCCTACGGGTGGTCCTCTCGCGGCCGGTATCCGTCTCCGGTCGCGACCAGCACGTCACCTGTCGGAGGGCTGCCGCAGGCACGGTCGCAGCCGACGAAGTGCCGATGTCCGGTCGTCGGTTCCGTCACTGCAGCGGCGGCATCGGCGCGGACATCGGCGGCTGAGCGCTCACAGCCGGGGCTTCCGGTGCATGCGCTGATCGACAGCCACGGCGAGTTCTCGTCGAACACCAGACCCATGGGTGCCAGTACCCGCAGCGCGGCGTCTGCGACGTCCTCGGTGAGGTCGAAGACGAACACCGAACGCCACGGCGTGATGACCATCGGTGCGTTGATGGCCGCTAAGTATTCGGCGACGCGGGCGTTCAGCACACCCAGCGGGACCGCGGCGCCCAAGGCCACCCGGCCGTCGTTCTGCTCGATCCAGCCGACCGGCGGCCTGCCCACCGGCGGCCATGTTTCACCGGGTTCCGCCGTCGTAGCGAAGCCCGTCAGCAGGTGCTCGGTGTTGTCGAGCTCGCTGATGCGCCAGCATGTTCCGCGCTTCTCGACGAATCGGCTCGCCACGGTCAGGAGCGTGTGGACCGCGTCGCCGGGCGACAGCCGCACGCCGGTATCGCGACCCGCCAGCAGCAGCGCTGCCGAATCGCCGATGATCTGGACTCCGGCATCTGCCGCCAGTCCGCTGATGTCGCCACGTCCGTCGTCGATGCCGAACAGGAATCTGCCGGGCAGCTGAGCCAACTCCGGCTGGCCCTGGATCGCATGGTCCAGTTCGGCGACGATTGCCCGGATGTCCGCGTGCGTGCCGACGCGACCGGACAGCGGTGAGGCGACGATGTTGCGCACCCGTTCATGCGTCTCCGAGGGCAGCAGCCCTGATGCCGACAACGCCTCGGTGACCGCTTCGGTATCACTGATGGCTCGGATCTGGACGTTGCCGCGCGAGGTGAGTTCCATTGCCGGGGACGCCCACTGCGTTGCCGCGAGCGCCAGGGATTCGAGCTGCGGTGCGGTGATCATCCCGCCGGGCAGCCGCACCCTGGCCAGCGCGCCGTCCGCGGCCGGGTGGACCTGCAGCGCGCCCGGGCAGGCGTCCTGATCGCGGGTCCTGGCCATCAGTTCACGGTACGCCCGCGTTGCTGGCGTGTTCACCACGGATTGAGGTAGTCGCCTACGCATGTGTTGTCGACCCTGCGCTCGTAATTTTCCTGGTAGGAGCCCGGGCAGTTCGGGCCCACACGGTGGGAGAGAGCCATGATCAATCTGACGACGACTACTCGTCCGACATTCCACAAGACAGTCGTTCCGTCGCCGGTCGTGATCCCGGCCCCCTCGTCCGAGGGAACGACGTTGATCACCGAACAGCAGGTGCTGTTCGCTACCGCGGCTGCGGTGGCGGTGCCGCGCGTGCGCCCCAGCCACTGGTCCGCCGCGGTCAAGGCGATCTCGCACGCGATGACCACGGTCTTCACCGACTCACGTCCGTCGGCGCAGCGCTACCAGGCCCAGCGATTCACCTATCTCGAAAACGCGCTGATGTCGCGGGAGATGGGCCGGCTGTAGATCAGCTGGCCAGCCGCACGGGGCTGACCACCTCGGAGTACGCGGATGCGTCGCCGACCACGGTGCGGCTGCGCTGGCCATAGACATCGACCGGGATGTCGCCGGCCAGCGTGACCCGGTTGAGCCGCCGGTACTGGTCGTCGTAGTCCGATACGGCGTAGTGCTGAGTGGCCCGGTTGTCCCAGATCGCGAGGTCACCGGGCTGCCAGCTCCAGCGGATGGTGTTCTCCAGCTTGGTGATCCGCGCCTGGAACAGCCCGAATAGCGTCGCCGACTCGGTCGAGCTCAGACCGACGAAGTGCTTGACGAACTGGCCGAGCAGAAGGACGCGGTTTCCAGTCTCAGGATGCACCCGCACAACGGGGTGTTCGGTCTCGTAGTGGTCGGACACGAACTCCTCGCGATACTGGCGCACCGTGTCGGCCACGGTTGCGTCCCTGCGGTCGACGTCGGTGGCGTAGTCGTAGTCATTGGTGTGTACCGCCCACAGATTCTCGGCGAGCGCCCGCAGCGGATCCGGCAACCTGTTGTAGGCCGTCTCGGTGTTCGCCCACGTGGTGGTGCCGCCGTACTCGGGAAGTGAAATCGCACGCAGCAGTGATGCTTTCGGAACCCGGTCGACGAATGTGACGTCGGTGTGCCACGCGTTGGCTTTGTCGTAGCGGGAATCGATCGGGAGCAACTTCGTGCCACGAGAGGTCACCGTCGGGTGCGCGGTGGTCGGCGTACCGAGCTTGGCCGCCAGGGCGAGCTGACCGTCGTCGTCGAGTCGATGCTGCTCACGAAAAAAGATCACTTTGTGTTCGAGCAAGGCGGCGTTGATCTTTGAGGCGCTTACCGGATCGACGTCTGAACTGAGGTCGATACCGTCGATGCGCGCACCGATATTCGCGCCGAGCTTCACCACCCGCAACCCTGAGGTCATCGGTCCACCTCCAAACCGTCGAATGAACCCAGCACACGCTGGTCTTTGGGCGGCGGTCGGACAACTATTTTCCTCAGCACGAATCGAATTCACTTCTCGTTTGGTTTTGCTCGTGTGCGGGTACGGTCGGGCTGTGAATGCCCTGTGGGAGTACATCGCTGCCCACCATTCGCAGTTGTTGTTCGACTCCTACCAGCACGTCAGCGCGGTGGTGCAGAGCGTGCTCATCGCCACCATCGTCGGAGTGGCCGTCGGAGTGCTCACGTACCGCAATTCGCTGGCCTCCAACCTCGCCACAGCGACCTCTAGCGTCATCCTGACCGTGCCTGCGTTCGCGCTGCTGGGGCTGCTCATCCCGCTTTTCGGGCTCGGCGTGGTCCCCAGCGTCGCGGCCCTGGTGCTGTACTCGCTGCTGCCGATCATCCGCAACACGATCGTGGGCCTGAATGCCGTCGATCCCGCATTGACCGACGCCGCGCGTGGTCTCGGAATGGGCCGGCTCGCCACCCTGAGTCGCGTCGAGTTACGGCTGGTGTGGCCGTCGATCCTGTCGGCCATGCGCATCAGCACCCAGATGTCGATGGGCGTCCTGGCGATCGCCGCGTACGTCAAGGGGCCCGGCCTCGGCAACATCATCTTCGCGGGCCTGGCCAGAGTAGGCAGCCCGACCGCCATCCCCATGGCACTCACCGGAACCCTGCTCATCGTCATTCTGGCGCTGCTCCTCGATGGGATCTTGGTGCTCATCGGGCGCTTGACTACATCGAAAGGCATTCGGTGACAGCACAACTCGAGTCAGGAACGACGCAGCCGTCGAGCGGCGCGCAAATCGTCCTCGACCATGTTTCAAAGGTCTACCCAGGCTCCAAGGAACCAGCGGTCGACGACACCTCACTCGACATCCCCGCGGGTGAGATCGTAATTTTCGTCGGACCGTCAGGCTGCGGAAAGACCACGATGATGCGGATGATCAACCGACTCAGTGAACCGACGTCGGGACGGATCCTGATCGGTGACAAGGATGCGTTGTCCATCAAACCGACCGAGCTGAGACGGTCGATCGGCTATGCAATTCAGCAAGCAGGTTTGTTCCCGCACATGACGATTCGCCAGAATGTCGGCCTGGTGCCCGGTCTGTTGCGGTGGGAGCGCAAGAAGATCGCGGATCGCGTCGACGAACTACTCGATCTGGTCGGCCTCGACCCCGGTCAGTACGCAGACCGGTATCCGCGACAGCTGTCCGGTGGCCAGCAGCAGAGGGTCGGTGTAGCAAGAGCGCTGGCCGCAGATCCGCCGGTGCTGCTGATGGACGAGCCGTTCGGTGCCGTCGACCCGATCACGAGAAGCACACTGCAGGACGAACTTCTGCGGCTCCAATCCGAACTGCGCAAGACCATCGTGTTCGTCACGCATGACTTCGGGGAAGCGGTGAAACTCGGCGACCGGATCGCAGTGCTCGGGCAGCGGTCGAAGGTGCTGCAGTACGACACCCCGCAGGCGATTCTGGCCAGCCCGGCTGACGACACCGTCGCCGGGTTCGTCGGATCTGGCGCATCGCTGCGTCAGCTCAGCCTCGTGCGGGTCAAGGACGTCGAACTGCGGCCGCACCCCGCGGTGAACCGGGGCGATTCGCTCGAGAGCGTCCGAAATGTGTTGGCCAACAGCGAGTACGACTGGGTTGTCGTCGTCGATGATCGTGACCGGCCGGTGAACTGGGTGCGTTCGAGCCGCCTCCGGCACGCCCAGACGCTGGCCGATGCCTTTGAACCGCTGGACGTGGTCAGCACCCAGTCGACGCTCGAGGACGCGTTGGAGGCGATCCTCGCCGAGCAGCATGCTTCGGCGGTCGTCTCAGGACCAGGCAGCAAATACGCGGGTGTCGTGACACTGGATACGCTGATCGACACCATCACCCGGCTGCGATCCGAGGCCGAGTCGTCGGATGGTGACGAGTCGTGACCACCACCGTCGACAACGCCGCACCGAAGACGGCTGGAGCCGAGCGTCTTCGGTTGTTGATCCAGCCTGCGCTGGTGCTCGTCGTCGGCGCCGCGGTCATCTTCTGGGCGTTCGACCGAGATCTGACGGCCACCCAGCAGGAGAACATCAACGTCGGAAACGTTTCGGCGTTGATCTGGCAGCATCTGCTGATCACCTTCGCGGTGACCGCGATCGTGCTGGCGGTTGGCATCCCGCTCGGCGTCCTGGTGACGCGCCCGGGCGCGAAAGTATTGCGGCCGTTCTTCGTTGGTATCGCCAATATCGGCCAGGCGGCGCCCGCGATCGGTCTGCTGGTGCTGTTGTTTCTGTGGACCGCCAAGACGGGCTTCTGGATCGGGGTCCTGCCGATCGCCCTCTACTCACTGCTGCCCGTGCTTGCCAACACGATCCTCGGCCTCGATCAGGTGGACAAATCACTGATGGACGCTGGGCGCGGTCAGGGGATGGCGCGCAGCGCATTGCTGTTCAGAGTCGAACTGCCGCTGGCGATTCCGTACATCCTGGCTGGCCTGCGAACCTCACTGGTGATCGCGGTGGGCACGGCGACGCTGTCATTCCTGGTCAACGCCGGCGGGCTCGGAATCCTCATCGACACGGGCTACAAGCTGCAGGACAACGTGACGCTGATCCTGGGCAGTGTGCTTGCCGTGTGTCTTGCGCTGCTGGTCGATTGGTTCGGCGGCCTCGCGGAATATTTCCTCAACCCCAAGGGACTTCGCTGATGCGGCGCACCCTGGCCGTGGTCATCGCGACAGTGTGCGCGCTGACCGCATCGGCCTGCGGTCTCGGTTCGGGCGGCACCGTGCCCTTCATGGTGGGACCCGGTTCGATCAAGCCGAACGCAGCGTTGGAGGGCGTGAAGATCACCGTGGGCTCCAAGGAGTACACCGAGCAGGTGATCATGGGTTACATCCTCGAATACACCTTGGCGGCCGCAGGCGCCGACGTCCGGGATCTGACCGGGATCGTCGGGTCCCGCAGCACGCGCGAGGCGCAACTACGCGACCAGGTCGACGTGGCCTACGAGTTCACCGGCAACGCGTGGATCAACTACCTCGGCCATGAGAAGCCGATACCGGACAGCCGCGAGCAATACGAAGCGGTTCGCGACGAAGACCTCGAGCGCAACGACATGGTGTGGCTGCCACCGGGCCCGATGGACGATACGTACGCGCTGGCGGCCAGCAAGAGGGTCGTCGAACGCACCGGAGTGCGGACGCTGTCGCAGTATGCCGAGTTGGTCAGGACAAATCCCGCCGCTGCGAAAACCTGTGTGGACACCGAGTTCCGCGCCCGCCAGGACGGTTATCCCGGCATGGCCGCGGCCTACGGATTCGATCCCGCGCGGGCGCAGACACCCGTGCTGCAGGTCGGGATCATCTACCAGGCGACCGCGGACGGCGACCAGTGCGATTTCGGTGAGGTGTTCACCACCGACGGACGGATCGCCGCACTCGATCTGGTGGTGCTCACCGACGACAGACAGTTCTTCGCGCACTACAACCCGTCGGTGACGATGAAGCGCGAGTTCTTCGAGGCCCATCCGGAAATCGCGGAGGTCACAGCCCCGGTGACGGCTGCGCTCACCAACGACGCGATCATCGAGATGAACAAGCAGGTCGACGTCGAAGGTCGCGACCCGGCCGTCGTCGCCCGCGACTGGATGGTCGCCGAAGGCTTCGTCACCGAGCGGTGACGGCAATACCGCCAAAGCGTCAATTCACTCGTCGCCGAGGCGTACGGTGCCGCCAGGGCTAGGGGGTCGTGATGGCGCACAGGACACTGAATGTAGCGATCGTCGGGGCCGGTATGTCCGGCATCTGCATGGCGGCCAAACTGCAGGACGCCGGTATCGACACATTCACCATCTTCGAATCGGCTGACGAGGTCGGCGGCACGTGGCGCGACAACAGATATCCAGGGCTGCACTGCGATGTGCCGTCGCGCCTCTACACGTACTCATTCCGATCGAATCCCGAGTGGTCCCACGTCCTTCCGCCCGGAGCCGAAGTTCAGTCCTATTTCAGTCAGGTTGCAACGGAGCGTGGTTTTCGACCCCATATCCGGTTTGGCACGGAGGTGACCTCCGCTGAGTTCCGCGATGAGCAGTGGTGGATCACCACCGCCGCGGGGCAGGAACCGTTTGACATCCTCATCACAGCGACCGGAGTGTTACGCGTCCCGCGCTACCCGGATATCCCCGGCCTCGACACCTTCGCGGGGCCATCGTTTCACTCATCGCGATGGGACGATTCACTTTCACTGCCGGACAAGCGGATCGGGCTGATCGGGACAGGTTCTACCGGTGTTCAAATCACCGCCGCGCTCGGCGGCAACGTGCGAGGACTGACGATCTTTCAACGCACCCCGCAGTGGGTGTTCCCGTTCCCAAATCCGCAGTATTCACGGATCAGCAGAGCGGCACACCGGCGATTTCCCGCGATGAGCCGGATAGGTTACCGCGCATGGCAGCTCGTCTACGAGAAGTTTTTCTTCCAGGCGATGCTCACTCCGGGCTGGCAACGCCGGCTCATCTCCGCGATGTGCCGGTGGAACTTGAATTTTTCGGTGCGCGATCGTGAATTGCGCCGCAGGCTGACACCCGATTACCAAGCGATGTGCAAACGAATGGTCGCGGCGGGTCACTACTACCAATCAGTGCAGAAGAAAGGGGTAACTGTGGTCGATGACGCGATCGACCATATCGAGCCGAACGGGGTCGTGACGGCGGATGGCACTTTGCACGAAATCGACCTGCTTGTGCTCGCGACCGGGTTCGACGCACGTGCCTACGTTCGGCCGATGAACATCACTGGCGAGCACGGCGTGACCATCGACGAAGTATGGGCCGATGGACCGCACGCCTACCGCTCCATCGCGGTGCCGGGCTTTCCGAATTTATTCATGTTGATCGGGCCGCACTCGCCGATCGGCAATCAGTCGCTGGTGATCATCGCCGAGGATCAGGCCGATTACGCGATGTGGTGGATCAACGAGATCCGCGAGGGCCGCGTCTCCTTTGCCGCACCAACGGAGGTGGCAACCAAGGTCTACAACGAGCAGGTCAAAGCTGCTCTACCCGACACGGTTTGGGCGACTGGGTGCAAGAGCTGGTACATCGGCAAGGACGGTCTCCCAGAGCTTTTCCCATGGAACCCGGTGCGTCACCGCGAGTTGTTGGCCTCGCCTGAACTCGACGATTTCGACGTGCGAACCGCCTGAATGTGATGGCTGACACACTATCGGCTCTAGTGATCTGTCCCACACATGTTGCGCTTTTTCTGCCGTTTGAGCAGTACGTTCCAGACAACTACACGCGTGTGTAGTAAGCGATGTCAGGAAGGAACGACGATGTTCGAATTCATCGTTTTCGGCGCCCTCATGGTCGTGCTCGTCGGCGCACTCGGGCTGCTGCCGTACTCGCAGAGCACCTACGACCGCTGGAACCGCCACTAGCCCTGGCCCGGCCGGTAGGTGCCGAAGCACCACACGTTGCCGTGCGGGTCGCGCGCGGCGAATTCGCGTGAGCCGTAATCCTGGTCGGTCAACCCCATCACGATCTCGGCGCCGCCGGCGACCGCCCGGTCGTGCAGTGCGTCAGGGTCGTCGACCACCACATAGAGGACGACCGGCCCGGGCAGCGCAAATGGGCTGTCGGTGCGGTCCGCGTCATCGATCATCACCAGGCCGTTGCCGACCTTCAGTTCGGCATGCTTGAGCGGCTCGTCGGGTTCGGGTGGTACCACGAGGGTCGCAACGGCACCGAATGTCTTTTCAAGCCAACCGATCCCGGCACGCGGGTCACTGAAGGGCACGATCGGTACGGCGCCGTGAGTGGTCAGAGTATCTGTCATGACATCGACGCTAGGCCGACGCTGTTGCCCCGTCTTGGACGGAATTTACGCTCTGCGCCCGAAGCTCGGTGGGCGTGAGGTCGGCCAATTCCCGTACCTCGCGTGCCAGGTGTGCCTGATCGAAGAACCCGCACTCGACCGCGGCGCCGGCCCAGTCGATCGCCGGCCGAGCGGCCACCAAGGCTGTGAGCTGCTCGAACCGCACAATCCGGGAAACGAGTTTCGGCGGCAACCCGATGGCGTCGCGGTAGCGTGCGATGAGCCGCCGGTGACTCCAGCCCAATTCGGCGGCCAGGCTGGAAATCGAAACGGCTCCGTTGCTCTGGGTGATGCGGTGCATGGACCACGCGACTGCTGCGTCAACGGGCTCAGTGTCGGCGAGGCGCGCCCGGATCACAGCATCGATCAGCGCGAACCGCGCGGGCCAATCGGGTGCGTCCGCGACCCGCTGGACGAGTTCGGATCCGAATCGGCCGAACACGTCGTCGATGGGCACCGTCCGATTGGCCAGCTCGCTCATCGGCATACCGAGCAGCCGGCGGGCGCCCAGCGGTGTCAGATCGACCTGCAGGCAACGCGCGGACCCGCCGTGGCCGACCAGGACCGGCCCGTCGGTGATACCCGCGACAAACGAGTCGAGCCGCAGAGGTCCGGTCCGCGCGTGCTCCCGGTGCGCGACGGTCCAGCCCGCGTCGAGGTCGATGATGATCGGGACGAATGTGCACGGCAGTTCGCGGATCGTCGCGGGACTACCGCCTCGTTCGGTGTACCCCTCGTAGCGCAACACCACGCCGCGCAGCGACGGATGAGGAGCACCGGACGCGAACATCGCGCTCACCTGTCCCACGCTAGTCCGCAACCCGCAGAACGCGTGGGGTAGTAATGACGGGTGACTCCGCCGACTCAATTGCCGACGGTCTTGTTGTTGTCGACCTCCGATACCGACCTGATCACCGCCCGCGCGAGTGGCGCCGACTATCGATGGGCGAACCCGTCCCGGCTGGTCGACGGCGAGCTCGACGAGCTGGTTGTTAGTGCCGATGTCGTCGTGGTCCGCATTCTCGGGGGCTACCGCGCCTGGCAGGACGGCATCGATGGACTGGAGGCCACTGGCGTGCCGTTGATCGTGGTCAGCGGTGAGCAGTCGCCGGACGCCGAGTTGATGGGGCATTCCACGACGCCGGCGGGCGTCGCGCTGCAGGCGCACGTCTACTTGGCCAACGGCGGAGTCGAAAACCTTCGGCAGCTGCACGCATTCTTGTGCGACACGGTGTTGATGACCGGCTACGGCTTCGCGCCGCCGGTCACCACCCCGAACTGGGGCGTCTTGGAGCGCCCGTCCGCCGACGCGGACGGGCCCACCATCGCAGTGCTGTACTACCGCGCGCAGCACCTTGCCGGTAATACGGGCTATATCGAGGCTCTGTGTCAGGCCATCGACGACGCCGGAGGCAGGCCGCTTCCAGTGTTCTGCGCGTCGCTGCGCACAGCAGACGCCGAACTGCTGGAGTTGCTCGGCACCGCCGACGCGTTGATCACCACGGTGCTTGCCGCCGGCGGTTCCACTCCCGCCACGGTCTCGGCTGGCGGCAACGACGACAGCTGGAACGTCGCTCATCTGGCCGCTCTCGACACCCCGATCCTTCAGGGGCTGTGCCTGACCAGCTCGCGGTCGCAGTGGCGGGACAACGACGACGGGTTGTCGCCGCTCGACGTCGCGACCCAGGTCGCGGTACCCGAATTCGACGGACGCCTCATCACGGTCCCGTTCTCGTTCAAGGAAATTGACGACGAGGGCCTGATCTCTTATGTGGCCGACGCCGAGCGGTGTGCACGCGTTGCAGGCCTCGCGGTGCGCCACGCCCGTTTGCGCGCCATCGCGGCACCGCAGAAAAAGGTGGCGCTGGTGTTCTCGGCGTACCCCACCAAGCACGCCCGCATCGGCAACGCCGTCGGTCTGGACACCCCGGCCAGCGCCATCGCGCTGCTGCGAGCGATGCGCGATCACGGGTACCGCATCGACGACATTCCCGGCCTGGACGCCGGTGATGGAGACGCCTTGATTCACGCGTTGATCGAACGCGGCGGTCAGGATGTCGACTGGCTGACCGACGGTCAGCTCGCGGGCAATCCGATCCGCGTATCCGCCACGGAATATCGGGAATGGTTCGCCACGTTGCCCGCCGAGCTCACCGATGCCATGGTCGAGCACTGGGGTCCGCCGCCCGGCGAGTTGTTCGTCGACCGCAGTACCGATCCAGAGGGTGAGATCGTCATCGCCGCAATGCGGGCGGGCAACGTCGTGCTGATGGTTCAGCCGCCACGCGGTTTCGGAGACAATCCGGTGGCGATCTATCACGACCCGGACCTACCACCGAGCCATCACTATCTGGCCGCCTACCGCTGGCTGGACACGGTGTTCGGCGCTGACGCCGTTGTGCATCTGGGCAAGCACGGAAACCTCGAGTGGCTGCCGGGGAAGACGCTGGGCATGTCGTCGGCCTGCGGCACCGACGCCGCACTCGGTGACCTGCCGCTGATCTACCCGTTCCTGGTGAATGATCCGGGGGAGGGGACGCAGGCCAAACGCCGGGCACACGCCACGCTCGTCGACCACCTCATCCCGCCGATGGCCAGAGCCGAAACCTACGGGGATATCGCGCGTTTGGAACAGTTGCTCGACGAGCACGCCAACATCGCGGCGCTGGATCCCGGCAAGCTGCCCGCTATCCGCCAGCAGATCTGGACCCTTATGCGGGCGGCCAAGATGGATCACGATCTCGGGCTCGACGACCGGCCCGACGAAGACTCGTTTGACGACATGCTGCTGCATGTCGACGGCTGGCTGTGCGAGATCAAGGACGTACAGATCCGCGACGGACTGCACATTCTCGGCGAAAAGCCCACGGGCGACGCAGAAATCGACTTGGTGCTCGCGATCCTGCGCGCACGTCAGCTGTTCGGCGGCGACCAGAGCGTGCCTGGAGTTCGGCAGGCCCTTGGTCTGGCCGAGGACGGCCACGACGAGCGCACCGCGGTGGACACCGCCGAAGCAAAAGCCCGTGAACTCGTTGTGGCACTTGCGGCCTCGGGATGGGACCCCGGCGCCGTCGACGCCCTCACCGACAACGCCGACGTAGCGGCGATCCTGCGTTTCGCGGCAACCGAGGTGGTGCCGCGGCTGGCGGGCACCGAAGCCGAGATCCCGCAGATCCTGCGTGCGCTCGACGGTCGCTTCGTCCCAGCCGGACCATCGGGCTCGCCACTGCGTGGTCTTGTCAACGTGCTGCCCACCGGACGCAACTTCTACTCCGTCGACCCCAAGGCGGTGCCGTCCCGGCTCGCGTGGGAAACCGGTGTGGCAATGGCGGATTCGCTACTGGCGCGCTACCAGGAGGACCACGGCGACTGGCCGCGCTCGGTCGGGTTGTCGGTGTGGGGCACGTCGGCCATGCGCACCGCAGGTGACGACATCGCCGAGGTGCTGGCGCTGCTTGGCGTAAGGCCGGTATGGGACGACGCGTCGCGGCGGGTGGTGAACCTGGAGGCGATCGGGCTGACGGAACTCGGCAGGCCGCGCATCGACGTCACCGTGCGCATCTCAGGCTTCTTCCGCGACGCCTTCCCGCACGTCGTCACGATGCTCGACGACGCGGTGCAGCTCGTCGCGGGGCTCGACGAGGCTGCCGAGGACAACTACGTCCGCGCGCATTCGCAGGCTGATCTGGCTGAGCATGGCGATCAGAGGCGTTCGACCACAAGGATATTCGGCTCCAAGCCGGGCACCTATGGCGCGGGGCTGCTGCAGCTGATCGACAGCCGCAACTGGCGTGATGACGCCGACCTCGCGGAGGTCTACACGGCTTGGGGCGGCTTCGCGTACGGCCGCGGATTGGACGGCAGGCCGGCGGCCGACGACATGAACCAGAATTACCGGCGCATCGCGGTCGCGGCCAAGAACACCGACACCCGCGAGCACGACATCGCCGACTCCGACGACTACTTTCAGTACCACGGCGGCATGGTGGCGACGGTGCGCGCGCTGACCGGAAAGGCGCCCGCCGCCTATATCGGTGACAACACCCGGCCCGACGCGGTGCGCACCCGCACGCTATCGGAGGAGACCGCCCGCGTATTCCGCGCCCGCGTCGTCAACCCTCGGTGGATCAACGCGATGCGGCGGCACGGGTACAAGGGCGCTTTCGAGATGGCGGCCACCGTCGACTACCTGTTCGGCTACGACGCAACCGCGGGGGTGATGGCCGACTGGATGTACGAGCGCCTGTCGGCGGAGTACGTCCTCGACGGTGACAACCGCAAGTTCATGGCGGAGTCGAACCCGTGGGCGCTGCACGGCATGGCCGAACGCCTGCTGGAGGCGGCTGGGCGCGGCATGTGGGCACAGCCGGATCCCGCGACGCTCGACGGGCTGCGGCAGGTGCTGCTGGAGACCGAAGGCGAACTCGAGGGCTGACCGCTACGTTTGGATCCATGCCAGCGTCCTTCGCCGACCTCAAGAAGTCGGAATACGTCCTGCTGACCACGTTCACCAAGGATGGCCGGCCCAAGCCCACCGCGGTCTGGGCGCCTGCGGACGGTGACCGCCTCCTGGTCATCACGCAGGAGAAGTCGTGGAAGGTCAAGCGCATCCGGAACACCCCGCGCGTGACGATCGCGGAGTGCGACCGCAGCGGAAATCCGAAGGGGGAGGCCGTCGAGGCAGTCGCCGCGATCCTGGACAAGTCGGCAAACGGCCACACCTACGATCTGATCGGCAGTCGCTACGGGCTGCTGGGAAAGACGTTCAACGTGTTCTCGAAGCTGCGCGGCGGCATGAAGAACAACGTGACGATCGAGCTGAAGGCTGCGTAGTCCGCTGCGAAGGTTTTGAGCAGCCGATCATCGGGTATTCTTGCGCATCGTTTGTGCATCGAAAGAGGAACACTACCCATGGCTGACACTTTTGAGGACGTCGCGCGGTCCAAGTACCTGATCCTGACGACGTTCACCAAGGACGGCAGACCAAAGCCGACAACCGTGTGGGGCGTCTACGAAGACGGCAAGCTGCTGATTTCCACCGACGACGGCTCGTGGAAGACCAAACGCATCAACAACACGCCCCGGGTGACCGTCCAGCGGGCCTACGCGATCGGAAACAAGCCGAAGGGCGAGCCGGTCAAGGCAGTAGCCCGGAATCTGCCGAAGTCGGAGAACCGCAAGGTCTTCGACAAGGTCACCAGGAAATACTGGTGGCACGCGTGGTGGTGGATTCCGCAGGCGATCGTGCGCGGGGGAGTCGACAAGGTGCACAGCGCCATCGAGGTGGCACCGGCCGCGTAGCCGATCTACAGGCTCCGCCACGTCAGAGCGCTTCGGTTGGCTCTGGGTTGTTGCCCAGCCGGGGTGCCCGCTCCCTGTTTCACCAGATCGTCGAGGGCTGCACCATTTCGCATCTCTGCCAGCAGACAGTCGGGGTCGAAAGTAACTCCAACCGGATTGTCGGCGAATGCTGCGGTATCGAAGAATTCGGCGGTAGACGCCGCTGTCGCGAAATTTTCGACCTGAAACTCGAGTCGGACGCCGTCGGGATCCTCGTAGTAGAGCGACGTGGTGGGACCATGGTTGATGGCCCACACCGGCGTGATCCCGACAGCCTTGAGTCGCTCGTAGGTGACGAGTAGACGCTCCAACGTCGGGACGGTGAAACCGATGTGATCGATGCCGTAGAACTTGCGGCGCAACTTCGCGAGCGGTAACAGGTACCGCAGCACCGTCGGGACCCTGAGCAACGCTAGGCGGTGACTCTCGGAATCCCAAGTCAGGAACGTGAGCCGGTTGTCCTGATGGACGATGCGAGCTCCGAAAACGATGCCGTACCAGGCGACCATCTCCTCCATACGTGCGGTCTTGACCACCCAGTGAGCGATATAGCCGGGGCCCAGTCCTTCGTCATCGATGGCCATCGTCACCTCCCTTCGGATGAAGGCATTGTCAGGCCATGGCCGTTCATCTGGCAGGTCTTTGTAGATTCGACTCGCGGAACCCGGGGCACCATCCCGGACGTTGCGCATTACATGGCGATGCGGCTGTTTCTCCTCTATACGGTCATCGAGCTGGCGGTCATCGTGGCCCTGGTGTCGACGATCGGCTTCGGCTGGACTGTGTTGCTGCTCCTCGGCGCCTTTGTGGTCGGCATCGCATTGGCCGGATCGCAGGTCAAACGGCACTTCCGACGCCTGCGCTCCGGACTGGACCCAGCCTCGATGCACGGTGCGGCGGCCGACAGCGTACTCGTCGCACTGGGCACAGTGCTCGTCTTCATCCCCGGGCTGGCCAGCTCCGTCGTCGGCGCCCTGCTCCTGCTCCCGCCGACCCGAGCGGCCGCACGCCCCATGGTGGCGGCCATGGCCGCACGCCGGATGCCGCTGATCACCGTCGCGGGAGCCACCGGATATACCGCGCCGAGAGGCGACTACATTGACGGCGAGGTCATCGATGTCACCGATATCGAACCTCCAGCCCTGGAGCGCAAACCCGAGTAAGTGACGACCCTCCTTCTCAACGGCCGGGTGCATACCCCGGCGATGCCTGACGCGTCCGCCATGGCGGTACGCGACGGCGTCGTGGCGTGGCTGGGCAGTGATGACGTGGGGCGCGCGCAGTTTCCCGACGCGCAGATCGTCGACCTCGACGGCGCCTTCGTCGCGCCGGCCTTCGTCGACAGCCACGTTCACCTCACCGCGACCGGGCTGACCCTGGCCGGGCTGGACCTGCGTGCGGCGACCTCGCTGCGGCAATGCATGGAACTGCTCGGCGAGTACGCCCGCACCCACCCCGACGGTGCGGTGTGGGGGCACGGCTGGGACGAATCCAGCTGGCCCGAAGGGACGCCGCCGAGCACCGCCGATGTTGACAAAGCCGTCGGCGGCAGGCCCGCCTACCTGGCCCGAGTCGACGTCCACTCGGCAGTCGCCTCGACCGCACTACGCCGATTGACGTCGGGTCTGTCTGACGCGCATGGTTTTTCCGAGCACCAGCCGCTGACCGCCGACGCACACCATCTGATCCGCGCCGCCGCGCGGGACGGGCTGACGGCAGAGCAGCGGCGGCACGCGCAGCTGACCGCTCTTGACAGCGCCGCCGCGCTTGGCATCGTCGCGGTGCACGAATGCGCGGGTCCGGACATCGGTGGCCTCGCCGATTGGGACGAGGTGCGTGGCATCGAGCACGGCGTGGAGGTCGTCGGTTACTGGGGTCAAGCCGTGCGCAGCGCCGCTGAAGCGCGGGACCTGATCACCCGCACCGGCGCCCACGGGCTGGCCGGCGACCTGTTCGTCGACGGCGCTCTTGGCTCGCGCACCGCGTGGCTGCACCGGCCCTACAGTGACGCCCCCGACTGTTGCGGCAACGCCTATCTCGATACCGATGCCATCGCGGCACACCTGCGCGCCTGCACCGAGGCGCGGATAACCGCGGGGTTTCACGTGATCGGCGACGCGGCCGTCGGTGCCGTCGTCGACGCCTTCGAGCGCGTCGTCGAGGAGTTCGGCGCACCCGCAGTCGCCGGTTGCGGGCACCGACTCGAGCACCTCGAGATGGTCACCGAGGATCAGGCGCACCGCCTCGGCGTGTGGGGTGTGCTCGCCAGCGTGCAGCCCAATTTCGATGCGCTGTGGGGTGGCGAACACGGCATGTACGCCCACCGACTCGGCGCCGACCGGTCAAGATCGTTGAATCCCTTTGCGCTGCTAGCATCCCAAGGCGTGCCACTCGCTTTCGGCTCCGACAGCCCCGTCACCAGCATGAATCCGTGGTCGACGGTGCGTGCGGCGACACATCATCAGACCCACGGCAGCGCACTGTCCGCGCGTGCGGCGTTTGCGGCGGCCACCCGGGGCGCCTGGCGCGCCGCCGGGGTCCGGGACGGCGCGACCGGCACCCTCGTTCCCGGGGCACCGGCAAGCTACGCCGTGTGGGAGGCCGACGAACTAGAGGTCAGTGCACCTACCGACGCGGTGCAGCGCTGGTCGACGGATTCGCGCTCGCGAGTGCCCGCCCTGCCACGCCTCGACGACACACTGCCGCGCTGCCGCCAGACCGTGCACCGAGGGGTCGTCATTCATGGCTGACGACGCGCGTCCCGCCGCGCTCGACGACGATGCCGGCAGCGTAGCCGCCGAGCGCCCGTCGCGGGCAAAGCGTTTAGGCCACGGCGTGATCGACCGCCTACCGCAGCTGAGCGTCGCGATCGTCGCCGGCCTGGCGCTGTGCCTGAGCTTCCCGCCGTTCGGCTGGTGGTATCTGGCTTTCCCGGCGTTCGCGCTGCTGTCGTGGGCGCTGACCCGTGAAACAACCACTGTTGCAGGCGGATTCGGATACGGATTCCTTTTCGGGCTGGCGTTCTACCTACCGCTGCTGCCTTGGATCAGCGGATTCGTTGGTCCCATTCCGTGGATTGCACTGTGCATTCTCGAGGCGCTGTTCCCTGCGTTGTTCGGCGCCTTGGCGGTAGTGGTTCGGCGGCTGCCGGGATGGCCGCTGTGGTTCGCAGGCCTCTGGGCCGTCCAAGAGTGGCTCAAGTCGACCGTTCCGTTTGGGGGATTCCCTTGGGGCGTGGTGGCTTACAGCCAGACGGACGGACCGGTGGTGTCACTCGCGCAGGTCGGTGGCGCACCGCTGTTGTCGTTCGCTGTGGTGCTGATCGGATTCAGCTTGGCTGCAATCACTCTGGAGATCGTGAAGTGGTGGCGTCTCGGCACCACCAAGACCGCCGGGCCGCCCGCTGTGGTGATACCCGGCGCATGCATCGCTGTCGTGCTGTTGCTGACCGCACTCGTCTGGCCTCAGGTCAGACACTCGGGTGTGGGCGCGGCCGACGAACAGCCGATCACGGTGGCCGCGGTTCAGGGGAACGTGCCCCGACTGGGTCTGGAATTCAACGCCCAGCGTCGCGCGGTGTTGGACAACCACGTTCGCGAGACGGTCCGGCTGGCCGACGATGTGCGCGCGGGCCGGGCGCAGCAGCCGATGTTCGTCATCTGGCCGGAGAACTCCTCAGACATCGATCCGCTGGCCAATCCGGACGCGAATCGGGAGATCTCGGCGGCGGCAGACGCAATCGATGCACCGATCCTGGTCGGAAGCGTCGTGGCGGCGCCGGGTTACACGCGGGATAACCCGATCTCGAACAATTCGGTGATCGTGTGGAACCCCGAGACCGGCCCGGCCGAACGCCACGACAAGAAGATCGTCCAGCCGTTCGGCGAGTACCTTCCGTGGCGCAGCTTCTTCCGTCTGCTGTCGCCCTACGCCGACCGCGCCGGCTACTTCATCCCTGGGAGCGGCAACGGCGTGGTGGACGCCGCCGGCGTTCCCATCGGCGTTGCCACCTGCTGGGAGGTGATCTTCGACCGAGCCCCTCGCGAGTCGGTGCGCAACGGCGCACAGATCCTGGCCGTCCCCACGAACAACGCCACTTTCGACGAGGCGATGAGCCGGCAGCAACTCGCCTTCGCGCGGCTGCGCGCCGTAGAGCACGACAGGTACGTCATCGTCGCGGGAACGACCGGTATCAGCGCGGTCATCGCCCCGGACGGACGTGAGCTTGCCCGCACTGAGTTCTTCGAACCCGCCTACCTCGACACGCAGGTCCGGCTGAAGACCCAGCTCACGGCGGCCACACGGTGGGGTCCGCTGGTCGAGGGCGCGCTGGCCGCAATCGGCGTTGGGGCTCTGGTTGCCGCGATGCTGCACAATGGGAGGTTCGTCCGTCGGCTAGGAACGGCGACGAAAGATAGAGGAGCTAAATGACGACGGGCCCAGGCCCCGGGGATCGCCCAAGTCAGCACACGCTGGTCATCATCCCCACCTACAACGAGCGGGAAAACCTGCCGTTGATTGTCGGACGCGTGCAGAACGCGTGTCCGGACGTGCACATCTTGGTCGTCGACGACGGCAGCCCAGATGGCACCGGTGAGTTGGCCAACGAGTTGGCGCTCGCAGATCCAGACCGCGTGCACGTGATGCACCGGGCCGGCAAGGGCGGCCTCGGAGCGGCGTATCTGGCTGGGTTCGAGTGGGGCTTGGGACGTCAGTACGCGGTCCTAGTCGAGATGGATGCCGACGGCAGCCACCCGCCGGAGCAGCTGCACCGCCTCCTGGACAGCATCGACAACGGTGCAGACCTCGTCATCGGTTCGCGCTACGTCAAGGGCGGCGAGACGAAGAACTGGCCGCGGCGACGTCAGGCGTTGTCGCGTACGGCAAACGGCTATGCCCGCGTGGTGCTCGGTGTCGACATCCACGACATCACCGCCGGCTATCGCGCATACCGGCGCGAGGTGCTGGAGAAGATCGACCTGTCGGCCGTCGACTCGAAGGGTTACTGCTTCCAGATCGACTTGACGTGGCGCACCATCAACAACGGTTTCCTCGTGGTCGAGGTTCCGATCACCTTCACCGAGCGCGAGTTCGGGCAATCCAAGATGAGCGGATCCAACATCCGCGAGGCGCTTTTCAAGGTCGCGGAGTGGGGTTTCCGCGGGCGTTTCGATCGCGCGCGCGGCGTCGGTGTGACGCGCTAGCCAGTCACGCCCACCAATTCAGCACGGCGGCGAGCCGCCAGTTCAGCACGGCGGCGGGCCGCCAATTCAGCCGCGGCGGCGGGCCTTGATGATGTCGAGGCGTTCCTTCAGCAGTTCTTCGAGTTCATCGACGGACCGGCGCTCCAGGAGCATGTCCCAGTGAGTGCGCGGCGGCTTGGTCTTCTTGGGCTCCGGCGCGTCACCCTCGATCAGGGTGCCTTCCATGCCGTTGCGGCACAGCCAGGTGTGGGGGATCTCGGCGTCGTCGGCGAACGGGACGTCGAACTCCTCGCCGTTGTCGGTGCGATAGCGAGCAACCTGACGAGGCGCAAGGTCGTGGTTACGGTCGGTCTCGTAGCTCACGGCCCCGAGACGACTGCCCCTCAAGACGCGATCAGCCATGGTCCACACTCCTCAATCAATGCATGTTGTCCGGAGAATCAACGCAGCGGCAAGACACGCAGTTCCCGACTCGGCCATTGATGATACCGGGATTCTTGGGCCACCCCGTTTACAGTCGGGTCCGTGGTCCGTCGTCTTCGTTCTCAACCGTGTCGCTGGTGCGGGCGTGAAGTCGCCGATGCCGGGATGGGCCGACGTAGGCAATACTGCAGGCAGTCGTGCCGTCAGCGGGCCTACGAGCAGCGGTCCATCGTGCGGGGCACGTCACTTGCACCGGACGCCGTGGTGCTGACCGCCGACGAGGCCGCCGAACTCGCCGATCGCGTCTACCAGGTCAGATGCGCCGCCGAGGACGTGTCCACCGCCGTCGAGGAAGGTGCTGACGGCACAGAGTTGAGGCAGCTGTGTGACGCGCTGATGCGCGCGGCCAAAGCGGCCGACGGCTGGCGCTAGTTTCGAACCTCCTTTGGGTGTCGCTCGTCGTTACGATGACCTGCAAACCTCCCCGATGGGACCCGCCGTGACCTTGTCAACACCTGAGTCGATGCCCACCTCGGCCGGCGTGTGGCGGTTCGAAGAGTTCGTGCTGGACACGCAGCGCTACGAGTTGCGCTCGGGCGGTGACCTGATTCGCGTCGAGCCCCAGGTGTTCGACGTGCTGACCCAGCTGGTGAGCAATGCGCACCGGTTCGTGTCGAAAGAGGAACTGTTCGACTCGGTGTGGGGCGGACGCTTTGTCACCGAGGCCGCGTTGACGAGCCGCATCAAGGCCGCGCGCCGCGCGCTGGGCGATGACGGCGAATCGCAGCGCTTCATCAGGACTGTTCGCGGGCGCGGCTATCAATTCGTCGGCACCCTCACCACCGACGAGCCGTCGGCACCACCGCCGCAGAAGCCCTCAGAGGTTCCCGACGAGCCACCGCCACCGCGTCAGCACATCGCGTTCTGCAAGGCCGCCGATGGTGTGCGGCTCGCCTACGCCGTGGCCGGCGAAGGGCCACCGCTCGTCCGGGCGGCGAACTGGATGACCCATCTCGGGTACGACATCGAAAGTCCGGTGTGGAAGCACTGGGTGCGCGAACTATCCAGTAACCGCCAATTCATTCGTTACGACGAGCGAGGGTGTGGCCTATCGGATTGGGATGCAACAGATTTCACGTTCGACGACTGGGTCACCGATCTGGAATCGGTGGTGGAGGCGCTTGGCCTGGAACGCTTTCCGCTGCTCGGCGTGTCACAGGGAGGCGCGGTCGCGGTGGCGTATGCGGCCCGTCACCCCGAGCGGGTCAGCCGTCTGGTGCTGTGCAGCGCGTACGCCCGAGGCCGCGCGGTGCGCGCGTCAGGCGACGACGAAAAACGGGCCGCGGCGCTCGATCTGGAACTCGCGCGTGTTGGCTGGGGTCGTGACGATCCGGCGTTCCGACAGGTGTTCGCCGCGCAGTTCATTCCCGACGGAACGCGTGCCGACTGGGCCGCATTCGACCAGTTGCAGCGGCGCACCACGTCACCGGAGAATGCGGTGCGGTTCCTCGAGGAGTTCGGGCGCATCGATGTCCGCGATCTGGCGCGTGAGGTTTCGTGCCCGACGCTGATCATGCACGCGCGTGACGATCATCGGGTCCCGTTGCGCTTCGGCGAGGAACTGGCATCGCTGATTCCGGACTCTCGCCTGGTCGCGTTGTCCAGCAACAACCATCTGCTGACAGCAACGGAGCCGGCGTGGCAAGTGTTCCGGGCCGAGCTCGACGAGTTTCTGGCCGTCTGAATCATCGCTCGCACAGATCTCCACGCAATCTCCACACATTCTTCATGTATCTCCGGTTCCAGACATTCATGCTGGTCACATGAAGAAACTCACTCGCACCCTGCTCGTGGGTATCAGCGCATTCGTCGCGCTTGGCACCCTCGCCGCCTGCTCGGGCGGCTCATCGAATCAAGCGACCTCCTCGTCGGAGGCGCCGACCACCACCACCGCCACCACTGAAGCCGCGCCGACCGCCTTCCCCCAGTCGGGACGCTACATCGCCGACATGACGGCGCCCGATGGCAAGACGATGACGATCGGCATCTCGGTCGAAGGCGACAAGATCGCTGCCTACGCCTGCAACGGAACCGACGACGAGGCATGGTTCTTCGGCAACCAGACCGACGGCAAAATCGACGTCAAGTCGAGGTTCCGCGACACCCTCAACGCGGAGTTCGACGGCACCAACGTCGAAGGCGATCTGAACATGAACGGCGTGGACTATCAGTTCACTGCGGCTCCGGTGTCCGGGGAAGCAGGCATGTACACCGCGGAACTGGACGGAATACGTGCCTCCTGGGTCGTCCGCGCGGACGGTTCGGCGATTGGCGTGCAATTCGGAACCAGCAGCGTCGGTGACATCACGCAGGCCGAGATTCAGCAGCTCAACGACGCTCAGTTCCGCGCCGAGGTGCGCAACAAGCGCCAGCTGCAGCAGGCGCAGCAGATCACGCGGCTGTCCACCGGCAAGATGAGCTCCAAGATCAACGGCCAGGACGTGACACCGACTCTGGTGAACGGCAGTTTCCGCCTCGGCTGACATCTGAAAGTCGTTGCTACCCAACGGCCCTGCCGGTGTGCCAGATCACATCGGCAGGGCCTATGTCTTTGCATCATGAAGAATCAAAACCTACTGTCCCGAAGGCCGCGTGCGTAGCGTCGACGTACCGTGACTAGTCCTGCCAAGCTGGCGGCGCCGATAGCGCCCGTCCTCGCCGCCAATGCCGGATGGCGGCAGCGCAAGTGGGGATTGATCCGGCTGGCCTCGCCGATCGTGATCGTTGCCTTATGGCAGTTGGGCAGCGCGTTGGGGCTCATACCTCAAGACGTGCTGCCCGCACCCTCGTTGATCGCCGAGGCCGGCATCGAGGTGCTTCAGAACGGACAGTTGACCGATGCGCTGCGGGTCTCGGGTATTCGAGTCGTCGAAGGACTGCTGCTCGGCGGAGTTCTCGGCGTCGCGCTCGGAACCGCCGTCGGACTGTCCCGTTGGTTAGAGGCGACGGTGGATCCACCGATGCAGATGATACGAGCACTGCCACACCTCGGCCTGATACCACTGTTCATTCTGTGGTTCGGCATCGGCGAACTACCAAAGGTGTTGTTGGTGGCACTCGGGGTGAGTTTTCCGCTGTATCTGAACACCTTTTCGGCGATCCGCCAGGTCGATCCAAAGCTCTTCGAGACGGCTCAGGTGCTCGGCTTCTCCTTCTGGCAACGGTTCCGCACCATCATCGTGCCCAGTGCCGCGCCCCAGATACTGGTCGGACTGCGTCAGTCGCTCGCCATCGCATGGTTGACCCTGATCGTCGCCGAACAGATCAACGCCGACAAGGGGATCGGCTTCCTCATCAACAACGCTCGCGACTTTCTGAGGATCGACATCATCATCTTCGGATTGATCGTCTACGCGCTGCTGGGCATCGGCACCGACGCTATCGTCCGCGCCTTGGAAAGACGAGCATTGAGGTACCGCACATGACACTGACGGCATCACGCACCACGCACATCGCCGGCGAACTGCGCGACGTGAACAAGTGGTACGGCGATCACCATGTCCTGAAAAATATTTCGGTGCGAGTCGACACCCGCGAGATCGTCGCGTTGATCGGACGGAGCGGTTCCGGAAAATCAACGGTGCTTCGGGTCCTGGCGGGCCTGTCGACCGATCACACCGGTCATCGCGCCGTTGTCGGCGCGCCCGCGCTGGCGTTCCAGGAGCCCCGGCTGTTTCCTTGGCGCGATGTGCGCACCAATGTGGCGTACGGCCTGACTCGCAGCCGAGTGTCGAAGTCACGGGCACTGGCCCGCGCCGATCGGGCGCTGGCCGACGTCGGCCTGACGAACCGCGCCGGTGCGTGGCCGCTGACACTCTCCGGCGGTCAGGCACAACGTGTCTCGTTGGCGCGGGCACTCATTGCCGAACCCGAGCTACTGCTGCTGGACGAGCCGTTCGGTGCGCTGGACGCCCTGACCCGGTTGAGCATGCGTTCGCTGCTACTCGACCTGTGGCGCGAACACCGCTTCGGCGTGCTACTCGTGACCCACGACGTGGATGAAGCCATCGCTCTCGCCGACCGGGTGGTGGTTCTCGAGGACGGTGAAGTCATCTACACCCTCGAGATCGACGACCCGCGGCAATCCACCAATTCCGAGCTGCATCGCGCCGAGTTGCTCGATCAGCTCGGCGTGCGCAACTGACCTTCGACGACAAGGATCTGCATGCGAAAACTCGCTGTTGCTACTGCACTGCTCGCGGTGCTGCTCGCCGCATGTGTCTCCCGTCAGGACAGCTCGGGCCCCTCCGAAGCGCCGGAAACAGTGGCGCTTTCGCAGTTGTCCGACCTGACACTCAACGTCGGTGATCAGAAAGGCGGCACCGAGGCGCTGCTGCGGGCCGCGGGTGCGCTCGACAACCTGCCGTACAAAATCGCCTTCTCCACGTTCACCTCAGGCCCACCCCAGATCGAGGCGGCCACCGCGGGCAAGATCGACTTCGCGATCACCGGGAACACGCCACCGATCTTCGGCGCGGCATCCAACGCGAAGGTGAAGATCGTATCCGCCTATGACGGTGGGGGATTCGGCGATCAGATTCTGGTGCATGCCGACTCGCCGATCCAGTCGGTCAGTGAGCTGCGGGGTAAGAAAATCGCGGTCGCCAAGGGCAGCTCCGCGCACGGCCACACACTGGTTCAGCTCGAACGCGCAGGTGTGACGCCGGCAGATGTGGAGCTGGTCTTCCTCCAGCCCGCCGACGCGCTGTCGGCGTTCACACAACGTCGCGTCGACGTGTGGGCGGTGTGGGATCCGTACACGGCTCAGGCCGAAACCGATTTCGCGGTGCGCAGCATCGCTCGGGCCACCGGAATCACCAACGGCGCAGGCTTCGGAGTGGCTTCCGACACCGCGCTGGCCGATCCGAAACGCAATACCGCGCTGAGCGACTTGCTGGTTCGTTACGCGAAGGCGGTCCGGTGGGCCCACGACAATCGGGACCAGTGGGTGAAGGCCTATGGCAAGGAGGTCGGCCTCGCACCTGAGGTCGCCGCGCTGGCCCAGGGCCGCAGCCTGCGGCTGCCGACCGATCTGTCCGACCAACTCGTCGCGTCCGAGCAAGAGCTGGCTGATTTGTTCGCCAAATCGGACCAGATCAGCGAGGCGCCGGTGTTCTCCCGCTGGGTCGACCGACGCTACAGCGACGTGCTGGCACCTCTCTACATCAATCGCGACTAGGAGTAACCATGTCGACACAGTCCGAATCCTTCACCGGCACACCGCAAGCCGATTTGGCTTCGCCTGCGAAGTTCTTCTGGTTCCTGCCCACCAACGGGGACAGCAGATCCATCATCGGCGCATCGCACGCCTCGTCGCACCACACGGTGCCCGCCAACTACCGCGCGCCCTCGCGCAGGTACCTCGCCGAGGTGGCCCGCGCCGCGGACCGTCTCGGGTACGAAGGTGTGCTGACCCCGACCGGAACCTGGTGCGAGGACGCGTGGTTGACGGCTTCGGCTCTGCTCGCCGAAACCGAACGGCTCAAATTCCTCGTCGCATTCCGGCCCGGGCTGGTTCCTCCGACGCTGGCCGCGCAGCAGACCGCGACCCTTCAGCGGTTCTCCGAGGGCCGGGTGCTGCTCAACATCGTCAGCGGCGGCGACGACGTCGAGCAGCGCCGCTTCGGCGACTGGCTGGGACACGACGAACGGTATGCCCGCACCGGCGAGTTCCTGCACATCGTCAATACCCTGTGGCGTCAGGAATCACTCGATTTCGAGGGGAAGCACTACACGGTCAAGGATGCACGGGTGTCGAGTGCGCCGGATCCATTGCCGCAGATCTACTTTGGCGGCTCGTCGCCGGCGGCGCTTCCGATCGCAGCCGAGTATGTCGACGTCTACCTGACGTGGGGTGAGCCGCCACTGGCCGCGGCGGCCAAGATCGAGCAGGTACGCAAGCTCGCCGAAGCGCGAGGCCGCAAGGTGCGCTTCGGCATCCGCCTGCACACCATCAGCCGCGACACCTCTGCGGCGGCGTGGGGTGTGGCCGACGAACTGCTCGCCGAGCTCAGTCCCGAGCAGATCGCCAAACAGACTGAGCTGCACGCTAAATCGGAGTCCGAAGGCCAGCGCCGGATGACTGCGCTACACGGCGGCCGGGTCGACAACCTGGAGATCTACCCGAACCTGTGGGCCGGCGTCGGCCTGGTTCGCGGCGGAGCGGGCACGGCGCTGGTCGGTAGCCACGAAGAGGTCGCGAATCTCATCTACGAGTACCACTCGGTCGGCTTCGACGAGTTCATCCTTTCCGGGTATCCGCACTTGGAGGAGGCCTACTGGTTCGCCGAGGGCGTCCTGCCGCTGTTGAAGAACAAGGGCGTCGCCTGAGTGCGCTCCTCGGGTAGCCAGCTTTTGCCTCCGCCGCATTAGTTAGGTAAACCTGACTCGTGGACGAATGGTTCGAGCGCAGCCCGTTCGTCGGCTTCGCGCCGTGGATCGTCTACTGGGTCGTCGCTGACGGCCCCAGCACCTGGATGTTCGGTGCGATCTGCGCGGTGATCTCGGCGCTGTTCCTCGGCATCTCCGCGGGCAGGGGCGGGGCGAGGTTACTCGACGTGGTCACTGTGGTGTTCTTTGTCGGAGTCACCACCGCGGGCATGATCGTCGGCGCCCAGGACCGGGACTGGATGGACAGATACGCGACGACACTGTCCGGGGGAGTCCTCGCGTTGATGGCTCTCGGCTCACTGGCTTTCGTTCCCTTCACGCAGCAGTACGCGCCGCCGTTGGCGCCCCGCCACGAGTGGGAGAAAGTGGCGTTCCGGAGGACCAATCAGGTGCTCACGCTGATGTGGGCTCTGGTGTTCGCGCTCATCGCGGTGCTGGGATATGTCGCGCTGGCGGCGCCCTCGACCGTCAGCTGGACCAAGGCCGTCATCCCGGTGGTCGTAATCATTGGCGCCATCGGCATGACCCAGATCTATCCGGACCGGGCACGAGCCAAAGCCGACCCTGGGAGCTAAAAGCTCTTGGTCAGCAGCTGAACCGCTCGCCGATTTGGGGAGGAGCGGTGGCCGGCTGGAGGCAACCGAACGGCTCGATGCCTGCATCGCTGAACCGGACCGCCGTGTCGTGCGCGCGGTTGGCGCAGTACAGACCGATGGTGTCGACGCGGCACTGGTAGTCACCGAAGCCCAGCGCCCGACCGTACGGCAGTTCCGGTCCGGTGCCGGCGGCGAACCGGCCCGGGTCGCCCCGCACGGATCCGACGTCGACACTCTGACCGTCGAAGTCGACCCAACCGCCCTTCCACTCGCCGTATGCGTTCTCCGGCCGCGGCGGCGGGTTCGTGAGGTCGACCAGACATGCCAGTGCACCGCCTGCGTACTTGGAGTCGGTCATGCAGTTGGTCTTGCCCGACGGTGTGATGAACGCGACGTCCTCTCCGAGGTTCGTCGTCACCCCGTCACGCGTCGCCGCGTGATATTCCGCGGCATCGACCGTGTCACCCGCCTCGATCCAGGCGATGACGGCGGCGACCGGCGCGCCGGGGTCCGGCGGTTTGGTCGGTGTTGCCGTGGTCGACGGGGTGGTGGTCGACGACGCCTTGCTGGTGTTCGGCGGTATCGGAGTGATTCGTTCGGCCCCGCCATCGGTCGAGGATGAACACCCTGCCAGCAGTATCAAGATCGCGATCAGCCCAGCCACTCGCATACCGGCCAGGCTAGCGGGCCGACTCGCCGATCCCGTCCAGGCGCGGCGGCGCGCAGCATTCGCTAACGTCGGGTAATGCACGAGCACACGGTCCGCGCGACCATCGCCTCCGGCACCGTTGAGGGCTTCACCCGCGACGGGGTGAATCGCTGGCGTGCGATTCCATACGCCAGCCCACCCGTGGGTCCGCTGCGCTTGCGCGCGCCACAACCCGTCCAGGCGTGGCCGGGCGTGCGGTATTGCCACGGGGTCGGCTACTGCGCACCCCAGCAGCGCATGTACACACTCCTCGCGCCGGGCAAGTACCAACCGATGAGTGAGGACTGCCTGACGCTCAATGTGGTGGCGCCGAAAAGGCCATCGGCCGGGCCACTGCCGGTGATGGTGTTCATTCACGGCGGCGGCTACTTCATGGGCAGCTCGGCGACACCGATCTACGACGGTGCGGCCTTGGCGCGCCAGGGCTGCGTTTACGTGTCGGTGAACTACAGGCTGGGACCGCTGGGATGTCTTGATCTGTCGTCATTGTCCAACGGCGCTCACGCCTTCGATGACAATCTCTACCTGCGTGATCTGGTGATGGCGCTGCGCTGGGTACGCGAGAACATCGCGGTCTTCGGCGGCGACCCGGAGAAAGTGACGATTTTCGGCGAGAGTGCCGGTGCCCACGCAGTGGCGACATTGCTGGCCGTTCCCGCCGCTAAAGGCCTTTTTGCGCAGGCGATTTCCGAGAGCCCGGCCGCCGGAATGGTGCGCACGCCGGACATTGCGGCCGACTACGCCGCCAAATTCGCCGAGCTGGTCGACCCGAACGAACCAAATGGGGCGGCAGCCGTGATGGCGGCTCGACCGACGGAGCTGGTCTCTGCCTTCGAACGGCTCATCGTGACGGGCCAGCGCGAGATGCTCGGCGCATTCGCGGCAGGACCCACCAGCGGCACCGAATACCTGCCACTGGATCCGGTCGACGCGATGCGCGAAGGGCACGCCCATCGGGTGCCACTCATCGTGGGCACCAACGCTGATGAGGCCCGTCTGTTCGGTCGGTTCCTCAAGCTGCTGCCGATGACAGAACCCATGATCGAGCGGCTGCTCTCGGGAGCGGAACCCGCTGAGCGTGAACGCATTACCTCGGCTTACCCCGGATATCCGGACTCGGCGGCGTGTATCCAATTCGGCGGGGACTTCGCATTCGGATCCGCCGCCTGGCAGATCGCCGAGGCCCACAGCAGGCACGCCCCGACCTACCTGTACCGCTATGACTATGCGCCACGCACATTGCGGTGGTCGGGCCTTGGCGCCACGCACGCGACAGAGTTGCTTGCGGTGTTCGACGTTTACCGAACAACTTTCGGAAAACTGCTCACCGCCGCCGCGGATCGCAAGACGGCGCTGCGCGTCAGCGATGACGTGCAGGCGCGGTGGCGCGCGTTCGCCCAGACCGGGGTGCCCGGCGCCGACTGGCCCGAGTACGCGGACCCGCAGCGGGCGGTCCGGGTTTTCGACAGCCGACCGCGGGTCGAATTGGATCCGCACGCCGACCGCCGCCAGGCGTGGGAGGGCTTCACACTGGCGGGCCGCTGAATCCGTTGCCGTGCCGGAAATGGCTGCGCATCCAACCGCGGATGTGGTTGCGTGACTCCGTGGCTTACCCCCTGGATCCGCTTAGCGGCGACGAGTTCACGGCGGTCGCGTCAATCCTGCAACGAGAGCATGGTGTCGGTGCCGGAGCCGGAGGGTCGGCGACATCCGACCTGGGCTGGCGGTACGCGTCCATCGAATCGATCGAACCCAGCAAGGCCGAACTGCGCGAGTTCGACGGCGGGGGAGCGCGTCCGCCCCGACGCGCGCGGGTGACCTGTTTCGACCGTGCGGCCAATGCGACGTACAAGAGCACGGTGTCGCTGACCGACGACCGGGTGGAGTCGTTCGAACACATTCCCGGGGTACAGGCCAACTTCACTGTCGACGAGTTCGCCGAATGTGACCGACTGCTACGCTCGCACCCCGACGTCGCGGCCGCGTTGAACAAGCGCGGCATCATGGACATCGACCTCGTCTTCTTCGACACGTGGACTTATGGCAATGCGGTCGCGCCTCCTGAGTACCGTGACCGGCGGATCGGCTGGTCGGACACCTGGCTGAGGGATTCGGCGGGCGGAAGCCCCTATGCGAATCTGGTGAGCGGACTGCACTGCGTCATCGACCTCAACGCCATGGAGTTGCTGCGCGTCGAAGACACCGGTGGTGTCGAGAAACCCGACGTGATGGGCGAATACGTGCCGAGCATGATCCCCGAGTCGGTGCGCTCGGCGTCGCGCAGAGAGCCGCTGAAGCCGCTGCACATCGAGCAGCCCGATGGGCCCTCGTTCACCCTCGACGGCAACCTGCTGCAATGGCAGAACTGGTCGCTTCGGGTCGGCTTCAACCACCGCGAGGGGATGACGCTTCACACTGTCAAGTACCGCGACGGTGATCGGGAACGCTCTGTGGCACACCGGATATCGCTTGCCGAGATGATCGTGCCCTACCGCGACTCTTCGGTGGACCACTACCGGCGCACCGCCTTCGACATCGGCGAGTGGGGTCTCGGGTTCATGACCACATCGCTGGAGCTGGGCTGCGATTGCCTCGGCGAGATCCGCTACCTCGATGCGGTGCTGCACAACAGCAGGGGCGAGCCGTACACCATCACGAACGCCATCTGCATCCACGAAGAAGACAACGCCGTGCTGTGGAAGCACGTCGATCACACCGTCGGCGCAGAGGTGCGCCGGATGCGCAGGCTCACAGTGTCGTCGCACGTGACCGTTGCCAACTACGAGTACCTGATCTACTGGCGGTTCTACCAGGACGGCAACATCGAGTGCGAGATCCGGGCCACCGGAATCATGGTTACCACGCCGGTGGCGGCCGGGCAGCCGCACCCTAACGGCACCTTGGTCGACGAGCGCACTTATGCGCCGTACCACCAGCATTTCCTGGTGGCCCGGCTAGACATGGACATCGACGGCACCGACAACACCGTCTGCATGACCGAATCGCATGCCGAACCGATGGGGCCGGACAATCCCTACGGCCTGTCGCTGGTGACGCGGACCTTTCCGTTGCGCACCGAGAGCCAGGGCAAGCAAGACGTCAACTTTGCGACCCAGCGCACCTGGAAGATCGTCAACCCCAACGTCGTCAATGGGATCGGTACGAATCCGTCGTACAAGCTGGTGCCCAGCGGGGCTATCCCGCCGATGTTCGATCCCGACTCCCCGGTGATCGAGCGGGCCAGCGTCATCGGCCATACTCTGTGGGTGACTCCGAACCATCCCGACGAACGTTGGCCTGCTGGCGAATTCGTCAATCAGTCCTCGACGGATACCGGCCTGGCGAAATGGACGCTGGCCAACCGATCGATCGACAACACCGACGTGGTGATGTGGTACGTGTTCGGTATCCACCACATCACCCGGCCGGAGGACTGGCCGGTGATGCCCGTCGACATCGTGTCGTTCTGGCTCAAACCGTTCGGATTCTTCGACCGCAACCCGTCCCTCGATGTCGTCGGAACGCCGCCCGACATGTGCCACACCGCCTCGACCAGTGCGCACCACTGACGTCATGGAGCGGCCGTCGGATCTGACGGCCGCCTGGTTGACCGCCGCACTCGGCATCGCCGTCACGGACTTCACGTTCGATCGCATCGGCACCGGGCAGATGAGCGAGTGCTATCGCGTCGAGCTGACTTCAGCCGACGCCGGGCCATCGTCGGTCGTGCTGAAGGTGGCGGCGACCGACCCGGCGAGCCGGCAGACCGGTCTGGCACTGGGGCTTTACGAGCGCGAGGTGCGCTTCTACACCGACATCGCGCCCAGCCTCGGCGGCGGCCCGGTCGCGGCGTGCTATTCGGCTGGCTTCGATCCTGAGACCGGCGCCTTCCATCTCCTACTCAGCGATGCCGCGCCGGCGGTCGTCGGCGACGAACTACGCGGTGCGACAACCGAACAGGCCATGCTGGCGCTGGCAGAGCTGGCCCGGCTACACGCACCCGCGTTCGGTGACGCCTCGATGGCACAGGCCGATTGGCTCAACCGCGATGCGCCGATGAACCAGGGGTTGATCGCGACGCTGTACGCCGGATTCGTCGACCGCTATGGCGATCAGATCGCGCCCGAGCATCGTGCGGTCTGTGAGCGCCTTGTCGGCAGCTTCGATGCGTACCTGGAGGCCGAGGGTACCGCCGACCGGCTAATGGGCCTGGTCCACGGCGACTACCGGCTGGACAACATGCTCTTCGGTCAGCCCGAGGCGGAACGGCCGCTGACGGTCGTGGATTGGCAGACCGTCACTTGGGGCCCGGCCATGACCGACGTCGCGTATTTCCTCGGGTGCGCGCTGCCGAGCGATCTCCGTCGCGAGAACTATGACGCGCTGCTGCGGGCGTATCACGACGCTTTGGGTGCCGACACCCGAGTCAGCCTCGACGAGGTCCGCGACGGCGTGCGGCGGCAGAGTTTCTTCGGGGTGATGATGGCGATCGTGAGCTCCATGCTCGTAGCGCAGACCGACCGCGGTGACGAGATGTTCATGACCATGCTTTCACGCCACGGCGATCACGTCCTCGACACCGGGGCGCTGGACACTTTACCGGAACCTGTTGCGGCGCAACCGCTCACACCTGATCCGGCCGATGAGGAAGCACACACCGCTGGCGATGAGCCGCTGTGGAGCGAGAGCTGGTACTTCGACTTCGCCGACCCACAGCAGGGTATCGGCGGCTGGGTTCGACTGGGCCTGATGCCCAACGAGAACACCACCTGGGTCAACGCACTGCTGTGCGGGCCTGAGATTCCGACGGTGGCGCTGCTCGATTTCGAGAACACCGGCGCCATCGAACTCACCCTGGATGCGACTGACCCGCTGCAGATCTACACGGTGACGGTACGGGGGAGCGGGCAGGCATACGACGACCCGTCCGCGCTTCTGCACGGTCGGCCGGGCAGGCCGGTCGAAGCCACGATGGAGTTGGTCTGGACGACGGTGGGGGTGCCGTATCAGTACCGCATCACACCGAGATACGAGATCCCTTGCACCGTGTCGGGCACGGTCACCGTCGACGGCCGCGAGTACGCGCTCAACACTGTTCCGGGCCAACGCGATCACTCGTGGGGAGTGCGCGACTGGTGGTCGATGGACTGGGTGTGGAGCGCGCTGCATCTCGATGACGGCACCCACGCCCACGGTGTCGATATCCGCATCCCGGGCGCCCCGCCCATCGGTATCGGGTACACCCAACGGCAGGGCGACGCGCTGGTCGAACTACAGGGCGTCAGCGCGGAGGCGACATTTGCGGACAACGACCTGCCTGCGACGACCACGATCGCGTACAACCCGGGCGATCTCGTCGCGACTATCGACATCCGTGGGCACGCGCCGGTCCTGTTGACGTCACCTGACGGACGGATCAGTCACTTCCCGCGCGCCTGGGCGACGGTCACCACAGCCGACGGTCGCACCGGTGTCGGCTGGGTGGAATGGAACCGCAACCTGCCACCGAACTAACTCACTAGCGCGAGCGTGCGTGTCTGCGGCCGACACGCCGTGTCCTCGCACCATTTCTCGCACTCTCGCGGCAGGCTGAGACTCGTGATGGTGCTGAAATCGGTCGTCTTGTTCGTACTGGCCGCGCTGCTGGAGATCGGTGGCGCATGGCTCGTGTGGCAAGGGGTGCGTGAGCATCGCGGGCTGGCGTGGATCGGTGCCGGTGTCATTGCGCTGGGCGCCTACGGGTTCGTCGCGGCATTTCAACCGGACCCCCATTTCGGGCGGGTGCTGGCGGCATACGGTGGTGTCTTCATCGCCGGTTCGCTGCTGTGGGGCATGGTCGCCGACGGCTTCCGTCCCGATCGCTGGGACGTGACGGGTGCCGTCGTTGCCCTAGTCGGCGTCGGCCTCATCATGTACGCGCCGCGCTGAAGCGCTCTGCGAGCGGCGCGAGCGTGCGCAAAATGCGATTGCTCACCGGCGTGTTGACCGCAAACACGCACGGTCGCGCCAAAGGGGTCAGCCCAGGCCGGCGCTGTCGTCGTCGAGGTCGTCTCGGCTCAGGCCCATCGGGGTCGCAGCGGGTACATCGCCGCCGGCGACCACCTTTCGGGTGATGGGCGTCAGGCCGCGGAAGAGAGTCTCGACCTCGTCATCGTCGAGCGCGTCGAGCGCACCGAGCGCCAGTTCGTCCGTGGTGTCCTCGATGCGCTTTTTGAGTTCGTGCCCGTCTTCGGTGAGCTCGTCGTGCTCGTCGAGCAGGCCGCGTCGGATCAGCCGGTCGCGATAGTGGGCCCACTGATCGTCGTCGTAGTCCCGGCTGCGCATGATCATTTCCTTGGGCACCCGGCCCGCCACCGAGTGCAGGACGTTGCATTCGCGACCGGAGACACCGAGCGACGTCAATATCGCAACGTGCCCGTCGCCGCGCTGTTCGCGCAGCAGCGTGACCGCATGCCACAGCTTGGCCAGCGGTTCTTCAGGCCATTCCAGTGCCAGGTTCGCCGCGAACAGCGGGCGACCGTCGGAGGAAGCGCTTCGCGCAGCCTTGGCAGCTAGGTCGGCGACCGTGCCCAGGTCGTCGTCGGTGCCGACGCCGTAGCGGCGCAGCGCGTCGACCGCTGATTGCTCACGCACTCGCAGCGCATCGGCCGGCGGCGCGACCTCCCAGGCCGCGGGCAACGCCTTCGCCACACGTTGCGGGGCGAAGTTGTAGAAGGCTGCGGTCACCACTTCGGTCGGCACCACGCCGAACGGCGCGGAACGGGCGGCGAAGTACCCCATCCAGAAGCCCCGGTATCCGAGCCCGTCGAGGGCGGCGCGGACGTCCGGCGCGAAGTAGGTCACGGCATGTACCGGTTCGAGTCGATCGAAGAAGCGCCGCGCGAGTCTGGGGTTCCTAGCCATGTCCCCAGTTAACCACTAGCCCTTAAGTTGTTCCGACGGCGAAAACTCTTCGGTCACAGCGGATGCCGCCTCGTCGATGATCGCGCGCATGGCCCGTTCGGCGGCCGCCTCGTCGCGCAGCCTGATCGCGCGCGCAACCTCGTCGTGCAACTCGATAGCCGCCGGGTTGGGGATCTCGGGCATCATGCCGTGGTGCGTGCGGCCAGTGAGCACCTCGGCGACCACGCCGTTCAGCGCGCGGAACATCTCGTTGCCGCTGGCCTCCAACATCGTCTGATGAAAAATCTTGTCGGCCAACAGGTATGCATCGAGATCGCCGGACCGTCCGTGCACCACCATGTCGGACACCGCGGCCGCCATGATCCGGCACTGATGGGGATCGGCTCGCCGCGCGGCGAGCGCTGCCGCGGCGGGCTCAAAGCCTCGTCTGAGCTCCGAAAGAGACAATAGCTGTGCGGTCCGGTCACCCGACTCGAGACGCCATCGAATCAGCCTGGGGTCGAAGACGTTCCACTTGTTCGCGGGTTGAATCGTGAGGCCTACGCGACGCCGGGACTCGAGCATGCCCATCGATTCCAGTACGCGGACGGCTTCGCGCACGACGCTGCGTGAGACACCATGCTGCGCGCTTACGCCGTCGAGCGTGATGACCTGGCCCGCCGGGTATTGCCCGGACACGATCGCAGTGCCCAGAGCGGTTAGCAGATTGCCGTGCAGAGCACCGACGTTTGGTTGGTACGCCACTTATACATCTTGTCATAGACTTTGCTGGCGTTACTTAAAACATATGATTCAGATAGATACTTGTAATCGTATGATTATTGAGGCATGCTGTGTGACGTCAAGCACAACAGGGTAGGTGGAGTAGATGGCGTCACCAGTCGTCGCAATGGGCGTCTCGGGTTCAGGCAAGTCCACGGTCGGCGCGGCGCTGGCCCAGCGCCTCAGGGTGCCCTTCGCCGACGCCGACGACTTTCATCCGCCGGCCAACATCGCGAAGATGACCGCGGGCGAGCCGCTGAATGACGATGACCGGTATCCGTGGCTGGAAGCCATCGGGGAGTGGCTGGCCGAGCGCTGTGCCGACGGCGGCGTGATGAGTTGTTCGGCCCTCAAGCACAAGTACCGCGACCTGCTCCGTCGCCATTGCCCGGACGTCGAGTTCCTCCACCTCAGCGGCACGCCCGAGGTGATCGCGAAACGACAGGCCAGCCGCCCCGGCCACTTCATGCCCGCCTCGTTGCTGGCCTCACAGTTCGAAACGCTCGAGCCGCTCGGCGATGACGAGCGCGGCCTCGTCATCGATGTCGACCAGAGCATCGATTCCATCATCGATATTTACGTCGCCCAAATCGATTCGCGCGCAACCGAACAGGAGAACTGATGAATACCGCCATCACCATGTTGGCGGCCGACGCCGAGTTGGCTGAACCCGTCGCCGCCGGATGGCAATTGATCGTTGCGGCCCTGGCCGGTATCGCGGTCATCGTCGTGCTGATCACCATCGCGAAGCTGCACCCGTTCCTCGCGCTCATCTTCGGTGCCGTCACCGTCGGCATCGTCGCGCAAGGATGGACCAATCTTGCGGATGTATTCGACTCCTTCGCAGACGGATTCGGTACCACCGCGGCAGGCGTGGGCATCCTGATCGCACTGGGCGCGATGTTCGCGAAGCTGCTCGCCGATTCCGGCGGAGCCGATGAGATCGTCGACACCATTGTCGGCCACGCCTCACCACGCGCGTTGCCATGGGCGATGGCGCTCGTCGGCTCGATCATCGGGTTGCCGATGTTCTTCGAGATCGGTCTCGTGCTGTTGATGCCCGTCATCTATCTGGTGGCCAAGCGGTCTCAGCTGTCGCTGGTCACCGTTGGAATCCCGGCCCTGGCCGGCCTTTCGGCGATGCACGGGCTGGTCCCGCCGCACCCGGGACCGTTGACGGCAATCGACCTGCTCGGTGCTGATCTCGGTATCACGCTGGCATTGGGTGTGGCAGTAGCCATTCCGACGATCATCGTGGCCGGCCCGCTGTTCGGCCGGTTGGCGGGCAAGTGGGTGGTACTCGACGTGCCTGACCGCTTCGACGCCGACGACTTCTCCGGCAATGGCGGCCCCGGACCGAGAGCAACCAACGAAACCGACGGCGGCGCGGGGACTGCGACCGAGACGGCGACGCGTACACGGCAGCGGCCGAGTTTCGGCATGACGATGTTCTCGGTGCTCCTGCCGGTCGCGCTGATGATGGGCAAGGCGCTGGTCGATATCTTCATCGATGACGAGACCAATCTTGTGCGCCAGACCTTCGACATCCTGGGCCGCCCGCTCGTGGCGCTTCTGATCGCAGTCATCGTCGGCATCTTCACGTTGGGTCGCGGCGCGGCGATGACGCGCGATCAGATCGTCAAGTGCATCGACTCATCGTTGCCGCCGGTGGCGGGCATCATCCTGATCGTTGCCGCCGGTGGCGGATTCAAGCAGGTGCTGGTCGACACCGGCATCGGCACCATGCTCGCGGACTGGGCGAAGACGACTGGGGTCTCGACCATTCTGCTGGCCTGGGTGCTGGCGGTATTGATCCGTCTCGCAACGGGTTCCGCGACAGTCGCGACAATCACCGCATCGTCGCTGATGCTTGGCCTGGTCGAAGGCATGAGCACAGGCCAGGTGTCGCTGATCGTGCTCGCGGTCGGCGCCGGATCGCTGTTCTTCTCCCATGTGAACGACGCCGGGTTCTGGTTGGTGAAGGAATACTTCGGGATGAGCGTCGGTCAGACCATCAAGTCGTGGTCGATCATGGAAACGGTGCTCTCGGTCGTCGGCCTCGTGCTGGTGCTGCTGCTCGGGATCTTTATATGACCCGAGCGGGCGTCAGCCCTTTATGACCTGAGTGCCGCCGGCGAGCTCGTCGTGCTTGCCCTGTTTGGTGGGGCTGCCGCTGATCGTCACCGCGATGACGATGATCGCGACGATACCCAGCAGCCCACCGACGAACGGAATGATCGGCAGCAGTGTCCACGAGTTGCGGATCGCCGACTGGCCGGCTGTCGGCTTCGGCGCACCTCCTGGACCACGGACGCTGAGACCCAGCAGTTTCTTACCCGGTGTCGACCCGATCGAGACCTCGAACGCGACGAAGTAGATGAAGCTGAGACCGCCGGTGAACAGCCCCGTCACCAGAAAGCTGGACATCGAGTCCGTGACGAAGATCAGTGTCCAGCTGACGATCGCGACGATGATGCCGTCGATCACGCGGGCAAGCCAACGCAATAACAGTCCGCCAGGCTCACCTCCGGCTACGGGATAGGGTCCCGGTTCACCGTATTGACCTGGCTGAGGGTTGACGGTCATGGCGACTCCTCGTCTCCGCTACGCGGCAGGCAATCCCACCGCTGAGATGTGGAGACAGGCTACAACCGAATACCTCAGGACACGCCTGTTCAACGCACGACGATCATGAACTCAGGCGCCGACTCTCCTTCTCGATCTGCTTGCGCGCCTGCTTGACCTGCTTACGTCCCTGCTTGATCTGCTTGCGTCCCTGCGTGCGTGCCGTATCGGCGAATTCCGTCGCGCGATCGCGCGCGGTCTCGGCAATTTCGGGCCCACGGTCGCGGGCAACCTCTGCCCAGACCGATCCGCGGTCACGGGCAACGTCGGCAATTTCGCCGCCGCGCTTGCGCGCCAGGTCCGCCAGTTCGGGCCCACGTTCCCGCGCGACGTCGGCAATTTCGGCACCGCGCTTGCGCGCCAGCTCTGCGATTTCGGGAGCGCGTTCACGTGCCACGTCGGCAATTTCGGCGCCGCGCTTGCGCGCCAGTTCAGCGAACTCGGGAGCCCGCTCGCGGGCGACATGGGCGAATTCACGACCGCGTTCGGCACCGACCTGCAAACCATGACCGACCTTCTCGGCAAGTTGGCTGTCAGCGAGCGTCCCGCCGGTCGCCGCACCGACGGGCAGCGCGGCGCTGACCGCGTCGGAAACCTTGTGCGCAGCCCGACGACCGCGCCAACCCAGCGACGGTTTGCCCTCGGTGTCGACGGCGGCGATGATCAACCCGCCGATGAGACTGATGTCAGTCAAGAAAGCGCGCCGTTCGTCGGCCTTGCGCTGCGGATCCGTCTCATTCCAGAAGGTGTGCCCGCCAAGGCTTCCGGGCACGACGCTGAGCGCCAGCGCCGCCGACGCCAACCGCGGCAGCTTTCCGCTGGCGAGCAACAGACCGCCACCGATTTGCACCGCTGCGTTGACGCGCGCGACCGTCTCAGCGTTGGACGGGACATTGGTGCCGACGGGGTCAGGCAGTTTGCTCAACCCCTCGAGCGTGGGGCGGGCCGCATCAGCGGCGGGTTTCGGGCTGCGCAAAGCATCGACACCGCGGGCGATGAAGGCTGCCGACAACATGGGGCGGGCAACACGTCGGATCAACATGGGCACCGTGTTCCCCGGCGTAGGTCGTCACAAACGTCAATAGGAGTTGTCGCGCAGGTCCCGGTCCCGCAGGGGCAACGCGTACCAGAATGCGATGAGTGCCACCAGGGTGCATCCACCGGCGATCCAGGCGCCGATTCTGCCCACGACGCTGTCGAAGATGACCACCGCGACACCAGAAAGCGCGGTACCCAGCAGCAGGATCCCCACGACGGCGTAGCGATGCGAGACGGCCACCAGCGTCTTCAGCCGGTGTCGCCGAAACAACACCCGATGCATGCTGACCGGGGCGACCAGCAGCACCGTCGCGCCGAGCGAACAACCAACCGTCACGAGATAAACCATGCGCATCACGATGTCCAGGTCGGCAAAGCGCGGCTGGAACGGCAGGATCAGCAGGAAGCCGGTGAGTAGCTGAACTCCGGTCTGGGCAACTCGCAATTCCTGCAACAGACTCGACCAGTTGCGGTCCAGCCGTTGGGCTTCCGTCTCGTCGCGGTCGTCATCCCAACGCTCCTCGTCGGTGTCCGGATGCTCGCTGGTCATCACCGCATTCTCCCACTGCACCCTGCCGGACGCGGCTCATTGACGGTCAAGCCGAGCGGTAGCGAAGCAGCGTTATGCCCGACGAGAACGCCTTCGGCGGTTCGACCAACGCGAGTCTCGGGAACGCGGTTCCGTCGGGGAACAACCGTCGCCCGCCGCCCTGCACCGTCGGATAGACGAACAATCGGTACTCGTCGACGAGCCCGGCAGCGATGAGCGCATGCGCCAGGGTGATGCTCCCCGTCAGCACTATGTCCTTGCCGGGCTGCCCCTTCAACGTCCGGGTCTGTTCGACGGGATCGCCGGTGAGCACCGTCGAGTTCTCCCACTGGGGATCGTCCATCGTCGAGGACACCACATATTTGGCGACCCCGTTCAGGTAGGCGGTGACGCCCGTGGGGTCGTCGGTCTGCTGTGGCCAGTAGCCGCGGAAGTCCTCGAATGTCCGACGCCCGACCAGCAACGCGTCGGCCTCGGCGTCCTGGCGGTGTGACTCCGCGACCAGATCGTCGTCCGCGAGCTGCGGGTCGAACCAGTCGCCGAGCATCTCGACCGCACCGTCCACGGTGATGTTCTGGGTGATCACGAGGTTTCGCATGCAAAGGCAGACCTCGTGCGCGCATCGAATTCATCGGCGTAGCGTCGGCTGCGTGGCTTTCGTCGCTGGCATCGACTCATCCACCCAGTCGTGCAAGGTCGTCATCTGCGACGCCGATACCGGCGCGATCGTGCGCTCGGCGGCTGCACCGCACCCCGATGGCACCGAGATCGATCCACAACAGTGGTGGTCGGCGTTGCAGCAGACGATCAGGGCCGCGGGCGGGCTCGATGACGTGGCCGCCGTTTCGGTCGGCTCACAGCAGCACGGCATGGTGTGTCTCGACAGCACCGGCGCGGTCGTGCGAGATGCCCTGCTGTGGAACGACACTCGGTCGAGCACCGCTGCTGATGAGCTGGTGGCCGAGCTCGGTGCGCAGGAGTGGGCCAAACGCATCGGTGTGGTGCCGGTCGCCGCGATCACCGTGGCCAAGCTGCGCTGGCTCACCGATCACGAACCGGCGCATGCCGATGCGACGGCGGCGGTGTGTCTTCCGCACGACTACCTGACCTGGCGGTTGAGCGGTTCGACCGACATCGCCGACCTACGCACCGATCGAAGCGACGCGAGTGGAACCGGGTATTTCTCATCGGAATCCGGTGACTATCAACTCGACCTGCTCGACATGGCGATGCGGGGTCGCCGGCCCCATGTTCCCGACGTGCTCGGCCCTGCCGAGCAGGCGGGGCGCACGCCGAGCGGTGTGGTGCTCGGGCCCGGCGTCGGCGACAACGCGGGAGCGGCCCTCGGACTGGGCGCCGAGCCGGGTGACTGCGTCGTCTCACTCGGTACGTCGGGGGTCGTGAGCGCGGTCGGTGACGTGGCGCCGCACGACGCTGACGGCATCGTGGCGGGTTTCGCCGACGCGACCGGCCGGCAGTTGCCGTTGGTCTGCACGCTCAACGGCGCTCCCGTCCTTGCCGCCGTCGCCACGATGCTCGGCGTCGATTTCGACGAGCTGGACCGGTTGGCGATGTCGGCACAATCCGGCGCCGAGGGACTCACGCTGGTGCCGTACTTCGAAGGTGAACGCTCGCCCAATCTGCCGGCTGCGGCGGGTGCGTTGCACGGTGTGACCACTCGAAACTTCAATGCCGCCAATGTTGCTCGGGCAGGCGTCGAAGGTCTGCTCAGCTCGATGGCCTACTGCATCGACAGGATCACCGCGCACGGCGTCGATGTGAATCGCATCATCCTGGTGGGTGGGGGAGCACGATCGGAGGCCGTGCGGCGGCTCGCGCCGGCGCTCTGGGGCGCCCCCGTCCACGTACCGACGCCAGCGGAGTACGTCGCGCTGGGCGCGGCCCGCCAAGCCGCATGGACGCTCTCACAGGATGATTCGCCTCCTGCGTGGTCGTTTGGCATCTCGACGACGTACACGGCAACTCCCACACCGGATGTACTGGATCAGTACCGCGCCGCGCAGCCGTTGACGCTGGGGCAGTGAACTACACCTGGGAATCGTTGGCGGACGGGGTATCTCGCTGCCGGCTTCCATTCCTGGATGTCACGATCGGATTGGTGTGGAGCACCGCGGGCGCAATACTCATCGATGCCGGCACCACGCGGACGGAGGCGGCCGCAGTCCGCGCCGACGCTGAGGAGCTCGCGGGCCGCGAGGTCAGCCACATCGTGCTGACGCATCATCATTTCGACCACGTTCTCGGCGCGTCGACGTTCGACGGTGCCGCGGTGTACTGCGCACCCGCAGTTGCGGCGACGATGACCGAGAACGCCGAACGACTGCGCGCTGACGCCATGCGGTACGGCGCGGATCCACGCGAGGTCGACGACGCCATCGGCGCCTTGCGCATACCGCAACATCCGACGACCGCGGATTCGATCGATCTCGGCCAGCGCATCGTCTCGGTCAGCCATCCCGGCCGCGGCCATACCGACCACGACCTGATCGCCGTCGTCGAGGGCGGCGAGCGGATTGTGGTGTTCTGCGGCGATCTCGTCGAGGAGTCCAACGATCCCTACATCGACGCCGACTCCGATCTATCGGCGTGGCCTCGGACGCTGGATCGGCTGGTGCAACACGGCACGGATGCGATCTACGTGCCTGGTCACGGCGCGACCGTCGACGCCGGATTCGTGCGTCGACAACAACGATGGCTCGCGAGCCGTGTGACGAATTCGGACCCGCAACTGTGACGTAGGTCATTGCTTGACCAGGCATATTAGGTCACCCTTACCATTCGTTTTGCTTACGAATGACTGGAGGAGCCGTGCGGGCCGACCTCAAATTCGCTTACGACTTGACGCTCGACGAGGCGCGGCGTCGCACCGCAGTGCTCGCGGCGATCGGTGAAGACTGGGATCCGATCGCGGTGCTGGCCGACGAGCAACGAGCCGAAGAAATGCTCTATTCCGATCTCGACGATGAGCAGCAACGGATCTACGACGATCTCGTTCGTGCCGGCGTCCTGCCTGATCGGAAGTGATCGATGCTGCCGATTGATCCCACCGCGGACCGCGGGCGCCGCGCGTGGCTGCCCTGCCCCTGCTGCGACCACGCCACCAAATGCGCGGATTGCCATCAGCGCAGGAATTGCGCCACACATTGGCAGTACCTTCTGACCAACAAAGGCACAGTCGTGCACCTGCAGTGTTCAGACTGCGGGTATCTATGGTCGACCGATACGCGCAAGCGAACGAGGCGGCAGCGCCGCGCAGCCTGAGCGCTAGGCGTCCGCCTCCGGGCGAGGCCATTGTGGGCACGGCAGCGTCGCTCCCGGCGGAGGCCGCATCCGATCCAAAACCGCTCTCAGCGGCGGCCATTCGGCTCTCCCGCGGCGGGTCACCGCGTATGCGGTCAACACCGCTTCGGGGTTCGGCAGCGGTAGCACCTTCACCCCCCGACTGGTCGGACGCCCGATCGGCAGCAGACCGACGCCAAAGCCCGCGACGATCAGATCCTCGACCAAGTCCAGGCTGTCGATCTCGTGCGCGATACGGGGCACGAAGCCGGCGAGCGACGCCAGTGTGCGGACCGCCGCTTCGTCAGCGGTGTTGCGCGAGTTGACAATCCAGTTCTGCTCGGAGTAGGCGGCGACGTCGGCAGGACCATCCGGAAGCGATGCGGGGACGCCCAGCCCCCACGTGATGGACCACAGCGCCTCGGTCTGCAGCACCTGGCCAGGTGAGGCGGGAGCCAGGTTGTAGTCGTAGGTCAGCGCCAAGTCGAGATCGTCGTTCGTGAGCAGCGCGAAGGCCTCGATGGGCTCGTACTCGCTGATCATCAGACGGACGCCGGGGTACTGGTCGGCGAGGTCGGCAACGATCGGCAGCAAGGACACCCGGATACCGGTGGCGAATCCGCCGACCCGCACCGTGCCCGACGGTTCCGCGTCGGGGTCGAGGTCCAGGCGGGCGCTATCGATAGCGGCCAGAATCGTGACCGCGTGGTCGGCCAGTCGGACGCCCGCGGGAGTCAGCCGGACTCGGCGACCTTCAGGCTCGATCAGCTGCGCACCGGCTTCCTTTGCGAGCGCGGCGATCTGCTGCGACACCGTCGACGTCGTGAGGTGATACGCGTCGGCCACCGCCCGCATCGAGCCCAGCCGCGAGAGCGAGAGCAGAAGCTGAAGCCGACGGGTGTCCACCCGACCATTGTTCATGATTGATGAACGGTATGTCCGAGAAAATCACGTGGACGCGAACGGTGGGTGTCCCGTTCAATGCAGTGATGACCACGAGCGAGGCGCGCACCGGGGCCTTCATGGCGATGGGCTCAATGCTGTGCGTCCAGGTGGGCCTTGCGGTCGCGGTGACATTGATCGACCGGATCGGTGTCGAAGGAGCCGCCTGGCTGCGGCTGGCGTGGGCGGGCATTCTGCTGCTGCTCATTGTGCGACCGAAACGTTCTGCGTTCACCCGGTCGAGCTTCTTGATGTGTGTGGTGCTCGGGGTGGTCACCGCGGCCATCACACTGCTGTTCATGGCGGCACTGGACCGGATTCCGCTGGGGACCGCGAGCGCCATCGAGTTCCTCGGCCCGCTCTGCGTCGCGGTGGCGCACGGCAAAGGTAGGCAGCGGTTTGTCTGGCCGGGCTTGGCCGCTGCCGGTGTCGTCCTGCTCACCCAACCGTGGGCCGGCGTCATCGATCCAGTCGGTGTCATGCTCGCGCTCGGCGCCGCGGTGTGTTGGGCCACCTACATCCTGCTCACCCAGCGCGTCGGCGATCAGGTCGCGGGAATTAACGGCCTTGCTGTGTCGATGCCTGTCGCGGGATTAGTGGCCACCGTCGCGGTCGGCCCCGCGGTGTTCGAGCGGATGACTCCCGACCTTCTGCTGATAGGCATCGGACTGGCGATCCTGCTGCCGGTGGTGCCGTTCGCATTGGAACTGCTGGCGCTGCGCCGTCTGACCACCGCGGCATTCGGCACGCTGATGGCGCTCGAGCCCGCGTTCGCAATGATCGTCGGCTTCATCGTGTTGCACCAAGTTCCTGGCGGCGCTGGGATCATCGGGATCGGTCTCGTGGTGGCCGCCGGCATCGGCGCCGCACGAACCGGTGCCCGTACGCCGGCGCCGGTACCCGCCGAGGTCAACTCCTAGCTACGCTCGTCGAATGGCAAGCGGATTTTACGGATCACCGATGGTCGGAGTCATGAACAAACTGTTCGTCGCGCTCATCGACGCGCCGGTTCTCGGGCCGGTGGTACGGCGCGGCATGATCAACATCCGCTATGTCGGACGGCGTTCGGGTAAGACGATCGAGACACCAATCGGCTACCGCCGCACCGCCGACGGGATCGTCATCAACGTGATGTCACCCGACAACAAGACATGGTGGCGCAACTTCCTCGGCGACGGTGGCCCCATTACCCTGCTGAAATTCGACGGTCAGGACCGCACTGGCCACGCGGTCGCCAACCGCGACGCCAACGGCCGCGTATCGGTGTCGATCAAGCTGTAGTCAGCCCTCGAACCTCTTGCGCCGCAGCAGCGTTCCGGCTGCAAGCAGCAGGAGGCTGATCACCAGGATCGCGGTTGCCAGCACGTTGATCTGAGGCGGCACAGCCGCCTTGACCGCCGCGTTCACGTACAGCGGGTACGTTGTCGTCGCTCCGCTGACGAAGTACGTGATGATGAAGTCGTCCAGCGATAGCGCGAATGACAGCATCGCGGCGGCGACAATGCCCGGAATGATCAGCGGCAGCGTCACTTTGAAGAACGTGCGCATGGGGCTGGCACCCAGGTCCATCGACGCGTCCTCCAGCGTCCAGTCGAACCCGCGCACCCGTGCCCGCACGGTCATGGCGATGAAACTGACCTCGAAGGCGATATGTGCGATCAGGATCGTCGTAAAGCCGGCGGCCCACCCGAAGTCGAGGAACAGCGTCAGCAATGCCGCGCCCATCACAACTTCCGGGGCGGTCAGCGGAAGGATGAGGAAGGTGTCAACGGCCTTCTGACCCCGCCAACGCTGCCGCACCAGGGCGATCGCCACCAAAGTGCCGAGCACCAGAGCGATCGCCGTGGAGATGGCAGCGACCTCCAGGCTGAGTATCAGGGCCTCGGTCAGCGGCGGAAACTTGAACGGGTTCGCCCAGTTGTCAAGCGTGAAGCCCTGCCAGGTGTAGTTGAACTTGCCTGCCGGCTTGTTGAACGAGAACAGGACGATGACGAATATCGGCAGGAACAGATAGAGCAGCACCAGGCCGGCCGCGGCCCGCAACAGGAAATCACCCCACCTCGGACTGCCCTTGACCGTTTTCGCCGGTTTCGGACTGGTGGCGGATTCCATGGCGGCGAGGGTCATACCAGGTCCTCCGTGCCCATTGCCCGCGTATACAACAGCACCCCGCCCAGAATGATGAGCATCAGCACGAGGCTCAGAGCCGCCGCTGCAGGGTAATCCTTGACGACCAGGAACTGTTTCTGGATGACGTTTCCGATCATCGTGGTTTGCGTACTGCCCAGATAGTCGGCATTGATGAAGTCGCCGACCGCAGGGATGAACACCAGCATGCTTCCCGCGAGCACGCCCGGCATCGACAGCGGCAGAATGACTTTCGTGAAGCTACGTGCGTTCGACGAGTAGAGGTCTTTGGACGCCTCGATGAGCCGCGGATCGATCTTCTCGAGGCTCACATACAGCGGCAGGATCATGAAGATGATCCAGTTGTAGGTGAGTCCGCCAATCACGGCCCAACTTGTCGAGAGCAGCCTGCCTTCCTCGGGCAACATTCCGATGGCGCCCAGTGCCTGGACCACCCAACCCTCGTCCGCCAGGATCGTCTTCCACGCGATGGTGCGGATCAGGAACGTGACGAAAAACGGCAGGATCACCAAACCGAGGATCAGGTTTTTGAACCGTCCCGCCTTGAACGCGATGACGTAGGCCAGCGGGAAAGCCAACAGCAGGCACAGCAGCGTAGCCACCAACGCGTAGCCGAACGACCGCAGGATCTGATCGCGGTACAGGCTGAACGCCTCGAGGTAGTTGTTGAAGTCCCACGCAAACGACAGCGTCGGCATGTACACCGACCCACCCGATGATGACAGCGACGTCCGGGCCAGCGTAAAGAACGGCACCACGAAGAAGATCGCGAGGTACACGAGCGCCGGCAGGACCATCAGGTAGGGAGCGATCTTGCTCCGCTGTCGACTGCTGGTAGCTACACCTGCCATCGGCTCAGCCGCCGGTGACCGCTGCGTACAGGGTGTTGTACTCCTGGGTCTGCTCGTCGGTCAGCGGAGCCCAGCCCTTCGACTTGTCGAGCGTTTCCTTCGACGGGTTGATCAGCGGGTTGCTCGCCGCGGCGGGGTCGATTTTCTCGAGTTCTTCGGTCATATCTGAAAGCACCGGGACGTACTGGACGAACGAGACGAGCTTGGCGTAGTTGGCGCGGTCGTAGATGTAGTTGATCCACGCCTCGGCGGCGCTCTGGTTCTTGGTGGTGTAGGGGATGACCATGGTGTCGACGAACGTCGTCGCCCCTGACTCCGGAACGATGAACTGAAGGTCGGGATTATCCGCCTGAAGCTGAACGACGTCACCCGAATATGCCTGTGCGACTGCGATATTGCCCGCGGCGAGATCGTCGGCGTAGTCGTTGCCGGTGAAGCGGCGGATCTGGCCCTTGTCGTTCTGTTCGCGAACCAGGTCGACGGCCTTCTGCACGGATTCGGTGGACGGATCCTCCGGCGAGTTGCCCTGCGAGAGCATCAGCATTCCAAGGCCGTCTTGCGCATCGGAGAACAGGCTGACGCGGCCTTTGAAGGCCGGGTCCCAGAGGTCGTCGATCTTCGTGATGTCCCTTCCTGTCGCTGCCCGGTTGTAGGCCAGTCCGACGAGGCCGGACATGTATGGCGCGCTGAACTTGCGTTCCGGATCGACACTGGCCTCGAGCAGGTCGGGCCGCAGGTTCTTCTTGTTGGACCAGCCCGCGTCGCTGATGTCGTTGAGCCAGCCGAGTTGGTGCAGGCGCACGGCCATGAAGGTGGTCGGCACCGCCAGGTCGGCGCCGATGTCCTGCTTGCGGGACAACGGTTCCTTGTTCTTGGCGAACCACTGCTCGTTGTCGTTGAAGTCTTCCTTGTAATCCACGGTGATCCCGGACGCGGTCTGGAACGCGGCGACGAAACCGTCGGCCATGTACAGCGGCCAGTTCGAGACCCGCAGGGTGCCGCTCGCGGGACCGCCGTTCTGAGCCGAGGTCTCGCCGGATCCGCCACCGTCGGAACTACACGCGGCGAGGAAGGACGGACCGAGCGCAAGTGCGGCAGCGGCCGCGGCACCGCCGCCGATGAAGCGACGACGCGAGGTCCTATTCGCGGCGAGCCGGGCGGCCAGTTCGAGGTCGATGTTCTTGGAGGGCATGGCGACTGTGCCTTTCGTCGGTGTGAAAGAGGGGACAGGCGATCAGGGGCGAGGCGATCAGGAGTCGTCGAGCATCTCTTCGAGGTCTTCGGCGGTCGGGATGTCCGCGGCGGGAAGAACCAGTGACGCCTCTGGTGCCCAGCACACGTGGACGGCGTCGCCCGGCCGCAGCATCGGCAGGTCCTGCTCGGGTCCAACGTGGGCGATGATCGTCGAATCATCGGGCGCCGCAAGCATCAGCCGCACCACCGGCCCCTGGAATGTCAGATCCTTGACCGTCGCAGCGACGGTCGCTACATCTCCGGTAGGCGCATCGACCGACACCCGAACGCGCTCGGGTCGCACCATCAACGTGGCGTGACCGCCCGGTTCGATCGTCGTGTCGCCGGGGCGGGCCTTCAACGTCGTTCCGAGAACTTCGACTTCGACGAAGTCACGATTGGTGCGCCCGGTCTGTCGACCCGCCCACAGGTTGGCCTGCCCGATGAAGCTCGCGACGAACACCGTCGCGGGACGGTCGTAGATCTCGGTCGGTGAGCCGATCTGATCGACGTTGCCCGCGTTCATGACCGCGATGCGGTCGCTCATCGTCAGCGCTTCTTCCTGGTCGTGGGTCACGTAGATGAACGTGATCCCCACCTCGCGCTGGATGCGCTTGAGCTCGAACTGCATGGCGTGACGAAGTTTGAGGTCGAGCGCGCCGAGCGGTTCGTCGAGCAGCAGCGCACTCGGATAATTCACGAGCGCGCGGGCCAGTGCGACTCGCTGCTGCTGGCCACCCGAGAGTTGCGCGGGTCTGCGGTCGGCGAAGTCGGTCAGTCTGACGACCTCCAGCAGTTCGTCGACCCGCTTCTTGACTTCGCCTTTTCCGGAGGCCTTGTCCAGCTTGCGACTGCGTGGCCCGTACGCGACGTTGTCCCACACCGACATGTGCGGGAAGAGGGCGTAGTGCTGGAAGACGGTATTGACGTTGCGTTTGTGCGGTGGCACCCGCGAGACGTCGACCCCTTCGAGCCGAATGGCTCCCTCGGTCGGGCTCTCGAATCCCGCGATCATCCGCAACGTTGTCGTCTTCCCGCAACCGGACGGGCCGAGGAGCGAGAAAAACTCACCCGAGGCGATGGAGAAGTCCGCCTCGGCGACCGCTACGTAGTCCGAAAAGCGCTTGGTGACATGATCGATTTCGATGACCGGACCGCCCTTGGCGCGGTCGGCCCCGTGTTGTCCCGTCGATTGATCTACGGCGGTGGTGTGCGAGCCGGTCAGAGCGGATCCTCCTCAAAACCCCCCGAAGCTGTGGATAAAACAATCGCCGATCATGCTGGCCTGCGCAAGCGATTCCGCAACGAATTTACATATCCACAATGGAATCCTTCGTTAACAAGGCCGACAACCGCAAGAATCCGCGTCCGCGCGCGTGAAGGCCACGGCCGGGCTGTCCCGGCAGCCGGCTGTGCAGGAGGCGACTACGCGCCCATGATCAGTTTCGCAGCCGTTCGCCTCCGGGTCGGTGAAATCTGATCACTCGTTTATCCCGGCGGCCTGCCCGGGTAGTGGTGAGGACATGGCAGGCGTGGATGTCTCGGTCTCATCGGATCTCAGCCCCGAGAAGGCGTGGGAACTCGCTTCGGATCTGAGCCGGTTTGACGAGTGGCTGACCATTTTCGGCGGATGGAAGAGCCCAGTGCCGACGGAGGTCGAAGTCGGCACCACAGTGTCGTCGACCATCAAGGTCAAAGGGTTTCGCAACGTCATCCATTGGCGCGTCACGCGCTACGACGAACCGAAGGCGATCGAGTTGGTTGGCCGCGGCAAGCCGTCGGTCTGCATCGCCCTTCGCCTGTGCGTGAAGGAGATACCCGGAGCCTCGAACAATGTCGCCTCCGGTTCCGAATTCCAGGTCATCGCCGATCTCACGGGCGGTCTGCTCAACACCCGAGTCGGCTCGTTGGTTGCCAAAGTCCTCGAGTCCGACGTCCGCAAATCGGTGACGAACCTGGCCGGGCTGCGTTAGATCCGGCTAGCCCCACTCGTGGTTCATGGCGCGAGATTCGTAACGCGCCTCGACGGATTCCCGCTCTGGGATTCCCGGCCGGGAAATCGCGATGAGCACCATGGCCAATGCGGCGGTGACCGCTCCGCCGATGAAGATCACGAAGAAGCTGCTTTCCATCGGCACATCCGTACCGGCCACCACCCGGCTGAGCAGAACGGCCACCAGCGCCGCGGCGGTCGAACTCCCAATGGTGCGTGCGATCGCGTTCATGCTCGTGGCGACGCCCGTCTCGTTGGCGTCGACTTCGGCGACGACCAGCGCAGGCAGTGCACCGTAACCAAGGCTGATGTACGCGTTGGTGAGGATGCCCGCGACGATGACCTGCCACGTCAGCGAATGGGCGAACGCGATGAAAAGGAATCCGATGATTCCTGCGATCGCGGCCACCACGAGTACGGGGCGGGCGCCGAACCGGTCGATGAACCTCCCGCTGAACAAGGCAATGAGGAAGCCCACGAACACTCCGGGCAGAAGAAAGACCACGCTGGCCTCCAGCACGGTCGCTCCGAAGCCGTAACCGGCTGCCTCCCTTGGTATTTGAACGAATTGCGTCAAGCCAAGGAACGCGAAGTACAGACCGACTCCGACGAAGACGGTGGCGAGATTCGTCAGTAGTATCGGGCGCCGCTTCAACATCTCGGTCGAGACCAGCGGTTGTTTGGCGCGCTGCTCCCACATCCACCAGCCGACCAGCACGAGCACACCGCCAGCGGCGCAGCCGAGTGTCGCCGGCGATATCCAGCCCCACGATTGCCCCTGCGTGAGTGCCAGCAGAACGGCCGACAGACCGACCGCCAGCCCGAGCGCGCCAATCCAGTCGATCGTCCCGGTGACGCTGCGGGGCCGCCGGGGGACGACGAACAACGCGATCAGGATCACGACGGCGGTGAACCCGGTGGTCAACCAGAACACCCGGTGATAACCCGCGTCTCCGCTCATCAGCAGTCCCACGACGACGAGACCGCTGCCGCCGCCGAATCCCAGCGTGCCTGACAGCACCGCCATTGCCGACATCAACCGGTCCTCGGGCAGTTCGTCGCGCAGGATCGCGATGCCTATCGGATAGAGCGCGTACGAGGCGGCCTGCAGTACGCGGGCGAAGATGAGCAGCGGCAGCGATGTTGTGGTGGCCGCGAGCAGTGAGCCGATGAGCACGACCACCAGGACGCTAAGTAGGACCGGCTTCTTGGGGTGCAGGTCGGCGAGGCGGCCGATCAGCGGCGTCGCGGCGATGGCGGCGAGCAGATTGGCGGTCACGGCCCAGCTGACGCCGACATCGGAGGCGCGAAGTTGGTCGGCGATGATTCCGAGCACCGGGACCACAGCGGTCTGCAGCACGGCGACGGTCAGCACCACGATGCTCAAACCTGCGACCAGCAGCCTCGACCGCTTGTCGTTATCGCCCGACGCGGTCGACCGGTTCGCCTCGGTCTCGACCACGGACCGCTCCGATCGTTAGCTCACCTTCAATTTCTCCCTCGATTATGTTCCTCGGTCTGCGTGACCCGCTGACCGCCCGTCGTGATCGAATGACCTCATGCCGGACGAGGGCGCCAAGAGTGCGCTGACCGAATCGACATTCAGTGGTCACCGACCAGCGCGTGCGGGGGATCTGTCGGTCGAGACGCATGGCATCGCACCCGTCGGCGAAGACCAGCGATACGGAACGCCTGGCCGGTTGTTCACGGTGTGGTTCGCACCGCAGATCAACGTCGCCGGCATGTTCAGCGGCACGCTCGCGATCGTGCTCGGGCTGGGCTTCTGGCTGGGTCTGCTGGCGATGGTGATCGGGACCGTTCTCGGTTCGCTCATCGTCGGCTACCTGTCCACGTGGGGACCGCGTACCGGAACCGGACAGCTGCCGAACTCGCGAATGGCGTTCGGCAGTGCGGTCGTGATTCCCGGTGTTCTGCAATGGTTCTCGTCGATCGCGTGGACGGGGTTGGTCGGACTATTCGGCGGAGAGGCGCTGCAAGCGCTGCTCGGCATCCCGTTCTGGGCGGCCGTGCTGATTGTGCTCGGAATACAGGGTGCTGTCGGGGTCTTCGGCTACGAGCTGATACATCGCGTGCAGGCGGTGCTGAGCGTCGTGCTCTTCGTGACGTTCGTGGTGTTCGCGGTGAAACTCGTTGGTGGACATCAGATCGTCACGCCGCCAGCGGTTTCTGGAGCAGACCTTGCCGGCGCCTTCGTACTCGAGGTGACCATCGCCTTCAGCCTCGCCGTGTCGTGGGCCAGCTACGCAGCCGACTTCAGCCGCTACCTGCCGGTGGAGTCGTCGCGGGTCAAGGTCTTCGGCTACACGGTCGCCGGACTCGTGTTGTCCTACAGCTTCATTCAAGGCATCGGGATCGCGGCGGCCGATGTCATCGGTGAGCACACCGCAGCGGGCATGAATGCGGTGATGGGTGGCGGTCTGCTGGGAGCGCTGGCGCTGGCGATCATCGCGGTGGCCTCGATCGGGTCAGGCGTCATGAACGACTACAGCGGCTCACTCGCACTGCAGACCATCGGGGTCCGGGTGCGCCGGCCGGTATCCGCGGTGATCGTCACCGCATTGGCGTTCGCGCTCATCCTCTGGCTCAACGCCGCCGACACCGCGACCCGATTCCTCGACATCCTGCTGCTGGTCAGCTACTGGGTTCCCGCGTTCGCGGCGATCGTCGCGATCGACTGGGCGTTGCGCATCCGCGGCAGGAGGAGCCTCAACCCCGCGACGGAACCGACCGACGTGCGCGATGCCGTCGTCGCGGTGGTGGTGTTCGTCGTGGCGTACGCGGCCGCGATCCCGTTCATGAACACGTCGTTGCTCCAGGGACCGGTCGCGGTCGCATGGCACGGCGCCGACATCGCTTACTACGTCAACCTTTTGGTCGCCGCGGTGCTCTACGGGGGCTATCGATTGGTGCGCAGGGGCGGCGAATCCGTCTGACGCGTGGTGTCGATGAAGTCGTCGATCAGATCCACCACGTCGCCGGGCCGCTCGACATGAGGGAAGTGCCCGACACCCGGTAGCACCTCCAGCCTGCTTCCCGCGCGCGCTTCAGCGACAGCGATGCCGTGCTCGACGGGAATGATGCGGTCCTGGTCGCCCCAGATCACCATCGTGGGTAGATCAGCGGTCATATGCAGTCGGTTCAGCGCACTGACGGCCTGACCGCGGTGGTCAACCACCGAGCGCAATGTCCGCAGGAAAGCCTGGCGCGTCTCGCCGTCCGACAGCGATGAATAGGCGCTCCACATCTCGGCACCGCGGGGCGATTGGATCCCGGCCGTCGAGAACCACGAGCGCAGTTTGTTGCCTGCCGACAGCACTTGTCGAGGTGCGATGAGCGGGAGGATCAGCTCGGCCCCCGGTGCCGACAGCATGCGCAGCGTCCAGCCGACATCAGGGCCGAGGCCGCCGCTGCTGATGAGAACCAACCGCTCGCAGAGGTCTGGATGTTGATACACGAACTGCATCGCCACGCCGCCGCCCAACGACTGACCGACGATCGTCACCCGCGGAATCTCCAGCTCGTCGAGCAGATCCCGCAGCCACACCGCAAACGCACCGAGCGAATAGTCGCCGCGCGGCTTCGCGGACTGCCCGTGCCCCAGCAGATCGGGTGCGACGACGCGGTATCTCCTGGACAGCTGGGGGATTACCGAACGCCACGCCTCGGAGCTTCCCGCCATGCCGTGGATGAGAAGTAGCGCTTCAGAACCGGTGCCTTCATCCTGGTAGGCCACACGATCGCCGTGCAGCTCGAGATACTTCATCTCAGTCATCTGAACTGGCCCCTTCTGGTGTCCAGTCACTATCTACCCGCACACGGCACCGGTGAAGCTGCGCCAGAATTGCAGCATCAGTACACACGGCGAATTTACGGCGTACGGCCCTTCGCATTGGGCCGCCCTGGTGGTCTTCGTGGCGGGCGCGGGGGCCGTGGTGTGGCTCGGCCGCAGGCAGAACGAGCGTCAGGCGCGTCTCTTCTGCAAGGTCGTGGGTGCGATCACAGCTGCGATCTACGCGGCGGCGTTGGTCAATGCGCTGTTCCCGCTGGACGTGAGGTGGTCGGTGCCCCTGCATCTCACTGATTTGGCAACGATGGTGACCGCCTACGCCATGTGGTCGCAGCGGCAGTGGGCCTACACGCTGACCTACTACTGGGGCCTGGTGCTCAGCGTGCAGGCGCTGATTTCGCCGGTGCTGACCGGTCCCGATTTCCCGCATTATCAGTTCCTGGGGTTCTGGGCGATTCATCTGCTGGTCGTCTGGGCGGCGATCTATCTCACCTGGGGCCGGGGTATGCGGCCCAGCTGGCGCAGCTACCGGCTCGTCGTGGCGGTGACGTTGACGTGGGTGGCGGTCACGATGACGTTCAACAGCATCGCGGGAAGCAACTACGGCTTCCTCAACGCCAAACCCGGGACCGCGTCACTGCTCGATGTGATGGGCCCGTGGCCGTGGTACGTCGTGGTCGGCGCGGTGCTCGTGGCGGGTATCTGGGCGGCGATGACGTGGCCGTGGGAGCGCCGGCGCGGACGTCAAGCCGGGTCGTCGGCGTGCTCGTCGGCCAGCTGAGCCACGCTCATACCGTCGACGAGCCGATCCAGCGCGCCCATCATGGTGGGACATTCGCGCGCGGGATGTTCGGTCGGGCATTGCAGTGCGTGGGTGAGGAACTGCTGAGCGCCCCGCGCCTGACGAACCACCTCGTCCAGCGCGGAGATCTGTTCGCGCACGAGCCCTCGCCACTGCGGAGCGGGCGCATCGAGCACCGCGGCGGCGGTGTCGAGTGAGACGCCGAGCTGCTGAAAGATCTTGATGAACGCCAGGCGGCGCAGCTCATCAGCGCCGTACATGCGCTTGCCGGCCTGTCGGTGCCGCGGGCGGACGAGCCCACGCTCGTCGTAGTACCGCAGTGCGGAGGTCGACAAACCCAGCCGGGCCGCGGCCTCGCCGATCGGGATGAGGTCCATCGCTTTTCATTTGACTTCAAGCCGACTTGAACCTGCAAGCTCGTGGCATGACCGCGCCAAAGGCACTACCCGTCAACCATCACGCCGACCACCCGGGCTTCTCGGGCGTGACCGGGGCGATCATCGGGCTGATGCTGCTGTGGATGGGGCGGGCCAATGCACGTCTAGCGGCCGAGGTCACCGAGGTTTCGGCCAGTGACAGGGTCGTCGACATCGGATGCGGTCCGGGAGGCGCGGTGCGGGAAGCCGCACGCCGCGGTGCGCGGATGACCGGTGTCGATCCCGCGCCCGTCATGTTGCGGTTGGCCCGCACCTTCACCCGCGACGCTGGTGTCGAGTGGGTCGAGGGCACCGCGGAAAGCGTGCCGCTGCCGGACGGCTCGGCGACGGTCCTGTGGTCGTTGGCGACCGTGCATCACTGGCAAGACATCGGCCAGGGCCTCGGCGAGGCGCACCGGCTCCTGACGCCGAACGGGCGCCTGCTCGCCGTCGAACGCCGCGTGCGGCCCGGTGCGACGGGCCTGGCGAGTCACGGGTGGACGAAACAGCAGGCGGAATCATTTGCCGCCCAATGCCGCACAGCGGGCTTCGCCGACGTGGCGGTGGGCCAACACGGTGACGGCCGCCGCGGCGTCTGGACGGTGAGCGCCGTCCGTCCGTGAGGGATTGGTTCGGTCGACCTCGGGGTAATAACTGACGGACAGGTCAACCGGGCCTTCCGGAGGTGGCGCATGGCCAAGGCGAGAAGCACCGACGCTGACGAGGAAGAACGTCAGCGGTTCGCGGATCGGGCGCTCGGGTTTCTCGAGGACGTCGTGTACTGGGCGATCGCCGTCGTGCTCATCGTCGGGTCTGTTGCGCTACTCGTGGCGCAGTTCAACACGATGCTGGGCCTGCGGAGCGCACCGGCGAAGACTGTCATGCTGGAGGTGCTCGACGGCCTGCTGCTGATCTTCATCTTCGTGGAGCTGTTGTACGCCGTCCGCTCATGCCTTCGGTCGCGCGAGATCGTCGCGGAGCCGTTCCTCATTGTCGGAATCCTGGCCTGTATCAAGGAGATCGTGGTGCTGTCCGTGGAGGCGGCCACACTCCTCAAGGATGGGCCTCAGTTCTCGCGCGCGATCGTCGAGGTCGCAGTGCTGGGCGTGGCCGTGCTGGTACTGGCAGTCGCGGCCTTCGTCTTGCGTGAACGTCGACGCGATGTCGGCGATCCGGCCGAACGGGACGTCCGTGAGGCGGAAAACGCCGCTTCTGACTGAAGACCATCAAATGTGCCTGTGCGAGGATGCGCGAATGACAACGGAATCCGCGCATTTCACGCAAACCGAGGATGGCTTGTTCACGCCGACCCGTTTTGCCCTGAGCCACTGGGGCGATGACCATCTCAACGGTCCCGCTGTCGTGGGGTTGTCGGCGCAGGTACTCGAAAGCCGCTGCGGATCGCCGGACTTCATGCCCACTCGCCTCACTGTCGACTTGTTCCGGGCGGCCCGCTCGGTGTTGACGAAGGTGGACGTCCGAGTGGTGCGTGACGGCCGCAGAGTGCGCAGTGCGGAATGCGATGTGGTTCAGGAGGGTCGGGCGGTCGCGCGCGCGACATTGGTCCAGTACCGGCGCTCGACGGCACCACCTGGGGTGCTGTGGACCGCACCGATCGATCCTCCGTCGCCGCCGCGTCCGGATGATCAGACGTTGCCGTTCATCGGCAGCGATGTCGGCTGGACTCGCAGCCCGGCCGCGCATCAGAACGATTCACGCAAGAGCTTTTTCTATGGCGGTATCAATGCCGTTGCGGGGGAGAAGAACTCGCCGTTCGTACGGGCCGCGATAGTCTCCGAGTCGACCAGCCTCGTGACCAATTTGGGCACGGAGGGAGTAGGTTACATCAACGGCGATCTGACCGTCGCGTTGTCACGACTGCCGGTTGACGATTGGATCTGCATCCGGGGTGATTCGCACTACGCGTCCGATGGCATCGCCGTGGGAACGGCAACCCTGTACGACCACCATGGCGCATTCGGATCGGGAATGACCACTGCGGTCGCCAATCCGGCGGCGCAGATCGACTTCGCCAGCAGGTCGTTTGCACCGATCGGCCTCAATTACGAATAGCGGGGTGCGGGTGGCTGCCGGCCGCGGCCGCTACTGCTGTGCTTACCGACTTCGGGCTGACGTGGGCGGTGTTACGGGCTTGAGCGGGGTACTGCGTCGGTACACCGGCTCGTCCTGCGTCGGCGGGGGCGGTGGAGGAAGCGGTGCAGGCGACGGCGATGACGGCGATGACGGCCGATCAGCACGATCACACCGCGCGTGGTGCGGCTGGGATCGGCACAGCCGTCACCGGAGTCCCCGCTGTTGATAGGAATGGGCTCGGTGGCCGGGTCCTGATGATCGTTGCGAACGGACCGGTCGCCAGGGGGAGGAGCGGAGTCGTCGTCGATGTCCCTCGCGCATGGCAGCCCGAAAACTCATTCACACCAACGACATTCAAAAGGACGCGAGGCCAATTCACTGTATGGCGGGGTGCGCCACGTACGATCTCGTGCATGAGCAGTCCGCCGGTGGACCAACAGCGCCTGCGCGACCTCACACTCCTGCGCAAGGTTCGTGACCGCATGGACCGCGAATACGCTCAGCCACTGGATGTCGAGGCGCTCGCCCGCGGGGTGAACATGTCGGCCGGGCACCTGTCGCGCCAGTTCAAGAGCGCGTACGGCGAGTCTCCGTACTCCTACCTCATGACTAGACGCATCGAGCGGGCCATGGCGCTGCTGCGTCGCGGCGACATGTCTGTCACCGAAGTCTGCTTCGCCGTCGGCTGCTCGTCGCTAGGTACGTTCAGCACCCGGTTCACCGAGTTGGTTGGCGTCCCGCCCAGCACCTATCGGCGCAATGCAGCAAATGAAGCGGAGGGAATCCCGTCGTGCGTCGCCAAGCTGGTGACCAGACCGATCAGGAATCGAGAAGCATCGGCTTCTGCGCCGCAACTAGCGTGACCGTCATGGACATCACGATCAACGCGAGCTTTCTTCCGCACACCGACCCGGAGCAGTCCCTGGCCTTCTATCGCGATGCACTCGGTTTTGAGGTCCGCAAGGACGTCGGATACGAGGACATGCGCTGGATCACCATCGGTCCTCCGGGCCGGACTGACATGAACATCGTCCTCACGCCGCCCGCCGCTGATCCCGGCGTCACCGACGACGAGCGTCGCACTATCGCAGAGATGATGGCGAAGGGCACCTACGCCAGCATCATGCTGGCCACCACCGACCTCGACGCCGTCTTCGATCGGGTGCAGGCAACCGGCGCGGACGTCATGCAGGAGCCCACCGACCAGCCCTGGGGCGCGCGCGACTGCGCTTTCCGTGATCCCGCGGGCAACACAGTCCGTATCCAGGAGCAGCCCTCAGGCCGATCGTGAACCAGCGGCTAACCGCACGTCACGTCACCGATACCGATACTCGAGATCGAACAGTCGGCGCCCCCCGTGACAACGACCCCACCAGAGCCGGCCGTGCTACCTCGCACTGTCTCAGTCGCGTTGATGGTCAGGCTTCCAGCGCCGGCCATCGATATGTGAGCTCGCGTGACGGTGAGCGTTCCCAGCGCGGCCTCTCCGCTACCGACGAGCCGGACATCTGCGTCGCCGGCAGTGCCCGCCGCGACGATCTTGCCGGCGCCCGACGACGAGATCTGCAGACGCGCGACAGCGATTTCCGGGGCCTCGATCAGACCGGATCCGCTCTGCTCGAGCGAAAGCAGGTCGGTCTCAAGCGCTCCGATGCGTATCTGGCCGGATCCGCTGAGTCGCGCTGCGGCGAGCGTCGGCATCGTGACGCTGACGGTGACGCGAGCGTTCGCCGGCCACTGAGCGTTCGGCTTTACCGTCGCGATGAGAGTGTCACCCTCCACCCGGATGTCGAGCAGCTCCAGGGCGGCCGGGTCGCCTTGTGCGCGTATCGATGTCGGGCTTCCGATGGTGACCACGAGGGCATAAGGAGCCGACAAATCGACCGCGGTGAACGTGCCGGCGGGGAACTCTCTCATGGACTCCGTGGCTCCAGGTGTTGCGGGTGCGGACGAACCCGAAGGCTCTTTGGTGACGGTGACGGTTGAGGTCGTCACCGTCGGCGAGTCCGTTGTACACCCGGCGACGAGAAGTACAGCACTGGCAGCCGCAGCGAAAATCTGGAAAGCCGGGCGACGTCCCAGCAACTTCACGCGTTGATTCTAACTTAGAGGAGATCCGAAACGACATGGCTAACAAGACACGTACGCCGAAGAGTGCACCACAGGTCGCCGACAGCCATGATCTGATCCGCGTGCACGGCGCGCGCGAGAACAACCTCAAAAACATCGACGTCGAGCTGCCCAAGCGCCGGCTGACGGTGTTCACCGGAGTCTCGGGTTCGGGCAAGAGCTCGTTGGTGTTCGACACCATCGCCGCCGAGTCGCAGCGGTTGATCAACGAGACCTACAGCGCCTTTGTGCAGGGCTTCATGCCGACACTGGCACGGCCCGAGGTCGATGTGCTGGAGGGTCTCACGACGGCGATCATCGTGGATCAGCAGCGCATGGGCTCCGACCCGCGTTCCACAGTTGGCACCGCCACCGACACGGGTGCGATTTTGCGCATCCTGTTCAGCCGTCTAGGCAAGCCGCATATTGGTTCGCCGCAAGCATTTTCGTTCAACGTCGCCTCGATCAGCGGGGCAGGCGCCGTCACGCTGGAAAAGGGCGGACGCACCGTCAAGGAGCGCCGCGAATTCAGCATCGTGGGCGGTATGTGCCCGCGTTGTGAGGGGCGCGGCTCGATCAACGACATCGACCTGAGCGCGCTGTACGACGACAGCAAGTCACTCAACGAGGGCGCCCTCACCATCCCCGGGTTTTCCATGGATGGCTGGTACGGACGAATCTTCAACGGCTGTGGCTTCTTTGATCCCAACAAGCCGATCAACAAGTTCACCAAGAAGGAGCTGGACGCCCTATTGCACAAGGATGCGACCAAGCTCAAGATCGACGGGGTCAACCTGACGTATCTCGGGCTGATCCCGCAGATCAAGAAGTCGTTCCTCGCCAAAGATGTCGAGGCGATGCAGCCGCATATCCGCGCCTTTGTGGAGCGGGCGGTGACGTTCACGACGTGCCCCGACTGCGACGGCACCCGCCTCTCCGACACCGCCAGGTCGTCGAAGATCAAAGGCCGCAGCATCGCCGATGTGTACGAAATGCAGATCAGCGATCTTGCCGATTGGATAAGCGGCATCACCGACAAATCGGTGGCTCCGCTGGTGAAGTCGCTGCAGCACACCATCGACTCCTTCGTCGAGATCGGGCTGGGATACCTGTCACTCGGCCGCCCGGCGGGCACCCTGTCCGGTGGTGAAGCTCAGCGCGTCAAAATGATTCGTCATCTCGGGTCCGCGCTCACCGACGTCACCTATGTCTTCGATGAGCCGACAGTTGGCCTGCATCCACACGACATCGCGCGCATGAACGAACTGCTGCAGCAGCTACGCGACAAGGGCAACACAGTCCTGGTGGTCGAGCACAAACCCGAGGTGATCGCGATTGCCGATCACGTCGTCGATCTCGGACCGGGCGCCGGCGGTGACGGCGGCCAGGTCGCCTACGAAGGCACGATCGACGGGTTGCGCAAGAGCGGCACAGTCACCGGCCGCCACCTCGACGACCGCGCGGCACTCAAAGACTCCGTGCGCACGTCGGTCGACGTCATGGAGGTCCGCGGCGCATCGACTCACAACCTGCAGAAGGTCGACGTCGACATCCCGCTGGGCGTGCTGTGTGTGGTCACCGGTGTCGCCGGCTCCGGCAAGAGCTCCCTGATCAGCGGCTCGGTCGCCGGCCAGGATGGTGTCGTGGTGATCGACCAGGCGCCGATCCGTGGGTCGCGGCGGAGCAATCCCGCGACCTACACCGGGCTGTTGGATCCGATCCGCAAGGCGTTCGCGAAAGCCAACGGCGTAAAACCAGCGCTGTTCAGCGCCAATTCCGAGGGCGCTTGCCCGACCTGCAACGGCGCCGGGGTGATCTTCACCGAATTGGGCGTGATGGCCACCGTCGAGTCGCCGTGCGAGGAGTGCGAGGGCAGGAGGTTTCAAGCGTCGGTGCTGGAATACACGTTCGGCGGGCGCAACATCGCCGAGGTGTTGGCGATGTCGGTGACCGGAGCGCTCGACTTCTTCAGTGACGGAGATGCGGCCACCCTGGCCGCGCAGAAGATCCTGGATCGCCTCGCTGACGTCGGTCTCGGCTATCTGTCGCTCGGCCAGCCCCTGACCACGCTGTCCGGTGGTGAGCGGCAGCGGCTCAAGCTCGCCTCGTTGATGGGGGATAAGGGAGACGTGTACGTCCTCGACGAGCCAACGTCGGGTCTGCATCTCGCCGATATCGCGCAGCTCCTCAGCCTGCTCGATCGTCTCGTCGATTCAGGCAAGTCGGTGCTCGTCATCGAGCACCACCAGGCGGTCATGGCTCACGCGGACTGGCTCATCGACCTCGGTCCCGGCGCCGGTCACGACGGTGGCCGCGTCGTCTTCGAGGGGACACCCGCTGACCTGGTCGCCAAGCGTTCCACGTTGACCGGCAAACATCTCGCCGATTACGTCGACGCCTGACCAGGATTCGCGGCAAGATTCCGGGCGTGGAATTCGACGTAGATGCGCTGCGGCAGAAATACGCCCTGGAGCGCGACCGCCGCCTGCGTCCTGACGGCATCGAGCAGTACGTCGAGATCACCGGTGTGTTCGCCGACTTCGCGACTGATCCCTGGAGCGATCAGGCCTTCACCCGCGAGCCGCTGTCTGATGAGGTCGACGTCGCGATCATCGGCGCCGGGTTCGGCGGACTTCTCACCGGGGCCCGGCTGCGCGAACTGGGCGTGCAGAGCTTCCGGTTGATCGACAAGGCCGCCGACGTCGGAGGCACGTGGTACTGGAATCGGTATCCGGGCATCGCCTGCGACGTCGAGTCGTATGTGTACATGCCGCTGCTCGAGGAGCTGGGCTACGTCCCGACCGAGAAGTACGCGAAGGGCCCCGAGATCTTCGCGCATTGCCAGAACATCGCCAAGCACTACGACCTGTACCGCGACATCTGTCTGCAGACCGAGGTGCACGAGATCCGCTGGGACCCCGAGCTTCTGCGCTGGATCATCGCCACCAATCACGGCGACAGCATCCGTGCCCGCTTCGTCTCGATGGCCAACGGCTACCTGCAGAAGCCGAAACTCCCTGGCATCGAAGGAATTACCGCCTTCGGGGGGCACACCTTCCACACCAGCCGGTGGGACTATGACTACACGGGGTCCGACCTGGCGGGGCTGGCGGACAAGCGGGTGGGAATCATCGGGACCGGCGCGACCGCGATCCAGTGCGTGCCGCACCTCGCAAAGGCCGTCAAGGAACTGCTCGTCTTCCAGCGCACCCCCTCGACCGTGGATGTGCGCGGCAATCGCCCGACTGACCAGGACTGGTCAGAATCGCTGCAAGACGGATGGCAGCGGCGTCGCATCGAGAACTTCCAGCTGCTCACCGCGGGCGGTGAGGCCGACGAGGATCTCGTGGACGACGCGTGGACGAGTATCGTCAAGAAGCTGTTCGTCATGCGGCAGACCCGCGTCGAGGGGATGTCCGACGAAGAGCGTTTGCGTGCAGTGGAATTGGCTGACTTCGCAAAAATGGAGGAGATTCGGGCCCGAGTCGATTCGATCGTGACCGATCCCGCCACCGCCGAGGCGCTCAAACCCTGGTACGGCTACTTCTGCAAGCGGCCCTGCTTTCATGACGACTATCTGCAGTCGTTCAACCGCGACAACGTGACGCTGGTCGACACGAAGGGCAAGGGGGTCGAGCGCATCACCAGCGGTGGGGTTGTGGTCGATGGCACAGAGCACGGCATCGACTGTCTGATCTTTGCAACGGGTTTCGAGGTCGGCACGGACTACTCGCGCCGTACCGGCTTCGAGATCGTCGGCCGAGACGGTGTGACGCTCACCGACAAATGGCGAGACGGTGTGCAGACGCTGCACGGTCTCGCGGTCAACGGTTTCCCGAACTGCTTCATCCAGTCCATTGCACAGTCCGGGTTCACGGTGAACTTCCCGTATCTCCTTGACGTGCAGGCGCAGCATACCGCCGAGGTGATTGCGTGGGCGCTGAGCAATGACGCAGCTGAGTTGGAGGCGACGGTGGACGCTGAAGCGGCGTGGGTCGACACCGTGGTCGGACGGTCGGCAGCGAGCGCAGACCGCGCGAAATCTTGTACACCGGGCTATTACAACCGCGAAGGCCAGGCGAACGCTAAGACACGGCAGGGCAGCTTCTTCTACGGCACGCCGACCGAGTACGCCGAGATCCTCGAAGCGTCGCGCGCGAACGGCACACCGGAAGGATTCGAGATCCGCACGGGTATTCATCGATGAGGAGGCGATATCTCGCCGGTCGTATTCGAGCATCGACCCGCCGCGGCAGGTCCCCGCGGGTAGCGATCATCGGCGCCGGTTTCGGCGGTCTTGCCGCCGCGGTTGCCTTACGCCGCAAGGGTATCGACGACATCGTGATCATCGAACGGTCCGACGGCGTCGGTGGCACCTGGCGGCAGAACATTTATCCGGGTGCGGCGTGCGACATCCAGAGCCACCTGTACTCGTTCTCGTTCGCGCCTAACCGCCACTGGACCCGCACCTACGCTTATCAGCCCGAGATCCTGGACTACCTCGAGTCGGTGGCCGATCGCTTCGACCTGCGTCGTCACCTGATGGTCGACACCAGCGTGCAGAAGCTGGTCTGGAATGAGCAGCAGACACATTGGGACATCGAGCTCACCGACCGCCGGAATCTCGTAGCTGATGTCGTCGTCAGCGCGGTGGGATTGTTCGGTGCTGCCCGCTATCCGGACATCGAGGGCATCAGGGAATTCGGCGGCGACTTGATGCACACCTCGCAATGGGACGCGGATATAGACCTGGCCGGTAAGCGGGTGGCGGTCGTCGGCACCGGCGCCAGTGGGGTGCAGGTCATTCCCGAACTCACCACCACCGCGGGCCAGCTCACGGTGTTCCAGCGCACCCCGCCATGGATGGTGCCCAAAGAGGATCGGCCGTACACCCCTGACGAACTCATCCGATTTCGCCGGGTTCCGTGGGCCGCCGTGAGTGAACGGTGGCGGCTGTGGAAGCTGCAGCACGACAACACCGCGCTGACGCGCGACCATCCGAGAATGGCGGTGGTTCAGGAGCTGTCGACGAACTTCCTGCGGCGTCACGTCGCAGACGAGACGATGCGTGATGCCCTGACCCCGCGGTATCCGTTCCGGTGCAAACGTGTTCTGCTGGGCGAGAAGTACTATCTGGCATTGCAGCAACCGCACGTCGAGCTGGTGACAGACCCGATCCAGCGGGTCACCCAGTCCGCCGTCGTCACCCAGAGCGGTCGTGTAGTCGAGGTCGACGCGATCGTCCTGGCGACGGGATTCGAGACGAGCAGCTACCTCTCGGGCCTCGACGTCGTCGGCCTTGGCGGCGAAAGCTTGCATGACCGTTGGGGTCTGGATCCGCAGGCGTATCTCGGCGTCGCCGTGAGCGGGTTTCCCAACTTCTTCATGCTGTACGGCCCGAACACCAACCAGGGCGCCAACTCGATCATCTACGTCCTAGAGGCCGGCGCACGCATGGTGGCCAGCGCGGTCAGCAGGTTGGCCGGGCGAGGCGGCTATCTCGACGTGCGTCCGGATGTCGAACAGCGTTACAACGAGCAGATTTCCACCGATCTGGAGCGGACGATCTGGACGCAGTGCGACAGCTACTACCGGTCGCCCACCGGGCGGATCGTCACACAGTGGCCCCACTCGGAACTGGACTACGCAAAGGCGACCTGGCGAATACGGTCACGAGAGTGGCTGCACCGCACCGACGCCTAGGCTTGCGCCGGAGTCACCGGCCGGACTTCTTCTGCGTCGAGCGCCCTGTCGACTTCTTGGCCGAAGCTGCGGACCCACGGTTGGCCAGTCGCCCCAGGTGGGATACGCCGGGCAGCGTCGATACGGCGCCGTAGACCTCGTTACCTGTCGCGACAAGTGCTTCGAGTTGAGGCAGCACCGCGTCCATTGTCCGGATCATCGGGTCGGCCAGTGCCAGGTAGCGTTCGGCACGGTCAATCGCCTGGTTGAGCCGCTCCGTGGCCACCGCCAGGTTCTCGATCAGATCTGGCAATTGGCTCGCCAGCTGTATCGACGCGGGCGGGATGCGCAACGCGGCCCCAGCAGCGGACTGCGCCGTCTCCGCGGCTTCCCGCGCGGCCGCCTGCGCATTGTCCGCGGCCGCCTGCGCGGCCGCCATGATGTCTTTCGGGCCGGGAACTTTGCTCGCCATCTATCAACTGTGCCGCACGCACGTTGGACTGTCCTGTCCTTTCGCCGATCGGCTCGGTCTTTCTCGAGCGGGATCAGCGGATTCTTCCTCAAAGTCACCCAGCCCACTTCCGTCACTCCGAACCACGTTTCGCAGAGGTCCACTCGACCTTTAGCTGCAAAACGTGGATCACTGTGACGTATCTATCTGCGGCACAATGTGTTTAGGGGAGAGGATCCAAGAGTTTTCACGCGCAGCCAGCTCGATTTGGACGCCTTAAGGCACGTCTGGAGAGGAATCCGGCGGTTGCCGGGATACTTGGAGAACTCGACACCGACAGCAAGGGGCCGCGCGTGACAGTAGTCGCCATCTATCTCGTCATCACATTCGGTCTCGGTGGTCTCGCGATGGCGCTGCGCCTTCCGCCTCTGGTCGGGTTTCTTGCGGCGGGGTTCGTCATCAACGCCCTCAATGTCGAGGACGTGCCGCAACTGGAAGTGCTGGCGGATTTAGGCGTCACGCTGCTGCTTTTCGCGATCGGTCTCAAGCTCAACGTCCGTATCCTGCTGCGCCGTGAGGTGTGGCTGACCACCTCGGTACACATGATCGTCAGCGTCGTCCTCGGAAGTGTCGCCATGTGGCTGGCCGCGGTGGCCGGGGTGGCCATGCTGTCCGGCCAGAGCGTGCAGACGATCGCCCTGCTGGCCTTCGCGCTGTCCTTTTCCAGCACGGTTTTCGTGGTGAAGGTGCTCGAGGAACGCGGCGAATCACACGCGCTCTACGGCCGCGTCGCGATCGGCATCCTGGTCATGCAGGACATCGTCGCCGTGGTGTTCCTGACCGCCACCAGCGGGCACCTGCCCAGTCCCTGGGCGCTGACCTTGGTGCTGCTGTGGCCGCTGACGCGAATCGTGCGCAAGATCTGGGGTCGGCTGGGCCACGGCGAGATGCAGTCGCTGTTCGGCATCGTGATGGCGTTGGTGCCCGGGTACGCGCTGTTCTCCGCGGTGGGCCTGAAGGGTGATCTCGGCGCGCTGATCATCGGCGTGCTGTTGGCGTCGCACTCGGCGTCCTCGGAGCTCTCGCGGTCGCTATTCCACATCAAGGAACTGCTGCTCGTCGGCTTCTTCGTGTCGATCGGCCTGACCGGGCTGCCAGACCTACCGACCATCGGCGTCGCGCTGTTGATGGTGCTGCTGCTGCCGTTCAAGGCGGGCTGGTATGTGCTGCTGCTGTCGCGCATGAAGCTGCGGTATCGCACTGCATTGCTCGCCGGGCTGAGCCTGATGAACTACTCCGAATTCGGCTTGATCGTGGTCTCGGTCGGGGTCTCGGTCGGCCTGCTCGCAGAAGCCTGGCTGGTGGAGATGTCGATCGCCGTCGCCCTGAGCTTCGTCCTGGCAGCGTTGGTCAACGGCCGCGGCCACCTGATGGTGGAGAAGATCGCGGCGCGACTGCCTGCTCAGGACGAAAGCACCCTGGTCCCGGAGGAACGCCCTGCCGACGCCGGCGATGCTGAGGTAGTGGTGATCGGCATGGGCCGCGTGGGGTTCGCGGCGTACCAGCGCATGACCGATCACTACGGATTGCGGGTTGTCGGTGTCGACTTCGACGGGCCGCGAGTCGAGCGGCTGGCCGAGGACGGCCTGAACGTCATCGAAGGGGATGCCACCGACTTGGATTTCTGGCATCAACTGCGCCATTCCGAATCGGTGCGCATCGCCGTGCTCGCGATGCCGCGTCACGGCGCCAATGTCACCGCGCTCGCATGTCTGCGGGAGTCAGGGTTCGACGGCAGGGTCGCCGCGGTCGCCCGATACGACGATGAGGTCCAGTGGGCCAAGGACCATGGCGTCGACATTGCCTTCAATGTGTATGCGGGTGCCGGCTTGGAGCTGGCCGATCAGGTGTCCAACGACGAGGCACCGCGTGCACCGATTCAACCGGCGGATGAAGAACCGCGAGGCGGAATATAGCTAGGCTCCGAATACCCTGCGCCTCAAGCTAGTTCATCACAGTGACGTATTGCTGCCGAGTGGCGGGCTGCTTTCGACGCTCGCGCGGATCATCCACAAATGCCACCGCGAACCGGAATCGATAGTGACGGAGCGGCATTCATCACTCGGTGACTACAGAACCCAACCGGCTGGGGAGTGGACATTGCGTCACAGTGACGTTTCACGAACCGGATCGCCGGTCAAATGGGCCGGAGGAGCGGTGGCCGTCTAGGCTCATGAGTGAAGAGTTGCCGCAATGAAGGCCCAAAGGCCTGGCGCCGACTCCACGAAGATTGTTGCTACTCTTCGGATTCCATTCATACAGGAAGACGGTGCGGCGATTCACGTTGCGCGGCTTCGGATTCGGATTCTACGAGGAAGTCTGGTCAAGCTGATCCACCACCATTTCGTCACTGTGACGTATTGGTAGTGCACGCCGAGGAGAAGGGGCCTGCGTTCCAACGGCCGTCCGATAGGGCCTCCGATGGTGCCCATGGAGTCACGCCGTGCCGACGGCTGGCGTGGACCACGCGTGATGCTCGAGGCGACCGACTGGAGACCGCGGTCGATGCGACCGGCCGAGCGGGTCGCGACGGGAGTTGGACACACACGGAGGCGGCGGTGAACCCCTTCCGCCGTTGTACCTCCAGGTCGATAAAGTGCCGATAAGCCACATTATGTCAAGTGAGCGCCGCACAGATAGCCTGTTCCCCTCAAACGGATCCACCCCCGCACCGAAGTCCTGTGTTACCGGGCCATCATCGCGCACAGTGGGACACGTATCCGATGGCGATGGAGGAAACGGTGGAAGCGAGCCCCCCGCCCGAGTTCGACTACATCATCGTGGGCGCAGGCAGTGCGGGTTGCTTGCTCGCCAACCGACTCAGCGCCGACCCCGATCGCCGGGTTCTCCTGATCGAGGCCGGCGGCAGGGACAACTGGTTCTGGATCAAGGTGCCGGTGGGCTATCTCTACACAATCGCCAACCCCCGCACCGACTGGTGCTTTACCACTGAGCCAGATCCAGGTTTGGCCGGCCGCAGCATCATCTACGCGCGCGGCCGCGTGATCGGCGGCTGTTCGTCGATCAACGCCATGATCCACATGCGCGGTCAGGCAAGCGATTACGAACTATGGGCCCAGGCCACCGGCGACGAACGATGGCTGTGGGGTGGCCCCGACCGCCCTGGCGAAACATTGGCCATTTACAAGGAATTGGAAAACTATTTCGGCGGAGCCGACGATTGGCACGGCGCCAGTGGTGAGATTCGGGTCGAGCGGCCGCGGGTGCGCTGGAAGATCCTGGACGCCTGGCAGTCTGCCGCAGCGCAATTGGGCATCGAGCCGATAGAAGAGTTCAACCGGGGCGACAACTCCGGCAGTGCGTACTTTCACGTCAATCAGCGGCGTGGCCGGCGCTGGTCGATGGCCGACGCCTTCCTCCACCCCATCACCGGACGCCCCAATCTCACCGTCTACACGGAGACCCAGGCATTGAAGCTGCTGATGGACGATCAGGTCCGCCCGGATCAGCGCCGCGGCGCCTGGACGACGGCGCAGCATCGCGTCGATGGCGTGCGGCTGCTCAGGGACGGTCGAATCGTCGACGTGCGGGCGCGCAAGGAGGTGATCCTGAGCGCCGGAGCCATCGGCTCGCCGCACCTGATGCAGGTCTCGGGTCTGGGCCCGGCGGGGCTGCTCTCCCAGCATCACGTGCCGGTGGCCGCCGATCTGCCGGGCGTGGGTGAGAACCTCCAGGACCACCTGCAGCTTCGAACGGTCTACCGCATCCGCGGTGCGCGAACCGTCAACACGCTGTACCGAAACTGGATCACCCGCGCGGGCATGGGATTTCAATACCTGCTCATGCGATCTGGACCCCTGACGATGCCGCCGTCGACCTTGGGGGCCTTCGCCAAAAGTGAACCCGCGCTGGCCAGTCCTGATCTGGAGTGGCATGTGCAGCCCTTGTCGTTGCCCAAGTTCGGCGACCCTCTGCACCCCTACGCCGCCATCACTCCCTCGGTCTGCAATCTGCGACCCACCTCGCGTGGCCACGTGCGAATGGCCGACGCGGATCCCCTGACTCACCCGAAGATCTTCTGCAATTACCTGTCCACCGACGCCGATCGTGATGTCGCCGTACGCGGCCTGCGGATGACCCGCCAGATCATGGCAGCGCCGGCCCTGACCCGCTATCACCCCGAGGAAATGCTTCCGGGCCCTGACCTGGTGAGCGACGACGACCTTCAGCAGGCAGCCAGTGCACTAGGAACAACCATCTTCCACCCTGTGGGCACCTGCGCGATGGGAGCCTTCGATGCACGCGGTGAGCCACGGTCGAGCGCCACAGTGCTCGACACCGACTGCCGCGTGTTCCGCGTCGCGGGCCTGCGTGTGGTTGACGCTTCGGCCATGCCCACCATCACGTCTGGGAACACCAACGCACCGGTCATGCTGATCGCCGAACGCGCGGCGCGGGCGATTCTGGAGTGAGAGTGACATTGCGCCAGGAATAAACCCCGAACCCGATGACTTGGCTCAAGAGTCGACCCTCCCCCGACTCAGGAGCCTCTCCATGACCCGTCCCGTCCGCGTCGCCGTACAGATCCAGCCCGGCGGCACGCCTGATTACCGCACGTGGCGCGACGCCGTCCTGGCCGCCGACGACCTCGGCGTCGACGTCATCTTCGGCTATGACCACTTCCACCGCCCAGCCATGAAAGGCATCGTCGACGGCAAGCCCGTCATGTTCGACGAGCAGCCCGACGTCGCCAACTTTGAGGGCTGGACCGCGCTCGCGTCGTGGGGTGAGATCACCTCGCACGCCGAGATCGGGCTGCTTGTCACCGGCGTCGGCTACCGCAACGCGGACCTGCTCGCTGACATGGCGCGCACCGTCGACCACATAAGCGGAGGCCGGCTCATCCTAGGCCTCGGCGCGGGGTGGTACGAAAAGGACTACACCACTTACGGATACGACTTCGGCACCTTCGCGTCCCGCTTCGATCTCTTCGACGAGAGCCTGATCCGCATCGAGAACCGCCTCGCCGCACTGAATCCCCCGCCGGTGCGCAAAGTACCGATCCTCATCGGCGGCACGGGACCCAAACGCTCACTGCCCGCGGTTGCCAGGCACGCCGACATCTGGCACGCATTTCAGGACCTCGACGCGTTTCGCAGACTCAGCGACCGCGTCGACGAGTTGGCAACGACGTTTGGGCGCAACGGCGCCGACATCGAACGCTCGACACTGTGGGAGAACGCGGAGAGCGCCGATGCCTTCCGCGCGGCGGGCGTCACGCTGTTCCAGACCGAACTCACCTCCGACGACGGCTACGACCTCACATCGCTCAAGCAGGTGGTCACATGGCGGGACCACGGTTGACCACGACCAAAGCGTGCGCTTCACGGCCCTATCGAAGCCCCGCTTCGAGCTCCGTCACTCGTCTGCGGACGTCGGCCAGTTCTGGTCCGTCGGCCCCGGTCCCCTTGGCGCGATCCAGTAATTCTCGGGCCAGGTCGTGCTCACCCTGACGGACCGCTACATCTGCCCGTAACACCAACAGCTTCACTAACTGGATCGCGGTCGGCGTTTCGTCGGTTCGGTACAGAGCCCTATCCAAGACCTTTTGCGCCAAATTGAGATCCTGCTTGGAATCCGCGTACAGCGAACCCATGTGGATCGCTCGCTCAAAGGTTCCTCGAGGCGATGGCCGATGGTGCAAATCCTCGCTGATCGGCTGGAAAATCTGGATCGTGTTCCCTCCAGGATCGATCATCAGGAACTGTCGCACCCCGTAACTCATATCCGTCAACGCCCCCATCCGAGGCACGCCCGCCACGGGCACTGAGCCGTAGGCACTCCGCAGTCGCGAAGCAAAGAGCGCGTATAGCTGGTCGACCTCATCGGTGACGACCACGCAGCCATGAGCGGAAGTCGCCTGGTCGAACGTCTTGTCGCCATAGAAGTTCAGCTCGATATCTCCCCGCCTGACGGTCAGAAATTCGTATGGCGCTGTCTGTTGAAACGTGATCTCGAAACCCAGTGCGATGTAGAAATCGGCCACGGGTCGGATCGACGAGGCCATCAGCTTTGGAATTGTCTTCTCAGCCATGGGTTCCGACGGTAGAGAAACGCTTCGGTCGACGCACATGAACGTGAGAATCCCAACTCCCCCTGTCACCGGCCTTTCGGTGCTATCTACCGCGCAGACGAGCCCGCAATCTCCTCCAGTGTGTGGCGTTGACCGACAGCCGATCTCCTCTCTACGGTGACTCGTTGATGGATGTCGCCGTGACCGCTGGATTCAAAAGTGCAGACGCGCGGCGCCAGTACATGACGGCGTATGACGAGGTGCGTGCCTTGAGCCCGCGGCCGGATATCGTCCATGACGTTCAGACCAACGCTGGCACCGTTCGCGTCTACCAACACGGACCCGACGGCGACGTTCCCGTCGTCCTCATCCACGGCTTCTTCCTCACGTCGGCCATGTGGTGGGACCAAGTCGCGGGCCTGACAGACGATTTCACCGTCTACGCATTGGACATGCTCGGTCAGCCCGGAGCCAGCATTCAGTCGAAGGCGATGTTCACCCCCGCTGCTTGTGCGCGCAACATCGAAGCCGTCCTGGAGGCACTGAGTCTGCGCGACGTAAATCTCGTTGGCCATTCCTACGGCGGCTGGCTTGCCACCCACACCGCGGCGCGCCTGCCCGGTCGGCTGGCGACGCTGACACTCATCGATCCGGCGTGCACGGTGACTCGGCTCTACTCGAAGTTCTGGCGAAGCTTTGGAATCTGGTTGTCGCGCCCACGTTCCCTAGGAGCTCGGCGCGCCGCGGCGTGGGTCTTGGGCGACCCCACAGCGGGCAGTTCGATCGACACTCTTGCCGAATTGTTCGTGGAAGGATTCGCCACATTCGGACCACCCGCGCGCACCGCGGCACTGCACTTCCCCAATGATCGCTTGCTGCGCGCAGTAGAGCTGCCTGTCCAAGTTCTTCTGGCCGGCAACACCATTCACGATTCACATAAGGCGCTGCAACGGATGCGGACGGTCGTCCCCGCGTGGCGGTATGAGCTGTGGCCCGATGCCTCGCATGCCTTGTCGGCCGAAGTTCCCGACGAGGTGAATGCCTCTATCCGTCGATTCGCACTCGAACACCGAGGCGGAATCTGATCAGGACGAAACCTCGGCAGCGAGTCGACCGAGCGTGTCGGTCAGCTGATCCTCGGTCACGAGCGGGAACTTCACCTTTTCGAGCAGCTTCTTGTCGGTGACCTTCGACCAGTCGTAGGTGTGGCGAACCAACGTCTCGCCGGGACCCTGCGGTTCCAACTCCCACAGCCACTCCCACCCGGGAGGCTCAGTGCCCGCGGGCGCGGTCTTCCAGGCCAGCAGCTTGTCTTTGGCATAGCCCGACACGTGGTTGTCAGTCTTGTATTCGCCACCCATGTGGTCACCCTGCATGTTCATCGTGAATACGTCACCGACCTTCTGAATCCGATCAGCGTGATCCACACTGCGGATGAACCCTGAACCATCGAGCGCCTGGTGCCGCTGAGGATTGGAGAGGACGTCGAAGATCGCATCGACAGGCGCCTCGATGGTTCGTTCTACGGTGACCTTCTCGTTGTTGCTCATACCTCCACACTGCCCAAAACTGCCCGATCCCACACGTGCGCGGCAACCGCGACGGACAGCCGTACCTACCGTGCACCGAGCGCAACGAGGACTCCGGCAACACCAACGACCAGCACCGTCAGCGCCACCTGGAGATAGCCAATGATCAATGCGGCGGTCGCCAGCCCCCTTCCGCCTTCGCCGGTCCGCTTGATCTGTCCCCGTGCCACGTGCCCGAGGACGATCCCCACCGGGAAGAACACGAACACCAGGATCAGAGCCGCGATCGCCATGCCGTTGGTCTGCGGTACGGACACGTAGACAGGCGGCGGGCCGGCCGGTGGGAACCCGGATTGGTTTGGATACGCCAAGGTCGACTCCTCACTTGTGCGCGTTGGGGCCTGCAGGGCCGTCATAGATACGGGACGCAACCCACAAAAGTTCACTGTTCGAGGTGAACTCCCGCCGGCGGAAGCAACGTCGGATAGTGACGCACGCGGTTGCCGCCCGCGCGTTTCGCCTCGTACATCGCCGTGTCAGAGGTGCGAATCAGATCGTCGATGAGTTGAAGAGTGTCTCTGGTGGAGTCTGTCTGGAGCCCGGCGCCCGCCGTACCGATACTCGCTGACACCGGTAGAGGAATCTCTTCGATCGCCCGACGTAGTCCTTCTGCCAATCTGGCCGGATTCGAGACCGTGTCGATGTCCGCGACCACAAATTCCTCTCCCCCCACCCTGCCGATCACCGCCGTTGAGCGGCAGTTCTCGCGAAGCGCGGCGCTGACGCTGACCAACGCCTGATCCCCCGCGGCATGGCCGCGAGTGTCGTTGAGTTGCTTGAAGTTGTCGAGATCGATCATCGCCATCACCACGTAAATAGCCGCGGGGCTCTTGTGGAGCATCATGAGTTCGTAGACCGAGTTGTGGAATGAGCGCCGATTGAGAAGCCCCGTCAGGGAATCACGGTCAGAACCCTGTAAGTCAGTTCGCAACGTATGCACCAACGACAAGATTCCGAATGGAACACCAATATTGAGCGATGCCACCGAGACCAATGATGCGATCGTCAGCGCGACGTCGCCGGTGGTATCGATGAGGCGGTACGCCATGATCGCCGAGCACATGGTTGCCACGCCGAGGTTCGCGAGCACGTGGCCAATCGTGTGGAAGTAGGCGGCGAAGCCACCGATGACGGCGAAGGTCGCGCACGCACCCAACCCCGAGTACGGGTTGGAAAACGCAAAGCATGTGGCCGCGATTGCCACCGTGGCCATCGTCGAAAAGATGACAGACTGCCGCCGTGTAGGCCAGCGAAGCAGCCAGAGGAAACTACCGGCGACGGCGATCGCTGCAGCGGCGACGGCAAGCGCGACCCGCACCGGATTGTCTGGGCCAAATGGACTCCAGAGCATCACGATGGGTAGCGCGGATGTCGTTACGGTGAACCCGAACGTCGCACGGCGCCAGAGCTCCTGCAGTCCACGCTCATTCAGATAAGCGCTGAGCCAGTCATATTGAGCCGGTTGTTTCAACCATTGCCCAGACCATCGGGCCACGTCACCCCCGACCAAACTCGACCTCCAGACGAAACATCGCTACCCGGGCGCCGATCGGCATCGGCGCAACGAGCACGGTTGATCGTGGAAGGCGGTCGGACTGGATGCCCACAGCGTATCGCTCCGCAACTGTCCGCTCTACGGCAGTCTGGGACACAACCAGGCAAGCGCACAAAAACGCCGCACTTCAGCAACGTCGGAGGAGCGCCATAGGCCGCCGCCAAAACCGTCGTGAATCGGCTTCAGGGGGATGGATGAATTCCGACGCGGGCGGGCGTTCTCCGGGGGTGACAGGTCATTCAGCACGTCAGCCCAGGAGGACAACACATGAGCGTGGACAGCATTTCCCTCGGTAGCACCGGACTCGACGAACTGGTTCCGTCGCGCTATGCGGTTCAGGTCGGCGACATCGAGGTGCTGGTGATCAGCGACGGGGTCCTACCGATTACCGCGAGGACGATGGCGACCAACGCCGATCCGACCGAGTACGGGAACTGGTTGAGCGACATGTTCCTGCCACAGGATGTGCTCGACTGGCCACTGAACGTGGTCGTCGTGCGCAGCGGCGGCCGGACCATCCTCGTCGACGCGGGTCTGGGCGTGGAGTTCCCCGACTTCCCGCGCGCCGGACAGACAGTCCACCGACTGGAGGCCGCAGGCATCGATCCCTCGGCGGTGACCGACGTCGTGCTCACCCACCTGCACATGGACCACGTGGGCGGGCTGCTCACCGCGGGACTGAAAGAACGGCTGCGCCCCGATCTACAGGTCCACGTCGCGACCCGTGAGGCCGAGTTCTGGGAGGCCCCCGATTTCTCCCACACCGATATGCCGGCACCAGTGCCGGACGCACTGCGACAGATCGCCTCGCGATTCCTGAACGAATATCGCGGCCAGATAAAGACATTCGAGACGGAGTACGAGCTCGCGCCAGGCGTGATGGTCACCCGCAACGGAGGCCACACGCCCGGCCACAGCATCGTGCGCCTCGCCTCCGGTGGTGACGCGCTGACGTTCGCCGGCGACTCCGTGTTCGCCCCCGGGTTCGACAATCCCGAATGGCACAACGGATTCGAACACGATCCCGAGGAGTCCGCGCGCGTACGGATCGAGCTGCTGCGGGAGCTGGCGGCGACGGGCGAGGCGATGGTCGCCACGCACCTGCCATTCCCGTCCGTCTGCCATGTGGCGACGCACGGCGACGTCTTCCGCTGCGTACCCGCCACCTGGGATTACTGACGAGGCGTTGAATCTTCGCCGACGTGAGCGGCCGAAACGCCCTCACGTCGGCGTTCCATTGCCACCGCGGCGCATCCGGCGCCCGCCGCGGTGAGGACGTGCCAGGCGCCGTGGAACTGCCACAGACTGTCGGGCTGGCACAAGGGGGACCCTGTGCGACCCGCGGCGTAGGCAAGCAGGGCGAGTGCGAAGATTGCGGCTGCTGTCGTCCACAGTCGCCACTGAGCGCGGACGCTGACGATGAGCCCCGCGACAACCACCGCTGCGAGAGCGATGATCGGCCAGTCGTGCGCGGGACCTGCCCATGACGGCTGCGGACCGTGGAAGACGAAACTCCCCAATCCGACGGCGACGAGCACCATTCCGGCAGCCGAGGCCAGCACTCCCCAGCCCCGCAGCGCCCACCACAGCACGGCCACGCCGACCGCCACGTACGCGAGGCTGGTGATCGCGAGTACAGGCTGAGCCAACGTGGTGCCCACGGCCCGCTCACAGTCCGACTGCCCGAGCCCCGCGGCGGCCGCCAAAACCTGCATGACCAACCACGCTAACCGCCAGCCGGGAGTATGGACTTGGAACGTAAGCCAATCTGCTGACGTCAGTGATCAGCTGGGACACCACGGTCGCGGTCGCGGTCAGGCGTGTCGCGGACTGGTCCAGCATTTCGGCGATGGTTCCGCCGCTGATCTGCATGAAATTCCTTGCGGCAGGGCCGGGCTCATACGGGGTCCGCAACCACCGTTCATCTCGCGAACCGTCGAGGTGGTGGGCGTTCAGTGCAACAAGGTTGGGCGGCAGGTGCTCGGGCGTCCATGTCCTGTTCGAACGAAATTGCCGCCGCTTTGATTGGGTTGGGTCATGACGTCCGCGAATTGATCGCGACGGCCAGCGACTGCTCCGCGCGCTCCCGCGTGTCGCCGAGACCTACTATGAGATTGATCGCCAAGGGCGCCATGACGTCTTGCAGCGCCTGGAGGTCTATGACCCTGCTGATCACCAGGAGCACGAAACCATGTGTGGCACTCAATATCTGGGTTGCAGCCGGAGCTGACTCCTGCGGGCGGATCCGGCCGGCTTCGATCACGCGCTCGACCGCAGCCGTCAACACCGAGAGCGCATCCACCCATTCGGCGAGATCCCACGGCGTGACCCCGTCGGCCGAGAACTTGTGCACGCCGAGGTCGGTGAGGCCGAAAAGCAATCGGTACAGCTGCGGGTTCTTCATCGCGAACTCCGCGTAGGCAAATCCACCGGCAATGAGATCGGCGACCGGATCGTCGGTATGGGGCACTCCCCGCGTCTGTTCCGCGAAGCGCGCGAGTCCCTCGCGCACCGTCGCTTCGATCAGGTTCGGCATGCCCCCGAAGTGCGTGTACACCGCCATCGTCGAAGCGCCGATCTCGCGCGCCAGCGACCGAGCTTGGATCGCGGCAGGCCCGTCTCTCTCGAGCACGGCCAGAGCGGCCTCCACCAGTCGGTCACGGGTGCTCAACGCAGAATCGGCGGAAGTCATCGTTGACATCATCCCATAACGGTCGTTATGGTCTTGAACAGGAATAACAATCGTTATTGCTTTGTTAGCGGTTGCTCGATGACTCCTTGGAGTGTCACCATGACTACCGAAACACCGCTCCATCAGCGGATGATCGCCGGCGTCGGCGGTGCCGGCGCGCTCGCATCGCTGTTCCTGCCCTGGGCGTCCGTCGCGGGCGCCAGCCAAACCGGTTGGCAGTTCAACACCGTCGCCGCTGTCTACTTCGCGATCGGCGGCGTGTTCGGCATCGCGACCGCCATCACCGGCGGACGGTACGGGCTGTGCCGCCCTGACGTATCCGTCATCGGCGCAACCGATTTGCTTAACCTCGTCGGGATGCTGCTATTCGCGTGGCTGATTGTCGACTTCCCCGACGGTGCCACCCGTCAGCCCGGTGTGTACGTCGCACTGATCGCCACGGCCGTCACCGCTTTCGCCGTCGCTGACTACCGCCCACTGCGTGGGGCACCCTGGTTCCCCGCCATCGACAGCGGCCGGCCGGCCCGGCAAGCGTCCGTTTCCAGTTAGAACAGCTCCGGCATCTTCGGCGGGGCGTCGTCGAGGAACGCCGTGACCATCGGGACCAACAGTTCCGACTCCCCCGACAGACCGATGTGCGACATCGCGGGCAGCACCACCAGGCGCGCGTCCGGAGTCTTCTGCAAAACCCCAGTTGCAGCGGCCTCCTTGTCGCACCCACCGCGCAGCTTGAACATGGCCATTGCGTGCTCGAGCGTCACCCCGTCCGCGTCGCCGACGATGACCATGGTCTTGGCCGAGATCGAACGCATCTGCTCGTCGGTGATCTGCTGGTCGTCGATGTTGAGGACCTTCATCTTCTCGAGGTAGGCGTCGAACGCCTGGGCGTCCGGAGTGTGTTCCATGAAGGCTTTCTCGACAGGCGTTCCCGCGAAGTCCTCAGCAGTAAGGCCCGCAATGGATTCGAACACCCCCGGATACCAGCCCTCCTTGCGGAAAGTCGCCGACATTGACACCAACTTGTTCACCATCGATGGGTGACGGATAGCCAGCTGCAGCGCCACTCCACCGCCCTGTGAGTAGCCCATCACGTCCGCGCGCTCGATTCCCAAGGCGCGCAACAACTCCGCGGCATCGTCGGCGAACTGCTCGTATGACATCTCGCGCGACGTATCCGGTGTGCGACCGTGTCCTTGTGGGTCGAAGACGATCACAGCACGCTCGCCAGCGAACGCATCGACCCATTCGGGCATGGAGTCCGCAGCCATGAACGCACCTGGAATCAACAGCAGCGGCGGCTTCGACCCGAGTTCGCCATGCACCTCGTGATAAAGGTTCAGTCCGTTGATCGGTAGATGGCCACCGCGCAGTCGCGTGATTCCCATTGGTCTAGCCTTCCGTGTCGTACCGCTCTCGGAAGTAGACCGTCAGGACGGGACGAACTCATCGGCCCCGACCGTTTCTCGGGCAGTGACCACGATTGCCGTGGATACTTCTCACGAGTTCAAGATCAGGGAGACGTCATGCGGAAGCTATTCGACTCCATCGCCGTCGTGTTCGCTGCGGCAGTCAGCGTCGGCGCGCTCGTGCACGCCCCAGCGGCCGGCGCGGATCCGTACGCGCCGGTCCAGACACAGGAGAGCGCGGAGTTCGCGATCGCGGACGGCTACCTCGCCATGCAGACGGTCTGCACTCCCGACCGCACCCCTGTCTTCGAATCTGTGACGTGGGATGACCCGGGATTCACGCCCGAGGGCGGCGCCGGGATGATCCATGACGCCGACCCTGCGCTCGGCGGTCATTTCAAGGCGACGTGGGCTGTGGAAAACTGGTCAGTCGAATACCAGTTCTGCTGAAACACGCAGTACAACGACCTATCGGCGGTCACCACGCGTCACGTCTGTAACGTGACGACCGTGAATTCCTCCCGTCTGTCTTCAACCGTCGCGCTCGCAGGGATCGTCGCCGCGCTCGTGACCTCACTCGCCGCGTGCGGCTCCGACTCCGAACCCGAGGCGTCACCTGCGAGCTCGTCCACCGCCGACCCCGCCGACCTGTACTCGGTCGAATCGAACATGCCGGCCCAACCGGCACCGGGCGTTGCGGCGACGACGTGCCCGACGACCGCGCCTACTGGCGGCACGCCGGAGTGGACGCTGGACGGCGCCACCGGCAATGTCGCGGTCACCGGTTCGACGGATACGGCGGCGCCAGAAGTGAAGGTGGGCACCCCGTTCAGCGTGACCGAGACCCAGGTGCACACGTTGCAGGCGGGCGACGGGCCCGTCGTCTCACCCACGGCGACGGTTTCGGTCTGCTACATGGGCGTCAACGGACGTGACGGTTCGGTGTTCGACAGCAGCTACCAGCGCGGCGCACCCGAGCAGTTCCCGCTCACCGGCGTCGTCCCGGGATTCCAGAAGGCCATCGCGGGACAGAAAGTCGGATCCACCGTCGCGGTCGCGATGACCTCGGCCGATGGCTACGCCGACGGGCAGCCCTCCGCCGGCATCGCGCCCGGCGACACGCTCGTCTTCGCGATCAAGATTCTCGACGCGGCGGGCTAGCCGCGCGTCAGCGACCGGTCGCGCCGTCTATCTGCTCACGCAGGATGTCGGCGTGACCGGCGTGTCTGCCTGTCTCCTCGATCATGTGCACCAGGATCCATCGCATGCTCGGGGCAGATTGTGCTCGCGCTGAGCGCGGAGCCGGCTGCCCCAGGTCCTCGCACGCATCGATGATCTCGTTCGCGCGGGATACGGCGTCCCGGTACGAGGTCAACACAGCCTCGATCGTGTCCTCGGGCGTCGGGCGGAACGTCGCGCTCCAATCGCTGACGTCCTCCCCGAGGAAGTAGAACCTCTCGACGTAGCTCACGTGTTTAACCAGCCCCAGCACGCTTGTCCCCGACGGCACCCCGGCCATGCGCACCTGCGGCTCCGGCGCTCCCTCCAGATTTGAAACCATCGCGCGGCGCAGGTAGTTGAGGAACTCCACCAAGGTCGCCTTCTCCCCCTCCGCGGGCCGCGGCGGGCGGTGATCGGACTTGTCGGACATCGGGTTCCTCTCCTATGCACCACGATCCTGGCGAGTGGCCGTTATCGTATGCCGGTGGAAGGCACGCCATTCGGTCGTTATCAGCTGATCGAATTGCTTGGTCGCGGCGGGATGGGCGAGGTCTGGCGCGCGTACGACAGCCAGATCGACCGCGTGGTCGCACTCAAAATGCTGCTTCCCAATCTCAGTGACGATCCCGAATTCGAGCAGCGATTCCGCCGCGAGGTTCGAGCTGCCGCGCGACTCGACGATCGGCACGTCGTCCCGATCTACGACTTCGGCGAAATCGACGGTCGGCTTTTCGTCACGATGCGGCTGATTCCCGGCACCGACCTGCACAGCCTGCTCGACGACGGCCCGCTCGAACCACCCCGCGCGGTCGCGATCATCGAGCAGATCGCCGCGGCCCTTCACGCCGCGCACCAGACGGGCCTCGTGCACCGCGACGTGAAACCGTCGAACATCCTGATCGACGAGAACGACTTCGCGTACCTCATCGACTTCGGCATCGCCCGCACCGCCGAGGACGGCGTGACGCAGACCGGTGCGGCCATCGGCACATGGGCCTACATGGCACCCGAGCGCTTCAGTGCCGACCAGATCAACCCCAGCTCCGATATCTACGCCCTGGCCTGTGTGCTGTACGAGTGCCTCACCGGCCAGCAACCGTTCCCCGGCAACACGTTTGAGAAGGTCGCCAGCGGCCACATCTTCACACCGCCGCCGAAGCCTTCCGAGATCAGCCGAACCCTTCCGACCGCGTTGGACGCTGTGATCGCCACCGGGCTGGCCAAGCAGCCATCGGAGCGTTACTCAAGCGCCGTCGATATGGCTTCTGCTGCAAGAGAAGTCATCACCAAGCCGACTCCCCCGATCGTCGCTACCCCTACCGCACAGCAAACGCTCGCTCCGAGTGGACCGTCGAGCGCACCGATGCCGGCCCAGCAATCCTGGGCACAGCCACCCCGTAGCGCACCGGTCTATTCCTACCCACCGATCAGCACACCCCACATGCACGTGCCGCCGATGGCGGTATCACCAAAGCGTCCTGGGCGAAACCGCGGACTTCTCGTTGGTGCGCTGGTGTTCATAACCACCCTCATCCTCGTAGCCGGCGTCGTCGCCATCGTCGAGTTCACCGGACGCGACAAACCCAGCGCCGCCACACCCTCCGCATCACCGAGCGGTGGCGAATTCTCCGGAACCTACACCGCCGATTACGGACCGGGTACTGACCTCGAGGGTAAGCCTGTCCCGAATGCGCCTGCCACGACCAGCAATTGGGGCGTCCGCTCAGATTGTGGCGCCAGCGGTTGCGTCGCGACCGCGGCCAACGTCAGCGGCGCCGGAATGGCGCTACTGTCGAATCTGACATTCGATCAGCTGGGCGGGACGTGGGTCGCCGTCGGCCTCGCCTCAGCGCAATGCGGTGGCGACCAGCCCGAAGAACTCTGGGTGATGTTCACCCTGCAGCCCAACCCCGACGGCACGCTGACCGGTGAGACCATCAGGGCCTCCACCAACGGCGCATGCGCCGCCAAGCGCACCGTGAAGTTCACCCGCACCGGCGATCCCGACCCCAACAAAGTGCCAGATCCCGCGGTGCTCCCGCCGCGCGCTGTCAGCCCGGCAGAAGCCCTGCACGGCAGCTATCAGCAGACGACGACGTTCACGAACGGCAACGTCGTACGCGGAAAAGTTCTGTCCGCCAACACCTATTGCCTCCGTACCGGCGACCGTTGCATGAGCCTGTTCCATGCGGTCGACGGGGTTGTCACGCTCATCTTCAAAGACGACAAGTGGGCACGCAACGAAGTCGGCGCCACGACATGCCCCGACGGTGGCACAGCACAGTCGACGATCACCGCCGAATATCCAATGCCTCCGCAGTTGGACGATCCGATAGCGCTACTCACCGGCCGCGGACTCCAAACCATAGCCGCCGGCGGCGCGTGCGCTGGCGGCGGCGATTTCACCGACACGTTCGAGCGCACCGGCGACAACTAATCGCACCTGGCGCACAGCACTACCGCGTCTTGCGCAAATCGGCCAGCGAGTTCCGCCAGCCGCCATCGAGGCGGATCTGTACGGCGGCGACCGTGATCATCACCGCTGCCGTCACGATGTGCACGATCGCGTCGGTGATGTTGTTGGGGAACGCGAAAATGTAGGCGACCTGGTTCGAGAAGAACGCCCAGATTCCAGGCAGGGCCCCAGCCACTCCCGCCGCGAGCAGGTACAGCACCGACCACGACTTGCGCATCGCGAACACCAGGCCGGGCGCGAACAGCGCCAGCCCGGCGACGGCGTGCCACCCGTTGTAATCCATCCCCAAGATCTGGACCGTCGGCGCGTCGGGTCCGGTCGCGAAACTCGGTTCGGCGATGAACCCGATGATGGCCTGCACGACGTGGAACACACAGATGATCAGCAGTCCGAACTGGGCGAAACTCCACTTCACGGCGCACCTCCGAGATGATTCGTCCACGCTTGGCACGAATACTACGCGTAGTAGTACACTTACGCTACGACGTGAAGTAGTAAACTTAAGTTAATCGTTATTCCGCCCAAGATCAGTTCAGCAGCTAAGCTAAGCGAGAACTAACGCAAGCGAAAGTTTCTGTCTGCCGGCGCATCGAGGGGGTCGAGCGCCAAAGCAATTGTCGTGATTCTGTCCGCGCGCACGCGTATGCCCGCGGCGAGATCGCGCGTGTTCTGAAAGGTGTTCGAGTTGAAGTACCGGGTCGGGGTCCTTTTGTCGGTTTTTTCTGCAGCGGTTGCGCTGGCCGCGCCCGCAGCGGCCGACGAAGACGAATTCGTTCGCACGATGCAGACCACCTACGCGTTCCTCACCGACCAGCAGTTGCGGTCCGAGGGTGCGAAGATCTGCAGCACGCTTCGTAGCGGCACGCCAGCATCGGAGGCTGTCATCATGGTGAGCAACGATCTCAGCGTGTCGGTTTCTGCTGCAGGCGAAATTGTCAGCGCCGCGGTCGTTCACCTCAACTGCTGATCTGACACACGCGAACACCCATTCCAGCTGAGCACCTTCGCTCAGCTGGAGTTCTCCTGCATCGCAGGCCATTACAGCAAGCTCTTGCCATTTCGTCACGTCGCCGATTTCCGGATCAAGGAATTTCGTGATGGCGCACTCGGTTGGCTCGTAGTGCAAGGGTCAAGATTTGGCTCGAAGTCCGACGAGCGAAGAGTGAGTCCCGCCGTAATCGAAAGCGGCAGGGACCGATTGGAGTGGTCAGAAGTGGACTCGATGCACATCAAGTTTATGTTGGCGACCGCTGGTGCCGGAGCCGTCCTCGCGGCGGGGGTATTGACCTTCGCCATAGGTGACGTGAATGCGGCTGTCCCCCAGCCTGTTCCGTCCGGTGCCGGGATCACCACCGGTCAGACGGTGACGGAGACGACGGCACCGTCATCCCCGGAGACGTCGGTGGCAGTGCCACCGATCACGACCGCGCCTTACACAATTCCCACCGGTGAACCGCAATAGCGCGTCGGCCAGGGTGGCTGTACAGCTGCACACGGGTGATTTACGTGGGAAACTCGATTCATGAGTGGACCGCATCGCTGGGCGTTCGGTGTCGGCGGCTGCACGCTCGGGGCCGCCGGCATCCTGACCGGCGTCGGCATCGCCAATGCGCAGCCGGTGCCGACAGATCCCGTCGTACCGCAGATTCCCGGTGTCGTGACAAGCATCGTGACTGCTGACGGCCCGTTGCCCACGTCTCCTCCACCGCCGCCGGGCGCACCGACCGTGCCCGCGATTCCCGCCGGCCAGGTACAACAACCCGGCGCACTCGGATCGCTCGGTGACGTCTTCGCCAACTTCAGCAGTCCGAACGACATGGTGACCAATCTTTTCCCGAACCCGTCCGTGCCCTATACGCCGGCTCGTCAGATGCCTGTCGGACCCCCGCCGCCGCCGGATCCCGCGTTCGCTCCCCCTGCCTAGGCACTGAGCGACCCACACACCGCCACTACGCTGAACTCGTGGCGAAGGTGTTATCGGTCAACCTGGCTCGTGTCCGCGCGAATCCAGATGCCCCGTCGAGGAAAACAGGCATCGACAAGTGCCCCACCGACGATGCTGTCATGGTGCGGCCACCGGGCCCAATGCGCAGTGGTCTCGGAAGTGGACTGATCGGTGACACCATCGGCAACCAGAAGCTGCACGGCGGCGACGACCAGGCCGTCTACGCCTATGCGCGCGAGGATCTGGACGAGTGGCAGGCGCGACTCGACCGTCCGCTCACTGACGGGATGTTCGGGGAGAACCTGACCACATCCGGGGTCGAGGTCACGCAAGCGCGGATCGGCGAACGGTGGCGCGTCGGCACGGGCGGGCTCGTCCTCGAGGTGTCTGCACCGCGCACTCCCTGCCGAACATTCTCCGCGTTCCTGAACATCGACGGTTGGATGAAAACCTTCACCAAGGCTGCGAAACCGGGCGCGTACCTGCGAGTCATCTCACCGGGAGCCGTGCAAGCCGGCGATACGATCTCGGTGGAAGACCGGCCCGACCACGACGTGACGATCAGCCTGGTCTTCCGCGCCAAGATGTCGGAGCCCGACCTGCTTCCGCAGCTGCTGGCGGCCGATGCGCTCTCCGCTGAGCTCAAAAGCTATGTGCATCGCCGACTCACGCCCGGCCGGGGCTGAATCTGTGGATTGTGCTACGAAACGGCGTGATCTATTCGGCCGCAATGGGCTTCGGTCGACGACGCGTCGCGCCCCATAGCCCGACTCCGATACCGACGACCGCTCCGCCGAGGCCGATGAGCTGCTGTGAGCGTGTCATCTCGTTGTGCACCCGCATCCCGCCCAACAGGTCGGACGCGTCGGCTCCGCCCGATGCCAGAAACCAGCCGCGGGTGTCTCTGCCGCGCACTGCCGCCGCCATCATCAACCCACCGATGAGCGCATCGCGGTAGCCCATCGAGTGCAGCAGGAGTTGTGCTGTCGGAGCCGGTTCGCCGGAGTCTCCCCACAGCTTGTTTGCGCGGAGCGGATCGACGAGAAACGAGATGCCCGACGCGAGGCGGATACCGCCCACGACCAGAGCTGCACGGTCCAAAGACATGGCGTGCAGCCTATGGCAGGACAAGACTGAGCAGATGCGAATCGAGATCGTGGTGTTCGACGGGTTCGATGCCTTGGACGTCGTCGCGCCGTGGGAGGTGTTCGCCCGCGCCTCGACCATCGATCCCGGCCTCGAGGTCGCGCTGGTTCGCGTCGGCGGCGCCCTCGTGGTGTCTGCCGCTGAGGGGCTGCAACTACACGTCGCCGATGAATTGGGCACGCCGGACGCGTTGTTCGTGCCCGGCGGCAGCTGGATGGGTGGGACGGACACCGGTGTGCCACGCGAGATTCGGCGCGGCACGCTGCCACGCATCATCGCCGAGCAGTCGAATTCGGTGCGGTGGGTGGCGTCGGTATGCACGGGTGCACTTCTCCTCGGTGCGGCCGGGATCCTGCGCGACCGCAACGCCACCACGAATCCCGCGGCGCTGGAGGAGCTTTCGAAGTACGCCGCGGTTGTCCGGCAGAACCGCGTCGTCGATGACGGCAACGTAGTTACCGGAGGCGCGGTGACCTCGGGTATCGATCTTGCGCTGTGGCTCGTGCAACGCGAGGTCGGTGAAGCCGTCGCGAGCAGGGTCGCGAACGCGCTCGCCTATCCGATGCCGACCGACGTCTGGCGAGCGCCGGACTAGAGGCCGAACTGATCCTCGATGATGCCGAGCCAGATCTGCGCCGCGTCCATGGAGATCTTCTCGCTGATGAACGCGTGCTGACTTCCGGTGTACATGTCCCGGAACGCGCGCTCGAGCCGACTCCCTTCCCGGATCGAGCTCGTGCCCGCAACCAGGTGCGCCCATTCCGCACACTCCCGAGAGACGTCGGTCGCATAAACGGCGGCGACGCGCATGTCGGCGCGCAGCGCGGGCGTCAGTGCCTCGCCCGATGCGACGGCGGCCTCCGCGGTGGTGAACGCCTCGATGACCAGCAGTCGCGCGGCACGCCACGCCGCGACATGATGCGCCAGACCCTTCTGAAATGTCGGACGGCTGGCCAGCGACGCCATGTCACTCATGCGGAACTTGGTCGCCGCGAGTTCCTGGACATCGTCGAGCATGCTCTTCGCGACTCCCAGTGCCCACGATGCGTGTCCGGCCGCGGTGACCGGCATCAGCCCCATGCGCGTGGCCGGCGACGAACCCCGCAGCGCAGCACGCGAGAACAACGCGAACGTCCGGTATTCCGGGACGAATACGTCCTGCACGCTGTAGTCGTAGGACCCGGTTGCCTTGAGTCCCTGCACAAACCACCCGTCGTTGAACGTGATCTGCTCGCGAGGGATCACCGCCACCCGCATATCGGGGACACCTTCGCTGACCCACCGCATCTCGCCGTCGTCCATCGGGAAGAACCCCGCGGCGACGTATTCCGCGTGGCCGGTCCCGGAGCCAAAGCTCCACGCCCCGCTCAGTGTGTAGCCACCGTCGACCGCGGTGCCCTGTCCGTTCGGAAAGAACTGGCCGCCCATCGTCACCCGGTTGTCGTTCTTGGTGAACACCTCGGCGAAACCCTCGTCGGGCAGATAGGCCGCCGCGGCGAAGGATGACGGCAGGTTCGCGATGCCCACCCATCCAAAGGAGCCGTCCTGCCAGGCCATCTCGATCCAGGTCTCGATCATCTCGCGAAAGGACGGTTCCACTCCCCCCGCCTCGACCGGATTGAACGCCGCCATCAGCCCGCTGGCCCACATCTGGTCGACGACTGCCGGTGTCAGGGTGCGTGCCCGCTCGGATTCCGCAGCCTGCTGACTTACCAGTTCACGCATGCCTCGCGCGAGCCCGACAACCCTGTCGGCCGCTTCGATTGTGGACGTCATGAGGTGACCTTAACCGGATGCCGGAGGAATTTCGATACCCAGCGACGCGTAATTTTTTGCGGCCCATAGACTTCGCATGTGACCCAGGCGCGCCTGACCATCCCCGCACTTCTGGAGCGCAGCGCGAACGAGTTCGGCGACGAGACCTATCTGGTCACGCCGACGGAGCGGCTCACCTATCGACAGGCGCAGCAGCAGTCGGCGCATCTCGCCCGCTGGCTGCTGGCCGAAGGCATCGGCAAGGGCACGCGCGTCGGGCTGTTTTTCGCCAACGGCGTCGAGTGGGTCACCTGGTGGCTCGCCGCGTCGCGGATCGGCGCAGTCGTGGTCCCGCTGAGCACGTTGTACGCACCGGCGGAAATCGCCAAGGTCCTCCGGCTCGCCGATGTCGGGCTGTTGATCGCCCCCGCTCAGGTGCTCACCATCGACGTCGCGGAACGCTTCGAGGAGGCACTGCCGGGACTCTCCGATCAGCCGTCCGACGCGATCACGTTGACTGCGGTGCCGTATCTGCGCCGCATCGTGTTCACCGGGGAGTCGGACCGGCGTTGGGCGACGCAATACGACGCGGCCGAACCTCGAGTGCCGCAGAGCATTTTGACCGCTGTCGAAGCCGAGGTGTCTGCCGCCGATCTGGCCATCATGATCCATACGTCGGGCTCGACGGCGGATCCGAAGGGCGTGCTCCACACCCACGGCACGCTGGTGCGGCAGACATCGATGTGGCCCGATGCGATCCGTGCGGTGACTGGTTCGGGTTCTGACGCCCGAATTCTGTGTGCGATGCCGTTCTTCTGGATCGGCGGGCTGCTCGCGACGACAGGTGCGCTGCACGACCACGTCACGCTGATCGTCATGCCCCGACTGGACGCGGAAACGGCGCTGAACCTGGTCGAGCGCGAGCGAGCGACGGGCATCGTGGGATGGCCCGCTTTCACCCAGCGACTGCGCGAACATCCGACGTTCACCGAACGCGACCTGTCCAGTGCGCCGATGTTGCGCGATGGGCCGCTGGATATTGCGATGACGGATGTTCCCGACGGATTTCCCGTGCACCGCACCATGTCTGAGACCGCGGGTGGATTCGTGTTCACGGACCTGCGCGTCGTCGACGGAGAGGGTGTGCCGATCACCGACGACAGTGTCGGCGAACTTCTCGTGCGCGGCGTCGGGGTGATGGCCGGCTACAACAAGCGCGAACGGGCCGAGACATTCGACGAAGACGGTTGGTATCACACCGGTGACCGCGTGTACCGCAAGGACGGCGATCCGCGGCTCTTTTATGTCGGCCGGACCAGCGAACTCATCAAGGCGGCAGGGGCGAATGTGTCGCCGCTGGAGGTCGAGGCGGTCATCGAGGGCTTCGCCGACGTTTCACAGTGTGTTGTCGTCGGGATCGACGATCCGGTGCGCGGCGAAGAGGTGTGTGCCGTCGTCGTGCCCGCCGTAGCGCAGATCGATGTGCAATCGCTCGCCGCGCGGACCCGGGATCAGTTGTCCGCCTACAAAGTTCCCACTCAATGGGTGCTTGCGGCCAGCGAGCAGATCCCCACCCTCGCGAGCGGAAAACTCAATCGGAAGGCCCTGCGGGCACTCGTCATGGACGGGACGCTGCCCCGCGTTGACTAGGCAGCGCACCGTCGCGTGCGGTCTTCCTTAGGCGACGATGCGGGTCAGATAGGGCGTCATGTTGTTGGTGCGCACCGGTGACACCTGGACGACGTCGCCGACCTCGAGCATCTGCCCGTTGCCGATGAAGAGCGCGACACTGTCGTTCCCCTCGGGGCCGTAGAAGATCAGGTCGCCCGGAAGTGCTTGCGCGGGTGTGACCTTCTGGCCGACCTTGTACTGCGCGCTCGACGAGCGCGGCATCTTCACGCCCACGCCCGCGAAGGCATAGACGATGAGGCCCGACGCGTCGAATCCGACGACATCGGCTGCCGGGTTGGCTCCGACGACCCTGCCCTCGGTATCGAGTCCGAGCGCGTTTGCGGTCGGGCCACTGCCACGGGTCGGCCCGTTGACGTCTCCGCCACCGAACGAAAAGGGAACGCCGCGCTGGGCAAGTCCACGCGCGATCACCGTTTGGATCGCCTGCTGCTGACTGACGGGCCGCTGGGCCGGCTGAGCGGTCGCCAGACCGGGTGTAGCAACCAACAGCGCCAGGCTGATCGCCAAGGCGTAGATCCTTCTCATCGGACTTTCTTCTTTCTCGAAATACGACGCGAACGGTGCGGGTCCACATCGACCCACAATTCGCTACTCCACTTGTACAGCCAGCAACTATGTGCAGCCCAATTGCGCCATGGCACATGGCCAATGAGTTGTCGTACCGTGATCGAAAAGTGACCGCTCGGCTCCGGCGAGTGGTTCAGGTCACCCGGTCGGCGTGCGATCCGACCCGACCCTGTTCGACCATCCCCGAGGTCTACGATTGGGCGCAGGTGCGTGAATCGGTGGTGTTGACTTTGCCCATGCTGGGTGACCTGGACGTTCCAGGCTCTCCGCTGCACCTTTCTGCTTACCCGCGCGCCGGACGCTGCCGATGACCGACCGGATCGCCGTCATCGGTGGAGGGATCGTCGGTGTCGCCATCGCGCGCGAGATCCTCACGCAGCGTCCCGACGCGCAGGTGACGTTGTTCGAGAAGGAGGACCGGCTGGCCGCGCACCAAACGGGGCGCAACAGCGGGGTGGTCCACGCCGGCCTGTACTACCAGCCCGGTTCGGCGAAGGCAGTGCTGTGCCGGCGCGGCGTCGGCCTCCTCGAGGAATTCTGTTCGCAGCGCGGCATCGAGAACGTCAAGTGCGGCAAGGTGCTCGTTGCGCTGAACGAAGCCGAACGTGCGCGGCTGAGCGGTATCGAAGAACGCGCTCTCGCCAACGGCGTCCCCGGTGTCCGCACTATCGGCCCGGAGGAATTGCGCGAGATCGAGCCGCACGTTCGCGGCGTCGCCGCGCTCCACTCGCCGTCGACATCGATCGTCGACTTCGCCGCGGTGACCCTCGCGCTCGCAGCGGACGCCGTCCATGCGGGGGCGAAAGTCCTTCTCGGACAGGAAGTCATCGGGCTTCGCTCGACCGGCTCCGAGGTGATTGTCACCGCGCGGACGGCGGGCGGTACGTATCAGGCCGCCTTCGACCAGCTCATCGCCTGCGGAGGACTACAGAGCGACCGGCTCGCCGAACTCGCAGGTGACGGACCTGATCCGGTGATCATGCCGTTCCGCGGCGAGTACTACGCGCTCAAACCGGAACGGCGTGATCTGGTCAACGGCTTGGTTTATCCGGTGCCTGACCCGCGGTATCCGTTCCTCGGAGTCCACATCACCCCACGCGTGGACGGCGAGGTACTCGTCGGCCCCAACGCCGTGCTGGCGCTGGCGCGCGAAGGCTACGACTGGCGAACGGTGTCGAAGCACGACCTCGCGGAAATCGTTCGCACACCGGCATTCTGGCGATTTGCCCGCCATCATTGGCGCACCGGGATCCGCGAGATGAGCGGCTCGCTGAGCAAGCGGCGGTTCATCGCCGCGGCGCGCGACTATGTTCCGGAGATCCGCGACGACGACGTCGTGCCCGGCCCGGCAGGGATCCGTGCCCAGGCGCTCGAATCCGACGGCACGTTGGTCGACGATTTCCGGATCAGTGTTCGCGACCGTATCGTCCTGCTGCGCAACGCCCCCTCGCCGGCGGCGACGTCCGCACTGGCCATCGCAGAACACGTCGTGTCGACCATTTCCGACCGCTGAAGGAGCGCCACAATGGATCTCGGCATTGCAGGACGCACCGCGCTGGTGCTCGGTGCGAGCGGCGGCCTCGGTAGCGCCATCGCCTCGCGCCTTGCCGCTGAAGGGGCGAATGTCGCCGCGGCGGGACGCTCTGCCGACGCGCTGGCCGCGACCGCTGCCCGGGTGGAGGCCGCGGGGGTGAGGGCATTGCCGCTGGCATGGGACCTCGGCGATCTCGATCGCATGGAGTCGGTCGTGACAGAGGTTGAATCCACACTCGGGCCTGTCGACATTCTGGTCAACAACACCGGCGGCCCGCCGCCGACGTCCGTCAGCGGCCAGGAGGCCGTCGTATGGCGGACGAGTTTCGACCAGATGGTCCTGTCGGTGATCATGCTGACCGATCGCGTCCTGCCCGGGATGCGCGAGCGTCGCTGGGGCCGCATCCTGACGTCGACGTCATCGGGGGCGCTCGCCCCCATCCCCAACCTCGGCCTGTCGAACACGCTCCGGGCGAGCTTGCACGTGTGGTCCAAGACGCTCGCCGACGAGGTGGGATGCGACGGCGTGACGTCCAATGTCATTGTGCCGGGCCGAATCGAGACCGACCGGACCCGATTCCTCGACGAACGCCGGGCAGAACGGGAAGGGCGCACGACCGACGAGGTGATGCGGGACAGTGCGGCGACGATGGCGGTAGGACGCTACGGCCGTCCCGAGGAGTACGCCGACGTGGCGGCATTCCTGTGCAGCGAAAGAGCCTCGTATGTCACCGGGTCCGTTGTACGCGTGGACGGTGGACTGATTCGCGGGGTTGGTTGATGCGCATCCGTACCGTGGCGCTGGGCGACGCACGGCTCGCCTGCGTCGCGCTGGCCGACGGCCGCCTCGCCCGAGTCGATCGGGTGGTGCCCGGCGCACCGTCAGACCTGTTCTCGCTCATCGCGGCTCAACAGTTGGACGCACTCGCCGCAGCGGTGGACAGCGCGGTGGGCGACGAGGACTGCGTCGACCCCGATACGCCGGTGCTGGCGCCTTGGACGCGGCCTCGGAAAATTTTGGGCATCGGACTCAACTACGGCGCACACGCCGGCGATCTTGGAGAGCAGGCACCGCGCACCTCGCCCGCGTCGTTCATCAAAGGCGACCACACGATCGTCGGCCCCGGTGAACCGATCGTCGTGCCGCCGGGAATCGGCAAGGTGACCGCGGAAGCCGAGTTGGGTCTGGTCATCGGCCACACCTGCTATCAAGTGTCCGTCGACGACGCGATGTCGTATGTGGCAGGCGTCGTGCCGGTGCTGGACCAGACGGCCGAGGCGGTGCTGCTGGAAAACCCGCGCTATCTGACGCGGGTCAAAAACTACCCCACCTTCTTCGCCTTCGGCCCGGACCTGATCACGCTCGACGAGGTGCTGGCCCACGCTCCGCTGACGGATTTGCGCGTCGCGACCATCCACAACGGCGCCGTGCACCGTAAGGACACCGTCTCGGGGATGACGTTCTCCCCTGCCGAGTTGCTCAGCTTCCACAGCCAGGTGATGCCGTTCTATCCCGGTGACATCCTGTCAACGGGCACCCCGGGTGCGGTCGCGATCGAGCCTGGCGACGTGGTGCGCTGTGAACTCGGCGACGGCCTCGCGGCACTGACCAACCCGGTGCGCTAGGTCTTAGGCCGAACGTGCGTTCACTGCGAAATTTCAGCGCATTTTTCGCATTGAACGCACGCCGGGGAAGGTGTCGGCGGTCGTCGCCACACTTCGTCCATGGAGGAACCATTTATTGGCAGTGAGGCAGTCAGGGAGGGGCGGCTGACGTCATACGCATTACGCGCCCAATACCGCGCGGTGCATCCCGACGTCTACATCTCGCCAGAGGCAGAAGTCACGGCGATCACCCGCGCGAAGGCCGCGTTCCTGTGGACAGGGCGTAACGGCGTGGTGGCTGGCCAATCAGCGGCGGCACTGCACAATGCGAAATGGGTCGATGCTCGTCAGCCCGCCGAGGTGCTCTGGCGTAATCGTCGATCGCCGCGCGGCATTCGGGTGTGGTCCGACGTAGCCACCAGCGATGAGATCGAAGTAGTCGACGGCATTCGAGTGACGACACCCGCACGCACCGCGCTCGACATCGCATGCCGATATCCGCGCGACCGAGCGGTCGCGGCAATCGATTCTCTGTCCCGTGCGACACACCTCAAGATGGCTGACGTTGAACTGCTCGCTGAGCGACATAAGGGCCGGCGCGGCATCCGCAATGCCCGCACAGTTCTCGAACTCGTCGATCCGGGCGCCGAGTCACCGAGAGAGACGTGGCTGCGCTTACTCGTCATGCGACATGACTTTCCTCCGCCCAAGACTCAGATACCGGTGCGCAACGAATACGGCGAGCTGATCGCCGTCCTGGATATGGGGTGGGAAGAAATCAAGCTGGCGCTCGATTACGAAGGCGATCACCATCGAGCCCCGAGCCGGTTCAATAAGGACATTCGCCGGCATGACGAGGTCACCGAACTGGGATGGACCGACATCCGCGTAACCTCCATGGACACCGAAGCGGTCATCATCACCCGACTCGCGAAGGAGTGGGCTCGCCGAACGTGAATCCGCTGCGAAGATTCGACCGATTTCTCGCAGTGAACGCACACTCGGCGAGTGTGAGTCACAGCTGGCCGTAGCCGATTCGCCATCGACTGCCAGGCGTCGGTCGTAGTGTGAAGTCATGGCCATTATCGAAGCGGATGCAGCGCCCCAGACACCGTTCGAGCGCGACGTTGCAGATACCCAGCAATACTTCGACAGCCCGCGGTTCGAGGGGATCATCCGTCTGTACTCAGCTCGACAGGTAGTCGAGCAGCGCGGGACGATCCCGTCCGACTACACCATTGCGCGCGAGGCCGCCGCGGCGTTCTATCCCCGCCTGCGCGAACTGTTCGCCCAGAAGAAGAGCATCACCACGTTCGGCCCGTACTCGCCGGGGCAGGCCGTGGTCATGAAGCGGATGGGCATCGAGGGTATCTATCTCGGCGGCTGGGCGACGTCGGCCAAGGGCTCGATCAGCGAGGATCCCGGACCCGACCTGGCCAGCTACCCGCTCAGTCAGGTGCCCGACGAGGCCGCCGGACTGGTGCGCGCCCTGCTGACCGCGGACCGCAATCAGCAATACCTTCGGCTGAAGATGAGCGAGGAGCAGCGCGAGACCACCCCGGCCTACGACTACCGTCCGTTCATCATCGCCGACGCGGACACCGGCCACGGCGGTGATCCGCACGTGCGCAACCTCATTCGCCGCTTCGTCGAGTCAGGTGTACCCGGCTATCACATCGAAGATCAACGCCCAGGCACCAAGAAATGCGGCCACCAGGGCGGCAAGGTGCTGGTGCCCTCCGATGAGCAGATCAAGCGCCTCAACACCGCCCGCTTCCAGCTCGACATCATGCGAGTGCCCGGCATCATCGTGGCGCGCACGGACGCTGAAGCCGCCAACCTGCTCGAAGGCCGGTCCGACGAACGCGATCAGCCGTTCCTGCTCGGCGTCACCAACCTCAAGATCCCCTCGTACAAGTCCTGCTTCCTGGCCATGATGCGCCAGTTCCACGGGGCCGGAGTCACCGATCTCAGGGGGCATCTGCTGTATGCGCTGCCCGACGGTGAGTACGCCGCCGCCGACGCATGGCTGCAGCGCCATGGCATCCAGGCCGTGATTGCCGATGCAGCCAAGGAATGGCAGGACGGCGCCGACGATTCGATCGATGCGATGTTCGACAAGGTCGAGTCGAAGTTCGTCGACGCCTGGCAGGTCGATGCCGGCCTGCAGACCTACGGCGAAGCGGTTGGCGATCTGCTCGACTTCCGCGAGCGCGAAGGCGAGCCGGCCGAGATGAACGCCGCGGATTGGCGCACGTTCGCCGCGACGGCGTCGATGTACTCCGCACGGGAGAAGGCCAAGGAACTCGGTGCCGACGTCGCATGGGACTGCGAGCGCGCGAAGACGCCGGAGGGCTACTACCAGATTCGCGGCGGTATCCCTTATGCGATCGCAAAGTCGTTGGCGGCCGCACCGTTCGCCGACATCCTCTGGATGGAGACCAAGACCGCCGATCTCGCCGACGCCAAGCAGTTCGCCGACGCGATCCACGCCGTCTACCCCGACCAGATGCTGGCCTACAACCTGTCCCCCTCGTTCAACTGGGACACCACCGGTATGTCCGATGACCAGATGCGCGCGTTCCCTGAGGAACTCGGAAAGATGGGCTTCGTCTTCAACTTCATCACCTACGGCGGCCACCAGGTCGACGGTGTCGCCTGCGAGGAGTTCGCCACGTCGCTGCGCCAGGAGGGCATGCTTGCGCTCGCTCGCCTGCAGCGCAAGATGCGGTTGGTCGAATCTCCCTATCGCACACCGCAGACGCTGGTCGGCGGCCCACGCAGCGATGCCGCGCTGGCCGCCTCCTCGGGTCGCACGGCGACCACGAAGGCCATGGGCGAAGGCTCGACTCAGCATCAGCACCTGGTGCAGACCGAGGTGCCGAAGAAGCTGCTCGAGGAATGGCTGGCGCTGTGGAGCGACCACTACCAGATCGGCGAAAATCTGCGGGTGCAGCTGCGTCCGCGCCGTGCCGGCTCGGATGTCCTCGACCTGCAAATTCTCGGCGACGGCGAGGAGCCGTTGGCCAACGTCGTCGTCGACCCGATCAAGGACCGTCACGGCCGCAACATCTTGACGGTGCGCGACCAGAACACGTTCTCCGAGAAGATGCGCAAGAAGCGGTTGATGGACGTCATCCACCTATGGCTGATCCACCGCTTCAAGCCGGAGATCGTCTACTACGTGACGCCTACAGAGGACAACATCTATCAGACCGAAAAGATGAAGTCCCACGGTATTTTCAGCAACGTATACCAGGAGGTCGGCGAAATCATCGTCGCCGACGTGAACCAGACGCGCATCGACGAACTGCTCGCACCCGACCGTGAGGCGCTCAAGCGGCTGATCGCCAAGGAGGACTGAGCGGGCCGCACGTCAATCCATGGATGTACTGAGAACTCCCGACGAGCGCTTCGACGAGCTACCCGACTACCCGTTTGCGCCCAATTACGCCGTCGTCGAAGCCCGCGGCGCACCGCCGGTGCAGATGCACTACGTCGATGCCGGCCCGGCCGATGGGCCGGTCGTCGTGCTCTTGCACGGGCAGCCGACGTGGTCGTTCATGTACCGCAATGTCGTTCGCGTGCTTGCGGACTCGGGCATGCGGGTCATCGCGCCGGACAACATCGGCTACGGTCGCTCCGACAAGCTCACCGAACCGACCGCCTACACCTTTCGCCGGCACATCGACTGGGTCCAGGGTCTGGTCAACAGCCTCGACCTGCACCAAGCGACGCTGGTTGTCCAGGACTGGGGCGGGCCGATCGGCTTGAGTGTGCTGGCCCGCGAACCCGACCGTTTCGCGAGGGTCGTCGCGACGAACACCATCCTCCACACCTGCGACCCGGCGTTGGCGGGCAAGCTCACGTGGGCCCACCATGGCGTCGACGACGACCAAGTGCTGCTGCAGGAGACGCTGCTCGACTACGTCACGTTGTATTCGCGTGCGCCGGAGATCAATCCGAGCATATTCGTCGACGCGGTGGCAGGTCCGCTCGACGCCGCCGTGCTCGCCGCGTACGACGCGCCGTTCCCCGACCGTAGTTACAAGGCCGGACTGCGGCAGATGACCGCACTCATCCCGCTGACGCGCAATGATCCCGGCACGGCGATCGGCCGGGACACCATGGCCGCCCTGCGGCACTGGGAACGCCCGTTCCTGACCGCGTATTCAGACGGCGACCCGCCAACGCGTGGCTGGGACAAGGTTTTCCAGGAGCACATTCCCGGTGCCCGGAAGCAACCGCACACGACCATCGTCGGGGCCGGGCACTTCATCGCAGAACAGAAGGGCGCGGAACTGGCCGCCGTCATCACCGAATTCGTAGGCGCTACACACTAACTCGGCGCTGGTAGCCGCAACACCAGCCGCGCGCCACCCAGCGGACTGGCTTCCATTGCTGCTGTGCCGCCGTGCAGGTCTGCCTGTTGGGCGACCAGGGCGAGTCCGAGTCCGGAACCGGACCGCGCGGCCGTCGACCCGCGGGAGAACCGCTCGAAGATGGCGGCCCGCTCCTCCTCCGGCACACCAGCCCCGTTGTCGTCGACGACGATCTCCACGCCCTCACCGGAACTGACTGCGCTGAGGCGGATTTCGGTCGCGCCGCCGTGCTTGACCGCGTTGGTGATCGCATTGTCGATGACCAGCCGCAGGCCGGCGGGCAACCCCACCATCAGCACCGTGGTCGACGATCCCAGCGACACGGCCAGATCCGGATAGTTGCGCATTGCATCGTGAGCCGCGCGATCCAGCAGTTCGGTGATGTCGACGGGCACGAAGTCGTCGACCGTCGTCAATTCGCCCTGGGCCAGCCGCTCGAGTGCGGTGAGGGTCGCTTCGATACGGGTCTGCGTCCGCATGACATCGGCGATCACCTCCTGACGCTGATGTTCACGCATCTCGAGCATGGAGAGCACCTCGAGGTTGGTGCGCATCGCCGTCAACGGCGTACGCAGTTCGTGCGAGGCCACCGCGGCGAAGTCACGCGCCGATTCGAGTGCCGCCTTGGTGCGCTGCTGCTCGTCGCCGATACGGGCCAGCATGCCCTCCACGGCCTCGGCTATCTCCACGGCTTCCTGCACGCCGCGTACCTTGACCTCGTCGGGGTTGGACTGTGCGTTGATCGCCCGAGCCTGCTGTGCGAGCAGCCGGAAGGGATTGATCATGATCGACCACATCACCGAGCCGACCACAACGGTGCCGATGATCACGCCGCTGCAGATCAACAGCACCCGCCTGTGCAATTCGTTGATGCGCCGCTGTGTTTCGGTGAGCGGCGCACCCACCGCGATCTTCGCGTCACCCGCGGTAAAGGTGCGGACGCGGTACTCGACACCATCGATCGTCGTGTTGGCGTAGCCGACGTCGAACTCCGGCAACACCACTTCGCGCGGCAACGACACGGTCAGGCCATCTACGCGTGCGGTACGTACGACGTTGCCGTCCGGCGCCTGCGGCTGATCGGTTCCCGCCTGCTGCGCGGTGCGCAGCAGTGTGCTGATGTCGCCGAGACTGCTCACCGAATCGAGTCGACGATCCAGCTGGCTGTACTGGTCGTTCGTCACGCCGAACCACACCCACGCCCCGAGCGTGATCACCAATGCGACAACCGAAAGCGCCGCGACGATGACGATCACACGCAGTGAAAGAACACGCGTCAACAGCTCGAAGACGCGCTCGCCGAGCTTCATAAGCGAACGGGCAGTTGTGCCGCGATGAGCGGCGCGATCTTGTCCGCCATGTATTGGTGTCCGGCGTTCGTCGGGTGCACGCCGTCGGAGCCGATCAATCCGGGACGTCCCACGAACCAGCGTTCGGCGATGGGGTCGACGAACGTCGCACCCGCGACGCCGGCCTGATACTGAAGTGCGTCGCGAATCCGGACGAGGTTCGCGGGCGGATCCGCGGTCGGCCACGGCGGCCCGATAACCAGGAAAGTCGCCGACGGCGCAATGCGCCGGGCCAATTGGAAGGTGCCGTACGCCAGGATCGACAGCTGCGCGGGGTCGACATTCAAGTCGTTGCGCGAGCCGAAGAAGACGACGAGCGAGTCGTCGGGCTTGATCGTCCGGGCCGTCAGATCCTCGAAGATGCTGCCCTGGTTACCGCGTGTGCCGTATCCGGCTCCGCCCTCGGCGCCGACGTCCGCGGAGACCGTCATCCGGTGGTTCGCGAGCTCGTCCCAGGCACGGGCGGTCCATCCCGCCCGACCGAGGCCCCCGATGTCGGTACCCGTCGTATAGGAATCGCCGATCACCGCGATGCGATTCATGGACGAATTCAGCATCGCTACATCATCGGAGCCGTTGTGCCCTAACCGCGTTGGGCGCTCACCGCTCACGCTGACCAGGAGCGCGAGTGCAAGCATGGCCGTGATCAACCGCCTCACCGGACCAGCCTAGGGCTCATTTGACCAAATCGACGTTGACGACGCGCGAACTCATCCCGCACGGGCAGAAACCACAGATGCTCGATCCTCACGCTGACCGTCGATGGTCTGCAGCTTGCCGTGCGCTGAGATCCCGCGAGAGTCGCGGGGCGGCTTCATCATGCCGCGCATCCATTTGCGCGCGGGCTCCTCGACGAAGTGGTAGAGCAAGACCGCGCCGAGCAAGGCCACCGCGAACAACGCCAGCAGCACCGCCTTACCGGCAAGGTCGGAGCCGAGTCGCAGTTCGAACTGCAGAACCATCCAGTTCCACGTCGTGTGCACCAACTCGTGAACCATGTAGAGGCTGAACGAGACGTGCCCGAGGTAGACCATCGGACGAACGGATAGCAGCGCAGGCAAGGCACCCGCGCCCATCGCCAAGGTCAGCACCAGTGGCACGAACAGCACGTCGACCAGCCCGGCCGAGTCGTAGATCGTCGGTATGGGATTGGCGTCCAACCAGTACAGGATCCCGATGATGGCCACTGCCAGGAGCAGTGACGCGATACCCGCGCCGGTGCGGGCCCGATCGCTGGGCTGCAGCTTGCGGACGGCCGCGCACACCAGCGCCCCCGCGGTGAACTGCATGATGATCCGCGGCAACCAACTCCACGGCGTATAGAACAGGCCGGTGGCCATGAGCAGCACCACGGGCGGCAGCGACGCGGCGACAGCCAGGTAGATCAGGCCGCGCGCCCTCGTGGCACGGGCGATCCGAAAGATCACCAGCACCAACGCACCGAATAGCAGGTACGCCAGCCATTCGGCGCTGATCGACCATGCGGGACCGTCCCAGCTGGTGCCGTCGAAGTAGGGCGCGAACCACAGCTGCACGAGCAGGAACTGCCGGACGTAGTTCATGGCGGTCAACGATTCGGCGGCCTCCGAGGGAACATGGCCGATGTTGAGCGTGAAGATGATCCACAGCGCTGCCAGGTGCATCGTCACCAGGTAGACGGGCCATACGCGGGACAGCCGCAACCACAGGAAATGCAGTGTTGATCGCCACGAAAAGGACTCGCCCATCCGGTCGAGGTAATTCCATGTCAACACGAAGCCACTGAGGATGAAAAACAGATCGACGCCCTGAGCGCCGCAGTCGAGGATCGGTGCGAGCGCCGACCTGAAACCCGGGGCGGCCTGCTCGAGCAACGGCCGGAAGTGGAAGAGCACGACCCACACGGCTGCGACGATGCGCAAGCCGGATAGGGCCTTGATCTCTCCGGTGCGCACAACACTCTCTTCGTGAGGGAATCGATCAGTTTCGGTCATCTACCGGGCGGTCCGCGTCCCCTGACCACGCTTCCGGCAGTTCCGCAGGCTACCAGCGAGACCACCCAGGCAGCACACTCAGACACGCTGTCAATCCGCTGTGGAATGACCAGAATTGTTGCTAACCAGGCGTTCTGAGCGCGTTCTGAGCGCGTTCGAAACTCGCGCCAGCGCCGTTGAGGCGAGGTGCGTCCGAACACGCCCCTGATCAAGTCTTGACTCATTCCAGAAAAGGGGCATGATGGGTCTGTGCCCACAACGTCGGATTTCTCGGAGCAGCTTCGGCTGGCAGACCTCCGGGTGACCCGTCCCCGCCTCGCAGTCCTCGAGGCGGTTTGCGCGCACCCGCACGCCGATACCGAGACGATTTTCTCTGCGGTTCGGGTCGGCCTTCCCGAGGTGTCCCGGCAAGCGGTGTACGACGTGCTAGCGGCGTTGACCTCAGCGAATCTCGTTCGTCGTATCCAGCCCTCTGGCTCAGTCGCCCGCTACGAATCGCGAGTCGGTGACAACCACCATCACGTGGTCTGCCGCTCGTGCGGGGTCATCGCGGATATCGATTGCGCCGTCGGCGACACGCCTTGCCTGACGCCGTCCGATCCGGACGGCGTGCTCGACGGTTTCGTCCTGGACGAGGCCGAAGTCATCTACTGGGGCCTGTGCCCTGATTGTTTGGCATCACAAGCTTCCAGATCACATCCGTGATCACAGCCCATCACCCACCCTGGAAGGAATGTTGTGTCTGATTCACCTGACGCGAAGCCGCCGACGCCGGAGAAGCCCACGGCGAGCAGCGGAAGTGAGAGCGAAAATCCGGTAATCGATTCGCCCAAGCCCAAGGCGCACGCACCCCGGACCAATCAAGACTGGTGGCCGGATCAGGTCGACGTGTCGAAGCTGCACGCGCACGGCTCGGCGTCCGATCCCTACGGTGGCGACTTCAACTACGCCGAGGAATTCGCGAAGCTCGACCCCGAGGCGCTCAAGGCCGAGGTGTTGTCGGTGATCACCACCTCGCAGGACTGGTGGCCGGCCGACTACGGCAGCTACGCCGGTCTGTTCATCCGTATGAGCTGGCACGCCGCCGGCACCTACCGCATCTATGACGGCCGCGGCGGTGGCGGCGAGGGCATGCAGCGTTTCGCGCCGCTGAACAGCTGGCCGGACAACGCAAACCTGGACAAGGCGCGTCGTCTGCTGTGGCCGGTCAAGCAGAAGTACGGCAACAAGATCTCCTGGGCCGACCTGCTGGTGTTCGCCGGCAACGTCGCGCTGGAGTCGGCCGGATTCGAGACCTTCGGCTTCGGCTTCGGCCGGCCCGACGTGTGGGAGCCCGTCGAAATTCTCTTCGGCGAGGAGGACGAGTGGCTGGGCACCGATCGGCGCTACTCCGGTGAGCGTGATCTCGCGGAGCCGTACGGCGCCACCACGATGGGCCTGATCTACGTCAATCCCGAAGGGCCCGAAGGCAAGCCGGATCCGATCGCCGCTGCGATCGACATCAAGGAGACCTTCGGCCGGATGGCCATGAACGTCGAGGAGACCGCCGCGCTGATCGTCGGCGGCCACACGCTGGGTAAGACCCACGGCGCAGGCCCGGACGAGGGAATGGGCCCTGAGCCCGAGGGTGCCCCCATCGAGCAGCAGGGCCTCGGGTGGAAGTGCCCGTTCGGCTCCGGCAAGGCCGGCGACACCGTCACCAGCGGTCTCGAGGTGGTGTGGACCGACAAGCCCACGCAGTGGAGCAACCGGTACCTCGAGATCCTTTACGGCCACGAGTGGGAGCTGACCAAGAGCCCCGCCGGTGCCTGGCAGTTCGAGGCCAAGGATGCCGAGGCGATCATCCCCGATCCGTTCGGCGGTCCGAACCGCAAGCCGACGATGCTGGTCACCGACGTCTCGATGCGTCAGGACCCTGAGTTCGGCGCCATCACCCGTCGCTGGCTCGACCACCCCGAGGAGCTCAACGAGGCGTTCGCCAAGGCCTGGTACAAGCTGCTGCATCGCGACATGGGTCCGATCAGCCGGTACGTGGGCCCGTGGATCGCCGAGCCGCAGCTGTGGCAGGACCCGGTTCCTGCCGTCGAGGGCGATCTGATCGACGACGCCGACATCAAGGCGCTCAAGGCCAAAGTGCTCGACTCCGGCCTGACCGTGCAGCAGTTGGTCAAGACGGCGTGGTCGTCGGCAGCCAGCTTCCGCGGCACCGACAAGCGCGGTGGCGCCAACGGTGCCCGCATTCGCCTTGAGCCGCAGAAGAACTGGGAGGCCAACGAGCCGTCCGAGTTGGCCAAGGTGTTGCCGGAGCTGGAGAAGATCCGGCAGGAGTTCGGCAAGAATGTGTCGCTGGCTGACCTGATCGTGCTGGCCGGTTCGGCGGCGGTCGAGAAGGCGGCGAAGGATGCAGGCTTCGAGATCGATGTGCACTTCGCGCCGGGGCGCACCGATGCCACGCAGGAGGACACCGATGTCGAGTCGTTCGCCGTGCTCGAGCCGCGGTGGGACGGTTTCCGCAACTTCGTCCGGCCGGGCGAGAAGGCTCCGCTGGAGCAGCTGCTGGTCGAGAAGGCCTACCTGCTGGACGTGACGGCACCGGAACTCACTGTGCTCGTCGGTGGCCTACGCGTCCTCGGCGCCAACCACGGCGGTAGCAAGCACGGTGTGTTCACCGACAAGGTCGGCACGTTGAGCAACGACTTCTTCGTGAACCTGCTCGACATGAGCACGCAATGGAAGGCGTCGGAGTCTGCGGAGAACGTCTACGAGGGCAAGGACGCGTCGGGCCAGACCAAGTGGACGGCGACGGCCAATGACCTGGTGTTCGGCTCGAACTCGCAGCTGCGGGCGCTCGCCGAGCACTACGCCCAGGACGACAACAAGCAGAAGTTCGTCGAGGACTTCGTCGCCGCTTGGGTCAAGGTCATGAACAGCGACCGGTTCGATCTGGCCTAATTAGTTTCATGCGACACCCCGCGGGCTCCGACGGCTCGCGGGGTGTCGTGCATTCTGCACCCTTCCTGCTCCTGTCGATCCGTGGCGAGGACGAGGCGGCCGACGACGAGTACGGCGCAGTGATGCGCTTCGGCGGACTGGATTCGACGGGATTGCATCGGATCAGCCTCACCCACGAGCCGCTGGGATCCATCGATCTTGATGACTGGTCGGGCATCATCCTCGGTGGCGGCCCCTACAACGTCAGCGACGCAGCCGAGTCGAAATCCGCGACGCAGCAACGAGTCGAATCCGAATTGTTCGCGTTGCTCGGACGAATCGTCGACGAGGACTACCCGTTTCTCGGATGCTGCTACGGCGTGGGCACGCTGGGCACCGTCATAGGAGCCGGCATCGACCGCTCATACCCCGAACCCGTTGGTGGCATGCAGATCACGATCACCAGCGCAGGTCGCGACGATCCACTGTTCACCGCGCTGCCCGACGTCTTCGATGCGTACGGCGGACACAAGGAGGCGGCGACGACGCTGCCGGCCGAGGCGGTGTGCCTGGCCACGTCACCACAGTGCCCCGTCCAGGCCTTCCGGGTCCGAGAGAACGTCTACGCCACACAATTTCATCCTGAACTTGATCTCCACGGCATCGATACCCGCGTCGAGGCGTACAAGAACCACGGCTACTTTGCGCCTGAGTCCGCCGAGGAGTTGAAAACCGAAGCGCGGCAGTGGAATGTCCAGTACCCACACGCGATTCTGCGGCGGTTCGTCGAGCGGTATTCGAAAACGGCGTGAACGGGGGCGCATAACTTCGTCGAGGTCGGGAACTCCGGACGCATGGAGACTGTCGAATACGCACAGGGTCGGTTCGCCGACGTCTACGGTGATCCCGCCCAGCGCGCAGTTCTCATGTGGCACGGTGCGCAGGTCGACGCGCGGGCGACGATGGGTCCGTTGGCCGAGCGCGTTGCCCGCCAGGCTGCCGGTGTCGTAGTGGCGGACTGGAATTCACGTGCTTCGGACCGTGGTCATGCCGACTTGATGGGGTCGCTGGAGTTCGTCCGCACGCGGTGGACGGCACCGATCGTGCTCGTGGGCTGGTCACTTGGCGGAGCGGCGGCAGCGGGAGCGACCATCCATGCGACGAAGTTCGGTCTTGAACTGGCCCACACGGTCTGCCTGGCGGGCGCGTTCACGGTAGCGGACTCGGTTTCCGGACAGACGCTGCCCACCGACCTTTCCGAGTTCGGCGAGGGCTCACCGTTTACCTTGTTGCACGGCGTCCAGGACGACGTCATTCCGGTCGAGGCCAGCCGCGATTTCGCGGCCATCCTGCGGCGGAATGGGTGGATTGTCGAGCTCGCCGAACTGCCGACAGACCACGCCGCGATCGCCGGTGCGGACTACGACGAACTTTCGGATCGCTATCGGCCCGCGACTGAACCTCGGGCGCTTCTCACGGTGGATTCGGTCGCTGAGAAAATCTCGAATATCGTTCGTGGCCTTTGAGGCTCAGGTGTGAACTGTGGGTGTGTGCATCACATCGCTGACCAACTGGCCGATGCTGTCCAGCGGCTGCGACGCGGCGATGTCGGCGCCGATGCGCTCGGCTGCAGCGCGATATCCGGTCCGCGCGAGCACGACGTCGATGGCGGAATTGATTTGCGCGGGCGAAGGCGTGTTAGTGCCTAGATTGACGCCAACTCCTGTGTACGCGACGCGGGCGGCTACCTCGGCCTTGTCCGACGTCTCGCCTGCGACGATCAACGGAATTCCATAGCGCAACGCATGCTGCACGCCGCCATAACCGCCGTTGGTCACCATGACATCGACGTGCGGTAGAAGCGCGTGATAGGGCAGCCACTCGGCGACAAAGACGTTGGGTGGCAGCGTGATGGGTTCGAACGCTCGACCGGTCGTCGCGACGACGACGGTGTCCGTCCCATCGAGCGCTGCGACTGTCGCGCCGATCAGGCGGCTGTGATCGTGGTTGTCGAAGGTCCCCTGCGTCACGTGCACGACGGTGCGCGCGGTGACAACCTCGGGCCACCAGTCGGGTGGGTTGAACGTCTCGACGTCGCCGGGGAGCACCGGCCCGACGAAGTCGACGCTCTCGGGTATGTCCCGACGTGGGTACTCGAAGGCCGGTACCGTCAGCTGGACCAGTCGATCGGCCAACCGCGGCCAGTCGACCAGGCTGACGGGTGACGGTCGTGCACCAAGCGCGTCGAGGGCCCGGTTCAAAGACTTCTGCACACCGCGCAACAGGACGCCCTGAACCACCCGGTGGACGCCGTCGTAGTCCATGCCCGGCCGGGGCGCCCACGCCATCCCGAACGGCGGAGTGTCGGCACTCGATAGGGTGACTGGACCGACTCCGACCACAAACACCGCTGGTCGGGGCCCTTCTCTGAGTAACAGAGGCAAGACGCCGGTGAACGTCAGATCAGCGAATATGACGTCGACTGAATCCTCGGAAAGCACCTGCTCGAGCGTCTCGAACTGGGCTGCCAGCGGTGATACGAACGTCGACTCCAATTCTGCGAGTCCAAGTATCAAGCGGCGCAGAAGATTTGGCATCGGGATACGCGGTGAGTGTGACGGCGGGCGGACCCGAGCCGCCGGGCCGAGAGATACCAGTCGCAGACCAGCGCGCTCGACGTCGTCCCGGAATTCCGGTGCGGATACGACAACGACGTCGTGGTCGCTTTGCCGCAGGTAGGAGCCGATATGCATCATCGGAAGCACATGGCCGGACAGCGAGCTGGCGGCAACGACGATCCGACCCAAAATGGCACCCTTCGTTCTGAAGCGACTCGATTCAGCCGCGGAGAGCCGTCGGCTACGTACTCTGTTGCCGCCAGCGGCGAAATCTAACCTCCGACCTATTCACGCTTGACCTCAACAATGGTTGAGGAAGCAGGGTGGAGTCATGGCTACCTTGACGAAGATCAATGACGATCTCTATCAAACCCGCATGGATTCACCGTTCCCTGGTCTGACCACCCATGCCTACCTGTGGGCGCGGTCAGCCGGCAATGTGCTGTTCTACAGTCCGGCCAGCGATGTCGATTTCGATGCCATCGATGAATTGGGAGGGGTCAGCGCCCAGTATCTGTCGCATCTCGACGAAGCCGGCCCGAATTTGGTGCGCATTGCCGAGCATTTCGGCCGTCAGTTACACGCTCCGGCAGCCGAACTGAAGGAGATCAGCGAACACGGTCGCGTCGACGTACTGCTGGAATCGGTGCGACACGTCGATGTCAACGAGGTGGAAGTGCTTCCGACGCCAGGGCATTCGCCGGGGAGCACCTGCTACCTCGTGACGGGCACGGGCGGCGTCCGGTATCTGTTCACCGGCGACACCATATTTCCCGCCGGCGACGGCACCTGGTCGACGTTCGTGGTGCCCGGCAGGGGCGACGCGGCGGCGATGCGCGACAGCGTCAAACTGCTGGGTTCGGTCGAGCCCGACATCGTGATCTCAAGTGCTTTCGCAGGCGAGACGGCGGTCGAAACCGTCAATGCGGCACGGTGGTCGGAGATTGTCGACCAGGCACTGGCGAGCGTGAAGCCCTAGTGGCAGCACCCGCTATGGCCGCTACCCTGCTCCGCGTACGTGTCGTTCCAGCGCCACCACTCGTAGGGCGGGGTCTGCGGATAGCCCTCGGGTGAGTCTTCCCAATTCTCCTGTCGGCCAAGCGCGGTCATATCGAGCAGGTTCCAGGTGGCGACGAACACCTCGTCGCCGCGACCGGAGATCATGTAAGTGCGGAAGATTCGGTCGTTCTCGTCGCGGATGAACGCGTTGGTGCCGTGCCACAGGTCGACGCCGAAGTCCTTGTCGAAGTCGTCTGTGATCGTGTACCACGGGTGCCGCCACCCCATCTTCGACTTCATCCGCTCGAGGTCGGATTGCGTTGCGCGAGAAACATAGACGAAGGTGGTATCGCGGGCATTGAGGTGGGCCAGGTTGGGAACGTGGTCGGCCATCAACGAGCAACCCACGCAACCGTGGTCGGGCCAGCCCGGATGCCCGGGAACATCGTCACTGCCCGTGCCGGGTTCAATGAACGCGCGATAGACGATCAGCTGGCGACGGCCGTCGAACAGATCGAGCAGGCTCAGCTTGCCGTCGGGTCCGTCGAAGACATAGTCCTTTTCAACGGCAGTCCACGGCATGCGACGCCTCTGTGCGGCCAGTGCGTCACGGGCCCGCTGAACCTCTTTTTCCTTGGTGAGCATCTCGGCCAGGGCGGCGTCCCACTCCCCTGCCGACACAATCGGTGGTGTCTTCACTTCGCGTCACTCCCTTCTTGCGTCAACGTCAGATCATCGGACCGCCCGTCCTGCAGTCGAGACCACTGCGCAATGGGACGGCCGTCTGAACGCATTGGCTGCAGATCATCGCCGAGCGGGTATATGGGCCAGCCGCTCGGCGATTCCTCCCACTCCTCCTGACGTCCATAAACGGTGAGATCCATCAGCGCGAGGCTGTAGTCCATGGACTCCACGCCGCGGTAGTTGGTCCAGTAGGTCTCGAACACGCGGTCGCCGTCGCGCAGGTACGACACGAGATGCATGAGGCCTTGCTGCCGACCGACAAGCAATGCGTCCAGGGATTTCTGTGCGGAGTACCAGGGCATTTCCCAGCCCATGAAGTCGCGGTATCGGCGGCTCTCGTCGTACGGCCCCTGGCACAGCACCGCGTAGGTGATGTCGCGCGAGTGCAGATACGACAGCTCTTGGACGCTGGTGGTGCACCATGTGCAGCCTTCGCACTGTTCGGCGGCGGAATGCCCTGTGTGCCACATGAAGTAGTAGGCGATCAGCTGAGAGCGGCCTTCGAAAGCATCGAGCAACGTGGTGGCGCCCTGTGCGCCGACCAGTGGAGTTCCGCCGTCGATCTCTACCATGGGGAGCCGGCGACGGGCGGCAGCTATCGCGTCGCCTTCGCGGGTGTGTGCCTTTTCACGGACTCGTAGCGCGTCGATCTGCGCCTGCCACGTTGCGTGGTCGACTATGTCGGGCTGGCCTGTCACGACTCTTCCAATGCTGTCTTGAGATTCGACAGCTTCCACGGCCAGCCGCCTGAGATAAGCTCGCGCACAGTGCTTTCCGATGGGAAGTCGTCGTGCACGACCGTCAGCTTCACCTGACCGTCGTCGACCGGCTCGATGTCAAACGAAACCTTGGATCGCCTTTCCGCCGCGGCCTTCTTCACGACGTCCCCGTCGAGGCCCAACTCCGTGAGCTCCGGCACGAACGTGTGGAAGGTGAAAGCAAGCCTGCGGTACGGATCGGACTCGAGGATCACCTGCTGCTCGGGGTCCTCGATTTCGAGGCCCGTGCAGTCGGACCACACATACGAGGAGCCCTTCTGGAAATCCGACACCAACGCGTGCCCCATATACCGGTTTGAGAACGCGGGATCGGTGATTGCCTGCCACAGCCGTTCCGGCGTAGTGCGGATGTAGGTGGTGTAGACGAATGCGGCGCTGTCGCTCATCGGTTCTGCCTCCAATGCAATCTTCAGATCGGCGAGTGTCTGCACTCGCGCACGGTCGTATTGGTTGATCCAGCGGTCGGCGATCGCGTTGATCGGTTCTGCGTTGAGGTAGTGCAGCTTTTCCCTGCCCCGCCACACCGTGGTGATCAGGTTGGCTGCCTCGAGCACCGCCAGGTGCTTGCTGACCGACTGCCGCGCCATGGACAGTTCCGCGCACAGGTCGCGCAGGCTCTGCCCATTGCGGGAGTTGAGGCTGTCGAGCAGCAGTCGCCGACTGGGATCGGCCAGCGCCCTAAATACCTCGTCTGTTTGTGTCATCTGCGTTTATGCAGCTGCCTGGCTGCATGTCTACCATAGGCAGTCCACCGGCTGCATGTCAATGGTCAGAAGCGTGTGCGGCCCTCCGCCAGCAGCCCAGGATTTGTCGGACCCTTCTGTTTTGATGGGGTCATGGCCGCTGTCCCATTGACCGACGCTCCGGTGATGGGTCCGAAGGACCGGCTGGCGGAGTGTTTCGAGGAACTGGGCGAGTTGATGGGTCAACGCAACGCCATCGATGCCCGCATCGTCGAGGTCGTTGCGGAGATGGACCACGGCAGAATGTTGGGCATCACCGGGTGTCGCTCGATGTCGGCGCTGGTCGGCTGGAAGACCGGCTCCTCGACGACCACCGCCAACACGATTGCCGCGATCGCGCACCGGCTGCCGGAGTTTCCGCGCTGTGTCCAAGGGATGCGCGAAGGCCGGCTGTCATTGGACCAGGTCGGGACCATCGCCAAGAAAGCCGCCACCGGATCCGATGAGCACTACGCCAAACTGGCCGAAGTCGCCACCGTCAGCCAACTCAACACCGCCCTCAAACTCGAACCACCCCTGCCACCCGAACCCGACCCCTACCGCGAACCCGACCCCGCACCCAAACCCGAGCCCGAACTGCCGCCCCAACTCGCCAAAACCCACAGCGACGACCAGTACGTCTACTGGAAGATCAAACTGTCGCACCTCGATGCCGCGACGTTCGACGCCGCCGTGGCCTCCCAACTCGATGCCGCGATCGCCCAATGGAAACGCGACCACGAAGACGGTGACCTGCTGCCGCAGCATCGGCCGCCGTTTCCCACCAAAGGTTCGGCGTTCATGGCGCTCGTCGAATCCGGCGCCGACGCCGATGTGGCGCGCCGCCCGCACGGCCAACACACCACCGTCGTGGTGCACCTCGATCTCAAAGACCAGATCGCGCAGCTACATTTGGGGCCGCTGCTCTCGCCGTCTGATCGCCAATACCTGACCTGTGATGCGACGTGTGAGGTGTGGTTCGAACGTGACGGCCAACCCCTCGGCGCCGGACGCACCACCCGCACCATCAGCCGGCGGCTGCGTCGCGCCCTGGAATACCGCCACCCCACGTGCGCGGTGCCCGGCTGTGCGGCCACCCGCGGACTGCACGCCCACCACATCCAGCATTGGGAAGACGGCGGGCACACCGAACTCGACAACCTCGTGCTGCTGTGCCCCTACCACCACCGCGCACACCACCGCGGCGAGATCACCGTCACCGGACCCGCACCCAACATCACCGTCACCGACACCCGCGGACGCACGCTCACCTCAGCATCGCTCGCGCGACCACCCAACCGACCCCCACCCGACGCACCGCCCTACCGCGGCCCCATCGGCGAACGCGCCCAATGGAAGTGGTACGACCCCTACGAACCCAAACCACCAACCAACAACTAGCCGCTCATCGTCGGTTTTGTCGGAGACTCAATAGGGTTGGAGCATCACGGATATGCGTTTCTTCACTCCGTGATAATCGCGCGGCCCTAGCTGTCTAGCGCTTGGAAACGAGCGAGCGCCTGTGGTCGCCGGTCTGAATCGAACGCCTCCATGTGCGTGAGACGGTCGCCGTCGAAGAGAAGCACGATCACTGCGGGCAGCTCTATCGCGGTGCCCTCGGCCGTCGTCCCGGTCACGACGATGTCGGTGACAACACCGCGTGCCGAACTAGCGGGAATTTCGGCAACCAGTACGCGCATATCAGGGATTAGCGACGCCATCGTCCGCAGCGAGAACCAGTGGTCACCGATGTCCTCCCCCGTCGCCAACTGGCGGTGATTTATGTACTTGGCACCGGCCTGAATCGCCGCGAGCGCTTCCCAGTCATGGCGATTGGTCGCTTCGAAAAGCCGGCTCGTGGCACGAATTACATCGGGATGCTCGACCTCGCCCAAGGCGATCCAGCGGGTGTCCAATTCGGCGAAGGCCGCGTCGACGTCGTTGGGGTCGAAAAGTGTCGCATGATAGAGCAATTCACTGTCCGCGACCGCTACCACACTGGACATCTCGACTGTGACTGCTCTGTCGGCCTCAGCGGTATCACGCCAGATGAGTCGAGTTAGCGCCAGGTGCCGGCCCCTGATTGCTATAGGCTCGAATTCCATCTGCCAACTTGTCGGTGCGTCGAACAGCAGGTGTGTTGCGTAGTCCCGGTCCATCTGACCTGCGTCACGCAGGCCTTTCCGCCGATCGTCGTATCGTGCGTTCATATCCCAGGCCGAGAGAACCCCATCCAAGTCGCGGCGATTGAACGCGTCGACAATCAAGGCAGTATTGCGAGTCGCCGCATTCTCGAGCTGCGTTGTCGCAGAGGTGAGTTCGTCGTATCTGGACAGCGCGGCGTTAAGCGCTGTCTCGTCGAAGAGCTCGAAGCGGTTGCACAGATCGCCCTCGAATGTCGCAAGATGGATGTCCTGCCACTCCGCATGGAATCCCTGTGGTGACGTGCCATACGTCAACGCGGTGAGAACCGCTCCATGGCTGTCCAGCCGATGCACCCTCTGTACATAGGCCTTGGTGTCCGGAGTGACGCTCCACGCCGCGTGGATGTACTCGGTGAGGTCACCGGGCGCGAATGCCGTTGCTCGCCGGTGGTCAATGTTGGTCCAGTCCGGCGTCTGCGCGGGCATCTCATGCCGATTGAACGTGGCGTAGTTCTGCACAATGAGTGCCCAGGTATGCGCTTGCGCTGCCCCTTCGCCTGCGCCGTACTGGGTGTCCAATTCTGCGAATGCGGAGTCGATGTCGTCGGGGTCGAAAACGATCGAGAGATCAGCCAATTGATCGTCGGTAACCTCGGTAAGGACCAATGCTTCGAGCTCAACCGGACACTCGGCCTCATTCGCATCGCGGTAGGTGTAGCGGCTCAGCGCCAATCGATGACCCCGGACGGCAATCGGATCGATCGTCAGCCGCCAGCCGTCAGCCGCCTCCGACAGCATCGCGTGTACAAGGTTGGCATCGACCCGCCCCTCGTTGCGGAGACCTTTGCGCCGATCCTCGTAGCGTGCATCCGCCGAGACCGCATCAAGGAAAGCCTTTAGATCACGGCGATTGAACGCATCCGCGATCAGCGCGAAGTTTTGGGTCGCGGCGTTCGCAAGTTGTGGTGCCGACACACTCAGTTCGTCGAATCTGGTGATCGCGGCGTCGAGGTCTGTTTCGCCAAAGATCTCCAGGCGATCGACCCGGTCACCTTCGATCATGAGTATCTGAATCATTCGCCACTCAGCATCGAAGCCATCGTGCGAGGTTCCGTGAGACCTGATGGTCACAAGAGCACCGAAACTGCTGAGTCGATGGACAATCTCGACATACAGGACGATGTCAGGTACGAGATTCCACGAGGCGCGGACAGATTCAGCCAGATTGCTCGGGCCTAACGTGTCGAGCGATCGATGGTCGACGTGTACACGAGCCATTCTTGTCGGGAGCAGTTCACGTCGGTTGAATGCGCCATACGTCGACGCGATGACGGACCATGCGCCTGCATGAACGGCGGCCTCGCCCGCCACGTATCGGGATTCGAGTTCCTCGAACGCGGCATCGATGTCATCAGGATCGAAGAGCGCGAAGTCATACACGACGTCACCACCGGCGCTGTCTGTCACTGCCAGGACTTCAACGGTGATCGGCCGGGCGACGTCGCCGTGATCGCGAAACGTTTGACGACTCAGGCACATACGTGACCCGCGAACGGCAATATGCTCGACACTCATCCGCCACAATCGTGGATACTCGAACAGTGTCTCGATGACTCGCCGACGCATTACCCCTTCATGGGAGTCGCGCAGGCCCTTGCGCCGATCTACAAAATGGCCATCCGGTGCGGTGAGGTCGAGATAGGTTTCCACATCGCGGCTATTGAATGCGTCGGCAAGCCGCTCCCAGATTCGCGTTGCCGCGTTCTCGACGCGAGTAGGGGGCGCGGTGAGTTCGTCAAACGTGGCGAGCGCCGTGTCGAGATCTGCTTCGTCGAAGACCTCGCAGCGACTGAGCAAGGCGCCATCGACGGTCAGGATGACGATGTCCTGCCATTCGACGTCAAAGCCCTGGTGCGATGTTCCACTCGTCACCTGGGTGACGACGGCGCCGAGATCGTTCAGCCGATGCACGGTCGACGCGAAACTATGAACCCGCGGGGCGACTTCCCAGGTGGCTTGAATGTATGACGTCTGGTCGCCGGGCGCGAACGCACGCCCCGCTCGCCGGTGATCGATACTCACCCAGTCCGGCGTCGTCTGGGGCATCTCGCGCCGGTTGAAGGCGGCATAGGCCTCTGCGATGGCCGACCATGTATGCGAGTGCGCGGAAGCCTCTCCGGCGGCATAGCGTGCGTCCAGTTCCACCAGGGCCGCGGCAAATTCGTCGACGCCGAACACTACCTGAGCTGTAACTAACCCATCGCCGTCGATCTCGGCTATCGCAAGGTTGTCGACGTAGAACGCCTCGGGTCGCACACCGTAAGGCGCTTGCGCACGAACCAGAACGAGGCGTTCCCCACGGGTCGCGATGTCGGTGGACAAGAGTTCTGGAACGCCGATGTCAGCGGCAGACCGCATATCTTCCAGCATCGAGTCTCGACCGTGCCGAATCCCGGCGTTCACGACTGGCCTGCGATCCTCGTTGTACAGGTCTCCGGCCAGCATCTTGGCCATCGCATCCCAGTCTCGGGCTGCGAAAGATGCTCGGAAGCGCGTGGCTACTCGGCTCGCCGAATTCTCGAGTGCTGGCGATGGTCTGCTGAGTTCATCGAACCTGGCAAGCGCCGCGTCCAGTTCATCTTCGTCGAAGATCTCGCAGCGACTGATGCGATCGCCAGTCACACCATAGAGATTCACCACTCGCCATTCGGCGGCGAAACCGTCCTGGGAAACCGCGTGTGCGGCATGAGTGACGACCGCCCCGAAACCGCTCAACCGTTGGACGGATTCAATGTTGACGTGCGCCTCGGGTGACATGTCCCACGTGGCGCGTACGTAGGCGGTCAGTTCGCCAGGACTGAAGGCTGTTCCGCGCCGATGGTCGATGTTGATGCAGTCTGGTGTCGTCGCGGGAAGCTCCCGCCGATTGAACGCAGCTGGAATCGGTGCGAGCACGGACCATGTCTGTGCGTGCGGCGCCGCTTCGTCGGCGGCGTATCGTGCGTCGAGTTCGGCGAAGGCCGCGTCGACGTCATCTGGGTCGAACACGACTCGCGCGACGATTCGCTCGTCGGCGTTGGTCTCGACGATTCGAAGCAGGTCGGTGTGGAATCCGTCCGGCCCATAATTGCGACCGGACAATCGGGTGCGACTCAGGACGAGATGCTCCCCGCGAATCGCCATCGTCTCCGACGTCATCTGCTCGATCCCGACACCGGCCCACGCCCGTAGATTTTCGATCTCGGCTTCTCGGCCGTGGCGCACGCCAGATGCCAGATCACGCCGACGGTCGTCGCCGACCAGATTCGGAGCCATCATGGTGGCCATAGCGTCCCAGTCGCGCATGGCGAACGATTTCTGACAGCGCGATTCCGCGCGCGTCGCGGCGTTCTCCAGTCGCCGTGGCGGGAGATTTAGCGCATCGAACTTGGCGAGCGCCGCGTCGAGGTCGGTGTCGTCAAAGACTTCACCACGTTTGACCAGTCCCCTCTCGACCGTTAGCAAGTCGATCATGCGCCACTCGGCGTCAAAGCCGTCTTTGGACGTCCCATGAGAGGAATGAGTAATCACGGCTCCGAGCTCGGTCAGCCTATGAACGGCTTCGATACGAATCGAGAGGCTCGAGAATTGTTCCAGCACGGCGCTAAGAAACGTCGTCGAATCGTTCGTCTCGAGAGCCGCAGCTGGGCGATGGTCAACGTGTACCCAGTCTTGGCTCGTCGCAGGTAGTTCGCGGCGCCCGATGGCGTCGAATATCTGCGTGACAGCCGTCCATGTCTGTGAATGAGTCGCCGCCTCGCCGGCGAGATATCGCGTGTCAAGTTCCGCGAACGCGGCGTCAATGTCTTCGGTTTCGAAGAGGACTCCGCGCACGATTTGATGGTCTTTGTCGACCTCAATCATGTCGAGCATCTCCGCGGACAATTCGCCTCGCTGGAGATCTCGATTCCGTGTACAGACGAGGGTGAGAACGAGGCGCTGTCCGCGCGTGGCAATGGCCGTTGAGGTGACCTTCGCCCCGATCTCAGCAAGGGTACGCATGTTGACCAGTTCGACATCTCGGCCATGTTGGATGCCCGCGTTGACAACCGCGCGACGGTCTTCGGTAACGATATCTTCGGCGAGAAGGCCTGCTATGGCGTCCCATTCGTGAGTTTCATACAACGACCACAGGCGTTGATTCACCTCGCTCGCAGTGTTTCTCAGTTGCTGCGCAGGTCGGCTTAGTTCGTCGAACCGCGCGAGCGCGGCGTCGAGGTCGTCCTCGTCGAAAATCTCCAAGCGTAGGACACGGTCGCCATCAACTGTCATTAGCTGAATCATTCGCCACTCAGCGGCGAATCCCTTTTCCCCGGTCGCGAACGATTTGTTTGCGATGACCGCTCCGCGATCGCTCAGGCGATGCACACACTCGATATAGATGCTGAAGTCTGGAGTGAGGTCTCTAGCGATCCGGATCGTCTCGCTAAGTTTTTCCGCCGGGTAACCCTTCCGGTGGTCGATCCCTGTCCAATTTTCGTTGGGAACACTCCCATCCCGGTTGTATGCGGAGTGGGTGTCTGCGATGACGTTCCACGTGTGCGCATATGGCGCCGCTTCGCCGGCGGCGTATCGTGCGTCGAGTTCCGCGAAGGCCGCGTCGATGTCGTCAGGGTCGAACGTGACAATGTTGGAGACTTTGCCGGCATCGTCGATCTCGATGACCTCGAGTACCTCGCCAAAAAAGGCCTCGGTGTCTCCCTCCTTCTCCGAATATCGCGTCCGAGTCAAGATCAGCCGCATTCCTCGCACAGCCATGACCTCGTAAGCGACACCTGTGAGGCCGACATCGGCTGCTATGCGGGCATCACTGATCATGGAACCCCCGCCATGACGCATCCCGCCGTTTACGGTGCGTCGGCGATCGTCAAGGGTGAAGTCCTCCGCAAGAGTGGCGCGCATGCCGTCCCAATCACCAACCGCGAAATATGAGCGCGCTCGCTTGACTATGCGGCCGGCTGCGTTCTCCAAAACCCTCGCTGGGCGGCTCAGTTCGTCGAACTTTGTGAGCGCGGCATCGAGGTCGGACTCGTCGAATAGCTCAGTGCGGTCGAGCTTCTCCCCGTCGACGGTCACCAGACCGACCTCTCGCCACTCGGCGTAAAAGCCCGTGACCGAGACCCCGCGCGTCGTGGTGGTGACGACGGCCCCGAGATCGTTCAGCCGATGCACCGTCTCGACGTGGATCTTATTCTGCGGTGAATCCTCCCAGGAGGAGCGAATATATGTCGCCATCTCGCCGGATGCGAATGCGCTGCCTCCGCGTCGGTGGTCGACATTCACCCAATTCGGCGTCGTCGGTGGAATTTCATGACGGTTGAGCGCCGCGTAACCATCTTTGATGACTGACCATGTTCGTGAGTGAACCGCGGCTTCACCGGCGAGATACCGCGCGTCGAGTTCTGCAAGAGCTGCGCCGAGGTCGTCCACCTCGAACGCGATGTATGCCACCATCCGCTCGTCGGCATCGATTTCGACAACCCCAAGCAACTCAAGTTGGAAAGCCTCTGGACCCCGGTCCCGTCCGGAGATTCGGCTCTGACTGAGTGCGAGGCGCTCACCGCGAGTGGCAAGGACGGTCGACGTTATGGTTGTGACCCCAACATCGGCGGCCGCCCGGTTATTCGCCATTTGAGCATCCCGCCCACGGGTCGCGCCGGTGTTCACAACCCGGCGACGGTCGTCGCTGAATACGTCGTCGGCGAGCGTCTCCGCAAGTGCAGCCCAATCGCGGGCCGCGAAGTAGGCATTGCGGCGTTCGTACACCCGGCTAGCCGCATTCCCCAGTCGCGGCATCGGGCGGCTTAGTTCCTCGAACCTCGCCATCGCCGTGTCGAGATCGGCATCGTCGAAGTACTCGAAACGATTGATCTGTCCGCCTTGGACCGTCAACATCGCGATGCCGGACACCTCGGCGCCGAAGCCCTGTTGCGACTTTCCATCGGCGATACACGTCACTACTACCCCGACGTCGGTCAGCCGGTGCACGGCCACTATTTGAATGTGCCAGTCGGGCATGCCTTCCCACGCGGCACGCATGTTGGCCGCCAAGTCGCCTTTCCACAGCGGGAGTCGGTGGTGATCGTCGTGGACCAAGTCCGAAACAGCCGGGGGCAGCTCGTGACGGTTGAGCGCGGCATACGCCTGTGTGATGACTGTCCAGGTATCCGCGTAAGGCGCCGCTTCGTCGGCGAGGTAGCGGGCATCGAGTTCGGCGAAGGCTGCGTCGATATCGTCGGGATCGAACGCGATGTGTGTCACGATCTGGTTCTCGGCGTTAACCCCAACGATGTCCAGGGCGTCAATGTGGAACGACTCCGGACGCTCTTCACGGCCGGAGTACCTCGCACGGTTAAGGACAAGACGCGCGCCGCGGGTTGCAATCAGTTCCGACGTGATATTCCGAGCCCCGATGTTGGCGAGTGCCGACACATCGCCGATCACATCAGCCCTGCCGCGCAACGTACCGGCGTTCACCACACGTCGACGATCGTCGTCGAAAATGTTGTCTGCAAGAATCTCCGCCATTGCGGGCCAATCGCGCTCCGCGAAACAGCTGTTGAAGCGCTGAACTACCTGGCTCGCCGCGTTTTCCAGCATGCGTACCGGATGGCTCAGTTCACCGAACCGCGTCAGCGCGGCGTCGAGGTCCGCCTCGTCGAACAGCTCACAACGATTGATCACGCCGCCCTCGACCATCGAAACGCCGATCACCCGCCACTCGGCGTCGAACCCCTGTGGTGAGGTGTTGCGCAACGTGTGCGAGACGACCGCGCCGCAGTTGCTGAGTCGGTGCACCGTATCGATGTCGATACGAATTTCAGGTGCGTCGTTAAAGGTGGCCTGGAGGAAGACCATCATCTCACCTGGCGCGAACGCAACTGGTCGCCGGTGATCGAGGCTTACGAACTCTGCTGCTGTTGTGGGCAGTTCGCGTCGGTTGACAGCAGCGAATGCCTCTGCGATCAGCGAGAACGTGTGTGCGTGGGGTGCAGCGTCACCTGTTAGGTAACGCTTGTCGAGCTCCTCGCGTGCGGCGTCGACGGCATCAACATCCATCAGGACGAATGCCGCGATCTTGTTGTCGGAGTTCACCTCGAACACGTAGAGCAATTCAGAATAGAACGGTTCGGTCTGCGGCTCACGGCCCGAGAAGCGGGTGTGAACGAGGGCGAGGCGCTCGCCGCGTGTGGCGATAACGGTTTGCGTCACCTGCGGTATGCCGACGTCGGGCGCCGCGCGCATGATCTGAACGACGGCATCGACGCCCTGTTGTTCCGCGTCGAACCTCACAACCGAACGACGATCGTCAGTGGCGACGTCGTCGCACAGTGTTTCTTTCATCGAGTCCCAATCGCGGACCTCATAGCGCGACCAGAACCGATCAGCTACTCGGCTTGCCGTATTGGCGAGGAGGGATCTCGCAGGAGTGAGTTCATCGAACCGCGCGAGTGCCGCATCGATATCGGTTTCGTCGAAAACCTCGCAGCGACTCAGGTGATCACCATCGACCTTGTACAGGTTGATTACCCGCCACTCGGCGTAAAACCCATCGCGGGAAGTCCCATGCGCCACTTGACTGACGACCGCACCCACATCGCTCAATCGATGCACGCTTTCAACAAAGGTCGTCATGTCCGGCGTGAGTTCCCACGCCGCCTGGAAGAATTCCTCTACGTCGGCCGCGCCAATACTTGCGACTCGCCGCCGGTCGACAAACACGAAGTCCGGCCGCGTAGGAAGTTGCTGTTGGTTGAGAGCATCGCAATCATCTTTGATCTGCGACCACGTCCGTGCGTGCGCGGCGGCTTCGCCTGCGATGTAACGGGCGTCCAACTCCGCGAGGGCGCGCTCGAGGTCGTCGGCGTCGAACAAAACCAGCACCACGATCTGTTCTTCCGCGTCGATTTCGACGATTTGAACCAAGTCGATCACACCGACCTCAGGTCGCTGTTCGCCACCTGAATAGCGGATACGACGGAGCGTCAGATTCTCGCCTCGCGTCGCGATCGCGGTTGGCGTGATCTGCGTCAGACCTATCTCGGCACCAACCCGCAGGTCCTCGACAACGGCATCGCGACCACGCCGCAGACCGGCATTGACGACGCGACGACGGTCATCAATCGAGACGTCGCCCGCCAGAACGCCTGTCAGCGCATCCCAGTCCCCTGCTGCGATGCACGCCTGGGCGCGCGCCTCTACTCGGCTCGCCGTGTTATCGAGCCGCTCTGCGGGCTGGGCGATTTCGTCGAATCTCACGAGCGCGGCATCGAGATCTGTTTCGTCGAAAAGCTCGCAACGGTTGATGAAATCGCCGTCGACTGTCAGGATCTGAATCACCTTCCACTCGGCTTCAAAGCCCTGCGGTGAGGTCCCCTGCGACACAGTTGTCACGACAGCGCCGCGAGCGCAGAGCCGATGTACCGCGATGTTGCGGGCTCGGAATTCCGTTGTCGGGTCGGCGGATTCGTTAACAGCCGCAGACAATTCTCCGGGAGCGAAGCGCGTCACACTGCGGTGATCGATGGTGATCCAGTCAGGGGTTGTCGTGGACCGCTCACCCCGATTGAACGCTGCGACATTCCGAGTGATGCTGGCCCACGTGTGCGCGTATGCGGCGCCTTCGCCCGCAAGATAGCGAGTTTCGAGTTCCTCTATGGCGATATCTATCTCATCCGGGTTGAAAATGACGCTAACCGCCACCTGGTCATCGGCATTGAGTTCATAGAGAGAAATCACTTCGTTCACGAAGTCGTCGGATTCGTCGTCCGAGCGGAAATAGTGGCTTCGTACCAGTAGGAGGCGCTCGCCTCGGATGGCAAGTATGTCTGACGTCACATGCGTGAGGCCCAGTTCGGCAGTCGTCCGCATGTCGGAGATTGCGGCATCTCGACCGTGTCGGATGCCGGCACCCATCATCGGTCGGCGATCGTCGACGAGTAGGTCTTCGGCCAGCAAGCTCGCCACGGCATCCCAATTACGCTCCGCGTTGTATTCCTGGACACTGTCGTAGATTCGACTCGCCGCGTTTTCGAACAGTTGCTTCGGCCGGTTAAGTTCGTCAAATTTCGCGAGGGCGGCGTCGAGGTCTGCCTCATCGAACATCTCGCTCCGAGTTATGCGGTCGCCTTCGACAATTGAGAGGGTGATCTCTCGCCATTCGCCCTCGAACCCCTGCTCCGTGGTTCCGGTCGCGACGTGCGTGACGAGCGCGCCGAATCTCGTCAACCGATGAACGGCGACGACGTCGACTCTGACATTCGGTGTTTGACCCCACATGGCGTGAATGTAGGAGGCCAGGTCACCGGGCGAAAGAGCTATCGCACTCCGGTGATCGATGCTTACCGCATCGGCGGTCCACGGCGGGAGTTCATGCCTGTTGACCGCTGCGTAGGCCCCCGAGACAACCGACCACACGTGCGGATTCGCCGCGGCTTCGCCTGCGAGGTAACGCTTATCGAGTTCTTCGTAGGCGGCGTCGATATCCTCGTCGTCGAACCCAACGACTCCGACGATCCGGTTGTCGGCGTTGATTTCGAAGACACCGAGGAACGATGCCTCGACCAGTTCCTCGTCGTCCATGACGAAATCTTGAAAAAGGGCGAGCCGTTGTCCGCGAACCGCAAGCACGGTCGCATGAATACGTGGCGCGTTGAGTTCCGCCATCGCACGCATATTTACGATCTCGGTGTCCTTGCCGCTGCGGGCCCCGCCACCGATGACACGGCGGCGATCGTCGCCGGCTACGTCATCTGCATACAGCTCTGCAAGTGCAGTCCAATCGCGGGCTTCGAACAACGCCCGAAGGCGGTCACCCACTCGGACTGCGTCGTTCTCCAGCTGTCGTGCCGGACGACTGAGCTCATCGAAACGCGCCAGCGCGGCATCGAGGTCGGCCTCGTCGAACATCTCGCAGCGATCAATCAGGTCGGCATCGACCGTCGCGAGAATGAGCTCCCGCCACTCGGCTTCGAACCCTTGCTGTGAGGCTCCACGCGCCACGTGGGTGACGACGGTCCCGAACTGACTCAGCCGGTGTACGACCTCGATGTAGGCACAGACGTCAGGTGCGAGATTCCAGGTGGCATACATATATTCGGCCATCTCACCGGGTGAGAACGCTCTGCCCCGCCGGTGATCCACCGTGACAGCATCCGGTGAAAGCATGAGCTGCTTCTTGTTGTTTGCCTCGGTATAGGCTCGGGTGACTACCGACCACGTCGTCGCGTTCGACGCTGCTTCTCCAGCGAGGTATCGGGCGTCGAGCTCAGCCGAGGCCGCATCGAGATCATCCGCATCGAAAGCGATTTCAGCCACGATCTGCCCGTCGTCGTTCACCTCGACAACATCGACTGTCTCGACATCCAACTCGGGCCAATCGGGTGCATCGAAAGTGTGCCGAGCCAGCACGAGACGCTTGCCGCGGACTGCAAGCGGCGTGGACGTGATGTTTGAGCAGCCGATTTCGGCCATGGCTTTCAAGCTCGCGATTTCGCTTTCTCGACCGTGCCGCACACCCCCGTTAACGACGCGTCGGCGGTCGTCGCCTGTGAAGTCATCGCCCACTGCTTGGGCCATGACATCCCAAGAGCGAGTCGCGAAGTGCGACAGATACTGCTCCACCACTCGGTTCGCGAGATTATCCAGCTTCGTCTCCGGTCGTACCAGCGCGTCGAGTCTCGCAACGGCGACGTCGACATCGTCCTCGTCGAACAATTCACAGCGATTGACCGCGTCGCCGTCGATCGTCAAGAGGTTGACCATTCGCCATTCGGCGTCGAAGCCTTCGGGGGACGTCCCACGAGACACCTGGGTGATAACGGCTCCGTGGTCGCGCAGAAGATGCACTACCTCTATGTAGTTGGTGAGGTCCGGCGTGAGCTCGTTGAGGTTGGTGACGAGTCCCTTGAGATCGGTTTCGGCTAGTGGCGTCCCTCGCCGGTGATCGATGCTCACCCATTCCGGCGTTGCAGCCGGCAATTCGTGACGGTTGAGCGCAGCGAAGACGCCCGCGGCGACCGACCATGCGTGCCCGTGCAGTGCGGCCTCGCCTGCGAGGTAGCGGGCATCGAGTTCGGTGGTCGCAGCGTCAAGATCACTTAGGTCGAAGGTGATGATGACCGCGATCCGATCGTCTGAGTCGATTTCGACGACAGCGAGCATCGAGTTGACAAACGTTTCGCGTCCGCCGTCATGGCCTGAGACACGCGCGAGAACAAGCCGTTCTCCGCGTGTCGCAAGCACATCTGAGGTGATATGCACGAATCCGAGATCCGCAGCAGTACGCATATTTTCGACATCGTTATCTCGCCCGCACCGGATTCCTGTGTTCACGACACTCCGGCGATCGTCATTGAGAATGTCTTCGGCCACGACGCCCGCAAGCGCGTCCCAGTCGCGGTCGGCAAAATGCGTGAAGTAACGATCGCCCACTCGGCTCGCCCGATTTTCAATGTTGTGCGCCGGTTGGCTGAGGCTGTCGAATTTAGCGATAGCACCCTCGAGATCCGAGGCATCGAAGAGTTCAAGGCGGCTGATTCTGTTGCCCTCAAACGTCAATAAATCGATCTCGCGCCACTCTGCGTCGAACCCGTCGTGCGACGTCGCATCAATCGCTCGACTGACGACCGCCCCCAGATCGCTGAGCCGATGCACCCTCTCGATATAGATGACGCCCCATTGATCTTGGGCATCCCGTACGAACGCGGCTAATTGGCCGGCCTCGACTGGCGCGAGCCGTCGATGGTCAGTATTGAACCAACCACGCGTTGTCGCCGGCAGCTCCCGCCGGTTCAGCCTTGCGTACGCTTCAGCGACCTTGGACCACGTCTGTTCGTATTCGGCGGCTTCGCCGGCGATGTACCGGGCGTCGAGTTCCTCGATGGCAGCGTCGAATTCGTCGAGGTCGAACGTGACGATTGCGGCCATCCGCTCGTCGGCGTCTATCTCGATGACGACAAGCATTTCGGTGCTGAACGCGTCGGGCCGGTGGTCTCGTCCCGAGAATCGGTGATGACTCATAGCGAGGCGCTGCCCGCGGGTTGCAATGACCGTCGACGTCAGAGTCTGGGATTCAACGGCGGCGTATGCACGGACGGTGAGTTCGAAATCTCGTCGATCTAAGCTTCCGGCGTTCACGACTCGACGGCGATCTTCAGCGACTGTGCCGCTTGACAGCATCGAGGTCAACGCGTCCCAATCTTGAGCAATGAAGCACTCTTGAAAGCGCTTATCTACTCGGCTCGCAGCGTTCTCGAGTGTTGGCGGCGGAACTCGACCTTCGAGCCGCGTGTACGCGGCGTCCAACTCAGCGATCGCTGCGTCCATGTCTTCGACGTCAAACCACATCTGCAGCGCAAGTCGGCCCTCTTCGTCGAGGCCGTATAGCTGGACCAGTTCATCTCGCGGCGCTCCAGGGGTCTCATCAGTCGGTCCGACACTGAACGAGGTGAGAGCTAAGCGCTCACCCCGCACGGCGAGGATGACATGGCGGTACCGTACTTCGGCCAACGTTTCGCGGTAATGTTTTGCCTCGGCTAGCCATTCGCTTCTGGTCCACTCAAGGGGGCCGAATCGAACCACCTTCCGGCGGCTCTCGCAGAAAATAACGGGTGAGATGTGCTGCTCGAGCTCGTCCCACGCATTGCGGTCGTAAGCGGCGTCAAGCCGCCGAGCCACACGCACACACGCGGTGTCCGGTTCCCCGGGTTCAGATTCAATTGCCCGATGTCGGGCATCAAGTTCCGCGACCGCGGCTTCCGTGTCGTCGATGTCGAAGAACACTTGTAACGCGATTCGACCGTCTTCGTCGAGGCCCCACAGCCCGAGGAATTCCTCGTGCGGCGCGCCGAGGCTCGGGTCATCGGTTCCGAGTTCGATTCGAGCGAGCGCCAAACGCTCGCCTCGGAGAGCGATAACCGTCGCTCGGTGCCAGGACCAGCCTTCGCGAAGATGTCTGGCAACTTGCGGCCAGTCTCCCCGCCGAAGATCGCCGGGCATAAAGCCGACCACCTTACGGCGACTCTCAACCAAGACGTCAGGGGCGAAGAACTGTTCGCACTCGTCCCATGCTCCGCGGTCGAAAGCGGCATCCGCTTGATGCATTACCCGGACGCAGGCGTTTTCCAACTCGACGGTCGGCCCTTCGGGTTTGGCAGGCGGTTCCGGTTGCTTAATGACAAGCAGGCCTCGTGCCTTTTCTGCAAGTGCCGCAGCACCTTTGCGGTCGTACAGTTCGAGCGCGTGTTCAGCAGCCGCACGCGCTTCCGCTGTGTTACCTGCTGCAGCCAGCACGCTCGCCAGCGCCAGACAAGCGTCACCGTGGTCGACCAACGCATCTGTGCGCTCCGCGAGGGCAATAGCTTCCTCGGCCACCCGGCGAGCCTCGTGATGGGCGCGCTTACGCGAAAGGAGTTGTGCCCGAACAATTCGCCAGGCAATCGCCGCCTTCGACGCGTGGCCTGCGAGTCGCTCACTTTCCGTGCACAATTCGTCGGCTTCGCCATCTCTATCGAGTGCAAGACAGGCACGCGCCAACATAGCGGCGGTCTCGGCAGAGTCCGCGTCGAGGCCCATCCGGCGAAAACCGTGGTAGGCGCGTCTCAGGTGGGGCTCGGCGGCCACAGGATCGTCGGCGACCAACTCCACGAGTCCTGCAAATTGCTCGACCTCGAGCAGTGCGTGCCGCATCCCCAGTTCAGTGAGTGAACGCCTGGCGGAGTCGATAAGTTGGCGGCCCGCGGCAGCACGGCCGCGGAAAGCATCCAGCACTCCCTGGCATCGCGTCGACGTGGCCTCCACAACCGGCGATCCCGTCGTGATACGAAGCAGTCGAACAACATCGAGACACCGCCCACCGGCACGCGGAACCGGATTCGGCCCCCACAGGGCCGCCAGCGGCGCGGTCGCGAGTACGGCGTTGACACGCCGGTGGTCGCCAGCGCGCCGCGCAGCAGTCAATGCCTGATCCAGAGCGGTTTCGCAATCCGCGATTCTCCCAAGGCGCCCCAGACATAACGCCCGCACGGTGTGAGCTTTGGCCTCCCCCGCCGCGTCGTCCAGCCCGGCCAGTTCCTCAGCGGCCGCAGCGACAGCGGATTCGATCTCGTCCAGCCGCTCGGGGTTGGTGAGCATCGAGACCTCGCCGTCAAAGCAGGCGCCCCATGCCGCAAGCCGGGCGGAATCGCCTGCGGCCTGCAGCAATTGCTCAACTGCGCCGCTGGCTGAGACCACGTCACCGGCGGCGAGAAGTGCCTCACACCGCGCGACCAGCAGCTCTGCCTGCTGATCCTCTCGGTCAGGTAGCTCGTCGTCGAGCTCCTCCAGTGCGTGCAGCGCCCTGTCGTAAAGATCGGCCGCGCCTTCATAGGCCAGGCGTGTCATCGCCTGATCGGCGGCACGGCGGCAGTAATCGACCGCCTTGGCTGCGTTACCCGCCCAGGCGCATTCGAAGTAGTGGTACGCCAAGTCGGACAGCAACTCATCGTCGGCGCCCGGTTCGTTCTCGAGTGTCACAGCGATGCGCTGATGCAGTCGCATGCGACGTACGGACGCAAGCTCGGCGAGTAGCGACTGCCGCACGAGGGCGTGGTTGAATCGATATCGACCGCCCGGCTCCTCGATGATGATTCCTGCTGTGCATGCGTCGTCGAACGCATCGATGAGATCTTGGTCGACCACACGCTCAACCAGGTCGACCGCAAACCGGCTACCGACCACCGCCGCCGCTGCAAGCGCCTTGTTCGTTTGCGCTGGTAGTCGAGAAAGCCTGCGGCTCACCGCTTCCCGAACACCTTGTGGCAGAGTGCTCGGATCCCACCGGCCACCGCTCTCATCCACATGGCGCAAGGCTTCGATGAGAAAGAACGGATTGCCGCCCGTCACTGCTGCCAGCGCTCTTGCCAGCTCTTCGTCGTCATAGCCCGCTTCGGTGACGTACGCCGTGACGTCGTCTTCGTCGAGACCGTCGAGTTGTAACCGATGCGCGGTCCCGTCGCGGTGCAGGTCGGCAAGCATCGCCGCCAATGGGTGCGAGCGGTCCAGGTCCGTGCTGCGGTACGTACCGACGATCTGCACGCGTGTGTGCTCACCGAATCGCAGGAGGTGCCGTAGCAGCAGCAGCGTCGGTTTGGCAGCCCAGTGGAGGTCATCAAGAATGAGCACCACCGGTGCACTCGCCGAGGCCACCGCCAACAGTGCAACAACGGCATCGAAAAGCGCATACCGGTCGGAGTCTGCATCAGCACGAGCGGGCCCAACTAGATCCGGTAACGCATCGGTCAAACCCGGGACCATAGATAGCAGCGACTCGACACCCCTCAGCCCGCGTAGGCGATCGGCGCCCAGGCACGGCACCAAGGACCGCAGTGCTTCCGCGAACGGCTGGTATGGAACGCCAAGGTCTTCGTCGCACCGCCCGTAGATGACGACGGCGCCTAGCTCGAAGGCCTGCCGTGACCATTCGCCGGCCAGACGCGTCTTGCCGACGCCTGGTTCACCCGCGATCAGGACGGCACGGGCACCAGCTTCCATCGTGGATTCCCACGCGGACAGCAGTCGTTCGAGTTCGGTTGCGCGCCCGACGAACGGCCCGGTTCCTGCCAGCACAGCGGGCAATTCGGGTCGCTCGATCGGGGGTGCCTCGGTGGTGGGCGCTGCCGGCGATTCCGCGGCTTCCAAGCGCAGCTCGAAAACGTGCTCTGGGCGGGCGAGGTTTTTCAGCTGACGTGAACCCAGATCCACGAGGAGGACGTCGTCGGACAAAGTGTCGATGACGAGTTCGGCCGTCGCGCCCGAGCAGAGGATCTGGCCGCCGAGCGCCAACGACCGCAGTCGCGCCGCACGGTTGACCGCGCGGCCGAAGTAGTCCCCGCCGCGAAGCTCTACCTCGCCGGTGTGCAGCGCCACACGAATGCGCATGGGGTTCGCCAGGGCCCATGGCTCGTGTCGGATCGCTTCCTGCAGCTCTATCGCCGCCGCGGCCGCTCCGGAAGGCCTGTCGAAGACCGAGAACGTCGCATCGCCTTCGCCACGAGTCTTGACAAGCCGTCCGCCTCGCGACGTGACGACCTGTTCGACCAGCTCGTCGTGCCGCGCCAACGCCACCGCCATTGCGTCCGCGTCGGCCTCCCAAGCGGCAGTTGAGCCTTCGATGTCGGTGAGCAGGAAGGTCACGGCGCGCGTCACGGCCGAGAGTTGTTGCGCGACAGGTAATTCTAGCGCATCGTCCTGCGCGACGATCGCCGCTTCGAGACGGCGAAGGTCCGGGCCGGGATCGACACCCAACTCCTCGGCGAGCAGTGAACGTGCGCGCTGAAATGCGCCGAGCGCCTCCCCTTGCCTACCTGCCCGGTAAAGCGCGAGCATCAGCTGACCCCAGCGCCTCTCACGAAGTGGCGCGTCGGCGACGGCGGCCTCCAGCTCTCCGATGATCTCTGCGGCGCGGCCGGTCGCCAGCAGTGCGTCAGCGCGGTCTTCTACCAGAGCGTCATGCCCCTCGATCCAGCGCGTTTTTTCGGAGGTCCCTCGCGCACTATCCGGTAGTTCGGGTGTGCCGCGCCAAAGGCTCAGCGCCTCGTCGAACCGTGCCACCGCCTGGCCGACGTCTCCCGCGACGATGGCGTCGCGGGCCAGTCGAGCGGCGGCCTTGTACCGGGTGGCGTCGATCTTGGATGTGCGGACGGTCCAGCCTGTCCCCTCGGTCAGTACGAAGCCGTCGCCGAGGGTCCGACGAAGCGCCGAGATGTGGGTCTGCAATGCCTTGGCGGCAGTGCGCGGCGGCTCGTCTCCCCAGAGGAGCTCGACGAGCATGTCTGCCGAGACGGCCGAACCGCTGTATAGCCCGAGCATGGTGAGGATGGCTCGCGGTTTGGCGCCAGGGATAGCCACCGGCAGGCCGTACTGCCGGACCTGCAGAGTCCCTAAAACCCCCAGCTCCACCTGTTGAAGCGTAGTCATGAAGACATCGTCAGGGCGGGTATTCAGGGGCCGGTCAAGAAATAGTAAAGGTCGTGCGAAACCCGTTGCCTTGTCAACAAAATCGCCGCGAAGCCTGCAGGTCAGCAGCCGGGGTGCGGCGGCTTCGTTGAGCCACTGAGCTCGCTGAATCTGGCGAGAGCGGTGTCGATGTCGGCCTCATCGAACAGCTCGATACGGGTGACCAGATCGCCTTCGACCACGAGGAGTTCGATCATTCGCCATTCGGCATCGAAGCCGTCTTGCGAGGTGCCGTGAGCGGAAATGGCAAATACCGATCCGACGTCGTTCAGACAAAGGACAGACTCGACGCGGAGGCTGAGGCCCGGAGTCTGGTTCCATGCAGCGCGGGCGTACCCGTCCAGAGCACCCTCCTCGATGATCGCGAACTGCCGGTGGTCGACGAAAGCAAAATCCGCAGTTCTGGCGGGGAGTTCGCCCAGGTTGAATGCGGCGATGGCGTTGGCGACGACCTCCCACGTGTGCGCGTGGGCCGGTGCTTCGCCTGCGGCATAGCGAGCATCGAGCTCGGCGATGGCAGCGTCGGTGTCTTCGATGTCGAACACGACCAGCGCCACAAACTGATCGTTGCTGTCGACCTCGACGACCTGGAGGCATTCGCCCTCGAAGGCATCGGGTCGTTCATCGTCGAACGCTATGCGACTTCGTGTGAGGACGAGATGTTCCCCACGGGTCGCAAAGACGATAGATGTCATGCGTGTGAACCCGAGCTCGACGAGTGTCCGTTGATTCACGATCTCGGCGTCGCGACCGCGTCGGGTCCCGGTATTCACGGTCCGCCGGCGATCAACATTGGAAAAGTCGTCGGTCAGCATCTCAGCCATAGCATTCAAGTCGCGCGCAGCAAATCGCGCCGCAAAGCGATTGCTGGCTCGGCTCGCCCCGTTTTCGAGCCCCGGTGCCGTAGTTTGCAATTCGTCGAACCGCGCCAGCGCTGCGTCGAGGTCTGTGGCGTCGAAAAGCTCGCTGCGGCTGACCATGTTGCCGTGCACTGTTGTAACAGCAATCTCCCGCCACTCCGCATCGAAGCCTTCTCGCGACGTGCCGTGCGATGTGCTGGTTGCGACCACGCCGATATCACTCAGCCGGTGCACAGCTTCGATGTAGATGCGAACGTCACGCATGTCGTCCCAGGAGGCGCGGACGAATTCTTTCAGGTCGCCGGGAGCAATAGTTGTCCCGCTCCTGTGGTCGATGCTCACCCAGTCCGGGGCTGTTGTGAACAGCTCCCGCCGGTTGAAGGCGTTGTACGCCCCGTTTACAACCGACCACGCGTTCGTGTGGGTGGCGGCTTCGCCTGCGGCATAGCGAGAATCGAGTTCCGTGAAAGCAGCGTCGATGTCGTCGATGTCGAACGTGATGCCAGCCGCGATCCGGTGATCGGAGTCGACTTCAACCACAGTGAGGAGCTCGAGGTTCCACGCCACTGCATGCTCGCTGCTGCCCGAGACGCGGTTGCGAGTGAGCGCGAGGCGCTCCCCGCGGATCGCGATTACGATCGACTCGTGGTGCGTGACCGCCCCGACGTCGACGATGGCCCGTAAGTTCGCGAGCTGAGCGTCTCGTCCGCGTATGGCGCCGGCGTTTACCACCCTGCGACGATCGTCATGCCTAACGTCCTCGGCGATCATTTCTGCCATTGCGTCCCAGTCTTGAACTGTGAGATAGGTATTGAAACGGTCATACGTTCGGCTTGCTGTGTTTTCGAGCCGTAGTGCCGACCTCTCGAGCTCGTCGAACCTGGCGAGAGCCGTTGCGAGGTCGGCTTCGTCGAAAGTCTCACAGCGGCTGACCGCCCCGGCTTCAAACATCAGCAGGAGGACCGTCCGCCACTCAGCATCGAAGCCGTCCTGCGAAGTCCCGTATGCCTCGTGGGTGATGACTGCTCCGCGATTCGTCAGCCTGTGCACGGCCACAACGTGGAAGCCGAGGTCCGGCGCGACCTCCCACGCGGCGCGGATCCACGGGATCATCTCGCCGGGCGCAAAGCCTGTCACTCGCCGGTGATCCAGATTCACCCAGTCTGGGGTTGTCGCAGGGAATTCGTGCCGGTTCAGCGTGGCGTATGTGCTTGTGACAAGCGACCAAGCGCTGGCATCGGCGGCTGCTTCGCCTGCGAGATAGCGTGTTTCGAGTTCGTTGAACGCCGCATCGATATCGTCGAGATCGAACGTGATACCGGCCGCGATCCGGTCGTTGTCATCGATTTCAATGACGGCGAGCAGCTCGATGCCGAACGCTCCAGGCCGGCTGCTGCCGGACCAACTGGTGCGAGTGAGCACGAGGCGGTCCCCGCGGATCGCGACGACGGTCGACTCATGGTTCGTGGCTCCGACGTCGACGATGACACGCAAGTTCTCGATCTGGGCTTCTCGGCCGCGCAGGACGCCGGTGTTTACCACCCGGCGACGATCGATATTGACATCGTCATCGGCGATCATTTCAGCCATGGCGTCCCAATCACGAGCTGTTAGGGACGCGTTGAAGCGGTCATACGTTCGGCTTGCCGTGTTTTCGAGCTGCGACGTACGCCGACCGAGTTCATCGAAGCGGGAAAGCGCGGCCTCGATGTCGGACTCGTCGAACACTTCCCAACGATTGATCAGCTCGCCTTCAATTGTCAGAACGTTGATTCCGCGCCACTCGGCCGCGAAGCCTTCCGAGGTGGTTCCGTGGGCCGTGTGCGTGACGACTGCTCCGAAACTGGCTATTCGGTGAACAGCTTCGATATAGACAGTGAGGTCTGGCGACAGGTCCCACGACGCGTGGGTGTACGCGCTTAGATCGCCGGGTGCGAAGCCGAACCCACGCCGGTGGTCGACGTTGACCCAGTCCGGGGTCGTCGCGGGTAGCTTGCGCCGGTTGAGCGCAGCATAGGTTTCCGCCACGACCAACCACACGTCCGCGTAACGGGCGGCTTCGCCGGCGAGGTACCGCGCATCGAGCTCCGCGATCGCCGCCTCGAGGTCATCCGAATCGAATTGGACGGCGGCCACCGCCCGCTCGTCGGCATCTATCTCGACAATTTCGAGGGCATCGTTGTGGAAAGCCTCGGGCTCGTCGCCGATGCTCCATCGGTTGCGAACGAGGGCAAGTCGCTCACCCCGTATGGCAACGATTGTCCAGCACACGTTGACGCCTTCGCCTCCGACGCTGACGATGGCACGCAGATCATTTATCTGAGTGTCCCGACCTTGTCGGACGCCGGCGTTCACAACACTTCGGCGGTCGTCGAGAATAATGTCGTCGGTCATTATCTCGCGGAGCGTGTCCCAATCGTGGGCCGAGAAAGCTCCCCGAAAGTGGGCGTACACTCGGCTCGCGGTGTTTTCCACCTGCGAAACGGATCGACTGAGCTCATCAAAACTCGCGAGCGCGGAACCAATGTCGGCTTCGTCGAAGATTTCCAAGCGACTTACCAGATCGTCTCGGAACGTGAGTAATTCGACTACCCGCCACTCCGCGTCGAACCCCTCTCGCGAGGTGGCATTCACCGATCGGGTGAACACGGCACCCAAATTGGTCAAGCGGTGCACGGACTCGATATAGATGTAGAAATCAGAGTTCTGGTTCCACGCGGCCCGGATGTTCGCAGTCATGTCGCCAGGCGCGAAGGCAACGGCTTTGCGATGGTCGACATTCACCCAATCTGTTGTGCAACCAGGTAATTCACGTCGATTGAGCGTTGCGATGGCGCGGCCGACCAACGACCACGTCTGCGCCCCAGCGACGCCTTCACCAGTGCCGTACCGGGCATTGAGTTCTGCGAACGCGGCGTCGAGGTCGTCGATATCGAAGGTGATTCCCGCCGCGATCCGATGCTCGGCGTTCAGTTCGACAACGTTGAGCATCTCGACTCTCCACACCACTGCCTGCTGGCCGCTGCCCACACGGCTGCGAATGAGCGCAAGGCGTTCGCCGCGGATCGCGATGACGGTCGACTCGACACGGAGTTCAGCGACATCGTCACCTTCGTCGGTGGTCGCCACGTCCAAGATTGCGCGCACGTTCGCGATCTGCGCTTCTCGGCCGCTGATGATGCCGGTGTTCACCACCCGACGACGGTCATCGTTCCAAATGTCGGCAGCGATCATTTCCCTCATGGCGTCCCAGTCGCGAGCTGTCAGGAACGTGGTGAAGCGGTTGTAGGCTCGGCTTGCGTCGTTTTCCAGCCGTGGGGGTTGTTCCAGTTCGTCGAAGCGGGCGAGTGCGGCCTCGAGATCGTCTTCGTCGAAGAACTCGGCGCGGTTTATCAGGTCTCCCTCGACCGTCACCAAGACGATCATCCGCCACTCGGCGTCGAAACCTTCTGGAGATGCTGCGCTTCCCACATGGGTGACGAGCACCCCTTGATCGGTCAGCCGATGTACGGCTTCTACATATGTGGCGATATTCGCGAGTTCGAAGATGGCCCCGATGTAGGCGGTTAGATTCCCGGGCGCGAATGCTGAGGCTCCACGCCGGTGGTCGATACTCACGAGATCTGCTGTGTGCGGCGGCAACTCGCGCCGATTGAGTCCCGCGTAGCCCCGCGCGATCACCGACCACACTCGAGCATGGGCAGCGCCGTCCCCGGCGAGGTACCGAACCTCGAGCTCCTGGAGGGCGGCGTCGAAATCATCTCCATCGGTCGCTAGCAGGAGTGCGATCTGGCCGTCGGCGTCGAGTTCGGCAATGCCAAGCATTTCGGCGCCGAACTCGTCGGAGGACATGCCGCGGTTATAGGTACGGATGCGGCTCAAGACCAGACACTCGCCGCGGGTTGCAATCACCTCTGCCGTCGTTCTTTCACCCCCCACCCCGGCTGCGGCCCGCATGTCCGCAATATGTAAGTCTCTGCCCCGACGAATTCCGGCGCCGATGACCCGACGGCGATCTTCTGTGACGACCCCCTCGGCCACTTCCCCCGCCATCGCGCCCCAGTCACGGGTCGTGAAGTACGCCAAGTAGCGCCCCACGGCCCGGCTGGCGGAATTGTTCAGTTCATGTGCCGGTTGGCTGAGCTCGTCGAATTTCGCGAGCGCGATATCGCGGTCCGACTCGTCGAAAAGTTCGCTGCGGTTGATGAGATCGCCTTCGACCGTGATGAGGTCGATTGCTCGCCAATCGGCCTCGAAGTCGTCCTGCGAGAACCCCTTCGCGACATAGGAGAAAACCGCTCCGAGATCGTTCAGCCGATGCACGACCTCGATGTAGACGTGTAAGTGGGCCGCGAGCTCCCACGAAGCATGGAAATATGCGGATCCTTCACCGGGCGCGAAGGATGCCACGCGCCGATGGTCGATGTTGACAACGCTTTCTGTATTCGCCTGTATCTCACGACGATTGATCGCTGCGTAGGCCCGCGCAATTGTTGACCAAGCGTCCGCATGCGCTGCCGCTTCCCCGGCGACGTATCGAGCATCGAGTTCTGCCAATGCGGCGTCGAGATCACCAGCATCGAAGGTGACGTAAGCCAAGATTCGGTTGTCGGCGTTGATCTCGATGACGTCGATCACCTCCAGCTGCAGCGCTTCGGGCGAGTCCGGGATCGTGAAGCAGTCGCGTACGAGAGCGAGGCGATCGCCACGGGTAGCAATCGGGGTCGGCGTGACGCTGACACACCCAATCTCTGCGATAGCTTTCAGGTTCGCAATCTCGGCGTCTCGACCGCTGCGTACGCCGGCATTCACCACATGACGACGATCATCGGCCGAGAAATCGTCGGCAAGGATCTCCCCCATCGCGTTCCAGTCGCGGGGTGCGAAGTGCGCCAAGTATTTCCCCGCCAGTCGACTGGCCGCATTCTCCAGCTGATGGGTCGTCTGAGTGAGCTCGTCGAATGTCGCGAGCGCGGTTTCAAGGTCGGCCTCGTCGAAAATTTCGCAGCGCTCGATCATGTCCCCGTCGAACGTCAGAACGGCGATTTCCCGGGCCTCCGCCTCAAATCCCTCTTGCGAAGTCACCTGCGCCACTTGCGAGAAGACGCCACCGAGCTGGCTCAGCCGATGAACATTCTCGATACGCCACCTGACGTAAGCGAAGAGGTCCCACGACGCGCGGATGCTGGCGGTCAACGCGCCGGACTCAATAGTTGATATTTGCCGGTGATCGACATTTACCCAGTCCGGTGTCGTCGCGGGAAGTTCATGACGATCGAGCGCTGTGTAAGCCTTCGAGACGAGCGACCACGTCTGCGCATAGGGTGCAGCCTCACCAGCCAGGTATCGCACGTCGAGTTCCGCGAAGGCAGCATCGATGTCGTCGACGTCGAAAACGACGATGGCTGCGATCCGATCATCGGTGCCGAGCTCGACAACTCCAAGCATCTCGGCGCCGAACTCGTCGGACGAAAAATCGCGGTTATAGGCTCGGACGCGACTGAGGGCGATGCGCTCGCCGCGGGTCGCGATCACGGCCGACGTCATTTTTTCGGCCCCCACCTCTGCGCTGGCTCGCATATCTGCGATTTGCAGGTCGCTTCCGAGCCGTGTCCCGGCACCCACGAATCGACGGTGATCCTGAGCGACGACATCCTCTGCCAGCTCGCCCGCCATCGCGTCCCAGTTGCGTGTCGTGAAGTGCGCCAGGTATCGCTCGACCGCTCTGCTGGCGGAGTTTTCGAGCCCATGCGCGGCTTGGCTGAGCTTTCCGAGTTTCGCGAGCGCGGTATCGAGGTCTTCCTCGTCGTACAACTCGCCGCGGTTGATCAGCGAGCCCTCGACTGTGACGAGACTGACTATCCGCCACTCGGCACCGAAGCCCTCCTGTGAGGTGCCCCTGCCCGTATGCGTTACGACCGCGCCGACTTCCGTCAGGCGATGCACAGCCTCGATGCGAATGGTGAAGTCGGGCGCCATGTCCCCCCATGAGGCACGGATCCACGAGGGCAGTTCGCCCGGTTCGAACGCTATCGCGCGCCGGTAGTCGTGGCTCATCCAGTCCGGCGTGGTCGCGACGATCTCGCGTCGGTTGATCGCAGCGTAAGCCTCCTTGATCACTGACCATGTCTGCGCGCACGCAGCAGCTTCGCCGGTCTCGTATCGAGCGTCGAGCTCCTCGAAGGCGGCATCGATGTCGCCGAGGTCGAACATGACGAATGCTGCAAGCTGATTGTCGTCGTTGAGCTCAGCGATGCCGACCAACTCTGCGCCGATCTCGTCCGGTGCGCCCCGGTTGAAACTGCAGACACGGCAAAGTGCGAGGTGTTCACCGCGCGTGGCGATTACGGTCGCCGTTAACTTCTCGCCACCCACCTCGGCGCCGGCTTGCATGTCCGCGATGGGCGCCTCTCGACCATGCCTTACCCCGGCGTTGACTGTCCGCCGGCGATCGTCTGTGACGACCTCCTCAGCCAGCGTTTGGGCAATAGCGTCCCAGTTACGTGTACCGAAATTTCCGAGGTAGCGCTCGACGGCTCGACTTGCGGAGTTTTCAAGCCGTGGTCGCAGCGCGTGCAACTCCGTGAACCGCGCAAGAGCAGCGTCGAGATCTTCCGCTTCGTACATTTCTGCACGTGATTGCTCGAACAGCCACGAAATATTGCCTGCCCATTGCACTTCGGTCCCATGTGTATCTGTGCCGACAACGACGAGACCGAAAACGACGCCTTCAGCGTCCAATTCGTACACCACTGGAACGCGGTAATGGGCATCGGGCGCCAGCGCCCACAGATCTTCCACAGCGCGCCCATAGTCCTCCGAGGCAAACGATGCTCGCCGGTGATTTTCGAACGTGAGTCCCATGAGAATCGCGCCGCGCTCGTGGCGATTGAGCTCGCCGAGCGCGTCCATGACCGCCTGCCAGTTGTCCGCGTGTGGGGCTGCCTCGCCCGCAAGGTATCTCGCGTCGAGTTCAGCGACCGCGGGGTCGAGGTCGTCGATATCCAACGTCATGAACGAGACGACCCGCCCGTCGTCACCTATCTCCGTGAGCCGGAACACATCGGTTCGATAGGCATCTGGCCGTACGTCTCGGCCCGCGAAGCGAACGCGGCTGAGGACGAGATGTTCGCCGCGAATCGCAACCGGATCCGATGTGATCGTTTTGACGCCGAGGTCGGCGATCACACGCACCTCGTCGATCATTCTCTTTACCCCGTCGCCGCTCTCTCGACGTAATCCACGGCGCCGCTCTTCCGCTTGGAGGTCGTCAGCCAGCAGAACAGCGATTTCATCCCAGCGCCTATCGGCAAAGAGAAGGTTCAGACGTTCCTCAGCGCGGCTGGCTGCGTTTTGCAGTGCCTTCGGAGGATGTTCCGCCTCGAGTTGCGCATACCTGGCGTCGAGTTCAGCGACCGCAGCGTCCATATCATCGACGTCGAACCACACCTCCAGCGCGATCCGCCCCTCCTCATCGAGGCCGAATACGCGGAGGAATTCGTCGATCGCCGCCCCTGGACTCGCGTCTGTGGTAGCTATCGCCGTTCGAGCGAGCGCCAGCCGCTCACCCCGGATGGCGATGACAACCCCACTGACGCGGACTCCACCGACTTGGAGAGCACGCCGGGCATACCACTCATTGGGCGGAAGGTCGGCCGACGTGAAGCGGACGATCTTTCGACGACTTTCGATCTGGAGATCGGGCGCCCACAGCTGCTCGGCTTCGTCCAAAGCCTCGCGATTGATCAAATCCATCGCCCGGTCGGCGACTCGCACGCACTCATTGTCCAGCTCGAGTTGCGGTGCTTCGGACTCCGGTGGAACGCCCGGCAAAGTAGGCCGGCCCAATATGTCGCGCGCCTTATCGACAAGTGCCGCAGCACCTTTCGCTTCGTAGAGCGCGACGGCCTTGTCTGCGGCGGCTCGCGCTCCCGCGACATCGCCTCCAGCGGACAGCACCGTCGCCAGTGTCACGCAGGCATCGCCGTGATCGACCAACAGATCGGTGCCCCCGGCGATATCGACTGCCTCCTCGGCCATCCGCTTGGCCTCGCCGTGGTCGCCGTTGCGCGCCATCAGTTGCGCCCGGACCGTCCGCCACGCAATTGAGGCCTTCAACGCGTGACCGGCGAGCCGCTCACTCTCCGTACACAATTCGCCAGCTTCATCGACTCGGTCGAGCGCGAGACACGCGCGCGCCAGTAAAGCCGCTGTCTCGGCCGTGTCCGCATCCAGACCCATGCGGCGGAATCCGTCGCAGGCTCGTCGCAAGTGCGGCTCGGCGGCCGCGGGGTCGTCGGCCACCAGCTCGACGATGCCAGCGAACTGCTCGACTTCCAGCAATGCATGCCGCATGCCGAGCTCGGTGAGCGTGCGTCTGGCGGAGTCGATCAAGCGGCGACCAGCAGCGGCACGTCCGCGAAACGCATCCAGCACACCCTGGCACCTCGTCGACGTCGCCTCAACGACCGGAGACCCTGTGGTGATGCGAAGCAGCCGAACGACATCGAGACACCGGCCGCCCGCTCGCGGGACGGGGTTCGGCCCCCACAGCGCCGCCAGTGGTGCGTTGGCCAGCACGTTGTTGACTCGGCGATGCTCGCGAGCATGCCGCGCTGCAGTCAGAGCCTGATCCAAAGCCGTCTCAGCGTCGCCAATCCGGCCCAACCGGGCCAGGCACGTGGCTCGGACAGTGTGTGCCTTCGCTTCCCCCGCAGCGTCATCGAGTTCGGCCAGCTTCTCGGCGGCGGCACTCACCGCAACCTCTATATCGTCCAAGCGCTCCGGATCGGTGAGCATCGAAAGCTGACCGTCGAAGCAGGCACCCCACGCGGTGAGACGGGCCGAGTCGCGAGCCGCCGCCTGCAGCTGAGACACCGCTTTGGCAGCCGACACCACATCACCTGCTGCCAGCAATGCCTCACAGCGAGCGATCAGCAACTCGGCTTGCTGGTCGTCCCGGTTGGGCAGTTCGTCATCGAGTTCGTCGAGGGCGTGCAGCGCTTTGTCGTAAAGGTCGGCGGCGCCCTCGTATGCCAACCGTGCCATCGCTTGGTCCGCTGCGCGCCGACAGTACTCGACGGCCTTCACCGCGTTGCCCGCCCACGCACACTCGAAGTAGTGATATGCCAACTCGGCCAACAACTCTTCGTCGGCACCGGGCTCGGCCTCCAGGGTCGTGGCGATCCGCTGATGAAGCCGCATGCGCCGCACGGACGCCAATTCGGCGAGCAGCGACTGCCGGACGAGGGCGTGATTGAACCGGTATCGACCTCCCGGCTCCTCGATCACGATCCCCGCCTTGGACGCTTCGTCGAACGCATCGATGAGATCATCGCCGGTCACACGCTCTACCAAGTCGAGCGAGAAGCGGCTACCAACGACCGCAGCCGCGGACAGCGCCGTGTTCGTCTCCTCCGTAAGCCGGGAAAGCCTGCGGCTCACCGCTTCCCGAACACCCTGTGGAAGCGTTCTCGGATCCCAGCGGCCGCCGCTTTCATCGACGTGACGAAGCGCCTCGATGAGGAAGAACGGGTTGCCGCCGGTGACTGTCGCCAATGCCCGGGCCAGCTCGTCGTCGTCGTATCCGGCCTTATTGACGTACGCCGTGATGTCGTCTTGATCCAGACCACTGAGCGCAAGGCGGTCAGCGCTGCCGTCACGGTGCAGGTCCGCGAGCATCGCAGCGAGCGGATGAGCACGGTCGAGATCCGTGCTGCGATAGGTGCCGACAATCTGCACGGGTGCGTGCTCGCCGAAGCGCAGCAGATGCCGTAACAACAACAGCGTGGGCTTGGCCGCCCAATGAAGATCGTCGAGAATCACGACCACAGGTGCACTGGCGCACACGATTCCCAACAGCGCAGCGACAGCGTCGAAAAGCGCATAGCGTTCGGCATCAGCGTCCGCATGAGTGGGCGCGACAAGGTCGGGCAAGTCATCGGCCAATCCGGGAATCAACGGAAACAACGCCTTGACGCCGCGAAGGCCGCGCAATCGGTCACTGCCGAGGCAGGGCACCAGCGTCCGCAGCGCCTCGGCGAATGGTTGATACGGCGCGCCGAGGTCCTCGTCGCAACGACCGTAAAGAACCACTGCGCCCAACTCGTGAGCCTGACGCGCCCATTCCCCGGCCAATCGTGTCTTGCCGACGCCCGGTTCGCCCGCGATGAGCACGGCATGCGTACCCGTAGCGAGCGCGGTCTGCCATGCGGACAACAGGCCTTCGAGCTCGCGGCTACGTCCCACGAACGGGCCAGTCCCAGCGAGCACTGCGGGCAATTCGGGTTGTTCGATCGATGCGTCCGCGTTGGGAGCGCCGGCATCCGCGGCAGTCTCCAAGCGAAGCTCGAAAACGTGCTCCGGACGCGCGAGGTTCTTGAGTTGGCGCGTGCCCAGGTCCGCCAGGACGACATCGTCCGGAAGGGTGTCGATCACAAGCTCGGCTGTTGCGCCCGAGCACAAGATCTGGCCACCCACGGCGAGCGACCGGAGACGCGCGGCACGGTTGACCGCCCGCCCGAAATAGTCGCCGTCACGCAGTTCGACCTCACCGGTGTGCAGCGCCACTCGGATACGCATGGGCTCTCGCAGAGCCCACGGCTCATGACGCATCGCCTCTTGCAGCTCGATGGCGGACGTGGCGGCTCCCGACGCCCGATCAAAAACTGAGAACGTCGCATCGCCTTCGCCGCGCGTCTTGATCAGCCGGCCGCCGCGGGATGTGACGACCTGTTCGACGAGCTCGTCATGGCGGGCGAGCGCCACCGCCATCGCGTCGGCATCTGTCTCCCAGGCGGCGGTCGACCCCTCGATGTCGGTGAGGAGAAATGTGACCGTTCGTGTTGCCGTTTGAAGTTGCTGTGGCACAGTCACTTCCAGTTCAGCATCTTGGGCGACTATGGCAGCTTCGAGCCTTCGGAGATCCGGCCCTGGGTCGACGCCGAGCTCTTCAACAAGCAGTGACCGTGCTCGTTGGTAAGCACCGAGCGCCTCGCCTTGCCTGCCGGCGCGATAAAGCGCGAGCATGAGTTGACCCCAACGCCTCTCACGCAGCGGCGCTTCAGATATGGCGGCTTCGAGCTCGCCGATGATCTCCGCGGCACGGCCGGTTGCAAGCAGTGCGTCAGCACGGTCCTCGACGAGCGCGGCGTGATCCTCAATCCAGCGGGTCCTCTCGGACACCCCGCGGAGACCGCCGGGCAGTTCTGGGGTGTCGCGCCACAAGGCCAGCGCTTCGTCGAAGCGGGTCACTGCCTGGCTGGCATCCCCGGCGGCCAGCGCGTCGCGTCCCAGTTTCGCCGCCGACTTGTAGCGGGTGGCATCGACGTCGGCTGCGCCCAAAGCCCAACCCGTGCCCGCCGTCAGTACGAAACCGTCGCCCAAGGTGCGACGCAGCGTGGAGATATGGGTCGGCAGCGCCTTCGCCGCGGTGCGCGGCGGATCATCCCCCCACAGCAGCTCGACGAGGGTCTCGGCCGACACGATCGAACCGCCGTGCAGCCCGAGCATCGTCAGGATGGCGCGGGGTTTGGCGCCCGGAATGGAGACCGGCAGTCCGTACTGCCGGACCTGCAGAGGCCCTAAAACCCCCAGCTCCACCTGTTGAAGCGTACTCACATAGTGATGGTCAGAAAGTGGATTAAACACGCGGTCAAGATCGGGTAAAGCTCGCGATCATCACCGTAGACAGCGGTACGCCGGGTCTGGTTTCCTCACAGGGTGCCGATGTTCATTGCGTTGGAAAGTTGTTTGATCGCAAGGCTTAACGTCTTGCGCGGACCTAGCGGCGTAAGGGTGTGATCTCCCCGTGGACATCTCTTCGGTCGACCAGCTCCTCACCACCACGCGAGCGGTACGCAAACGACTCGATCTGACGCGGCCAGTCCCGCGTGACGTCATTCTCGAATCCATACAGCTGGCGATGCAGGCACCGACGGCAAGCAATGCCCAGGACTGGCGCTGGATGGTGGTTACCGACGCCGAGAAGCGTGCGGCGATCGCCGAGATCTACCGCAGTGTGGGCACTGAATACCTCACCCAGGCCGCCGCGACCGCGACGGACCCACAGACCCAACGTGTTTACCAAAGCGCTCTGGGTCTCACAGAGACGCTGGCGCAAGTACCTGTCCACGTAATCCCCTGCCTTGACAACCGAATCGACGGGTCCAACCACCTCGTCGCGGCGTCGGCCTGGGCGTCGATCCTTCCCGCCGGCTGGAGCTTCCTACTAGCACTGCGGTCCCGCGGCTTGGGATCTGTTTGGACGACATTGCATTTGGCCAAAGAGCGGGAAGTCGGTGAAGTGCTGGGAATCCCCGAGACCGCAACGCAGGCCGCACTCTTCCCGGTGGCGTACACCATCGGCACGGACTTCCGAGCCGCGACGCGGCCGCCTGCGGAGACCATCACGTTCTGGGATACCTGGGGAGAACATTGATGAGGCACTGCAATTTCGCGTTGTCCTAGGCTCGGCTTGTGGACCTGCCGCAGCCCAGTCCGGATATCCCCCACCTCGCCGACGTGGTTCCGTCGGTTCTCTCCGCGATGGGTGTCGCGGGATTCGACACTCGGATACCACTACAGGCTGATATCGCCGGCGCCTGCGTGCTGCTGATCGACGGACTGGGTGCCGAACTTCTCGACGAGCACGCCGTCGATGCGCCCGTCTTGGCCGGCTTACGCGGACGCACCCTGCAGGTCGGCTTCCCGGCCACCACCGTCGCCGGGCTCGCCGCGCTGGGTACCGGATGCCGCTCGGGCGAGCACGGCCTCGTCGGATACTCCTTCCGGCTGCCCGACGTCGGTGTTGTCAACACCTTGCGGTGGCGCTTGCACCCGTGGGGCGCCGACGTGCGCGATGCCGCGCCGCCCGAGCAAGTGCAGCCGATGCCGACCACGTTCGAACGGGCCGTCTCGGCCGGGGCCTCGGTCAGCATCATCTCCGGAGCGGAATTCACCGGGTCCGGCATGACGCGCGCGGCGCTACGCGGCGGTCGGTATGTCGGCGTACACGCCATGGGAGATCTGTCCGCGCGGGTGCGGGAAGCCGTCGCCGCCGGCGGGTTCTGCTACGCCTACCACAGCGAACTCGACATGATGGGCCATCTCTACGGGCCCGGATCGACAGCGTGGACGCTGCAGCTGCGCCAGGTCGATCGGCTGGTGGAATCGATCGTCGAGGGCCTGCCGCCGGGTGCGCTCCTCGCGGTGGTGGCCGACCACGGGATGGTCTCCGTCGGCACCGACGACGTCGACATCGACAGCGACCACGCGCTCACGGTCGGCGTGGCCGATATCGGGGGCGAGGCACGAGCGCGACATATATATGTAGTCCCCGGTGCGGAAAACGACGTATTGGCGACGTGGCGGGCGACGCTCGCGGACCGCGCGTGGGTGGTTTCGCGCGAGGAGGCGATCCACGCAGGATGGTTCGGTGAGCGCGTCAGCGACACCACGCGAAGCCGCATCGGCGACGTCGTAGCGGCCGCCCGCGGTTCTGTAGGTTTGCTGAGGCGAACGACCGAGCCGCTGGAGTCCTCGTTGATCGGCCACCATGGCTCACTGACAACCGCCGAACAGAACGTCCCGCTGCTGCTCGCCTACGGATGAGAGATGCTGGCCAATCGACTGGAGACTGATGTAACTGGTTGTATCGCAACATTTTTCGTGTGTTCTGCGGTCGTCAAATCGCGTCATCGGTGCGAATAGTTGCTCGTGACAACATAAATCGCTTTCACAAAGGTCACGACCAGCAAACAACTCGGTGAATATGCATCTATCTGCTGAAATTTCAGTGAATCAGCGCACTGATCTGCGGCATTGTGAACGGGGTCACACGCTTTTCGGTGAAGGTGGTCACAGATTTTGGCTGCTTACAAAATGCTCTGTTAACGTCCGTCGTCATGTTTGCTGTTGCAACGCTTTTGACGCTTGTCAATTCCGTGTCCGGCACGCCTTACGTCACCGGCGGGGATTCCCCGGCCGGTACCGACTGCTCAGGTTTGGTCTCCTGGGTCACCAATGCGGCGACCGGACGCCCCATTTACGGGGATCGGTTCCACACCGGGAACATCGAGCAGGCACTGCTTGCGCGTGGCTTCCAGTACGGCTCGCAGCCCGGCGCCCTCAACGTCGGCTGGAACGGTGGGCATACCGCCGCGACGCTGCCCGACGGGACTCCGGTTTCCTCCGGTGAGGGCGGTGGGGTGAAGGTCGGTGGCGGCGGCGCGTACCAGTCGCAGTTCACCAACCACATGTTCCTGCCGATGCCGGCCGAGCAGGTGCCGCCGCCCCCCGGTGCCCCGATCGTGCTGATGAACGGGCCGGCCCCGATGCCGCCGGCACCGCCGATGGCACCTCCTCCACCGCCGCCTCCACCGGGCGCTCCGATGGCGGGCCCGGTCGATCCGATGTTGGCGCCGCCTCCCCCGCCCGCACCACCGATGGCGCCGCCGCCCCCGGGTGCGCCTCTGCCCCCGCCTCCGGGAGCTCCGTTGCCGCCACCTCCCGCGCCGGGCATGCCTCCCGCGCCGGGGATGCCACCTGCCTGACCCGATAGCGTCTGCGGCGTGATTGTGCTGCTGCCGCCGTCGGAGACCAAACACCCCGGCGGCGACGGGCCACCGCTACGCCTCGACGCCCTGTCATACCCCGAGCTCGCGCTGCTGCGCGCCGCACTTGTCGATGAACTGGTCGAGCTGGCCGCCGACAAGTCGGCGTGCAGTCGGGCTCTCGGGCTGTCGGCATCCCAACACGGCGAAATCGAACGCAACGCCGCACTGCGCAGCGCTGCGACCATGCCCGCGATCAACCGCTACACCGGCGTTCTGTACGACGCGCTCGACGTTACCTCGCTGGCGGGAGCCGCCGCGGACCGCGCTCGCGCCAGGCTTGCGGTCGGCTCAGCACTGTTCGGGCTGTTGCGCGCCGACGACTCGATTCCGGCGTATCGGCTCTCAGCCACGTCGAAACTGCCGGGGCAACCTGCGCTGGCGACCCGCTGGCGACCACTGTTGGAACCTGTGCTGGCCGCGGCGGCGGCAGGCGAGCTGGTCGTCGACCTGCGGTCAGGCTCCTACGCATCGCTCGGCAGGTTGCCCGACGCGGTGCACGTCGATGTCGTGTCCGAGCGTGCGGACGGCAAGCGCACGGTCGTCAGCCACTTCAACAAGGCGCACAAGGGGCGGCTGGCCCGCATCTTGGCATCCACCCGATCCGAACCCGGCAGCGCCAGCGCGGTTGCGACGATCGCGCGTCGCGCCGGAATGCAAATGGAACGTGAAGGCAATCAGTTGACGGTCGTGATCGCGGGTTGATCGTGACTAAACGGGCTTGCCACCACCGTGATCCGGTTGTTAGACCGGCGCGATGAAGTCCGTCGTGTAGAACTCCTTCGGATTTTGAGAGAACTGGTCCGGGCGGCTGATGATCACCCACGCGCCCGTCGCCCACGGCTCGAGTGCGTCCTGCAGGGTTATCGACGCCGCACCTGCCCGGTCGGTGTTCAACGAACCCTGCGCGACGCCGGGGTCGGCACCCCAGCAGTGTGCCGCGGACGACCGGGGCAGCTGGATCAGCCTGACGTCGTAATGCATGTTCGGCACGGCGCTCATCAACTGCACGTCAGCCGTCAGCGTCGAACCGTCCGACCGCAGGTTGCCCATCGGCGCCGCGGTCCCCGTCGGGCCGTTGTAATCGGTCTCGCTGAAATCGCACCGACGCGAGATCTGCGAGAACGGCAGCACAGTGCCGCCGGTGCCAGCAGTCACCCCTGCGTCGCTGGTCCCGTCGGCGAGGGCGGCCGCCGGAGGTGCCACCAAAGCCATCGCCGCCGCCAGCGTCAAAATCCGCGTCGTCTGTCGCATGTCCCGAGTAAATCACCGATCAGCGGCACATTGGGCAATTCCAGCGGGTCGGCAAACGGTCGGGCATCGCGCTCGCGATTTCCGTACGGTTGAGTCATGACGGTGCTGCCGGACGTCGAAGTCGTGCGGAAGAAGCTGGGACGCAGCCTGTTCGGTTTGGTTGCAGGCCCGGATGGTCCGGCGAAGCGCTCCCGCATTCACGACACCCCCGGCCCGCGGTGGTTCGACGAGGATCGCCCGATTCGCCGCGTGCACGCCGACGCGTCGATGTTCGTCGGTGGATTGCGCGCACTACTGCTGCAGTCGCTGCATCCACTGGCCATGGCGGGTGTCGCCGAGCACTCCGACTATCGAGGTGACCCGTGGGGCCGACTGCAGCGCACCAGCACATTCTTGGCGGTGACCACCTTCGGTACGGCCACCGATGCGCAACGCGCGGTCGATCGGGTGCGCGGCATCCATCGGCGGGTCACCGGTGTCGCCCCGGACAGCAGGCCGTATGCCGCCGGCGATCCACACTTGCTCGAGTGGGTGCACATTGCGGAGGTCGACAGCTTCTTGCTCGCGCATCAGCTCTATGGGGCGCGCCCGCTCGACCAGAGCGGCCGTGACGGATATGTGGCCGACACCGCCCGTGTCGCCGCGGCACTCGGTGTCATCGATCCGCCTCGAACCGAACGGGAACTGGCGGAACGCATCAAGGCCTACCGCCCGGAGTTGAGGAGTACGCCGTCAGCGCGAGAAGCGGCCAGGTACCTGTTGCTGACTCCCCCGCTGCCGGTCGTCGCACGCGCACCGTACGGTCTGCTGGCAGCGACGTCGGTGGCGATGCTGCCTGCCTGGGCCCGTATGCCGCTGCGGCTGCCCTATGTTCCGCCGGTCGAAGCCACTGTCATCCGGCTATCGGGTCGTGTCGTCGTCGGCGGCATCCGTTGGGCGTTGACGTCCGCCGACTGACTCAGTCCCGGCACTCGATGACGTCATAGGCGCCGTCCGCGTAGCGCGAACGGATGTGCTTCTTGTCGAACTTGCCAACGCTGGTTTTCGGCACCTCGTCGATGAACGTCCACCGCTCGGGCAGCCAGAAGCGAGCCACCTTGTCGCACAGATGTTTCCGCAATTCCTGCGCGGTGGATGAGGCGTCATTCTTGATCACGACGGCGGCAAGCGGCCGCTCCTGCCAGCGCTCGTCGGGCACTGCGACCACGGCCGCCTCGAGGACTGCGGGGTGCTCCATGATGCACAGTTCGAGTTCAACCGACGAGATCCACTCACCGCCCGACTTGATGACATCCTTGGCGCGATCGGTGAGCGTAATGAAACCCTGCGGGTCGACGTGCCCCACGTCGCCGGTGCGTAGCCAGCCGTCGTGAAACTTCGACGGGTCGGCGTTCAGGTAATACGACCCGGTGACCCACGGCCCGCGAATTTCTATCTCGCCCACGGCTTTACCGTCATTGGGCAAGACTGCGCCGTCGTCGTCGACGACTCTGACCTCCGCGCCGCTGACGACACGGCCTGCCGAGGCACGCAACGTCCAGGCGTCGTTTCCGGTGGCCTCCGGCGGCGGTATGGCGATCGCGGCCAGCGGAGACGTCTCGGTCATGCCCCAGGCCTGAACAATTGTCACACCGTAGTGCTGCTCGAATTCCTTCATCATCGCAAGCGGGACCGCCGAGCCTCCGCATGCGACGGTTCGCAAGGACGAGATATCGCGACTCGGGTTGGCGTGCAGGTACTGCAGTACGTCATTCCAGATCGTCGGGACGGCGGCGGCGACGGTGGGCCGATGTCGCTCGATCATGTCGACCAGCGGCTCGGCCTGCAGGTATCGGTCCGGCATCAGCAGGTCGGCGCCCGCCATCACCGCCGCATAGGGCTGTCCCCAGGCGTTGGCATGGAACATCGACGCGATAGGTAGCACACGGTCGCCCTCGACGAGGCCGATCGAATTCGCTGAGCACACGGCCATCGAATGCAAATAGGTCGATCGATGGCTGTACACGACGCCCTTGGGGTTGCCGGTGGTGCCGCTGGTGTAACACATTGCGGCGGCGCTCTTTTCATCGAGATCGGGCCATGCATACTCGGACGGCTGGCCGTCGAGCAGGTCGTCGTAACGAATCACCTGCTTGCCGGAAGCGCTGAGCTGGCCCAGATCTCCGGGACCGACCGCCACCACGGTGTGCACCGTCGTCAGATCCGGCAGCACTGCGGCGAACACCGGCGCCACCGACATGTCCACCAGTACAACGGAATCCTCAGCCTGATTCGCGATGAACGCGATCTGCTCGGCTGCCAGCCGGATATTCAGTGTGTGCAGCACCGCGCCCATGCACGGCGCGGCGAAGTACGCCTCCAGGTGCTCCTGGTTGTTCGTCATGAACGTAGCGACGCGCTGTCCCTTCGTGACGCCGACTTGCCGCAGGCCATGCGCGAGTCGGGCGACGCGCGTGCCGAGTTCGCCGAAACTGATCTCCCGATAGCCGTCGGGAGTCCTCGTGATCACCTTGCGACCGGAATACCACGTGGTCCCATGCCGCAGGATTCCCGTCACGGTCAGCGGAAAGTCTTGCATCGTGCTGTCCATGTCACCCCCAAGGCGCATAGGTGGGCAGGCACTCATGATTGCCGATCGCCGCAGCTGTTTGGCAGGAAACGCACAACCGGGCCGTTAGCATCACGTGGCATGGCGCAGTACGGCTATCCCCCGGTCGGCCCACCGAAGCGTGCGGCGTCCGGCGGCGACATCGCCGTCTCGGTCACGGCGCTCGTCCTCACCGTGCTCCTCGTTGCGACCGCGTCATTTTTCGGGCTCTTCTCGCTGGCGTTCCTCGACTCCTGCCCGCCGACCACCTGCAGTGTGGAGGGAGCCGTCACCGCGGTGATGATCGCTCTCGGTATCGCCGCCGTCATCGGGGTGGTCGGCGTCGTCGTGACGGTGGTGCAACTGTTCCAACGAAAGCGGAGCTGGCCGTTAGCTGTTGGGACGCTTGCGTTGTGCACGATCGCAGTGTTCCTCGGAGGCGTCGGCTACGTGCTGGCCGTCGGATGAGCACCGACGAGTAGCCATCAGACGAATCCCGCATCTGACTCGACGTCGTCACCTACCGTTGAAAGATGGAAATAGACCCTGCTCCAGGAACTAAAGCCCCCGGCCTGGTACCGGTCGGGGCACTGCGCTCAGGGGACCCAATCACCGACGTCAACGGTGGCGGTCAGCATTACATAGTTCTGGAGTCCAAGAAGCTCGCCGAGGGCTGCGTCGTCCTAGAACTGGAATCCAAGGCCCACGATCAGATCCGGGTGATCGAGGCGTCCTTCCCCGCCGACTACGTGATGAGCCTGACCCCGCGACATCCCGTTCTGTGATCTAGCGCTAGCCGCCGATTCGTGCTTCCGTCGATGTCGGCGCCAGAGCGCCTCAGCTGTCGATGTCGGCTGAAACATCAAGACGGACGGAGTGCGCAATGCTGCGTGATATTCGCGAACTGATCGATTCGCCGGAGGAGTACGCGGCCGAACTGCGTCGCCGCTGGGGCGGATTGTTGAGCTATCGCTACATCGGCCGCAGCTACGCGGTGATGGATGTCGTCACCGAGGACAACACCGTGGCGCTGCGCCACGACATGCGGAACACCACCGGCGGACTGTTGTTCGCCGTGCTCGGCATATCGGCACCGGAAAGCGGCCATATGTCCGATCTGGAGGCGGTGCCCAACCCCGTCATTCATTCATGCCAGATCATCGACGCCGGCCACGACGTACGTCGCATCGAAATCATCTCCGAGGAGCTCAAGTCTGGTCGCCAGATGGGCTACAGCCGCGCGAAAATCGTCGACGCCGACCACCCAGACCGCGTGCTCGCGCTGATCGAAGGCCAAGGCGTGACGATCGGGACGCCGCCCGAAGGACTCGAACGAATGGAGGCCAACCCGCTCGAGGTCATCGACTCACCCGACCTGCCTCCGCTGTGGCAGGTCTTTGGCGGCTACCGCCGGCCCGACGGTCTGTGGGGGCTACCTGAACTCGCGGTGGAGGTCGCCTCGCCCGACGCGGCACTGCATATCGGACCCCAGTTCGTCATGCTCGAAACCGCCGCGATGGACGCCGCAGCCAGCGTTGCGGGTACCGACCGGCTCCAGGGTGTCTCGACACACGTGATGTTCCTTGCGCGGGGCAAGGCCGGCCCGTTCCGCCTCGAGACCGAACCGATGACCGGCGCCGACGGCATGGTCGCGGTGCGCGTCCTCATGCGCGACGAAGGTAACGGCGACCGACTGGTCACGACCGCGTGCTACCAATTCCGCACGGTGTAGCGCCTGTGCCACTCAGGACGGCATGAGACACTTTGGCCATGGTTGTCGCAATCGCCCGCCCCAAGCTCGAAGGCAACATCGCTGTCGGCGATGACCGCCAAATTGGATTCGCCGAGTTCGGCGACCCGCAAGGCCGCGCAATCTTCTGGCTGCACGGGACGCCTGGGGCCAGGCGTCAGATCCCGATGGAGGCCCGGGTCTACGCCGAACAGCAGCACATCCGGCTGATCGGGGTCGACCGGCCCGGTATCGGCTCGTCCACACCGCACAGCTACGACACCGTGGTCGCCTTCGCCGACGATCTGCGCACGATCGCAGACACCCTCGGCATCGACAAGATGGAGGTCGTCGGGCTGTCTGGCGGAGGCCCCTACACGCTGGGCTGCGCGGCGGCCATGCCGGACCGCGTCGTGGCCGCCGGTGTCATCGGCGGCGTCGCCCCGACCATGGGTTCGGACGCCATCACCGGCGGCCTGATGGGCACCCTCGGTACGCGGGTCGCACCACTGCTGCAGGTCGCCGGAATGCCTATCGGCCTGGTCGCCAGCGCCGTCATCCGGATGATCCGTCCGGTCGCCTCCCCCGCCGCTGACCTGTACGGCAGGGTGTCGCCGGAGGCCGATCGAAAGCTGTTGGCCCGGCCGGAGATCAAGGCGATGTTCCTCGACGACCTGCTCAACGGAAGCCGCAAACAGTTGTCGGCCCCGTTCTCCGACGTCGTCGTTTTCGCCAGGGACTGGGGCTTCCGGCTCAGCGATATCACCGTGCCCGTGCGCTGGTGGCACGGCGACGCCGACCACATCGTGCCGTACGCCCACGGACAGCATGTCGTGTCGCGCTTGACCGACGCCGAGCTCTATCCGATGCCCGGCGAAAGCCACCTCGCCGGGCTCGGCCGTGCCGAAGAGATCCTGCACACGATGACCAAAGTGTGGGACGAGTACGACTCCTAGAAGCCGAACCCGATCTCGGCGCAGACGTCGCTGGCGAACGCCGCGTCAAGCTGTGCGATGAGTCCGGAATCGTTGCAGCGCAAGCGGTTTGCTGCCGCGAGGACCGTGGCGCGATGGCTTCCCAAGTACAGACTGCCGAGCACGTCGAGATCTGTGAAGACATCGGCGGGCGCGCTGGTGGGCACACACCGTGCGCGTCCATCGCGAACCTCGAGGGCGAATCGGCCACCGTCGCTTCGGAAATCGTCGGACACGTCGAGCACCGTCGTCACGTCACCTTGGTAACGTCGCGCCTCGAGCGCGGCAGGGATATCCATCAGGCGTAACCACAGGTCGTCCTCATAGTGGGTGACACGGGCGCACCGAGCATCGGTCAGCAGATAGGGCAGCGGATCGGCCGGATTCGTACCGAACGCGACCTTCTCCATCAGGTCGAGGCCAAGCAGCGCCCGGCACAACGCCGCGTGCGCTTCGGGAGTCACCGCCGTGAGTTCGGCGACGCGCACCATCATCGGGTCATCGCCGAACACCCGGTACACCGCGTATCCGTCAGGGTGCAGCATGGAGAACATCTCGGTCCCGCCGCGCCGGGCGTTCTCGCGGTCGGCCAGCCAGTCGTCCCACAGCACCTGCGGCATCATCAGGCCGCCCGGCGTGCGGGTACGCCAGCGTTCGTAGATGCCCGCAAACTCGTCGCGGTGTTCGGCGGGTCTGACCAACCGCACTCCGCCGGGATCCGGTGCGTCGGCGCGAAACTGGGCGTTCGCGCGGTTGACGGTCAACTCCACCTCGACGGTCGCCGGGCCGTAGCCGAACCGCCCATAGATGCCGCCCTCGCTCGCCGTCAGCGCCGCGATCGGGTACCGCGCATCTGCGATTCGGTTGTGCAGTTCGGTGTACATCGCGCGCAACGCACCGCGCCGGCGATGGGTCGGTGCTACGGCGACCATCGTGACGCCCGCGACCGGGAGCACCGCGCCGCCCGGCACCGTGAGCTCCAAGTCCAGGTAGACCGACACGCCGACGACTTCGTCGCCGTCGCAGGCCACCACTGAGCCGTCCCGGGCAATCATCGACCGCCATGCCGCGACGGTGTCGGGATGGGCGACGTGGCCGAAGCACGTGGCGTCCAACAGGTTGATTGCCGGCCAGTCGGCGTCGGACGCCGAGCGGACAGTCAGCGCTGTCGTTGTGTCATGGACCAGCACGGAATTCGACGGTGCCACAGACAAGTCGGCCGTCGCATCCCATTTTCTGGCGGCCAACGATGACGCCGGCGCTCAGCTGATCAGCGCTTGAGCCAACCCGTCACGGTGGCGAGGTCCCTGGTGTACGTCATCAGCAGATCGTCTTGGTACAGCGCGCCACCGCTGATCGCGTCGGTCCCCTGCCAGATCACGTGCACACGTACCGGGCTGCGGGTGAAGTAGTCGGTGCGGTCGGCATCTCGGTGGTGCCAACCGGCCTGCACGGCGAGCTCCGAAAGCTCTTCGCGCTGGTCAGCTGCAGTCATTGGGTAATCCTCCTGCCGAGGAGCGTACGTCATCTCCCCGCGGTGGCTTGTCAGCCCAGCGCGCGGCGCAGGAGATGCATCGCAACGGTCGTCGCCCTCTCGCGGACGTCGGACCGGTTGCCGGGTAGTCGCATCCTCCGGACATCGGTCGTTCCGTCGGCGAGCTTCACGCAGAAACACACCGTGCCTACGGGTTTGTCGGCGGTGCCGCCGCCCGGCCCGGCGATCCCCGTGATCGCGACGGCGGTGTCGGCGGAGAACCGGCGCAAAGCCCCATCGGCCATCGCCTCGGCCACGGGTTCGGAGACGGCTCCGTGCGCCTCGATCAGCGCCGGATCCACACCGAGCAGCTCAGATTTGGCCTCGTTCGAATACGACACCACTCCGCCCGCGACGTAGGCCGACGAACCCGGCAGCTCGGTCAGCCGTGCCGCCACCAGGCCGGCGGTGCAGGACTCCGCGGTCGCGATCTGCCGTCCGGCCATCAGCGCCGCAACCTGAACGTCGACCGTGGCGCCGTCCTCGGAGAAGATCTCGGAGCCGTGGCGCTCGCGCAGCAGTTCCATCAGGCCGGCGTAGACGGCCGCGGCATCGGGTTCGTAGCGGGTGACCATCTCGATCTCGCCGCGCCGCAGGCAAGTCGTGATCTCGAGGCGCTCGAAGCCGTCGACGTGCTCTTCGGCGTCGCGCAGCGTGTCGGCAAGCCCCGACTCCGGCAGCCCGAACATCCGCACCATCTCCTGGTGGTACGTCGTGCGGCCGGCAATCGCCTCCTGCACCGCGGGCGTCTGCAGCGCCGATGGCCACATGGGCTGTAGTTCGCGCGGCGGCCCGGGCAGCACGACGACCGTCGGGTTTCCGGGGACAACGACACCCGGCGCGGTGCCGACCGGATCGATGACGTGGGCACCGTCGGGAATCAGAGCCTGCTTGCGATTCGCGACGCGCACCGCCTCCATGTCGACGTTGGGAAAGCGCGCCATGAGTCGCTGCACGATGTCGGCGATCTTGACCTCAAGATCGTTGTCCAGCAACAACTCCCGGCCGCAGAACCGGGCCACCGTCGCCACCGTCATATCGTCGGCAGTCGGGCCGAGGCCGCCGCTGGTGACGATGAGATCCACGCCCTCGGCTGCGAGGAACCGCAGCTGCGCCTCGATGTCGTCGGGCCGGTCGCCGCAAATGGTGATGTGCGCCAGTTCGACACCGAGTTCGAGCAGTCGGTCGGCGATCCACGGACCGTTGCGGTCGGTCACCCTTCCGGTGAGGACTTCGGTTCCCGTCACCACGATGCCCGCGCGCGCACTCACGCCGTACGACATTACGCACATCGGACATGGGGCACGACGGTCGGTAATGTCGTTCCGCATGACTGCGCCGAGGTCTCTGCGAGAACTTTTCGATCAGCTCGGCCTCGCCGAAGTCCCGTCGACGGACGACAGCGTGATCATGGAGATGCCCGTCGATGAGCGCACCGTCAACACTGCGGGCGGTCTGCAGGGCGGACTGATCGCAACCATGGCCGATGTGACCGCCGGCCAACTCGCCGCCCGGGCCACCCCATTCGGGCACGCGATCGCGACCACGGATCTGTTCATTCGCTACCTGCGGCCGATCAAGGTCGGCCCGGCCCGCGCGGTGGCACGCATCCTGCGAACCGGTAAGCGATCTGTCGTCGTGCAGGTCGACATCTACCGGGCCAACGACGACCAGATCGGGGCAACGGCGACGGTCAATTTCGCCGCCGTCGACTGATCAACCGAGCGGCAGCGGCTTGTGCGGAACGTCGGTCACCAGGCCGCCGTCCATGATGAACTCCGCACCCGTCGCGAAGGACGACTCGTCGCTGACCAGAAATACGACGAACGGGGCAACCTCCTCGGACTGGCCGGGCCGACGCAGCGGCGCGGTGACCATGTCGTCTGGGAAATGCTTGGTCATCGGAGTGCGGATGAATCCCGGATGGATCGAGTTGACCCGGATGTTCTTGGGACCCAGTTCGATCGCGGCCGACTTGGCCAGGCCGCGGACCGCCCACTTCGATGCGACGTAGGGGTGCACCATCGGCGCGCCGCGCAGACCCTCGATCGACGAGACGTTGATGATCGAGCCGCCGCCAGCCTTCTTCATCTCTTCGACGACGGCCTGCATGCCCAGGAACGTGCCGGTCAGATTGACGTCGATGACCTGCTGCCACTTCGCCATGTCGAACTTGCCGATCTGGCCCAGCGCGACGATCGCGGCGTTGTTGACGAGCGCGGTCAGCTTGCCGAACGCCTCCACGGCGACATTGACCGCCGCTTCCCACTGCTCGGCATCCGTGACGTCGAGGTGGACATAGCGCGCCGATTCGCCGAGTTCGTCAGCCAGCGCCTTGCCCTCGTCGTCGAGGATGTCCCCGATGACCACTTTGCCGCCCTCCGCGACAAGCGCCCTAGCGTGAGCAGCGCCCATGCCGCGCGCTCCGCCACTGATCAGTGCCACTTTTCCGTCCACGCGTCCCATGGGGCGTCAGGTTACCGCACGACCTCTACGAACTAGAACCTGTTCCAATTTCGGAGGGCAGCTTGCATACTGCTCGCCATGGCAATTCGCGTCGCGCTCCTCGGAACTGGCAACTGCGGCAGCCTGGCGCTCAGGCAATTGATCACCGATGCGCGCTTCGACCTCACCGGTGTGTGGGTGTCGACGGAGGCCAAAGTGGGCACGGACGCCGGCGAACTCGCCGGGCAGGACGTCACCACCGGCATCACCGCGACCAACGACATCGACGCGATCATCGCCGCCAAGCCCGACTGCGTCGTCTACACCGCGATGGGTGACACGCGACCCCGCGAGGCACTCGCGGACGTGCGCACGTTTCTGTCCGCGGGCATCAACGTCGTCGGTTCGAGCGTCGGCGCGCTGCAGTACCCGTGGGGCCTGCTCCCAGAGAAGGCCATCCAGAAGGTCGAAGACGCTGCGCGCGAGGGGAATTCGACAGTCTTCTTCACCGGAGTCGACCCAGGCTTCTGCACCGACCTGCTGCCCTTCGCGCTGGCCGGCACGTGCCAGAGCATCGAGCAGATACGCACCATGGAGATCGCCGACTACGCCACCTACGACGGCGAGACGGTGATGTTCGACGTGATGGGCTTCGGCAATGCAATAGGCGATCTGCCGATCCTGTATCAGCCGGGCGTGCTGTCCATCGCATGGGGCACCGCCATCCGTCAACTCGCCGCGGGGCTGGGCATCGAGGTCGACGAGATCCGTGATTCCGTCGAACAAGAGCCTGCCCCGCAGGACCTCCAGGTCGCGGTCGGCACGATCAAGAAGGGCACGGTCGCCGCGGTCCGCTTCCTTATCGAAGGCATGGTCGGCGGCAAGCCGGTGATCGTCGTCGAGCACGTGACACGGCTGGACCCCGATCTACGTCCGGACTGGGCGCAGCCGGCGCACCCGGGTGGCTCATATCGAGTCGAGATCACAGGTGAACCCTCGTACTTCTGCGACATCGTTCCGATGAGCCGCAACGGCGGAGCACCGTACGCGGCCATCCTGGCTGCCGCAGGCCGCATCGTGAACGCGATCCCCGACGTCGTCGCCGCGCCCGCGGGCATCCGCACCACATTGGATATGCCGCTCGTGACCGGCAAGGGTGTCGTCGCGGCGACGTAGGCTTGAGCGCGATGACCGCGCAGCGCGTGGCGGACGACCCTATTGCGGAGATCGCCGCGAGTGCACCCGGGGCCACCGTCGGTGCATTCTTCGACCTCGACGGCACCGTCGTGGACGGTTTCACTGCGGCAGCGCATGCCAGCGACCGGTTCAAACGCAGGCAGGCCGGCATCGGCGAGATTCTCGGGGTCTTCGAAGCGGCGATGCGGTATCGCCTGGGCCGGATGCGGTTTGAGCACCTGCTGACCAGGGCGGCGGGTTATCTGCAGGGCGAGACACTCGCCGACCTCGACGACGTCTGCGAACGAATCTTCGTCGACAGTGTGGTCACCCGCGTCTTCCCCGCAATGCGCGAGATCGTCGCGGCGCATCAGGAACGCGGCCACACGGTGGTGCTCACCACCTCGGCCGTCACCATCCATGCCAACCCGGTGGCACGCTTCCTCGACATCGACCACGTGCTGTGCAACCACTTCGCGCTCGACAGCTCTGGACGCCTCACCGGTCAGATCGCGAAACCAGTCGTATGGGGTCGGAACAAGGCCACCGCAGTGACGAACTTCTGCGATGCCAATCAGCTTGACCTGCAACGCAGTTACTTCTATGCCGACGGCGACGAGGACGCGGCTCTGATGGTCATGGTCGGCAACCCCCGTCCGGTGAACCCACGCCCGAAACTCGCCGCACTGGCCACCGAGCACGGCTGGCCGATACTTCGTGTCGTCGGCACCGCAGGCCGCAGACACCCATCTTTGCGCAGGTTCGTCGGCTACGACTGAGGGAGACGCAATGCCGGGCAAGTTCAATGACATCGCGGCGGTCATCGCGACGAAGGATTACGTCACCGCCCGGTCCTGGTATGTCCGAGTCATCGGTCGCGAGCCCGACCTGGAACCGATCGACGGCGTCGGCGAGTGGCAGATCGCCGCGACCGCGTGGCTTCAAGTCGCCGAGGACCACGACCGGGCAGGCAAGACCGCGGTACGCCTGGGCGTCGACGACCTGGCGGCCCAGATCGCGACGCTGGAGGACGAAGGCATCACGACGGGCGAAGTCGTGGTGATCGCCGACATGGTCAAGGTCGTCGATGTCGCCGATCCGGACGGCAACGAGGTTTCCTTCGTCCAGGACCTGCGGACCGAATAGTCCTCATCGAGTTCTGACACCCCCGACTGGTCACATTCGCATCGCGACGTACTAAACTAGAACACGTTCCAATTCGTGATCGGCGCCCCAAGGAGCAGTCATGCGCACCCCCATCTGCGACGAACTCAACATCGAATACCCGATCTTCGCCTTCACCCATTGCCGGGACGTGGTCGTCGCCGTCAGCAAGGCCGGCGGGTTCGGCGTGCTCGGCGCGGTCGGCTTCAGCCCTGAGCAGCTCGAAATCGAGTTGAATTGGATCGACGAGAACATCGGCGATCACCCCTACGGCGTGGACATCGTCATCCCCAACAAGTACGAGGGCATGGATTCGGTCGACCTGGACCCTGAGGTGCTCAAGAAGCAGCTCAACGCACTCGTGCCCGAGGAGCACATCGAGTTCGCGAAGAAGATCCTCGCCGAGCACGGCGTACCCGTCGACCACAGCGACGACGATGCGCTGCAGCTGCTGGGCTGGACCGAGGCGACCGCGACCCCGCAGGTGGAGGTCGCGCTGCAGCACTCCAAGTGCACGCTGATCGCCAACGCGCTGGGCACCCCGCCCGCCGACATGATCAAGCACATCCACGATGAAGGTCGTAAGGTCGCCGCGCTGTGCGGCTCGCCGTCGCAGGCGCGCAAGCACGCCGACGCCGGAGTCGACATCATCATCGCCCAGGGCGGCGAGGCGGGCGGACACTGCGGGGAGATCGGCTCGATCGTGCTGTGGCCGCAGGTCGTCAAGGAGGTCGCCCCGGTTCCCGTGCTCGCCGCGGGTGGCATCGGAAGCGGCCAGCAGATCGCCGCGGCGCTGGCACTTGGCGCGCAGGGCGCGTGGACGGGTTCACAGTGGGTCGTGGTCGAGGAGTCCGAGCACACCCCCGTTCAGCACGCCGCATACGTGAAGGCCGAGAGCCGCGACACCGTCCGCAGCCGGTCCTTCACCGGTAAGCCCGCCCGCATGTTGAAGAACGACTGGACCGAGGCCTGGGAGAACCCGGACAACCCGAAGCCGCTCGGAATGCCGTTGCAGTACATGGTGTCCGGCATGGCGGTCGCGGCCACGCACAAGTACCCCAACGAGAGTGTTGACGTCGCGTTCAACCCGATCGGCCAGGTTGTCGGCCAGTTCACCAAGGTGGAGAAGTCCTCGGCCGTGATCGAGCGGTGGGTGCAGGAGTACCTCGAGGCCACCGCCACCCTCAACGACCTCAACGAGGCGGCTTCGGTCTGATCGCCGCGGCATCCGCCGGCTTTCTCGTCGCGGTCCTGTGGATGGACCTGATCTTCGACAGTCAGGTCCTCCGGCACCGCGGCGCTGACGTACTTCCGGAGTCGGTACTCGCGTCGATCTGCGCGTACTACCGCCGGGCCACGACGACATCGCGGCCGATGAGCTATCTCATCGCGCTGGTGATGGCCGTCCTGATCGGTGCGTTGGGCCTCGCATGGATCAGCGAGCCGACTGCAGGCTGGCCACTGGCCGCGGCGTCATTGCTCGCCGTCGGCCCGATCCTGCTGGCGATGCTGCGGACCGTCCCAAACGCAGTCCGACTCGGTGCGCGCATCGGCGATATCGCGGAGCAGTCGCGGCTGGCGCGCGCGGTGTGCGTCGACCACGTGGTGTGCCTGGCCTGCCTGCTGGGCTTCCTGGTCGTCTGGCTGGCGACCCAATAGCCGCCCTCCTCGCGCCGAGACTGCGCACAGATCGCGAATACGTGCGATTTGGCGATCTGTCAGCAGTCTCGGCATTGCTTCGGCGCGGCGATTATGTAGGGTGACATACATAGCCAGCCGGACGGAAGGGTTCCACACGTGCCAAGCCCCCGCGAGCGGATGGTCATATCGGCCGCTCTACTCATCCGCGAGCGCGGTGCCCACCCGACTGCCATCGCCGATGTGCTGGAGCACAGCGGGGCGCCGCGAGGCTCGGCCTATCACTACTTCCCCGGCGGCCGCACGCAACTGTTGTGCGAGGCGATCGATTACGCCGGCGAGTACATCGCTGCGAAGATCACCAAAGCCGAATCCGGCGTCGAAGCACTCGACAAACTCTTTGACGACTATCGAAAGCAATTGCTGAAGAGCGACTTTCGCGCAGGATGCCCCGTCGTCGCGGTGAGCGTCGAGGCGGGCGACCCCGATAAGCCCGACGCCTCCGCCGCAGTGATCGAACGCGCGGCCGCGGCCTTCACTCAGTGGACCGACCTCATCACCACCCGTCTGGTATCCGACGGCGTCCCCAAGAAGCGCGCCGCCGAACTCGCCATGCTGACAACCACATCCGTCGAAGGTGCGATCGTCGTCGCGCGCGCATCTCGAGACGTCAAGGCCCTCGACCTAGTTCACAGCCAGTTGCGCGCCCTCGTGCTGGCGGAAACCTCGGAAAGGAAATCCGGAGATGGCTAACGAAGACGTCGCCGCCGTGGCGGCTCCAGAAGGTTGGCAGTCGACCGCGTGCATCCTCTGCGAGTGCAATTGCGGCATCGTCGTGCAACTCGACGGCCGCAAGTTGGCGAAGATCCGCGGAGACAAGGAGCATCCGGCATCGCAGGGATACACCTGCAACAAGGCGCTGCGACTGGACCACTACCAGAACAATCGCAGCCGACTGACCTCTCCGATGCGTCGGCGTCCCGACGGTAGCTACGAGGAGATCGACTGGGACACAGCGATTGCCGAGATCGCGGTGGGCTTCAAACGCATCGCCGAGACGTATGGCGGCGACAAGATCTTCTACTACGGCGGCGGCGGGCAGGGCAACCACCTCGGCGGTGCATACAGCGGCGCCTTCCTAAAAGCACTGGGCTCGCACTACCGCTCCAATGCGCTGGCCCAGGAGAAGACGGGCGAAGCGTGGGTCGACGCCCACCTCTATGGCGGCCACACCCGAGGCGAATTCGAGCATGCTGACGTTTCCGTCTTCATTGGCAAGAACCCGTGGATGTCGCAGAGTTTCCCGCGGGCGAGGACGGTGCTCAACGACATCGCGAAGGACCCCGAGCGGGCGATGATCGTCATCGACCCGGTGATCACCGACACCGCCAAAATGGCTGACATCCACTTGCGCGTGCGGCCGGGAACCGACGCCTGGGTGCTGGCCGCGCTGGCCGCGGTCGTGGTGCAGGAGGATCTCTGCGACAAGGAGTTCCTCGCCAAGCACGTCACGGGTGTCAACCCTGTCCTGGACATCCTGCGCACTGTCGACGTCGCCGACTATGCGCTGCGATGCGGGCTCGACGAGGAACTGATTCGCGCGGCGGCCCGACGGATCGGCGCCGCGGCCAGCGTGTCTGTGTTCGAGGACCTCGGCATCCAGCAGGCCCCCAACAGCACGCTGTGCTCCTACCTCAACAAGCTGCTCTGGATTCTCACCGGAAACTTCGCGAAACGCGGTGCCCAGCACCTGCATTCGTCGTTCGGGCCGCTGTTCCGGCACACTCCAGACGTGGGTCGCACACCGGTCACCGGTGCCCCCATCGTCGGGGGCCTCATCCCGAGCAATGTCATACCCCAGGAGATGCTGGGCGATCACCCGGACCGATTCCGCGCGATGATCGTAGAGAGCAGCAATCCGGCGCATTCACTTGCGGATTCCACCGCGTGCCGCGAGGCGTTCGCCTCGCTGGAACTGATGGTGGTGATCGACGTCGCGATGACTGAAACCGCCCGACTGGCCCATTACGTGCTGCCCGCGGCGTCGCAGTACGAGAAGGCGGAATCGACATTCTTCAACCTCGAATTCCCGCACAACACCTTCCATTTGCGTCATCGACTGATGGAGCCACTCGAAGGCACGCTTCCCGAGCCCGAGATCTGGGCGCGGCTGATGCGAGCACTCGACGTGGTTGACGACGCCGATCTCGAACCGTTGCGGCGTGCCGCGGCCGAAGGTCGCGAGGCGTTCACCGTGGCCTTCCTGCACGCCGTCGGGGCCAGCCCGATGCTGGGCAAGGTACTCCCCTACGTGCTATACGAGACCCTGGGACCGACTCTGCCCGAAGGACTTTCGGGCGCCGCGGCGTTGTGGGGTCTTGCCCAGAAGGCGGCCATGACCTATCCCGAGGCGGTGCAACGAGCCGGGCACACCGACGGCAATGCGCTTTTCGACGCGATCCTGTCGAGCCGTTCCGGCGTCACGTTCACCGTTCACGAGTACGAGGACGACTTCGCGCTGATCACCCACGCCGATCACAAGATCGCGCTGGAAATGCCGGAAATGCTCGACGAGATTCGCGCGCTGGCCGACGCGCAGCCACATTTCACCACGGCCGACTTCCCGATCGTGCTGTCCGCCGGCGAACGTCGCGCCTATACCGCCAACGACATATTCCGCGACCCAACGTGGCGCAAACGCGATGTCGAGGGCGCGCTACGGGTCAGCCTCGAGGACGCCGAGGCGCTCGGCTTGGTCCACGGCGCGCGGGCCCGCATCACCACCGCAGCAGGCAGTGCGGAGGCGAGCGTCGAGATCAGCGAGGCGATGCTGCCCGGCCACGCGTCACTACCCAACGGGTTCGGCCTGGATTTCGTCGACGGCGAAGGCCGAGAACACATCCCGGGCGTGGCGCCGAACGCGTTGACCTCGTCGGACTGGCGTGATGCATATGCCGGCACGCCATGGCATAAGCACGTGCCGGCCCGGATCGAAGCGGTACCCGCCTAGTCAGACTTACGGCGTCGGCGCAGGCGCCGCGGGTGCAGGCGGCGGAACCGCAGCGGGTGGCAGCGGTTCACCCGGAGCCGGAGGCGGCGCCACGGGCATCTGCTGCGCCGGATTCGCGGACAGCCCGGGCGGCGGTGTGGCATTGGCGTTCATCGGTCGCTGCGTGAGCAGCAACAGAGCGTCTTTGCCGCTCACCTCTTGCGTCTGAACCGCGTGCCAAAGATCGCGAAGATAGGAACCGCCGGTGCTCGGCTCCGGGGTCATGCTGGTGCCCGGCGGCAAGTTCTCGGGACTCGCCAGGTGCGGGACCTCCGCGGGCGGTGCGGCATCGACCTCGACGGGCGCCGGCGATGCCGCAGGCTGGGCCGGCGGTGCTGCGGGCGGGAGGCCCGGAGGTGCGGGAGCGACCACCGCGGGGGGCGCCGGGGGCGGAAGAGGAACACCGGGATCGGCCTGCGCCGTCGACGCTCCTGCCAGCAGCGCGGCCAGAGCGCCCAGGCTCGCCGCGGCCACCGTCGCCGCCGTGACCTTGATGTCGATTCTCACTTGAGCCCCTTTTACAAGCTGACCCGATCCGGTCTACCGAGTGCTTCAATTTGAACGTCAAAATTGTTACACCTGGGTCCCGAGTGAACAACCGGTCAAGAATGAGCCGGCCGTGGGAACACGTTCTACTTCGGAGTATCTGTAACCGCCCGCAATGGGCCCCAACTGTGGTGTAGCAATGGATCACCTGCCTAGACAACGTCATATGAGGGATGTATCGATGCCAACTCCGAACCTTCCGCCCGGATTCGACTTCACCGATCCCGACATTTACGCGGAGCGGCTGCCGGTCGACGAGCTCGCCGAGATGCGGAAGGTCGCCCCGATCTGGTGGCAGAACCAGACCAAGGGCAACCTCGCGTTCGGCGACAACGGCTATTGGGTGGTGACCAAGCACAAGGACGTCAAAGAGGTGTCGCGCCGCAGCGACGTGTTTTCCAGCAACAAGAAGACCGCATTACCGCGCTACCGCGACGAGGCCGAACCCGACTCGTTGGAGGGCGGCAAGGTCGTACTGCTCAACCAGGACGCGCCGCACCACACCCACCTGCGCAAGATCATCTCGCGCGCATTCACCCCGCGCGCCATCGAGTCACTGCGCGACGAGCTGCGCCTGCGGGCCGCCGACATCGTCAAGAGGGCGGCGGCGGAGGGATCCGGCGATTTCGTCGAGCAGGTGTCCTGTGAGCTGCCGCTGCAGGCCATTGCCGGCCTGATGGGCGTGCCCCAGGAAGACCGGATGAAGTTGTTCGACTGGTCGAACCAGATGGTCGGCGACCAGGATCCCGAGTACACCAGGAACGACCCGACGGCCGCGTCTGTCGAACTGATCATGTACGGGATGGCGATGGCGGCCGAGCGCGGCAAGAACCCGGGCGACGACCTCGTCACCAAGTTGGTGCAGGCCGACGTCGAGGGCCACAAGCTCACCGACGACGAGTTCGGCTTCTTCGTGATCCTGCTGGCTGTGGCGGGCAATGAGACCACTCGCAACTCGATCACCCAGGGCATGATGGCGTTCACCGAATTCCCCGACCAGTGGGACCTTTTCAAGCGGGAGCGGCCCGCGACTGCCGCAGACGAAATCGTCCGGTGGGCGACGCCGGTTACCTCCTTCCAGCGCACCGCGCTCGAGGACACCGAGCTCAGCGGTGTCAAGATCAAGAAGGATGACCGGGTGGTGATGTTCTACCGGTCGGCCAACTTCGACGAGGAAGTGTTCGAGGACCCCTACACGTTCAACATCCTGCGGGATCCCAACCCGCACGTCGGATTTGGCGGCACCGGCGCCCACTACTGCGTCGGCGCGAACCTCGCCCGGATGACGATCGACCTGATCTTCAACGCCATTGCCGACGAAATGCCCAACCTCACACCGATTTCCGCACCCGAGCGGCTACGGTCTGGCTGGCTCAACGGCATCAAGCACTGGCAGGTCGACTACACCGGCGCCGGCGCTAGCTGACCGGATAATCGACCAGCGAACGCCAGTAGTCCTCGGGGATCTCGACGTTCGAGCGCATGGCCATGGCGAGTCCGGTCGCCATGGCGATGCCGAGGACGCCCAGCCACAGGCCAGCCAGCCCGATGACCACCCACGCGATGGCGGTGACCGTCGGCCACGGCGACAGCACGACCAGCAGCGGTGCGAAGAAGAATCCGGTGCCGATGTACCACGACGAACCGGCCCGATCGGAGATCAGTACGAAGTGCAGCCACCGCGGGATCGGTCGGTCGACGGATGATGCGGCCCGCATGATCGTTCTCCTCTGTTCGACGGTCACCACTTACGCTCCCCGACGCACGTAAGCGCCGCAATTACCTGACGCGTAATGGTCACGAACGTGTAGGTGCGCGACACTGGGCCGATGACCACCGCCGCTGTGCAGACCCCGCCGTTCGGGACGATGATGCGCGACTGGCGGCAGCGGCGTCGGCTGAGCCAGCTCGACCTGGCCATCGAGGCCGACGTGTCCGCCCGCCACGTCAGCTTCATCGAAACCGGACGGTCGAGCCCGAGCCGGGCCATGGTGCTGCGCCTCGCCGAGGTGCTCGACGTACCGCTGCGCGAACAGAACCAGTTGTTGATGGCCGCGGGCCTCGCCCCGGTGTACAGCGAGCGATCCCTCCACGATCCCGATATGGCCGCAGTGCGCGACGGTGTCGAGCGCGTTCTGAGCGCCTACGACCCGTTCCCCTGCGTCGTCGTCGACCGGGGCTGGCAGATCGTGCACGCGAACGCGGGCGCCGGCGTACTTCTGGAGGGCGTCGCGCCGAGCCTTCTCGAGCGGCCGAATGCGCTCCGCATCTCGCTGCATCCCGAAGGACTGGCACCACGGATTCGCAACCTCGCGCAGTGGCGTCACCACGTGATCGAGCGCCTGCGCCGCGAGGCGACGGTCAGCGGATCGAGTGACAGTTCGGCACTGTTGGCCGAGATCGAGTCCTTTCCAGGAGGTTTCGACGGAACGCGCGATCTCGGCGGTGTGGCAGTTCCGTTGGAGCTCTACACCCCGCAGGGTCAACTACTGACGTTCCTGTCAACCGTGACGACGTTCGGCACCGCGCTCGACCTCACGGCGGCAGAGCTGTCCATCGAGGCCTTTCTGCCAGCCGACGAGGCGACCGCCGCCGCGCTCGGAGTGAAATGCCCATAACGGACCGCCAACAGCAATAGAGTCTGGCGACATGGACAATCGACTCGTCGCGACGGTCGCCGTTGCGCTCGCCGCGGCAGCGGCAGGCTGCTCGCCACCGCCGGCCGCTCTCGGCGGCACGAACGCGAAAGTGACCATCGACGGAGAGAGCACCGGCGATGCGCATGCCGTGGTGTGCTCGCAGACCGGGTCGATGTGGAACATCAAGACCCCCGGCGAACCGACCACATTGACTGCGTTCCTGGACAGCGAGGGCGGCGACGTCACCGTCCAATCAGTCGACTTCCGCGATTTCGCGGGTTTCACGGGCGTGTTCTGGGATGGCCGAATCGGCAAAGCCGAGGTGGCGGCCGACGGCGGCAAGTTCACGATCACCGGATCGGCCGACGGTTCCTTCAAGGACAACCCGAGCAATGCCGTGACGGCGTCGTTCCGCATCGAAGCCAACTGCTGACACGTGGTACATCCGTTCCGCGCGGCCATCGAATCCAAAGACCTCGACGCCGCCGTCGCGCTCTTACGTGAGGACGTCGTCTTCCGCAGCCCTGTTGTCTTCACACCGTATGAGGGCCGTGATGCCCTCAGGCAGATCCTGGCAGCCGTCATCGACGTCTTCGAGGACTTCCGCTACGTACGTGAGATCGGCGCCGACGGTGCACCTGACCATGCGCTGGTGTTCGAAGCCAGAGTCGGCGATAAACAGCTTCAGGGGTGCGACTTCATCCACTTCGACTCCGACGGTGCGATCGACGAGTTCACGGTCATGGTGCGGCCCATGCAGGCCATGCTCGCACTGGCCGAGGCTATGAAAGCGCGCCTCGCCGCAGGTTAAGCAACTGGTCTGACCACTTGACCTCTGGCCAGTTGCCTGGCAGGGTGGTCGGCATGGCTCTGCAACCGGTGAACCGCCGCTCGGTGCCCGAGGACGTCTTCGAACAGATCGTCACAGAGGTGCTCAGCGGCCAGATGCAGCCCGGAGAATCGCTGCCCAGCGAGCGCCGGCTGGCAGAGGTGCTCGGCGTCTCGCGACCCGCGGTGCGCGAGGCGCTCAAGCGACTTACCGCGGCAGGCCTCGTCGAGGTGCGCCAGGGCGACGCCACCACGGTGCGCGATTTCCGTCGGCACGCGGGCCTCGACCTGCTCCCCCGCCTGCTGATCCGCGGCGGCGAACTCGATCTGTCCGTGGTCCGCAGCATCCTGGAGACCCGGCTGCACAACGGCCCCAAGGTCGCCGAACTCGCCGCGCAGCGGCGTACCCCCGAACTCGCCGGAATCCTCGATGACGCGTTGCGCGCCCTGGCCGACGAGACCGACCCCGTCGAACAGCAGCGCTGCGCCCTGACGTTCTGGGATCACATCGTCGACGGCGCGGACTCGATCGCGCTCCGGTTGATGTACAACACGCTTCGCGCAACCTACGAGCCGGCGTTGCCTGCCCTTGCCGCGGTGATGGCCGACGAAGTGGGCCGTCCGCAGGCTTACCGCGAGCTGGCCAATGCGATCGCCGCCGGTGATCCCGCGCGGGCCCGACAGGCCGCACACGACCTACTCGAACCCGCGACGACGTCGCTACTCGCCGCCCTCGACGTTCTGAAGGAGCAGTCATGACCACCGCCACCGGCCGTACCGCACGCAAGAAGATGACGCTGGGCGACGCCGCGCGCCTTTTCGTTAAGTACCCATCCCCCTGGATGATTGGCGCCGTCCTCGTCGTGGCGGTGACCGCGCGGATCATCGTCGGCGACTGGCAGCTCACCGACGCCGTCGTGCCGCTGGCGATGGCGGCGGTCTTCCCGTTCTTCGAGTGGATGATCCACGTGTTCATCCTGCATTGGCGCCCTAGGCGAGTCGGGCCGCTGACGATCGACCCGTTGCTGTCGAGGGAGCACCGCGCGCATCACGTCGACCCGCGCAGCATCCCGCTCATCTTCATACCGTGGAAATCGCTTGCGACATGGGTACTTCCGCTGGCGATCGGCATCTCACTGCTGGCGTTCCCGCGCCTCGGGATGGGGCTGACGTTCCTGGTGTGTATCGCGGTGGCCGGGCTCGTCTACGAGTGGACCCACTACCTGATCCATACCGATTACAAGCCGAAAACCGCTGCCTACCGGGCGATTTGGCGCAATCACCGCAACCATCACTACAAGAACGAGCACTACTGGTTCACGGTCACCAGCTCCGGCACTGCCGACCGCGTGCTGCAGACCTACCCGGACCCGGCCGCGGTGGAGAACTCACCGACCGCAAAGAACCTGCACGCCGAACTCTCGGCGTAGTAGAGGCGCCGCACCTTCCGCGCAGTGCAAGTTACGGCTCGACGATGATCGGATCGCCGATCGACACCGTGTTGTAGTACCAATCCGCGTTGTCAGGGCTGAGGTTGATGCAGCCGTGGCTGACGTTCTCATAGCCCTGCGAACCGGTCGACCACGGTGCGCCGTGCACATAGACACCGCCCCAGGTGACACGCACCGCGTCGTAAACGGTGAGCTTGTAACCCTCCGGGTCATCCAACGGGATTCCGATCGTGCGCGAGTCCATGATCACGACCGACTGCTTCTCGAGTGCGGTGAAGTTTCCGGTCGGCGTCGCAAACCCGTATTTGCCCATCGATGCGGGCATTTCACGTAGGACCACGCCGTCCTGGCTGACCGTGAACGTGTGGTTGCTGATGCTGGCCACTCCGACGGTGGTCGAACCGGTCTGGAAATTCGCCTTCGTATCACCGACGGACAACGCGATCGTGCTGTGCGCGGGCCAGAACTCACTCGGTTGCCATTGCATGACATGGTCGTTGAGCCACGTGAACTCCCCCGCCGGTGTCTGCGGTGAGGTGATGTCGAGGCTGCGCTCCGCCGCCGTGCGGTCAGCGATGCGCCCTGCGAAGGTCACCGTGACCGGATGCGCCACGCCGACCGTCATGCCGGACGGCGAGATGCTCACGACGTCAGTCGGAACGGAGACGCCGGCAGAAACGGTCGCGACGGACCCCGAAAGGGCGGCGACCATGAAGCCGATCACGGCTACAAAACGAAGCTTCAGCACACTTTTATCCTAGTTCGTCCGGGAGTGTTAGCAGGGTAGCCGCAAGTCCTACGGGCTACCGCATGTCGTCGCCATTGTTGCTTTCCATGTCGTCTGATCATCGAAACCGCCGCTCAGAATGTTTCAGACGGCATCGATTCGCGCGGGCGTCGCGAGCCGGTTGACCGCCAGCAACGCGTAGCCGACGGCAAGCACACCACCGCCTAGCACACTAATATTGAGGAGCACCGTGCCCGCGCCGACACTGGCGGGATCCAGGAAGTAGTACGGCGCCCGCCGGCCGGCCTCGTTGAGAATCAGGATGGCCGCGACGACGTAGAGCGCCGGGTACGCCAGCCAGGCCAGCGGATGCCACCAATGCACCCTTGCCTGCCCACGCCCGACGAGCAGCCAGTCGCTGAGCGCCAGGGCTGGAACCGCGACGTGCAGCAGGAAGTTCGCGACCGTGTAGCCCATGCTTCGTTCCGTCAACAGCAGATTCCACACGACTCCTGTGATCAGGAGATACAGCACCACGGCCCCGCGAAGGCCGACCCGCGCATCGGCGCTGGGCGACACCAGGGTCCACAGGTAGTACGCCGCGGCGAGGATGTTGGCCTGGTAGGTGAAGGTGATCAGCCGCCACATCACACCCGATCGCGAGGAGACCTCGACGACGACCAACGCGGCGAGCACGGCCGCGACGATCGCGACCCGCAGCACGAGGCGCAGAAGTGCGGGACCGGTGACAGACGCCGTCACTGAGGTGGCAGCAGGGGCGGCGCTCCCGGCGGCGGCACAGCGGCGTCCGGCGGGGGTGCCGCGCCTTCAGGTAGAGGTGCCGGTGCACCCGGTACCGGGGGTGCGCCCGCGGGGGCAGGTGCGGGCGCCTGCTGCGCGGCGGGTGCTTCGTCGTTCCCGCCGATGTTCGACAGCCGGTCCCTGATCCGGGTGAGCAGGCCACGACGCTGCTGCACCGGAGTCGGCTGCGCGGGGATGAGACCGGGCGCGGGAGGGGCGGCTCCGGGCGCCAGAGCTTCGATAGGCGCGACGGGCGGGGGCAGAACGGGTGCCTCTGGAGCCATCGCGTCGGCAGCGGCTTCCGGTGCCAAACCGTCGGCCGGAAGTGCCTCGGGGATATCGACGGGAGCAGCCGCGGGCGGCTCGATCGGCGGCGCCTCCGGCGGAGGCAGTGGTGATTCGGCGATCGGAGCCGGGATGGCTTCCCTCGGGGCCGCAGGCAGAGCGGCGCGGACCGCAGCCGATCCGACGTCAGGCGACGTCTTCGCCGCGGGTCGTGGCTCAGGCGCCGCGACGTCCCGCTCGGGGGTCACTTCGAGGCTGACGGCGACCGACACCGATACGACGAACGTCACCGCGCCGACCGCGAGCATGGCCAGCGGGCCGGTCTGAGCCAACCGCCGACGGCGCTCACGTGGCGCTCGCTCGGGCGTGCGGCCGATCTGCATGAACTCGGTGTTGTGTGCCGACGCCAGCGCGGCGCCCCTGGCCAGAGCGAGCTCGGACTCGGCCGGAACGAACACAGGCACACCCAGGACGCCCTCGAGCCGGGGCACGACTCGGTGCCGATCGCTTCCCGACCCAACCACGACCAACGCCTCGGGTTGCCAGTCCGCCCTCGTGAAGACGGCGCTCAACCATCGAAGCAGGTCTTCTTCGCTGTCGATCGCATGATTGACGGCGGTCTGCACCGCGCCTTCGCCCGCATGGACGATGAGCGTGATCACCGTGTCGGGCTCGATCACACAGACCGCGGTGACGTCATATCCGATGACCTCGGCGATACCCCATGCCAGGGCTTCCGTCGCTTCGGGCAGACGAATGGGCACGACGTTGTCAAAACCGTTGTCGTTCAACGACTTCAACAGCAGCGAGGCTTCAGCGTCGGCGCCGTCACTCCACGTCACACCGATCGAATGCAGCCGCTGACCGCGATTGGCCGCGATCGCCTCGGTGCGCAGCACGGCGGCGGCTGCCTTCTCGGAGGTGTCGAACGGCGTCGAATGCCGGCCGGAAACAATCTCAAAGGCTTCGCGGTCGACCGTTGAACCGTCGGCGTCCTGCCCTTCGACGAGCACGAGACCAACGGCGGACGGCGTCACCGATAAGCCGAGTACGGCGTCCATACCACCCTTCCGGACGTCCATCTGTTCGGGGTGACCTTACCCGCGCCTTCGTGAGCTGGCTCACCGGGCGGGGTTCCGCCCGGGTGGGCAAAGGTGTTCGTCGGCCCATCGAGATGTGCTGTGCCGACCAAAATCACTGCACGTTCTCGAGCTCTGACTTTGCCCGCGGTCCGGGCTCTTTCGATCGGCCACCTCAATTCAGAGGCGAGTGGCATGGTGACGCCCATGGCAACGACAGAACATCTGGAAGGCAGGCCCGCCGGGCGCACGGTGTTCGGCCATCCGATCGGTCTGGCAAATCTGTTCGGCGTCGAGCTATGGGAGCGATTCTCGTACTACGGGATGCTCACAATCCTCGGCTACTACCTCTATTACTCACTCACCGAGGGTGGCCTCGGCATGCCCAGGGCCACCGCAACCGGCATCGTGGGCGCCTACGGCGGGTTGGTCTACCTCGCCACCGTTCTCGGCGGCTGGATCGCCGACCGAGTGCTCGGCATGGAGCGAACCGTCTTCTACGGCGGCCTGGTGGTGATGTGCGGCCACATCGCGCTCGCGTTCATACCGGGCTTCAGCGGAGTCGCCGTGGGTCTCGTGCTGGTGGCGCTGGGCTCAGGCGCCCTGAAAGCCAATGCGTCGTCGCTGCTGGGCACTCTTTACGAGAAGGACGATCCGCGCTGCGACGGCGGTTTCACCCTGTTCTATCTGGGCATCAACCTCGGCGGGTTCATCGGACCGCTCGTGACGGGGCTGTTGCAGACGCGGATCGGGTTTCACTGGGGCTTCGGCGCAGCGGCTGTTGGGATGGCGCTGGGTCTCACACAGTATGTCGTGTTCCGCCGCAACCTCGGCGACCACGGTCGTATTGTTCCGAACCCATTGCCCCGCAGTGCTATTGGCTGGTACGTGGGCATCGCCGTCATCGCCGTCGCGGCGGTCGTCGGGGCCTTCGCGACAGGTCTGGTGAAGTTGTCCAATCTGTCGCAGGTGACGACGGGAGTGCTCATCGCCGCGGCGGTCGCCTACTTCGTCGTGATGCTGACGAGTTCGAAGGTGGCGCCGATCGAGCGGACCAGGCTCACGGGATTCATTCCGCTGTTCATCGCCAATGCGGTGTTCTGGTCGCTGTTTCAGCAGATCTTCACAGTGCTCGCGATCTACTCCGACGAGCGGATGAACTGGTCGATCTTCGGCTGGACCGCCCCGTCGAACTGGATCGGATCCATCGAGCCGGTCTGGATCATCCTGCTCTCACCGCTGTTCGCGATCATGTGGACACGCCTCGGCGAGCGGGCGCCCACCACCCCGCGAAAGTTCGCCTACGGTGTCATCGGTATGGGAGTCGCGTTCCTGTTGTTCCTGCCTATGGCGGGCACCACGGGCCGGGCGGTTCCCGCGCTGTGGGTGCTGGGCATCATGGCGGTCTTCGCGATCTCCGAATTGCTGCTATCGCCGATCGGCCTCTCCGTCACGACAAAGCTTGCCCCGGAGGCATTTCGGGCGCAGATGATGGCGCTGTACTTCTTTTCGGTCGGCATCGGCACCTCGATGTCCGGCGTGCTGTCGGGCTACTACGATCCGGCGCACGAATTCGCGTACTTCGGCATTCTCGGCGCCGTCGCCGTAATCGCCGGCATCGGCGTATTCGCGTTGTCTCCCCGGATAAGCCGACTGATGGAAGGCGTGCACTGACGCGGAAACCGCTACCCCGCCAGGATGTCGTTCAGCGCGCGGGGATCGATGTTCCCACCGGAAAGCACTATCACGGTGCGGCCCGGAGGTGTCCGGCCCTGGCGGTAGGCGGCCAGGGTGACCGCTCCGCTGGGTTCACTCACCAGATGCACCTTAGCCGCGAGTTCACGCACCGCACTTCGGATCTCGCTCTCCGACACCGTGATGATGCCGTCGAGCACCCGCTGCAGATGAGCGAACGTCAACTCCGACGGTTGTGAACGAAGGCCGTCGGCGATGGTGCGATTCCGGTCTTCGATCGGCCAGTCGACGCGATGACCTTTCGTGAGCCCCTCGGCGGTGTCGGCGGCGAGCTCGGGTTCCACGCCGAAGACGCGGGCCCGCGGGCACAGCGCCTTGACGGCCGTGCCGACACCGGAAGCCAGGCCGCCGCCGCTCACCGGAACGAGGACGTTCTCGACCGCGGGCAGGTCCTCGGCGATCTCCATACCGATCGTGCCCTGCCCGGCAATGATGTCGGGATGGTCGAACGGCGGGACCAACACCCCGCCCGTCTGCTCCAGTACGTCCACGGCGACGCGCTCGCGTTGGCCCGCGTCGCAGAGCACCACCTCGGCCCCGTGACCGCGGGTTGCGTCGACTTTGACCGCCGGTGTCTCTTTCGGCATGACGATATGTGCCGGAATGCCGTAGACCGCAGCGGCGTATGCCACGGCTTGCGCGTGGTTTCCGCTGGAATATGCCACCACGCCGCGGGTGCGCACCGACTCGTCGAGGTTGCCGATCGCATTGAACGCACCGCGGACCTTGAAAGCGCCGATGGGCTGCAGGTTCTCCGGCTTGATCCACAGCGGCCGGTCGGCGTCGGCCCACAGCGTCGGTAGCAATGGCGTGCGCACCACGAACGCGTGAATCCGTGCTGCCGCCGCCCTGATGTCGTCGATGGTCACCATGTCCACGAATTCAGTCTTCCCGAGCGTCGCCCCGGGATGCACTCCCGGTCACTTCCGGCGTGCGGTGAAACTGTTTCCGGTTGCCGGGCCTTCGATCTCGAACCCGCGGCCGACCAGCAGCCGGCGAAAGAACTCGGCACTGACGTCGCTTTTCAGCCGCACGCCGTATTCACGGGAGAAGACCCGGTCCTGGGGCAGCCGAATCGCGGGCGGGCCGTCGGCTAACGGGGTGAACTCGATTGAGCTGCCGTCGGCCGTCACGGTCGCATATTGGTACTCCATCAGCGGTTCCCAGCTGTCGCCGCGCCGCACCGAAACCGACCCGTCAGGATGCACCTGAAACTCGCTGCCGCGCTTGAGCAACGGGACCAGGTTGAACATCAAGAGCAGAAGCCCAGGCACGATCAGCAAGAACAACGCGTACGCGTGCGTCTTTTCCAATTCGGCGTCGTAGGTGGGGACGATCAGCTCGGCGAACCAGCCCTCGACGAAAATCGCGATGTCCTTCAGCACGTCACCGAAACTCGCCCGTCCTGCGGACATGTCGTAGATCGCCGCCCCGGTGCCCGCGATACCGCCGATCGTCAACAGCACGCCGATGATCACCAGCGCCCAGTTGGTTCGTGACAAGAACGCGCCCAGCACGTGCGTCGGCTCGGACAGTTCGAACTTGGGTCCGCCCAGCGGCTTGGCCATACACCACACGCTGACGCCGATCGCCGCGAAAAGAGCCACGAACTCGAGCGGCCCAAAGGACACACTCTGCGAGTTCCAGATCGCCAGGCCCAGAAACGTCAGCCACAGCACCCAGCGCAGCGCTCGTTGCCACCACGTGAGCAGCCGCTCAGCGGTCTCCTCCGGCCGTTGCCGGGCTTCGTGGCCGGTGCTCACGCCAAGATCGTAGCGTCGGGTTCCGTTGCCGACCCGAACTCCGCGAAGCCGCGACCAGCTGAGCGGCCGGGGCCGATAGTGTGTGGCCGTGCCCTCGTTTTCGTTGCCGATCACGCCGCGTTACGCCGAGGTCGACCAACAGGGTGTCGTCTTCAACGGTCACTACCTCACCTGGTTCGACGAGGCGTGCACCGGCTTTCTCGACCATCTCGACGTTAGCTACCCGGCTTTGATCGCGAGCGGATACGACATACAGGTGGTGCACAGCGAGATCGACTTCAAGGGTCCTGTCAGGTGGCGCGACGTCGTCCGCGTCGAGGTGCACTGCGAGAGAATCGGATCCACCAGCTTCACGCTGAGCTTCAACGTATTGCGCGGCAGCGACGGCGACCCCGCCGGCGAGCAGTCGGCGGTCCGCGGCCACAACGTCTACGTCGTCGTCTCAACCGATGATTGGGCCAAGCGTCCGATTCCGCCGGTGTTGCGCGAAGCGCTCACTTCGGTTGAGCGTCAAGCCCATAACGTACCCGGCTGAACCTGCGACTGAGCCCACACCGAACGCCGGGGACGGTACGGTCGAGGCATGGGCCACGGTCACGATCACGGACATCGGCGCGACCTTCCGCCAGGCATGATCGAACAGCTCGAGCTCGCCTATGCCGGCGTGACATCGTTCGGGCACCGGCCGTTCCTCACCGAGGTCGAACAACTGGAGTCGTGGCAACCGGACGTCGCGATCGTCGGCGCGCCGTTCGACGTCGGGACCACGAACCGGCCGGGTGCGCGCTTCGGCCCTCGCGCCATTCGCGCCACCGCCTACGAGCCGGGCACCTACCACATGGATCTGGGGCTCGAGATCTTCGACTGGCTCGAAGTCGTCGACTTCGGCGACGCGTATTGCCCGCACGGCCAGACCGAGAAGTCGCACAACAACATCCGTGAGCGCGTGCACGCCATCGCGTCGCACGGCATCGTGCCGGTCATCCTCGGCGGCGACCACTCGATCACGTGGCCCGCCGCGACCGCCGTCGCCGATGTCCACGGCTACGGCAACGTCGGCATCGTGCACTTCGACGCACACGCCGACACCGCCGACGAGATCGAAGGCAACCTCGCCAGCCACGGCACCCCGATGCGCCGGCTCATCGAGTCCGGCGCCGTACCCGGTAGCCATTTCGTCCAGGTCGGTCTTCGTGGCTACTGGCCGCCACAGGACACCTTCGAGTGGATGCAAGAACAACGCATGACGTGGCACACCATGCAGGAGATCTGGGAGCGCGGATTCAAGGAGGTCATGCGCGACGCCGTCAACGAGGCGCTGGCCAAGGCCGAGAAGCTGTATGTCTCCGTCGACATCGACGTGCTCGACCCCGCGCACGCACCCGGCACCGGCACACCGGAACCCGGCGGCATCACCACCGCAGACCTGCTGAGGCTGGTGCGGCAACTCTGCCGCGAACACGATGTCGTCGGCGTCGACGTGGTCGAGGTGGCCCCCGCTTACGACCACGCGGAGTTGACCGTCAATGCGGCGCATCGCGTGGTGTTCGAGGCACTGGGCGGCATGGCCGCGCGCCGCCGGGATGCCGCTCCTGACGCCCCACCGCCGGGACCGCCGGCTAGGTAGTCCCATGGCGAGGACGGCCGAGAGGATAATGAAGATATGTCCGGAACGCTGTTCTTCGATGGCAACTGCGGGATGTGCACGCGATCGCGAAACTTCCTGCTGAAACTCAACCGCAGCGGCGACCTGCACACCGAACCACTGCAGTCGGCCGGCACCGCGGAGCGACTCGGCATTCCTGAATCAAGCCTGATGGATTCGGTGCGCTGGCTCGATGCCGCCGGCAACGTGTATGCAGGCGCCGAGGCGGCGAACGCCGCGGTATCAGTGGCGCTGGGCACGCGGATTCCGCTGATGATCTACCGCATCCCGGGCATCGGGTCGCTCGAGGAAGCGGTCTACCGGTGGGTGGCCGATCATCGCTACCGCTTCCCCGGCACCACTCCATACTGCGAATCGCATCCGGTCTCCTGCTGACCGGTCGATGAGCCGCAACGACGTCGTGATCCGGCCCGCGGTCACCGACGACCTCGATGCGATCGCACAGATCTACGCTCACCACGTCCTGACCGGGGTGGCGACCTTCGAGCTGATTCCCCCGGACGAAGATGAGTGGCGCAGTCGGTTCGACGCGGTCACCGACCGCGAATTGCCGTTTGTCACTGCGACTTTGGAAGGCAAAATTGCGGGATACGGTTACTGCGCGCCGTGGAAGACACGTCCGGCCTATCGCCAGACCGTAGAGAATTCGGTGTACCTTGCGCCGGGCGCGACTGGGCTGGGGATCGGCGGCCGCGTGCTCGACACCCTACTCACCGAGTGTGGCCGTGCAGGCGTTCGGCAGATCATCGCCGTCATCGTGGATACCGAGTCCGCCGCGGCTTCTCTTGCACTGCACCGCAATCGCAGATTCATCGACGCTGGGCGACTGAGGGCGGTCGGCTTCAAGCACGGTCGATGGCTTGACACGCTGCTGCTGCAACACAGCATCGCCGACGTTACAGACTGACTTCAGTCCACGCTGGATTGTCGTTTCGATGATCCGTGGTGTTCCGGCATTCGCCGTACAGACGCATGGTGGCGAACGCTGGGTCGTCGACGTTGCGTTGCAGCACGGCTGTGACGCCGACGCCGGCGAGTTTGCGGCCGAAATGCTCAGCCTTCGCGGGTGCATCCGACCAGCCGTCGGCAATCATCGCCGAGGCGACGTCATCCAAGTACCGATCCCAATCACTGTGCGGGAGGCTGAAACTCATGTAGAGCGCGGCCTGATAGGGCGGCTCGTTCTCCCCGGCGCACGACACGAACGTGTAGCCGCCGGAAGCCTCCTGCAGGTGCGCCACCGCGACGATGCGCTTGGCCGCGTCGACGACTTGCCGGGCAGCCTGCTCATCGGTGATGGAGGCGAACTGCCGATGAGCCACGTCGGCCTCGTGTCGACCGACGATGATGAGCGCTGACCCCAGAGCCAGCGACAACAGGAGCGCCGCCCAGAGCAATCCCCTCGCCCGTCGTGAGGAGATCCAGTCGCTGTCCATGACCGAAGCTATCCGCGTCCGGCGATCCCGTTGATCAACCGCGCGCACACGGCGTCCATCTCCACACGGGCCTGTTCGCGGTCGGCGGCACGCGATACGTACAGTGCTGCTTCATCGAGCGCGCCGAGGAGCACATGCGCTGTCGGGCGCATCGGCTGCTCAGGGACGGCTCCGTCGGCGATCGCATGGGCGAGCATGCCCTCGATCACTCCGAGCCCGTACTTGACGCCCACGGCGCGCCAGCGATCCCATCCGAGCACCGCCGGGGCGTCGATCAGCACGATCTGCTGCACGTCGGGCGCCGCACAGCCGTCGAGGAACAGGCGTGCCCCGACCTGCATCGCCTCAAGCGGATCGAGGGGCTGCAGTTCCATGATCTGACGCGCGATGTCCTCGACCAGCTGCTGCTCTACCTGCTCATAGACCGCCGCGAAAAGGCCCACCTTGTCGTCGAACTGGTGATACAGCGCGCCACGCGTCACCCCGGCGGCGGCCACGATCGCCTGGGTGGATACATCGTTGAAGCCCTTGTCGGCGAACAGCTTTCGGCCAGCATCGATCAGCAGCGCGCGGGTCGCCGCCGTCCGCTCCGCCTGGGTGCGCCGGGTCGTTGCCGTCGCTGCGGCCTGATCGTTGACTTTCATACAGCCTGCACGTAACTTTCATACCAAGTGTTTGTAAGTTACGGGAAGGATAGCGAACATGCCCCAGGTCGTACTGGATCAGGCCACCATCGAGTACCGCGTGTTGGGACCGGAGGATTCGCCGCACACTCCCGTGGTGTTCGTGCACGGGATTCTCGTCGACAGCCGGCTTTGGGACCGCGTGGCCGACGGTCTGGCCAAGCGTGGGTTCCGGTGCTACCTGCCGAACTGGCCGCTGGGCTCGCACACGGTCCCCGTCAACGACGGGGTCGGGTTGTCCCCGCGCTCGGTCGCGACGATGATCCATGACTTCATCGTCGAACTGGGCCTTTCGAACGTGACCCTGGTCGGCAATGACACCGGCGGCGGGTTGTGTCAGCTGGTCATCGATGCGTACCCCGACGTCGTCGGCCGGTTGGTGCTGACGAACTGCGACGCATTCGACAAATTCCCGCCATTCCCGTTCACCCTTGTGTTTGCGCTGCTGCGCGGACCGGTCTCGATCAAGCTGTTGTTCGAGCAGATGCGGCTCAAGGCCCTGCGGCACTCTCCGCTCGGCTTCGGCCTGCTGGTCAACCCCGACGCCCAACTGACGGCGTCGTGGTTGGAGCCTGCCCGCACCGATGTCCGGATCCGACGCGATTTGGCGCAGCTGTTGCGGGCTGTCGCGAAAACCGACCTGACCGATGTGTCGACGCGGTTGCCCCGCTTCACCAAACCGGTCACCATCGTCTGGGGTCAGCGTGACCGCGCGTTCACCCCGGCACTCGGCCGCCGGCTGGCAGCGTTGTTCAGTGACTCGACGCTGATCGAGGTGCCCGAAGCGCGGACTTTCGTGTCGCTCGATGCGCCGACTGAGGTGATCAACGCTGTCGCGACGATCGGCGCGAGTCGACCCGCCTAGCTCTTGGCGAGGGTGAACTGACAGATGTCGGTGTAGCCCTCGCGGAAGAGGTCGGCGCAACCGGTCAAGTACTTCATGTAGCGGTCGTAGACCTCTTCGGACTGCACCGCGATGGCCTCGCCCTTGCGGGACTCCAACGCCTCCGCCCAGATCTCGAGCGTGCGCTGGTAGTGCAAGCGCAGCGGCTGGACTCGGGTGACCTCGAAGCCGACCTTGGCGGAGTGCTCCTCGACGGTCGATACAAAGGGCAGCATCCCGCCGGGGAAGATCTCGTCCATGATGAACTTGAAGAATTTCAGCTTCGTCATGGTCAGCGGCAACCCGCGCTCGGCGAACTCCTCGTCGCTGGGCTTGACGATCGTGTGTAACAGCATCACGCCATCGCTCGGCAGCGCGGCATAAGCCATCTTGAAGAAGTCGTCGTAGCGGTCCGCGCCGAAGTGCTCGAAGGCGCCGATCGACACGATGCGGTCAATCGGTTCATCGAACTGCTCCCACCCCTGCAACAGCACCTTCTTGGTGCGCGTACTGGGCGATGCGGCGAGCATCTTCTCGACGTGGGCCTTCTGGTTCTCACTCAAGGTGAGGCCAATGACGTTGACGTCGTACTTCTCCAGAGCGCGGTTGAGCGTCGCCCCCCACCCGCATCCGATGTCGAGAAGCGTCATCCCGGGCTTCAGACCCAGCTTGCCAAGCGACAGGTCGATCTTGGCGATCTGCGCCTCTTCGAGCGTCATGTCGTCGCGCTCGAAGTACGCGCAGCTGTAAGTCTGCGTCGGGTCAAGGAAAAGCCGGAAGAACTCGTCGGACAGGTCGTAATGCGCCTGGACGTTCTCGAAGTGCGGCTTCAGTTCCCGCTCGTCGCTGGTCGTTTCTGGCAAGTTATAGCCTCTGACGTTTTGGTTCATGGAATATTTGCGAGGGCCCTGCGTCGGTGCGGGCGCCCTCCCCCGTCATCTGCGCAGTTTACGCACAGTACATGAGACATCCCCTAATGGCCTCATGCGCAGATCCTGCCTGTCGCGCCGCGCCGCGAACTGACGCCAGCGAATATTCTGGCGCGCGTCGTGACGGCTGATGTTCAGTGTCGTAGTGAATGTGAATTCCACGGTGTCTATACCCACGTCCTCGGGTTTTCAAGCGCCTATGGGTCCGGCTGGATGACCGGCCGATCCGCTGTCGTCGTGCGGGTCATGCCGCGGTACAGCAACGCGCCGCGGCCACGACAGCACCGCGAGACGTCAGGAACTCGTCACATCCACGAGCACGCTCAGCTGAGACCGCGGGAGGCGCCCACGTCGTACTCCGCTACCGACGCGGCGAGGATGGCGGCGCCCTGCTCGCCACCGACACCGCTGCCGCGGAATGCCTCGACCGCGGCGCGCGAATCCCAGCGTTCCAGGATGTTGATCCGCCCGGTGTCTATGAGGTCCGCCGACAAGGCGAAGTCACGACAGCCCGCCGTCGTACGGGCCTGCCGGACGACCTCCACGCACCCTGCCAGGTAATCGTCGCGCTGCGCGGGGTCGACGATCAGATGACCGGCGACGATAACCTCCGGGACGGCCATGACAACCTCCTATATATGTCCATCTCCTGCCATGGAGACTGCGACGGCCCACCGAAATCATCGACACAGTAGTAAGCATGGAGGCATGAACCTGCGAGACGTCTCAGAACTACGCGACGCCGTGCCGGCCGATGCTTCACGTGCGTACGGGCAGCCGTGCGAAACCGCGGACGGCACAACGGTCATACCGGTCAGCAGGGTGCGCGGTGGAGCTCTGGGTGTGTTCGTCGTCAAAGACGGGGAGGCCAAGTGGGTCCCCGCGGCGGACACGACCCGCATCGCGCTGTTGGGCATCTGCGTCGGCCTCGTGTCGGCCGCGTTTGCCGGCGTGGCTATGGTGCGCCGCCCGCCGTGGCCTGATCTGCACGGCGATATCTCGACGCGGGCTTAGTCCTCGAACGCCACGCCACCAGCGCCGCTACGCCTGCGAGTACAACCAACCCGGCCACCCACGGCCATGCCCCGTGTTGGTGGATCCATCCCGCGAGCGTGCCCTGCAGTCGGCCCGCCGCGGCGATCACCGGATCGGCCGGATCGCCACCGGCGGTGAACAGTCGCACCTCGTAATAGCCGTAGTAGCTCACGTAGAGGCCGACCGCGATCAGCAGCGCGCCACTGATTCGGTTGACGTACGGAATGACTCGCCGCATTCGATCGGCGACGGCCGAACTCGCCAACGCGGCGGCGACGGCCAGCGCGCCGACGATCAACGTGAAGCCGGCGGCGTAGGCGACATAGACGAGCGCCCCGCCGAGATGCGAACCGTCCTTGACCGCCGCACCGGTGACCGCGAGGAACGGGCCGACCGTGCAGGACAACGATGCGAGGGCATAGCTCAACCCGTAGCCGAACATCGAGCCGAGGCGCGCGGTGGGCGCCCAGCGGGTATCCACCGTCGGGATCAGCGCCGTGAAGTCGCGTCCGAGCAACAGCCAGACACCTAGAGCGACGAGTGCCAAGCCGATGACCACCGTGACGTAGGGCAGGTACCGCTGGACCGTCGACGCCGCGGCGATCGTCAGCAGTCCGAAGGCCCCGAACACGGCGACGAAGCCGAGCGCCATGGCTACGGTCGCGGCGATTGCCCGGGGCAGCGCGGTGAGCAAACCGCTTCGTTCGCGCTCGCCCCGCACCACCAGCGCCAGGTAAGCGGGCAGCATCGCGAAGCCGCACGGATTGATCGCCGCGACCAGCCCAGCGGCGAACGCCAGGCCGATCAGCTCGTTGTCCACGCGCTCGCCGGTCAGGCGAGCGCCGCAACCCGGTCGGAGAGCTCCTTCAGGGGCATCGCCGAGGTTGGGTTGTTCACGAACGACGACGAGCCGTCCGCGCGGTAGAACACGTAGGCGGGCTGCCACGGCACGTTGTAGCGCGCCCAGATGGAGCCGTCGGCGTCGTCGAGGTTCGTGAAGTTGAGGTTGTACTTCGATACGAAGCCCTGCATGGCCGAGACGTCCGAACGGGCCGCCACACCGACGAAGGTCACGTCCGGGTTGGCCGCGGCGACCTGGCTCACGCTCGGTGCCTCGGCATTGCAGAACGGGCACCACGGCGTCCAGAACCACAACACCGCCGGTTTGCCGACCAGACTCGCACCGGAAAACGGCGCCCCGGACAGCGTCGTCCCGGTGAACTGCAGGCGGTCATCAGCGATCGCGACGGGCGGACTGACGAGGCCGAACGCCAACAGAACCGCCAGCCCAGCCAGTGTCAACGAACGACCAATCCGCAAGAATCGAAGCCTCATTCCGATCTCCTCTCGGGCACGGCGCAGCAAATGTATGGCCCGACCACACATTTCTAAACACGCGTTGTCGGCCGAAATGGTTCATCGGCGGACCCTGAGTCGTCGGCGAGATCAGTTCTGTCGTGGGAGAAGTTCAGCGACGAATCGGTCGATGAAGTCCGATGCGTTCGAGCGACCCGCCGCTCGGATGACGAACTTGCTCAGTCCCGCTTCGATGTAAGCGTCGAGCTGACGCTGCAGGTGGGACCAGCTGTCCGCAATGAAAGCCGACGGGTCCAGGTCCGGTCTGCGGCGGCGGATCGCGGCGGCGACTTCGTCGGGCAGAGCGCCGTCGGATACCGCGAGGTTGATCCCATAGTGGTCGGCATCGATTTCGCGGTCGGCCTGCTCGGCCGCCTGCTGGATCTGCTCACGCCCAGCCCGGGCTTCATCCGGGGTGAGAAAACTGCCCAGCCATCCGTCGCCCAGTGCACCGATGCGACGAAAGCCGGCCGGCGCTGAGCCGCCGAGCCAGATGTCCAGAGCCTTGACCGGGCGGGGGGCGATATCGACCGAATTCACCGAGAAGTAGTCGCCGGTGAACGAGACATCGTCTTGTTTAAGAACAGATCTCAGCAATCGCAGCGACTCGTCGAAGACGGCGGCCCGCGCGCCGTCGGGGACGACGAAGATCTGACGCTCCGCCGGGATGGCCGGCCGCAGGCCGAACACGGGCAGCACCCGCCCGGGTGCCAGTGCCGCCAATGACGCCAATTGCTTTGCCACCAGCACCGGATGCCGGCCCGGCAGCACCGCGACGGATGTGCCGACCTTCAAGTTGTCGGTACGCGACAACGCATGTGCCATACCGATGAACGGGTCCACTGCCTTGGTGTAGACGAGTTCGGAGAACCACAGTGAATCGACGCCCGCGGATTCCAGATGGTCCACGATGCCCGATAGTTCGTCCGGGCCAGTTTCCGCGCCCAACCCGACACCGAAACGAATCTTCAAACCGTGCCTCCTGGACTCCGTCGCAATGCTACGGACCGTGCGATGGAAGCTCTTGCTACGGTGGCAAAGCGCGTGACAGCCAAGGCGTTTACCGAAACAGGAGTAGCCATGGACGGATCGGTGACGGTGTCGATGAAGGCACCCGCGGACAAGATCTGGGATCTCATCGCCGACGTACGCAACACCGGACGCTTCTCCCCGGAGGTGATGGAGGCCGAGTGGGTCGGCGCGGCGACGGGTCCCGCGCTGGGCGCCCGCTTCCGCGGTCACGTCAAGCGCAACGAGATCGGCCCCGTCTACTGGACGACGTGCGAGGTCACCGCCTGCGAGCCGGGACGCGAGTTCGGCTTCGCCGTCCTGCTCAACGGCAAGGCGGTGAACAACTGGCACTACCGCCTCGCTGAAACCGACGGCGGTACCGACGTCACCGAATCCTTCCGCCTCGACGACTCGCTCACGATGAAACTCTTCTCGGTCTTCGGTGGGCAGCTGCGTCGCCGCCGCAATATCCGCGACATGCGCAAGACGCTGGAGCGGATCAAGGCTGTCGTCGAGGAACCGGACGCGGCCTGACGATTACAGACCCCGAAGGCGACGGACGCGATCGCTGATCGCCCGCCTGGACACGGCCGCTTCGCGGGCCAGCGCCTCGAACGCATGTGGGCATCCCGGATACACATGCAGCTCCGTCGGGACACCCGCGTCCCCCAGCCGTCGGGCATAGGCGATGTCCTCGTTGCGGAACACGTCGAGGTCACCGACGTCGATATAGGTGTCGGGCAATCTGCTGAGGTCGTCGGCACGGGCGGGCGCCGCATACGGCGAAACGCCGTCTCCCCCGGCCCTTTCGCCCAGCAGCGCACCCCATCCGGTGACGTTGTCGTCGTAGGTCCACGTCAGGAACGGAAGCAGTTCGGGATCGGGCGTCGCCGGCCGGTCGTCGAGCATCGGGTAGATCAGGATCTGTTGTGCAACCGCTGGCCCCCCGCGGTCCCGCGCCAGCAGGCACACCCCCGCCGCCAGGCCACCACCGGCGCTGTCTCCCATCACCGCGAGGCGCGCGGGATCGACTCCGAAATCGGAGGCGTGTTCGGCCAGCCAGACCAGTGCGCTGTAGCAGTCCTCGATCGGGGTTGGATCCGGATGCTCGGGTGCGACGCGGTAGTCGACCACCAGCATCGGCACACCCGACGCCGCGACATACTCCCGCACCGCCAGGTCGTAGAGGACGCCGATCTGCGCGAGGCTGAAGATCATGCCGCCGCCGTGCAGGTAGAGCGCGGCGCTACCCGGCCAGTCGCCACTGGACGGGCGGTACCACGTGAGGTCGACGGTCGCGCCATCGGATGCGGTCATGGTGTGTTGTTCCGTGTCGACGCCTGCGGTGGGTGCCCGCCTGGAGCCGACCAGGTCGAACATCCGGTGGCCACTGATGCGACGCGCTTCGACGTCGCCGACCGCTGCGGGTTCTGCCTCGCCGAGCTCTGCAAGCAAGGGCGCCATCTCCGCGAGCACCTGCGCGTCGATACCGAGTGTCATGGCTGCGACAGTAACGACGTCGAGAACCGAGACAGCGCCGGATCGGAAAATCGCACCGTTCGCCCCCGACGCCCATTTGCCGATCGCCGGTAGAGTTGAGCGTTTTTCACTGTGCCGCAGGCGCTTTGGGTCGGGAACACCGCCAAGGACTTGAGCGCGTATTTGCTGACCGCACGACTGGCGTCGCGGAACCAGATCTGGTCGCTAGCACGGAGTTCCGAGGTGTCCTGAATCCCCTCCTCGGCACCGTCTCGTTTGGTAGAACAGGTTCTAGTTTCGTTCGCCAGACAAGGGAGTCGCCGCGATGGGCAAATGGTCACGTGAGGAACTAGAAGAGGCCTGGAGCCGCTACCAGCAGTCAGTCGTCGACGTCGGAAAGACCTGGGACTGGTCCAGTTACGCCGATCATTTCACCGAGGACGCGAAGTACGTCGAACACGCCCTCGGCAATATGGAGGGCCGCGAGAACATCCGCGAGTGGATCGTCTCGACGATGAACACCTTCCCCGGCAGCGAGATGCCGACCTACCCGGTCGAGTGGTACTCGATCGACACCGACAAGGGCTGGGTCATCTTCAAGAACATCAACACCATGCGTGATCCCGGCGACGGCAGCGTCCACGGTGCCGGCGTCATCACCGTCCTCGAGTACGCCGGCGATGACAAGTGGAGTTACGAGGAAGACGCCTACAACCCGATGAACTTCATGCTGATGATCCAGCAGTACATCCAGCGCAGCCACGAACTCGGCACCATCTCCGACGACGCCAAAGCATTCGCCAAGAACATGAACTGGGAACTGACCTAACACATCAAGGAGAAACGTCATGGGGTACTCCGCGGGAAAATGGTCACGCGAGGAGATCGAGGAAACCTTTCAGCACCACCAGGATCTGGTCGTCGAGATCGGCAAGTCATGGGACTGGGCGCGGTACGGCGAGCTGTTCACCGAGGACGCGACCTACGTCGAACATCTGTACGGGAAGATGGCGGGACGCGACAAAATCAGCGAGTGGATCGCGTCGACGATGGACACCTTCCCGGGTAGCGAGATGCCGTTCTATCCAGTCACGTGGTACTCGATCGACACCGACAAAGGCTGGGTCTTCAGCGAGATCATGAACCGGATGAAAGATCCCGGGGACGGCACCGTCTTCGAGGCGCCGTGCATCACGATCCTGCGGTACGGCGGCAACGGGATGTGGCACAACGAGGAAGACGCCTACAACCCGACGAACTTCCTGCCGATGGTCCAGGGCTACATCCAGCGCAGCCATGAATTGGGCACCATTTCCGAGGACGCCCGGACCTTCGCCAAGAACATGAACTGGGCACTGACCTAAGCGATCACGAAGTCCTCCGGATCGGGTTCGCGGGTCCAGGTCCAGTAGTCGACGAGACGCCACGGGCTCAGCGTGTGGATCTCGCCGAAACTGTTCTTGAAGAACGAATGCTTGATGGTCGGCTGTGACCACACCATCTTGCGCATTTCGGCCTGGCTGCGCTCGTGCCAGTCCTTGGTCTTCTCGACCGTCGGCTCGATCGTGGCATGACCGCCTTCGATGAGCAGCTCCAGACATTCACTGATGTAACGCATTTGGCATTCGGAGTGGAAGATCAGGCTGCCACCACTCGCCAGCCAGGTGCCGGGACCGTTCATACAGAAGAAGTTCGGATAGCCCGGAATCGTGATGCCCAGATATGCCGACGGCCTCTCCCCCCAGCGTTCGCTGAGAATCTCGTCGTCGCGGCCCCGAATCGTCATGGGCCACAACATCTTGGTGTGCTCGAACCCCGTGGCGTACACAAGGACATCGGCCGGATACCGATTGCCGTCCTCGGTGACGATCGCATCGGCTTCGATGTGGTCGATACCGGTGCGCACCAGCTCGACGTTGTCGCGGGTCAGAGTTTTCAGCCAGCTGCCATTGTCCTGCAGGGTGCGCTTGCCGGTGGCCGGATAGTCGGGCACCACCTTGGCCGCCAGGTCCGCGTCGTCCCCGACCTGACTGGTGATCCACTCGGTGAACATGAGTCGCGTGATCTCGTTGATCTCGCTGACGGCGGTCTGCTGGTCCGGATAGTCGGGGTCGACGCGCGCCGCGTCCAGTCCCTTGTCGCACCCCGGCCAGAAAATCAGAAAGCGGTACCACCGACCGTAGAACGGAAGGTGGCGAAGCGCCCACTGGACGCCGGGCCCGACGCGTTCATGGTAATTGGGGTTCGGAAACATCCACTGGGCCGTGCGCTGAAACACGGTGAGCCGGTTGACATCCGGCGCGATCGTCGGGGCGATCTGGAATCCACTGGCACCCGCGCCGATCATCGCGACGTTCTTGTCGCGCAAATCCACCGAATGGTCCCACTCGTTGGAATGGAACGCCGGGCCTGCGAAGTCCTGCTGCCCCTTGATCTGTGGCGTGTGCGGGCGGTCGAGCTGACCGACCGCGCTGATCACCGCGCGGGCGGTGAGCTCCGTCGGTTTCCCGTTGCGGTCGCGGGCGCGAACTGTCCACGTCGCGTCGTCGTCGTTCCAGGCGGCCTCGGTCACCTCGGTCTCCCAGCGAACGTGCGGCGCGATGTCGTACTTCTCCATCACGTCCTGGAAATACGACTGCAGCTCGGGCTGTTCAGCGAAGAAGTGGGTCCAGTGATCCGTCGGCTCGAAGCTGTAGCAGTAGAAGTGATTTCCGACGTCGACGCGCGCACCGGGGTACGTGTTCCGATACCACGTGCCGCCGACGCCCGCGTTCTTCTCGACGATCGTGAACGGAATGCCGGCTTCCTTGAGCCGGATACCCGCCAGCAGGCCGGATTCACCGCATCCGATCACGACGACCGGGAAATCCTCGCGGGCGGACTCGGTCACCGCGCCGGTCGCCCTGGCATCACGGCCGTCGAGCTCCATCTCTTCGAGCACCATCGGCACGTACTCGGCAGGCACCGGCTCGCACACCAGCCACTGCATCATCTCGTGCAACAGCTCGGCGCTGACGGGTTCAGGCTCCGGGCAGCCGCGGTCGCGGTAATCCGTGATGACCTCAAGCGCTATCTTGCGGACCGCCGCCTTGTCCTCTTCGGACATATAGCCCTGGACTTCGTTGAGGAACAGGCCCGCCGGCTTCAGCTCGCCTCGGATCAGCGACGGGTCACCGGACATGTGCACCAGCGACAGCATCAGGGTCGGGATGCTGACGTCGAGCAACGCTTCGGCGATCTCGTCGTCAGTCGCTGTAAAGGGTTGTCCGGCATGTGGGTTGCGCACCGAACCTTTCTACCGCGAGCAGACGCGTAAACCCCCTATTTGCCGCGGAAATGGGGGGTTTCACGTCTGCTCGCGCTCGAAGCGGCCTACGCTCCGAACTGTGGGCATCTCGACCAAAGTGAACGGATCAGCACCCCCGGACGTGCCGATGTCGGACATTGACCTCTCCGATTGGAAGTTCTGGGTCCTCGACGACGATATGCGCGACGGCGCGTTCGCCACGCTGCGGCGCGAGGCGCCCGTCTCCTTCCATATGCCGCTGGAAACACCGGGCGTGGTGGCCGGGCCCGGGCATTGGGCGATTACCCGGTTCGACGACGTCCACTTCGCGAGCCGTCACCCGCAGATCTTCAGTTCCAGCCCGGGAATCACCATCAACGACGCCAACCCCGACGTGTCGGAGTTCTTCGGGTCGATGATCGCCATGGACGACCCGAAGCACCTACGCCTGCGCAACATCGTCAGCAGGGCGTTCACCCCTCGCGTTGTCGCTCGGACCGAGACGTCGGTGCGGGAGCGGGCACGCCGCCTCGTCGAGAAGATGATCGCCGAGCATCCCGACGGCTCGGGTGAGGTGGTGACGGAGCTGGCGGGGCCGCTGCCGCTGCAGGTCATCTGCGACATGATGGGCCTCCCTGAGGAGGACCACGAGCAGATCTTCCACTGGACGAACGTGATTCTCGGATTCGGTGACAAGGACATCGCCACGGACTACGAGGAGTTCGTCAAGGTCGCGATGGACATCGGCGCGTACGCCACCGCGCACGCCGAGGACCGCAGGGCCAACCCGCACGAGGATCTGACCACCGCGCTGGTGCAGGCGGAGGTCGACGGTGAGCGGCTGACCTCGGCCGAGATCGCCTCGTTTTTCATCCTGCTGGTGGTCGCGGGCAATGAGACCACCCGGAACGCCATCAGTCACGGTGTACTCGCGCTGACCCGGTATCCAGAGGAACGCGCGCGGTGGTGGGCCGACTACGACGCACTGGCACCGACCGCGGTCGAGGAAATCGTGCGGTGGGCGTCGCCGGTCATCTATATGCGGCGGACACTGACCGAGGACTGCGAGCTGAGCGGCACCAAGATGGCGGCGGGTGACAAGGTTTCCCTCTGGTACTGCTCGGCCAACCGCGATGAGGACAAGTTCGCCGATCCGTGGACGTTCGATGTGGGCCGGAACCCGAATCCGCATGCCGGCTTCGGTGGCGGCGGCGCGCATTTCTGTCTCGGCGCCAACCTCGCACGCCGAGAAATCAGCGTCGTCTTCGAGGAGTTGCACCGCCAGATACCCGACATCGCCGCAACCGAGGAACCCCGGCGACTGTTGTCGCCGTTCATCCACGGAATCAAGCGGCTGCCGGTGTCCTGGACACCACCGACCTAAGGTCCTCGCTGCGGTTTGTCTGACACGCGTCCGGGCACCCCATGAAGCATGCAATCGGAACACTTCAAGACGCTGCTGTCCTCACATGGTCCCTATGCTTCGGTCTACTTCGACGACTCGCACAACACTGAGGACGCTGTCGCCCAGCTCGAGATCAAATGGCGGACGATTCGCAAACACCTCGAACAGCAGCGCGCAGAACCCGTGCTCACCGAAAGCATTCAACACGCTGTCTTCGACTCCCTACCGCCAGTCGGCCGGAGTGGCCGCGGTGTGGTCGCGAGCGCCGAGGGAGTCCTGGTCAACGAACACCTGATCAGGCCGGCCGGGCCGGTCGTCCGGGTGTCCCCGCTGCCGTACATCGTTCCCGTCATCGAGCACGGTGTGGATAAGGCGACGTACGCGGTGGTGATCGTCGATCACGAGGGCGCCGACGTCACGCTGTGGCGTGAAGACACCGCGGTCACCGACACCGTCGACGGTGATGCGTACCCGGTGCACAAGGCATCCGGCGCGGAGTCGGCGGGCTACGGCGACCCACAGCGGACGGCCGAGGGCGCCCGGCACCAGAACATCCGCGCTGTGGCGGATCGGCTCGCGAAGCTTGTCGACGATGCCTCACCCGAGGTCGTCTTTCTCGTCGGCGAAGTGCAGTCGCGCAGCGACCTCACCGCCGAACTGCCCGAACGCGTCACGTCGCGGGTCGTTGAGCTGCACGTCGGAGCCCGGCACAGCGGCTTCGACGACACCGCGCTGCAGCACGAGATCGAGCAGGAGTTTCAGCGCCGCCGGGTGACCGTGATCGATGATGCCGCACAGCGATTCAGCGCCGAGATCGGGCGCGGGTCAGGGCTGGCGACAGAGGGACTCGACGGTGTGACGGCCGCGCTGCGGGCCGGCGCGGTCGACACTCTGATCATCGGCGAACTCGGCGATGCGACCGTGGTTGCCGACGACGACATTGCCCTCATCGCGCCGAATCCGAATGTGCTGTCCGAACTGGGCGCTGCGCCGACGCAGACGCTGCGGGCCGACGAGGCGCTGCCGGTGGTCGCGATCGCTACCGATGCATCTCTGGTCCGCACGGACGAGCGCATTTCACCCTCGGATGGGATTGCCGCGGTCCTTCGCTACTCCCTCACCTGATCAGCGGGCCCCCACCAGGTTGGCCAGTGCCGCGATCGGGGTGTCATCGAGATGTTGACACAGATCGATCGCGTCCTCGAAAACCTGGTGTGCTCCGGCCTCCTCGAGTTCGCACTTCGACACCCCGCCGCTGAGCAGCGCAATCGTGACGACGCCGGCCCGCTTACAGGCCTCGACGTCCCACACCGCATCGCCGACGAAAACAGCATGCGCGGCTTCCACGCCCGCACGCTCGAGGGCGACGTTGATGATGTCGGGCTTGGGCTTGGCCGTGTCCACGTCCGCCGACGATGTCATTGCCGACACGAGGTGGTCGCACTCCAGCACGTCGCGCAGGATCTGGAGTTCGTCGTCAGGCGCCGATGTGGCCAAAACGACCTGCACACCTAGCTTTTCGACGGCTTCGAGGAGTCCTCGGGCACCTGGCAGCGGCCGCAGGAGCGACGCGCATTCCTTGTAGTAACCGGAATGCAGATCCTTCGCCCGCTTCTGTACGTCGTCGTCGGCACCGTCGGTCAGCGTCGAAAGGAGGGTGCTGCCGTCCATGCCGATGCAACGGTGGATCCGCCACGCGTCCACCGGAATTCCGATGTCGGCGAACGCGCGGGACCACGCGTGGACGTGCTGGTAGTTCGAATCAACAAGCGTGCCGTCGATGTCGAACAGCACCGCCGCAGCCGGGTCGCGTTTGCCGGACTTCACGAACGCAGGTGGTCCTGTGTCGCGGGACGCTGCTGTGGCGTCGTGGGCATGTCTGTCCGTACCTCGTCTGCCTTGCCAGGCGCGTCTTCGGTCGTGCTGCCCTTCGGATCCAGCTTGTCTGCCCGCTCCCGGTGCGCGTCGAGTTCCTCGCGCGAGTTGTTCACCTCTTCACGGTGGGTGCGCGCGGTGTTCTGCAGGCGCGCAGCCTCGGCCGCCTTTGCCTCCGCCTCCGCCTGGGCAGCCTTCGCCCTCGCTTCGGTTTCCGCGGCGACGACTTCGCGCTTCTCGAGATGCTCTGTGCGCTGCCCGATTTCACCACGAAGTCGTTCGGCTTCGGCGCGACGGCGTGATTTGCGGACCGTCCACGCAACGAGCGCGATGACGATTATGGCCGCGACTGCGACAACGATCCAGATCATGGCGTTGTTATCCATGTCGGCTCCTTCGAATTGCCTCGGGGTCACGACGATTGACGAACCCGCTAATTCTGCGGATGCCCGCCCATCGATGCATCTAAACCGAGATGGGTCGTAGGAGCCGGCCGCTTGCGCGGCTTACTGGACGATCAGGGTGCCCTTCATGGACGGGTGATAGATGCAGTAGAACGCGTACTCGCCCGGCTCGGTCGGCGCGGTGAGGGTGCCTTGCTCCCCTGCGTCTACGTGCACGTCAAACTTGCCTTCGGTCTGCGATGTCACGGAGTGCTCGGCGGAGTCGTCGTTCTTGACGGTGATCGTCGCCCCCGGTGCCACGGTGATCGGCTCGCCGAAACTCATGTTCGCCATGGTGATCGTCGGGCCCGATGCTTCCGCGGGAGGGGCTTCACTGGTGGTTTCCGGACTCGCGGTCGCGGTGGCAGTGCCGCTGTCGCCCTCCGAGGTGGTGTAGCTGGATTCGCTGTCACACGCCGCAACCACAATGGCCAGGCAAACAGCCATACACAACAGCAAGATTTTCTTCATCGTGTCTCCTGAAGATCGTCCTCCGAGAACACGATTATCGACCGGTTGCGGTTCAGCCAAACCGCTTTGTGCAACCGCGCGGGATTAAATCGTCGCGGTGTACGGCCCGACCGGCGTGCACACCGGCAGGGGCGGATTCCCGGTGTAGGCGCATCCGCGGCCGGTGGAGACGTAGGTGGCGCCAGGCTCATAGGGCGCGTAGAAGACCTGTGCGGGCAGCACCCCGTTGTTCTCCGCGCACTTGGGGGGTCCGGGGTTGCCCTGCATCTGAACGCAGGCCACCGAGAGGTAGACGTTCGACCGCTCGCATGCGCCCGCTTGGATCGTCGCGGTGACCATGCTGGTGCCCGAGACGTCCACGACCTGCGGCGCGGTCAGGTTGTAACTGCAGGTGGGCGGTGGTTCGGCCACGGCGACAGCGGCGGTTCCGGCAAGCGGCAGCGTCGCTGCAGCGATGAGGAGCGTCAGCGACCGGATCATCCCTGGATCGTAGATCACCGCAGGTAGTGCTCATCGATGATGAAGAGACAAAGTGTGATCGCCAGGAATCCGGCGGGCAGCCAGATCGCATGCACACCCCACGCGACACTGGCGAACGATCCCGCTAGGGCACCAATCCCGAAGACGGTGATCAGCGCGCCGTAGACGCCGAAGGCCCGCCGCGACTCGGTGTGCTTATCGACGAATGCGTCGTACCCCGATTCCATCAAGCGCATCAGGTTGCCCGTGGTCGCGACCGGCAGGTAGGCGAGGTCGCCGATGTTGCGAAAGAGCCCGATCTGCACGGCGGCCAGGAAGGAGATCGGCACCGTTACGTAGCTGTGGGGTACGGAGGCGGGAACGAATCCGATGATGCCCAGCGCGACGGCCTGCACGGCCATGGTCCAGCGCAGTGGGTGCGCGATGAAGCGGTCCACGCGGCCGGACTTGATATGCGACGCCAAGGCCATGCCGACGATGAACGCGAGCAGCGGCCAGACGTGCGCGAGCGCCGCAGACCACTTGCCTTCCGACGTGTCGATCGCACCGAAAATCACGTTGGCGGTCTGGACGTTGGCGAAAACCCCACCGCGGGCGATGTAGGTGTGCGCGTCGAGGAAGCCATTGGCCAGCGTCAACAGTAGGGCAAACCACAGGGTTCGGGTTCGCTCGATGTCCTGTGGGCCGGTCGGTAGGCCACCCATGCCCGACAACCTAATCTGCGTTTGTCGTTGCTGCCTAGCCCGCGCCCAGCGCGTTGAGCATTCCGGTCGCGGCCCTAGGCCAGGTGAACTGTTCGGCGCGGCGTCGTGCATCGTTGCGGCGCAACAGCTCTGGACGGCTGATGATGGTGGTCACCGCCTCCGCGATGGCAGCCGGATCGTTGTCGGCCGCCGCGCCGCTTTCGGCGGTCAGGATTTCGGCGAGCGCTGACGTCCGCGAAACCACCGCGGGCGTACCGCAGGCCAGGGCTTCGAGGGCGGCGAGGCCAAACGTTTCGTGCGGGCCAGGAGCGATCGCAACGTCGGCGGTCGCCAGGATGGTGGCTACGGTGTCGCGACACCCGATGTAGCCGGTGAAGTCGACGGGAAGGCCCGCAGCCTGGCGTTCGAGCCTGGCGCGCATCGGGCCTTCGCCGACAACGACGAGGCGGGCATCCACACCCGAGTCCCTCAGCGAGGCAACGGTATCGACGCTGCGGTGGGCATGTTTCTCCACCGACAGCCGGCCGCAGTGCACCAGCAGCGTCTGTTCCGGGCTGGCCCATTGCTGACGGACCGAGGTCGATCGCCTGCTTGGGTGGAACTGGTCGAGATCGACTCCGAGCGGCACCGTGACGACGTTGGTGGCGTCGATTCTGTCAAATTCTTCGCGTGCGAACGCCGTTGTGCACACGACCGCGTCGTAGCTCTCGGCGGTGCGGCGATTGGCGGCGTCGGCTATCGACCGGGCGGCACGCGCCGGAAGTATTTGTCCGACAAGGCGATCAAGCCGCTCGTGGGAGATCATCACGGTAGCGACGTCGTGGCGTCGACCCCATTCGCCGAGCGAACGCAGCGTGAGACGGTCGGACACTTCCAAGGCGTCAGGCGCCAGTTGTGTCAACAATTCGGTGACGGGCCTGGGCAGCACGGCACGGTATCCGCCGGTGAACGGAATGAGCCGGGCCGGCAGGGAGACTCGAACGACTCCCGACGGCAGCTCATGCCATTCGGACGTCCGGCCCGGTACCACCAGGAAGACCTCGTGGCCACGAGCGCAGTACTCCGCGCCCAGACGATCCACTGCCGTGCGCAGGCCCCCTGAACGCGGGCCGTAGAAGTTCGCGACCTGCACCACCCGCATGAGCTGAATTTGACCTGGAAGCATGTGCGGTCAACAACGCGACATCAACGCCCAGCTGAATTGCACACGAATTCGGTCCCGTCGCGAATGAGGCTCAACTCCGGCGACCGTGCGTGAACTCGTGGAGAAAGGCGGCGTGTCGCCCTCTGACACGCACGCTCGCGGAAATCAGGTCAGGCCAGGTGCTGAGTGAACCATTCCTGTACGCGACGCCAGGCATCCTCGGCGGCGGTGGCGTTGTAGCGGTCGCCGGTGTCGTTGAAGAACGCATGGTTGGCGTCGGGTTCGGTGACAAGCTCGAACACCAGGCCGGCCTTCTCGAGAGCCGCCCGCGCCACCGGCTCGGTGGCGTTGACGCGCTGGTCTTGAGCGGCGTAGATACCCAGCACCGCAACGTCTTTGGAGCCCGCGAAATCGGGATTGTCCGGTGTCGGACCGTAGAAAGGCACCGCAGCGGCGAGCCGAGGCTCACCGGAGGCCAGCAATCGCCAGACAAAACCGCCGCCCATGCAGAAGCCCACCGCGGCCACCTTCTTGCCCGGCACCCGGCGCTGGAGTTCGTCGACTCCGGACTTCAGATCGGCCAGCGCGTCCTCCGGCGGCAGCTCGCCCAATGCCGCGGTGGCTTGGGCGGGATCGGCGAACGTGCCGGTACCGCCCCGTGCCGACAGCAGGTCGATCGCGAGCGCGGAGTATCCGATGCCGGCGAACCGCCCGGCCACCGACCGGATGTAGTCGTTGAGGCCCTTGTTCTCGTGGATGACGAGTACTCCCCCGCGTGGATCGGCCGCGGGCGCCCAGGCACCCTGCAGTTCGCCGCGCGGTCCGGCCCAGGTGATCGGCGTTGACGGGACGGTGTTCTCCGACCCCGGCGGCGGCGCGCTGACGGTGGCCGGCTCGTTCGATGTCACGGGGGCGTCGGACGTCGGTTGCTTGTTCTCGCCGCACGCCGCGATCAGCGCTGTCGCCGCGGCGGTACCGACACCGAGCAGTGCCAGCCTTCTCAGGGCTTCGCGCCTCGACAACAGCCCGTCAACGTGATCGGTCGCGATTTCTTCGGCGATATACCGCTGTAACGGGGTCACATTCGCGAGTATGCCCTCATGGACTGGACTCCGGACCCGGAAGCGCTGCGCGGCCGCGTAGCCGTCGTGGCCGGGGCGACGCGCGGGGCGGGACGAGGTATCGCGGCGGCGCTCGGTGAAGCCGGAGCGACGGTGATCTGTACCGGCCGCAGCAGCACATCAGGCAATGACCAATCCGACTACGACCGGCCGGAAACCATCGAACAGACCGCCGAACTCGTCACTCAACTGGGCGGCACCGGCATCGCACAGCAGGTCGACCACCTCGAGGCCGACGCGGTGCGCCGGCTTGCGGACCGCATCCGCGACGATCATGGCGCGATCGACATCCTCGTCAACGACATCTGGGGTGCGGAGATTCTCAAGGGCGGGCCTCCGCTGTGGAACCGGCCGCTCTGGGAGCACGACCTTTCCGACGGTCTGCGGATCCTGCGGCTCGGAATCGACACGCATCTCATCACTTCGCACTGCCTGCTGCCGCTGCTGGTGTGCAAGCCCGGTGGGCTGCTCATCGAAGTGACCGATGGAACAAAGGATTTCAACGACCACAACTACCGGTTGTCGGTGTTCTACGACCTGGCCAAGGTCGCGGTCAACCGGCTCGCCTACAGCCAAGGCCACGAACTGGAGACATTCGGCGCCACCGCGGTGGCCGTGACGCCGGGTTGGCTGCGATCGGAGATGATGCTCGACAACTGGGGCGTCACCGAGGAGACCTGGCACGACGCACTGGACCCGCTGCGGTCTGACGGCCCGGTTGCTCCGCCGGGCTTCGCCATGTCCGAGACGCCAAGATTCGTCGGACGCGGCGTCGCCGCAATCGCTGCGGACGCCGATCGATCGCGGTTCAATCAGCAGTCGGTCACGTCGGCCGACCTCGCGCGCGAGTACGGCTTCACCGACCTCGACGGCCGTCAACCCGACTGTTGGGCACCCGGATAGCCGCAGCTCAGACATAAAAGTAGACAAATATCGAAATCTGTTCACCGATTTCGTTGACACCCGCGGGTCCGCACTGTTCTATGACTTGGTGAGTTTTGACACGATCATCAAAAACGGTCGCTGGTTCGACGGCTCCGGTGCGCCGTCGGCGGTGCGCAACCTCGGTATCCGAAACGGCCACATCGCTGCGGTCAGCGCCGACGACCTCGACGAAACGGGTTGCCGACGAGTCATCGATGCTACGGGGCAGTGGGTGCTTCCCGGCATGCTCGACATCCACACCCATTACGACGTCGAGGTGCTGGTCGGCCCGTCGCTATCGGAGTCTCTCCGACACGGCGTCACCACCGTGATGCTCGGGTCCTGCTCACTGTCCACCGTCCACGTCGACGGGGTGGACGCGGGCGACATCTTCGGACGCGTCGAGGCGATCCCCCGCGAACACGTGATCGACGCGGTCGACACCCACAAGTCCTGGACGAATTGCGAGGAGTACATCGCGGCGCTGGAGGCACGCCCACTCGGCCCCAACATCGCCGCGTTCATCGGTCACTCGGATATGCGCGCCGCGACCATGGGGCTGGACCGCGCGACCCAGAAGCGACAGCGACCGACCCGAAGCGAACAAGCTCAGATGGAGAAGTGGCTCGACGAGGCGCTGCGCGCCGGCTTCGTCGGAATGTCCTCGCAGCAACTGCTTTTCGACAAACTCGACGGCGAGGTCTGCCGGTCTCGCACGCTGCCGTCGACCTACGCCAAGCCACGCGAGCTGCGTCGCCTCAAGTCGCAGCTACGGCGGGCCGGCCGGGTGCTGCAGTCCGGGCCCGACATCGAGAACCCGTTGAACCTCGGGTCGCAGGTCTTCCAGTCGCTGGGTATCTTCCGAAACCCGCTCAAGACCAGCCTGCTGTCGGCGGCGGACGTCAAATCGAACCCGTACGCGATCAAATTGCTCGGCCCGCTGGCGCGGTTGGTCAATCGCCTCGGCGGCAACTTCCGCTGGCAGCACCTGCCGGTGCCGTTCGAGGTGTACGCCGACGGCATCGATCTGGTGGTCTTCGAGGAGTTCGGGGCGGGCGCGGCGGCTCTGCATCTGCGCGACGAGGTCGAACGCAACGAACTGCTCCGCGACGAGACCTACCGGCGCAAGTTCCGCAAGCAGTACGAGAGCAAGTTCGGGATGCGGGTGTGGCAGCGCGACTTCTTCGACGCCGAGATCGTCGCCTGCCCCGACGAGTCCGTGGTGGGCAAGTCCTTTGGCCGGGTGGGCCTCGATCGCGGCGGTCTGCACCCCGTCGACGCGTTCCTCGACCTGGTGCTCGAGCACGGCACGGCGCTGCGCTGGCGTACCACGATCTCCAATCACCGGCCCGAGGTCCTCAAGAAGCTGGCACAAGACCCTGGCATCCAGGTGGGCTTCTCGGACGCGGGCGCGCATCTGCGAAACATGGCGTTCTACAACATGAACCTGCGACTCCTGCGCCATGTCCGCGAGGCACAGAAGGCGGGCAAGCCGTTCATGACCATCGAACAGGCGGTGCACCGGCTCACGGGCGAACTCGCCGACTGGTACCGCATCGACGCCGGCCATCTGCGCATCGGCGACCGCGCCGACGTCGTCGTCATCGACCCCGAGCGCCTGGACGACTCGCTGGAGGACTACGCCGAGTCGCCTGTTGAGCAGTACGGCGGCCTGTCCCGGATGGTCAACCGCAACGAGGACACCGTGCGTGCCGTGTTCGTCGCCGGTCGCGCGGTGTTCCTCGACGGCGAGCCGACCGATACCGTCGACGCTCAGCGCACCGGAAGATTCCTGCGGGCCGCGCACAAGGCGCCGGCTCAGACCATCAAAGAATCGGAGTTGTCAAGTGTCAGTTGAGGATACGGTTCTGGGCATGTGGAAGGCCCTGTCGGCGCGCGACTGGGATTCACTGCCGGACTTCCTGTCGGACGACTGCATCTATTGCGATATGCCGCTAGGCCCGGCGCTTTCTACTCGTGGACCCGAGAACATCATTGCGAAACTCAAGGTCGGGCTCGACCCGCTGGCCTCGTATGAGAATCACGACGGCACTCTGGTGAGCAACGGCGACGACGTGCTCTACGAGCACTCCGAGACATGGAAATGGGTCAGCGGAGAAACTGCTCTGCTGAGGTTTGTCACGGTGCACAAAGTCCACGACGGCAAGATCACGGTGTGGAAGGACTACTGGGACATGGGCGGGCTGACCAACACCGCGCCCGCAACCTGGCTCGAGGACGTGACGGCCGCATACACTGTGCCGATGTTCGATGCCACCGGCCTGATCTAACGCTCAGCCGAGCTCGTAGATGCGCTGGGCATTACCCCGGGCGATCAAATCCACCACACGGGTCGCGTCCGACTCGCTCCATTCGTCGGCGTCGACGAAACCCTGGAATACGTCTCGGATTCCGTTGCGCCACAACCGTGCTCCGAGGTAGTGCAACTCCGCCGGACCGAAACCGTCTGACGAATAGAGAATCTTGCGAAACGGTGCCATCTCAACCAGCCGGCCGACGAACGCCCGCGACCGCGCACCCAGATAGTTGATGGCCAGCCCACCATCGAGATACACGTTGTAGAACGCCTGCGCCAGATAGCCAGCTTCACGTTCGTACGGATAACAGTGCAACAACATGATCGGCACATCGCCGCTGCGTCGCAGGAAATCCAGGAGATGGAGCGGATTGGTGGTCTGCAGGTCACAGTCCCGGTCGCCGAAGCCGACGTGGAATTGCAGCGGTTTTCCCAGCCGCAGAGCTTGATACAGGCCGAACCGCAACAGGATACGGTCGGTTAGGCGCGAATCGCCGCTGTCGCGCCATCTCTCGGCCGCTGCGACGACCTCGTGGGCGGTGGGTTCGGAGAGGTCACCGGCGAAGCCACCGCGGTATGCCAGGATCGACTTGGTCGCCTCGCCACCGCCGTCGCCGCCCGCTCGTGCAGGAGTTCCGTGAATGCCGACGTGTAGTCACCCGACAGGTGGACTGCCTGTTCGGCAACCGACTCCAGCCGGACGATCTCATGCACCCGGCCCACCGACAACTCAGCCAACTCCGCCAAATCGGCTACTCCGGTGGCGAATCCGGTATCCACCACCCAGTCGGATACCTCCGCCGACGACAGGAACAGCCGCGCGAGATCGGCTTCAGAATGCTCGTTACGCGCTTGCCAGTACGCGTCGGCGTCGGCGTGGCGCGGCAGCCCCAGCAGTGGGGCGCAGTAGGCGCGAACCGCGAACCCCAGTTGCGTGTCGAACGCGGAATCAAAAACGGCCAGCGGTTCGACGTTGGCCTCATTCAGGCTGTCCTCGAAACGGCGACGGTCAACCGCATGCAGCCGACAGCCGTGCACGTGGTGGTCGACCAGCGCCACACTCTCGATGTGCTCGGCCAGCGCGTTCATACGCTCCAGGACAGACGGAACTTCTCCGCCAGCTCGTCGGGGTTCAGCTCGCCGTAGTTTTCCCGCTCGTAGCGCCGCACCGCCACGACCGCATCCACCGGCTCGTCACCGAGAATCCCTCGCAGCAGCGCAGATTGGTCGAGCACATCGATCGCGTCCGCCTGGTTGTCCGCCAGCAGTGCGATTCCGGCATCGGCGCGTTCGGCATCGGTCAACGATGCAGGGTCGACGGTAACCTCCGGCGGTGCCGTCAGCTTTCGCTGAATGCCATCGAACGCGAGGCCGAGCATCGAGGCGGTCGCGAGGTAGGGATTGGCCGACGGGTCGATGACTTTGACCTCGACGTTGGCACCCTGCGGATTGCTGGGGCCGCCGATGAGGAATCGGACTGCCGCTTCCCGGTTTTCCGTTCCCCAACAGACGTAGGCACCCGACCAGTGGCCGGGCTGCATGCGCAGTCCTGACAGCACCGAGCCGCACAGTATGCCCTGCGCTTGAGGCAGACCGGCGAGCAATCCGGCGACTGCGCTCTCTCCCTCCGCCGTCATGCCGGCGGCGCCTGGGCCCCCGGAAAACAGCGGGACGTCACCGCGCTTCATCGAGAAATGTTGATGGGAACCGGATCCGACGCTACCCGCGAACGGCACCGGCGAGAGGCTGACCCGCAGCCCGTATTTCCGAGCAACCCGGCCGATGATGATGCGCGTCAGCACCAGTGCGTCGGCCGCCGCCACCGGCGCCTGTGGGGACAGCGAGATCTCGAACTGATTCCTGCCGTACTCGGGGTGGAACTGTTCGATCGCGAGTCCGGAGTTCGTCGCGGCGTTGGTGACGTCGCGGACGAACCCTTCGAACTCGAGCACTCCGGCTAGCCCGTACTGGGCCCACAGGTGCGACGGAAGTTCGCCGCCGTCGGGGGCGACGAGGACGAATTCCATCTCGTGCCCGACCACCGTGTCGATGCCCGCCTCGGACAGACGTTCGCAAACCCTGCTGAGAGCGCCACGACTGCAATAGGGATCCGGTGAACCGTCCTGATTGAAGAAAGCGCCGGGCGCCCAGCACAATCCGTCGCCGAGAATGCGCAACGCTCCCAGGTCGATCCGGATTCGCTGATCCCCCACCACGCCGATCGCATCGCCGAACACTATGCCGGTCTGGTCGATGGCGAAGACGTGAAAGACAGGACTGGCACCGAGTCCCGGGTCCGCGAACGCGCCCATCCGCCGCAATGGAACGGTCTTGGCGTGCGTCAGACCCGCCGGGTTCACGACGGTACCGATCAACGTGGCGACACCGTCGGCCTCGAGACCGGCGATGGCGGCTGCAGCGAGAGGTTTTGCGGCCCTCGACGTCATTACGCCATTGTGCGCGGTGCGGCTTCGGCTACAGGGTGATCTTGCAGCTTTGGCCGATGTCGAGCGTTCGCAGCATCCGGCCCATGCCGAGCCACATCGCACACGACAGCGCGAGATCCGTCAGCAGCTCGTCATCGAACTGCTCCCCGGCCCGCGCCCAGAAGTCCTCGTCGTCGCGCAGCCCCGTGTGGTCGCTCGCGAAGCGCTCGGCGAATTCGGCGGCGACCCGCTCCTGTGCGCTGTAACCGGGCCACGTCCGCCATTCGGCGGCATGGTCGTAGAGATCCTCGTCGACGCCGGCGGCGATGCCCTCGGAGTCGCGTGTGTTCTGGCACACCACGCACTCGTTGTCGAGTGCGATGACCATCCGCGCCAGTTCGCGGACCCGCATCGGCAGGCGGTTCTTGTTGTAGACCGCGTTCGTGAATCCGGCCATCGCAACACCGATGTCAGGCGACTTGACCACCCAAGCTGCGGCGTCGTCGTCGGCGAAAGGTCCAATTCGGCTCATGACGGCATCGTACGCCTGAAGCCCCGCGAATTGGAACACGTTCTAGTTTTTGTTTTATTCGGCACCGCGCATGACGGCCCCCACCGTCAGCGCGAGGATCTTGAGGTCAAGTGCGAGTGACCAGTTCTCGATGTAGTAGTTGTCCCATTCGACCCGGTCTGCGATCGAGGTCTGGCCGCGCAGCCCGTGCACCTGCGCCCAGCCGGTGATGCCGGCCTTCACGCGGTGGCGCTCGCCGTAGCGGTGAATCTGTATTTCGAAGAACTCGACGAATTGCGGCCTCTCTGGGCGCGGACCGACCATGCTCATCTCCCCTTTGAGCACGTTGATCAGTTGCGGCAGCTCATCCAGCGATGTCGACCGCATGATTTTGCCGATTCCGGTTCGTCTGTCGACACCTTCGACTCCGCCAGGGGCAGAACTCGACTTCAGTTCAAACTCTGCGTCTGACGGTGTTTCCGGCCGCATCGTGCGGAACTTGAGACACTGGAAGACTCGTCCGTCTCGTCCGATCCGGTCCTGTCGGAAGAAGATCGGTCCCGGTGAGCTGAGCCGAACCAACACGACCAGAGTTATGAGCAACGGGGAGATCGCAAGCAGACCAAGGCCTGCCGCAACTCGGTCGAAGATGTGTTTGACGTTGAATTGCCAGCCGTGCGGGTCGGCGCTCGGCAGAGCCATCAGCGGCAGGCCGCCGAGGTGATCGACCGTGGCCCGCTCGCCGACTGCGTCGAACATGCGGGGCACCACCCACACCCGCGCCTTGTGCCGGTGAGCAACCCGAACGACGCGGGTCAGGGACTCGTCGCGGATCTGCGAGAAGGCAATCAGAACGGCCTCTGCCCCGGTCTTCTCTATCGCAGGACCAATCGACTCGGGGGTCCCGAGAATCGGGACGTCCGGACTCGCATCCGCCCTCGCTGCCGAACCTTCGGCATCGAGACGCCCGATAGGCGTCAGGCCGTACTCGGGGAAAGACCGCAAACGTTCAACGATTCGGCTGGCGACTTCCCCGCTCCCGATGATGAGGGCGGGCGCCATGAAATGGTGATTCTTCCTCAGTCGCTTCCGAATGAGCGAGTGGAAGAAGTGCGGTATCGGCATCAGGACGGCGGCGCAGACCCACATCTTGGAGACCAAGGCCCCGGCACCATGCCCCGTCTGGGTGAGGGTCATGATGACCAGCACGAAGACGGCGGCAAGTGCGACGTTGGTCTGGATTGGCCCGAACTCGTCGATGAAGTGGCGGCCGAGTTTGCGTCGGTACAGCTTCTGCACGGTGAAAAGGACCACGACAAAGGGCACGAACAGGACGACCATCCACGATGACGGCGGAAGTTGCTCCGACATCGACGACCACCACAAACCGATACCGACTGCCGCCGACGCAGACACGATGTCGATGGCGACGGCTACCACCGTGCCGATTCGACCGACCCGAACCAAACCGGCAAGCGCCTTGTACTTTTGGCGCGCAGGATGGACGGGCGCCTCGTCGTTCGGTGCCGTGCCAGCTGGTTCGGTCTGGATCGCCATCAGTCGCTCAATTCACCTTGGCGATTCGTCATATCGGTCGGCGAAATATCTTTGCGCTTGCAAGGTCGGCCATGTCCTGCAAGACGAGTATCTGACCGCCGGACCAATTGTGCGGACGGGTAGTCCAGCTGAAGAGCGAACCGACCGCGTCGTCGTCGTCGCTGAAAATCGGAACGCCTGCGTACGACCCGATCTCACCGTTGAGCACCGGCGGGAGGTTGGCCAGCAATGGGTGGACAGTCGCATCGTCAACGATGAACGGGATACCGCTGATCACCGTGAACTTGCCGATTGACAGGCCCGCCGGCCGCACTCTTTCGGAGTCGCTGACGGCGACGTTGGATCCGACAAGAAACTCCCTGCTCTCGTCGAGCAGAGACACGGCCGCAAAAGGTGTCGCAAGCGCCTCCGCCGTCAACAACGCGACACCATCGAGCTTGCCGTCTTCGGGGCGGTCCAGCATCCCCGTCCTGCGCAGCGCGGCCAGCCGCGCTGGTTCGTTCAAGGAGTGCTGAACCAGGGGTTCCAGTGCGTCGGGGTTCGTCGAAAGTTGTTGTATCAACAAGCTTGAAGCAGCGTCGTCGACTCCGACGCCTACCACGGCAGCTATCAGGCCTTCTTTGAGCTCGCGCCTCTCAGCATCGGAAAGCCCCGCCGTAGCTCGCCCCCCGTCTGACGGCATTGCGTCATCCACGTGACTCAGCGTAAGACGCCGGGACACTCCCCGCGGTGAAGCGCGAAATCTCGCCCGCGATGTCGCGAAACTCGGTGCGGCGTTTTGCGCGCTTTGATCCGAATTCGCAGCCCACATGGCAAGCTGACTCGGGGCTTTGTCTAGCCGTTGGTTCCGCCCCTAGCGGCGCGTGTCTACGGTGACTGCGACGAAGAAGGAGGACGGGATGAGCGACTTTTCCACTCGCACAACGGGATCGGGTGTCGTTGTGGTCCAACCGACGGGGCGGCTGAACATGGTCGCCGCCCCCGCGCTGCGCAAACAGCTGAACGACATCGTCGACGGCGGCGAGAGCAGAATCGTCGTCGACCTCAGCGCCACAGAATTCATCGATTCATCGGGGTTGGGCGCGTTGATCGCCGGATTGAAGATCGCCCGCAACGCGGGTGGCGATCTCCGGATCGCCGCACCCACACAGCAGGTCTGCACGGTGCTCGAGTTGAGCAACCTGGACCGGGTCTTGCGCTCCTTCCCCTCTGCGGACAGCGCCTTCGATGAGTGAACACACGCTGGAAGTACTGACCGGGCCCGACACGCTGGCGGAGATTCAGCAAACACTCGATATGGCGTGGTCAGGAGAGGAAATCCCGGATCACAGCAGGATGTGCATGGAACTCGCCGTCAGCGAGATCGCGACGAACATCATCGAGTATTCGGGTGACGGGCGGCCGGTGCGATTGCGCATGGTCGTCGACGTCTCGCCGGAAAGCGTAGCCGTCAAATTCACCGACGATGGTCATCCAGCGCCGGTCGACCTTGCTCGAATAAGCATGCCCGGCGAGGCCGCCGAGAGCGGGCGCGGACTGGCGCTTGCGCATCGCGTACTCGACAAGCTGTCGTACACCCGTGATCCAGACGGCAATCACTGGACGCTGATCCGGCGGCGGTCAGAATGAGTGGGCGCGGAAACTGGTGACGGGCGCGGCCGGCTTGTCTGACCAGGTCACGTCAAGCCCTCACCTATTCCGAGCTGACCTTCGGCCGCACAAGCAGGCCTTCGTATGGAACGGGCGGCGGGCTCCCGACGCCGCCGTGATCGTCACGAACCTGCTTTCGATGGCCGCGGTGGCGGCGCTGAGCTTCACCAGCCAACCGGCGGGCATGGCCACGCCGCCCCTGTGGCCGGCCTCCGGCATCGCGCTGGGCTTAGGCGTCTGTTTCCCGCGTCGCTACCTGTGGTTCCTCGCACCGGCCGTCGCACTGGTGTCGCTCCCGGTCTTGCTGTGGTCAGGACGATCGCTATCGCTCTCTCTTGCGTTGGTCGCAGCCTTCGCCGTCGAGATGGTGGTCGGCGCGGTGCTGCTGCGCGGACGTCGGGATCGCGTACCCCGGCTGGCAACCCCACGCGATCTTGTCATGTTCTTCGGGATTGCTCTGGTATCGACAGCGGTCTACAGCGCGCTCGCCTATTGCGCCTTTTCGTTTCTCGGCGATCATGCATCCGCCGTGGAGTCGATGGAGACCGCCTTGCTCAAGCACGCGGCCGGCATCGCCCTGCTCACTCCGCTGTTCATCACGCCGCCGCTGCGAAATCAACAGGCCGGCCTTGCCGAATCGATAGGACTCGCTGTCGCGACGCTCGCTGTCACCGCCGCGGTGTTCACGGTTGGGCCGTTGCCACTGGAATATCTGCCGTTCCTGCCCTTGGTATGGGCGGCCCTCCGGTTGTCTACCTGGATGCTGTCCATGCTGATGGTCGGGGTTGCCAGTATCTCGGCCAACGGCAGTGTTTTCGGTATGGGTCCGTTGTCGTTCGACCTGTGGGGGGTTTCGACGGGAACCGTTCTGATGCAGGTCTATCAGATGTCGATGGTGGCCGTGTTCCTCACGCTGTCCATCGTGGTGGGTTCCGAGCGCGATATGGCGACGCGACTCCACGAGAGCGAGGAATTGTTTCGCAAGAGCTTCAACTCGTCTGTCGCCGGAAAACTCATGGGCATCCGTACGACCAATCAATGGATTGTCGAGCGCGCCAACCCCTCCGCGCGAGATCTGCTGCCCGGACTGCGAAAGGGAATTCGCAACCTCGACACGTTGATGGGTGATGATGCCGTTGCCAGACTCTCAGCAGCCGCCGATTCTCTTGTTGGCGACAATGCGCGTATCACACTGAAGGTGACGGACGGCCGCAGCCTCAATGTGAGTATCGCTGTCATCGGCGAGAAGCCTGAGGGAACGCAGTTCGTGTTGCACTTTCACGACGTCACCGAATCGGAGCGGCTACGTCAGCTCGAACTGGAGGAAATGAACAGGGCAGTCGAGGTTCAACGTGCACTGCTTCCTGGCAATCTCCCCGAAACCCCGGGCTGGACGTTCGGTACGTCCAACAGCCCGGCGAGACAGGTCGGCGGCGACTTCTACGACGTGCGCGTACGCGAACCCTCCATCGTGCTCAGTCTCGGCGACGTGATGGGCAAGGGCATGGACGCGGGGATGCTTGCCGCCGCGACGCGCACCGCGCTACGGTCCCACGATCCCGGGACGACCCCGTCGGCGGTCGTCACGAGCGCGGCGGACATTCTCGAAGGAGACCTGCGCCGCATCAGCGCGTTCGTCACGCTGTCGTACGTCCTGGTCGACACCGACTCCGGCGACTTCCGATTCGCGGACGCGGGCCACGGCCTCCACTATGTCATCCGGCCCAGATCCGGCCGGGTCGAACGGCTTTCGTCCGACGACATGCCCGTCGGAGTGGGCAGCCAGTGGCGGGAACGCTCCGACAGTCTCGCCCCGGGCGACATGATTCTGCTCGTCAGTGACGGAGTGCTCGACCTGTGGGGTGGATCGCTGCAGGGACTCGAAGACGCAATCTCGCAGTGCACCAACGGCAATGGGACGACGGGCCCACAAGCGGTCGTCGACTATCTGTGTGCGAATGCGGGCGAATTACTAGATGCCGATGACGTCACCGCGGTGGCATTGAGCCGTGCCGAATAGGCCAGGCCTGCAGCCACCGAGCAGCCACTCGGTAAGCACCTCAGTCTCGGAGACTGATGCAATCCCACGTCGGCGCCGGCTCGATTCCCGCCTGACTGTGCAGGGTTGGCTGACGATCGTGCTGTGCGTGATGGGCGTGGTTGTCATCAGCGGTTCCGTCGTCGTCGGTATCCTGCTCCACCGCACCGACACCGCTACTCACCAACTGGCAGACACCATTTCGCCGGCACGTTCCACCGCCTTCCAATTACAGGCCGCATTGCGCGACCAGGAGACTGGCGTCCGCGGCTACGTCATCACGGGAAATCCTCGATTCCTCGAGCCATACGTCGCCGGCCAAGAAGCCGAGGACACCGCGGCCACTGCGTTACGCCAACGGTTGAGTGGGAACGACGATCTGCTGGCCGATCTCACCGCGATCGAAACAGCTGTCGAGCAGTGGCGCACCAGCTACGCCCAACCGGTGATCGCGCGCGTGTCCCCCGGTCGGCACTACCCGCTCAGTGAGGCCGAGGCCGATTCCGGCAAGGCGCAGTTCGATAATCTGCGCACGCTGTTCAACACACAGAACGCAAACCTCAATTCGGCGAGAACCGACGCCCGTACCCAATTGCAGCAAGACCAGACGTCACTCAACAGGGTCCTGATCGGCGTGTTGGTGGCGATCCTGGGCACCGGGCTGATGCTGACTTTCCTCGTGCGCGGAGCGGTTACCCGACCGGTGGCCGCGGTCGCGGCGGCATGCCGACGGATCACCCAGGGAGAATTCGAAGCGAGGATCCCGGTCGAGGGGCCCAGCGATATTCAGGGCATTGCACTGGATGCCAACGATATGCGGCGGCGCATCGTCGATGAGCTCGAGACATCACAGGCGGCACAAGCCGAGCTCTACGAGAGTGAGGAGTTGTTCCGCAAGAGCTTCAATTCCTCTGTCGCCGGCAAGTTGCTGGTCGTCCGTACGGCAGACGAATGGATCGTCGAACGGGCCAATCCCTCAGCAGAGGACCTGCTGCCGGGGCTGCGCGAGGAGATCACAAACCTCGACGCGTTGATGGGTCCGGTTGTCATGGAAGAGCTTTCGGCCGTCGCCGATTCTCTCGCCGATGACGACAACGCGCGGGTGACCGTGCAGCTCGACGATGGCCGCAGCCTCAACGTGAGTATCGCCGTAATCGGCGAGAAGCCCGAGGGAACCCAATTCGTCCTCCACTTCCACGATGTCACCGAATCGGAGCGGCTACGCCAGCTCGAGCAGGCGGAGATGAACCGGGCCATCGAGGTACAACGTGCCCTGGTGCCGGGCACCCTGCCCGCGACCCCAGGTTGGACCTTCGGCACATTCACCAGTCCGGCCAGACAGATCGGCGGAGATTTCTACGACGTGCGCGTGGATCGACCTGCTATCGCGCTGAGCCTCGGCGACGTCATGGGTAAGGGCATGGACGCAGGGATGCTCGCTGCGGCGACGCGCACGGCGCTGCGCTCCAGGGATCCCGCAACGACGCCATCAGATGTCGTCAACGACGCTGCGGGAATCCTCGACGGCGATCTGCGTAGGGTCAGCGCATTCATCACACTCGCGTATGTCGTGGTCGACATGGACTCCGGCGACTTCCGATTCGCAGACGCGGGCCACGGCTTGCACTTTGTCATCCGTACCAGCTTGGGCCGGATCGAGCGGCTGGCATCAAACGATATGCCGGTGGGAGTGGGCAACGAGTGGCGAGAAATCGCGGACCGCCTGGATCCGGGGGACATGATCTTGCTCGTCAGTGACGGAGTACTCGACCTGTGGGGCGGATCGCTGCAGGGGCTGGAGGACGCAATCCTGCAGTGCGCCAACAATATTGGAACAACCCCGCAGGCGATTGTCGACCACCTTTGTGTGAATGCGGGCGACTTGGCCGATGCCGACGACGTCACCGCGGTGGCCCTGTGCCGCAACGGATGAGTCGATCGACCTGTCTGCGCGTCAGCGTGCGGTGGTCAGTTCACCACGGTCCTCGGTCCAGCTCCGCTGCATCAACATTCGGTGCACGATGCGCTCTAGTGCGGCCTCCACCTGACCCCGGTCCGGTCGTCCGTCGAACGAGGATGACGTGGCCAATTTCTCGACGATGCGCCCGACGATGAGAGCGGATATCGCGTCGACCTGTTTCATCCCGGCCTGGGTGAGCCACAGCCTGCCCGCTCTCCCCAGCACAAGACCGTCGCGTATCAGCCCATCGAACGTGGGCTCGATGACCTCATAAGGCACCCGGAGGCGCTCCGAGATATCGGTGAGGGTGGCCGTGCCGAAAACCTGGTTCTGCCGGTAGATCTGGAGCAGCGCCCACATCTGCGTGACGTCGAGGCTACAGCCGGGCAGTTGGGCGATGCTGCGCAGCCGGATCTCGGGTGAGTCCCGGAAGATCCGCCCGATCGCGACCTCGAGGATCTTCTCGGGCGACTCGGTACTAGGCATTCCGAACCCCTCGCCGAGGTCGGTCGCCGATACGGTCTCGATCTCGCGCAGCCGCACCTCCCTGAGAAACAGCGAGACGACGAAGCCGACGATCGCGACGGGCAACCCGCACAAGAACACCGTCCCCAGCGAGTCCGCGTAGGCGTCGACTATCGGTGCGGCCATCTCCGGTGACAGCGCGTGCAACGCCTGAGGGGAATCCGCAGCACGTGGCGGCGCACCACTGGCCGTCAGTGCGGCCGGGATTCGGCTCGCGAGAAAGTTGGCGAACAACGAGCCGAAGATCGCTGCCCCGAAGGAACTTCCAATGGTCCGGAAGAACGTGACACCCGACGTCGCGACGCCGAGATCGGCGAAGCTCGAGGTGTTCTGGACGACGAGGATCAAGACCTGCATGCACAGGCCGATACCTGCGCCGAGGATGAACAGCGACACCGATTGCTGCCACAGCGGCGTGGCGGCACCCATCTGCGACAGCAGCACGAATCCCACTGCCATGGTGGCGGTGCCCGCGATCGGAAACACTTTGTATCGACCGGTGCGGCCGACGATCTGCCCGCTTCCGATGGATGTGATGAGCATGCCCGCCACCATCGGTAGGGTGCGCATGCCCGATTCCGTCGCAGAGACGCCGTTGACGAACTGCATGAACGTGGGCAGGAACGTCAGCGCACCGAGCATCGCGAAACCGACGATGAACCCGAGGATGCAGCACACCGTGAAGACTGGGCTCGCAAACAGCCGGATCGGCAGAATCGGCTCCGGGACATGGGATTCCACCCACACGAAGATCGCGAGCGCGAGCACAGAACCGGCGAACAGGCCGATGATCATCGGGGATGACCAGGCGTAGGTGCTGCCGCCCCAGCTGGTGGCCAGTGTCAGGCCGGAGGCGGCGAGGCCGATGAACAGGATGCCCGCGTAGTCGATCACCGGCTTGGCGGCCTTGGCCAACGACGGTATAGCCATGGTGCCCACCGCGATCACGATGATTCCGATCGGCACGTTGATCCAGAACGCCCATCGCCAGGTGAGGTGATCGGTGAAGAACCCGCCCAGCAGCGGGCCGATGACGGTCGTGACTCCGAAGACCGCGCCGAGCGCGCCCTGGTATCGGCCGCGTTCACGCAACGGGATGACCTCGCCGATGACGGCCATGGCCGTCACCATCATCGCGCCGCCGCCGATGCCCTGAAGCGCGCGCGAGGCGACCAACATCGTCATCGAGCCGGCGAGCCCGCACAGCACGGATCCGGCGATGAAGAACAGGATCGCCACCTGGAACACGGTCTTTCGACCGAAGAGATCTCCGAGCTTTCCGACGATCGCAGTGACGATCGTGGACGCGAGCAGATAGCTGGTCACCACCCACGACTGGTGGCCGGCTCCGCCGAGATCAGCGACGACTGTCGGCAACGCGGTCGCGACGATCGTCTGATCCAGCGCCGCCAACAGCATGCCGAGCAAGACCGCAACGAATATGACGTTGCGGCGCTGAAGGCTGATACGGGCGCTGGGAGATTCGCAATCCGCGACTGCTGTATCGGCTCGCGTACTCGTCATACCTACCTTCCCTTGGTGACGTGCCCATCAGACCTATCGTTAGACAGGCTATGAAAGTTACGTCACCCAGGAAGAGTAGACGCGCGACCGCGTGCAAAACCTCGTTCTGAACGGTGCTATGCGTGGCCAGGCGGCCGGGAAACGCACTGAGCTGCGTACAGCTCCTCGCCGAGCTTCACCATCAGTTCGAGCTGCGTCTCGAGGTAGTCGATGTGATCCTCTTCGTTGGCCAGGATCTTCTCCAGCAGATTCGCTGAGGTGGCGTCTTCCTTCTCGCGGCACATGATGATGCCCGGGCGGAGGCGCGCGAGCACCTCGTATTCGATCGCCAGGTCGGCCTCGAATTGTTCACGCAGGGTCTGACCGATTCGCAGTGAGAAAAGCCGCTGATAGTTCGGCAGCCCGTCAAGCAAAAGGATCCGGTCGGTGATTGCTTCCGCGTGCTGCATTTCCTCGAACGACTCTTTGCGAGTGTATTCGGCCAGTTCGGTGAATCCCCAATTCGCCTGCATTTTCGAATGCAGGAAGTACTGGTTAATGGCAGTCAGCTCGCTCGTCAATTGCTCGTTGAGCAATTTCAGAACGTCGGGATCGCCTTGCATCATGGCTCCTAAGCAACTTGAGGGCTGTCAGTTGTCGCCGTCGATCGTGCAGTACCCAATCTAGTGCAGGAAATGCCTCACGGCGCATCTTTTTCGTTGCGCTAGGCGTGTTTTCGGGCCGATCGCGAAAGTTCGGGTCAACCGCGGGGCGCAGATCAGGCCCCTACTCTGGACTGCCTAGGCTAAGTAAGGTTAGACTGCGCTAACAGTTGCAAGCCTCGCCTAAGCGATAAGGAATGGGAATGAGTGATTTCGATCTGCACTCACTTATTCTCGCCTGCGATTTTCGCGTCGACGACGTCGATCGCATGTGGCAATGGCTCAAGAAACATTCCGACGGGCTCGCTTCGATCGGAGCCCATCATGTCGTTCTCTATACGTCAATTTGGGAACAAAATCGGGTATTGGTGACGATCGGCATTCGGCATGTCCGTTCGATGCGTGATGTCCTGCGGTCACCCGCCATTTTCGAGTGGTTCAACATTTCGGGAGCCGACGACATTCCGCCGATCTTCGGGGGCGAGGTCGTCGAGAAGATCGACCTGTATCCCCCGTCGTCTGAGGAGCATGTCGGCCGTGTCGTTGTCGGCGTCATGTCTTCGGTTGAAGACGTCTCGGCGCTGATGGTCAAGTTGCACGACGGAGTCGAGCGCTTCAAGCGTGGCGGGGTGCGCAAGATCTGGGTCTACCGTGCGCTCGACGACGGGCAGGAAGTGATGATCCTGCAGGAGATCGAGGACGAGACCGCGGCGCGGCAGTGGATCGACCATCCCGATGCCGCCGCGGAATGGATGTCGAATGCGGGCCTCGGCCCCTACCCCAGCCAGTTCGTGGGCAGGTTCGCCCACCTCTTGAGTATCGACGAGCAGAGCTGAGCCGCCGATGTTTGTGTGTCTGTGCATGGGAGTGACGAGTCACGACGTCGACAAGGCCGTGGCCAACGGCGCGTGCACGTCGAAGCAGATCACCGAAGCCTGCGGCGCCGGCGGTGACTGCGGACGGTGCCGACGCACGCTGCGCGCCATCATCGCCACCCACCACGACGTAGCTGGTTGCCCTTCGAAGAACGGTTGCACGAAGAAGAAGACCGTTAGCCGCTGATCACGAGTTCGCCCCAAGAAACGTGGCAACTTTTCGTTTCGTTTATGGGATAGTGAATTGCTGACGCTGCCAGTTACCCGCCGTACTCACGACATCTGGGGGGTCAGCGAAGGGGGCGTCATGGAGACTCAGACCTTCCCGGCCAGTTTCTTCGCCAACAGCGGCGAATTCAACTTCATTGACTATGCCCGTGGCATGGCACGGTTGGTGCAAGCGGTTCAGGAACTTTCGCTGGCACGGAGCCTGCCGGAGGTGCAGCGCATTGTTCGTACGGCTGCTCGCGAACTCACCGGCTGCGACGGCGCAACTTTCGTGCTGCGAGATGACGGCAAGTGCTACTACGCGGACGAGGATGCGATCGCCCCGCTGTGGAAGGGCATGCGGTTTCCTCTAGAGAGCTGTATCAGCGGCTGGGCGATGCTCAACCGCGATGCGGCGGTGATCCCGGATATCTATCTCGATGCCCGCATACCCCACGAGGCGTACCGGCCCACCTTCGTCAAGAGCCTGGTGATGGTTCCGATCCGCAAGCTCGACCCGATCGGGGCGATCGGCAACTACTGGGCGACTGCACGGCAGCCCTCCGAGCAGCAGGTCTCCCTCCTGCAGGCCCTGGCGGACGCGACGTCGATCGCCATGGAAAACGTGCAGGTCTACGCCGAACTGGAACAACGGGTACAGGACCGAACAGCCGCGCTGGAGCGGGCCAACGAAGAGATCCGCCAGAAGACCGACCGCCTCACGGCGGGATTGGACAGCGCATCAGCTTATGTCTCGTCGATCCTGCCGGGTGAGCTGGAAGGGCCGGTGCGAGTGTCCTCGCGCTACCTGCCGTCCCAGCAACTTGGCGGAGACAGCTTCGACTACCGGTGGATCGATGACGATCACCTGATCGCCTACCTGATTGACGTCTCCGGGCACGGAATCGGTCCCGCACTGTTGTCAGTGTCGGTGCACAACCTGTTGCGTTCGGGCTCCTTGCCCATGAGGACACTGCTGGCCCCTGATGAGGTGCTGACCGAACTCAACGAGCTGTTCCAGATGGACAAACATGACGGGAACTACCTGACGATGTGGTTCGGGGTGTACGAGGTGTCATCGCGCACGCTTCGCTTCGCCAGCGCGGGTGCTCCCCCGGCTATTGCCGTCAGTCCGGATGCCACCAGCACCGAATTGTCCACCGGCGGAAAACCTCTCGGGATGTTCGACGATGCCCTGTACACCTCGCGTAGCTACACGGTGCCGCCGGGGTGCCGCATCCTTCTCTACAGCGACGGCGCCTATGAGGATGCCTCCGTCGACGGCCACCCGTTGTCTCTGACGGATTTCAAAGACCTTTTCACCCGGTTGCACGAATCGTCGCTCGACGACCTTGTCGAGACACTGCGGGGTCTCACGCCGTCAGGCACCTTCACCGACGACTGTTCACTCGTCCGACTGGAATCCGGCTGACGGGGCCGGCGACAACAGCCCGAGAACTACGGTCCGCGCTCGCTGTTTCCGTCTGGCTCCTCTGGTGGGCGGAGGAGTAATTCGGGGCGGTGGTAGTGGTTGATGCGGGCCTGTCCGTCCCCCGCAAGCGGGAGGTGCCCCCAGTCGAGGTGTTCGGGTGGGATCCATTCGACGTCGTTGGTGGCGTTGATCCGGGTGGTCCAGCCGTCGGGTCCGACCATGCGGTTGTCCGGTCCGCACGCCAGGGCGAGTTCGTCGACGTTGGTTTGGCCGTCATCCGCCCAATCCCGCGCAGCGTGATGCACCTGGCTGCCGTAGGCGGGCACGGTGCAGCCGGGTTTGGTGCAGCCCCCGTCGCGGGCGATGAGCATGATTCGCTGCGAAGGAGAGGCGACGCGGCGGGCGCGGAAAAGATCCAGCGCTGATCCGGTGGCCTTGTCGAAGACCGCGAGGAAGTGGTTGGCGTGGGCAGCCATGCGGATCACGTCGTTGATCGGGATCACCGTTCCACCACCACTGACGCCGATGCCGGCGCGACTCTCGAGGTCCTGCAACGTCGTGCGGATGATGATCGATGTCGGCAATCCGTTGTGCTGACCGAGCTCACCGCTTTCCAAGACACTGCGCCCCACCGCGACCAGCGCATCGTGCCGGCGCTGCGCCAATGTGCGATGGTCGGTGTTGATTTGGGCCTGCGTCGGAGTCCCTGAGACGCAGGGGTTCTCGTCATCGGGATTGCACATCCCTGGTGCGGCCCATTTCGCGAAGATTGCCTCGTAAATCGCCCACGCCTCAGGAGTGAGGTTGCCCGTCAGAGGCGTCATCTTGTCCCGACCCTGCGGCCCCTTCGTTACGCCGCGGCGCCGCGCGCGTTCAGCGTCGTCGGGTTCTGGTCCATCCTGGTCGAGCATGAACAGAATGCGGTCAGCCTCGTCCTTGAGTTCCTTGGGCCCAAGTCCGATCGCATATCGCACCAGATCGGCCTCAACCTGCTCGCGGGTAGCAGTGTCGACGAACGCCGGAACCCGGTCCATCGCATCGCGAATCTTCTCGACATGCTCGCCATTGATCACTCCGCGGGCCTGAGCTGCCGCGGTCGCGGCCAGCACCGGTGCCAACGGCTCTCCGGTCAGTGTGCGACGAGGCCCCAACTGTGCGGCCTCATCGAGGCGGCGGCCGGCCTCAAACGTCGAGATGCGCCATCGGATCGCCAACACCTGCCGCCAGGATTTGGCGCCCAACTCCTTGGGTGTCATTTCGGCCTGCAACCGCGCCAACGCACGATGCCATTGCATAGGCAGCTGGCACGACAACGCCTCCAGCTCGTCGAGCAGGCCCAAGAGTTCGCGATGGGTCAGTGTGTCCAGATCGCAGGCGGCCAGCGATTCGTGCGCGGACCGCAGTGCGGCCATCGCCACCTGAACCGGGGTCGCCAACATGAGTCGAACATACATTCGAACACCGACGAGCCGGCCCGCACATGTGGCCAGCGAGGCTAACTGATACCAAAGAGGCGCAAGGGATTTGGCGCGCCGCTACTGGCCCTTGCCGGTGAAATCGGCGAGAGCTTCGGCGTTCGCGGCCGCGCCCATCAGTACGGCGAAGTGTCCGTTCTCCCTCTCGGTCGCCGCGGCGATGCCCTCGCGGGTCGGCGCGATGATGGTCTGCTTCACTGCCATCAAGCTCGAAATCGGCCGTGAGGCAAGTATTTCTGCGTGCCTACGCGCCTCGGACAGCAGATCATCGGGCTCGCATACCTTCCAGGCCAGCCCCATCGAGCGAGCCTCCTCGGCGCCAACCCATTCCGAAGACAGCAGCAACCAAGCGGCGTTCTGCCTACCGATCAATCGCGGCAGCAGATATGACGAAGCCGCTTCCGGTGCGACGCCAAGGCTGGTGAACGGGGTCTTCAGCCGTGCGGTCGATGACATGAACACCAAATCGGCGTAGCCGAGGATGGTCGTGCCGATGCCCACCCCGACTCCGTTAACCGCGCAGATCAACGGTTTGGAGAAGTCAGCGAGCGCGTCGATCATCGTCGTGAAGTGGCTGCCCTGCTGATTGAATTCGGGATCGGTGATGCGCCTCTGCATTTCGTTGAGGTCGTTGCCCGCGCTGAACGCGCGTCCGGCGCCCGTCAGCATGACGACGGCGACCTCCGGATCCGCCGCCGCCTCACTCAGGGCGGTCGCGGTGGCGAGGTACAGCTCGTCATTGAACGCGTTGAGAACGTCGGGCCGATTGAGCGTCAGGGTCCGCACCCGCTGGTTATCGGCAATCTCGAGAATCACGCCAGCAGCGTATGCGCTAACCGTTGCTGTACACCCGGGTGGGTGCGATAAGCACGACGGTGCGGCGCTGCTCGGCCATCACGCGGTCGTATTCGTCCCAATCGCTGTGTGTTCCACCGGCGGCGGTGAACACCTCACGCAGCAGCAGCCGAAGCTGCTCCGCTCCACCTTCGATGGTCAGCCAGCCTTGCGGATCGTCGGGACCCGCCAACTCGGCTGTGCCTTCCACGGTGGCCCACTGCCATCCATCGCGGAACGTGACCGCGAGTTGTGGACGTGCTCGCAGGTTCGCGAGTTTCACCTTGCCGTAGGTGACGAACCCAAGCGCCGGTTGTCCCGTCGCGGGGTGCGGCAGGACGCCGACGTTCACCAGCGATGCCTGAACGGTGGCGTCGGCGCGCACGGTCGAGACGATCGCGAGACCGCTGTCGTCGGCCGCGAGGGCGAAGGCTTCTTCGAGCGTCGGCATCGTGTTCACCCGATCCGGTTGTCGATGACGAAGGGCGTGCGGTAGACGTAGCGGCTCGTCGGCACCGTATCGACATTGCGGTTCGCGCCGAATGCGGAGGTGCTGGCGACCATTCGCTCCATCCGGCGGCCCAGCTCGGCGTCGTCGGGGGCACCGAAGAACGCGTGCAGATCCGAGACCGCCGCGTCGGGGAAGAGTTCCTCGACAATCGCGTCGATCGCCGGAGCGTCCTTAGTCAGCGCGCGCACCACCGCATTCTGCGTGTAGCCGAAGGTTGATTGCGTTTCGATTGCCACCGGCGTGTGGTTGATGTGCCAGTTGTGCCGCCAGGTCACCTCGTCCAGGTCCTCGGGCCTGCGCAGCAGAGCGACGTTGGCGAAGCCGTCGGTGCGCGCGCCCTCAGCGGTGGCCGGCGGCGGCAGCGGTACCGACTCGGTGACCAGATAGGCGGCAACCTGGTCCGCCTCGGATTGCAGCCGGGTCAGGGCCGCGGTGACCTGCTCGCCGTAGTACTGATGCGCCCACACGGTGACGAACCCGACGACCGGCGGGTCCAGAGTCGTGAGCGTCATGAGTGAGTGGCGCACTGCGCCGTCGCGCACGTTGACGGTCAGCCCCGGCAGTCCGAGCTCCAAAAGGTCGCCGACGACCTCGGTCCGCATCCTGGTGCACCATGCGTCATCCGCATCGGCACGCCGCAGCGCGATGATCACTTTCTCCACCATTCGAACCTAGCGCGTGGAGGTGCTCAGGCTTCCAGCCTCGCCCGGATGCTCGCCAGCCGTTGCTTGAGTTCGGCCTCGTCGATGACGCCTCGACTCACCAGAGAATGCGCCAACGACATCAGCTGGTTCTCCGGGTACGGCAGATCGGCGTACAGCGTCGCGGAGAGCTCATCCTCTTCGTCGCGGCGCTGTTTGAAATCGGGGATGTTCTCGTCACAGGAGGCTCGATCGAGCGCATCGCACATGCCGTCCAGGCTCGTTTTCCACGGCGGCACCGGGTTTTCGACGCCCCACTTAGCGGCCATGCGCGACCAGACCTGGTCTCGCTCGACGATTTCCTCCAGCGGCGCGATGCGCGCCGACTCTTCGGACGCGGTCATCCGGCGTTGCCGGGGTGAATCGCGGGGCGGGTGTCGACGATCATGTTGGTGGTTACACCGGCCTTGGGCAGCGCTACGCCGATCAGGGTGTCGCGGGTGATGATCTCGACCAGTTGATCCTCGGTCCAGCCCTCGGTGCCCTCGGGCTGCAAAGGCATGACCATAAATCGGTGCTTCTGGTTGGAATCCTGCACATGGACCGTGATGTCGTCCGGCAGATATAGCCCGAACTCGGCCAGCACCTGCCGAGGCCAGCGGACCAGGCGGCGACGGTAGTTCGGTGTGCGATACCACTCGGGCGAATTGCCGAGAATCGGCCGCGGGTAGCACGAGCACAGCGCGCACACGATCACGTTGTGCACGGTGGGTGTGTCCGCGAGGATCTGGAACGCGGTGAAGTCGCTGGGCGTGCCCCACCCCGTGGGGTGCAGCCAGTCGACGCCGACCTCCTTGCTGGCTGTCATCGGTTCAGCGAGAGCCAGTTCCTTGAACGCCGGATCAAGCCACGCCTTGGCCACCAGACGGGCAGCCGGAGTCGGGCCGATCTGTTCGGCGAACTCGGTCATCAAACGGTGTTCTTCAGCGGTGAAGATGCCCTTCTCGATGCACAGCTCGCGAAGCGCGATCTCCAAAACCTCGAAGTCGGTGATTTCGTCGACCATCGGGGCGACGGTCTGGTCGTGGTCATGGTCATGGCCGTGGTCAGTCATGCAAAACCCTTTCTGCGCAGCCTATTTCGCGGATTCCAACCAACGTTCAGGGATTTCTGTGGAAATGACGTCATCCGCTGTTCCGGTGTAGCCGTAGAACAATTCGGCCATGTTGAACCGGACGACATACATCCACTCCGGCTTTACCTCTCTGTCCCAGGTCTCGTCCTCGGCGGCGGGCGTCTCGTATGCGAGGGCCTCGATCTGGCCTTTCGCACCTCGCACGTACTCAGGCGTGCGGGTGTAGAAGATCACCGGAAGCTCACGCACCACCACCGCGTCGCCGACCTTGAACTTCGCTTTACCCGCCTGTCCGGCGTAACACCCTGGATCGCCTTTGCCGTCGGCTTCCTCGGCATGCTTGTTGCGCTTCACTTGCGAGCCGTCGCCTTCCGACTTGGGCTCGGCCTCGGGCTTTCGGCCGTCTAGTCCGCCTGCGTAGCGTTCCTTGACCTCTGCCATCCGCTCGCTGAGCTCTGACAGACCGATGTGGTGCTTCTCGACCAGCACCCGGGCTACGGCGATGAGCCAGCGGCCGTAGTACGGCAGCCCCAGGTACTGCGCGCGGCCGACGTCGACGTTGCCGATCCTTCTGCGCTCCTCCGAGAGCCAGATGCCGCGCCAGCCGAGGACCTCGCACATGACGTACGTCATGTGCTCCCACTCCTCGTATTGCTTGTTCTCGTACTTCATCGGCGCATCGGGCTCACCGCCGACATCGTGGACAGGCTTCCAGTACGCAGTGATACGACCGTGGTCGAGCATGTCCGGGGTCGGTGCATCGGGGAGTTCGGGATACGCCGACTTCAATCGGGACGTCAGTTCCAGTTGAGCCGCACGCTCTGCTGCAGTACTCATCGAGGGTCCCTTCGTCGGCCGGATACCCCGGCGCGCATTGCTGATCGGCGAATGTGATCGGGGAAATCTGGCGGAAGACCGGGCCACGGGCAGAGTCCAGCAACGCCGTCGAAGACGACAGCATTGTTGGTCATCGGCACCTCCCGGCTGCTCTCGTGACCCGTGCCGACTTTATCGGGCAAATTGAATCTATACAGCCGAATCGAAGACGAAACACCGTTCCATCGATTGACGAATACGTAAGTGGGCCCGGTCTTATCGTGTGCCGCAAGCGATCTGGCAAGCCTCTTCCGCGTTCGGATCGGCTATCCGCAAAGCGAAGACGCAGAGTTTGTCGGCGCGACTCGCGCGAGTTCCATCGTCGAGCGACGCCGGTGAGGTCAGAATGGGTGGATGACCACCGCAAGCCGGGTCTTCGGCGCGCTGAAGCCGCCTACGCCGGACAGTGGCGCGGTGGTTCGCAGCCTGTCCGGCGTGCTGGCAATGGCGCTGCTTGCGCTCGCCATCGACAGCGGCGCCGCCGCGGTCTGGACGACAGGCGCAGGCATCGTCTGCGGTGCGATCGCGCTGCAGGACAGCCCCGGCGGACGCGTGCAGCTCGTCGTCGTCGTGGCGTTGCAGATGGGCGGCGCTGTCCTGGTCGGAGCGTTGACGTCGGCGTACACCGTCCTGTTCATCGTCGTGGTCGCGGCATGGAACCTGGCGGCCGGAATGCAATGGGCGCTCGGAGGCCACGCGGGCCTCGTCGCGGCAGCGGGCAGCGCCCTGCTGATCATTGCGCCGCAGGACGTGCCGTCGGTGTCGTCGGTCGCGTTGCCGACGATCCTGACAATCGCGGCGGGCTGCGTACAGGCGGCGCTGATCGCCGTGTGGCCGCCGCAGCGCTGGCGCACGCAAAGCGATGCGTTGGCGCACGCGTACCGCTCCCTGGCCGCCGACGCACGGCGCGTCGCCGACGATCAGGACTCGTCGCTGGAGGCGGCGCAACTGACCGGGCTGCGGGATGCGTTCGCCGACACGCAGGCGACCAGGCGCCCGGAGGCCTACCATGGTGGTCACCGACTGCCGGAGCGCTTGGTGGTTGCACTGCGCGCATTGCGCGGGGCCCAAGACGATGAGCGCGAACGTGTTTCGCGCATGCTGAACGACGCCGCGGTGGCGCTCGACGCGATCGCCGAGAACAAGCACAACGCACGACGTGAAGCCGAACACGCCCTGGTTCGCGTCGATACCGTGGTGTCAGCGATGAAGGGGCCGGAAGCTGCGGCGGCGCAACGCTTCTCGAAACAGCTGCAGCAAGCCGCCGAGTTCCGGTTTCCGGATCTCCTCCAACCCGATGTGATCAGCCCTTTGCGGACGGCGCTTACGGAGGTCCGCAAGCATCTGACCTCGGCCTCGCCCATCCTGCGGCACGCCGTGCGATTGTCGGCGGCAGTCGCGCTGGCGACCGCCGCCGACCGGTTCGCCCCGATCGAGCACGGTCATTGGATCGCGCTGACGGTCCTGTTCGTCCTACGGCCCGAGACGGCGCATACGTACACCCGCTGCGTCGGACGCGTCGGGGGCCTTGCCGGTGGAATCATTCTCGCGTCCGTGATCGCCATGATCTGGCAGCCGACAGGAGTGGCCGCCGCAGTCATGACCGTTGCGTGTCTCGCCATCACCTTCTGGGTGGTCCGGTTCGGCTACATCGCAGCGAGCGCCGGCGTCGCGACGGCAGCGGTCTTCCTGTTGGACATCGACGCCGCCGCGGCCGGGGCAACGGTGGAAGACCGGCTGTTCTCCGTCGTGATCGGCGGTGGGTTGGCGGTCATGGCGCACGTCGTGCTGCCCGATCATGCGCTGACGCGGCTGCAGCAGCGGGCCGGCGAACTACTCAAGACCGAAATCGACTATGCGGCAACGGTCGTCAAGGCATTCGTGCACGAACTCGATCATCCTGTCGACGCGATGTCGACGGCGTGGCAGCGCGCTTTCCGGGCTCGGGCCGCATTCGAAGCCGCGTCCGGTGCCGCCCGGATGGATTCGCGGGACCTACGCCGGTGGCTCCGCTCCTATCGCACAGCGCTCAACGCGGTCACGAGCGCGTGCACGTCGCTGGAGCGCAGCCTTCCGACGCAGTCGCCCGACAAACTGACTCCCGAATTCATCGCCGCGGTCGATGACTACGTCGAAGCACTGCGGGGCGCACCGCCGAATCCGGCACTGCCCTGGACGGTCGACGTCGCCGCTCTGATGGCAGCGGACAAGCAGGTGCGGGAGCAGGCGGGGCTGTTCCCCGGGGACAACGGCGCGGCGCGGGTCCTGGTCTCCGAGATCGCGGCCATCACGCGCAGCCTCCTCGGCATCGTGCCTAGCCGCGAGCCCACTTCGGCTGGATGAAGATGCCCTCCGCCTCGACGGTGATGCCCTCGTCGTCGGCGAGATGGCCGGCCGCATAAGCCTTGAACCCATCGGTCCTGGTGATCCGCGCCTCGGCGTGTAGCTCCCCCAGCCGGGTCGGTCGCAGATAGCGCAGCGTGATGGTGCCGGTGAAGCGTGGCGTCTCTTCGTTGGCCGCCACTTCGCCCAGTACATGGTCGAGCACCAATGCGGAGATACCACCATGCACGTGGCCCGGCGGCCCTTCGTACGCCGCACCGAGGTGAAAGTCGGTGAATACCCCGCCGTCGGCATCGCGCTCGATCTTCAGCGGCGGCGCGATCGGATTGCGGATTCCGATCACGGGGTTTCCCCACGCCAGGCGATCGCCACCGGTGGTGAAGCGCACCCCGAACGGCCCGTCGCATTGGTTGGCCCGCAACCGTGCTGTCGTCGCATCGATCGCTGCTTTCGCCACGGCGACCTCGTCGGCATCGACCTCGGTACGGATCGTCGCGTCGATGAGCTCGCGAACCGACTCGGCGAGGGTGCCGTAAACAGCGCGCATGCGGTCGATCTCCGCAGCTGGGACGTCGCCGATATCCGTGTACTGCACCATCTGTGCACTAGAACACGTTCTAGTGGAGCTTGTCGAATCAGCCCTGCGCGCGCCTAACCAGGTCGTCGAGCGTCGCGCGGGCGGCAGCGTTGCGACGGCCCTGTTCGAGTTCGATCAGCGCGCATTCCGCGGTGGCAGCTACCCACAGTCGCGCCGCTTCGCGGGGATGGGTCCATTCGAGCGCGGCGAAGTCATCAGCCATCACGTCCACATTCATCCGATTGCGCCGCGTCACCTCATCGGCGATCGGGAGGTGGCCGCGGGCTTCCAACAGCAGTGCCTTGACGCCACGATCGCGAAGGCAGGCGTCGAGGTAGGTACGCGCGGCGACAGCCAGACGGTCACGACCCGGTTCCAGGTCGCCGATGGCCGCCGTCACCTCTTCGAACAGTACGTCGTGGAAGCGGCGATGAAGCGCGACCAAATAAGTCACCCGGTCCGGAAAGTGGTGGAAGAACGTGCCTTTCGACACTCCCGCGGCGGCGACGACCGCGTTGACGCTCAGCCCTTCGAGCCCGAGATCTTCCGCCAGCACCAAACCCGTTTCGATCAAATTCGCGCGCGTCTGCTGGGCCGCGGCCACCCGCTTGTTGGCTGTTTCCACGCTGCCTCCCTTGCCAGGACGTCGACTCCGGCCTAGTGTAATTGACCGACCGACCGGTCAATGAAAGGCCCGCCGATGCCCACGCTTCAGACCTCACTGGGAACCGTGTCCTATACCGACGAAGGTTCGGGTCCGCCCATGCTGTTGTTGCACGCAACCCTGCATGACCACACCGATTTCGACACCGTGCGCGCGGACCTGGGCCACGGGCGTCGCGTGCTCGCGCTCGACTGGCCGGGTCACGGCGACTCTCCCCTGCCGCCAAGACCCCTCGGCGCAGTCCAATTCGGCGATCTACTGGTCGAGTTCGCCGACCGGCTCGATCTGGACAATCTCGTCGTCGTCGGGAACTCCGTCGGCGGCTATGCCGCGTGCCGACTCGCCCTCGAACGCGCAGAACGCGTTTCAGGCGTCGTCCTCGTCAACACCGGCGGTTTCACCCCGCACAGCGCTGGCACCCGCATGCTGTGCGCGGCGATGGGCCGCCCGGCCGTCGTCAAGGCGGTCTTCCCCGTTTTCGTCCGCGCCTACATGCGGCCGAAAACGCCCACCGACAAAGCCGTCGCGCAGCGGGTGGTGGACCGCGCGAGAACCACTGCCGGTGCGAAAACCGCTGCGGCACTGTGGAAGAGCTTCTCCGAACCCGAGCACGATCTGCGGGTGCGAGCCGCCGGAATCACCGCGCCGGTGCTGATCACCTGGGGCGCCAAGGACCCGAGTGCCCCGGTGCGCTGGGGCAAGAAGGTCGGCGAGGCGATTCCGCGGTCAATGTTCGCGGCATTCCCGACGGGCCACGTCGTGTTCTCGTCCGAGCCGACGGCGTGGCTGGGCACGGTGCTGCCGTTCGTGGATGCCGCACAAGGCGTCCGATCGGACGTCACCCGTCGACAGTGATCCTGCCCCCGGCCGAACCGAATCCGAGCCAGGTGTGCCGATTGCCGGCCCAGCACCAGCCGACCTTCGGCGCGTTGCGGTTGGCCTTAACGTCCCGGCCGGTGCCGTTGCTGATCCACAACGCGGGTGTCCTGGAGTCCAGCACGCCCGAAGGTTTGGTCAGGCGCGATCCGATCGTCATGAAGCAGCGGCCCCGCTCGAGCACATCCGGCTGCTGCAACAACCAGTGCACTCCTTCGGTCAGCGTCAACGGTGTCCGTCCGGCTTCGACAATCGCAGGCAGCGCTTCGGCAGGACTCCAGTTGGCCATCTCGTCACCGCGGTCGAGGTCGTAGAGCAGATATAGCGGGCTGTCAGGAACATCGACCGACGAGATGGGCGTGAAGTTGTCGACATCGGACATGTCGCTGACGACGAAGCCCGGCTTGCCCGCCCGGCTCAGCAGAGGTGCCAGCCTCGACACCGGCGCAAGTCCGTGGTGGACGACCAGGATCGCGGGGGCGCCGACCGAGTGACGGGTCACGGCCCGCACCAGATCGGCGGGCAGCCCCGCAATTCGGTGGACTCCGAGTTGGATCAGTCGTTCGGCCTGTTCAGGCACGCTTGGCAGGGGTGCGGTGAGGGTCGGCACCTGCCCACAACGAAGCGAACCTGACCAGAAGTTCCTACATCCCTGTAGGCGGTTGCCTATTCGGCGGGCAGCCCCGCCTCGATCGCGGCGGCCTGCTGCTGCGCGATGTCCTGCGCTTGCTCCGGCGGAATCGGGTCGTTCGGTGCGCTCTCGAAGTTCAGCGACGTCAACGCCTTGCCCTGGGTGAACAAGATGACGGTCACCGCCTTACTGCCGTCAGGCGAGGTGCCAATCGCCATCACACCCTGATCGCCGACCTCGACAGGCTCGGGCGCACCGGTGGTCACCTGGTTCATCGTGGCCGAATTGCTCTGGAAGTTGGAGTCGGCGGCAGCGACATCGGGAAAGACGAGGATGGTGTCGATGATCTGCCGGTGGCCTTCAGGCGATGAATAGACCTGCGCAGCACCGGGATTGCCGCCCGGGTTCAACTGCACGCCGCCCGGAGTCTGGATGTCGGGGCCGATGTCCGTCGGCGGAAGGAGAAGAGCGCCGTAGTCGCTCGGCTCCGCGGCGGGTGTGCTGGCCTCCGCCGAGGTGGTCTCCTCCGACGTGGTGGCCGCAGCGGAGGTGGTCGTGGACGTAGCCGAGGTCGACGACTCCGACGACGAATCGTCCGACTTGCTGCAGCCGGACGCGGTGACCCCAATGACCAGAGCTGCTACGGCCAAGCTCGTAGCGGACAAACGTACGATCTCCATGGATTTCCTCTCGGAGTGGACGGCCCTCGGCTGGACCGGCGGATACAGATCTACAGCACCGTCAATAGATTTACTATCCCGATTGCGAAATCGGCCGCCCGCGTGTCGGGTGAACACGCGACGGTTTTGTCGCACATCCGCGAGGCATTGAGCGCGACGTCACATCAGCCCAAGAGGGTGTGTTAGCTAACCTATATTTTCGTAGTCAGTTGTCCACGATCTGACCTAGGATCGATCCGTGGCCACCCGCACCCAAAGCACCGATCCCCGCGCCGAACGCGTCCGGGCCAAGTTGATCGATGCGGCGTTCGCGCTGGCGCATGAACGCCCGGTCGATCAGCTCACCGTCGGTGATCTCGTGGCGCGGGCCGGCGTCAGCAGGCAGGTCTTCTACCGGCACTTCTCCGACCGCGACGATGCGATTGCTTCATCGTTCGCCATCGCCTTCGCGGCAGCGACCGCCGATCTGGACGCTGAACCGAGAAACCGGATCCTGCGGATTTTCGGGCTCGCCGCCGAGCATCGCGCGATGTACCGCAACGTCGTACCGAGCGCGGTTGCTCAGCGGGTAATCGCGGCGTTCCGCGCCGAACTCCTCCCGGCATGTGAGGAGTTGGCCGCCCGGGCGCTACCCGTCGTCGGGGCCGCCGCAGGCCTTGAACCCGGCGCGGTCAGCCGCTTCCTGGTGGGTGGATTCCAGGAAGTACTTCGGTCCTGGATGGAAGACCCCGGCGAATCGGGCCAGGCCACCGATCTCCTCGGCCGGGTGACCGTCGCCCTCGACACCGTCGACGCGCTGCTTTCGCGCCCCGACGTCACGACCTGAAACAGAAAGGATCCGCCGTGGGCAAGCACCACGCTCCCCTCCTCGAGACAGCCGATATCCGGCCCTCCCGCAGAGACATTCGCAACATGGCCTTGGTCATGGCGGCGCTCGCGGTATTCGTCATCGCGATGATCGCCAGTTATTCGGGCGCCTTCGCCAAACCGACGCTGCACCACCTGAACGTCGCCGTCGCCGCACCACAGCAGCTCGTGGACGGTATCCGCGGGCAAGACGCACTCGGCGTCACGCAGGTCGCCGACGCGGCCGCGGCACGCGATCAGGTCTTCGGCCGCAAGACGGACGCCGCGTTCGTCGTCGACGCGCCGGGCCACCTCGACATCTATGTCGCCGGTGGCGGCGGCCGAAGCGTCGCGACCGCGGCCGAGACTGTCGGGCGTGGCATCGCCGCCAAGGCCGGGCTGACAGCGGACGTCACCGACGTAGCCCCGACCAACGCGGCCGACCCACAGGGCACCGTCGTGTTCTACGCCGTCATCTTCCTGTCGATCGGCGCCTCAGTGGGCGCCACGATATTCGGACGAATGATGGGGAGCGTGCACAAGCCGTCCACATTCGCTTGGCGCACATTGAGTCTCGTTGCCTACTCCGTCGTGCTGGCAGGTGGTGTGACGCTGTATGTCGACGTCGTCCTCGGCGCGCTCACTGGACACACCTGGCAGGTGTTCGGCGCCCTGTTCGTCTACGCGATGGCGGTCGCGGGAGCAGTGACCGGCGTTGCGGCAGCGTTCGGCACCATCGCCTCTGCGGCGCTCACGGCGTTCCTCGTGATCGTCGGCAACGCCGCCGCCGCAGGCCCGGTCGGCAAGCCACTGTTGTCCGGCTTCTATACGACGTTCAACGCGATCGTGCCCCAGGGCTCCGGCGTCGCGCTGTTGCGCAGTGTCGAATACTTCGGCACGAACGGCGCACTGGCCCCGCTCGCCACCCTGCTCGGCTGGGCCGCGGCCGGCGGCGTGCTGGCCATCTGCGCCGCCATGATTCGGACGCGAGCCTCCCGACCGGTCGCCCATCCGTAAACTCATCGGTTGTGGCCATCGACGACCATGATCTTGAACGCCTAAGCCGTTGTGTCGAACTCGCGCGCGAGGCACTCGACAGCGGTGACGAACCGTTCGGATCGATCCTCGTCGATGGCGAGGGTCAGGTCGTCTTCGAGGACCGCAACCGCGTCAAGGACGGCGACCGCACCCGCCACCCCGAGTTCGCGATCGCTCAGTGGGCCGTCGGAAAGCTGACGCCCGCCGAACGCGACCGCGCCACGGTCTACACCTCCGGCGAGCACTGCCCCATGTGCGCGGCGGCGCATGCCTGGGTCGGCTTGGGCCGCATCGTCTATGCGACATCGTCAGAACAGTTGACCCGGTGGCTGGCCGAATGGGGCGCGACACCGCCTCCGGTGGCACCGTTGCCGATCACCGTCGTCGCGCCGCGTGTCGCGGTCGACGGCCCGGCGCCCGAATACGCCGACGAGATGAAGGCACTCTACGAAGCGAAGTTTCGACCGTGACCGAGTCATCGAACGCAACAGAACCGGCCTGGGTCGAGCACGTGATCTGGTGGCAGGTCTACCCATTGGGCTTCGTCGGCGCTTACCCTGCCGACCCAGCTCCGACCGCCGACGAGCACCGGCTGCGCCGCGTTGTCAACTGGCTGGACCACGCCATCGCTCTCGGCGCGTCCGGGCTGGCGCTCGGACCGGTATTCGCATCCCGCACGCATGGCTACGACACCACGGACCATTACCGGATCGATCCGCGGCTGGGCGACGACGGCGACTTCGATCACCTGGTCGCCGAAGCACGCGGCCGCGGGCTGCGGATCCTGCTGGACGGTGTCTTCAACCACGTGGGCACCGACTTCGCCAATACCTCGTGGTTCCGTAAGCGGCGCAACGGTTCTGACTTCGACACGTTCGAGGGCCACGGCGACCTGATCGCCCTCGATCACGACAACCCCGAGGTGATCGACTACGCCGTCGACGTCATGACGCACTGGCTGGGCCGCGGCGCGGACGGCTGGCGACTGGACGCCGCCTACGCCGTTCCGGACCGGTTCTGGGCACAGGTCCTCCCCCGCGTGCGCGCTGCGTTTCCCGACGCCTGGTTCGTCGGTGAGGTCATTCACGGCGACTATTCGGCGCGGGTGGCCGACAGCGGCTTCGACTCGGTGACACAGTACGAACTGTGGAAGGCGATCTGGAGCGGCCTCAACGACGGGAACTTCCACGAACTCGACTGGGCGATGTTCCGGCACAACGAATTTCTCGACACTTTTGTGCCGATGACATTCGTTGGCAATCACGACGTCACCAGGATCGCCAGCCGACTGGAGAACACCCGACACCTGGCGCACGCGCTCGTCGTCCTGCTGACGACCGGAGGCACGCCAAGCGTCTACGCAGGCGACGAGTCCGCCTACCGAGGCATCAAAGAGGAGCGGTTCGGCGGCGACGACGCGGTGCGGCCCGAATTCGGTTCTCCACCAGAGGGTGTCGATCAGCTGGGGTACGACGAGTTCAGGCTGCACCAGTATCTGATCGGCTTGCGCCGACGGCATCCGTGGCTGCACACCGCACGCACGTCATCGCTGCAACTGGCCAACCAGCAGTACATCTACCAGTCGCGCAACGGCTCCGATGCGCTCGTCGTCGCACTCAATATCGACGACAAGCCGCTGCGGGTCTCGCTGCCCGAGATCGGCTTCGACCAGGGCACGATCCTCGCCGGCTCGGGGGCGCCACCGCAGGACGTCGTCGCCACGACCGAGGTCGAGCCGCACGGCTGGCTCATCATCGCGCCAACTGCTCAACAGTGAGCTCGTCCTCCACGCCGTCGTAGAGCCGGTCCAGCACCGCACGGAACTCGGCATTGTCCGCGGTGGCGCGGGCGAACAGTGTCATCGACGATCGCACCTTGAGGTTGTCGGGCCATCCGAAGATGTCGTCGGCCGTCGCCCCCTGGATGCCGGCGACCACCTGCGCACATTCCCGAAGGCGGGGGCCGAGCATCGGATGGTCGAGGTACGCCTTCGCCTCGGCCAGCGACGTGATGCCGTACCGGATCGCCGTGGAGCTACGGCCGAGGCCCTGCAGTTGGGGGAAGACGAACCAGATCCAGTGGCTGCGTTTGCGTCCGCCGCGCAGTTCTGCGAGCGCTGTGTCGTACGCGCGGTCCTGGGCGTCGACGAAGCGCTGCAGATCGAATGGATCGTCCGATGACAACATTTTGCCTACAGCCCCCTCTTTGACCAGTTTCGCAAGCTAGTGTTTTCGATTCAATGACGACATCCAGCGATCCGGAATCGCCCGCTCCGACGACGCCGACCAAGAGACCCAGAAATCTGCGGCTGCCCGTCGCGTCCAGGGTCAGCATTCAGTCGAAACTCTTGATGATGCTGCTCGTCACGAGCGTCCTTTCGGCGGCTGTGGTCGGCGCGATCGGGTACCAATCGGGTCGATCCTCGCTGCGGGAGTCGGTGTTCGACCGCCTGACCGAGATTCGTCAGTCGCAGAGCCGCCAGCTGCAGGAAGGCATCGGAGATCTCAAGGATTCTCTGGTGATCTATTCGCGTGGGGCCACGTCGACTCAGGCGATCCAGGCGTTCACAGCCGGCTTCGACCAACTCAACGGCGCGAACATCAGCCCGGCCCAGCAGCAGTCGATCATCGACTACTACACCGATCAATTCGCCCCGACGAAAAAGAAGGCCGGCGAGGAGATCGACGTCGATGCGGTGCTGCCGAACACGAATGCGCAGCGCTACCTGCAGGCGTATTACACCGCGCCGTTCTCGGTCTCGGAGTGGGACAAGGCCATCGCCTTCGACGATGCCGGCGACGGCAGCGCGTGGTCGGCCGCCAACGCCCGGTACAACGACTTCTTCCGAGAGATCGTCACGCGCTTCGAGTTCGAGGACGCGTTGCTGCTCGACACCCGGGGCAACATTGTGTACACCGCGTACAAAGGTGTGGACCTCGGCACCAACATCTTCACCGGACCGTTCAAGGGCGGCCCGCTGGCCACCGCGTACACCAAAGCGCTTGATTCGAACACCGTCGATTACGTCGGCCTGACGGACTTCGGTGAGTACGAGCCGGCGGACGAACCGACCGCGTGGTTCCTGTCGCCGGTCGGACCGCAGGGCCGGGTCGACGGGGTGCTGGCCCTGCAGTTCCCGATCTCCAAGATCAATCGCCTGATGACGATGAACCGGAAGTGGGAAGAGTCCGGCATGGGTAAGACGGGCGAGACGTTCATCGTCGGCGACGACGACCTGATGCGGTCGGATTCGCGGCTGTTCCTCGAAGACCCCGAGGCCTACAAACGCGACGTCGTCGACGCCGGCACGCCGCCCGATATCGCGCAGGAGGCGATCGACCGGGGCGGTACGACGCTGATCCAGCCGGTGCCGACGGATGCCACCAAATTCGCCCAGCGCGGGCAGTCGGGCACGCTGATCGCCGAAGACTATCTGGGTCACGAGACCTTGCAGGCATACGCCCCCGCCAACATCGAGGGCCTGCGCTGGAACGTGATCGCCAAGATCAACACGTCGGAGGCATTCGCCCCGGTCTCAGCGTTCACCCGCACGCTCGTGCTGTCGACGGTCGCGATCATCTTCGTGGTCTGCCTGGCCGCGATGCTGCTCGCGCGACTGTTCGTACGGCCCATCCGCCGCCTGGAATCCGGCGCCCAGAAGATCAGTTCCGGCGACTACAACATCAACCTGCCCGTGCATTCGCGCGACGAATTCGGTGACCTCACCGTCGCGTTCAACGACATGAGCCGCAACCTCACCATCAAGGAGGAGTTGCTCGCTGAGCAGCGCCGTGAGAACGACCGGCTCATGTTGTCCCTCATGCCCGAGCCGGTGGTGCAGCGGTACCGCGAGGGCGAGGAGACCATCGCGCAGGATCACCACGACGTCACGGTGATCTTCGCCGACGTCGTCGGTCTGGACGCCTTGTCTTCGGATCTCAGTTCCGATGAGTTGCTCACGATCGTCAACAAGCTGACACGCCAATTCGATGCCGCCGCAGAGAATCTCGGTGTCGAACAGGTGCGAACCCTGCACAACGGCTATCTGGCGAGTTGTGGACTCAGCGTGCCGCGACTCGACAATGTCAGGCGCACGGTCGATTTCGCGATCGAGATGCAACGCATCATCGAGCGGTTCAACGCCGAGACCGGACATGACCTGAGCCTGCGTGCCGGAATCGATACCGGCACGGTGACGAGCGGTCTGGTCGCGCGGTCCACGCTCGCCTATGACATGTGGGGGTCGGCGGTGAACCTGGCCTATCAGGTGCAGAGCGGTTCGCCCCAACCCGGTGTGTACGTCACCTCCGCGGTCTACGACACTATGCGCGACAGCCGCAAGTTTGTGTCCGCGGGCGTGATCACCGTGGATGGTGAAGAACAACCCGTCTGGCGGTTGGCGCAGCAATGAGCAGCATTTTCGATTCGGGATGGTTCTACTGGGCCGTCGGCGTGGCCATCGGCTTTCCCGTCTGCCTGGTGCTCCTGACCGAGTTGCACAACGCTCTGCTGCGCCGCAACAACGCACTGGCCCGTCCCGTGCATCTGATCCGCAATTACGTCCTGCCGCTCGGTGCGCTGCTGATCCTGCTGGTGCAGGCGATCCAGGTCAACGGCGAGGCGACGCCGGTGCGTGTGGTCGCGACGGTGTTCGGTTTCGTGGTGCTGGTCTTGCTGCTGTCGGGTCTCAACGCGACGATGTTCCAGGGCGCTCCGGAAGGCAGCTGGCGCAAGCGAATCCCGTCGATCTTCCTCGACGTGGCCAGATTCGCGGTGATCGCCGTCGGCCTCGGCATCATGCTGGCCTACATCTGGGGCGCGAACGTGGGCGGCCTCTTCACCGCACTTGGCGTGTCGTCCATCGTGCTTGGCCTCGCTTTGCAGAACTCGGTGGGCCAGATCATCTCGGGCCTGCTCCTGTTGTTCGAACAGCCGTTTCAGCTGGGCGACTGGATCGACGCACCGAGTGCACGGGGCCGGGTCGTCGAAGTCAACTGGCGGGCAACGCATATCGATACCGGCGCCGGCATGATGATCATGCCCAATTCGGCGCTGGCGGCCGCGTCGTTCAAGAATCTCAGCCGGCCGGCCGGCACCCATACCCTTGGCGTCACCACCGTCTTCTCGGTGGACGACCCACCCGACGACGTCATCAGAATGCTGAACCAGGCGGCCGCGATGCTGCCGCAGGTTCGGCCGGGCGCGACACCGTCCAGTGTCCGGTCAGGTTCCCTGGAATACAGCACCGGAATTCCGCTGCGCTCCCCCGCCGATGACTTCGCCGCCAAATCACAGTTCCTGCGCTGGGTCTGGTACGCATCGCGGCGAGCCGGCCTGCACCTCGACGAGGCGGAAGACGAATTCGCGACGCCGGAGCGGGTGGAGACCTCGTTGCGGATCATCGCTCCGACGCTGCGACTGAACCAACAGGACCAAGAGGATTTGCTCCACCGGGTCCGCCTGACGCGCTACGGAGCTGACGAATACCTCCAATACTCCGGCCAGGTCCCGAAGCGGATGACGTTGATCGTCAACGGGAAAGTCCGGCTTGCGGCAACCGACAATGCGGGTGGCATGGTTCCCGTCCGGACACTGGAGTCCGGCGATTTCCTCGGACAGACGGCGCTGACTCTCGAACCTGTCACCGCGGCGGCGTATGCCCTCGAGGAAGTCACCGTCCTGCGGTTCGATCGCGAGGTCATCGAGGATCTGGTGGCCAAAAAGCCGGTGCTGCTGCAGGATCTCGGACGGGCGATCGAAGAGCGACGCGAGAGCCTGCGGCGCGCGCTGGCCGCCACACAGGACTGAGTCGCAGATGAAGCGCCGACTGCCACGACCCCAGGAATTGGCAGCGCTGCTGCAGTTTCGCAAGCCCGACCTGAACCTCACGCGCCGCCGTCTCGACCGCGCGCTGACCATCGAGGATCTGCGCCGCATTGCCAAACGCCGCACGCCCAAGGCGGCGTTCGACTACACCGATGGTGCGGCCGAGGAGGAATTGTCGCTGGCGCGAGCACGACAAGCGTTCCGCGACATCGAATTCCACCCCACCATCCTGCGTGACGTCGCCAGGGTGGACGCCGGGGCGACCGTGCTCGGCGACCGGGTGGCCCAGCCCTTTGGCATCGCACCGACCGGATTCACCAGGCTGATGCAGACCGAGGGCGAGATCGCGGGTGCGCACGCCGCCGCCCGCGCGGGCATCCCGTTCTCGTTGTCCACCCTGGGCACCAGCTCGATAGAAGAGGTTAAGTCTGCAAACCCACACGGGCGCAACTGGTTTCAGCTGTACATGTGGAAGGATCGGGACCGGTCGATGGCGCTGGTCGAGCGAGCTGCGGCCGCGGGCTTCGACACGCTGCTCGTCACGGTCGACGTGCCCGTCGCGGGGGCCCGCCTGCGCGACACCCGCAACGGTATGTCGATTCCGCCGGCATTGACGGTGCGCACCGTCCTGGACGCGGTTCCGCACCCCCGCTGGTGGTTCGACCTGCTGACCACCGAACCACTCTCGTTCGCCTCGCTCGACCGGTGGCCCGGCACGGTCGCCGAGTACCTGGACACGATGTTCGATCCGACCGTGACCTTCGACGACCTGGCCTGGATCAAGTCGCAGTGGCCGAACAAGTTGGTGGTCAAGGGAATTCAGACTCTCGAGGACGCCAAGTCGGTCGTCGACGTCGGAGTGGACGGCATCGTGCTGTCCAACCACGGTGGCCGCCAACTCGACCGCGCGCCGGTCCCGTTCCATCTACTGCCACGCGTTGCCGCAGAGCTTGGACGCGACACCGAGGTTTTGCTGGACACCGGCATCATGTCCGGTGCGGATATCGTGGCGGCGGTCGCGCTGGGCGCGCGGTTCACGTTGGTCGGCCGCGCCTATCTGTACGGACTGATGGCTGGCGGCGAGGCGGGCGTCGACCGGGCTATCGCGATCCTGTCAGGCCAGGTCAGCCGCACGATGGCGCTTCTCGGCGTGAGGTCACTCGACGAATTGGAACCCCGGCACGTGACACAGCTACGCCGTCTCGCTCCCGGCGTGTCGTAGTCCTACGCTCAATCACTTCAGTCACATCATCCACACTGGCCACACCACAAATCCGCTGTTCCTGAGTCCGCGCCGAGTCGGAATCGTTAGCCAACCGCGATATCGCAACCGGGTGTCGAGCCGCCGAACTCGCCCGGTCCACGTGTTTCATTACGCAGGCAGAGCAACGGCAAAGGCTTTGCGCCAGGTAATGAAAGGTGGGTTGGTTGCCGTTATGAAGGTCAGTGAGAGGTTTCGGAGTAGTAAGTGGTTGCGCAGACTGGCGGTGAGTGCCGTTGCGGCGGCGACTCTGCCCGGGCTGATCGGCTTCGTCGGGGGTTCGGCGACGGCTGGTGCGTTCTCCCGGCCCGGTCTGCCGGTCGAGTATCTAGATGTGTTCTCCCCGTCGATGAATCGCAACATCCGGGTGCAGTTCCAGGGCGGCGGCCCGCACGCGGTGTACCTGCTGGACGGCCTGCGCGCGCAGGACGATTTCAACGGCTGGGACATCAACACCCCGGCGTTCGAGTGGTACTACCAGTCCGGTCTGTCGACCGTCATGCCCGTCGGCGGCATGTCGAGCTTCTACACCGACTGGTATCAGCCGTCACGGGGTAACGGCCAGGACTACACCTACAAGTGGGAGACGTTCCTGACGAACGAGCTGCCCGCGTATTTGGAAGCGAACAAGGGTGTGTCGCAGCTCGGCAACGCGGTGGTCGGCATCTCGATGGCCGGTGCCACGGCGCTGACGTACTCGATCTATCACCCGCAGAAGTTCATCTACGCCGCATCGCTGTCGGGCTTCCTGAACCCCTCCGAGGGTTGGTGGCCGATGCTGATCGGTCTGGCGATGAACGACGCCGGCGGCTACAACGCTGAGAGCATGTGGGGCCCGTCCTCGGATCCGGCGTGGAAGCGCAACGACCCGATGGTCAACATCAATCAGCTGGTGGCGAACAACACCCGCGTCTGGATCTACTGCGGTTCCGGTACGCCGTCGGATCTGGACACCAGCGGTGGCGGCGGCAACATGATGGCCGCACAGTTCCTCGAGGGACTGACGCTGCGCACCAACGTCAGCTTCAAGGACAACTATGTCGCAGCTGGTGGCAGCAACGGTGTGTTCAACTTCCCGCAGCAGGGAACGCACAGCTGGGGCTACTGGGGTCAGCAGCTGGAGATGATGAAGCCCGATATCCAGCGGGTCCTGGGGGCGCAAGCTACCGCCTAGTTCCACCCACACAGGGAGCCTGCCGTAACCCCCGAACGGCAGGCTCCCTGCCATTTGTGGAGCGATTTGTGCACGTTTTGGAGCGCTCACCGCTCCTTTTCGTGCACAAACTGCGTCGGGGAACAAACCCACCCCTCCCAAGGTTGAGTCGGTCTGACTGAACTTTGGAGGAATAATGGCTGAAGCCAAATCAGTGCCGGTGTTGTTCCTGAACGAATCGATCGTGCTGCCGGGCATGGTTGTGCCGATCGAGCTGGACGACGCGGCCCGCGCCGCCGTCGACGCAGCACAGGCCACCGAATCCGGTGAGTTGCTCATCGCTCCTCGCCTGGAAGACCGGTACGCGTCCTACGGCGTGCTCGCGTCGATCGTGCAGGTCGGCCGGATCGCGGGTGGTAATGGAGCCGCCGCGGTGGTGCGCGGCACCAAACGTGCGCACATAGGCGCCGGCGCCAACGGCCCCGGTGCGGCGCTGTGGGTCGAGGTGACCGAGATCGAAGAGCCGGAGGCGACGGAAGAGATCCGTGCCTTGGCCGCGGAGTACAAGAAGCTGCTGCTCGCGATGCTGCAGCGCCGCGAAGCCTGGCAGATCATCGACTTCGTCAACCAGCTGACCGACCCGTCGGCACTGGCCGACACGGCCGGGTACGCGTCGTACCTGACGCAGGTTCAGAAGCGCCAACTGCTCGAGACCCCCGATGTCGGCGAACGGCTGAAGGCACTCATCGAGTGGACCGGCGATCATCTCGCGGAGGTCGAGGTCACCGACAAGATTGCCGACGACGTGCGCGAAGGCATGGAGAAGACGCAGAAGGAGTTCCTGCTCCGTCAGCAGCTCGCGGCCATCCGCAAGGAGCTGGGGGATTCGGACGACGGCACAGGGTCTTCCGATGACTACCGGTCCAGAATCGAGGCCGCCGACCTGCCGGACAAGGTCCGCGAAGCCGCGCTGCGCGAGGTCGGCAAGCTGGAACGCTCCAGCGAGCAGAGCCCCGAAGGCGGGTGGATCCGAACCTGGCTGGACACCGTGCTGGACCTGCCGTGGAACGTCACCACCGAGGACTCCACCGACCTGAAGTCGGCGAGGGAGATCCTCGACGCCGACCATCACGGCCTCGAGGACGTCAAGGACCGCATTGTCGAGTACCTGGCGGTTCGTGCTCGGCGCGCCGAGCGCGGGATGGCCGTCGTCGGCGGTCGCGGGTCCGGCGCCGTCATGGTGCTGGCCGGTCCCCCGGGTGTCGGCAAGACCTCGCTGGGCGAGAGCGTGGCGCGGGCGTTGGGCCGCAAGTTCGTGCGCGTCGCCCTTGGCGGTGTGCGCGACGAGGCCGAGATCCGTGGTCACCGTCGCACCTATGTCGGCGCGCTGCCCGGCCGCATTGTGCGTGCGATCGGCGAGGCCGGCTCGATGAACCCCGTCGTACTGCTCGACGAGATCGACAAGGTCGGCTCCGACTACCGGGGCGACCCGAGTGCGGCACTGCTCGAGGTGCTGGACCCAGCCCAGAACCACACGTTCCGCGACCACTACCTCGAGCTGGATCTGGACCTGTCCGATGTCGTGTTCCTGGCGACGGCCAACGTGATCGAGAACATCCCGTCGGCGCTGCTGGACCGCATGGAGTTGATCCAGATCGACGGCTACACCGAGGACGACAAGGTCGCGATCGCACGCGACTTCCTGCTGCCGAGACAGCGGGAAAGGGCGGCCCTCACCGATGATGAAGTCGAGGTCACAGATGCCGCGCTGCGCAAGATCGCGGCCGATTACACCCGCGAGCCGGGTGTGCGGCAGTTCGAGCGACTGCTGGCCAAAGCGTTGCGCAAAGCCACCACGAGGCTGGCGGCGGCCGACGAAGCGCTCGTCATCGACGAGCCCGATCTCGTTGACTACCTGGGCCGTCCGCGGTTCCTGCCGGAGTCGGCGGAACGCACGGCGGTGCCTGGTGTGGCGACCGGGCTGGCGGTCACCGGCCTCGGCGGCGATGTGCTCTACATCGAAGCCGGCGCGACTCCATCTTCCTCGGGCGAGGGGTCCTTGCAATTGACCGGTCAGCTGGGCGACGTCATGAAGGAGTCCGCCCAGATCGCGCTGTCCTATGTGCGGGCCCACGCCGAGCAGCTGGGCGTCGACCCGAAGGCACTTGATCGCCGGATCCACGTCCACGTGCCCGCTGGCGCGGTGCCGAAAGACGGTCCTTCGGCAGGCGTGACGATGGTGACGGCGCTGGTGTCGATGGCGACCGGGCGCCAAGTGCGCTCCGACGTCGGCATGACCGGCGAGGTGACGCTCAACGGCCGGGTGCTGCCCATCGGCGGCGTCAAGCAGAAGCTGTTGGCGGCGCAACGAGCCGGTCTGTCAACGGTTTTCATCCCCCAGCGCAACGAGGCCGACCTGGATGACGTCCCAGCCGACGTGCTCGAGTCGCTGGAGGTCAAGCCGATGGTCGACGTCGCGGACATCATCGTGCAGGCGTTGGTGCCTGCAGAGCAGGCGGTGACCGCCGCCGCCTGACGCAGCGTGTAACGCCATGGCGCGAATTCCGCCCGAATCGCGCCATGGCGTTACGGTCGTCGCATGGCCTACGACGAAGACCTCGCTCACCGTGTCCGCGAGCTCATCGCAGGAGAGCGCGGTGTCGACGAGAAGCGGATGTTCGGCGGGCTCGCGTTCCTCATCGGGGGCAACATGTCGGTGTGTGTCAGCGGCCAAGGCGGGCTGATGGTCCGGGTGCCGCGCGACGACACGGACCAGCTGCTGGCGCGCGACCACGTCGAACCGATGATCATGGCCGGCCGCGAGACACGCGGCTGGTTGCGGGTATCCGTGGAGGGTGTCAAGACCAAACGCCAGCTGCAGGGCTGGGTGAACCGTGGCGTCGACTACGCAAAGAGCCTCCCGCCCAAGTAGCGAGATACGCATCGGGACCTCCGGCTGGTCATACAACCACTGGGCCGGCGTCCTGTACCCGCCCGGATTGCCTGTCGCGAAGCGGCTGGCTGTCTACGTCGAAGAGTTCGACACCGTCGAACTGAACGCGAGCTTTTACCGGTGGCCGAAGGACGCCACCTTCGAGGGCTGGCGACAGCGACTCCCGGACGGCGTCACGATGTCGGTCAAGGCCCAGCGAGGCCTCACGCACTACAGAAGGCTGCGCTCGCCGGAACCGTGGGTCGAGCGGTTCGAGCGCAGCTGGACCGCGCTCGGCGACCGACGCGAGGCGCTGCTCGTTCAACTGCATCCCGAGCTGGAACGCGACGACAACCGACTCGTCCATTTCCTCACTCTGATGCCCGACTGGATTCCGGTGGCCATGGAGTTTCGGCACCCCTCGTGGGACGACGACGCCGTTTACGCGCTACTGGAGAGCCACGATGCCGCGTACGTGGTGATGAGCGGCGCCGGCCTGCCATGTGTCCCCAGGGCGACGAGCCGCCTGGTGTACATCCGCATGCATGGACCCCCGCAGGACTCGATCTACGCAGGCTCCTATACCGGTGATGAGCTGCGCGAATGGGCCGACAGGATCACCGGCTGGCACCAGGAGGGACGACGGGTGCTGGTCTACTTCAACAACGACCTGGGCGGACACGCAATCCACAATGCGCGGACACTGAAAGACCTGTTGGCCTGATCCATCAGACCTCGTCGCGAGTAAGCTCAGGTGACATGACAACGTCGTCGACATTCGCCATAGTGGGCGGCGGCCTGGCCGGAGCAAAGGCCGCAGAAGCATTGCGTGACAAGGATTTCGACGGGCACGTGGTGCTATTCGCCGCAGAGGAACACCTGCCCTACGAACGTCCCCCGCTGTCGAAGGAGTTTCTCCTCGGCAAAAAGCAGTTCGGGGACTTCACGGCCGCACCGTCGGCCTGGTATCGCGACCATCACGTCGAGTTGCAACTCGGCACCGAGGTGTCCGCGATCGACCCCGATGCCCACACCGTGTCCCTGCCCGACGGGACCGCCGTCAGCTACGACAAGCTCCTGCTGGCGACCGGGTCCACTCCCCGCCGGCCACCGATTCCCGGCGCCGATGCCGACGGCGTGCACTACCTGCGCACGATCGACGACGCCCAAGCCCTGAACTCTCTTCTGGCAGAAGGTATTTCGCTGGCGATCGTCGGCGCCGGATGGATCGGCCTCGAAGTCGCCGCGGGTGCTCGCGAACGCGGCGCGGACGTCACCGTCGTCGAAACCGCGGACGTGCCGTTGATGGGCGCGCTCGGGCGCGAGGCCGGTGAGATGTTCGCCGTCATGCACCGCGACCACGGCGTGGATCTCCGACTCGGCGCCACGGTCGACGAGATCACGACGTCGGAAGGCAGGGCGACCGGGCTCAAGCTGGGCGACGGTTCCACCGTCGTCGCCGACGCGGTACTGGTTGCGGTCGGAGCGGCCGCCAACATCGGGCTGGCCGAACACGCGGGCCTGGCCACCGGTAACGGCGGCGTACTCGTGGATGCGGCGTTGCGAACCAGCAATCCCGACATCTTCGCCGTCGGCGACATCGCCGCGGCCGAACATCCGGTGTTCGGCACCCGGATCCGCACCGAACACTGGGCCAACGCACTCAAGCAACCCGCTATCGCGGCGGCGGGAATGCTCGGTAAGCCGCAGGAATACAGCGAACTGCCCTATTTCTTCACCGACCAATACGACCTCGGTATGGAGTACGTCGGGCACGCGCCCGATTACGACCGGGTGCTGTTCCGCGGCGACGTGGCCGGCCGCGAATTCACGGCGTTCTGGCTCGACGACGCGAACCGGGTGCTCGCGGGGATGAACGTCAACATCTGGGAAGGGCTCGATGACATCAAATCGCTGGTCCGGTCGCGGGAACCGGTCGATCCGGAACAGCTTGTCGGCGCATAGGTGAACGTGCGCACACTTCTCATGGCGGTGGCCGCTGTCGCGGTGCTTGCTGCCGGTTGCTCGGGCGGGACCATCACCAACACCGACGAGTCGCATACAGAGGCGGCGCCCCGCGGCGCACCGCCCTCAAGCCCGGCGCCGAGCAACAAGCACCTGGTGAACGCGTTCGACTACGTCGCGTACCCACCGGCCGGGACGAGTTACTACTTCACGTCACCGAGCGGAACCTGGGCGTGTGCGATCATCCCGCGGGTGAAGGAGGGATGTCAGTCCGCCGAAAATTGGCCGTCCGCCATGGGCATTGCCGGCGAACCGGACTCCGTGCCCGGCACCACCGACGAAACCACGACACCCAACGCACTCGTCATGCCACGTGAGGGTGCCGCACAGTTCGTCGCGCTGAAACAGCCCGAATTCGCACTTGATCCCGGACCGGCAAAAGTCTTGCCGTTCAACAGGATTCTGGCCGCAGCCGGATTCCGCTGCAACGTCCAGGAAGCCACGGGTGTCTCGTGCTTGAGCGAATTCGACGACAAGGGCTTCACCTTCTCCGCTGACGGTTTCGTACCGCAGTACTCCGACGTGCCCTTGGAGGCTCCCTAGTCATGAAGATCGAAGCGGGACAGGTCGCCGTGGTGACCGGCGGCACCAGCGGCATCGGGCTGGCGATCGCCGCCGTCCTGGTGCGCCGCGGCGTGAACGTCATGATCGCCGACGTCCGCGAGGACGCGATCCCCACCGCCGTCGACGCGCTGTCACGGCACCCGGGTCGCATCGTCGGTGTACACGCCGATGTCAGCGTCGACGCCGATGTGGACGCGCTGGCCGACGAGACCATCGAACGGTTCGGACGCGTCGACCTCGTGTGCAACAACGCGGGCGTGGTCGGCGAAATGGCTCCGACGTGGGAACAGCGGCTGGAAACCTGGCGCTGGCTCGTTGACGTGAAACTGATGGGCGTCGTACACGGAGTGCGGACATTCGCGCCGCTGTTCATCGCCCAAGGCTCCGGTCACTTTCTCAACACCGCATCGGTTGGCGGGTTGATTGCGTTGCCCAACCTCGCACCGTACAACGCGACCATGCACGCCGTCGTCGGGCTGACTGAGACGCTGAACACCGAATTGAAATCGGTCTCAGAGCATTTGGGCGCCACAGTGCTGTGTCCGGGGATGGTGGACACCCCGCTGGGGCAGAACTCCGCCGCGCTCGTACCGCAGGGCGCGGCCGCCACACCGGTGGATGGCAACGGTGACGCGATGCGGGGTGCGATCAGTCCTGTACTCGTGGCCGAAGCGGCAATCGACGCCGTCGAGACGAGCCGTGTGCACGTCGTCGTCGGGCCCGGCGCCGACAGTGTGGCTAGGCAGCGCGTCGAAGCGCTGCTGGCCGACCTCGACTAGCTCACAGAAGTGTGGCGGTGCCGTCGGGATTGACCTGGACCTTGGCCCCCGCAATGTCCTCCTGGACCGTCACTTCGACGTCCTCGGGAACCACGGCGAGCGCACGCGCATCCTCGGGAGTCCGGACGGCGAGGAACGCCTTCTCCGGGGCGCCCTCTCTGTCGAACGGGGTCGTCCACGATTCGACGGTGCCCACCCCCGACCATTCGACGACCACCTCGCGGGTGGGCTCGCGGTCGACCGCCTCTTGTACGTCTTCCCAACGAAATTCGTGGGTGGGCGGCTCGGTCCCATACACGCCGAAGCTGTGCTTGGTGAGGTAGCCGCCGTTGGCAGTGATCAGGCCGCGCCGGCCCGGGTTGGCGACGAGTTGTTCGGCCATGGTGGCGATCGAGTGCGTGACGTAGTTGTTCCACGGCCCACCCGCAAAGGTGAGCCCGCCCGTCACGGTCAGCGGCCGGGACGGATCGCCGCTCGGCAGTCCGAGTTCGTTGGCCGCCACCTGCACGGCGGACGGGAAGCACGAGTAGAGGTCGATGAGTGCCATGTCGTCGATGTCGGCACCAGCCAATTCCAGCGCGCGGTTGCCCGCGATGCGGATCGCCGGTGAGGTGTAGAACTCCGCGCGATCGCTGATCGCATAGGTGTCGTGCGCGTCGGTGCCCGCGTACGGGAAAACCCAACGATCGCGCGGGATCTGGAGATGGGTGGCCTTCTCGACGGACGTCAGCACCAGCGCTGCACCCTGGTCCACCATGTTGTTCGAATTCATCAGCTTCGTGTAGGGCCAGCTGACCATCCGGTTGCCCGGACTAGGCTCGGCGATCTCGTTGCCCGACAGCTCCTCTCGGCTCCATGCATGCGGATTCGTCGCGGCAACCGAACTGAACTGAGACCAGAGTTCTCCGATGCGGCGCCGGTGTTCATCGGACGTTTCACCGGCCGCGATCCGCAGTGCCTGCTCGAACATCGGATAGACGTAGGCGGGCCGATCCAGCTTGATCCTGAGATCCGACGGTCCGGCGAGTTCGATGCCCTCGTCGGAACCGTCGGCGAGTGGCACCGAATCGTCCTGACTGGTCCAGTTGAGCTTGCCGCCGGCCTTGCGCACCCGTGAACGGGTACGCCAGGTTTCGGCGCCGGCGATGAGCACGATCTCAGACTGGCCGGTCTGGATGTCCAGGCACGCCTTGTTGACCAGTGTCTGCGGCACGTTTCCGCCGATGCCGGTGTATCGCGTCGTGGCATTCTCGGCCCGAATGCGCTGTGCGAGTAACCGGCCCGGATCGCGGTACCGCCAGGACAACAGATTCACGATGCGAATGGCGTCGACGGCCTCCAGGACGCGCGGATCGGCCGCGGCGCGGGCCGCCGACTCCATCAAGTCGACGGGTTCCACGTCGGGGTTCTCGTCGCGCTGGTTGACCTGGCCGTAGCCGACCAAGACCGGCGTCCGCGGATCTATCATGGGCTCCCTTGTTCTGTGAATAGCACGCCGTCGGCGATGAGCCGATCGGTGTCATCGGCGCTCAATCCGAGCACCTCCTGGCAGATCTGGCGGGTCTGCTCGCCCGGCATAGGGGCGGGCCGATGTTCCGCGGCGGGAATCCGGGTGTACCGCGCGGGTCCCGTCTCACTGAGCATCGGGGCCTCGAACAACGGATGTGCCATCTCGGCGTAGAGGCCCCGGAACGCCACCTGCGGGTCTGCGGGTATGTCCACCGCCCGGTTCATCGGCGCGGCGGGAACACCTGCCCCTTGCAGGATCGCGGCGATATCCGTCTTGTCCTTGGCGCGCGTCCACTCCGACACCGCGGCGATGAACGGTGCCCGCTCATCGGGAAGATCACGGCCGATGACCATCGATAGTGCCGCGCGGTCGGCGTCGGACCGAACGGAGATGACACACCATTCGTCGTCTCCCGCGCATGGGTAGACGCCATGGATCGCTACGTCGTCGGTCACCTCAACCCCTGCTGTGCGCGCGGCTTCGGCGACGTACGCGGTGTTGAGCTGGCTGACGGCCGCCTCGGCCTGCGGAATGTGCACGTGCGCACCGGTTCCGGTGTGTTCGCGGCGAACCATGGCGGCCAGCGCCGCGACCGCGGTGAGCCTGGCTGCGACGTGGTCAGGAAAGACCGTGGTCGCGTCATAAAAGCTATCGGGTTCGGCGTCCTCGGAGGTCCAGAGCCAGGTGACACCTGTCGCCGCGCGCACCAGCGGGCCATAGCCCATGCGGTCGCTCCACGGACCTGTCGCTCCGTAAGCGCTGCTTTCTGCCAGCACGATGCGCGGATTGATGGCTCGCAGCTGTTCGTACGAAAAGCCAAGCGAGTCAAGTGTTCCTGGCTTGAAGTTGGCGAACACTGCATCCGCCTGTGCGACCAGACGGCGAAACAGCTCGGCTCCCTCAGGGTGCCGGAGGTCGAGGCCGAGGCTCTGCTCGTTGCGGTGCGTCAATGCCCACGACCTGCTCATCGTCATGCCGGGCGCCGTTTGACGAAGGCCGTCCGGATAGGCGGCGCTTTCGACCTTGATAACCTCGGCGCCCAGGTCAGCGAAGAGTCGACCCAACTCGCCACCCGCGACGATCACGCCGAGATCGAGGATGCGCAGGCCCTCGAACGGCCGATGCACGTCAGCGCCGCGGGGTTGGACGGTGAACTTGCCTGCGGCCCAACCAAGATCGTCCGCCCCCGCCTTCGGCGCGGGACGCTCTACCCCGGCGTGGCGCCCGTCGACGACGATGGGTCCCACGGGAGCAGCCACGTTCACGCCATCGGCGATGGTCAGGTTGGTCAACGCGCCGACTGCACGAAAGTGGTCTGACGCCAACGCTTCTGCCGCGGTGAGGACCGCGGCGACCGGCACTCCGCGCGCCTGCCCACCAGCGACCAGCGTGTCCATCGTCTGGGATGCGAACAATTCGGCAATCGCGGCGTTGAGTTCGCGTGAGGCGGCGTAGCGCGCGGCGATCGTGTCGAATTTGGGGTCGGAGAACTGCTCGGGTTCGCCAAGCCAACCACGCATTCCGCGCCATTGACGCGCCGACAGCAGGCAAATTCGAACATGGCCGTCCTTGCACGCGAAGATCGGATAGATGTGTTGATTTCGCGGTCGGCCCCGCCACAGTTCGCCCGCCGACTTGAGACCAACGGCGGCCTGGCCCTCCGATCCAAACGGCGGATCGAGCGATTGCAGGACTCCTTCGAACCGCGAGAAGTCGATGTAATCGCCTCTGCCGTCTCGTAATCGACGGTAGAAGGCGGCCAGGGCCGCCCACGCGGCCTGCACCACCGCCGTCCCTGACGCCACACCGTCGGGCGGCAGCACCGGCCTGCCCGTCGTGGGACCAGTCCGTGACAGTGCCGTCGACATCGCGTACAGCACGGCGTCGGTGGCCTGCCGCGAACTGTACGGTCCAGCGGTGCCGAAGTCGGTCACCGACAAGGCGACCAGGTGTCCGAACTGATCGGCCAGCGCTGTGCAGGACGTTCCGAACGCCGCCGCCGCTCCGGGGTTCCCGCTGTCCACCACGATGTCGGCGTCACCCGCCAACTCGATCAGACGCCGGCGATCGTCGGCACTGTCGGGATCGAGCACCGCGCCGCGCTTGTTGGCGTTGTGCACCGCGAACGCGATGCTTTGACCCGCGACGGCGGGAAGCGCGCCGCGGTCCGCGCTCCCGTTGCGGGTTTCGACCTTCAAGACGTCGGCGCCCAGGTCCGCGAACAGGCGACCGACGCCATCGGAGGTCGCGCCGCCCAAGTCCAGAACACGTACGGACGCCAGCAGTGCGGCGCTCATCGGGCCAGCAGCCGTTCGACCCAGTCCAGATGGGAGTCAGTGGTGGTGGCGACATAGATCAGGTCGACGAACACATCGGGATAACCGTTGTCGGCGAGCACCTTGACGGCTTCCGCGACCTGTTCGACGGCCGTGTCCTGCGCGACGTTGATCCGGACATAGGTGTGGATGGCCGACGGATCACGTCCGGCGGCGCGTGCCGCGTCGTCGACTTTTTCCCGCTGCCAGTTCAGCATGTCGAGGTTCACGCCGCCGGGCACCTGCACCACCGCAGTCCAGCCGTCGGCGCGCTCGCCCACGCGCTTGAGTCCCGCCGACCTGAGCGCGCCCAGGTAGATCGGCGGTCGTGGCCTTTGCAGTGGCTTGAGATTCACCCACGATTCCGGGATCGACCATCGTTCCCCTTGGTGTGCAACGGGATTGGTCGTCCACAGTTGTTCCAACGCATCCAGGAGCTCGTCGAGTTGTGCACCGCGGCGGCGAAACGGTGCGCCTGCGGCCTGGTATTCCTCGGGCGACCAGCCGATGCCGAAGCCAGGCATCAGGCGTCCGCCGCTGACCACGTCCAGGCTGGTGAGCTGCCGGGCCAGCTGCACGGGCGGGTACCAGGGCGCGACGAACACGCTGGCACCCAGCCGGGCGCTGGTCGTCGCGGTCGCGGCCACCGCGAGCGCGATGAGCGGATCGATTCCGGTCCGAAACTGCACGGGGATGGTGTCGGAGCCCGCGTATCCGATAATCGGTTGCACCGCGGCCAGCAGGCGGTCCCCTACCCACAGGCTGTCGGCGCCGAGTTCCTCAGCCGTCGAGGCGAAGCGGGCCAACTCGGCGTGGGCCGCCTCCCCGTATTGCGGCATCGCGAATCCCAGCACGACCGACAGGGTAGTGCGTGCATGCGCGACTACTCGTTGTCGCCTCCGGTCGCGGCGGTCGCGGCGATACTCGTCTGTCCGGCCAAATCGCGCGCGTCAGGCCACACCCAATCGCGCACCTCGGGAAGGTCGTCGCCGTGCTCACGGGTGTATTGACGGGCGGTGATCCTCATATCGACCATGCGCTGGCGCAGCGTGGCGCATCGCGAGCCCAGGGACGGCACGCGGTCGATCACATCGATCACCAGGTGGAACCGGTCGAGGTCGTTGAGCATGACCATGTCGAACGGCGTGGTCGTTGTTCCCTCTTCTTTGTACCCACGCACATGCACGTTGTTGGCACCGTCGCGGCGGTAGATGAGCCGGTGGATCAGCCACGGGTAACCGTGATAGGCGAAGATCACCGGCTTGTCGTGAGTGAAGATCCCGTCGAATTCGCGGTTCGACAACCCGTGCGGATGTTCGGTTTCGTCCTGCAGACGCATCAGGTCGACGATGTTGACGAAGCGCACCTTCAGCTCGGGTAGGTGCTGCCGCAGCAGGTCCACCGCCGCGAGACCTTCGAGCGTCGGCACGTCCCCTGCGGTCGCGACGACGACGTCGGGGTCGGTGCCGAGCTCCTCGCTGCCCGCCCACTCCCAGATACCCAGCCCCCTGGTGCAGTGTGCGATCGCCTCGTCCATCGTGAGGAAGTTCGGATGCGGCTGCTTGCCCGCGACCACCACATTCACGTATTGGCGCGAGCGCAGGCAGTGGTCGTAGGTGGACAGCAGGGTGTTCGCGTCCGGCGGCAGGTACACCCTGACGATTTCGGCCTTCTTGTTGACCACATGATCGATGAAGCCCGGATCCTGATGGCTGAAGCCGTTGTGGTCCTGGCGCCAAACATGGCTTGAGAGGAGGTAATTCAGGCTGGCGATGGGCCTGCGCCACGGTATGTGATTAGTGACCTTGAGCCATTTCGCGTGCTGGTTGACCATCGAGTCGACGATGTGGATGAACGCCTCGTAGCAGTTGAACAGACCGTGCCTGCCCGTCAGCAGATATCCCTCGAGCCAGCCCTGGCACTGGTGCTCGGACAACATCTCGACGACGCGTCCGGCCCGAGCGAGGTGCTCGTCCACCTCTGGCGCGACGAATTCGGCGTTCCACTGTTTGGCGGTTGCATCGAACACCGGTTGCAGGCGGTTCGACGCGGTTTCGTCGGGACCGAAGATCCGGAAGTTGTCGGGGTTGCGCCGAATCACTTCAGTCAGCCACTCGCCGAGCACCTTGGTCGCCTCGGCGACCGTCGCACCGGGAGCGGGGACGTTAACGCCGAACTTCCGGAAGTCGGGAAGTCGCAGATCTTTCAACAACATTCCGCCGTTGGCATGCGGGTTGTCACTCATCCGCAGCGCCCCCGCCGGTGCGAGTTCGGCGATGGTGGGGTTGAGCTTGCCGTCCTCGTCGAACAGTTCCTCGGGCCGGTAGGAGCCCAACCAGTCGGCGAGCACCTTCAGATGCTCGGGGGTATCGCGGGCGCTGGCCAACGGAACCTGATGTGCACGCCAGGATCCCGTGGTCTTCTTTCCGTCGATGTAATCCGGACCCGTCCATCCCTTCGGGGTGCGGAAGACGATCATCGGCCACGTCGGCCGCCGCTCGTCACGCTCGGCGGCTCTGGCCTTGATTTCCGAGATCTCGTTGAGCACCTCGTCGAGCAACGATGCGAACCGCTGGTGCGTCTCGGCGATGTCGTCGTCCTCGGTCGCCTCGAAGAAGTACGGGTTGTGGCCGTAGCCGACCATCAGGCTGCGGAGTTCGTCTTGCGGAATGCGGTCCAGCACCGTCGGGTTCGCGATCTTGTAGCCATTGAGGTGCAGGATCGGCAGCACCACACCATCTTTAGCGGGGTTGACGAATTTGTTGGAATGCCAACTCGTCGCGAGAGCGCCGGTCTCCGCCTCGCCGTCGCCGATGACCGCCGCGACCAACAGGTCCGGGTTGTCGAACACCGCACCGTAGGCATGCGAAAGCGCATAACCCAGCTCACCACCCTCGTGGATCGAGCCCGGTGTTTCGGGAGCGACGTGCGAAGGGATGCCGCCAGGGAAGGAGAACTGGCGGAACAGCCGCCGAATACCCTCGCTGTCCTGGGTGATGTCGGAGTACACCTCCGAGTAAGTCCCGTCCAGGTAGGCGTTGGCGACCAGTCCCGGACCGCCGTGGCCAGGTCCGGTGACGTACACGGTCGACTGCTCGCGCTCTTTGATGACCCGATTCAGATGTGCGTACAAGAAGTTCAGGCCCGGCGTGGTCCCCCAGTGACCGAGTAGACGAGGTTTGACGTCTTCCCGCGACAGCGGTGTTCTCAGCAGCGGATTGGCCAGCAGATAGATCTGCCCTACCGAGAGGTAGTTGGCGGCCCGCCACCACCCGTCGATCTGGGCGAGCGTCTCGTCGCCCAGCGAGTGCAGTTCGGCGGAATGCCAATTGTGCGCCAGCGTAGTCATCGCGGGATCCTCCTGTCGCGTCGCGCTCTGGGTTGGTCTCTCGATACCCATCAAACCCGCGCAATTCCCACCGTGCCCGACGGATGGCACATGTTCACCGTCCGGCTACCGACGGCGATCTTTGCTGTCTCAGGAGACGCTCAGTGATCACCGGTAGAATCGCCCCTCGTGTCCGATCACGCCGTGGTAGCCGAGCAACCGCACCCGCTGATCGAGCAATTGTCCGCACTTCATCACTTCCGCATCTACGCGGACATCGCCGTCGTCGTGGTGGTGCTCGCACTCACGAACCTGATCGCGCACTTCACCACTCCGTGGGCCAGCATCGCGACGGTGCCGGCGGCCGCCGTCGGCCTGCTGCTCCTGGTGCGATCGCGCGGTTTGGGTTGGACCGAGCTGGGTCTGGGCAGGGAGCACTGGCGCTCAGGTGCGGGCTACGCCCTGGCCGCGGTCGGGTTGGTGCTCTCGGTGATCGCGATCGGTGCGCTGCTGCCGTGGACGCGCCCGATGTTCATGAACAACAACTACGCGACGATCTCGGGCGCCTTGATCGCGTCGATGATCATCATTCCGCTGCAAACCGTGATCCCCGAGGAGCTCGCGTTCCGCGGCGTCCTGCACGGCGCACTGGACCGTGCGTGGGGCTGGCGCGGAGTGGCCGCCGCGGGCTCACTGCTGTTCGGCCTGTGGCACATCGCGACCTCGTTGGGTCTGACCGCCAGCAACGTCGGCTTCACCCGCATCTTCGGTGGCGGCCTGCTCGGCACCGTCGCGGGCGTCGTCCTCGCGGTCGCGGCGACGGCATTCGCGGGGTTTGTGTTCACCTGGCTGCGGAGGCGCAGCGGCAGCCTCATCGCGCCGATCGCCTTGCACTGGTCGCTCAACGGTTTGGGCGCGCTGGCTGCGGCCCTGGTGTGGCATCTGTCGACCTGACTGCCGTCCCGCCGGTCAGCCACTCGCCTTCCGCCGGCGCGCCCGGAACTCGCGGTTCTTGAGCCTGTTGCCGCACGCGGACATCTCGCACCAGGTTCCGCCGTGGTTGCGGGATCTGTCGTAAAACGCCCAGCGGCATTCGTCGTTCGCACAGACCTTGAGGCGCGCCCAACTGCCATCGAGTTGTGCGTCGCGAATGACCAACACCAGGTCGACGAGGCGCTCGCTCACCGAGTTGCCGGCTGCAGCCAGCTGCACCGCCCCGTCGGCGTCGAACTCGGCGCGTGCCGCGCCACCGGCGGCCACCGCGCGAAGCGGCGCCATCGCCTCCTCGGTCGGCGAAGGCCCGCCGGCGTTGCCCATCAACAGCGCGCGCAACGCCTCGCGGACGTCGCGCAGCAGCTCGAGGTCGGCGTCATGAAGGTTGGCGTCCGGCGCCATCAAATCGTTGTCGATCAGCCAGGGCCGGGCATCGGCGGGATCGGCGAGCCGGTCCGGCCCGGTGGGCAGCTCGACGGTGTTGACCAGCGCTTGGACACGAAGCAGCGGTCCAGGCGCGGGCTTGGACTCCTCGTCGGCGAGCCACCGTGTCGCTTCGGCAACCACGATTCAACTGTAGGCCCGCATGACCGGTATATCAACTTGACTGGTCATGCATGACCGCTGTAGCGTCATAGGCAGTCACGACAACACAAGGGCCGAACAGGCAAAGAGGTAGATATCCATGGCTGACAACAAAATTCCAGCCAACGTCCTTTCCACTATTCCCACCACGCGCGAAACCCGCTGGCCCGCGGCGATGCCCCGACCTTCGCTGGCGGCCCGGATGACCGCGCGTTTGCGTGCCGGCAAGCTCGATCGACTGATCGCCGTCGGCGTGCCCGCCGCGGCGGGCAGCGCGCAGGCCGCCCATGAGGAACGTCTGACGTCGACGGCGGAGCGACAGGCCGTCGCCAAGTCGCTACGCATGGCGGTCTCCGATGCCCGCGGGCGCGGCGTCCTGCTGTCGTCGCGGCTGCCGCTGCACGTCCCCAACATCACCGCCGCCACGGACGTCATCGACGCCGTCGCATTGCGGCTGCACTCGCCACGGCCGGTGAACGCACGCGGAATGGCGCGGCTCCGGCAGATCTTGAGCGACGGGACGGGACCGCTGTACCGGTACGGGCGCGGCGATCTGCGCGGCCGTCTCGGCGCGGCACTCGCCGCGCTCTAGACCATCAGGACAGCCGCGCCGGAGATACGGCCCGCGCCGAGGTCGGTGAGCGCCTCGTCGGCGCAGCCGAGCGGATATCGCGGAGCCGTCACCTCGAGGTGATGACGGCCTGCGAACTCAAGAAATTCGCGGGCGTCGGCGCGTGTGTTGGATGCCACGGACCGCAGCTGACGTTCCTGGAACAGGTGGCGCTGATAGTCCATCGCCGGAATGCCGGACAGGTGAATGCCTGCGACGGCCAACGTGCCGCCGCGATCGAGCGCCTCGAGTGCCGGCAACACCAAATCGCCTACCGGCGCAAAGAGAATCGCGGAGTCCAGCGACACCGGCGGACGGTCGGCGGCTCCCTGTACGGACGCCGCGCCTAGTGCCAGCGCCAGTTCCTTCGCCTTGTCGCCGCGCGTCATCACATGCACCTCGGCGCCCTGCGCAAGTGCCACCTGCGCCGTCAGGTGTGCGCTTCCGCCGAACCCATAGATACCCAACCGCCCACCGGCGGGCAGTTCGGCGCGCACCAGTGCGCGATAGCCGATGATGCCGGCGCACAGCAGTGGCGCCAGTTCAGCATCGGAGTATCGGTAAGGGAGCGGATGTGCGTAAGCAGCTGGGACAGTAGCGAATTCGGCATATCCCCCGTCGGAGTCCCATCCGGTATAGCGGGATTCCGGGCATAGGTTTTCGTTGCCTCTCGCACAGAACTTGCATTGGCCACACGTGTGCCGCAGCCACGCGATTCCGACCCGATCGCCGACCGCGAACTCAGCGCCCGCAGTGTCTCCCGGGCCTACCTCGATGACTTCCGCGACGACCTCGTGACCCGGGATCACGCCGCGACGGTGCACCGGCAGATCGCCCTCGGCGACGTGAAGATCGGTGCGGCACACGCCGCATGCCCGTACTGCGACCAGGAGCTCGCCGGGCGCGGGCCTCGGCACGTCGGCATTGACGCGCTCCAGCGGACGACTGCTCATAGGGCCGGGCCGCTGGACCCGCCATGCCTGCATCGTGGGGGTGCCCATCACCCCATGGTGACGTTAGGTCTTTTTCTGCACCAGACCGACGAGCCACAGCAGGATCACCGATCCGAGGATCGCGGTGAAGAACGTGAACCACCAACCACCCTCGGCGGTATCGAACCAGAAGCTCAGGAGGAAGCCGCCGATCAGGGCGCCGATGACACCGATGACGATGTTCATCAAAATGCCGGATCCGCTGCCCTTGACGATCTTTCCGGCGATCCAACCGGCGAGCGCTCCGATGATGATGTAGCCGATCCAGCCGACGCTGGTGAGTGTTGTCGACCGTTCTGCGAGGAATTCAGTAGCCGCAATGATGTCCATCAGGATCTCCTGCCTATCGCTGGCCGTGGCTCAGCGCTGCCGCCGCGCCAACTCGAGATATACCGCACCCCGGTAACGATTCGGCGGCCACCGCGGTCAAGATCGGCAAACGTCAAACGCAGCAGTTCGGTTGGCCCTCGACTGCTTTGCGGATTTTCAGATACCGGCACATATCGACACGAAGGGAATAGGCGCGCAGACACTGACCGAGAAATACGGCGTCGGATCGCCGTTCCAGGCCGGTGGCGGCGGAGGTGGTGGCGGGGGCGGCGGCGGAGGCGGCGGAAGTGGAGCGGCGATACAGGTGTTCGAGGGCGGATCGAAAATGGTTCCCATTCCGCACTCGATTGCGCTTCCCACCGCCGGCGAAACGAGCGAGATAAAGCTGAGCGACGCAAGAACTACTGTCACTCGGGCCGTCACACGACGAATCAAGTTCAGCATGGAGGCTCCTTGCCGATCCCCGACCTCAGCTGTACTTCCAATCGTAGAACGCCCGGCGAATCAAGTCACCAAAATTGACCACTGCGAAAGTCAATCGCTCTTCGTCGGCGCGAAGCGCAGGCACACCGCGTGGTGCCTGCGCTACGGCCAGTTGTTGCTCTGCTCAGCCGGGCGGCAGCATCCCCGGCGCGGCCTCGGGGGCCACCGGCACAGGCACTCCGACGGCCGCAGGCGCCGGTGGCGGGGGCGGTGCGTTCGGGTCGGCCGGCGGCGGAGGCGGAGCATTCGGGTCGGCCGGCGGCGGAGGCGGAGAGTTCGGATCAGCCGGCGGCGGAGGAGCTGCGACCGGCGCGGCGTACGGCCGGATCGAGTTGGCCAGTGTCACAGCCTCTTCCTGCGGAATCGGGTTCGTTTCGGTCCCGAGCCACACCACGAACCAGCGCTGCGGCGTGCGCTGACCGCGCGGCGTCCCCGGTTCGACCGGCTCGCCGACCACGCCGGCCCAGATCTGTCCGGTGGGCTTGTTAGCGTCGGTGAACTTCACCTCGTAGTAGGAGGCGACACCCGGCATTCCGTTGGCGTCGAGCGGAACCGTCTTCTGGTTCATGCGGGTGCCGGGGAAGGGCATAAAGAACTCGCCCATATCCGATGCCAGCCGCTGGGCCGCTTTGGTGTTGTCGGTCTCGGCGCCGGCGAACAGCTTCAGGTCGAGCCGGCCGAGCAGCACGCTCGTATCGTTCGGCGGCTCCGCGCCTTCTGGCGCGATCTTCGTCAAGAGGGCCTGGCCGTAGGACAGCTGGGTGGAATCCGACACCTTCCATCCGGCAGGAACCACAAAGCTCAGTCCACCGGCGGCATTGTCGACGCGACCCGGTTCGGCAGTCGGCGCGGGCGGCGGTGCGTTGGGATCCACCGGCGGCGGTGGCGCGTTCGGGTCCGCAGGCGGCGGCGGAGGCGCAGGAGCGCCCGGGGGCGCGGGCGGAGGCGCAGGAGCGCCCGGCGGAGGAGGCGGCGGTGCCGGAGCTCCCGGCGGAGGAGGCGGCCCCTGCAAGAACGTATTGCCGGTCGGTGGCGGTGGCGGCGGCGCCGGAGTCGGCTCGGGCTGCGCCTGTGCGATCGAAGGCAGTGAGAGCGCCACCGCGGTGGCACCGGTCAGCGCCGCGATCATCAGCGACTTTGAGAGGCCCTTGCGGGGTTCGCGTAACGCGTCTCGCTCATCCATGGGGAAGAAACTACCGTGTTACCGCCGTGACGCAAGTGCGAGTTGCTCCAAAAGTGCTAAATTGTGACATTGCTGTAAGCATTGAATCTGCAGTTAGGCAGCGTTTAGTAGATTGCTGAGGCCGCGAGGGCTCGATGCGTGGCGCAGCTGCGCTCACGGCGGTGGTGACGGCTCTCACACGTGATTCAGTCGTTATTTCGCGGACGCGGGCCCTGCCGTTACGGCTGCCGTTACGGACTCGGCAGAAGCGTGACCTCCTGCGCCTTCACCGAGAAATAGACACAGTCTCCTGGCGTCAACCGCAATTCGGCGGCCGAGTCGGCGGTGATGTCGGCGGCCAGCCCCGGCGCGCCATCCGGCTGCTCCTCGGCGCGGACGCGGATGGCGGGTCCGCGGCTGTCGAGTTCGGCGACGGTCACTGCCACGGTGTTGCGAGGGCTGCCATGCGGGGGGTCCCGGTACACGGCGACCGCGGCCGGCGAGAACAATGCCACCGCGGGCTGCCCAGCCTCACTGTCGGGCCCGGCGACGCCGTGCCAGGCGATTCCCCATCGCGTCGTCAGCACCCCCTCCGGGCCCGCGGTACCTGCGACGAGATTGACGCCTGCGAGGCGCGCGCCGAACCTGCTGCGAGGTGCGGCTAAAACCGCTGCGGTGGAACCCTTTTCGACAATCACCCCCTCTTCGATGACAACCACCCGGTCGGCGAGGGTGAGCACGTCGACCAGGTCGTGAGTGATGAGCACCGCCGACCGGCCGTCGCGCACGAGAACACGGCTCAGCAGCTTTCGCATCGCGGCGGCGGCTCCGACGTCCAAGCCGGCCAGCGGCTCGTCGAGGAGCAATACATCCGGCTCGGCGGCGAGTGCACGAGCCAGCGCGATCCGCTGCGCCTGTCCGCCAGAGAGCTGTCGCGGCATGCGGTCGGCGAGGTCGGAGGCGCCGACTTCGTCCAGCCAGCGCGCCGCATGCGCACGAGAGCTGCGCGGCGAGAACGCCACGTTCGCGGCAACGCTCAGATGCGGGAACAGCAGCGCATCCTGCAGCAGCAGCCCAACCTGGCGGTCATGAGTGGCGATATGCGTGCCGGAGACCGTATCGGTCAGCACCCGATCGCCGACACGGACGACGCCCGCGTCGGGCCGCACCAAACCCGCGATCACATGCAGGGCCGTTGATTTGCCCGCGCCGTTCGGACCGAGTACGGCGAGCACCTCCCCCGCGGAAACCGCGAATTCGATGTCCACACCGCGGTTTTCGACAACCGCGCGCACACTGACGTCCGTCACGTCGGATCACCACGCATGAGCGCCACCGGCCCGCAGGCGTCGACTACCAAGGCCGAGGACGACGATGGCGGCGACCACGACGAGGAGCAACGACAGCGCGACCGCGGCGTCCGCGTCACTCTCCCGCTGCAGGTAGATCTCGAGCGGAAGAGTTCGCGTCACACCCTCGCGCGAACCGGCGAACGTGAGGGTGGCGCCGAACTCGCCCAGCGCTCGAGCGAACGCCAGCACCGCGCCGGACACCAGGCCGGGGGCCAGCAGCGGCAGCGACACCCGCCACCACACCGCGGTGGGCCGGGCACCCAGGGTCGCGGCGACCACCTCGTAGTCGGTACCCGCGGTGCGGGCAGCGCCCTCGAGCGAGATGACGAGGAACGGCAGCGACACGAACGTCTGCGCCAGCACGACGGCCGTCGTCGTGAAGGCGATCTGGATCCCCGCCGCGTCCAGGTACTGCCCGATCAGGCCGAGCCGTCCGTACGCATACAACAGCGCGATGCCGCCGACCACCGGTGGAAGCACCAGCGGGAGCAGGATCAGCGGACGCGTCATCCGCACCGCCCGGGAATCGCTGCGGGCGAGTACCAAGGCCATCGGCACACCGAGGACCAGGCACAACACGGTGCTGGCAGTCGCGGTGCGCAGGCTCAGCTCGAGTGCCGACAACGAGGCCGGGCTGGTGATCAATGACCAGAATCGCGGCCAGTCGACCTTCGCCGCGATCGCGATGAGCGGGACCGCGACGAACAACGCCCCCAGTGCGGCGGGAACGTAGATCCACCGAGGGAGCACGGCCGACGGGCTCAAGGCTCGCGAGCTACGGTAATCGTGCTGGTCACCGCCACGAAAGGCATCACAGATCACGACCCTATGGCACTTCGGCCGCGATGTGGTGCCGCGTCCGCGTGCCGCGTTTCCTCCTATAGCTACTGTCCAGTAACATTTGGTGCACGGGCTGGGGTTCAGCGTCGAACGTTTCAGTGCCGGACACAGAGGAGGTCCTTGCCATGGAGGTGCTTGTCACCGGAGGCGACACCGATCTTGGACGCACGATCGCGGAGAGCTTCCGCGACGCGGGACACCAGGTCGTGATCGCCGGCGCACGCCGCGATGAGTTAGACGTCGCCGCGAAAGAACTCGAAGTCGACGCCATCGTGTTCGACAACACCGATGCGGCGAATCTCGAGGCGGCGCGGGATCAGCTTCCGCACCACCTTGACACCATCGTCAACGTGCCCGCCCCACGCTGGCAGGCCGGCGATCCGCGGACATATTCTCTGGCCGACCAAGCCACGGCATGGCGAAATGCGCTCGACTGCACCGTGCTCTCGGCTGTGCTGACCGTGCAGATCCTGGGTGATCACCTGCGGTCGGGCGGTTCGATCATCACCGTCGTACCCGAGAATCCGGCCGAGGGCAGCGCGGAGTCCGCCATCAAGGCCGCAGTATCCGATTGGACCGCGGGGCAAGCCGTCCACTTCGGCATTCGGGGCATCACCGTGAACGCGGTCGCGTCGGGCCGAAATGCCGAACCGGGCTACGACGGACTGACCCGCACACCACCGCCGGTGGCCGACGAGATCAGCCGACTCGCGTTGTTCCTGACCACGCCGGCCGCTCGGCACATCACCGGTCAAACGCTGCATGTCAGCCACGGTGCGCTGACAAATTTCGGCTGAATATTCCCTCGTTCGCCGAAAGCTAAAGCGGGGTGACCGCTCCGGTTAGTTGTGGTTACGTGAAGTCGTGGCCATAAAACTCGGACTTCAGATCCCCAACTTCTCCTACGGAACCGGCGTCGCTGAACTCTTCCCCACCGTCATCGCCCAGGCGCAGGAAGCCGAGGCTGCCGGGTTCGACTCCGTCTTCGTGATGGATCACTTCTATCAACTGCCCGGCCTCGGAACCCCCGACCAGCCGATGCTCGAGGCGTACACCGCCCTCGGCGCACTGGCCACCGCGACAGAGCGCGTCCAACTCGGCACGTTGGTCACCGGAAACAGTTACCGCAACCCGACGCTGCTGGCCAAGGCGATCACCACGCTCGACGTCATCAGCCAGGGCCGGGCGATCCTCGGTATCGGCACCGGTTGGTTCGAACTCGAGCACGACTCGCTCGGCTACGAATTCGGCACCTTCACCGACCGCTTCAACAAGCTCGGCGAAGCGCTGGAGATCATCCTGCCGATGCTCGAAGGCGAACGGCCGACGGTGAACGGTAAGTACTACCGCACCGTCGAGGCCATGGCCGAACCCCGCTTCCGCGACCACATCCCGTTGATGATCGGCGGCAGCGGCGAGAAGAAGACGATCCCGCTGGCGGCCAAGCACTTCGACCACTTGAACATCATCGCGGGATTCGACGAGTTGCCCCGCAAACTGGCTGTGGTCAAGGAACGTTGCGAGGAGATCGGTCGCGATCCGGCCACCCTCGAAACCAGCATGTTGGTCATTGCGCTCATCGGCGACGGCGTCACTGAGGACCTGATTCCCGACGACTTCAAGCAGCGGGCGGTGTTCGGCAGCGCCGAGCAGGTCGCCGAACAGGTCAAGACCAAGGTGTTCGACGCGGGCCTCACCGGCGTGATCCTCAGCCCAGTGACGAGCCTCGACGGCTACCACCCCGGTGGCGTCACCGCGGTCGGTGAAGCTCTGAAGCCCTATCTCGGCTAGTAATTCCACCCGCTGACGTGGGAAATAACACAGCCAAACCTTGCGGTCATCGGAGGTTCGTGCGGCTACCGTAATGGGTAGGAATAGCACGTGAAGCACCGTCGAGGAGCCCGCCAATGAGCCATCCCGGAGCCACTGCAACTGATAGGCACAAGGTAGTCATCATCGGTTCAGGGTTCGGCGGACTGACCGCTGCCAAAGCGCTCAAGCGCGCCGATGTCGACGTGAAGATGATCGCCAAGACCACACACCACTTGTTCCAGCCGCTGCTGTACCAGGTGGCGACGGGCATCATCTCCTCCGGCGAGATCGCGCCCCCGACGCGGATGATCCTGCGCAATCAGAAGAACGCGCAGGTGCTGCTCGGTAACGTGACGCACATCGACCTGGCCAACCAGACCGTCAGGTCTGAGTTGCTCGGGCACACCTACGTGACGCCCTATGACTCGCTGATCGTCGCCGCCGGAGCCGGCCAGTCCTACTTCGGCAACGACCATTTCGCGGAATGGGCGCCGGGCATGAAGTCGATCGACGACGCGCTGGAGCTGCGTGCCCGCATCCTCGGTGCGTTCGAACAAGCCGAGCGGTCCAGCGACCCCGCACGCCGCGAGAAGCTGCTCACCTTCACCGTCGTCGGTGCCGGTCCGACCGGCGTCGAGATGGCCGGGCAGATCGCCGAACTCGCCGATCACACGCTCAGAGGTGCCTTCCGGCACATTGATTCGACGACAGCCCGGGTGATCCTGCTCGACGCCGCACCCGCAGTGCTGCCCCCAATGGGCGAGAAGCTCGGCAACAAGGCCAAGGCGCGCCTGGAGAAGATGGGCGTCGAGATCCAGCTGGGCGCGATGGTCACCGATGTCGACCGCAATGGCATCACCGTCAAGGACCCCGACGGCAAGTTCCGCCGAATCGATTGTGCGACCAAGGTCTGGTCGGCCGGTGTGTCGGCCAGCCCGCTGGGGCGCGACATCGCCGAGCAGTCCGATGCCGAGGTCGACCGTGCGGGTCGGCTCAAAGTGCTCCCTGACCTGACGGTCCCCGGCTATCCGAATGTGTTCGTGGTCGGCGACATGGCCGCCGTCGAAGGCGTCCCAGGTATGGCGCAGGGCGCCATCCAGGGCGGTAGGTACGCGGCCAAGGCGATCAAGGCCGAGCTCAAGGGCGCCAATCCCGCTGAGCGCGAACCCTTCCAGTACTTCGACAAGGGTTCGATGGCCACGGTGTCGCGCTTCTCCGCGGTTGCGAAGATCGGACCGGTGGAGTTCGGCGGCTTCATCGCCTGGCTGGCATGGCTTGTGCTGCACTTGGTGTACCTGGTCGGATTCCGGCGCAAGATCACCACGCTGCTGTTGTGGACCGTGACCTTCCTGTCGAAGAAGCGCGGCAACCTGACAATCACCGAGCAGCAGGCCTACGCCCGCACCAGAATCGAGGAGCTCGAGGAAATCGCGGCGTTGGTGCAGGATCCGGACGAGAGAGCCGCGGTCTAGAGCCGCTCGCCCTGCCACGTCGACAGGCAGCCACCACCCGCGAGCGCCAGCGTCATCCCTGCGGTGTCGGCTTCCGTATCCGGATAGCGCAGCTCGCTGATGCATGCCATCGGCGCGGCCAGCTCGTCGTCGGCCACCGATCCGCGGCCCAACTCGATGCGGTGGCGCAGTAACGCCGTCCCGTCCACGTCGGCATGCAACGATCCGGACCAGAAACCCTGTCGCTCATCGGTTCTCCCGACCTGGATACGTTCGCGCAGTTTGACGCGGCCGGATCTGCCGAGGGCGAGACGCGTCGACGTGATGTGCCGTGAGGCAGCCGCGACGACGGTCGGTTGCGGATCGAGATCGAGCTCGCCGGCGACCTCGAGAACCCAGTTCGCATGCGACTCATGGGTGGTCGGCCCAGGCAATGTCATCGTCGCCGCGGCGGTGCGCACCCGCAGCCGTGCGCCGGGTTCCACCACAACGCGCACACATATGAAATCGCCGCCGAGCGGGGTGGCCGCCGCCGAAACCAGGTGCACGGTGTCGGGTTCGGTTTCCCGCGCCGCGATACCGCCGCTGCATTCGATGCGCGGTCGGCGGTCGCGATGCGCGACGATGAGCACATCGGATCGCATCAGACCGGGACCTTCAGCTGCTCACGCACCCACGTCAACACTGCCATCGCGCCGGGGTCTTCGGTCAGCGAGATCAGCACCGCGGGGCGGTCACCGCGCACGGCCGCGGCGTCGCGGCGCATGACCTCGAGGTCGGCCCCGACGAGCGGCGCGAGATCGGTCTTGTTGACCACCAACAGATCCGAGTAGGTCACGCCCGGTCCGCCCTTGCGAGGCACCTTGTCTCCTCCGGCGACGTCGATGACGAAGATCTGCACATCGACCAGCCCCGAGGAGAAGGTGGCCGTGAGGTTGTCGCCGCCGGATTCCACCAGGATCAGGTCGAGCCGCTCGTTGCCCGCGATGAGATCGTCGATCGCGTCGAGGTTCGCGGTGATGTCGTCGCGGATCGCGGTGTGAGGGCAGCCGCCCGTCTGCACGGCAGTGATGCGGCTGTCGGGCAAAACGGCGTGGCGGCGCAGGAAGTCGGCGTCTTCGGTGGTGTAGATGTCGTTGGTGAGCACTGCCAGTGACAGTTCGTCACGCAGTTGCCTGCACAGTGCAGCGACCAGCGCCGTCTTGCCCGAGCCGACGGGGCCGCCGATGCCGATGCGCAGCGGCTCCCCCGGTGTGCGTCGGCGTTTGGGCCGGTCGTTGTGACCGTGTGGCTGGCCGTCGAGGAAATGCGGTGGCATGCGCGAACTCTCTTTCAGGATGCGAACAGGGGTCGCTCGCGTTGGCTGTGCTTCTGAGCCAGCACATCGAGCAGCGGATCGGACAGATCGGCCAACTCCTTGCAGGCCGTTGCGGAGGTCTGGTCGCACAACGTGGCCAACTCAAACGTCAGCGCCGCGACGTCACCGGGGTCCAGCGCCAGTAGCCGCTGCGCCGCCGTCGCCGATCCCGTCATCGTCGTGTACACGATCGTCAGTGCCGTTTGTTCGGGTTCAAGGCCACTGGCGGCGCCGACGCTGCCGGCGACGGTGGCGAGATGCGGTGCGGCGCCAAGTGATTCCCAGCGTTGGTCCGGCCAGACCTTTCGCGCGAGCCGCAGCAAACCACGTCCTTGTGCGCGGGATGCCTGACGCGCGGCGGGTGACGGTGTGCGCGCGTCGATTTCGTGATCCGCGCTCGTGACCGGCAGGCTGCCGCTGTGTACAGCCGCGGCCACCGACGCGGTCACCAAACCGGTGGTGCGAACCCGCCGGATCAGGAAGGCACGCAGCGTCACGAGGTCGCGGACCAGACCCTCGGTGACGGCCTCCTCCACACCACCGGAGTGCACATGACCCCCGGTGGGCAGCCGCGAGTCCGACAGTGTCAGCAGCGTCGCCAGATTAGTCATAAAAACAACCCGCTAGAAGAGGAAGTAGCGCTGCGCCATGGGCAACTCGACAGCGGGATCCTCCTGCCAGACATCGCCGTCGATGCGCACGGTGAAGGTGTCGGGGTCGACCTCGATCTCGGGAAGCGCGTCATTGAACGGCATGTCGGCTTTGCCGACACGGCGCACATCCTTGACCGCGACGAGCCTGCGGTTGACGGCGAGCCGGTCGGCCAGCCCGTCGTCGACAGCGTATGCGGAAACAAAGTGCACCGAGGTAGCCGAGGCGGCGGTCGGCGCCGCGCCGAACATGGGTCGTGGCAGCACGGGCTGCGGCGTGGGAATCGATGCGTTCGCGTCACCCATTGCGGCCCAGGCGATCATGCCGCCCTTGAGCACCGCATGCGGGCGTACGCCGAAGAATGCCGGCTCCCAGAGCACGAGGTCCGCGAGCTTGCCGACTTCCACCGAGCCGATCTCGTGGTCGAGTCCGTGCGCGATCGCCGGGCAGATCGTGTACTTCGCGACGTACCGGCGGGCGCGGTTGTTGTCGGCCGCCCCGTCTCCGGGTAGTGCGCCGCGGCGCCGCTTCATCACGTGAGCGGTCTGCCAGGTGCGGATCACCACCTCGCCAATGCGGCCCATCGCCTGAGAGTCGCTGCCGATCATCGAAATTGCGCCGATGTCGTGCAGCAGATCCTCGGCTGCCATCGTCGACGGTCGGATGCGGCTCTCGGCGAACGCGAGATCCTCTGGCACCGCGGGGTTGAGGTGGTGGCACACCATCAACATGTCCAGATGCTCATCGAGTGTATTGACGGTGTGTGGCCGTGTGGGATTCGTCGAACTCGGCAGCACGTACGGTTCAGCGGCGACGCGGATGATGTCTGGTGCGTGCCCGCCCCCGGCGCCCTCGGTGTGGTAGGCGTGAATCGACCGCCCTTTGATCGCACCGATCGTGTCTTCGACAAAGCCTGCCTCGTTGAGGGTGTCCGAGTGCAGCGCGACCTGCACGCCGGACGCATCCGCGACGGACAGGCATGCGTCGATTGCGGCAGGAGTCGACCCCCAGTCTTCGTGCAGCTTGAAACCCGAAGCGCCGCCCCGCAATTGCTCCCACATCGATTCGGCGCTGACGGTGTTTCCCTTGCCGAGCAGCGCGACGTTCATCGGCCAGGAGTCCAACGCCTCCAGCATGCGGCCGAGGTGCCACGCGCCCGGTGTGACGGTGGTGGCCTTGCTGCCCTCCGCGGGCCCGGTACCGCCGCCGACGATGGTGGTGATGCCGCCGCCGAGGGCTTCGTCCATGATCTGCGGACAGATCAGGTGCACATGGCAATCGATGCCACCCGCGGTGACGATTCGGCCGTTGCCCGCGATGATTTCGGTCGACGGACCGACCACCAGGTCGGGATGCACACCGGCCATGATGTCGGGATTGCCGGCCTTTCCGATCGCGGCGATCCGACCGTCACGAATACCGATGTCGGCCTTGATGACTCCCCAGTGATCGATGATCACCACGCCGGTGATCACGGTATCGGGGGCACCGTCGGCCCGGGTGGCGCGACCCTGCCCCATCGACTCTCGCAACACCTTGCCGCCACCGAAGACCGCCTCGTCGCCGGCCAGGCCCGGCCCGCCGCTGCGGTCCTCGGTGATCTCGACGAACAGATCTGTGTCCGCCAGCCGGATGCGGTCACCGGTCGTGGGTCCGAACAGCGCTGTGTACCTGGCCCGGGAAATGGCGCTCATCGCATGTCCAATCGGCCGGGTGGTTGCAGGCTCAATCCGTACACCTCGCGTGATCCGCCCAGCGGGACCAACGAGACCCGCTGGGCAACACCAGGTTCGAACCGCACCGCGGTGCCCGCGGGAATGTCGAGCCGGTGCCCGTGGGCAGCGGCACGATCGAACTGCAGGGCGGCGTTGCTTTGGGGTAAGTGGACGTGACTGCCGACCTGAACGGGGCGGTCGCCGGTGTTGAGGATGTCCATCTCGACCCGTGGCGCGCCCTCGTTGATCTCGATGTCGCCGTGGGCGTAGACGATCTCGCCGGGCGCCCACGACGCGTGGTCGGTCGTCATGGGATCGGGTGGTGGACGGTGACGAGTTTCGTTCCGTCGGGGAACGTCGCCTCCACCTGGACGTCGTCGAGCATCTCCGGAACGCCGGTCATCACGTCGTCGCGGCTGAGAACCTCACGCCCGCTGGCCATCAACTCCACGACCGTACGGCCATCGCGTGCCCCTTCGAGGAGGTGATCGGTGATCACCGCGACCGCCTCGGGGTGATTGAGTTTCAGCCCGCGCGCTTGCCGGCGGCGTGCCAGCTCGGCGGCGTACGACAGCAGCAACCTGTCCTGTTCATGCGGCGTTAATCGCATGGTCGGGGATATTGCCACGTCGCACACACCTGAGCAGCACGACGAAACATGGCCGTTACTCGGAGGGGAGGTTCTGCAGGCGCACCTGACCGCGTGCCACAACTCGCTCGTTGTCGTCGGTGATGGTGATCAGCCACAGCTGCTGGCGCCGACCCCGATGGATGGGCACCGACACCGCCGTCACCGTGCCCGCGGAGATGGCACGCAGAAAATCAGTGTTGTTGTTGACGCCGACGACGTGGCCGCCGCCGTTCTCGCTGAGCCAGATCTGTCCCGACACGCTGGCGAGGCTCTCGACGACCGAGCAGTACACACCGCCGTGCACGATCCCCCACGGCTGCAGCAGCTTGTCGTTGATCTCGAGACGGGCCGTGCCGCCGTCGGGCGTCAGCTCGACGAATTCGAGGCCGATCTCCGAGTCGAACCCGGCGCCGAGGCCGGTGGGGATTTCTGTGCTCACGCAGATTTGTCTACACGGTGGCGTTCGGTCGGTTGCGGTCGAGACCCGGGAAATGCGGAAGGGCCCCGCACAGAGTGCGGGGCCCTTCCTTCGTGTGGACCGGGAGTCTCTGCAGCCCTCAGGACTCCGGTGCGGTCCGGTGGTTCAAGTTCGTTCTGCCAAGAGCATAGGCAAGGCTGCCCTAATTAAGCAAGACCTTCCCCATCGCTCCCGTCGAGTTTCTCGTGGTGCCCCGAACGGGCAGTCCGAATCCGACCAGCGCGTCGAGCACGGCCTGGCCGCGACGCATGCTCGTCAGCTCGCTGGAACCCGCCAGCAGCGGCACCTGGGTCGCCGCGCTCACCACCGCGGCGCCGACGATATGCCACATCGCGGCGATCGAGATCGCCGAACCGCTGACCTCGGCGAGCTTGGCGAACAATGGCGCTAGCGTGCGATGACTACGGTGTGCAATCCACGTCGTCAACGCCGCTTCGTTAGGCAGTGCGACAATTCCATCGCGGATGGCGTTGTGCGGCCGCGCATTTGGACGACCACCAAAGAACGGATCGTCGGGCAGGGCCCGCAGCGTCGGATCAACCACGCCGACCCAGTCGATCGCCCCCTCGGAATCCACGTGTACCCACAGGTTCTCAAGGCCGGTGTCCCAGGCGCGACCTTCGAGCACGAGCAGCGGCACCACCCGTCCGACGACCACGTGCGCCAAGGTCGCGGCGAGTTGCTGGGCCACGGCGGCCCGACTCTCGGTCTCCTCGGCCGCGAGTCTGAACATCGAGTGCAGCCGGTCGGATGTCATCGCCTGCGTCAACGGCCACCAGCGCCGACGCGACAGATCACCGATGACCGCAACGCCGTAGACCCGGGGACATTCGGGATAGAGCTCACGCAGTCGGCGGCTCGATTCGTGCAATGGCAGCGCCTGTGTGATCGCCATGCTCGAGATGAGCGGGTCGTCGACCAGAACCGTCATGGGACCTCCCGATATTGACTTAGGTTAGCCTTACTATAGTCAGACCGACCGTCGGAGCCATACCCTGTGACTGGACTCACAAGGGTGGTCGAAGTGGCGGTGACCATTACCGGAACAATCCGTCGGGCGTACCCGCGACCCCGCCGAACAGACGTAGGGCTGCGCGATACGACGCACGGTAGTAAACCCGTAGTACGCTGGACCTACCGTCTCTAGGAGATGAACGAACAATGGCGAAGTTGACGCGTCTAGGGGAACTTGAACGCGCCGTTATGGACCATCTGTGGTCCGCGCGAGAGCCCCAAACCGTTCGCCAGGTTCACGAGGCGCTCGCCGCCCGGCGTGACCTGGCATACACCACGATCATGACTGTCCTGCAGCGGCTGGCGAAGAAAAATCTCGTCGTCCAGCACCGCGATGACCGCGCCCATCGATACGCCCCGACGCACGGGCGCGACGAACTGGTAGCCGGATTGATGGTCGACGCTCTGGATCAAGCTGCGGACTCGGGTGGCCGTGAGGCTGCGCTCGTACATTTCGTCGAGCGGGTCAACGCCGACGAGGCGGCGGCCCTGCGTCGCGCCTTGACCGAGTTGGAGAGCAAGCACCGGATATCGCCACCCGCTGGCGAGCCGGGCACCGGCTGAGAGACACTTACAGCGTGTCCGCGCTGGCCTTCACCGTCATGGCGCTGGTCCTGTCGGGACCGGTGCCGGCGATGCTGGCGCGGGCAAGGTGGCCATCGCGGGCGCCACGGGCCGCGATCGTGCTGTGGCAGTCCATCGCGCTGGCCGCTGTTCTGTCGGCCTTCTCCGCGGGAATCGCTATTGCGAGCAGGCTTTTCGCGCCTGGTCCGGATGGCAGGCCGACCGCGACGTTCGCCAGTGAGATCGATGTTCTCGGCTGGCCGCTGTGGATCGCGTACGTCGCGGTGTTCGCACTCACGCTGGTGGTCGGCGCGCGACTCGCGGTCGCAATCGTTCAGGTGGCGATAGCGACCAGGCGCAGGCGTGCGCACCATCGGATGGTCGTCGACCTGGTAGGCAAATCCCATAAGAGTGGGCTTCGCATTCTCGATGTCGAGGAGCCCCTTGCCTATTGTCTGCCCGGCGTACGCAGCCGCGTGGTGGTCAGCGAGGGCACGCTCACGACACTGGCGGACAACGAGATCGCCGCGATCCTGTCGCACGAGCGCGCACATCTGCGTGCCCGGCACGACCTGGTACTCGAGATGTTCACCGCCGTGCACGCCGCGTTCCCGCGGTTCGTCCGCAGCGCCAGCGCGCTAGATGCCGTGCGGCTGCTGATCGAGATGCTGGCCGACGACGCCGCAGTGCGTGCGGCCGGCCCGACTCCCCTGGCTCGCGCATTGGTCGCCTGCGCCACCGGCCGCACACCTGCGGGTGCGTTGGCCGCGGGTGGACCGACGACCGTCGTTCGGGTTCGTCGCCTCTGCGGAAACGGCAACAGCCTCGTCGCCGCCGCCTGCGCGTACGTCGCCGCGGCGGCCGTGCTGGTGGTGCCCACCGTCGCGGTGGTCCTCCCATGGTTGGACGAGTTGAATCGTTTGTTCACTGCGTAGGCGCTTCTCCAGTAGTAGGCCATCCCTGCACGACAAAATCGAAAGGCTGCCCGTATGAGCTCGTCTGAAAACCCCACGACCGGCACCGCTCAGATCGGGGTCACCGGCCTCGCGGTCATGGGATCCAACCTCGCGCGCAACTTCGCCAGCCACGGATACACGGTGGCGCTGCACAACCGGTCCGTCGCCAAAACCGATGCGCTGCTCGCCGAACACGGCTCCGAGGGCAAGTTCGTGCGCAGCGAGACCATCCCGGAATTCCTTGCCGCTCTGGAGAAGCCGCGCCGGGTGATCATCATGGTCAAGGCGGGAGATCCGACCGACGCCGTCATCAACGAGCTCGCCGATGCGATGGAGGAAGGCGACATCATCATCGACGGCGGCAATGCGCTCTACACCGACACGATCCGCCGCGAGAAGGCGATCCGCGAGCGTGGGCTGCACTTCGTCGGCGCCGGCATCTCCGGTGGCGAGGAAGGCGCACTGAAGGGCCCGTCGATCATGCCCGGCGGTCCCGCCGAGTCCTACAAGTCGCTCGGTCCCCTGCTGGAGGAGATCTCCGCTCACGTCGACGGCGTGCCGTGCTGCACGCATATCGGTCCCGACGGCGCCGGTCACTTCGTGAAGATGGTGCACAACGGCATCGAGTACTCCGACATGCAACTCATCGGTGAGGCCTACCAGCTGCTGCGCGATGCGCTGGGGCTGAGCGCACCTGAAATCGCCGACGTTTTCGCCGAGTGGAACAAGGGCGACCTGGACAGCTTCCTCATCGAGATCACCGCCGAGGTGCTGCGGCAGACTGACGCCAAGACCGGCAAACCGCTCGTCGACCTCATCCTCGACGAAGCCGAGCAGAAGGGCACCGGGCGGTGGACGGTGAAGTCGGCGCTCGACCTCGGGGTGCCGGTGACCGGAATCGCCGAGGCGGTGTTCGCCCGCGCGTTGTCGGGTTCGGTGGCCCAGCGCAAGGCCACGACGGGTCTGGCATCCGGCGATCTCGGCAAGAAGCCAAGTGATGCAAAGCAATTCATCGACGATGTCAGCAAGGCGCTGTACGCATCGAAGATCATCGCCTACGCGCAGGGCTTCAACCAGATCCAGGCCGGTAGCGAGGAGTACGACTGGGGCATCACGCCCGGCGACATGGCCACCATCTGGCGCGGCGGCTGCATCATCCGCGCCAAGTTCCTCAACCGCATCAAAGATGCCTTCGACGAGGACGGCGACCTGCCCACGCTGATCGCCGCACCGTACTTCCGCGACGCTGTCGAAAACGGAATCGACAGTTGGCGCCGCGTTGTGGTGACCGCGACCGAACTGGGCATCCCGATCCCCGGCTTCTCCTCGGCGCTGTCGTACTACGACGGCCTACGCACCGAACGACTGCCCGCCGCGCTGACCCAGGGCCTGCGCGACTTCTTCGGCGCTCACACCTACGGCCGCATCGATACCGACCGCGACAAGCGGTTCCACACGCTGTGGAGCGGCGACCGCACCGAGGTCGAGATTTAGTCGATCTCGAAAAGGCTCGGCACCATGATGGCGCTCGACGTCGTACACACCTGAGCGCCAAGGGCGACGCTGAGGTCGGAGTCGGCCACGCCGTCCCAGCGGTCGCGCGCCACAGCGGCGCGGACGAGCTCGTCAGTCGCGTAGAGAAGGTTTCGCAAGCCGCCGGGGCCGTCGACCTGGCCCGCCCGATTGGTGACGGCGATCAGGCTGGCCTGCGGCTCGTCGTCGACAGGAACCCAGTCCGGTACCGACGCCGAGGCGTGGGCGCGCATTGCCGGTGGCAGCACGACGTGCGGCACAAAGTCGGTGACCGCACCCTTCCACTGCCGCGACCCGCAGGTGGTACACCCCTGCCGGTCTGCGTCGAGCGGGCCGACGTTTGCGAAAAGCGCACGGACGCGGTCGTCGTCGAACACGCCAACCTGGAGCGAAACCGCCTGCCACGGCCAGCCGGACAGGCGGCAACTTCGCGCCTCCAGTCGTGCGAGCGTCCGTGCGTACGCCGTCACGTGCGCGGCAAAGGCGGTGCGGCGCCTCCACAACGCATTCGGGATTCGTGCCCCGAGCCCGGCCACCGCCGTCATCCGCGTGGCCACGTCATCGCGACGGCGCGCCAGTTCGGCGGCTGCTTCCTCGTCCTCGTGATCCTCGGTCAGATCGAGGCCGCCAAAGTAGGCCGCGGACGGCGCCGTACCGTCACCGCACACCGCGCAGACTACATTCGGCACGACGACATCATGCCGGTCGCGACTAGAATCGGCCTGAGATGAAATTCCTCAACGGCCATAAGCCCGCCTACGACCTGACCTACAACGACGTCTTCATCGTCCCCGGACGTTCGGACGTGATGTCGCGGATGGACGTCGACCTCTCGACGTCGGACGCCTCGGGGACCACCATCCCGGTGGTCGTCGCGAACATGACCGCGGTGGCGGGCCGACGGATGGCCGAGACGGTGGCCCGTCGCGGCGGCATTGTCGTTCTCCCCCAAGACCTTCCGATCTCCGCGGTGCAGCAGACCGTCGACTTCGTGAAGAGCCGCGACGTGGTCGTTGACACCCCGGTGGTGTTGTCCCCCGACGACTCGGTGTCGGACGCGACGGCGCTGATCCACAAACGTGCCCACGGCGCCGCGGTCGTGCTGTTCGAGGGCAGGCCGATCGGCCTGGTCACTGAGGCCGGCTGCGTCGGCGTGGACCGCTTCGCCCGGGTCCGCGATATCGCCATCAGCGATTTCGTCACCGCACCGGCCGGTACCGACCCTCGCAAGGTGTTCGACCTGCTCGAACACTCGCCCGTCGACGTGGCCGTACTGACCGAACCCGACGGCACGCTCGCTGGCGTGCTCAGTCGGACCGCCACCATCCGGGCGGGGATCTACACCCCGGCCGTGGACGCCAGGGGCAGGCTGCGGATCGCCGCGGCGGTGGGCATCAACGGCGACGTCGGCGCCAAAGCGCGAAGTCTGGCCGAGGCGGGCGTCGACCTGCTGGTCATCGACACCGCGCACGGACATCAACTGCGGATGCTCGACGCCATCAAGTCGGTCGCCTCGTTGGACCTGGGACTGCCGCTGGCGGCGGGCAACGTGGTGTCCGCCGAAGGCACCCGCGACCTGATCTCGGCTGGTGCGTCGATCGTGAAGGTCGGCGTGGGCCCCGGCGCGATGTGCACCACCCGGATGATGACCGGTGTGGGCCGTCCGCAATTCTCTGCAGTGGTCGAATGTGCCGACGCGGCAAAGCAACTCGGCGGGCATGTGTGGGCCGACGGCGGCGTCCGGCACCCGCGCGACGTCGCGCTCGCACTGGCCGCCGGCGCCGCCAACGTCATGATCGGCTCGTGGTTCGCCGGCACCTATGAGTCGCCGGGCGACCTGATGCGCGATCGCGAGGACCGGCCGTACAAGGAGAGCTACGGCATGGCGTCCAAGCGCGCGGTCGCGGCGCGCACCGCCGACGACGACCCGTTCGACCAGGCGCGCAAGTCTCTGTTCGAGGAGGGCATCTCGACGTCACGGATGGGCCTGGACCCGTCCAGGGGCGGCGTGGAAGACCTGCTGGATCACATCACCTCCGGAGTGCGCAGCACCTGCACCTATGTGGGTGCGGGCAATCTTGCGGAGCTACACGAGAAGGTCGTGCTCGGCGTGCAGTCCGCGGCGGGGTTCGCCGAGGGGCATCCACTGCCGACCGGCTGGTAAATCCAGTCATCGGTCGCCACCGGCTAACATGGTTTTCACTCTTGACGTGTCTACTCGAAAGGGACCCCGTGCCGCAGGCACCCGTTGAGGCCGCGAGCTTGGGGGCCGAGCGGCCAGGCAACGTTTCGAAAGACGCTGAGCCAACCGACGCCGAGCCCTCCACTAGTCGGCCGGGCAACAGGCCCGGCTCCCCATCGGCGAGGACGTCGAGTACTCGATGAGCCTCACGATGTCCTTGCTCTCCGTCGGCGCGATCATCCTGCTCACCGCGGGCACCGCGGTGTTCGTCGCCGCGGAGTTCTCGCTGACCGCGCTCGAGCGCAGCACGGTGGAATCCAATGCGCGCAGCGGTGATCGACGCGACCAGATGGTGCGACGGGCCCACCGCACGCTGTCGTTCCAGCTCTCCGGCGCTCAGGTCGGCATCTCGATCACTACGCTGGCCACCGGTTATCTGGCCGAACCCGTCGTCGGTCGGCTGATCCGGCCAGGTCTCGAGGCGATCGGCGTGCCGGACCGCTTTGTCGGTGGCCTCGCACTTTTCGGCGCCGTCGTGATCGCCACGTCGTTGTCGATGGTGTTCGGCGAACTGGTGCCCAAGAACCTTGCGGTGGCCCGGCCCGTGCAGACGGCGCGCTGGTCGGCGGGCCCGCAGCTGCTGTTCTCAGCGCTGTTCACACCGCTGATCCGCGCGACGAACGGAACTGCGAACTGGATTCTGCGCAGGCTGGGAATCGAGCCCGCCGAAGAGCTGCGTTCGGCCCGATCGCCGCAGGAGCTGGTTTCGCTGGTCCGCAGTTCAGCACGCAGCGGCGCGCTGGACCCCGTCACCGCTGTTCTGGTGGACCGATCCCTGCAGTTCGGTGAGCGCAGCGCCGAGGAGCTGATGACTCCGCGATCCAAGATCGAGGCGCTCGAGTCCGACGACACCGCCGCCGACCTCGTGGCCGCGGCAATCAAGACCGGCTACTCCCGCTTCCCGATCATCGAAGGCGACCTCGACGAGACCATCGGCATCGCGCACGTCAAGCAGGTTTTCGAGGTGCCGCCAGAACGGCGGGCCTCCACCGCGCTGTCCACCCTGGCGTTGCCCATCGCCAAAGTGCCCTCCACGCTCGACGGCGACGCTGTGATGACCCAGATCCGTGCCAACGGCCTGCAGACCGCGCTGGTCGTCGACGAATACGGCGGCACTGCGGGCATGGTCACCATGGAGGACCTGATCGAGGAGATCGTCGGTGACGTGCGCGACGAACATGACGTCGAGCCACCGGACGTGGTCCCTGCGGGTCGTGGCTGGCAGGTGTCCGGCTTACTGCGCATCGACGAGGTCGCTGACGCCACCGGATTCCGCGCGCCCGAAGGGGATTACGAAACGATCGGCGGGCTGGTGCTCGAGAAGCTGGGACACATTCCCGATGAGGCCGAGTCGGTGGAGCTGACGGCGTTCGATCCCGACGGTGTCGCGCTCGACGATCCGGTTCGATGGCTGGCCACGGTCGTCCGCATGGACGGCAGACGCATCGATCTGCTCGAGCTGACCGAGTTGGGTCGTCACGGCTCGGGAGGCGAGGGCTGATGGGCGGCGACATCTTCGGCGTGCTGCTGACAGTCCTGCTGCTCGGCGCCAACGCGTTCTTCGTCGCCTCGGAGTTCGCGTTGATCTCCGCGCGCCGCGACCGCCTTGAGGCGCTGGCCGAGCAGGGCAAGAAGAGCGCGGTGACCGTCATCCGCGCCGGCGAGAACCTGTCGCTGATGTTGGCCGGCGCGCAGCTGGGCATCACGATCTGTTCGATCTTGTTGGGCCGCGTCGGCGAACCCGCCGTCGCGCACCTGCTGGAGAAGCCGTTCGGCCTGTTCGGTATCCCTGATTCCGTGCTGCACACGGTGTCCTTCTTCGTCGCGCTCGGCATCGTGGTGACACTGCACGTGCTGCTCGGCGAGATGGTGCCGAAGAACATCGCGATCGCCGGACCCGAGTCGTCAGCGATGCTCTTGATTCCGGTGTACCTGGTGTACATCCGGCTGGCCCGCCCGTTCATCGCGTTCTACAACTGGTGCGCCAACATCACGCTGCGATCGTTCGGCGTCGAGCCGAAGGACGAGCTCGACGTCGCGGTCTCGACCGTCGAGCTGTCCGAGATGATCGCCGAGTCGCGATCCGAGGGCCTGCTCGACCAGGAGGAGCACGGTCGCCTGACGCGGGCGCTGCAGATCCGCGATCGCGTCGCCAACGACGTCGCCATGCCCCTGAGCGAGATCCGCGCGGTTCCGGTGGCGCGCGTTGGCTCTGGACCCACCCTGGGCGCGATCGAGGACGCACTCGCCGAAACCGGCTATTCGCGGTTCCCGGTCAGTGACCCGTCCGGCGAGTACGTCGGATACCTGCACATCAAGGACGTGCTGCCGCTGGTCCACGATCCGTCCAACGAACAGGCGGTGCTGGACGCGTCGATGGTGCGGCCGCTGCCGCGGGTGCCTGCGTCGATGTCGTTGCCCGACGCGCTGTCGCGGCTGCGTCGGGACAACGCGCACCTGGCCCTTCTCACCGCGCCTGACGGCAGCGTTTCGGCGATGGTGGCGCTGGAGGACCTGGTCGAGGATCTCGTCGGGACGGTGCGTGACGGAACACACCGTGTGTGAGGCTGCGCACACCCTCACCTGCGAATTCGTGCTCGACGAGCGCGACTGGACAGTCCGGGAGCAGCGTCACCGCGAGCGGGTCGACGGATTCCTTCGTTCGTTCCGCGCACCTCTGGGAGAGCCTCATCCCGTCTGGGACTTTCTGTGGAGCTACTACAGCCTGTGTCCCCGGCAGTTGCGGACGTGGCATCCGGGCTTCGGTGTGGTGCTCACCGGTAATTCAGCGGCACGCTATCTGGGGCGCAGCGGCTACGGGCGCACGCCCGCCGGCGTGAGCGTGACCCGTGAGTTCCTCACCGGGCGTGCCGACACCGTGCGCTTCATCGCCGAGCTGCTGCGTGCGACGGCGTCGCGGCCGGCGCGACTCAACTGCTTCGGCCTGCACGAGTGGGCGATGGTTTACCGGGCGCCGACCGTGCGCCACGACCGAGTCCCGCTGCGACTCGGCGCCGCCGGTACGGATGCCGTCGTCGAATCAATGCCGTTGCGGTGCAGCCATTTTGATGCCTTCCGGTTCTTCACTGAACCGGCGACCGAGCTAAACAGCGAGCAGCTGACCCGGGCGGGTCAGGTCGGGGCCGAACAACCCGGCTGCCTGCACGCGGCCATGGATTGCTACAAGTTCGCCTACAAGCTGGGTCCCTTGGTCGACTCGGCGCTGGTGATGGATTGTCTTGAGCTCGCCGCGCAGGCACGTGAGCTCGACATGCGTGCCAGTCCCTATGATCTTCGCGACTACGGATTCGAGCCAATCGCCATCGAGACGTCGGCGGGACGCGCCGAATACGTTCGGGTTCAGCAGCACATTGCCGAGCAGGCGGCACCGCTCCGGCAGCGCCTAGCCGAGGCCTGTGAGCAGTTGCTCGCCGCGGTGGACCGCGCACCGGCCGAAGTGGAAAGCGTCGGCGTCGAGCACGAGGGCACCGGAGCCGCCCCGGCGGCGACGTCAGAGTTAGGCGCCGTTACCCGCGGGTAAGCTGGATCGACGGCACTGCGTTCGATGCGGCTGTTCGACGCGCCTTTGCGGCGAGGGAGGAAATATGAGCGATCGCGTGAAAGTGGGCAATCTGCGGGTTGCCCAGGTGCTGTATGACTTCGTCAACGATGAGGCGCTTCCGGGCACCGGCCTCGATCCCGACACCTTCTGGTCGGGCGTGGACAAGGTCGTCGCCGACCTCACACCGAAGAACCAAGATTTGCTCGCCCACCGCGACGATCTACAGGCACGTATCGACAAGTGGCACCGCCAGCGCGTCATCGAGCCCATCAACGCCGAGGCGTATCGGGAGTTCCTCACCGAGATCGGCTACCTGCAGCCCGCGCCGGACGACTTCACCATCTCCACCTCAGGCGTCGACGACGAGATCACCAAGACCGCGGGCCCGCAGCTCGTGGTCCCGATCCTCAACGCACGTTTCGCACTGAACGCCGCGAACGCCCGGTGGGGTTCGTTATACGACGCGCTCTACGGCACCGACGTCATCTCCGAAGACGACGGCGCCGAAAAGGGCAGCAGCTATAACAGAGTCCGCGGCGACAAGGTCATCGCATACGCCCGTCGCTTCCTCGATGGCGCCGCGCCGCTGGCCACCGGGGCGTGGAACGACGCGACCGGCATCAAGATCGACGAGGGACAACTGATCGTCGAGCTGGGCGATGGGCTGTCCACCGGTCTTGCGACACCCGAGCAATTCGTCGGCTACACCGGCGAGCTCGGCTCGCCCTCGTGGTCGGTGCTGCTGCGCAACCACGGCCTGCACATCGAGATCCTGGTCGACCCCGACTCCCCCGTCGGCTCGACCGATCAGGCAGGCATCAAGGACGTCGTCCTGGAATCCGCGATCACCACGATCATGGACTTCGAGGACTCGGTCGCCGCCGTCGACGCGGACGACAAGGTGCTCGGCTACCGCAACTGGCTGGGTTTGAACCGCGGCGACCTCTCCGAAGAGATGTCCAAGGGAGGCAAGTCGTTCACCCGTGTCCTCAACGAGGACCGGACCTACACGACACCGAACGGTGAGGGTGAGCTGACGCTGCCCGGCCGCAGCCTGCTGTTCGTGCGCAACGTGGGTCACCTGATGACCAACGACGCGATCGTCGACGCCGACGGGAATGAGATCCCCGAGGGCATCCAGGACGCACTGTTCACCAGCCTGATCGCGATGCACGGCCTCAAGTCCGGCGACGAGAACGGTTCGAAGGTCAACAGCCGCACCGGCTCGATCTACATCGTCAAGCCCAAGATGCACGGACCCGACGAAGTGGCCTTCACCGTCGAGTTGTTCGGCCGCGTCGAGGACGTGCTGGGCCTACCGACGAACACCATCAAGGTCGGCATCATGGACGAGGAGCGGCGCACCACCCTCAACCTGAAGGCCTGTATCAAGGCCGCCAGGGACCGCGTCGCGTTCATCAACACCGGCTTCCTGGACCGCACCGGCGACGAGATCCACACGTCGATGGAAGCGGGCCCGATGATCCGCAAGGGTGCCATGAAGACGCAGCCGTGGATCAAGGCCTACGAGGACCAGAACGTCGACGTCGGCCTGGCCACCGGGTTCGCCGGACGCGCCCAGATCGGCAAGGGCATGTGGGCGATGACCGAGCTGATGGCCGACATGGTCGAGCAGAAGATCGGTCAGCCCAAGGCCGGCGCCACGACCGCGTGGGTCCCGTCGCCGACGGCGGCCACCCTGCACGCGATGCACTATCACGAGGTCGACGTGGACGCGGTGCAGAAGGAACTGCAGGGCAAGACCAGGACCACGATCGACGAGCTACTGACCGTTCCGCTGGGCAAGGAGCTCGCCTGGGCGCCCGAGGAGATTCGCGAAGAGGTCGACAACAACTGCCAGTCGATCCTCGGCTACGTGGTGCGCTGGATCGATGCGGGCGTCGGCTGTTCCAAGGTGCCCGACATCCACGATGTCGCGCTGATGGAAGACCGTGCCACCCTTCGCATCTCGAGTCAGCTGTTGGCCAACTGGTTGCGCCACGGTGTCATCACCGAGGACGATGTGAAGGCCAGCCTGCGGCGCATGGCCGCGGTGGTCGACCAGCAGAACGAGCAGGATCCGGAGTTCCGGCCCATGGCACCAGACCCAGACGGCAGCGTGGCGTTCACCGCCGCGCAGGAGCTGATCCTGTCCGGTGCCGCTCAGCCGAACGGCTACACCGAGCCGATCCTGCATCGCAAGCGTCGAGAGTTCAAGGCAGCAAGCAACGGTGGTTGATCCGATGACCCGTCGACGTAGCGAGCACAAGGGCTTCCGTGGGCAGGCATAGCATTCCCGACCCCGAGGATTCGGCCGGCGGCGAAGAGCAGCACGAGGAACCTGAGACCACCCGTTTCGGGCAACCAGGCGCCTACGAGCACGATTACGGTTCCGGCTACAGCGAACCGGACCACGACGCACCGCAGTACCGCGAGCCCGAGCACGAGTACGGCGAGTCCGAAGTCGACGCTCCCGGGTATTCCGAAACGGGTTATCGCCGCGAGGATTTCGGCAATGCCGACTTCTCGCGCCCAGACCCTGATGAGTTCACCTTCGACGAACCTGACTATCGGGAGACGGAATACGACGACAGCGACCCAGCCGCGGAGTTCGGCCTGCAGCGCGTCGGTTCGTCGACCCCGCCGCCCAATCGACCGCGCTCGGGGCCCCAGCACGGAGGTGATTGGGAAGGCGGCGAGTGGACAGGGAGCCACCGCGCGGTGACGCCGGGCAGACGCGGCGTCAGCATCAGCGTGATCGCTGCGCTCGTCGCTGTCATCGTGGTCGTCGGGGCGGTCATCCTGTGGCGCTTCTTCGGCGATGCACTGTCCAGTCGCAGCGACGTTGCCGCGGCCCGATGCGTGAACGGTGAACTCGCCGTTGCCGTGGTGGCCGATCCTTCGGTGTCGGACCAGATAAAGAGCTTGGCCGACAATTACAACCGCAGCGCCGCGCCAGTAGGTGACCGCTGCGTGAAGGTCGGGGTCGCGTCGGCCGAGTCGGATCAGGTGGTCAACGGATTCATCGGCCAGTGGCCGGCAGATCTCGGCGAACGACCTGCCATGTGGATTCCGGCGAGCTCGATCTCGACGGCCCGCCTTGAGGCCAGCGCCGGCGAGAAGATCATCAGCGACAGCCGCTCACTGGTCTCGTCGCCCGTCATGCTCGCGATGCGGCCGCAACTCAAATCCGCCCTTGGGCAACAGAACTGGCGATCGTTGCCGTCTTTGCAGACGAATCCGAGCGCGCTGGACGGGCTGGGGCTGCCGGGCTGGGGTTCGTTGCGGTTGGCGCTGCCGGTGTCCGGCGACAGCGATGCGTCATACCTGGCGGCAGAGGCCGTCGCGGCGGCATCCGCACCGTCGGGGCAGCCGCCCAGCGCAGGTATCGGTGCGGTGAATTCACTGGTTGCGGGCCAACCGAAGCTGGCCGACAAGAAGGCGTCGACGGCCATGGACGCGCTGCTGAACGCCGACGATCCGGCGGCTGCGCCCGTGCACGCGGTCGTCACCACCGAGCAGCAGCTTTTCAAGCGCGGCACGGCATTGCCCGATGCGAAGAACACCTTGACCTCTTGGCTGCCTCCGGGCCCCGTGGCGATGGCCGATTACCCCACGGCCCTGCTCGCAGGCGATTGGCTGTCGCAGGAACAGATCGCCGCGGCCAGCGAGTTCGCGCGGTTCATGCGCAAGCCGGAACAGCTGGCCGAGCTGTCCAAGGCGGGCTTTCGCACCGAAGGCGGCACACCGCCGCAGAGTGATGTCACCGATTTCGCACCGCTGGGGGCTCCCCTGTCGGTCGGTGACAACGCGGCGCGCGTCACGCTCGCCGACACGCTGACCGCGCCGGCGGCCAATCCTGCGGTGACGATCATGCTCGATCAATCCATGCCGACCGACGAGGGCGGCGAATCGCGACTGGCGAATGTGGCCGCGGCACTCAATGCCCGGCTGCAGGCGCTGCCGCCGAACTCCGCTGTCGGCCTGTGGACGTTCGACGGTGTCGAGGGCCGCTCGGAGATCTCGACGGGCCCGCTGTCGGATCAGGTGGACGGCAGGCCCCGGTCGGCGGCGCTGACCGCGGAGTTGAACGGGCAGACCGCCTCGAACGGCGGCGCAGTTTCGTTCACCACGCTGCGGCTCGTCTACGACCAGGCCATGGAGAACTTCCGTGAGGGCCAGACCAATTCGGTTCTCGTCATCACCACGGGTCCACACACCGACCAGTCGTTGAACGGTGCAGGGCTGGAGCAGTTCATCCGCGGAGCGGTCGATCCGGCCCGCCCGGTCAAGGTGAACGTGATCGACTTCGGTTCGGACTCCGACCGCGCCACGTGGGAGGCAGTCGCGCAGATCAGCGGCGGCAGCTACCAGAACCTGCCGAACTCCACGGGCCCGGAATTGACGTCGGCGGTCACAACATTCATCGGCTAGCGCGCCGCCAGCAGGCTCGGCGCGTCGGAGCACGTTCGTGGTCGCTACCGAATCGTCGAGCGCCCATGAAACGCCTGGCCTTCCCGCCGGCGCCGAACGGACGAACACCCGGCCGGCGGGCGTGCCCATCGAGGTGCCGCCGTCGCGCCACTCTGTCACGCTGGGGGGTAATACCTGACGAACCGTAATCAATGGCGTTGACGGAGGGATCTGAATTGCCGAGCGACTTCACACCCGACCCGGCGCTGTACCCGTTCACGTCGCGATGGTTCGACAGCTCGCGCGGACGCGTGCACTACATCGACGAAGGCACCGGCCCGGTGATCGTGTTCTTTCACGGCAATCCGACCTGGAGCTTCCTCTACCGCAACATCATCGCCGGATTGCGTGACCGCTTCCGGTGCATCGCCCCCGACTATCTCGGCTTCGGGCTGTCCGAGCGCCCATCGGGATTCGCCTATCGCATCGAGGAGCACGCCTCGGTGATGGGTGAATTCGTCGATCATCTCGAGCTCGATCAGTATCTGAGCGTGGGTCAGGACTGGGGCGGCCCGATCAGCATGGCCGTGGACACCGACCGCGCCGAGCGCGTCCGCGGTGTCGTACTCGGCAATACCTGGTTCTGGCCCACCGCTGAGTTGTCCACCAAGGTGTTCAGCGTGGTCATGGGCAGCCCGCCGATGCAGTGGGCGATCACGAAGCAGAACTTCTTCGTGGAGCGGATGATTCCGGCGGGCTCGAGCACCTCATTGGACGACGCGGTGATGGCGCACTACCGCGGAGTCCAGCCCACACCGCAGGACCGCGCCGGGGTCGCGCGCATGCCGAAGGAGATCCTGGCAGCCCGCCCACTCCTGGAAAGGCTCAGCCGCGACGTGCCCGCGGAACTCGGATCGAAGCCGGCGCTATTCGTCTGGGGCATGAAGGATTTCGCGTTCCGGCCGGGGCCGAACCTTGCGCGCATGCGGGAGGCGTTCCCCGACCACGTCGTCGTGGAGCTACCGGAGGCCAACCACTTCATCCAGGAGGATGCACCGGGAAAGATCGCCGAAGCGATCATCGACCGATTCTCCTGAGCGTCAGGCGAACGACTCCACCGGCGGGCACGAGCACATGAGATTGCGGTCGCCGTACGCGCCGTCGATCCGACGTACCGGGGGCCACACCTTCGGACGGTAGTTCTTGCCCAGCGGATAGGCGGCCTGCTCGCGGGTGTATGGATGGTCCCACTCGGACACCAGCAGGCATTCCGCGGTGTGCGGAGCGCCGCGCATCGGATTGTCGTCCACCGGCCAGGTGCCCGCCGCCACGTGATCGATCTCGCCGCGGATCGCGATCATCGCCTCGCAGAACGCATCGACCTCGGCCAGGCTTTCGCTTTCGGTCGGCTCGACCATCAGCGTGCCCGCCACCGGGAAGCTCATCGTCGGTGCATGGAAACCGTAGTCCGCCAGCCGTTTTGCCACATCGTCGACGGTGACACCGGTCTCCTTGGTGATGGTCCGCAGATCCAGGATGCACTCGTGGGCGACCATGCCGTTCTCACCGGTGTAGAGCACTGGGTAGTACTCGTCGAGCCGGCGGGCGATGTAGTTGGCCGACGCGATCGCGGTCAGCGAGGCGGCCCGCAGTCCGCCGGCGCCCATCATCCGAACGTAGGCCCAGCTGATCGGCAGGATCGACGCCGAACCGTACGGCGCGGCGGACACCGCGTACTTGTCGGGCAACTCATCGGCCAGCGGGTGGCCGGGCAGGTACTTCGCCAGATGGGAGCGCACCGCGACCGGTCCGACGCCGGGCCCACCACCGCCGTGCGGAATGCAGAACGTCTTGTGCAGATTGAGATGGCTGACGTCACCGCCGAACCGGCCAGGCCGGGCGAGGCCGACCAGCGCGTTGAGGTTGGCCCCGTCTACGTACACCTGACCGCCGACGTCGTGAACGGCCGCGCAGATGTCGGCGATGTCATGCTCATACACGCCGTGGGTCGACGGGTAGGTGATCATCAACGCCGACAACCGATCCGCGTGCTCGGTCACCTTCGCGCGGAGGTCGTCGAGGTCGACGTCGCCGTTCGCCCGGCATGCCACCACCACAACCCGCATGCCGACCAGCGCGGCCGACGCGGCATTGGTGCCGTGTGCGCTCGAGGGGATGAGGCACACGTCGCGGTCCGGCTGTCCGCGCTCGGCGTGGTAGGCCTGGATCGCGAGCAGGCCCGCGTACTCCCCCTGTGATCCGGCGTTCGGCTGCAGTGACACCGCGTCGTAGCCGGTGATCGCGACCAACCACGACTCGAGGTCGGCGATCAGCTTGCGTAGGCCGGGAGCGTCGGACGCCGGTGCGAACGGATGCTGGCGTGCGAATTCAGGCCACGTGATCGGCTCCATCTCGGCCGCCGCGTTCAGCTTCATGGTGCATGATCCGAGCGGAATCATGCTGCGGTCCAACGCAATATCCTTGTCCGCCAACGAGCGGAGATACCGCATCATGTCCGTCTCGGTGCGGTACTTCGTGAACGCGGGATGGGTCAGGAACTCCGATGTGCGGGTCGCGATGGCCGGTCCGTCGGACTCGCTTCCAGCTGCGACCACCCCGTCTAATGTCGCCGCCGGGGCGGCTCCGAAAGCCGACAGCACAGCGTCGACGTGCTGCGCGGTGGTGGCCTCATCACAGGACACCGACACATGGTCGTCGTCGACCAGCCAGACGTTCACACCGTGAGCCTTGGCGGCGGCCCGGATCTCCGCTGCCCTGCCGGGAACCCGGACCGACACGGTGTCGAAGAATGCGCGGTGGACGACCTCCACACCGCCGGCGGTCAAACCCCCGGCAATCGCACGCGCGTGTCCGTGCACCCGCCGCGCAATCGCAGACAACCCGTCCGCGCCGTGATAGCTCGCGTACATCGCCGCCATCACCGCCAGCAGTACTTGTGCGGTGCAGATGTTGCTTGTCGCCTTGTCGCGCCGGATGTGCTGTTCGCGAGTCTGCAGCGCCAGCCGGTACGCCGGCGCACCGTCTGCATCAAGTGACACACCCACCAGGCGGCCGGGCAACTGGCGGGCGTGCTTGGCGTGCACGGCGAGATAGCCGGCGTGCGGTCCACCGAATCCCATTGGCACGCCGAATCTCTGGGTGCTGCCGAAGGCGACGTCGGCTCCGATGTCACCGGGCGGCGTGACGAGCGTCATGGCGAGTAGGTCGGCGCCGACGGCGACGAGCGCGCCGCGGTCGTGCGCCTCCGTCACCATCTCGCTCCAGTCGACGATGGCGCCACTGGCACCGGGCAACTGGGAGATGACCCCGAAGAACTCGCCCTCCGGCAGGCCCTGCGTGAGGTCGGCGGTGACGATCTCGATGCCCAGCGGCTCGGCGCGGGTGGCGAGCACGGCGGCGGTCTGCCGGTACACGTCGGCGTCGACGACCAGCCGGTTCGACGATCCGCGGACGGCGCGATGCATCAGCGTCATCGCCTCGGCGGCCGCGGTGCCCTCGTCGAGCATCGAGGCGTTGGCGACCTCGAGTCGAGTGAGGTCGCAGACCATGGTCTGGAAGTTCAGTAGCGCCTCGAGCCGGCCCTGGCTGATCTCGGGCTGATAGGGCGTATAGGCGGTGTACCACGCCGGGTTCTCAAGTATGTTGCGGCGCAACACCGGTGGTGTGAGGGTATCGAAGTAGCCCTGCCCGATCATCGAGACCGCGACGGTGTTCGTGTCGGCGAGCGCACGCAATTCCGCCAGCGCCTCCTCCTCGGTGGCCGCCGGCGGGAGCTGATCGAGACCCGGCGCCACCTGATCGGCGTTCAGCGAGTCGAGGATGCCCGCGGGCAACGCCTTCTTGGCGAGCTCGTCCAGCGAGTCAACACCGATGATCGAAAGCATGGTGGCGACGGCGTCGGCATCAGGTCCGATATGTCGTGCGGCGAAGGTGAAGTTCTCGGAGTCGGACACCGGCGGTTGCTCCAGACACGTGAAGGTTGACGAACCGTTGGGGGTTCCCCTCCCTCTGTCGTCGGTGCCTGAGAGATTCGGCGCACCGCGCGGAACGCGAGATGGGCCTTTCCCCATGGGCGGGCAGACCTGGGCCTACCGCTTTCCAGAGGCATCGGGGCCATGCGCGGTCCTGGGTGCCTGAGAGGTTGACGGAGAGGTGTTGCTCCTTCGGCGTCCGTGGCTGGCGGCTACGGAACTCTCCCGCACAAGGGCGATGCGATCACGAGTTTACCGGGATGCGCTGGGATCACCGCGAGCTGGGCCCACGCGTCAGCTGGGGAACGCAAACATGCCCATTTCACGCCGAAAATCGGCAGTTTTGCGTCTGCTCGTGCTGAGCGAACTATCCGATTTTGCGGTCGCGATGCTTACGCCGTGACGCCAACTCGTCCTCGGGCGCGGCGATGGATTCGCCACCGTCGGCGCGCTCACCTGGGAAGTCGGCGATCGCACCGGTCAGCTCGCGCATCGCGCCGGACACCGCGATACCGAAGACACCCTGACCGCCCTGCAACAGGTCGACCACCTCTTCGGCTGAGGTGCACTCGTAAACCGTGGTGCCATCGGAGAACAGCGTGATGTTGGCCAGATCGCGAACACCGCGCTGACGCAAGTGATCAACGGCGACACGGATGTTGTGCAGCGAGATGCCGGTGTCCAGCAGTCGCTTGACGATCTTGAGGACCAGGATGTCCTTGAACGAATACAGCCGCTGGCTGCCAGAACCGGCGGCGCTACGGATGGACGGCACCACCAGCGACGTCCTAGCCCAGTAGTCCAGTTGCCGGTAGGTGATACCGGCGATCTGGCATGCGCTGGGACCGCGGTATCCGACGAGCTCGTCGGGAACCGAGTCGTCGGGGAACAAACCTCCCTGAACCGGTGCGCTGGCAACGGTTATTTCCGATTCGGCGGGACCGCTGGTCGAGGAAAGATCGAACTCCTCTTGACGTGGCGTGTCTCCCACTTTCGAATCCTCTCGCCGGTCGAACTCGCCTCTGTGACCTGCATGGCAGCACATTTGCCCAAGCCCGAGTGTGTCGAGCATACGCTTTTGCCGAGCCCGCGACTGCCCATCAGCAGGTCCGACCACCAAAGTATGGCTGCCCGATTAGCGGTTGAAAGAAACCCGCGCCGCGTGTCGAGGCCGACGAGACGCTTCCGTGACCAAGCCAGCCGAATCAAGCTCCAAAAAACGGGTACGGCGCCGGAAGCTGCCTAGGTGGCCTTGAAGTCGTCGGGCGACACGCTGTCGAGGAACTCCTTGAACTTCTCGACCTCGTCCTCACGCACCGCGCCGGTGGCTTCGTCGTCATTCTCGTCGGGAATCAACAGGCCGGCCTCCGCGAGAACCGCTTCTTCGACGTAGATCGGCACACCGACCCGCAGCGCGATCGCCACCGAATCCGAGGGCCGCGCAGACACCTTGATGTCCCGGTCGAAGATCAGGTCAGCGTAGAACGTGCCTTCTTGAAGGTCGACGATGCGCACTTCCTTGAGCGAATGTCCAAGGGCGCCAATGACATCTCTGATCAGGTCGTGCGTCAATGGTCGGGCCGGTTCGACACCCTGCTGCTCGAGCGCGATGGCCGCGGCCTCCGACTGGCCTATCCAAATCGGCAGGTAGCGGTCGCCGTTGGACTCGCGAAGCAGCAGCACCGGCTGATTCTGGGGCTGCTCCACGCGAATGCCGACCACACGAACCTCACCCATCTGTGTCCGCCCTTCGCGCCGATAGCCTGCAAAATTTGAGTCTAATCCTCAGCGATCAAGAACGTCGCGCACCGCCGACTTGATCAATGACGTGTGCAAGGTAATGGCGAGCGCCGCCACCTCACGCGCCAGATCATCAGCGCGGTCCCTGGCCCCTGCCTTGCCCGCCTTGACCACCGGACCCGCGATCTGTGCGATCAGATCGGACTGGCGGTCGGCCGCCGAGCGGAACGCACGCAGGTGACGCGGTTCGACGCCGTATTCCGCCAGCGCGCGAGCGCATTGCGCGATCGTCACGGAGTGCTCGTCGAAGAAGCCCGCCGGGCCAGTGGTGATGACACCCGCTTTGACCAATGCGGTGAGAAGTTCGTCGTCGACGCCGGAGCGGGTCAACATGTCCTCGCGCGACAACCGCACCTGCGTCGGCCCGACGCCCGAAATTCCGGCGCGACCGTCCTCGGAGTCGGGATCATCACCAGATACGGGCACCAAACGCGGTACCCCGTAAGCGGATCCGCTGTGCGGCAACTCGCCGTCCGGCTGGGCGTCAAGCTGCGCCTTGATGACTTTCAAGGGCAGATACTGATCGCGCTGGGCCGTCAGGATGAACCGCAGACGAGCGCAGTCATAGGCGGTGAACCGCCGGTAACCCGACGCCGTGCGCTCTGGCGTGACCAGCCCTTCGGCCTCCAAGAATCTGATCTTGGAGATGGTCACGTCCGGGAAGTCCGGTCGCAGCAGATCGAGGACCGCTCCGATCGACATCCCAGTCAGAGCGGGGGTGTCGGGGGCAGTCACTGGCTATCCTGAGTCGTCGTCACCCTTGGGCCCGGTGAGGAACACCAGGCGGAACTTGCCGATCTGCACCTCGTCGCCGTTGGCGAGCACCGCGGAATCCACGGGTTCACGGTTGACGTAGGTGCCGTTGAGACTGCCGACGTCGACGACCTGAAACTCACTGCTCTCGAGTCTGAACTCGGCGTGACGGCGGCTCACCGTCACATCATCGAGGAAAATGTCGCTATCGGGATGTCGACCCGCCGACGTGGTGGGCTGATCCAGCAGGAATCGCGAACCGGCGTTGGGCCCGCGCTTGACGACAAGCAGAGCTGAACCCGCGGGCAGGCCCTCGACCCCCGTGACCGCCCCTTCGGAGCCCGCCGCTGCCGGGGCGTCCAACTCGTTGAGGAAGTCCGCGCGGAAAACTGATGTCGTTTCCACGGTGAGATCGTCAGACGTCTGGTCTGCCCCAGAATTCTGGTCCTTGTCCGTCACCCGCTGCTCCTCACTGGCCGCTGTGGCGATATGGCGATTTCAGGCCAACCCTCAGCCGAAAGTTCGTCTGGTGTCGACCGTACCGCGAGGTCGACGTCGTTGTGTCCACCACCGCCGGATCCGCCTGGTTGGTATCGGTGTCTTTGGAATGCTCGAAGCACCCTAACAACCCGTCATTCGGTCACTGTGGCGCGGTAGCCGTCGGCGTCCAGGAGCTTGCCGAGGCCGTCGGCCAGCGCGCCAGCGTCGACCTGCAGCTCCACTAGCCAACCTGCGCCGTAGGGGTCAGAGTTGACGAGCTGGGGGTTGCCCTCGAGATCACCATTCACCGCAACGACTTTCGCGCTGAGCGGCGCGTACAAGTCCGAAACCGACTTCGTGGACTCCACCTCGCCGAACGACTCGCCCGCGGCCACGTCGGCGCCGACGTCGGGCAACTGGACGAATACGACGTCCCCCAGCGCGGACTGCGCGTAGTCGGTGATTCCGACGCGGACGGTGTCGTCACCGGTGCGCTGCACCCACTCGTGTTCCTCGGTGTAGTGCAGGTCGGCTGGGATTTCGCTCACGGCGCTCCTTGATCTCTGACGGCGCTCAATCTCACTTGACGGGCTGAGCGTATTGGCGAGGTTTCGGTTGCCGCAAGGCGGTGACGTCGACTCGGTCAGACTGCTGCACCTCCATCGTGCCGCCCACCCGCTCGACACTGTCCATCGCACCGCCGGGGATGTTCATGGCCGCGGCGAGGGTCGGCGGATCACCAATCGCGAGAACCGAATACGGCGGGTTGAGGGTCACACTGTCGGCAACCAGGGCGCCCGGGGTTCCGACGACCCAGGTGTCCAGGCCCACGCGCACAGCCGACCCTCCCCCGCGGATCTCCATCGCTTCCGCTCCGGCATTGCGTAGCTCGTTGATCACGTCGAGCATGGTCTCGGCCGGGACTCCCGGGGTGGTGTCGGTGATGGTCAACGTCACACCCGGGCCGGTCGCGGGCACCGTGCCGATCAGGATCGACAGTGCGGCCAGCCGGGCCTGCGCGTTCTCGATCGCGGCCTGATCGCTGGTGCCCGACGCCTGCAGTTGCGCCAGGGTGCGCTGGAGGTCGGCCACTTCGGTGTTCAGCGCCGCCTCACGTTGCTGCAGCGAGTCCAGTAGCACCAGCAGATCGGCGGGACGAGCGGTTTCCAGCGAATCACCCGACTCGGTCTGCCGCACCTGGGTGATGATCGCCAGCCCCAGCAGCACACACAGCAGAATCGCGAGCGCACCGAACACAATCTGCGACCGTCCGCGATGCACAACGCCTGCGACGCCACCGCGATGCAGTTCGCCGATCTCGGGCGAGGGCGCGTCGGGCGGCAGCTCGTGGCGGCCGTGGTGATCGGATTCGGCCGAGTGCTGCGGGGGCTGCTCGTCACTCACGGTCTATGCGCCGAACAGTCTGCGCCGCAACGCGGCTGCGTTTCCGAATATGCGGATGCCGAGCACGACGATGATTGCGGTCGACAGCTGCGTGCCGACCCCGAGCTGGTCGCCGACGTAGACGATGAGCGCGGCCACCAAGACGTTGAACACGAAGGACACCACGAACACCTTCGAGTCGAAGATGCGTTCCAGATATGCCCGCAGACCGCCGAACACGGCGTCGAGCGCGGCGACGACGGCGATCGGAAGATAGGGCTGGACGAACTCGGGCACGTCGGGGTGGAACACCAACCCGAGGACGATGCCGATGACGAGCGCGGCGATTCCGATCATGGCTGTCGACTCATCGCTGTCCAATCTCCTTGGCGAAGTTGATATCTCGAATTGGGCTTGCCGGCAGGGTGAGCGCCTCGGAGGTACTCACTTTGACTCCGACACCGTACGACGTCTCCAGCAGTCGAAGGCGTTGCAGACCAGGACTGCGATCGAAGACGTCTTGCATCGCGTGCGGCGGACCGACCGCGAGGATCACGTATGGGCTGCTGATCGGTTGGTTGTCGACAAGGATGCTGCCGCCAGCCTGCCGGATCGTCACATTCGGACCGATGCGCACGCCGCCCACCGAGACTGCCTCCGCGCCAGCCACCCACAGCGAATTCACCACCTGCTGCAGGTCGCGATCGAGGATCACCTGCTGACTGCCGGGCACCCGCTCCTTGGATACGTCGCTGAGGTCCAGCGTCATCCCCGGATCCGTGACGGTGATCTCCAGACCCGGCCCGATCACGGGCGTGGCTGCCGCCGCGAGGTTCGACATGTCGAGCTGGCCGAGCAGCTGTTGACCCCGCGCGTCGCCCTCCAGGCGTTGGCGTTGTTCGGTGTCCACCTCGGCGGCCAGGGCGTCGCGTCGGCCGGAAGCGTCGGCCACTGCCGTCTCAGCCGAACGCACACTGCCGGAAAGCACATGCTGCGTCTCCCGTACGCCGGGCGCGGTGGACCGGGCCTGGACGACCGCGACGACGAACACCGTTGCAATGAGGAGCGCACCCGCGACCTGCCACGCCCACGATTGCCACCGTTTGCGCGGTTTCCCCTGTTTTCTCGCATCCGCTGCCGCCTGGTAGCCAGGGTCGAGATGGTCCGACAACAGGGAGCGCAGCAGCGAGGGCACCGGGATCAACGTCGGCCGGTCCGCCACGTGGGCGCTTCGTCCAGCTTCCGGGTCATAGCCGCCGAGTTGGCTCATCGCCGGTGCCCTCAACGCCCCACTTTGGGCATGCCGCGCATCACCATCGAAACCTGGACCAGGTACAGGACACCGGACCACAGGTACATGACCAGACCCCAGATCAAGAACGCCCAGCCGCACGCAAGAATCACACGACTCCACAACGCATCCCACTGGCCGAGCAGGATCAACGGCAGCCCGGACATCAGCGCGAAGGTCGCCGCCTTGCCGATGTAGGTGACTGGCAGCGCGGTCAGTCCCCTACTGCGCAGCAGTGGCAGCGTGGCTGCCAGGACGACGTCGCGGCCGAGCAGGGTCAACACGATCCACCACGGCACCGATCCGTGGATCGCCATGGCAATCGGGATGACGACCATGTAGATGCGATCGACCGCCGGGTCCAGCAGCTCACCGAGTCTCGACGACTGATTCTCGACCAGTCGCGCGATCTTGCCGTCGGCCCAGTCGGAGAATCCGGTGAACATCAGCACGCCGACCGCCCAGGCGGTTTCGTGCACGACGAGCAGCAGCCACAGAAAGACCGGCACCAGCAACAGGCGTAGCGCGCTGAGCACATTGGGCACGGTCAGTACCCGGGATTCAGACGACTTCGCGGCCTCTGTCTGATGTCGCCGGCTGCGCGGCTCCTCCATGGCCCTAAAACCTAGCGGAATACCCCGGGCAGATTCAGCGCCGAGTCATCGGAGAGCGGGTTGTCGTGCACCATGTATGTCCACGTCGAGGTCGGCCGCGCAAGCTTGGACAAGTCGACGCCGGGCTCGTCCTCGATGGAGGCCGCGGTATCGAAAGTCTGCTGCGCGGCCTCGATCGCATCGGCGGCCAGCGAGCCGAACGCATCGACGGCCATCCGGTGGAATTCATCGAGCGGGTTCTGCCGTCCGAGCGCCCTCAGATGGATGCTTTCGCGGATGTCGGCCAGGTAGGCCAAGTGGTCGGCCCAGCCACGGTCGAGGTGATACAGCATGATCAGCCGGCAGATCTTCTCGAGCTTCTCCTCGCCGATGTCGTCCACCAGCGCCTCGTAGCGGTCCGGTGACAGTTCCTCCAGCTCTTCGCGCGCAGTCGGAGTGCGAAGCAGCGTGTCGCGGCGCTCCACCAGGATGGCGCGCTGCTGGGCGATGAGCTGGTTGTAACGCCACGTTTGGGCGTGCACTTCCAACAGGTGCCCTTCAGCGATGCGTTGCGCGTGGTCAAGCTGAGTGGCGGCGCGGGGATTGACGATTCGACCGTCTTCGTCGGTCTGCATCGGCAGCTTGCTCGCGTCGAGGTGCGCGGCGGCGAGGTCGTCTTCCCAGCTGGAGAAGAACACCGACGATCCTGGATCGCCCTGGCGTCCCGCGCGCCCGCGCAACTGATTGTCCAGCCTCTCGGTCTTGTGGCGTCCGGTGCCGATCACGTGCAGGCCTCCGAGCTCGGCCACCTTGTCGTGATCGGCTTCATCGGACCCGCCGAGCCGGATGTCGGTACCGCGGCCGGCCATCTGCGTGGACACCGTCACCGCCCCGAGCGCTCCCGCCTCGGCGATGACGGCCGCTTCTTCCGCGTCGTTCTTCGCGTTGAGCACGACAGCCGGCACCCCAGCCTTGACCAGCCGCTCGTGCAGGTCTTCGGACTCGGCGACGTCGCGGGTGCCGACCAGCACCGGCTGACGGGTTTCGTGCACCTCGACAATGTGCTCGACGATCGCATCGTTTTTGGCAGCAGCGGTGACGTAGACCCGGTCGGTCTCGTCCTCGCGAATGTTGGGGGTGTTCGGGGGGATTGGCGACACACCGAGCTTGTAGAACTGGCGCAGCTGCTCGCCCGCGGCCAGCGCGGTGCCGGTCATTCCGCACACCGTCGGGTACCGGTTGATCAGGGCCTGCACGGTGATCGTGTCGAGCACCTCGCCCGTTTCGGTTGTTTCGATACCTTCCTTGGCCTCCACCGCGGCCTGGAGGCCGTCGGGCCAACGCTGCAACTGCGCGATGCGGCCACGGGAGGAGTTGATGAGATGCACCGCGTCGTCGCGAACGATGTAGTGCACATCGCGTTGCAGGAGCACGTGGGCATGCAGGGCGACGTTGACCTCGGTCAGGGTCGAGCCGACGTGTTCTTCGGAGTACAGGTCGATGCCGCCGAGCTTGGCCTCCAGCTTCCGCGCTCCGGCCTCGGTGAGATGCACGTTGCGGCTGTCGGAGTCGGTCTCGTAGTCCTTGTCCTCGGTCAGCTCGCCAACCATCCGGATGAGTTCCACCCTCGGCGTCTCGCGGTGCGTGGTTCCGGCCAACACCAGCGGCACCAGCGCCTCGTCGACGAGCACCGAGTCGGCCTCATCGATCAGCGCCACATCGGGGTTCGGTGATACCAAGTCGCTCACGTCGGTGACCAGCTGATCGCGGAGGACGTCGAACCCGATCTCGTTGACCGAACCATAGGTGACGTCGCACTGGTACGCCGCGCGCCGCTCGTCGGGCGTCGAGTCGGCGGTGACCCAGCCGACCTTGAGGCCCAAGGCTTCCAGCAGCGGGCCCATCCATTCAGCGTCACGGCGTGCGAGGTAATCGTTGATGGTGATGATGTGCACGCGGCGGCCGCCGATCGCATAGCCCGCCGCGGCGATCGCGCCCGAGAGGGTCTTGCCCTCGCCGGTGGCCATCTCGACGACGTCGCCCGCGAGCATCCGCAGGGCCGCCTGCAGCTGCACGTCGAAAGGTCGCAGTGACGTGGTCCGGACGGACGCCTCCCGGGCGATCGCCAGGAATTGCGGGATGTCCGCGGAGTCGGCGAGGTCGTCGAGGTTCAGCAGCTTGGCGGCCTTGAGCAGCTGCTCGTCGTCGAGGTCAGCGGCCTTCGCGTCGTACTCCGCCGAGTCGCCCACCTGGGCCATCGACGAGGCCTGATCCCTGTCGGTGCTCGCCCCGAGCATCCGCCAGAACCGACTGCTGACACGACCTGAGGTGCGGGTTTTGGTCTTCGCCACAGCTTTACGGTACGCGGCGCCTCCCCTCATCCCGCGAGCGTGCGTGTCTGAAGCCGACACGCCGCCGAATGTGCGCAGTTCGCGCACCTTCGCTGTCAGGCGACGGTGCCGAAGCCGATGCGCACGATGCCCGCGAACACGATGTCTGGTCGGTGTGAAGACGGGTCCGAGTCGCGATACCCCGGCAGCCGGTGCGCGGAGCATTGCCACGGTGGGCGGAACATCGCCGACCAGTTCGCGCTCGAACGCGGCGGAGGGTGCGCAAACTGCCGAAGAACCACGGCGTGTCGCCTGCAGACACGCACGCTCGCGACAGGGTCAGCCGAGATTGGAGCGACGCGGGTACGCCACCGTCGGATCGGTCAGCGTATTGACGACAGCGGGCACTCCGGCCGCGAAGGCCCGCTCCAGCGCGGGCCGCAAATCGGCCGGCGTGGTCGCCAGTTCACCGTGGCCGCCCAGTGCGGTGACGACCTCGTCGTAGCGCGTGCCTGGTCGAAGTTCGGCGACCACCGAATAGCCGTACAACATCTCCATGGGGTGCTTCTCCAGCGCCCAGATTCCGTTGTTGCCGATCACCGACACCACGTGAACCCCGTGACGCACCAACGTGTCCCACTCCATGCCGGAGAACCCGAATGCGCCGTCGCCCTGCAACAGCACTACCTGCCGATCGGGTCGGGCCAGCTTGGCGGCCAGCGCGTATCCCGGTCCCGACCCCAGACAGCCGAACGGGCCGCTGTCCAGCCATGCGCCCGGCACATAGCTGTCGATGACCCGGCCGGCGTAGGAACCGAAATCGCCGGCATCGATCACGACGATCGCGTCCCGATCCAGCAGCGGGCTCAGTTCGGCGTACACCCGCATCGGATGCAGCGGCGTGCGGTCATCGGCCAACTCGTCGGCTTCAGTCGCGCGCACGTTGATCTCCGTGGCGCGCAGGTCGGCTATCCAGGCCTCGTGGTCGCACGGCGTCGCGCCCGACAGTGCCGTCAGGGTGGTGGTCAGATCTCCGTACAGCTCGGCGGCGACGTCGCGAGGGTGCGGTCGGTCGGGTCGGACGCGGTCGGCCACGATCAGTGTGGTTTCAGCTCCGAACACGCCGCCGAAGCCGAGCCGGAAGTCCATGGGCACGCCGATCACGACGGCAACGTCGGCCTCGCGCAACGCTTTCGACCGAGCCCGCGAGAACGCGAGGTCGTGATCGGCGGGCACGGTGCCGCGCGCCATGCCGTTCATCAGCACCGGAATGCGCAGCGTTTCGGCTAGGCGCAGCAGGGCGGTTTCGGCATGCCCCCACCACACGTTGGTGCCCGCCATGATGACGGGCCGTTGAGCACCTGCGAGCAGTCGGACGGCCGTGTCGACGGCGTTGCCGTCGGGCTGCACCACCGTGGACGAACCGGCGAGTGCGCCGGGTCCTCCGTCGTCGTGGGCGGTGCCGAACACGTGATCCATCGGGAAGTCGACAAAAGCCACCCCCGTCGGTTGCCCGTCGATTCCCGACGCCGCGCGCAACGCATCGTCGATCAACGGGCCGACGGCGTCCGGTGACTGCGCGGTCGCCGCGAAGCGGGTCAGCGGCGCGACGAACGGCACGTGATCGATCTCCTGCAGCGAGCCCTGTCCCCAGCGTGCGGCAGGTGCGCGGCCGCCGAGCACGACCAGTGGAGATTGGTTCTGCTGCGCGGCAGCCATCGCGCTCATGCCGTTGGTGACACCGGGCCCCGCGGTCAGCGCAGCCACGCCGGGTACGCGGGTCACCTTCGACCAGCCCTCGGCGGCGAACGTCGCGGTCTGTTCGTGTCGGGTGTCGATCAGGCGAATGTTCTCGGCCTGACAACCGTCGTAGATCGAGAACAGGTGACCGCCCGACAGGGTGAAGACCGTGTCGATCCCGCTCGCCCGCAACCGCCGGGCGATGAGGTGTCCGGCGTTGACGGAAGAGAGTTCAGATAGCGGAGCGTCATTGCTCATGCAGGCAGCATAATCAGCCCGTGCCGAACTCTTCGCAAACGCAAGTACTCATCGCCGGCGCCGGCCCCATCGGCCTCACCGCGGCCATCGAACTGACCCGACGCGGCATCGATTGCCGCATCGTCGACCCACTGCTGGAACCGCCGCAGTATGCCAAAGCTGTTGGTGTGCAACCACGTACGCTCGAAGTGTTCGAGTCGATGGGCCTGCTAGGGCGCATGCTGGACGCGGCCATCGAGATGCACGGTCAGATCGTGTACGTCAACGGCGAGAAGGTCGGCCAGGTCGATTTCGCCGTTCCGTCCGATGTGCCGTTCGGCTTCACCGCCATACCGCAGTACGCCACCGAACGGATCCTGCGCTCCGAACTCGCAATGCGCGGCGTCGAGGTCGAGCGCGGCGTGCGGGTCACCGGGTTCGAACAGGACGCCGACGGAGTGCGCGTCACGCTCGCCGGTGACGGCGGTGAACATACGGTGCAGGCCGGTTACCTCATCGGCGCCGACGGTGCGCACAGCGCAGTGCGCAAGGCCCTTGGGCTCACGTTCGAGGGCGCGGCGTTCGAGGAGCAGTACATGCTCGGCGATGTCGAGGTGGACTGGTCGGTGCCCCGCGGCTACGCCGTCCGCGCGATGCATCAGACCGACGGCGCGACAGACGATCTGCTGGTCTGTATCCCACTGCCAGGGCGCGGCCGATATCGGATGTCGATGCTCGTTCCGCCCGAGCTGTCCGCGGCACCGTCGCAGAGCATCGCACACGGCTTCGAGGGCGACCGAAAACCCGAGCTGAGCCATGTGCAGGCGGTGCTCGACCGGCTGTCCCCTGAGCCGACGACGGCGCGAAACATGCGCTGGTCCTCCGTCTTTCGGATCAGCCACCGCATCGTCGACGCCTACGGCCGAGGCCGCGTGTTCGTCGCGGGCGACGCCGCACACATCCACCCGCCGACGGGTGCGCAGGGCATGAACACCGGAATCCAGGACGCGCACAACCTGGCCTGGAAGCTCGCGCTCGCGGTGTCCGGCCGTGCGGCACCCGCTCTGCTCGACAGCTACGACGCCGAACGCCGGCCCGTCGGCGAGGAGGTCGTCGGCAGGACCGTACGCAGTGCGCGTGACGGCATCGGTTCCGATTCGACCGATGTCGACTACGTGATCCGCCGCGAGGCCCAGCTACTCATCAACTACGCCGACAGCCCAATCGTGGCGTCCAACGCGGGCGGACGGGCGCCCGACGCGACGGGACTGACCCGCGCCGCGGTCACCGGACCGCTGCGGCTGTTCTCGCTTTTCGGGCCGGGCCACACACTGCTGCTGTACGCGGACGGCACCGCCGGGCCCGCCGACGTCGAGCAGTTCGAAAAGGCTGCGGAGGCCGCGACAGCGATCGCCGGCGACCATCTCCACGTGTATCTCGTCGCCGCGCCGGGCGCGGACGTCGGCAGCACGGTGCTGCCGTTGATACGCGACGCGGAGTCGAATTTCGCCGCTGCGTATCCGACGGCTGGGCACGCCGCTTTCGTCGTCAGGCCCGACGGATACCTCGGATTCGCCGGCGAGCACTCCGACGTCGACGGCCTGACGGCATACCTGCGAAAGACGTTCGGCTAGCCGCTTTGAACTCACAGTTCGAGTCGTCCATCGACTGGAGCCGCGAAATCGGCAACTCCGCGATCTGGATTCTGCAAATGTTCGTCATCACCGCGGTGTGCCTACTCGTCGTCCTGGTGCTCATCGGCCGCATGACCGAGTGGGGACGTCAGTTCTGGCGCATCACGTCTGGCTATTTCACCGGCAGACGGAGCACGCCGGTGTGGGTGGTCGTCGGGTTTCTCCTGCTGTCGACGATCGTCTCGGTCCGCATCAACGTTCTCCTGACCTACTACGTCAACGACTTGTTCACCGCGGTGCAGATCGCGTTCCAGGGCGGCTCCAACGATGCGGTGCGCTCGTCCGGTATCGATGGTTTCTGGGCGTCCATCGCGGTGTTCGGCGTCCTCGCAGGGTGCTACCTCGTGCGATTGCTAATCGACATGTACGTGACGCAACGATTCATGATGCGATGGCGAATCTGGTTGAGCCATCAGTTCATCGGCGATTGGCTCGGTGACTTCGCCTACTTTCGCGCTCAGTTCACGCGTCAGCCCATCGACAATCCCGATCAGCGAATCCAGCAGGACATCGACAGCTTCACCGCGGGCGTCGGCGGCGGCACGAACAACCCGATCTTCAACTCGAGCAACACCTTGTTGTTCGGCGCGGTGCACGCCGCCGTCTCGGTGCTGTCGTTCGGTGCGATTCTGTGGCGGTTGTCCGAACCCGTCACCATCGGCGGCATGGTCCTGCCCAAGGCGCTGTTCTGGATCGTGATCGCCTACGTGTTGGTGGTGACGGTGGTCGCGTTCGTCATCGGTCGACCATTGATCCGGTTGAGCTATCTCAACGAACTTCGCAACGCGGGCTTCCGGTATGCGTTGGTGCGGTTGCGCGACACCGGCGCCGCTGTCGGCATGTACCGCGGCGAGAACGCCGAACGAAAGCTGCTGGACGGCCGACTCTCCGACGTCATGCGCAACTACCGGAACTGGCTGAACAGAATGATGCTGTTCTTCGGCTTCAACGTGACCATGAGCCAGGCAATCAACCCCCTTCCGTGGATCGTGCAGGCGCAAGCGCTTTTTGCACAACGGATTTCGTTCGGCGACGTGTGGCAGTCGTCCAACGCTTTCACCGAGATCCATAACTCACTCTCGTTCTTCCGCAACGCCTACGACCAATTTGCCAGCTATCGCGCAGTCATCATTCGACTGGATGGGCTGTCTGATCAGAACTCGCGAGCGGGATTGTTCACGTCAATCGACACGGCGGGCTCGGACGATGGTTCGTTGGAGGTCGACCACGTCGAGGTCCGCACCCCGAACGGCGATTCGCTCGTCCGCGGGCTCAGCCTGAGGCTTCATCCCGGTGACTCACTATTGATCAGCGGACGGTCTGGAATCGGCAAGACGGTCCTGCTGCAGAGCCTGGCCGGGTTATGGCCGTTCGCCTCGGGCGTCGTCCGGTTTCCGGCCGGCCGCAGCGAAGCGATGTTCGTGCCACAACTCCCCTATCTCCCGCTCGGCGACCTGCGCGCCGTCGCGTCCTATCCGCTCGCGAACGGCTCGATCGGCGACCGGGAGATCCAAGAAGCGCTCGTCAAGGTCGCACTGTCGCAGCTCGCCATACGCCTCAACGACACCCAGGACTGGGCGAAAGTGCTCTCCGTCGGTGAACAACAACGCCTCGCATTCGCCCGCATACTGCTGAATCGGCCGTCGGCGGTGTTTCTCGACGAGTCGACATCGGCACTGGACGAGGGTCTGGAGTTGATGCTCTACGAGCTACTGCGTGCTGAACTCCGCGACGCGATCGTGGTGAGTGTGAGCCACCGCGTCACCGTCGGACAGTTCCACAGCCGGCGGCTGGAGTTGGTCGGCGACGGCGCGTGGCGGCTCGCCCGCGTCGCTACGGAGAGTTGAGACCACTGGCAACCCCTGTAACAGGCTGGCGAGGTACCTTGCCACAGTGGAAGAGGGAATGTTCGTCCCGACGCTGGACTGGGGACATGAGCTCCTGGCGTCGCTGCAATGGATCGGCCAGGCGTGGTTGATCGCCGCGGTGGCGACGCTGTTGATCTGTGTGCTGATCGCCAAGTACACGGTGTGGGGCAGGCAGTTCTGGCGCATCACCGGCGATTACTTCAAAGGCCCGGAAAGCGTCAGGGTTTGGCTGTGGCTAGCGGTCATCCTGCTGTCGGTGATGGTGGGCGTTCGGCTGACCGTGCTGTTCAGCTTCCAGGGCAACGACATGATGACCGCCCTTCAGGCCGTCGCAGGGGGGCTGGCGACCGGCAGCGACGAGGTCAGGAACTCCGGGCGCGACGGCTTCTACATGTCGATGATCGTGTTCTCGATCCTGGCGTTCCTGCATGTTGCGCGAATCATGCTCGATCTGTTCATCACGCAGCGCTTCATGCTGGCCTGGCGCGCATGGCTGACTGATCGGCTGACGGGCGACTGGCTCGACGGCAAGGCGTACTACCGCGGCCGCTTCATCGACGACACGATCGACAACCCCGATCAGCGAATCCAGTACGACATCGACATCTTCACCGCGGGCGTCGGTGGCCTTCCGAACACGCCGGGCAACACGTCGACGTCGACGCTGTTGTTCGGTGGGGTCAACGCGCTCGCCTCGATGATGGCGTTCACGATGATTCTGTGGAACCTGTCGGGGACACTCACGCTTCCGTTCGTGAACTACGAACTCCCCAAGGCGATGTTCTGGATCCTGCTGGGCTACGTGCTCTTCGCGTCGGTCATCGCGTTCTGGGTGGGTCGCCCGATCATCTGGCTGTCGTTCCGCAACGAGAAGTTCAACGCGGCCTTCCGTTATGCATTGGTGCGCCTGCGCGATGCGTCGGAAGCTGTTGCCTTCTACCGCGGCGAACTCGCCGAGCGCACCGGGTTGCGCAAACTCTTCGCACCGATCGTCGCCAACTACAAGCGATGGATCAACAGGATGCTGGGTTTCTACGGCTGGAACCTGTCGATGAGCCAGATCATCGTGGTGCCGCCCTACCTGTTCCAATTCCCCCGCTTCTTCAGCGGCGAAATCACGCTCGGCGCCATGACGCAGTCGGCGTCGGCATTCGGCAGCATCGAAGATGGCCTGTCCTTCTTCCGGAATGCGTACGACGCGTTCGCTGGCTACCGGGCGTCGATTATCCGTCTCGACGGGTTGATGACGGCAAACGAAGAGGGCCGGTCACTGCCCGAGATCACGACCACAGCGTGCAAGGACGGCACGGTGGAACTCAAGAGAATCGAGGTGCGAACCCCCGACGGGAAGCAACTCCTTAATCCGCTCGACTTGCGTCTCGAGGTCGGCGACACCTTGGCGGTGAAGGGTGAATCCGGCTCGGGCAAGACGACGCTGCTGCGCAGCCTCGCCGAGTTGTGGCCCTACACCTCAGGGACGTTGACACGGCCGTGTGGGCCCAACGAGACCATGTTCCTCTCCCAAATGCCCTATGTGCCGCTCGGCAATCTGCGCGCCGTTGTCAGCTACCCGAACGAGGAAGGTGAGATCGACGACGCGACGCTGAAGCGAACGTTGGAGAAGGTCGCACTTCCGCACCTAACTGGTCGACTCGATGAGGTCCAGGACTGGGCGAAAGTACTCTCCCCCGGCGAGCAACAGCGGATCGCATTCGCCCGGGTGTCGTTGACCAAACCGAAAGCGGTGTTCTTCGACGAGTCGACGTCGGCACTGGACGAAGGTCTGGAGTTCTTGCTGTACACCCTCATTCGCACCGAGCTGCCCGACACCATCCTGGTCAGCGTCAGTCACCGCAAGGCCCTCGAGCAGCATCACACCCACGAACTCGAACTGCTCGGCGGCGGCGAATGGCGGTTGGGCCGAGTCGGAGACGACGAACCCGCGCAGGTTTAGGCCCGCGCGGCGTGCACACCCGCGCGCCGGCCGAAGAACGAACCTTCACCTAGTTGGGTGCCGCTGGCATAGCCCTTACCGTCCTGGGCGATGTTCGACGCGCACGCGCCCGCCGCGTACAGGCCGGGAATGGGGCTGCCGTCGGAGCGCAGCACCTGCCCGTCGATGGACACATCGAGACCACCCATGGTGAATCCCGAGTACATCGCCACCCCCAGTGACAGATCGAACGCCGCCCACGGCCCATTGTCCTGTGCGGCAATGTATTCCGGCTGCTTGTGAAAGTCCGGATCCTCGCCACGTGCGGCGTTCTCGTTGTACCGGTCGAGGGTCGCAGCGAGTTTGCCCGCCGGAATACCAAGAGCCTCTTCCATTTCCGCGACAGTTTCGAATCCGTCGATGAACTTGATCAGCGGCATCTCGGGCATCTGCATGTGCGCCTCGTCGACGATCAGATATGCCTGCTGGTCGGGTTGCTCCAGAACGTGCGCCGATGTGCGTGAGTGGTAGGAGTCCTCGGTGACGAACCGCTCTCCCTGGTTGTTGACCACGACGCCCGTCAGCAGGATCTCTGGCGGGTAGGCCGCGGCGGTGATGAACAGCCCGTCCAGGTTCTCGGCCACGCCCCCGGCCGACACGCCGAGGCCGATCCCGACTCCGTCGTCGTGAGGGTTACCCAGGATGTACGGCTCGACCTCGCCGTGGTGTTTGGTTTTCCGCTTCTGCCCCAGGGCGGGTGTGTGCTCGGCGACCATGGCGGCGTTCATCGCGAACCCGCCCGCGGCGATGACGACCGCCTTGGCCTTGATCGTCCCGGTCTCGCCGAAGTGCTTCCAGCGGACACCGACCACGCCCCCGCCGTCGACCACCAGATTGGTCACGCCGGTCTCATAGCGGATCTGCACGCCCTGATCGGTGGCCCGCTTGACGAGCAGATCGATGACCATGGCGGCACCGCCCAACTCCCCCGGCACCGGCACCGAGTGTCCGCGCGGCGCAGGCTTGGCCTGCTCGCAGTACGGCCACACCTTCTCGTTGCCGGTGTAGGACAGCCCCTCGGTGCCGGGCGGCACCACCACCTTGCCCTTCCAGTAGCTGCGTTCGAACTGAAACCCAAGCGCCTCAAGCCAATCGAAGTGTTCGACGCTTTCGTCGCAGTAGAGGCGGATCTTGTCGAGATCAGGGTCGGCAGACACCGCGACGAGGTACTTGTACATCTCATCAGCACTGTCGTCATGTCCGGTGGCCTGCTGTACCGCGGTGCCGCCACCGAGATAGAAGTGGCCGCCGGCCATAGCGCTGGTGCCACCCGCGGCAGCCGCCTTCTCCAGCACCAGGACGTTCGCTCCCGCCGCCGCGGCGCTGACCGCCGCACAACCACCTGCCATACCGAAGCCGATGACGAGGACGTCGACCTCGTCGGACCATGACTCCACGTCAGCGGCGTTGACGGTGTCCGGAATGTCGAGAGCGCTCACTGTTGCTCCTGTTTCACGTAGTCGAAAAATGACTTGATCTCGTCAGGGATGACGGCGATCTCGATGTAGGGGGCGCCGGCGTCAGCGGCCGACAGGTAGGCGAACGTCATCCCTCCGGGCATGATCCCCTGCTGGACGACGGGCGTGCCGTTGCGTTCCGCGTCACGCAGTGCGGCGTCGAACGCCGCGGCGTCGGGCGCCTCGATGCACACGTGGTGCAGACCGGGACCGACGGCGTCGAGGAACTCCGTGTACACACTCGGGCCGCCATTGAGCGGCGCGATCAGCTCGAGCTGGATGTCACCGGCATAACTGAACGAAATGGTCGCGGTGAAGTCGGCGGGGCTGCCGCGGAAGGTGCACGTGTCGGGCGCAAAGTGGACGTCCGGGATACGCACCCACTTCTTGGCGCCCAACATCGTGGTCAGCGCCTTTTCGGTGGCGTCGAGGTCCCGCGTCACCCACGCAATCTGGACAGGTGTCTGGGCATGCATCGGGTCGAGGATATCTCCGGCCGCTCCGGATAGCTAGAACGTGTTCTAGTTTTCCTCACCGAGGTACGCCGCCAGGCATCGCTTCGCCATGTCGCGCGCCGCCGCGGGATCGGTTCCGAATGCGACGTTCGCGTCACACCACTTTTCGCCCGAGAGTGTGAGGAATCGACGGCCATCGTCGGTGACGATCCACTGTTCGCCGAACGACGGGTCGATGGCCTCCCCGGTTGCCATGTGGATCGCGAGCCCGAGCACCATCGAATCCCAGCCCATCCCGACAGCGCCCGGCCCGAATTGATCCCAGTGGTCGTCGACGTGAGCGATGTGCTCGATCACCAAGCGCGCACGGTCCGGGCCGTCGGCGCTGACGCTGACATCAATCCAACTGATGCCTCCGCCGAATTCCCAGGTCGCGGTGAAGTTTTTCGGCGGATCGCACGTCAGTACGGTGCCGCCCGCCTGACCTTCCAACTGGTAGGAGCCGCCAACGGTCAGGTCGCCCGAAATCGGCATCAACCACCGTGGAATGCGCTCGATGCTCGTCACGGCGTCCCAGAGATCGTCCTGATCGGTGTCGTAGGACTGGCTGATGGTGACGACGTGCGCATCCTTGGCATCGATGATGCGCGAACCCAACTTGCGCTCGACGGCATTGATTTGATGCTCGACATCTACCTCAGTCATGTTGCCCTCCTTGATTTCTGCGTTGTCGCTTACCTCGCGCGATTTCGGTCGCCAGGGCGTCCAGTTTGGGAGCCCAGAACCGGCGGAAGCCGTCGAGCCACTCATCGACATCGCGCAGCGCCGCGCCATTTACGGCGTAGAGCCTGCGCTGCCCGTCTGGACGCACCGAGGTGAATCCGTTCTCCCGCAACACCTTGAGATGCTGCGAGACCGCAGGCTGACTTATCGCGAACTCGTCCTGAATCTGCGCACCGATGGTTCCGGCCGACTGCTCGCCCGCGGCAAGCAATTCGAGAATGCGCCGTCGCACCGGGTCGCCCAGGACGTCGAACGCGTGCACGATCTAAAGTTAAAGCAGTGACTTATATAAGTCAATACTGAATTAGCGTGTCAGCATCTCCAACAACAGCTCGACCTGGAGATCGAATGCGTCAGCTGGATCGGTGAGAGTGTCCGGACCGTACTGGCCGAACACCTCCAGGCTGATCGCCCCGATCAGGCCCGCCCACAATAGAAAGCACTTGGCCACCGCGGAGTCATCCCCGGGAAAACTGAACTCCTCGCGCACTCGCTCGAAGTCCGACGACAAAGGCTGCGCCACAGTAATTTCCGTTTTTGAGATCTCACCGATCGCGAGACCGGCGGCCACGGCGTCGAACAGCGCACCGACCACCCGCGTGCCCGGGCCGACGGTTCGCTCCGCCGGCGCCCGATACCCTGGCACCGGACTGCCGTACAGCAATGCCCATCTCTCCGGGTGATCGACGGCCCACCGCCGCGCAGCCTGCGCCATGGCAGACAACCGATCGCGCCAGGACTTCGCGGCCGCGGCGGCGTCGTCCACCGCGTCGGCCAGTTCCGAATAGGCGTCGACAAGCAGCAGTGTCAGCAACTCATCGCGACTGGCCACGTACCGGTAGACCGCCGACGACACCATGCCTAGGTCGCGTGCGATGGCGCGCAGCGACAACGCGGCGGCACCTTCGGCGACGAGGTGGCGACGGCCAAGTTCGATGATCTGGCTCTCGATGCGGTCGCGCGCGTCCTGCCGCTTGCCCATGTCGCCAGTGTCGCACAAACCGAGATCACTGCTCTTGATTTTCCCGGCTCCGCGTGCGACCCTCAAAAGAGAGCGCTGCTCTCGAATCGAAGGAGAATGTGATGACCGTGCGGTACGACCAACCCACAGCCGCTACCCGCGCCTTCAATGAAGTGTTCCGCCTCCTCGCCGAAGTCGGGGTCAGCATCGCCGGCACGGTGGCGGTGCGCGTCCGTGGCCGGAAGACCGGAAAGCGTCGCGGAGTGGTGGTCAACCTGCTGACCGTCGCCGGGCGCGACTACCTGGTTTCACCGCGCGGCACCACGCAGTGGGTTCGCAACGCACGGGCCGCGGGCGTCATCGAAATGGGGCCACGGTGGCACAGCCGCGAGATTCGCATCACCGAGGTCGCCGACGACTCCAAGCCAGAGTTGTTGCGGCACTACCTTGATCGGTGGTACTGGGAGGTGAAGGGACACGTCGGCGGATTGACACCAGAATCCTCGGACGCCGAGATCAGCGCAACGGCGCCGTCGATCCCCGTATTCGAGCTACACCGCTAGGGCACGGGAGCCGAGGCCGCGGAGATGACGTCCTGATGCGCCTGCTGATTGGCGACGTGCCAGGACACGGCGGCGGGGAACTGCCCCCAGGTGCTGTTGAACATTCCGACCATCGCGGCCCTGCCGTCGGGAGTGATGAAATAGACCGGCCCGCCGGAATCGCCCTTCTGACTCACCACACCGTTGGTCATTGTGAACCAGCCGTTGTAGACGGCCTGAATGTTCCCGCAGCTCTCACCTGTCACCACGCCGAAGTGGCATACCGGCATCCCGGGCGTGGGCACGACGCCAGGGTCGGACACGAGCACCAGGCCGCGCGGCAGGATGTTGTTGATCGCGACGTCGGGATCGATGGTGATCGCCTCCCAGTCGGTGATCTGGTGGTTGGTGTCGATCGTGGCGCCGTCGGGAGTGTTGTCGCGGAACGACGCTTGCTGCCCGATGTGCCTGCGGCCGCGGTCCTGCACCGTGCCGTCGCCGCGGCAATGGCCCGCGGTGTAGGCGATCCGCGCGCCGGGGTCGACGAATCCCAAGGTGCAGGCGTTGGTGCCCTGGATGATTTCCATGCCGGGGAACACCACGACGCCCGGATCGGCCTGCACCGGAGCTCCGGGGAGCACGAGCGCGCCGAGTGAGGCCGCCACTGTCGCCAATACGCGTAACGAACGTCGGCGCATCGTCGCCCCCTTGGGTCTCAAGTGAGTAAAGGGTACCGGCGTTAAGCGATGCTCATAGGCCGAGTGCGAGAAGCGATACCCGCGCCCGACCAGGAGCAATCACACAACTGTCGTACCTACTCAAGCCCATCGGCAAGGATCACGGAAGCGTTACAGCCCGGCAACGGCGGTCACAGAGTTGGCGTCCCCCCAGCACAGAATTTCGTCCCTGAGTGGGTCGTTCAGGGGATCGTCAGCACCTGCCCCGGGTGGATCAGATCGGGGTTGGCAACGCCGCTCGCATCGGCGATCACCTGATACTTGCTGCCGTCGCCGTAGAAGCGCTCCGAGATCGCCCAGAGCGTGTCACCGGACACCACGGTGTAGGTCCGCGGAGCCGGCCGCGGCGGTGGTGGCGGAGCGGGGGCCGGTTCCGGCGCAGGCGCGGGTGCCGGTTCCTCGGCGACAGCGGCGGCAACTTCTGGTGCCGCGGGTTCGGGCCCCGCGATCTCCTTCTCGGGGGCCGGCGGCGGTTCGGACGTCTCGGTCTTGGTCGACCACGCGGGGCCGCCCTTGGCGTACAGCACCAGGTTGCGATCGTCCTGTAGCACGAGCTTGACGTCCTTGCTGCCCTTTGTATCGCTGTGCCACACCGGCTTCTCCGACGTGTACAGGACGAAGTTGCCGTCGGTCTGCACCTCGGCACGCTCGACGTTCTGGCCGTCGGTGCCCGTCGCCCACACGGCCTGTCCGCGGGCGGCCAGGACCAGGTTGCCGTCCTGCTGCAACGTCAGCGTGTACGCCCCGTTGCTGGAGGTCAGTGCATCCCCCCTCTGGAGCTTCTGACCCTCGGTGAGTGTGTCTGCCACGTCGTTCCCCTTCCTCGAAAAGCGATCGAACAGAATGCATCGAGCCTACTGACCCACGGTCGGTCGCGGCAGGGCTTGACTCACCGCGATTGGAAACGTCTACCGAACAACAGGTGTCCAAAACTATTCGGCGCGAACGTATTACGTTGCTCAGCTAGCAGACGGCCCTTTGCTGGTGCGCGCGCCGTTTTAAGAATCGAAACCCAGGCCCAGCGCATCGAGGGTACGCAGGAACATGTTGCGGCGTCCCGCCGAGTGATCGGCGCGGTCAAGAGACCATCGCGTCGCCTGAATGCCGATACTCGCGGCCGGTTCTGGCGGGAACGGCAGCGGACGCCGGCGCACCATCTCCAACTCGGTGCGCGGTGTGGGGCTGCCCTCAAGCAGGTCCAGACACACGTCGGCGGCGAACCTCGCCGCGCCCACCCCGAGGCCGGTGAACCCGTTGACATACGCGACGCGGTCGTCGAAAGCCAGACCCCAGTGCGCGCAGAACCGCGTGTTGGTGTCGATGGCCCCCGCCCAGCGGTGCGAGAACCGGACATCCTCGAGTTGCGGGAAGGTGATGAAGAAGTGCGCGGCGAGGCGCTCGTAGGTATCGGGGCGGTCTTCGTACGCAGGATCGACCTTGCCTCCGAAGTGGTATACGGCGTCATAGCCGCCCCATACGATGCGGTTGTCCATCGTCAGCCGGTAGTAGTGAAACTGGTTGGCGCAGTCGCCTATCCCCTGCCTGTTTCGCCACCCGATGCGGCCCAGCTGCGCGCCGGTGAGCGGCTCGGTCGCCAGCACGTAGTCGTACACCGGCACGGTGTGCAACCGGTTACGCCGCAGCAGGCTCTTGTAGACATTCGTCGCCAGCACTACCTGGCGAGCGGTGATGGTCGTAGTCGCGGTGTGCGCACGCAGTGCGGAGCCGTCGGCGTCCATGCGGGTGGCGTTGGCGCCCTCGTAGATCTGCACACCGGCCTCCGTACACGCGCGGGCCAATTCGAACGCGAGCTTGGCCGGGTGGACGATGGCGCAACTGTCGGCGCTGAACAGGCCAGCGAGGTAGGTCGGCGAGTTCGCCTCCGCGCGCACCTGCCGGGTATCGAGGAAGCGCCCTTCTCCCCCATCCGCCGCGTCCCGTAACCAGTCGACTTGATGCGGTTCGGTCGCGACCGAAAGCATTCCCGTGCGCTGCCACTCCGTATCGAGCGCCAGCCGCTCGATGTCGGACTGCATGCCGTCGAGGTTTTGCAAACCCATGTCATCGAGGGTGTCGATCTCCTTGGGCCAGCGCGACTTTCCGTTCTCGGCGCCGTGAGTCAGGCTGGCGTCGACGAAACCGCCATTGCGTCCCGATGCCGCCCAGCCGATGCGGTTGGCCTCGATCAGCACTATCCGTCGGTCCGGATTGCGCTCGGCGGCATGCAGTGCCGTCCAGAGCCCGGTGTAACCGCCGCCGACCACGAGCAGGTCGCAGGTGACCGGCGCCGTCAGCTGCGGGTAGGCGGGCCGTGAAATGTCCAGCCACATCGAGCCGAAGGTGCTTGCCGCAAGCGAACGTTCGATCAATCGGGGATCAACGGGGGCATCGAACACGGTCTGCACATGGCGGACACTACGGGGCCGATGGCACCGGCGCCGAAAAATCCTAGACGCGAACCTTGGCCGGGTCCTCGACGCGCTGTTCGGCAGGCAGCCAACCGGGAGGCCCGAAGGCGTAACCGAGCTTGTCGCGCCATCGCGGTGCTGCCCGGACATCGCGGAAGATCGACACGTACTCGTGGATCTGCAGGGTCCAGATGTTGTAGGTGTCCACCTGTTTGGTCAGCCCGTAGTTCGGGCGGACGTTCTCTTCCTTGAAGCTGCGGAACAGCCGGTCCCAGAGAATGAAGATGCCGCCGTAATTCTTGTCAAGGTACTGCTGGTCCATACCGTGATGAACCCGGTGATGTGATGGCGTGTTGAACACGAACTCGATTGGCCGCCATAGCTTTCCGATGCGCTCGGTGTGGATCCAGAACTGGTAGATGAGGTTGATCGAGAAGCTGGCGAACACCATCCACGGCGGCACGCCGAGCAATGGCAGCAGGGCTCGCAGGAAGACATCGCCGCTGATGTTCCATTTCTGGCGCAGCGCGGTCGCGAAGTTGAAGTACTGGCTGGAATGGTGTGCCTGATGCGTCGCCCAGATCAAGCGGACCCGATGAGCGATCCGGTGATAGACGTAGTACAGAACGTCGACGCCGACGATGGCGATCACCCACGTGTACCAGGCGGTGGCCGGCAGTTGCCACGGTGCGACGTAGACGTACAGCGCGGCGTAGGCCAGTAGGGCGACGGCGTTGAGGACGCCGCTGGTGGCGATCGAGACCAGGCCCATCTTGATGCTCGCCCACGCGTCGGGCTTGAGATAGGCACCCGCGGGGGCGCGCTCCGCCTCGTCATGCACCAGCTTGCCCGCGCTGACCCATTCGATGACGAGCAAGATCAGGAAGAACGGGATGGCGAACGTCACCGGGTCGTGCATCAGCGGCGGTAGCACGTCCGAGAAAACACGTGTCCAGTCCACGGTGACACCTCCGGTGGGAAAGTTTACGACGGGCGCCACTCAGCGGAAGCTGAGCACCTCGTCGCCCCAGGCCAGTCGCAGGTCACGGTCGAGATCGTCGACCACCCGCTCGGCCGCGTCGATGATCAGCGAAGCACGATCCTCTTTGCGGTACGGACGCCATTGGGGATCCGCTGCTGACGCCGAGGGCTTACCGTCCACCGCGAAGCTCACCCAGCGCTTGCGCATCCGTGCCGACACCGTCTTACCGGCCTTGAGCCCACCCAGTTTGAACGTAGGGTCCTTCGGCCCGGCGACCAGGTTGCCCCATACGTACGGCAGCTCGGTGGCATGTGCCGCGCCGAGGCGCAGCAGGCGCAGCATCGGGGTCGCGAAGTCGAACCGGTAGAGGTAGACGGGTGCGACCTCACGATGGCCGTCGGCGAACCAAATAGAGGGCATGCGGAAACCGATGTCGCGGGCCACTCCCATGCCGATCGCCTTCGGCCGCCCGCGGTATGCGGTACGGATCTGCGCTTCACTGGGCAGCTGCAGGGCCGGCTGCTCGGCAGCGATGTCGGCGAACATCGTCCGCAGCGCCTCCGGCGTGATCGGCATCAGCGGTGACTTCATCCAGCGGAACAGGGCGGCCTCGTGCTTGTTGGTGCCGATGATCAGCGGGACCGGATGAGTGCGCCCTTCCCTGGCAAGTTTGACCGGATGCTCCGGCACGATGTCACCGTCGATGATCGGGACGAACGCCAGTGTTCCCGGCGCACTGACCGGCACCTGGTCGAAGACATGCTTGGAGGCGGTCAGCACCGCGTCGATCGGGATCGTGGGCAGCCGCCCGACGTCGTCGCGTCCGAGATTCAACGCATCGAGGAACTGATCGGCCACGCGACGACCGCGCTCCTGGTCGTAAATCGATGTGGCGGGCGAACTTTGGGCGATCGCCGCCGAGAACAACCCTTCGGCCGCCGGGCTGGCCAGCAGTGTGGTGACAATGCCTGCACCCGCGGACTCGCCGAACAAGGTAACGCGTGTCGGGTCTCCGCCGAATCCGGCAATGTTGTTGCGCACCCACTGCAGCGCGAACAGCACGTCACGCAGCCCGAGGTTCGTTTCGAACCCGTCGCAGAACGAGGAGAGGTCCAGGAAACCCAGTGCGCCCAACCGATAGTTGACGGTGATGATCACCGCGTCTCCGCTGCCCGCGAGCACGCCACCGTGATAGAGCGTTTGGGCCGATGCGCCGAGCATGTAGGCGCCGCCGTGCACCCACACCATGACCGGCTTGCTGTCCCCGGGCTCGGTGTCCGATGACGCCCATACGTTCAGTGTCAGGCAGTCGTCACCCTGGGGGGCGCCGAGGTTCAGCGGAATCCTGGGAAACGTCGGCTGCGGGCAGGCGGGGCCCACCCGCGTCGCATCGGCCGGTTCCGACCACCGCTCAGGCGCCTGCGGCGCTCGCCACCGCAGCTCGCCGGCCGGTGCCGCGGCATAGCGAATGCCCTTCCACGCCTTGACCGTCCCGTTGTCGACTCCGCGCACGGGACCGTGCGCGGTATCGACGACCAGCTGGTCGTCTGCAGCGCGTCGAGTGTTGGCCTCCGCCGTCACCGATGGCCTCCTTCAGCCGATGAACACAACCACTCCACAGTACGCGCGCGTACCGCGTGGCCCCGGCGATGAGTGGTATACATGGTGGTGTGAATGTCACATTTCTACCGCAGCGACTCACCACAGCCGAGAAGGTGCGCAGGCGAATCGTCGAAGACTTCGAGAAAAGCGCTGGTCGTCACGATGATCCCGCGGTCTACGGCGGGCCGCCCGGCGATCCCGGCCTGATCGGGCCGGACAGCATGTCGTGGGAGATCAACGCCGACCTGGCGTCGGTTTCGCAGGCTGGATTGCCCGCGATCGTGCTGGAGATACTCCATCCGTCCGTGGTGGCAGGAGTCCAGGATCTGTCCAACTATCGCGACGACCCGTTCCAGCGGGCCCGCGCCACCCTGGGCTACGTCCTGACCACGACATTCGGCAACACCGAGGCTGCGACCCGCGTCATCGAACGCGTCAGGCACGTGCACTCGTTCGTCAACGGCACCCGCCCCGACGGTGTGCCGTACCACGCGTTGGATCCCGAGTTGATCGCATGGGTGCACACATGCATCCCATGGATGATCCTTCGGACGTTCGAACACACCAACCGTCCGTTGTCCCGCGACGAGCAGGACCGCTACCTGGCCGAGCAAGCCGTGATCGGCAGGATGGGTGGAGCGGACTGGGTGCCGACCACGGCCGCCGAACTCGACGACTACGTGCAGACCATGCGGCCTAAGCTAAGCGTGAATGCCCAAACACGTGAGTTCATCGACTTCTTGATGACGTCGCCGTTCTTCCCCGATCTGCCCGGACCGGTCGACCGCCAGTTGCACCGGTTCACCATCTACGCCGGCATGAGCCGGGCGCCATCATGGGCGCGCGAGCTCATCGGCTATGACCGGCCGTCCGCGCTGACCCGCCGGCTCATCGAGCCCGCCCTGCATTTCGACGCGCGGCACCTGCGCTGGGCGTTCGGCACGCCGAGGTACGTCGAGCTCGCCCGCGAACGCGCTGCGGGTGTGCAGCCGAAAGTCGCGGTGTCGTGATCGACGCCCAGCTCATCGAAGTCGTTGGCGGCGCCGTATCCATGGGCAGAGTGGACGAAGCAGCCGACCGTACCAGTCAACGCATCCTCGACGCCGCCCTACAGGAGGCGGCATCCGTTGGGCTGCAACGGATTACGGTTGAGGATGTCGTCCGGCGCGCCGGAGTGTCACGGATGACGGCCTACCGCCGCTATCCCCGGCGCGACGATCTGGTCGAAGCGCTGGTTCGCCGGGAGACGCAACGATTCCTCGGCGCCGTCGCCGATGCCATCGACGCAGGAGATGATCCGAACGAAGGTGTGGCCGAGGCGTTCATCGCGGCCGTCACGTTCGCCCGCGAGCACCCGATGCTGCGCCGCGCCGGGCATGTCGAACCGGCCCCGATCGATTCGGCGGAACTACTGAAGATGGGGTCGGCGTTCATCGCGAACTACATCCACGGCGATACGCCGGGGACACCGCCGCGGCAGGTCCGCTGGGTTGCCGACGTATTCGCCCGGCTCTTCCCCACCTATATCTCGATTCCACCGGATGATCCGGACTTCAGCGACGACGCCGAACTGCGGCGGTTCGCGCATGAGGTGCTGACGCCGATGGTCGAGCGCGCCATCTGAGGGCGATGGCATAGCTTGGTGCCGTGCGGAAGTGGGCGCTCCTTGGTGGCGCAATCTCCACCGAGGTCGCTGCGACGCTGTCCCTGCGCGCGTCACAGGATCATTCGGCGTGGCTCGCGGTCGTCATCGCCGGCTACCTCGCGTCCTTCTTCCTGTTGACGATGGTCCTGCGGGCCGGCGTACCCGTCGGCGTCGCGTACGGAATCTGGGGCGCACTCGGCACGGCGGTCACCGCGGTGCTCGCGGCCGTGCTGTTCGGCGACCCATTCACCTGGCCGATCGTCGCGGGCATCGGGCTCATCATCGCCGGGGTGCTGCTGATCGAGTTCGGATCGCATCGAGCCGCGACGGCCGAGCTGGAACCGGATGTCGCCGCCGGGGCGGCTCCGTGATGTGGCTCGCGCTCGCCGGCGCCATCCTCGTCGAGGTGGCCGCGACCCTGTCGCTGCGCGCTTCCGATGGTTTCCGGAAGAAGGTGTGGATCGTCCCGATCGTCGTCGGTTACCTGCTGTCGTTCTATCTGCTGTGGGTGTCGTTGGGCCTGGGGATGCCGGTCGGCATCGCGTACGGCGTGTGGTCGGCGTGCGGTGTCGCGCTGGTGGCGGTCATTGCGCGCTTCCTGTTCAACGAACCGCTCACTTTGATGATGGGGCTGGGCATTGCGCTCATCGTCGGTGGTGTGCTCACGATCGAGATGGTTGGGGTCGCGCACTGAGAGCTCCAGCGAGGGCGATCGCGACGAGTCCCGCGACAGGGACGAACAGCAACCCGACCCGCAGGCTCGTCGCATCGGCGATGACACCGATGATCAAGGGCGCACCGAAGAAGCCGATCCGCATCAGCCATGTCAGCACGGTCAATCCGCTTCCCGGTCGCAGGCCCGGCAGCTGGTCGGCGCGATGCATCGCCGCCGGGATCAGAGAGGCCACGCCGAACCCCGCCGCGGCGAACCCGGCGATGGTGCCGGGCACCGAGGGGAATGCCAGCGCGGCTCCCATCCCCACCGCCGCGATAACGCCGCCGGCGCGAATGACGGTGCGTTCGCCGAATCTGTCGACGAGGCGGTCCCCGATCAGCCGGCCGATGAACATGAATCCGACCAGCGCCACGTAGCCGAACACCGCGACCGCACCCGGTGCACCAAGGGTGTCACGCAGATACAGTGTGGCCCAGGAACTTCCTGCATCCTCGACGGTTGCTCCCGCCATGGCGAGCACAACGAGCGCGACCAGCGTCCCGTACACCGCCAGACCCGCACCCGATGCACCATCTGTCATCCGTGAGGGATGGTCGTCGTGATCGGGCCCCTTCAACAGGTAGGGGTAGGCAACCAATACGAGGCCGCCGAACAGAATGGCTGCGACCCCCAAATGGATTGGCCTGGAGATGTCCAGCGCGATCGCGCTCGCACCCATTAGGCCACCGACGATGGCGCCGGCCGCCCACACGGCGTGCAGTGAATTGATGATCGACCGACCGTAGTTGCGCTGAAGACGGAGTCCGTGCGCGTTCTGCGCCACGTCGGTGACCGCATCGCACGCGCCAGCCATGAAAAGGGCGGCGGCCAGAACCAGCGGGGTGCCCGCGAGGCCCGCGAGGAGTACGAAACCTGCGAGGCCGAGGGTGCCGACAACCGCGACGCGCGACGACCGGTACCGCCGGATCAACGCCGCAGCCGTCAGGCCGGCCACCAGGGCGCCGGCAGAGAACGCCGCGATCGCGATGCCGTAGACCGTATTGGACAGCTGCAGGTCGGTCTTGATCTCGGGATAGCGAGGCAGCAGGTTGGCGAATAGAGCTCCGTTGCTCAGGAACAGGGCCGCGACGGCGATCCTGGCCTTTCGGTGCTGCGCCACAACGACGTCGAGCGGTTCAGGCGCCATGTCCGGCGACACTACCGATCGGAGGCCTCTAGGCTGATTCACCGTGGCAGTTGCCGACAATCACGAGGATCTGGACTATCGCTTCACGCTCGCGAACGAGCGCACCTTCCTCGCGTGGATTCGCACCGCGCTGGCACTCATCGCCGGTGGTGTCGCGGTCGTACAACTCGTTCCAGCCCTGACCATCCCCGGGGTGCGCCACGGTCTGGGAATGGTGCTGACGGCGTCGGGTGGCATTCTCGCGGTATTGGCCGTGCAACGTTGGCGTGCGGTACAGGCGGCCATGCATGAGGGCGGTGAACTGCCCCGGTCGCGGATGCCTGCGCTGCTGGGCGGCGCCATCGTCGTACTGACCATCGCGCTGATCGTCGTTATCGCGGTCCAGCCGTAGCCCATGGCAGGTCGACCCGAAAGACCGGGACTGCAGGCGGAACGCACCCAATTATCCTGGGAGCGAAGCGCACTCAGCTTTCTGGTGGCCGGAGCATTGCCGCTGTTCGGCCAGGGGCCGCTGGACGATGGGCGAATGGTCCTGCCCGCCATAGGGGCCCTCTTGGCGATACTCGTCGTGTGGCTGGGTCGCCGCCGGGCGCATCGCTACACGACCGTACCGAGGGCCGAAATCCTCCTACTCGGCTGGGCGACTGCGGGATTCGCGGCCCTGATCCTGGTGTTCGGCGGTCTCTAGAGTCAGTAGCTGCTCACTGGTCGCCCACAGATCGAGCGCCTTCTCGCGGTCGTAGGAGTCGACGGAGGACTGGATCGGCCGCTTCCCTTCGAAGTACATACCGGTGACGTCGTTGAACCGCGAGTCCCGCACCAGCGCCGCAAGGCGGGCGCCCGAGGACCGCGTGCTGTTGACGTTGGGCAGCACCCGCAGCAGCGGGAACACATATCGCCAGGCCCACCGCCCCATCGGCGAGTAGTCGCGGGCGAGGCCGGAACCGGGCATGAGGCCGGGATCGAACGCGTTTACGGTGACACCCTCGGTGCCCCGGCCGAGCCGGCGGTCGAGTTCGTAGGCGTACAGCACGTTGCATAGTTTGGACGTGGTGTACCGGCGGCGACCGTCGACCGGTTCGTCGTCCCCGGGGTATGCGAGATCGGCGGCGTTTGTGTACTGCGGTGACGGCATCCCCGTGGTCTTCGCCGGATCGTGGGTGCCGCTGGCGACCACCACGATGCGCGCCGGCGCAGCGAGGTCCGCGCGCAGATCCTGCACCAGGGCGAAGTGTCCGAGGTGGTTGACGCCGAACGTCATCTCCACTCCCTCGGCGGTGCGCTCGGTGCCCGACACCACCTGAAGACCGGCATTGCAGACGATCGCGTGCAGCGGCGGCAGGTTGCGGCTGCGGAAGTCCTCGGCAAAAGCGTGGACCGACGTCAGCGACGCGAGGTCCATTTCGAGAACCGTGCTTCGCGCCGGGTGGCCGGCGCGTTCGACGGCGTGCACGCCGCGCGCGACATCGCGAACCGCGAACACGACATGCCAGGACGGGTCGTTCGCGAGAAGCTCTCTCGCACATTCCAATCCGAGTCCCGCGCTGGCACCGGTGATGATTGCGGTCTTGTTTGGCGCTGCAGTCACTTCTCCTCCAAGAGAATCGGGATCAAGGCGGTCACGGTCTGAAACAGCCGGCGGTACATCCGGTCGACGTCTGTGGTGGTGGGCTCGAGGTGGACCGCGAGGAAGATGCCGTCCGACAGCGCGACGGCCACCGCGGCGAGTTCATCAAGAATGCGCTGGGCCTTGGGTTCCGGGAGGTCAGCGGGAAGCAGTTGGGTGATCGCGTCACGGAACCGTGCGATCGCGGTGTCGCGCACCCGGCGTATCACCTCCGCGGCCGCGGGATCGTCGCTGCGCTCCAGCGACAGAAGCAGGAACAGCCGCAGGAAATCGGGATGCTGCGACTGCTGATAAATCACCGCATCGAGCTGCCGTTCGACGGTGGCCTCGGCGGGAATCGCCGCGAAATACCGCTGCGCACCGCGTTCCATGACGGCCGCTAGCACGCCGTCCTTGGAGCCGAAGTGCCAGTAAATCGAGCTCGCCGGCAGACCGCAGGCCTTGCGGATGTCGCTGATCGACGTCGCGGCATAGCCGCGCGAGCTCATCAGCTTCTCCGTCGCGTCGAGGATCTGCTCGCGGGACTGCTCGCCCTGCTGCTGTTTCTTCGTCGGAATTCGCTCTGTAAGGATCATTACAGACATAAAGTAGCGGTCTTCGTGAAGTTTGTCGACCGCGGTCACCCGGGCATGCGCGGTGGGACCCTGAGTCGATGACGATCCACGGCGATGAGCGCTCGCGCGAAGAGCAGAGGAAAGCCGAGGCCGCCGAGTTGGTCGGGCTCTTTCCGCCTGGCACCGGCACCGACAGCGACGGGACCCTCATGGTCGGCGGTTGCCGACTCGACGACGTGGCCGCGCAGTTCGGCACCCCGGCGATCGTCGTCTCCGAAGACGCGCTGCGTCAGCGCGCCCGGGACTACCTGAGCGCCTTCCGAACTCGCTGGACGCGCTGCGACGTGGCCTTCGCGTCGAAGTCGTTCCCGTGCACCGCCGTTCAGCGGGTAATGGTCGAGGAGGGTCTGCACCTCGACGTCGCGGGCGGCGGCGAGATTTTGACTGCGCTCAGGGCCGGTGCGGATCCCGCGCGACTCGTGCTACACGGAAACGCCAAATCCGACGAGGAACTCGAGCTGGCCGTCGCGCGCGGCGTCGGCCTGGTGGTCGTAGACAACTTCGACGACATCGACCGGCTCGAGCGCATCGTAGGCTCGGGCCATCTTCCTTCAAGAATCCAGCCTTGCCTGGTCCGCGTCATCCCTGGCGTAGACGCCGCCACCCACGCCTCGCAGGCGACCGGACACGCGGGGTCGAAATTCGGTCTCATGCCCGACGACGCCCGTGCCGCGATCGCTCGGATCGAGCGCAGCGCCAAGATGCGGCTCGACGGTGTGCACACCCACGTCGGCTCGCAGCTTCTCAATGTCGAACAACTCGCGCAGGCCGTCGAGCCCATCGCCAAGCTCGGCACATTCGAGGTCTACGACCTCGGCGGCGGCCTCGGAGTGCGCTACACCTATGACGAGCTCCCGCCGACTCTCGACGACTACGCCGACGCGATGGTGACCCAGGCGAAGGCGCTATTGCCCGCCGGCAGCCGCATCATCGTCGAACCCGGCCGCAGCATGGTCGCCAACAGTGCGTGCACGGTCTATCGCGTCACGACCCTCAAACGCGGCGTCGTCACCCACGTCGCGGTGGACGGCGGCATGGGCGACAACCTCGAGGTCTCACTCACCGGTCAGCGGTTCGAGGCGACGATCGTCAACCGGGTCGGTGGCGGGGAAACCGTCAGCGTGGTCGGACGGCACTGCGAATCGGGCGACGAACTGGTCGACGGAGTCGCACTGCGCGAACCGTCGGTCGGCGATCTGCTCGCGGTGCCCGTCACAGGGGCCTACTGCTACACGATGTCCAACCAGTACAACGGCGCGCGCCGCGTTCCCGTGGTCTTCGCACGGGACGGTGCGGCGCGACTCGTGGTCCGCCGCGACACCTGGGACGACCTCTTGATGCGTGACATCGACTGATAGCGGGCAAGATAGTCGCATGACCGATCTCCCCGAGTCGCTCGTCGAGTTGGCGCGACGCTACGGCGTTGCAACGGAATACGACGATTGGACCGGACGGCGCATCACGGTCGGTGAATCGACGCTCGTCGGTGTGCTCGACGCCCTCGGTGTTCAGGCCGCCACGGACTACCGGCGCACCGCGGCGCTGGCCGAACACGATCACGATCACTGGTCTCGCTCACTTCCGCCGGTCATCGTCGGCCGCGCCGGAGCGACATCGTCTTTCTGGGTGCACGTCACGCACGGGGATCCGGCGCAGTTATGGATCCGACTCGAGGATGGGTCCGTCCGGATGGGTCTGCGCCAGCTGGAAAATAACAGGGCCCCTTACGATCTCGACGGTCGACTAATCGGCGAGGCCAGCTTCGAGCTGCCCGCCGACCTGCCGCTGGGGTACCACGAGCTGCATCTCCAGCTCGGGACGTCAGATGTCAGCTGCCCGATCGTCGTCTCCCCTGCCTCGCTCGAACCGCCAACCGGCCGGGCATGGGGCCTGGCCACCCAGCTGTATAGCGTCCGATCCCAAAACTCATGGGGAATCGGCGATTTGACGGATCTCACCGATCTCGCCGTTTGGTCGGCGGCCCGATACGGCGCCGGCTTTGTCCTCGTCAATCCCCTGCACGCCGCCGCACCCACCGCACCGATGGAACCATCGCCGTATCTGCCGACCTCACGGCGGTTCGTCAACCCGATGTACCTGAGAGTGGAGGCGATCCCGGAGTTCGCCTTCGTCACGCACCGGGGGCGCATCCGAAAAGTCCGCGAGTACGCCCAGTCGCGCGCGCAGAAGTCGCGTCTGATCGACCGCGACGCCGTTTGGAAAGGCAAGCGCGCCGCCCTCGAGACGGTGTATCGCGTGAAGCGATCTACGGGCCGCGAGCTGGCCTACGAGGCCTACCGCAATCGGCAGGGCCGTAGCCTCGACGATTTCGCGACATGGTGCGCCCTGGCCGAAAAGCACGGCGCCGATTGGCACGAGTGGCCCGAGGAGTTGCGTCATCCCGAGAGTCCCGCCGTCGCCGAGTTCGCCGCCGACAACGAAGCAACCGTCGATTTCCACCGGTGGCTGCAGTGGCAGCTGGACGATCAGCTGACCGCGACGCAGGCGACATCGATAGCCGCGGGCATGGGGCTGGGCATCATGCATGACCTCGCCGTCGGAGTCGACCCGAACGGGGCCGATGCGTGGGCCCTGCAGCACGTGCTGGCGCTGGGCGCCACAGCCGGCGCACCGCCTGATGAGTTCAATCAGCTCGGACAGGACTGGTCACAGCCCCCGTGGCGACCCGACGAACTCGCGAAGCAGGCGTACGAACCGTTTCGCGCGCTCGTCAACGCACTGCTTCGGCATGCGGGTGGCGTACGGATCGACCACATCATCGGGCTGTTCCGGCTCTGGTGGATTCCAAAGGGAGCCCCACCGACCGAGGGCACCTATGTGCGATACGACCACGAGGCGATGATCGGGATCGTCGCGCTGGAAGCTCACCGCGCAGGCGCCGTCGTCGTCGGCGAGGATCTGGGCACCGTCGAACCCTGGGTGCGCGACTATCTGCGCGAGCGCGGCCTGTTCGGCACCTCGATCCTGTGGTTCGAATTCGACCGCGACGGTGACGGCGGGCCGCTGCGCGCCGAACGCTGGCGCGAGTACTGCCTGTCCTCGGTGACCACCCACGACCTACCGCCGACCCCCGGCTACCTGGCGGGTGAGCATGTCCGGCTGCGTGACAAGCTCGGCCTGCTGACGCGGTCCGCCGAGGAAGAGCTGGCCGCCGATCGCAATCAGCAGTCCGCGTGGCTCGACGAACTACGCCGGGTCGGGCTGTTGAGCGGTGATCTCGACGAGGCCGGGGTCGATCAGGTGGTCGAGGCGCTGTACAAGTATCTGGGCCGAACGCGGTCTCGGCTGCTGGCCCTGTCGCTGGCCGACGCCGTCGGGGACCTGCGCACGCAGAATCAGCCGGGTACCACCGACGAGTATCCGAACTGGAGAGTCCCGCTGACGGATCCAGATGGCAAGAAATTGCTGCTAGAAGACGTTTTCACCGATCCGCGCGCGGCCGCGTTGGCCGAGGTCATGCGGGTCGCGGCCAATACCCAGGTGTAATCCCAGATGTAACGCCGGGCGGTTCTCCTCCGGTTTCACAATTGTCACGTCTGCGATATGTTCGCACCGCATCGACGTAGGGAGACATTTCACGTGAAGAAGCTCGTTGTCCTGAGCGGGGGGCTCGTGGCAGTCGGCTCCGCCGCGCTGGTCGGCGCGGGAATCGCGATGTCTCAGCCGGGCGGCTCGAACTACGCGAACGTCGTCGGCGAGCCCTATAACAAGGCACTGCAGCTCCTCAAGGCCCAGGGCTACAAGGGTTACTTCGGCGGATCGTTCGGCAGCGTGCTGTCGCAGGCCAACTGCCTGGTCGACAGCCAGAAGATCACGTCCAGCGGCCGAATTCTGCTGATGCTCGATTGCAGCCAGGCAGCAGCCGACCAACTCGAACAGATGGGTCCGTCGGGTGGTCCCCGCGTCGGCGGTAACGGCGTCACCACGGTCACCCCGACGCCGGTGGTGCCAATCCAGGGCGCTCCGGGAGCCGGTGCCCCGCCGGCTCCTCCGGCCTAGCCTTCGACCATTTGGCGCAGATTCTTGAGCGTCTCACCCATGGTCCGGCCCACCTGGCCGGCGGCCACGCGGTCTGCGATCAGCCCGAGCACGTTGCCCGCTGATTCGTAGGCCAGCCGGAACGTCACCTGGGTCCGACCGTCGGCCGTCTCGCGCAGCCGGAACCGTCCGCGCTGTGAGACGCCGGCCAGCCCGACCCACGACAGCTCGCGGGGCGGATCGAACTCGACGAGCTCGATGGTCCCGCCGATGGGCACCGATCCGACCTTCCAGTGCACGGTGTATCGGGCGCCGAGGCCCGGGGTCCCGTTGTCGGCCGTCTCCCAACGTTCGAGGCTGGCCATGAACTCCGGGTAGCAGTCGGGGTTGCTCACCACTTTCCACACCGCTTCGCGATCGGCGTCTACGACGCACTGCCGCTGAACCCTCATCCCAACACCGGAAATCGTCGTTCCGCCGCCAACCGGTCCACGCCAGCCTGCAGGGCGGCTTCGACTTTCTCGTGCACGACGGCGTCGTCGCTGGCGGCGATGTCGTCGGGGTCGACCGGGTCCTGCACCTCGATCGCGATCTTGGTCGGCAGCGGCAACCTCGGCACCATGTCGCTGACCGTGAGACCCCACGGCGGCGCCAGCAGAATCGGCACGCTCTTCAACCGCGCCATCTTGTCGACCATCAGAAGCTTGGCCAACCACTGCCCGCGGTCCAGGAACAGCGCCGCCTCCTGCCCGCCAACGCTGGCGATCGGCACGATCGGCACTCCGGCCTCGCGGGCGAGCTTGACGTAGCCCTTACGACCGCCGAAGTCGACATCGTGCCGCTGCCACGACGGCCGGAACACTTCGTAGTCGCCGCCGGGGTACACCAGCAGCGCGGCACCGGATTCCAGTGCCAGCTCGGCGTTTTCGTGGTTCGCGGCCACGGTGCCGAACTTGCGCAGCGAGCCCAATCCCGGCATCGATACGACGAGGTTGTGGGCAAGTTGATAGAACGGCCGCTCGACGCCGAAGTAGGAGCAGAACGCCAGCGTGAAAACGAACGTATCCGGCGGGAGATTGCCGCCGCTGTGGTTGCCCACCATGAGCACCGGACCGTCGGTCGGTATCCGGTCGAGGCCTCGGACGTCGGCGCGGAAGTACAGCGACGCCAGCAGCCACAATCCAGGCAGCTGCTCGCGGATGTAGTCGGGGTCGCGTTGGTCCAGATCGGCCTTCGGCACCCGGGAGGTGACCTGGTCCCGAGTCCAGTTCAGAATGTCGCCGAGACCCGCCATAGCGTGATTATTGACCGTGGACGGAAGCTTGAAACTCGCAATCCGGCAAGAACCCGATACCGGCGTTCCCACCTAATTCCGGTAAGCTTCCGTGCACCACCTTCTCGTGAAGGAGTCCGCCATGGCAGCGTTGCCCGCCCGGGAAATCGATCCGGGACCCGTGCAGATCCAGGCCCGCAAGGTGCACTTCGACCTTGCGGATGTCCCGCTTGAGTGGATCCCGGCCCATCCGGTCGCGTCCACCATGATCAACCTCTTCAACGTCGTACTGCCCTCCGCCGAGCACTGGTTCGTCGAGACGTTCAACGAGGCACTGCCCTTGGTCAAGGACCCGAAGCTCGCCGAGGACATCCGCGGATTCATCGGCCAGGAAGCCACGCACGCGGCCGCCCATGACGCGGTGATCCGCGATTTCCTGGTCGGCAACGGTGTCGACCCCGCTCCGATCCTGGAGATGGTCGAGTATCTGTTCGGAAAAGTCTTGACCCCGACCACTTCCACGAATCCGAAGCGCCGGTTGAACAACCTCTGTGAACGCCTGTGGATCATCGCGGCGATCGAGCATTACACCGCTGTCCTCGGCGACTTCGCACTCAATTCCACCTGGGACGAGCACCGCGCCGACCCGACGATGGTCGACCTGTTCCGGTGGCACGGCAGCGAGGAGGTCGAGCACCGCAGCGTCGCCCACGACGTGGCGGTGTACTTCCACGACAGCTACCCCGCCCGCATCAAAGCCATGGCTCTGTCCGCATCGGCGATCTTCGCGTTCTTCCAACGCGGCACCTGGTACCTGTTCAAGTCCGATCCCGCCAACGACATCGGTTGGCTCAAGATGCAGCGGTTGCGGGTGCGCGACTCCGAACTGGGGCTGCTGCCCAAGTTCCGCGTGTTGTTCGGCTCGCAGACCCTGACCTACTTCCGGCGCGCGTACACACCGGAGGAGATGGGCTCCACCGCGCAGGCCGTCGCCTATCTGGCCTCTTCTCCGGCTGCCCGCGCGGCACACCTTTGATGGGGCTGCGCGAGCGCTACCGGCAGCTGCCGACCAACCCGTTTCGGCCGGGCCGCCGCGACGTGCTTATGGGCTTCGCCGGCGCGGTGATCTCCGGGATGGACGCGCTGTCGCATGTCACCAAGCGGGTGACGCTGCCGGAAGCGTCCGACCGGACACGGGTGTTGCGGGTGGTCGACAGGCAGACGGTGGCCCACGACGAGAACGTGGTAGCGCTGACGTTCGCCGCCGCGGACGGCGAGCCACTGCCCCGCTGGCATCCGGGCGCGCACATCGATGTGGGCCTGCCGAGCGGACGGTTGCGCCAGTACTCGCTGTGCGGCGATCCGGATCGCACCGATGTGTACCGCATCGCGGTGCGCAGAATTCCCGACGGCGGCGGCGGTTCGATCGAGGTGCATGACGTGCTCGACGTCGGGGCGACCGCGACGACGCAAGGCCCGCGCAACGCGTTCCCGTTGACGGTGCCCGGTTACGGTTCACCGACCACGCGATTCCGGTTCATCGCGGGCGGGATCGGGATCACCCCGATCCTGCCGATGCTGGCGCTGGCACGACGCCTCGGAGTCGATTGGTCGATGGTCTACGCGGGACGCACCCGCGACAGCCTGCCGTTTGTCGACGAGGTCGCGGGTTACGGCGACGAGATCCGTATCCACACCGACGACGACGGCGGGCTGCCAACGGCGTCGGATCTGCTCGGCGATTGCCCGGACGGCACGGCGGTCTATGCGTGCGGGCCCGCCCCCATGCTCACTGCGGTCCGGTCTGCGCTCGCGGGCCGCGACAAGGTCGAGCTTCATTTCGAGCGGTTCGCCGCACCGCCGGTGGTCGACGGCAGGGAGTTCGAGGTCACGGTCTCGTCGACCGGACAGCAGATCCGGGTCGCCGCAGACGAAACCCTCCTCACCGCGTTGAAACGGGCTGACGTCGACGCCCCGTACTCCTGTCAGCAGGGCTTCTGCGGGACGTGCCGGACGCGGGTGCTCGACGGGGTCGTCGACCACCGCGACACGCTGCTCACCGACCCCGAACACGAGAACCGGATGATGTTGATCTGTATATCCCGGGCCGCCGACGGGTCGCGTCTCACGCTCGACCTGTAGCGGCATCTCGTACTATTCGGCCATGCCGTTGGCCGATGGCGCGACTTTCGCGGGATACACCATCGTGTGCCTACTCGGCGCCGGTGGCATGGGTGAGGTCTACCTCGCGCAACACCCGCGATTTCCGCGCCGCGACGCGCTCAAGGTGCTGCCCGCGTCGGTTTCCGCCGACAGTGAGTACCGAGAACGGTTCGACCGTGAGGCCGATATCGCCGCCACGCTGTGGCATCCGCACATCGTCGGCGTGCACGATCGTGGCGAGTTCGAGGGCCAGCTGTGGATCTCGATGGATTACGTCGAGGGCACCGATGCGGCGTGCCTACTGCGTGAGAGTTATCCCGACGGGATGGCCAGAGGTGAGGTCGCCGAGATCATCTCCTCAGTTGCCGATGCTCTCGACTACGCGCACCAGCGCAACCTGCTGCACCGCGACGTGAAACCCGCCAACATCCTGCTCGCCAACCCCGAGGGCAGCGATCAACGGATTCTATTGGCGGACTTCGGGATCGCTCGCTGGACCAACGACATCAGCGGTCTGACGGCGACGAACATGACGGTCGGCACGGTGTCCTACGCCGCACCCGAACAGCTGATGGGCGAGCGTCTCGACGGACGAGCCGATCAATATGCGTTGGCAGCCACCGCGTTTCATCTGCTGACCGGAAGGCCCCCGTTCCAGCATTCCAACCCCGCTGTCGTCATCAGCCAGCATCTGTCGGCGGCGCCGCCCGCTATCGCCGAGCAGCGCCCAGAGCTGGCCGGACTCGATCCGGTGCTCACCAAGGCGCTGGCGAAGTCCCCGGCCGACCGATTCGAGCGGTGCGCCGACTTCGCGCGAGCGCTGGCCCACCAGCTCGGATCGGACACACCCGCCGATGTGGGCACCAGCCTCGCCGCCTCGGTGGCGAAGCCCGAAAAGGCTCCTCGACCTTCATGGGTTCGCGCCGGCGTCATCGTTCCGGCCATCCTGGCGGTACTGCTGCTCGTCGCGATTGTGGTGGCGGTCTTCGAGGCCGGACGCGCCGACAACGAAGACCGCCCCGTTGCCGCCCCGACCACGACATCTGCCGCGGTCACGAGGCCGACGTTCACACCCCTGCCCCCGCCGCCGGAGCCGCCACCCTCCCCCACGACCACAGCGTCGCCGACGGATACGACGACTACCACTTCGGCTCCCGCCGCGGCGGTGATCGGTGCGAGTTGCTCCCCCGTCGGGAGCACATCCACGACGGCCGACGGCTCCACGGCGTACTGCTCGACCCTGCAACCCACCGGTGACTCGATCTGGTCGCTGACCCAGGGCGACGTCCCAAGCCCCACCGTCACCACCGAAGCGACCGAAGAACCGTTGCCGGTCGCCGAAGAGAACCCGGTACTGGTGTGCATGCAACAAACCGGGCAGACCCGTCGCGAATGCCGCAGGGATATCCGGGAAAGCAACGGCCTACCCCCGCTGCCATGAGCCTGACCACGTCCGACCGGCTCGCGCTCGCCGACCTTGTGCATCTCTACGCCTCGGCGGTAGATGACCGACGCTTCGACGATGTGGTCGAATTATTCACCCACACAGCCGAACTGCGCTTACCGGATCCACCCCGGTCGTTGGAGCCGGTGCTGACGCACCACGGCCGCGACGGCGTCCGGTCCGCGATGACGTCGCTGGGCACAGTGACCCGCACCGAACACGCGATCGTCGGCGAGGTGTACGCGCCGGGTGACCGGGCCGACTACGCGCTGGGCCGGATCACCTGCATAGCGCACCACTGGACGACCGCAGGAGATCAAATCACAGATCTGGTGTGGCATCTGCGGTACGACGACGAATACTTGCGGACGCCGGCCGGGTGGCGGATCCACGGTCGCGCGCTGACCATCAACGCGATCGAGACGAGACCGGTTCGTCGCCTTCGAGCGCCAAAAGCAGACGGTCGAGCAGCGGCCGCTGACCTTTCAGCAGCTTCAACCGAGCCTCAGCCACGGGAAACCAACCCACCCGGTCGATTTCGGGAAACTCCCTGACCTTCCCCGAACCCCTCGGCCACTCCAGCTCGAACGTGTTGGAGAAGGTGCCGGCGAGGTCGAGGTCGCCGCGGACAGCGAAGGCGGTGATCACCTTGCCGCTGGGCTGTTTTACCGGATCGAATTCGATGCGTGGGCCGTCGGGTGCGCGTTTGCCGAGTTCCTCGTAGAACTCACGCTGGGCGACCGTCCACGGGTCTTCACCTTCGGTGTACTCCCCCTTGGGTATTGACCAGGCACCGTCGTCCTTGCGCGCCCAGAACGGGCCGCCCGGATGCCCGATCAGCACTTCGAGTCCACCGTCGACGACGCGGTACAGCAACAGACCCGCACTGAGTTTGGGCACCGCTCAAGCCTAGTGAGTACCCGCGCCAGTCAGTACTTGCGGTCGCCCTCGCTGCTGTCGAAGAATGCCCAATCGCCGTCGTCGGACTTGACCTCCATGCGCCATCCGAGTTCCGGATCGGCCTTCTGATCGACGAACCAGGCATGCGCGTCATCAGCGCTCTCGATGTCCTTCGTGTCGACAACGTCACCCTTGGGGTTCAAAACGCGATATGTAGCCATACCGCTTAACGTTCCCGCTGAGGACGACTTCAATCAGTCCGGTTTGGGCATCGGGATGCCCTCGCTGGTCGAGAACCGCGCATCCTCTTGAGTCGACAGTCCGAACGAGACGACCGAGCGGTCGAAGAACACATCTGTCAGGTACGCCAGGGACACCGCCCACCTGTTGACGAATCGCGGGATCGCGTAGATGTGGTATGCCCGGGTCACGACTTTGGCCGGGAAGCCGGACAACTGCACGTTGAGCGGATTGGCGACGGCGTATCGGGGCCCGAGGTCGACGACCAGGCCCATGTTGCGGTGTTTGTATGACTTGGCCTTGCCGTAACCCAGGCTTGCGGCGACGTTGCGCGCCAGCACTTTTCCCTGTCGAGTGGCGTGCTGCGCGGTGGGCGGGGTGATCTTTCCGGGCTGTGTCACATCGGGGACCGCCGCCGCGTCGCCCGCACCGAACACATCGGGATATCCGGGGACCTGCAGGTCCGTCGTCACCTTGAGACGGCCCCGCTCGGTGGGTAACCCGAGCTTCTCGATCAGCGGTGCGCCGGTGACTCCGGTAACCCATGCGACGGTATGGGTGCGAATCAGCGAGTCATCGCTGAGCACAACGTGTTCGGGGTGGACCTCGGCGAGCGTGACACCGAGCCGCACGTCGATACCACGCGACTTGAGCACACGTTGCGCTGCGGCGCCAAGCTTTTCGCCCACTTCGGGCATCACCTGGTCGGCCAGGTCCAGCAGGACGAACTTCACCTCGGAGGGGTCGAAGCCCATCTGTTTGGCCGCGGAATCGGCGAGCGCCCGCAACTGAACAGCCAGCTCGGTGCCCGAGTACGACGCGCCGACCACGACGATCGTGCGCCGCGCCGCAGCTCGGCCTTCGTCGTCGTCGACGTCGGCCAGTTCAAGTTGTTCGAGCACATGGTCACGCAGGTACAGCGCCTCCGCCGTCGACTTGAGGCCGCGGGCGTACTCGGCGAGCCCAGGGATGTCGAACAGCCGGGTCACCGAACCCGGCGTCAACACCAACCGGTCCCAGGCGAGGCTACGGACGCGCTCCTCCGGGTCGGTGAACGTCACGGTTTTGCCGTCGAAGTCGACGTCGTCGACTCTCCCGCGGATGGCCTGCACGCCGCGCAGGGCGTTGGCGAGCGGGATCGCGACGAACCGCGCGTCGACGAGTCCACCGGCGACGTCGGGCAGCAGCGGCGTGTACAGCATGTAGTCGACGGGCGAGATGATCGTGATGTCGACCGAAGCCCCGGCCTTCGAGTGTTTACGCATCTTTCGCGCCAATTGGCGGGCGCATTCGAAGCCGGTGAATCCGCTGCCGACCACTACCACCGAAGTCATCGTTTCCACCTTACGGAAGGTGCTCTCAATGCCGTAGTCCCCCTGTTGCCGATCATGATTCACCCGGTGTCCCTTCCATTTCGCAACGCGGATAGCGGATGCTGGATGACATGACGGGCCCGCTCCGCCGGTTCGATCCGTTTCGGCCGATCGACATGTTGACGTCACTGTGGTCGTCGGCGGCGGTGGCTCCGGTCAGCAGCGGCGCGGCGATGGCCTACCGGTCGCTGTTCACGACCGTGCGCAGGCTCGTTGTGGGCCGCCGCCTCGCAATTCGCCTCGACGACGGCATGCTCACGCTGACGGTCACCGAGTTCGATTCCAGGCTCGACGTCCGCGGCCTGGCGGTAGGGCAACTCAACGACGTCCGCATCGCAGTCCGCGACATCAGCTGGGAAGACCAGACCTTCAACAATGCGACGGCGACGCTGCACAACGTGCACATCCGGCCGACCGCGCCGCCGGTCGTGGTCGCCGCGCCGGTGGACCTCACGCTGGAGGTGCCCACCGCGGCGCTGCACGACCTGTTTCGTTGGGCGGCGCCGCGGCTGTCCGGTGAGGTCGGTAGCGACGGTGTAGCGCGACTGCGGATGGCGCGACGGCCTTTGCTCGGCCACCTCGAAATCGACGCGCGCCTCGATGGTTCGACATTGTGGCTTCGACCGCGCGCCCTCGTCGTCCGCCGATCACGGATGCCTCTGCCCGCCAACACCCCGGCGTACCCGGTGCACCTGCCCGAGCTGCCGCACGGCCTGCGGCTCACCGGTATCCGCTTCGCCCCCGATGCGATATGCCTTTCGGCGTCGGTGTCGGAATGGCAGATGGACCTGCCCCGCAAGCGACTGGAGGACATCCTCGGTCAGCTCAGCGTCGCGGGAGTTCCGCTGAACCTCACACGACTGACGCGCCTCCTCTAGCCCGAAGACCACCAGGAGGTCATCCACTCGGATGGCCCCTCGGTCGTTTGCGACAATGCCTGTCTTGTGACCGAAATCGCGCGCTACCAAGAGGGACCCGTCGAGGTCGTTGTCTCGCGCGACGCTGACGACCTGGCGTTCTCGTCAGCCTACGAGGATTTCGGCAGGACCATCACCGAGGAACACCGCGTCCCGGTCGACGAATTCGTTCGCAAGGGCCCGGGGCCCTGGCCGTGGTTCGACCTAGGGGCCAGGCGCGCAGGCACGCTGGAGGTGTTGGACGCGCTCGGGGCCGGTCGCCCCGCCTGGACTGAACCCCTGGCGCCGACGGACCTGGATCTCTTCGAGCGCGCACATCGCGGTGACACGCGGGTCATCGAACTTCTGGCTATGGGCGCGGACCCCGACCCCGTCGACCCGTGCGGCGCCACACCGCTGTGGTACGCGTTGCGCTCGCTGGCCGCCGGCATCTCGGTCGCACTGATCGACGCGGATGCCGATGCGGGACGTCGTATCGAATTATCCGCTCGCGGTGAGAAATTCACGACTATTCTGCATGAGATCGTGCGGCGGGGGCGCACCGTCGCGCTCAACCATGCGCTCGCGCACGGCGTCGATCCCGGCCTCATCGATTCCGACGGCGCCACCCCGATGCACGTGATCAACGACTCGGCCGACAACGTCAACCCGGAGATCGTGCGCGCATTGGTGCGCGCCGGTGCTTCCGTCAACACTCCGCTGCCGAGCGGGACCCAGCCGATCGAACTCGCGGCGCGGATGGTCCTGCCCGCGACCGTGGCCGCAATGGTCGACCTCGGTGCCGAGCCCGGCCGCGGCCTGGACTCGCTGATGGCGTGGTGGTCAGTTGGCTCGAAGTTCAACGGTTACCGTGCTGTGGCGGTCGCGGAGCTCGTCGATCTCCTGCGCGCGGGCGGGGCCGAGGTGTCGCAGCGCCACCGTGAACTCGCGGCGAACGCCGGAGCGTCAGAGGTGGAGGCAGCGCTTCGCCGCTAGAGTGCCGGTGTGCCCAGGTACACCCGATACGTCGCGATCGGCGATAGCCAGACCGAGGGGCTGTGGGACGGCGATGACGCCAAGGGTCTCGTTGGCTTCGCCGATCGTCTCGCCACAATGATCGACGCACACCACCCCGGCGTGACCTATGCGAATCTGGCCATCCGCGGCCGGCGCATCCGAGATCTGCTCGACGAGCAGCTTCCCGCGGCACTGGCGTTGCAGCCGGATCTGATCTCGGTATGTATCGGGATGAACGACGTGACGCGCCCAGGCCCGTATTTCGGCAGTGCTCTGGCTGAGCTAGACGAGCTGCACACCCATCTGGCCGCGACCGGCGCGACTGTGCTGACGACGACGTTCCCGGACATCGCGAAGATCCTCCCGATTGGACGGATGATCGCGTCACGCGTCGAACAGATCAACGACGAGATCCGCAAAGCCGCAGTGCGACACGAGTTTAGGCTCGTCGACCTCTACGACGCGCCATCGATGACGGTGCCCGACACATGGAGCGCCGACCGCGTGCACGGCTCGATCAAGGGACACCAGCTGTTTGCCGCCGCGGCGGCTGAGGCGCTGGGTCTGCCCGGCAGCAACCACGACTGGGCATTGGTCGACGGTCCCCCACAGCGACCGTCGCTACGGTCACAGGCGGTGTCGCAGGTGTTGTGGACGCAGAACATGCTGATGCCGTGGCTGTGGTATCACGTCCGCGGCAAGTCGGCCGGCGACGGCCGGGGTCCCAAACGTCCGCGGCTCGAGGGTGTGGCCGCCTAGCTAGACGCCCGACCAGGCGCCGTCGATGCTGTCCGCGACGTCGATTATTTTCGCCTTCTGCGAAGCGGGGCTGTCGATCTCCCCGGCGACGTGCGCCGCGATGAACCGTTTGATCTCAGCGTCGATCCCGCCGAGTATCCGCACCAGCTCACCGCGCAGCGACTTCGACGTGACGTGGATGGAGATGTCGGACGACCGCGGCTTCTCGACGTCGAGGATGAGGAGGAGCGGTTTGGCGGCACGCGCGGTGGCGCGTAGGGCGATCTCCCCGAAGACCATGAATTTCGGCTTGTCGATCCGCAGGTCGACGACCAGGTCGATCTCCAGCGGAATCCGGATGGCGAAGGTGATGAGCTCGCCGACGTCGCGGGTGAGCCGAGGCTCCTGAATCCTGACCTTGGCTGTCACCTTGGCGACCTTGCCCGGGCCCTGTGCCATCGGACCCATTTCGAATTCGTCACCCGCGATGGCGGCGATCGCGCCACCGACACGGTCTTCGGTCACGGCGATCTCGAAGAACTCGCGACCGAATTGCTCGTAGGTCATCTCAGAGTTCAGGGGATTGTCGACGGCCATGGTGCTCATACCGTCTCATGCCCGGCAGTCACACACTGTCCAACGCGACCGAATCGAGACAACACGCTGTCAGCGGCCGGCCTCGCTGCGCGCTTCGGCTCCCGACTCGCCGACGTCTATCGCGTCGTCGGACGCCGTCTGACCCACGTAGGTGCCGTCGTCATCGCCTTCTTTTCCTGCGCGCGACGCGGCGACATGGTCGTCGTCATCGACGTCGGTTTCAGACTTTTTGTCGTCACGGGATTCCATGCGCACCCTCTACCCGGCGTCGACGTGCTCAAACGATTTGTCGACGGCCTGTCGCGCCGGCACCAGCTTGAGGGAGAGCAACCCCAGCACCACCACCGTGACCGCGGGTACGCCGTAGAGGACTGCCCCCATCACCACGCTCGTGGCCGATCCGCTCAGTGCGGAGGCCACCACGAACACCGAGACGACCCAGGTGATGACCAGGGTGAGGCCCGTGATGACCACGGCGACGAGAAGACCGCGGCCGACGCCGTAATGGCGATAACCGGTCGCCGCGAGCAGCAAGGCCGTCGGCACCCCGATCATCGCGGCGGCCAGCCAGGTTCTTTCGAGGGTGAGCACCTGACCGAACGCCGGGACCACGAGACATGCAGCAAGCACCGCCGCCACGACCACGCCGACCATCGCCACCTTGCGGGCATCAGTCCGTCGCATGTTCTCCGGTTGCCCGAGCCCCGCCGCGGCGAAACGTGGAACTACCCGGATGCCGGGTCGTCTTCGGTGAAGTAGCGGATTCTGCGGATGGCGAACGGCTTGGCGGCCACCTCGGCGATGAGCACGTCGCGGCGCGCCTCGCGGTCCAACCCGACAACCACGCTGTAGCCCGACGCGATCAACTTGCGCGGGCGCGCGGTGGCGATGCGCGTCAGCAGGTCCGCGGTGCTCAACGGGATGTCATCACCCGTCGTGACACGTGTCCCCTTGCCGAGCCAGCGACGCACCGCGACTTCGTCGCCCGCCCGCGCATCGTCGAGGAATTCCCGTATCCGCTTCTTGCCTTGTGATCCGGTCCCCCGGAGTCCACCCAGGTAGCCGAGCACCCCGACCACGCCCTGATTGACCAGCAGTGCCCTCGACAGCTGCAGACCGGCGGGCAGGCCACTGACCCCGGCGCGCATGAACTGCCCGACCATGGCGGGGAGCTCCCAAAAGGCCGACAGCGCAGCGATTTTCAGTCCGCCGCCACCCTCCTGCACGTCGTAGCGGATGTACACCGGCACGTGCAGTTGCACCGGCCCCATGGCGATGTCGAGTTCGCCGTCGCGGACGACCGTCGAGCCACTGACGATGTCGGCGTCGGGCCGGTACGTGATGTGACGCGGCCCGATGAATGTGTCGAAGAAGGCTCCGATCGCGCCCAGGCCGCGATGGGGCTGTGAGCCGACCGGATCCTCGACCCGTCCGTCGGCGGTGAACAGGCCCACCCACTCGTTCTTGTCGCGAGCGCCTGCCGCCGCCGGTGACCGCTCGGCGGTCGCCAGCACGTCCGAACGTGTGAAGGCCATACCGTTGCCTACCACCTCCCGTCGGCCCTAGTCGACTACTTCGCCACGTGCAGGCACACTGGAAATACCGCCGTATTCGGATGTACCGGCGCGAGGAGGAACCGCTATGAGCAGGAACGGACCTTTCGGGATCGACCCCGAGGAGTTCGATCGCGTCGTTCGCGAAGCGGGTGAAGGGCTGCGTGACGCCTTGGACGGCGTAGGCAGGTTCATCAGCACGTCCGGCGAACGCGCAGGTTGGGCCAATCTCGTCGACGAGTTCACCCGGTATTCACGGCCGAAGCGGGAACCGGAGACCACCGGCGAGACCGGCGACGGCGTCTGGGCCATCTACACCGTCGACAGCGACGGCGGCGCCCACATCGAGCAGGTGTATCCGTCCGAACTCGATGCGCTGCGCGCGAACAAGAACAACACCGATCCCACCCGCAAGGTGCGGTTCCTGCCGTACGGCATTGCGGTCAGTGTGCTCGACGCATCCGAAGCCCCTGCGGAGGACGCCTAGCCTCCGAAGTGGCTGCGGATACCCGCCAGCATCTTGGTGTGCGCCTTGACCGCCTCGCGCAGTGTCGTGGCATGGAGCAGGCGTGGCGCGTCGATCGTGAGGCGTTCCACGAGTCTGGTTCCGTCGCGGATGGGCTCGAAGGACACCACGCCGTAGAGGCGGACGTGCGGAAACTGACGCGCCTGGGTGATCACCGGACCGGCTGACGCAACCCTGAGGTTGGCGGTGTAGCTCGTCGGCAGAGTCAACGGACCGAGGGGGATTCGGTCCCTGACGCGGTAGCTCTGGCAGTAGCCGTCCACCAGTTCGGTGCGCCCGGTCCGCTGCACCGAGACGACGAGCGGATGGACGGTTTTGATGTTGTCGAGGTCGACGTAGAACGCGCGGACCTCGTCCGGTGATGCCGGCACATCCTCAGCCAACACCCGCACTGCGCGCATGATCACCCACCGTCCGAATTCGATTGCCGCAACTCAGGTTCGGCTCGTGTCGGTGACACCCAGCGCCCGTTGCATATCGGGCTTCATCTGCTGCAACTGCTGCCCCGCGTAGCCCCAGCTGTGAATGCCGTCGGGGAAATTGAAAACGCCGTTGTTCCCACCCGCCGCGACGTAGGCGTCGACGAACGCGCGGTTGGATTCGATCGCAAATCCCTCGAGAAAACCGAGTCCCGCAATGGGAGCGTCCGGGCTCGACAGAGCGGGGTCCGTCGGTGTGCCGTTCCCGCAGTAAATCCAGACCCGGGTGCCGTTGGCAGCAAGCCTGCCGGCCTGAACGGTCGGATCGTTACGCGCCCATGCCGCGTCGCCCGGCGGGCCCCACATGGCTTCCGGATTGAAGCCACCGTTCCACATCATGGCTGTGCTGACCTGGCCGGGTTGAGCGGACAGATTGAGAAAACCGGACAGTGATCCCGCATAGACGAACTGCTGCGGATGAAAGGCGGCCAGAACCAACGCCGACGAGCCTCCCATCGAGAACCCCACGACGGCATTGCCGGTCTGCCGAACCTGCCGGTTCGCGGCGAGCCACGCGGGAAGTTCTTGCGTGAGGAAGGTTTCCCACTTGTAGGTGACGTTCTGCCCGTTCCCGACGGCGGGTCGATACCAGTCGCTGTAGAAGCTCGACTTGCCGCCGACGGGCATGACGACCGACAGTCCAGAACCGCTGTACCAGTCGAAGGCCGCGGTATTGATATCCCAGCCGTTGAGGTTCTCGCCCGCTTCCATGCTGTCCAAGAGATAGAGAGCCGGTGTATCCGGGCCGCCAGAGAGGAATTCAACGCGGATGTTGCGCCCCATCCCCGTCGACGGAACCTCGAGGTGTTCGACCGGCAGGTTCGGATTCGAAAAAGCGGTAGCCGACGGGGATCCGCCGACGATGTCGACAAGGGCCGGTAGCAGCGCGACCGCCGCCAATGCGACCGCGAGGCGCCTGACGCGGCCGGCTGAGTGTGTCCCAGCGAGCATGATCGGACGATACGCGGGGCGCGCCGCTCACCAGCGGTTTTTGACATAGGAACGCTATCATCATAAAAATAGGCAGATGGTCACCCACCCCTCGACCAAGGACCAGTGATGGACCGCGAACAGCTGATCGATCTCACCCGGCGCGCGTTGAAGCTCGCGCGGGACAAAACCACCGATCTGATGCCGTCCGAATGCACAGTCGCCGCGAAGACGTATACGTCGGCCGAGCGCCACGCGCAGGACGTCGCCATGCTGATGGCGAGCCCCCAGTTGGTTGGCTATGTCTCAGAACTCGATCGGCCTGGCACGTACTGCACCAAGACCGTGATGGGCCGGTCCATCCTGCTGACCCGCGCCGCCGACGGAGTGGTACGCGCGTTCGAGAATGTCTGCCTGCACCGGCAGTCGCGCATCGCCGACGGGTGCGGCGCTGCGCGTAGGCTCGCCTGTCCGTATCACTCGTGGAGTTACGATCTCACCGGCAATCTGGCCGGCGTGCCGGGTAAAGAGGGGTTTCCCGAAACATCCTCGGGCACACCGCGTTTGTCTGAATTACCGGCGGCCGAATGTGCAGGCTTTCTGTGGATCTCACTAGACCCCGACGGCACGCTGGACATCCCCGCTTTCCTCGGCCCCCTGGCCGACGAATTGGACTCTTGGGGCATCGGCCGCTGGTCGCCGTTGGGTGAGAAGGTGCTGGACTGCCCGATCAACTGGAAACTGGCGATCGACACGTTCGCTGAGAACTACCACTTCGCCACGGTGCACAAGACGACCTTCGCGACGATTGCCCGCAGCAACTGCACCGTGTTCGATTCTTTCGGCCCTCATCATCGACTCATTTTCCCGCTCAACGGAATTCTCGATCTCGACGAAGTGCCCGATGAGCAGTGGGAGCCGCTACAGGCAATGGTTGTCATCTACGCGCTGCACCCCAACATCGTCATCTCGTGCACAGTGGCCAACGGCGAGCTGTTCCGCGTCTACCCCGGCGATGCGCCCGGACGTTCGATCACCGTGCACCAGAACTCGACGCCGCTCGACCTGTCGGACGAATCGACGGCCGCGGGCGCGGCGGCGGTCTTCGAGTACGCGCACTCGACGGTCCGCGACGAAGACTACGCACTCGTGGCGGGATTGCAGGCCAACCTGGAATCAGGAGTACGCGAGCATCTCGTCTTCGGCCGCAATGAGCCCGGCCTGCAGCACCGCCACACCACCTGGGACGAGGCGATCACTTAGTCAGCGCGACGATGAGATCGTCGACCAACTCGGTGATTCCGGCTCCCGACGGAAGGATCTCGTCGCGCAGGTGTGCCACTGCTTCCTCGCGCCGACCCGCGTCCACAAGCGTGCGCAGTGTCGTGACCCGATCATCGCCCACGACGCTGGCGAGCACGTCAACCAACTCCCAGTCTCGGTACAGCGCAAGCGATCGTTCGTAGAAGGCGAAGCCGCTCACCGGCTCTCCGCGCAGTGTTCCGCGATAGTGGAACGGGCCCTCCATGTATTCCAGCGGTAGCCCGTGTCCCGGTGCGGGCACCAAGGGCTCACCCATCAGGTCCAGATCGAGCTTGCGCGATGTCAACCGGTGCCGGTCCGGCAGGTAGCGCGCCTTCGCAGGCGGACGGTATAGGGTTCGCACCGCTTCGGGCCAGCGCACGTAGCTCTCGATGGACACCTCGATGTCGTCGGCGAATTCGGGGTCGGCATCCGGCGAGCTTGTGGTGGCACCCGAAAAGGGTTGCAGTGCATTGCGATCGGTGCGGTCGAACTGACGCCAGATGCTCATGTCCACGCCGTTGCCGAGGTTGATCGTGCGCCATTCGTGGGCGCGCCAGCGCACGTCGCCGTCGGCGCCGCCGCTGTTCGCGATCAGCGGGAACCACTGCCGGTCGACATGGCCCGCTGTGCCGCTCACCGGCTCGCTCGTCGAGCCCCACGTCAGCGTTCCCGTCATCGTCAGGCCGGTCTGAAGGTAGGAGTAGGTGTCAGGCTGTCCGAAGCATTCGATCCTGCCGCCGAAATCCGCGGCCCCCAACGGTACCGGCGCGCGCGTCGGGGTCACGTGCAGGTTCACCCCCATCGCCGCACCGAAAGCATCGGTGCCGACGAAGCTGACGTCGTAGGTGTAGGGCACCAGGTCATCGTTCTCGTCGCGGCAGGTACGCCACTCCGCGTGGCCCGCGCCGCTGTCGAAGGCGATGTCCAGGCATTCGTCGGACACCGACATCTTCACGACGGCGCCGGGCTCCATGTTCGCGGGCGGCATGTCGTAGTCGGTGTATGTGCCGTAGGTGCCTGCGTCGAGATCGAACAGCGCGAACGTGTAGAAGTCGGCGACGATGTCGCCGAGTCCGGGCCGGTTCTTGTTGAAGATCGACAGGAACGCGTAGCCGCGGCCGCTCTCCCCGGTCAGCTCGCCGGCCAGAAACCAGGTGTCGGACTCACAGTCGGGGTGATTGGCCTCGGCGGCCGGGAAGTCGAGTTGGCGGTCGGCCGGCACCAGCTGAAACGGGTATCGGCGCCAATCGTGTGGTTGCGGGTGGTTCACGGGCCCTGCCTTTTTCACTATGTTTATATTAATAGCAACTTTAGGCGGTAGGACAGGCGGCGACATGCGATCCCTCAACTACGACAAGCTCTATATCGGCGGCCGCTGGCAGGCACCATCGACGGGTCAACGACTCTCCGTGATCTCCCCGCACACCGAACAGTCGATCGGCGAGACGCCTGAAGCGGCCCCCGAGGACGTCGACAAGGCGGTCACCGCCGCGCGGACGGCGTTCGACGAGGGGCCGTGGCCGCGCCTGCGCGTCGGCGAGCGCATGGAGAGGATCGAGAAGCTGGCCGCCATCTACATGGCCGAGACCGACGCGATCGCCGACCTGATCACCGCGGAGATGGGCTCACCCAAGAGCTTCAGTCGGCTGGGACAGGGTGCGGGCGCGCTCGCGCAGATGCACCTCAACATGGCCACAGCCAAGGACTTTCCGTGGGTGGAACGACGCCCGGGACTGTTCGGCGACGTCCATGTGCGTCGCGCGCCCGTCGGCGTGGTCGGCGCGATCGTTCCGTGGAACGTTCCGCAGTTCCTGATCATGCCGAAGATGATCCCCGCGTTGATCGCGGGTTGCACCGTCGTGGTCAAGCCCGCACCCGAAACTCCTTTGGACGCCATGTGGTTGGCCGAAATGCTGGAGGAGATCGACCTGCCCGAAGGGGTCGTGTCCATCGTTCCCGGCGGCAGGGAGACCGGCGAGACCCTGATCCGTCATCCCGGCATCGACAAGATCTCGTTCACTGGATCGTCGGCGACGGGCAGGCACATCGCCTCGGTGTGCGGTGAACAGCTCAAGCGTGTCAGCCTTGAACTAGGCGGCAAGTCGGCGGCCATCATCCTCGATGACGCCGACATCGGAAACACCGTCAAGCAACTGAAGATGGCCAGCCTGATGAACAACGGACAGGCATGCGTCGCGCAGACCCGGATTCTGGTCAGCGAGCGCAAACACGACGAGGTCGTCGACGCGCTGGCCGACATGATGACCGGCCTGCAGGTCGGCGACCCGGCCGACGATGCCACCGACATCGGGCCGCTGGTCGCGCAACGGCAACAGGAGAAGGTCCAGGGCTACATCCAGGCGGGCCTCGACGAGGGCGCGCGAATGATCCTGGGCGGCAAGGACAAGCCACACGACCGCGGATGGTACGTCCAGCCGACGCTGTTCACCGACGCAACCAACGACATGAAGATCGCGCGGGAGGAGATCTTCGGTCCCGTGCTTACTGTGCTGAAGTACGACAACGAAGCCGACGCCGTGCGGATCGCCAACGACACCGACTACGGCCTGGCCGGTTCCGTCTGGACGGCCGACGTGGCGCGCGGGCTCGAGATCGCCGCTGCGGTTCGGACGGGGACGTACGGCATCAACATGTACACCCTCGACACGACCGCGCCGTTCGGCGGATTCAAGCAGTCGGGCATCGGACGCGAGTTCGGATCCGAGGGGCTGTCGGAGTACACCGAGTTGCAGTCAACGGTAAGCGCGAACAAGCTGCCCGATCTCGACTAACCACCCCGCCGAGTGTGGTGGGGGCACCTCCCCGCGTGCAGGGGGATTATGTCACGCTTCACGCCGAAAAACGTGCAATAACCCAACACTCGACGACGAGGAGCGCCATGAGGCGGGTGGTTACCGGTCATACGGAGGACGGACGTTCGGTGGTGGCCAGCGATACCGAGGTCGACCGGATCGCCATCGGCGACAGCGGGACAGCGACGTCGCTGATCTGGGGTCGCGAAGACCCGGGCCGGTTTCCCGACGACGGCAGCCAGCCGGCGGTGTCGACGATCTTCCCACCACCGGGCGGCAGCTCGATCGCGCTGATGGAACTCGCACCCGGCAACGATGAGTTCCACGAGTTCGTCGGAACAGCGTTGGCGCAGTGGGCCGATCCCGACGAACCGGGTATGCACCGCACCGCGACCATGGACTACGACATCGTGCTGGAAGGCACGATCGGCCTCGAGTTGGACGACGGCGCAGAGGTCATCCTGAATGCGGGTGATGTCGTGGTGCAGAACGGCACCCGGCACCGGTGGCACAACCGCGGCACGACGACCGCGCGGCTGCTGGCTGTCACCATCGGTGCCCACAACGACGTAGAGGGCGGCCGTCCGGTCGGACGCTAGCTGATCTCGAGCGTGACCTCTGCGGGACAGCACAATTCGTCGCGCTGGTTGTAGACCGCGATCTCGAGGTCAACCAGGTGTCGCAGGACGTCACCCGCGGATTCGACGCGCTTGTCGACCACGCGGCCCCGGCCGACCATCGAATCTCCGGCATAGAACGACCCAAGCAGCGAGACCTTTCGCCGCACCACCCTGCTGTAGGGCCCGGCCCATCCGGTCGCGATTCGATCCACGAAACCCGCGGTGTGCATGGTGTTGACGAATATCGTCGGCTGGCCGTGCCGGCGCGCGTACTCCGGATCGAAGTGACCGGGAAAGTAGTCCCAGGTCGCTCCCGGGTTCATCACGACGCGCTGATAGTCGATCGCGTCGACGACCTCTGCCAGCTCGGTCGGCACGACGATCTCGTCCCACGACAACCTGCGATATGTCGTCACGGCTGCGCCGCAGGAGTAAACCGGAACAACGTGTTCCGGTTGATGGCCACCAACGCTCCGTCGGCACGGTGGAAGCGGTCGCAGGTCTCGACGAAATGTCCCGTACCGACGCGAGTCGTCTTTTCCGGTGAGACCGAGACCACCTCCTCGACAACGTGCAGACGATCACCTTCGAGGATGGTCGCGGGAAACTCGACGTCGTTGGAGGCGTTGATGAATGTCGTTCCGGGCAAGGGCACGCGGATCGCGATCGAGGGCTTGGGTGGTTCGTCGGTGGGCAGCCACGGTGGCGGGATCAGCCAGCCCATCAGTAACGCCGGCGGCGCGAGCAGACCGCCCCACACCTCGCGGGCGAAGTCAACGTCCCAATAGGCGGGGTTCGGATCGTGAACCATAGAAGCGAACTGCTGTATGCGCGCGCCGCTGACCGCCGTCCCGGCATATCGCGGCTCCGTACGGATGCCGACCATGCGCAGGGCGTCCTCGTAGGAGCCGTACGCGAACTCGTACCGAATGCCGTCGTTCACACGGGTAGCGCGCTTTCGTTCAACACGTGATCCCATTCGAGTTCGCGTGAAGTGAAGTACCAGCCGCCACGCTCGTAAATCAGCCGGTCGCTGAATGTGCCTGAGGCCTGAAGTTGGTTGTCGCGCAGCAGCAATGCCACACATTGCTGAGTGGCATCGACCCCGTCGACGTTGATCTCATGGTCGACGGTCACCAACCGCGCCCCGCCTCCCCCGTCGAACGCCTTGCGCAGGTCGGTGAACGACTCCCCCGCCCGCAGATACGTCGCGCCCGCGTGACGGAACGTGGTGATCCAGCCGACGAGGTCGCCGGCCGAGTACATGCGGTTGTGCCGCGCGTCCAGATTGAGGATGGCTGCCCGCCCCGCCAGTCCGTCCAACACGAACTGCTGTTGGTATGTCAACGACATTTCATCTCCTACCGGGTGAGCACGTAGCCGTGCGCTTCGCGGTCCCAGGCGTCGGCGCCCAGTCCCCTGCTGCGGAGCACGTCCTTGCGGACACGTCCGATGACGTTCTTGGGAATCTCGTCGATCGTTTCGAGGTAACGCGGCACGCAGAAGTACGGCATGCGCGCCGAGCAGAAATCCAGGAGTTCGGCGAAATCGACCGTCGCACCGTGACACAGCGTCACGAAAACGAGGATGTCGTCTTCCCCGAGGTCGCTCGGTATGCCCACGGCGGCGGCTTCCGCCACGGCCGGGTGGCCCATCACGGTCTGTTCGACTTCCACGGACGACACGTTCTCGCCGCGGCGCCGCAGCGAGTCCTTCGCTCGGTCGACGTAGGCGAGGTTGCCGTCGTCGTCCAGCGAGCCCAGGTCCCCCGTGCCGAACCACTCTGGATGCAGATCGACCTGCAGACTTGCCCTGCCGGGCGCCGATGACACATACCCCTCGCTCATCGCATGTGTTGTCCGCGCCCGGCAGGCAATCTCGCCGACCGTACCGGTCGGCAGTGGCTGCCCCCGGTCGTCCATGATTCGCACCTCGAACGCCGGGTTGACCTGACCTGAGGTACCCGGTCTGCCGTCGTCGGAAACCGCCTTGTAGGCGATCGGGAACGCTTCGGTCAGGCCGTACATCGTCACGACGCGGCAGCTGTAACGCTCCTCGATCGCGTGGTACATGTCAGCGGTGATGGGTGCCGCCGAGATGAATCGCAGCCCCAACTCGGCGTCCCGGGGATCCGGCGGCAGACTCCACAGCATTGACACCATCGCCCCGGCACCCGCGAAACCCACTGCGCCGCAGTCTCGTATCTCATCCCACACCCGGCCCGGGTGGAAGGCGGTGGCAAGCACACTGGTGGCGCCGAAGAGCATGGGTGCCAGGACGGTGGGTGCCGCGCTGAGATGGAACAGCGGCATCGCGGTCCATAGGGTGTCCCCCTGCTGCAGTTCCCAGGACAACGCGACGGTCGCGGCCGCGGTGAACAGGTAGTGCCAGGTGGTGGCGACGGCCTTCGACGGTCCCGTCGTGCCGGAGGTGAAGAACAGCGCACCGATGTCGCCGGGCCCGATGGGTTCGATGTCCGGTGCGGTCACCGGCGCGCTCGTCAACGCCTCGGTGAGTGAACCTCCCTGGACGAGGATCGATCTCACCGTGGCGACCTCGCCTGCCACCTCGGTCAGACGGTCGTGGCGATCGGCGTCGGTGATCACTACCGCGGCCTGGGACAGGCTCAGCGCATGCGCCAGGAACTCGCCCTTGCTGGCCGCGTTCACCGCGGCGGAGACCGCCCCGATCCGTGCGGCGCCAAGCCAGAAGTACACCCACTCCGGACACGTCGCGGAGAACAGCGCCACCGTTTCGCCGCGCCGCACCCCGAGATCGGTGAGCACGTGGGCGGCGGCGCACGAACGGTCGCGCATCTGCGCGAAGGTGACCGGGGTGCCGGCGATCGACATCATCACCTGGTCGCCGTACTCATCGGCACGACGATCGAGTACCGCAGGGACGCTGAAACATTCAACGCCGAAGGCCTCCGGGTTCAGCGTGGCGTCCCGGCCACGGGGCATCACGCCCCCGCTGCAGCCGGATCGGGGTCACCGTCGGCGGTGTACCCGAAGTCGATCGGCGACGGCTCTTCACCCGGATAGAACCGGTGCGCCCACCGCCGCAACGCCGCGTAGTCGCGTGCCTCCTCAGGTGCGAGGTTGGGCTTCTCGAGGTACTTCATGTTCTCCCAGGTGAAGAAGTCCTGCTTGATGACTTCCTGTTGCAGCTGAAGGAATTTCGCCGCACGGCCGGCGGGCTTGTCGCCAGTGTCGCCCGGTTCGCGCACCGACGCTTGGGTGTAGAAGTAATCGGTGTAGTCCTCGTCGACCGGGGTCTGGCCGGTAACCTCGATGGTCGCCACGAGCTCCTTGGGGAAGCGCACGATGCCGAGGCCGAGCGAATAGTTGTCGTAGATGATGTTGGCGTCGACCGGTCCATCCGGCGTGAGCCACGTTGTCGGACGGCCACCGCCGAAGTTCGCGGTCACCGTCGCGTGCAGGTGGTAGCCGTTGGCGTCGAACGACGTTGTGTTGGCGGCGCTGTCGGCCTTGTGGACGAACTGCACGTGATATGGGTCGGCCGCGTTCTCGATGATCATCTGCGCGTGCACCTTGACCCGGTTGAGCATCCTCGAGTGCGGATGCAGCGGGTAGTAATCGTCGGTCTCCAGCTCGGGCAGTACCGGCGGCTGCCAGTAGGGGGCGCGGCCATGACGCTCGTGCCACACGACGATGAACCCGTACCACTCCTGGGCGGGATACGACTTGATCCGCACGTTCTGCTTACAGCCGATCTTGCTGTACGGGATCAGCGCATTGGTGCCGTCACCGCGCCATTCCCAGCCGTGCCACGGACACACGATGTGCTCACCCTCGACTGTGCCGCCGACGCCCATGTTGGCGCCGAGGTGCAGGCAGTAGGCGTCGAGCACATTCACCTTGCCGGACTTGGTGCGGAACATCACCAGTTCCTCGCCGAAATAATGCGCCCGCTTGACCTGACCGGGTTCCAGTTCCGAGGCGAAACCTACGATGAACCAACCCGTTGGAAAGCGGTACGTCGAGAGGCTGATCCCACTCGGCCCGAACTCGCGTTCAGACGGATCGATCTGCGGGTCGTGGACTTCTCTTTGAAAAGACCCTGTCGTCATTCTTTCTCCATCCGCGCGCACCATATCCGCAGGTCGCCAAACCTGCCCGTTGCCTATTTTTACTATTTTAGGCATTCTAGGTCAAGAATGGCGACGCGAGGAGAACGCATGCCCACGACCACTCCGGTCGACCTGTCGGATTCTGCGTTGTGGCAGAACGGTTTTCCCGACGATCTGTTCACCGAATTCCGCCGTGAGCTGCCGATCTTCCACCACGAGCTCACCAACGGCGTCGCCAGCAGCGTCAAACGCGACTTCTGGATGACGACTAAGCACCGCCACGCGCAGCGCATTCACCGCGACACCGACGCCTTCACCGCCGCTGACGGTCCCCTGATCCAGGGGATCGGGCCCATCGGTGCGTTCCCGAACGTCATCACCATGGACCCTCCCGTCCTGACCAAGCGCCGCCGGGTGATGTCGCATGCATTCACCCCCAAGGCCATCGGAAAGCTGGAGGACGGCATTCGTCGCCGCGCCGCCGCAATGATCGACGGGTTGCTCGAATCCGGGGGCGGCGACTGGATCGAGGATGTCGCTGACGTGTTGCCGATGTCGGTGATCGGCGACATCGTGGGGATTCCAGACGAGGATCGGCCCCACATCTTCGACACGCTCGATCGGATCCTCAAGGCCGGCGCCGGCGACAGCCACCCGAACACCGAAGAGCACATGGCGATGTTCGGGGAAATCTTCACGTATGCGCTCGAGCTCACCGCCGAGAAGCGGCGCAATCCCACTGACGACATCTGGAGCACGCTGACCACTGCGGTGGTGACCGACGAGAGCGGTGAGGAGCTGTCGATCCCCGCCAACGAACTCGAGATCTTCTTCTTCATCCTCACGCTGGCGGGCAGTGACACGACAAAGAATGCGCTCGCCGCCGGACTTCAGGCCTTCGTGGCCAATCCCGGTGAGATACAGCGTTATCGCGACGACGAGTCGATCCGCGGGCGTGCGGTCGAAGAGGTGCTGCGCTGGGCGTCACCCGTGGCGTTCTGGACTCGCACCACGAAGGTCGACGTCGAGATGGACGGCATCACCATCCCCAAGGGCGATCGCGTGGTGTCGATGCTGCGGTCGGCCAACCGCGACGACGAGGTGTTCGCCGACCCGTTCGTGTTCGACATCGGGCGCGCAGACAACCCTCATGTCACCTTCGGTGGGGGTGGGCCGCACCACTGCCTCGGCGCCATGCTCGCGCGCGCCGAGATCCGCGCGGCGCTCGACGAGTTGCTCCTGCGCGCCGATGACATCAGTCTCGGCATTCCCAGGGTCACCCACCCGACGCTCGCGAACAACATGTCGATCTTCGACGCGATGTCGATTTCGCTGACACGACGCTGATTTACCGCCGACTCACAGACCTTTCGGTCTGGTGCCGATGACACCGTCGGCCGCAAGGCGTTCCAGATCGGCCTCCGTCAGCCCACACAGCTCGGTCAAAACCTCGCTGTTGTGCTGTCCCAGTCTCGGGGGTGGACGGTGCAGCCAGGTGTCGACGCCGTCGGGACGGGCGAACGGCGGACACGGATACAGACCGGGTCCGGTGCTCGGGTGCGTGAGCGGCTCGAAGAACCCCCGGTGTGCCAGCTGCGGATTGTCGATCACCAGGGACGGCGAAATCACCACGGCCGCTGGAATTCCGGCCGCCACTAGTTGCTCGACGACCGTCACGGCGTCCTGCGTGGCGAGCCATGTCGCGGGGTCAGCGTCCGCAGCACCCATCAGCGCCGCGAGCGCGCCCCGTTGGGCATCGGTGCGCACGGTCACGGCGATCCAGCTGTCGTCGCCGGCACACCGGTAGATGTCCTGCGACTCGCCGGGGTGGTGCCCCTGGTTGCCGCGCCGCTCCAGGATCGATCCGAACACCTCGAATTCCATTGGCTGCACGGCGGTCACATTGAGCACGCTCTCGACCATCGGCACCTCGACGAGCTGGCCGCGACCGGTGCGGTCGGTGAATTCGAGCGCCGCCATGAGCGCGAACGCCGCGTGTGTCCCCGCGAGCGGATCGCAAGCGCCACGCGGGGCCACCGGCAGTCCGTCGGGCATGCCGGTGACCCAGGCGAGGCCGGCGATCTGCTCCATGGTGGGCGCGAAACCCACCCTGTCGCGCCACGGACCGGTCAGGCCGAAGGCCGGCATGCGCACCATCACGAGCCGCGGATTGATTTCGAGCAATGCGTCTGCACCGAGCCCGAATTGATCCATCACGCGCGGTGAGAAGTTTTCGATCACCACATCGGCCTGCGCGATCAGTGTCTTGATCAAGCCGATACCGTCATCGGACTGCAGGTCGAGCGTGACCGACCGCTTGTTGGTGTTCATGGCGTGAAAGACCCAGCCGTACTCCCACCAGTCGTCGACGTCCTTGCGCATCCCACCCGAGTAGCGGATTCCGTCCGGCCGCTGAATCGACTCGATTTTGATCACGTCGGCCCCGAACGCCGCCAGCGAGTGCGTCGCCGACGGTCCCGCCCAGAAAGCGGTGAAGTCGATCACCCGCAGACCGGCCAACGGACGCCCGGCCGTCGCTTTCGTCGTCGATTGTCTTGGCTCCCATAGAGGTTCGGCATCGGAGTCGCCGATACCTGGTGCAGTGCGAAGCGCCGCCGGCGCGGCGAGGGACATCAACCACGGCGGACGCGGCTGCCGGAACCCACCCGGGTTCTCCACGTACACGCCGCGCTCCTGCAAGTGGTCCATCTCGCGAACTGTGGCGCCGTTACCCAGCGCGGCCAGCGGCAACCTGAACAACTGGCCCAGTTCGACAATCTCCGCGACGGTGCGCTCACGCATCCACGGGTCTATCCGCTCGCGGATCCAGTCGCGGTAATCCCAGCGCCCGATCTGGAATTGCAGTTGCGGCACCTCGGTGAACTCCGGGCAGTCCACCATCGCCGCGAAGTCCAGCCATTGCTGCCCCGTCACCATGCTGATGCCGACGAAACCGTCCTTGGCCGGTTCGATCGAGGGCACTTCGACCGAGCGCCGGACGTGTGGCGCCTTCAGCAGTTGCGAGTGCAGCCACTCGCCGCTCTGCATCAGCGTGATCGCCTCGAGCATCGACAAGTCCAGATGGACGCCCCGGCCGCCGCGGCTGACCCCGCGGCGGGCGGCGAGCGCCCCATAGGCCGCCCAGACGCCGCCCTGGTACTCCCCTAGGTCGCCGCCGACCGAAATGGGCGGACCGGACGGATCGCCGCGAAAACCTGTGAGTCCACTGTCGGCCTGCAGCGTGAACTCCGTCGCGGGGCGCTCGGCCCACGGACCCGTCCAGCCGAAGTCGGAGATCGTGACGATGACGAGCTTTGGCGCTTGTTCCAGCAGGCGCCGCGGGTCGATTCCGCTCTCAAGCGCGGCGGATCGGGTCCCGGTGTGGATGACGATGTCGGCGGCGGTGAGCAGCTCGTCGGAAATGCTTGTCACGCTGCGCTTCCCGGCGTTCAGATACGCGAACAACGGCGCGTCCGCACCGTCGGGTAACTCGGCACCCGACGCGGTGAACCGGCGCAACGGGTCGCCGCCGACAGGTTCCACCGTGATGACGTCGGCACCCGCGTCGGCCAGCAATTTCCCGCAGTACGCGCCCGCGATACGATCACTGATCTCGACGACGCGCAGATCATGCAGCGGCGTAGGTACGACATCCTCTACGTCACTCACTCGCTGGAGCCTCCCTGGTTTCTTTGTCATATTAGTAACTTTTGTCAGATAGCGACGACGTACACCCCAGGTAGCGGGCATTTCACTGTTAGCATTGTTGGCGATATGACCACTTTGGGAATTGGCCCCGAGGCTCGCCGCCGACTGGGTTCGCGCCGAACGGCCGAGATCGTCGCCGACGAACTTCGCCGGCAGATCATCGACGGCGAGCTTGCCGACGGCGATCTGCTGCCGCGCCAAGAGGTGCTCGTCGAGCAATTCCGGGTCAGCCTGGTGTCGTTGCGGGAAGCTCTGCGGATCCTCGAGACCGAGGGTCTCGTTTCTGTGCGCCGCGGCAACCGCGGTGGCGCCGTCGTCCACGCGCCCGCGAAAGCCAGCGCGGCATACATGCTCGGACTGCTGCTGCAGAGCGACACGGTTCCGCTCTCCGATCTGGGCGCCGCACTGCAGGAGCTGGAGCCGATGTGTGCGGCGCTGGCGGCACGGCGTCCCGACCGTGGCAATGAACTGGTTCCCAAGCTCAAAGAGATCAACGCGTTGATGGCCGAACGCATCGAGGACGGACCACAGTTCACCGAGATCGGTGGGCAGTTCCACGACGAGGTCGTCCGGGGATGCGGCAACCACACCATGATCGCCGTCGTGGGAAGCCTCGAGACGCTGTGGACGGGTCACCTGAACTGGTGGGCGCAGGAGACCACGGCGCGGGGCGAATACCCGTCGATGAGTCAGCGCCGCGTCGCGATGTCCATTCACAACAAGATCTCCGATGCGATCGAAGCCGGCGACGGTGAGCGTGCCCGCAAGCTGTCGGCGCGTCACATCGCAGATACCCAGACCTACTTCAGCGCAGCCGATCCCGAGCAGCGGATCGTGGCGCTGTCGCCGCAGGCGCTGGCCCGACGCAACCGCTGACGGTGCCGAGTGCGTAGCGCCCTGGTGACCGGCGGCAGCGGTGGAATCGGAAAAGCGTGTGGGCGCAAGCTCGCCGAGCTCGGCTACGACGTCGTCCTGACCGCCAGGCGCGAGGAACCTCTGCGCGCCGCGGCCGCGGAGATCGGTGCGCGCTACGCCGTCGCCGACGCGGCGCAACCCGAGACGTTCGCACCCGCGGTGGATGCGCTGGACGAGATCGACCTCGTCGTGCACGCGGCGGGCATTCTGGGCGGAACCTACGCTCGCAAACAGACTTTCGATCAGTGGCGCGCGACGATGTCGGCGAACCTGGACTCGTGTTTCGTGGTGACGTCCAAGGCGCTGCCGAAGATGAAACCTGGTTCGCGCTTCGTGTTCATCTCATCGTCGGCAGCGCACGAGCCGATGCTCGCGCGGACAGCGTATTCGGCGTCGAAGGCAGGCATGAATGCGTTCGCAGGTGCGCTTGCGCGTGAGGTCGACCGCGACGGCATCAACGTCCACATCGTCACACCCGGACCCGTCGAGACCGAGATGCTGCAGGATGTGCCGTTCGAGATGTACGCGATTCGCGCGGCCGATGTCGCCGACGCCGTGGCATGGCTCGACACCCTGGACCCGTCAGTCGATCTGCCCGAAATCCGTTTGCACGCAATCACGCGCGGGCCGCACGCTCGCACGCCCGTGGTTCCGCTGGAGGCCGAGCGACGCACCGCCAAGCAGTGATTTCGCACTCATTCGGCGAGGTGCACCTGCGATTCCATCTGGTGGAAGATGCGCAACCGGTCGCCACGGCGGACCAGAAGCCACGTGATCCAACTCGCCCCCTTGCGTTCACCGTCGGCTTCCATACCGGCGAGACGCCAGCGGCTCAGCACGATGGCGCGTACGACCGTGTCATCCACCACGTCGAACTCATGGAGTGTCGACGACACAGTTGCCGACCTGAGCCGCCCCGCCACCCTCGCCCAGTGCCGTTCCAGTTCGTCGTTACCGATCACCGGCGCCGCGTACTCGTCGCCGACGTAGATCGGCGCCGGGTCGCCATTCGACCAGAGGTCGCCAACCGCAACGAAATCCAGGGCCGACCATCGCTTGTCGTAATCGCAGACCAGGTCGGTCAATGCCGATTCGACAGCGCCTTCGTCAGACGGCGACGTCACCTGCGCCCGGAAGTTCGGAGGGCAGCGCCTTGACCGTGGCGGGCAGGCCGTAGAGCAACGTGGCGTTGCCGCGCATGATCCGCTCACGTTGGTCCGCCGGGAACCGTCTGATCGCCCAGTCCGGCGAGTCATAGCTCCAGTGCGGGTAATCGGTGGAGAACATGATGTTGTCACCAAGGTCCATCATGTCGAGGTACTGGCGGTAGACCCCGAGGTCGACCTCTTCGAGCGGCTGCGTGGTGAACCGCACGTGCTCGCGGACGTAGTCCGACGGCTTGCGGCGCACGTGCGGCAGATCTGCCTTGCGCTGCTCCCAGATTCGGTCCATCCGCCACATCGCGGGCAATGCCCACGTGAAGCCACCCTCGACGAATACCACTCGAAGATCGGGATGCCGATCGAAGGCGCCGTCGAACACCAGGCTCATCAGATGCGACACGTATAGCAGTGGCCAGGACGCGAAGAAATCGTGCCAGTGCGCGGGGTTGCCGACCGGATAGATCGGGATCAGCTCGAACGGTGTCTGCCCCATCAGGTGGGTCGCGACGGGAAGGCCATTGCGCGCTGCGGCCTCATACATGGGGTCGAAATGCGGACTGCCGAAGGGGATCCCTCGCGTCTGCGGCGTCATCAGCACTTCGGCCATGTACGGATGGCCGGCCCAGCGTTCGATCTCGCGTGCGGCCGCGGCCGGGTCCTGCGCGGTGACGCTGATCGCGCCACGCCAGCGGCCGTGCCAGTTGGCCTCGCCCAGCCACACGTCGGCGAGCCAGTCGTTGTGGGTGGCCTTGAGAACGTCTTCGGCCTGCGGCAGCTGTGCATCGCACATCGGCTCTAGCACAGCGATACTCACACCGGCATCAACCAGCAGCTGCTTGGCCGCGAAGTCCGGATCACTGCCCGCGACACCCCCACCCGGCGGGCTGGCATCGACCCGCAGTGAGTTCGTCTTGTACGAATCCGGGGTGTCGTAGAAGTGCGGAACCGCGGAGACGGCATTGCCCGTCGGCCACAGTTTGTCCTTCCACTCCGCGGGCGCATACGTCTTGAGCACTTCGGCCGACACCGGCAGCGGATGGACGTCGGTGTCGACGATCGTCACCGCGATGTCCTGCACATCCTCGACGGTCGTCATATCAGGCTCCCTTCGACCTCCGTGACCCCATAAAGATCACTTGCATTGCGCCACAGCACTTTCTCTCGCTGGGCATCGTTGAGACCGGCGACGACGGCGTCGGGTCTCGTGGCAGACCAGTGCGGGTAGCTCGACCCGTACAGCAGAAGGTCGGCCTTGTTCGTGAAGTCCAGCCACTGTTCGGCCTGGGTTTCATCCGTCGGCCCGTCCAGCGCCGACGAGCAGAACCGGACGTGGTCGCGCAGATACTCACTGGGAAAACGGTCCACCCAAGGCGTTTGGTCCCGCATCGACATCCAGAACGTGTCCAGCCGCCACATCAGCGGCGTGAGGATGTCGTAGCCACCATCGGCGAACACGAACCGCAGGACGGGATGCCGGCCGAACATGCCCTCGACGATCAGCGTCGCCAGGTGAACGAACGAGTTCAGCGGCATGAACGCCGCGTAGCCCGGATAGGTGTAGGCATGGCCGGCGAACGTCGGCGCATGGTCGACGCCGTTGCCGCCGTTGATGTGTACGGCCACCGGCAGCCCGTGCGCGGCAGCGGCTTCCCAGATCGGTTCGAACATCGGCTTGCCGTACGGTTCGCGCGACTGCATCGGGACACCGACCTGAACCATCTTCGGGTGCCCGGCCAGCCGCTCGATCTCGGCGACCGCGCCTTTGACGTCCTCGGGGTTGACCCGGATGGTGCCGCGAAAACGGTTCGAGGTGTCGGGGTCCAGCCAGCGGTCGAGCAGCCAGTCGTTCACCGCCGCGCAGATCCGGCTGTTCAGCAGATAGTCGGCGATGTTGCCGCGCGTCAGCGGGTTGAGGATCGCGTAGTCGACCCGGTTCTCGTCAAAGAGGTGGTGCGCCATGGTCTCTGGGTCCGAGCCTGGATAGCCGTCGCCGTACAGGTCCTGGCGGTAGTCCCCGCCCGGCGCCTGGTACCACTGCTGCTCCACATCGGGGATGGCCCGCAGTTTGTGCGGCGCCGACAGGTATCTCCGGATCTCGGAGTTGAACCGGAAGTGCGGCTGGACATTCGCGTCGATGATCGTCATGCCGTCAAATACACCTGTCCGTCGGCGACGTCCACCTCGTACGTGCGCACTCGCTTCTTCGGATCCGCAAGACTCGCCCCGGTGGTGATGTCGAACTCCCACTGATGCCACGGGCAACGCGCGATCTGGCCTTCACGCACATGGCGGATCTGGTCAGGCATCTCGGGGTCGTACTCGGTGGTGCCTCTGACATACCCAAGGCACAGCGGCGCGCCCTCGTGTGAGCAGTAGTTCGCGATCGCGTAGAGCGAGCCGTCGATGTTGTAGACACCCACTCCGAACTTCCCGGCCTGGACCAGCTTCATGGTTCCCGGAGGCAGGTCTTCGATCGCACACACCGGTTGGCGCTGCATATGACCTCCTCTTCCCTTGACCTAGAATACTAAAATAGTAAAGATAGAGCCAACGACTTGCCAGAGGCTGCCGCGGGAGGCATGTGTGACAACCAGCACGGATTCGCATGACCAGCCGACCGCCCCTGATTTGGTGAACGATCCCTACCCGTACTTCGACCACATGCGCAGGACAGCGCCGGTGTGGCGGGGCACGCTCATGGAGAGCGACCTCATGCCGGAGGAGCTCAAGAACCCTGAGAATTGGACCCTGTTCGACTTCGACAGCGTCTTCACCGCTTTCCGCGAGGACACGGTCTTCGCCTCGGAGATGTACAACCAGACCATTGGACTGGTCTTCGGGCCGACGATTCTGGGCATGGCGGGCAAGCAGCATCACGACCACCGCAGCCTGGTGAGTAAGGCGTTCAAACAGAGCACTCTGGCCGCATGGGAACCCGAGGTCATCGACCCGATCTGCGATCAGCTGGTCGACGAGTTCAAAGATGCGGGTGAGGTCGATCTGGTCAAGGCGGTGACGTTCGAGTTCCCCACACGGGTCACCGCGGCGCTGCTGGGTCTCCCGCAGGAGGATCTCGAGATGTTCCGGCGGCTCTCGCTGGACCTGATCTCGATCACCGAGGACATCGAGGCCGGCCTCAACGCCTCGGTCGAACTGGGGACCTACTTCCAACAGCAGGTGGACCAGCGTCGCACCACACCGACCAACGATGTCATCGGCGATCTGGTCGCCGCGGAGGTCGACGGCGAAAAGCTCACCGACGAGGCGATCATCTCGTTCCTTCGACTGCTGTTGCCCGCCGGTCTCGAGACGACGTACCGGTCATCGGGGAATCTGCTGTACCTGCTCCTCACCCACCCCGAACAGCTCGCGGCGGTGCAGCAGGATCGCGACCTCATTCCCGCGGCCATCGAAGAGGGCATCCGTTACGAGACACCACTGGTTCTGGTGGCGCGCAACACCACTCGCGATGTCGAGATGCATGGCCAGACGATTCCGGAGGGCGCGTCGATCACCTTGTGTATGGGCGCGGCCAATCGCGACGACAAGCGGTGGGACAACCCCGACGTGTTCGATATCCACCGTCCGCGGCGGGCACACATCTCCTTCGCGGGTGGCATTCACAGCTGCCTCGGGATGCACCTGGCGCGTGTCGAGACCAAGGCGATGCTGACGAGCCTCTTCGACCGTTTGACCGATTTCCAACTAATCGCCGACGAGGATACGAAGATTACCGGCATGCCATTTCGATCGCCCAAGCATCTGCCCGTCACGTTCCGACCCCTCTCGTGAAAACTCGCGCGGCGATCCTGCACGACATGGGTCAGCAGTGGTCGGTAGAGGAGTTCGAGCTCGACCCGCCGAAGGCCGGCGAGGTGCTCCTCGAGATGGCCGCGGCCGGGCTGTGCCACTCCGATGAGCACATCCGCAACGGCGACATGTCCGCCTCCAACGAGGTGATGCAGTCTTACGGGCTGCCGTCGATGTTCCCGTTGATAGGTGGCCACGAGGGTGCGGGCGTGGTCCTCGAGGTCGGCGCGGGCGTCACCGACTTCAAGCCGGGTGACCACGTCGTGACGTCGTTCGTCGCAGTGTGCGGCAGTTGCCGGTGGTGCAACTCCGGCATGGAGTACATCTGCGATATGGGCGCCCAGGTGATGATCCCCGGCATGCCCACCGACGGTACGTTCCGCCATCACACGGCCGACGGCCGCAATTTGGGCCATCTGTCCAAGGTCGGCGCGTTCTCGAAACACACTGTGGTGTCGCCTGATTCGATCGTTAAGATCGACCCTCACTTGCTGCTGTTGCCGATGGCACTGCTGTCCTGCGGCATCCCCACCGGTTACGGATCCGCGGAGAACCGCGCCAAGGTGCGCACCGGAGACACTGTCGTGGTGATCGGCGTCGGCGGTATCGGCACGGGCGCGATCCAGGGCGCCCGCATCAACGGCGCCGCGCAGATCATCGCCGTCGATCCGGTGGAGTTCAAGCAGAAGTCCGCGCTGGGATTCGGCGCCACCCACAGCGTCGCGTCCACCGAAGAAGCCGCCGATCTGGTTCGCGATCTGACCGCAGGGGTGATGGCAGACAGCGTCATCGTCTCCCCCTCGTTGATCACCGAGGACGATGTGCAGCCGGCGCTGAGCCTGACGCGTAAGGGCGGCACCTGTGTGCTGACCGGGATGACCAGGCAGCTGACGAGTTCGATCGGGATCAATCTGCAGGAGTTCATCCTGTGGAACAAGAACCTCGTCGGCACCGTGTACGGATCGTGCAATCCGCGCGTCGACGTACCCCGCTTCGTCAAGCTCTACGAGACGGGTCAGCTGCAACTCGACGAGATGATCACCCGGCGCTACCGGCTCGACGAGATCAACGACGGTTACCGCGACCAGTTGAATGGCGAGATCGTCCGCGGCATCATCGATTTCAGCCTCGACTGAGTCAGAGGATGCGCGACGCGCGGCCCTGCCAGTAGCGCTCCCGGATGCGCCGCTTGTAGAGCTTGCCATTGGGATCGCGCGGCAGTTGCGGGTCGAACTCGATCGTGCGCGGGCACTTGTACGTCGCGAGATGCGATCGGCAGTGGTCGATCAGTTCGGCCTCGAGTGCAGGCCCAGCCTCGACTCCCTCGACGGGCTGGACGACGGCCTTGACCTCCTCGCCGAACTCGTCGTTGGGCACACCGAACACCGCGGCGTCGACGAGCTTGGGGTGCATCACGAGGAGGTTCTCGACCTCCTGCGGGTAGATGTTCACTCCGCCGGAGACGATCATGAACGTGGACCTGTCGGTGAGGTACAGGTAGCCGTCCTCGTCGACGAAGCCCATGTCCCCCAGCGACCGCCAGCCACGGTCGTTGGACACGGACGCGGTCTTGTCCGGGTCTTTGAAGTATTCGAACGCCGGTCCGCCCTCGAAGAACAGCTCCCCCGACTCGCCGACGGGAACCTCGACACCCTCGTCGTCCAACACATGCACCGGTGTGATCGGCTGACCGACCGATCCCGGATGCGCCAACCACTCCTCGGGCCCGATACCGGTGCCGGCGAAACCCTCTGTCCCCCCGTAATACTCGTGGATGACGGGACCAAACCACTCCATCATCTTGTATTTGACGTCGACCGGGCACGGTGCCGCGGCATGGATCACGCATTGCAGGCTCGACACGTCGTAGGAGCTTCTGACGGTTTCGGGCAGCTTGAGCATCCGGACGAACATCGTGGGCACGAACTGCGCATGGGTGACGCGATGCTTCTCGATGAGCCGCAACACCGCCTCGGCGTCGAACTTGCGCATCAGAATCGAGGCGGCACCCACCCGGTGCACCGCCATCGTGTAGTTGATGCCCGCCGCGTGGTACAGCGGTGCCGGGGAGAGGTAGACGCTCGACGACGTCATGTCGTAGCGCTGGCCCAGTGAGTATTCGAGCACCTTCTGCGCCCACGACCCCTGCCCGTCGGTCGGCAGTGGCCGCCGAACGGCCTTCGGCCGCCCCGTGGTTCCCGAGGAGTAGAGCATTTCGGTGCCGTCAGAAATCGGTGGCGCCGAGCCCGCGGATGCCAGCGCCTCGGCGTAGGCGGTCCAGCCCGGCAGCGTGGCGCCGACGCTGATGTGGACCTCGACGCCCGGATTCGCCTCGAGAATGTGCGCAGCCAGTTCAGGCATCGACTCGTCGACGAACACGGCCTTGGCTTCGGAGTCATCGATGACGTAGGCGACTTCATCTGCCGTGAAGTGCGTGTTGACTGCGCTGTAGTACAACCCCGAAAGCTGGCAGCCCCACGTGATCTCGAAGAACTCCGGCCGGTTCGGCAACACCAGCGCGACGCCGTCGCCGTGCCGTAGCCCTGCCTCGTACAGCAGAGCCGCCACCCGCTGGCTCCTGGCGTAGAGCTCGCCGTACGTGATCGTCTCACCGTCCGCGACGACCACGGCTGCAGAATCCGCGGCCGCCGTCGCGTGGTCAGAGATGTTCAAGTTCTCAGTCCCTGGAGGACTTTACGTGGCATCGCCGTTCTTGGAGGCCGCCGCCTGCCGCTCCGCCATCTCCGACGGCAGGATCTTGTCGGCGAACACCCGCTGGATGAGGTCCTGAACGTCCCGGCTGACCGACGCGAGGGCAACGAGATCGTTGGAACTCTGCCAGTGCACGCGCATGCCCATCATCTCCCACGCCCGCTTGATGTTGGCCTTGGTGGCCAGCAGCGTGGTGAGCGGGGCCTGAGCGATGTGGCGGGCGATCGCCTCCACCCGCGCCTCCAGATCTTCCCGCTTGACGACCTCGTTGATGAGGCCGTATTCGAGAGCCTTTTTCGCGTCGACGTTTTCGGCCGTATACAGGTAATACGATGCGCGCCGCCAGTTCATGAAAACCCATGGCTCGATCGAACATTCACCCGACGGCATACCGAACCCCTGCAGTGGCGGATACGAGAAGTAGGCGTCCTCGGAAGCAATAGCGATATCGGTGGTCAGACCGTAGTGCGTGCCGCCACCGACGCAGTACCCGTGGATCTGCGAGATGGTGGGCTTGGAAAACTCCCACAGGTTCAGGATCGGCTTGACGAACAGATCGGTCTGAGGTTTCCACGGCATACCGGTGGCCTTGAAGCCCTCGACGAACTCCGGGTAATCGACGGCGTTGTTGCCGATGGCGTGCCCCGAGCAGAAGCCCTTGCCGTTGGCCTTGATGATCAGAACCTTGATGTCGTAATCGCGGTCGGCATCACGAAGCGCATCGTCGATCTCCTCGACCTGCTTCTGGTCCTGGGCGTTGGCCTTCTCCGGCCAGTTCAGGGTGATCTTCGCGATGGGGCCGGTCTTCTCGAAGATGATCCGTTCGCGAGTTTCGTTGATGTCCATGGATGAATTCCCTTTCCACTACTTTCAGATGCCACGAATGCTGCCGATTTCAGCGCCGATGTCGTAGGTGGTCCCGATTTCGCCTGTCCAGTTGACGGTGCCCGATGCTCCGGCTTCGATCTCCTGTTCCACCTTCTCGGTGGCCACAGTGAAGAGCGGGGCGCCTTCCTCCACGTGCTGGCCGTTCTCGACCAGTAGCTCTGTCAGCTCGGCTTCAGAGACCGCGACCGACGTACGCGGAATACGAATGACGAAGTCAGCCATGCGCGCCCGCGGTGGCCAGGGTCCGCTGCACGGCCTCGACGATCCGTGCTGCCGACGGATAGAGCTGCGCCTCCAGCGCCGCCGCTGCCGGCGTGGGAACGAACCGTGCTCCGACGCGCTCGATCGGCGCGGTGAGCTGACCAAAGCATTCTGCCTGCAAGGTGGCGACGATCTCCGCGCCAGGTCCCGCGAACTGGACGGCGTCGTGTACCACGACCGCGCGGCGAGTGCGCCGCACCGATTCGACGATGGTCTCGACGTCCAAGGGCACGAGCGTGCGAAGGTCGACAACCTCGGCGTTGACACCCTGCTCCTGCAGCTGTTCTGCGGCCTTCAGGCATTCCAATACGCTGCGCCCATAGCTGATCAGGGTGACGTCCGAGCCGGGCCGCTTGACATCGGCCTGGCCGAGCGGAATCGCGAACCCGGGATCCGTTGGGACCGCGCCCTTCTGCCCCTGTAGACGAATCGTCTCGACGAACAGACACGGGTCTTCGTCGAAGATCGCCGATGTCAGTAGGCCTTTACCGTCGCGCGGCGTCGAGGGAACGATCACCTTCATTCCCGGTATGTGCATGAACCAGGCTTCCAGCGTCTGGGAATGCGTTGCCCCGGTGGCGAGTCCGCCGTACACCTGGGTACGGACAGTGATCGGAGCCGTCGTGCGTCCAGCCGTCATGAATCGCAGTTTGGCGGCGCTGTTGATCAGCTGGTCGGCAGCGATGCCGATGAAATCCATGATCATGATCTCGGCGACCGGCAGCAGCCCGTCGATCGCGGCGCCGATAGCAGCACCGACGATGGCGGCCTCCGAAATCGGCGTGTCCAGCACCCGGTCGTGGCCGTATTTCGTCGACAGCCCGGCGGTCGGGCCGGACGCGCCGGGATCGGCGATGTCCTCACCGAGCAGGAACACCCGGTCGTCGGCTGCCAGCGCCTGGTCGAGCGCGAGGTTCAGCGCCTCGCGCATGGTCATTTCTTTCTCGTCCATCAGCGTCTCCCTCAGACCGGGTAACGGATCGGGGACGCGTACACGTCGCGGTCGAGTTCGTCCATCGACGGCGCCTCGGCACTGATGACCGCCTTGAGCGCCTCTTCGACCTTGATGGAGGCGCCTTCGTCGATGCCGCTGAGCTCGTCGTCGGTGCAGACGCCGCTGTCGATCAAGTACTTCCGGAACCGCGGTACCGGATCCGCCTCCATCGCCGCCGAGAGCTGATCCTTCGGGATGTAGGGCATACGGTCGCCGAAGTAGTGCCCGCGGAAACGGAAGGTCACGCACTCGAGGAAGGTGGGGCCGTCGCCATTGCGCGCTTTGCCGATCGCCTCGGCCAGCACATCCAGCACCGCCAGCGGGTCATTGCCGTCCACCTGGACACCGGGCATGCCGTAGCCGGCCGCCCGGTCGGCGACGCGCGTGAGCTTCATCGTGTCGTGGGTGGGCGTCATCTCGGCGAAAAGGTTGTTCTGACAGACGAACACGATTGGCAAGTTCCACAGTGCGGCCATGTTCGCGGCCTCATGGAAGGAGCCCGTGTTTGTGGCGCCATCACCGAAACTGACGACCGTGACTCGGTCCAGACCCTTACGTTTGGCCGCCATCGCAAGCCCGACCGCGACGGGTGGTCCGGCACCGACGATGCCCGTCGCGAACATCACGCCGTTCTCGGGTTTGGCGATGTGCATGGTGCCGCCCTTGCCGCGGCTGGCGCCCACGGTGCGGCCCATCATTTCGCCGTAAATCTCTTCCAGCGGAACGCCTTTGCCGATCAGGTCGTGCAGCCCGCGATAGGTCGTCACCAGCTGGTCGTCGTCACGCAGAGCGACACCCATCGCGGCGCCGATCGCCTCCTGCCCGCGCGAGGGCCAGTACACGCACATGAACTCGCCGGTTCCGATTCCTTTGGACAACCTGTCGTCGGCCGCCTTCATCAGCACCATCAGCGCATAGATGCGCCGCTGCAGATCTGTCGAATAGCTCACGGGCCCAGCGACCCGATCTCGCGGTACACCTTGGGAATCGGCTTTGGATCCATGGCGAGGTTCTCGAGGCCGGTCATTGTTCCGCTGGCGCCGAGTTCCCCGAGCCGCGTTACAGCCGCATCCAGGTCGTCGCAATCCAGTTCGTAGATCGCGATGAACGGTCCGTCACCATCGTTGGGTGCGAACCGGCGCGCCGAGACGATGCCGTCGACCGAGAGGATCTGCGCCAGATGTGTGTCGTTGTACCACTTGTGGTACTCCGCTTCACGATCAGACGAAACCGGCATCGTCTCGACGTACATGATTCCCCTTGGCATATCCACACCTCCGCTATGGGCCCGACCACGGCTTGATTTTCAGGAAACCGCCCGCGTCGACACGCAACTGCTGGCCGGTGACGTAACGGGCGGCGTCGCTGGCCAGAAACAGCACGGCTTCGCTGATGTCCTCGGGCTCCACGTACGGAATCGGCATCCCCTGGATCATCGGGAAGACGATTTCGGCATCCTCGCGCGTGGGATTCGGCAGATCCGGTCGAAACGCCTTGTACATCGGCGGGCTGTGCAGCATGTCGGTGTTGACGTTGGTCGGGTGCACGGCGTTCACGCGGATCTGCTCGGGCGCCAAGGTGCGGGCGAGATCGTTGACGTAGTGCGCGACAATCTGTTTGGCGAACGCGTAGCCCGCTCCACCGGGTCCGCCATCCATGCCGCTGGTGTTGACGGCCGTCGCCATGAACGCCGCGACAGATCCGGTGGCGATGACGGAGGCACCCGCGTGGAGGTGCTTCATGCTGGCGTGAATGAGGTTCATGACGCCGATGAGGTCGACGTCGACCGCGTCGACGAACGCTTGCGGCGGCAGCCCCGCGGTCATCGGGCAGATCCCGGCGTTGGCGACCACGATGTCGAGCTGTCCGAACTCTTCGACGCCTCGGTCGATCGCCGCCGCCAGCCCGACACGGTCGCGGACGTCGGCGATCTCGGTGTAGGCGCGCTGACCTTCCTTTTCGACCAGTCGCGCGGTCTCGTCGAGGTCCTCCGGACGCGCCAGCGGGTAGTCGTTGGTCTCGATGTCGGCGCAGATGTCGACGGCGATGATGTCAGCGCCCTCCGCGGCGAGCGTGCGCGCGTGTGAACGTCCTTGGCCACGGGCAGCTCCGCTGACCAGGGCCACTTTGCCCGTAACCCTGCCCATGACCGAACCTCTCTGCCAGTACGCCAGCGGTGGCTATACTACCTAAAATTATAAAGAAACCAATCAGGCCGATCCCGAACAGGAAACCGTGGACTTCTCATATCCGGCGGAGGTGGAGCCCTTCCGCAAGGAGCTGCGGGCGTGGCTGTCCGCCAACCTGACTGATGAGGTGACGACCGCAGACCGGCGCCGAGGGCGCGATCCGCAGGCTTTTGAGACTCTTCGGGCGTGGGATGCGGCGGTGGCCGACGCGGGCTGGGGTGCGGTTTCGTGGCCGCAGGAATACGGCGGCCGCGGGGCGACGGTGCTCGAGCAGTTGGTCTACGCCGAGGAAACGACGCGGGCACGAGCTCCCATGCCGCTCAACGTGATCGGCATGAACAACATTGCCCCGGCGATCATGCAGTACGGCACCGAGGATCAGATGCGTCGGCTGCTCCCCCGGATGGTGCGGGCCGACGACATCTGGTGTCAGGGCATGTCCGAGCCCGAGGCGGGATCCGATCTGGCGTCGCTGCGAACCCGCGCGGCGCGTGACGGTGACGACTTCGTCGTCAACGGCCAGAAGATCTGGACATCGCTGGGCCACCGGGCCGACTGGTGTCAGCTGTATGTGCGCACCGACCCGGACGCCTCCAAACACAAGGGCATCTCCTGCCTCATCGTTGACATGAAGTCGCCCGGCATCGAGGTGCGGCCGCTGGTGACGATCAACGGGGCCGCCGACTTCGCCGAGGTGTTCTTCACCGACGTGCGCGTACCCGCCGATGCCCTGCTCGGTCCGCTCAACGCGGGTTGGCAGGTCGCCACCACCACGTTGAGCCACGAGAGGGCCGGCGCCGCGCGGTTGTACGCGCAGATGGAGATGCAGCTGGCCGACCTCGTGGCCGACCTCGGCGAGCACGTCGTTGACGGCAGACCGGCGCTGGAGAACAGCGCGACGCTCTGTCGGCTCGGTGACGTCGCTGTCCGCATCAAATACCTCGAGTACTTGTGCAAGCGCTCGATATCGGCCATGTTGCACGGCGGCGATGCGCTCGGCTCGGCCAGCCTGGCCAAGAGTGTCTGGGCCGAACTCGGCCAGGAACTCGCCGAGCTGGCGTTCGACGTGTTCGGACCGCTCGGCAGTGGCGGCCGGTGGATGGACCGTCGACTCTCGTCGCGTTCACTGACCATCGCCGGTGGGACAACCCAGATCAACAAAGGCATCACCGCGACCCGAGTGTTAGACCTGCCAAGGCGATGAACCTCGAACTCAGCGACGAGCAGACCGCGCTGCGAGACACCCTGCGGCGTTACCTTACCGAAAAGGCAAGCCTGGCAACATATGTACGCCCGCAGCTCGACGACAAGGTCGCGGGGGCCGATTCGGTCTGGCGTGGGCTGGCGGCGATGGGCGTGACGGGCTTGCTGGTGCCTGAAGAATGCGACGGCGCGGGCATGACGATGGTGGAAGCCGGAGTGGTCGCCGAGGAACTGGGAGCTGCGCTGTACCCGGGTCCGTGGTTGTCCACGGCCGTGGCCGCGACGCGAGCACTCGTCCGCACCGGCACTGACGGCAATGCCGTCGGACTGTTGAACCACATCGCGGATGGTTCCGCCATCGCCACCGTCGCGTCCCTGTCCGGTCCACGGCCGACGGCAATCGACGAGACGAGACTGCACGGCAGCGTCGACTGCGTGCCCGACGCCGACGACGCCGACGTCATCCTGGTGTTCGCCGGCGAACCCGACGGCATCGGGTTGTACTCGGTCGACACGTCGTCCGCGGGACTGACCATGACACCATGCGCCAGCGTCGACCCGACACGCGTGATGGCAGACCTCGTGTTCGACAATGCACCCGCCCGACGGCTGGGCCCCGTGTCGGAAGACGCGATGAATGCGGTCGTCGACGACGTGGTGATCGCATATGCCGCCGACGCGCTCGGGGCAGCGACCGCGGTGATGAACCTCGCCATCGAATACGCCAAGGTGCGAAAGCAATTCGATCAGCCGATCGGAAGCTTTCAAGCCGTCCAGCATCTGTGCGTCGACATGTACGAGGCAGTCGAACTCGCGCGGAGCGGCGTCATCCACGCGCTGTGGGCCGCCGACGCGGCCGACCCCGCGGAGCGCCATCTCGCCGCACTGCGCGCCAAGGCCTTCGCCGGGCGGCTGACCAAGGTCGGCGATACGGCGATCCAGGTGTTCGGCGGTATCGGCTTCACCTGGGAGCACGATGCGCACCTGTATCTGAAGCGACTGTTGGGCTGGAGCGGATTCCTCGGTTCACCCGACCGGTATCTCGAAGAAGTCGGGAAGGGGCTGCAATGACCGGAGTTCTCAGTGGTGTGCGAGTCGTCGAATTGGCTTCGTGGACATACGTTCCCTCGGCCGGTGCGGCGCTCGCCGACTGGGGCGCCGACGTCATCAAGGTGGAAGACGTCAAAGCGGGAGATCCGGGCCGGGCGCTGGTCATCGGTGGCTTCACGAAAGAGAACGCCCGCGCGCACATCGATTTCATCCTCGAGATCGGCAACCGGGGAAAGCGCAGCATCGCTCTCGACATCAAGTCCGACACCGGTCGTGAATTTTTCGGGCGACTGCTCGCCACCGCGGACGTGTTCCTGACCAACTGGCTGCCCGGACCACTGGAACGGGCGCGGCTGACCGTCGACGACATCCGCTCGTTCAATCCGAACATCATCATCGCGCGCGGCACCGGCACCGGGGTGCGTGGACCCGACCGCGACAAGGGTGGTTTCGACGCGGCCACCTACCTCTCGCGCGGCGGGGTGTCTTACACGATGACGCCGTTCGGCACCGAGACGCCCGCGGTGCAGGGACCCGGATTTGGTGATCTGCAAGGCGGAATCACGCTGGCCGGCGGCGTGTGCGCCGCGCTGTTCCACCGCGAGCGCACCGGGGAGCCGAGCATCGTCGACTCGTCGCTGCTGGCGCAGGCGATGTGGACGATCGCCCCGTCGATCTCGGTCGCTGACCTCTTCGACATGGACGGTATCCCAGGCGCACCACCAGGCTTGGCGATCAATCCGCTCGTCAACCGCTACAAGACGCGCGACGGCCGGTTCCTGCAACTCGTGTTCCTGCAGCCCGATCGCTACTGGGCCGGCTTCGTCGAGCGGATCGGGTTGCCGGAGTTGGCCACCGACGAACGCTTCGTCCCGTCAAGCAACCTGATCGCCAACACGCCCGAGGCGTGCGCACTCATCGGCGAGGCCATCGCTAGCCAGGATCTGGACCACTGGCGCGAGGTCCTCGCCGACGAACCCGGTGTCTGGGCCGCGCTGGCCACCCCGAAGGAAACCCTCAACGATCCGCAGGTCAGGCCGAACGGTTACGTCGTACCCAACGTGGACGACCAGGGCAACGAGTACCAGATCGTCGCCGCGCCAGTTCAATTCAACGAAACACCGCCCGCAGCCGCTCGCGCGCCCGAACATGGACAGCACACCGAGGAGATCCTGCTGGAGCTCGATCTCGACTGGGATGACATCTCGGCGGCCAAGGACAGCGGAGCAATCCTCTAGGAGACGGCAATGGAGTTCGAAGCGGTCATCTACGAGCGCGAGCCCCCGATCGCGCGGATCATCCTCAACCGCCCAGAGAAGGCCAACACCAAGGACGCGCAACTCGTCCAAGAGGTCGACGCCTGCCTGCGTGAGGCCGACCGCGACAAGGAGATCAAGGTCGTCATCCTCAAGGCCAACGGGAAAGGGTTCTGCGGCGGGCACGTCGCGCGGTGGGGTCCGGACGAGAATCCCTACCCCGATTTCGGGGACACGTTCGAGGACCTCTACAAGGGCACCGCCGACCTGTTCCTCTGGCCGACGCTGTACCTGTGGGAGTTCCCGAAGCCGACGATCTCGCAGATCCACGGCTACTGCATGGGCGGCGGGATCTACCTCGGCCTCCTCACCGACTTCTGCGTCGCATCGGAGGATGCGTACTTCCAGATGCCGCTGGCACAGAGCCTCGGCGAGCCCGGCGGCCACACCATGATCGAACCGTGGTTACTGATGAACTGGCATCGGACCATGGACTGGCTGCTGTTGGCGCCCACGCTGTCCGCGCAGGAGGCGCTGGAATGGGGTCTCCTGAACAAGGTGGTGCCCCGCGATCAGCTCGAGGACACCGTCGAGGAGATGGCCCGCAAGATCGGCCAGATTCCGCTGACCACGTCGATGGCGGTGAAGAACAATGTCAAGCGGGCGTATGAGCTGATGGGGATGCGGGTGCATCTCCAGGTCAGCCACATCCTGACGAACATGGTCGGCGCGGCCACCGATGTTCAGGAGCGACGGCGGCTGCTGATCGAATCCGGTAAGAAGCCACGGGATTTCACCGCCGATTCCTAGCGAATCCGGCGCGTAAACCCACCGCGGCGGTGGGTCAGCGCGCCCGATTCGCCCCGGCGGCGTGGCGAGCGGCGACGTAGCCGAAGATCATCGTGTTGGCGATGCTGCCGCCGGCGCCCAGATAGTTGCGGCCCATCACCGTCGCGGTGATATTTCCGGTCGCATACAGACCTTCGATCACCTCATCCTGCTGATTGAGCACCTGGGCGTGCTCGTTGGTGATCACTCCGCCGCAAGTGCCGACATCGGCGGGGAACACCCTCGTCGCGTAATACGGCGCTGAATCGAGCGGGCCGACCGCGGCGTTCGGCTTGTACCCCGGATCGCCGAGGCAGATGTTGTAAGCCGACTGACCGCGGCCGAAGTCTGGATCAAGACCCTTGGCCGCGAATTCGTTGAACCGCTTGACGGTGTACTCCAGTGCATCGGGGGGGACGTCGATCTGCCGCGCCAACTCGGCGATCGACAAGGCTCGCTTGACCACGCCTTGTTCGATCAGCGTCTCGGACAGGCTGCGTTTCTTCAGCGGATTGGCCCCCGACACATAGCGTCGGACGTAGCCCTCGTCGAACACCTGCCAGCAGGGCACCGCCTTGTTCGCGTACATCGCCTTACCGACCTCGACGTAGGAGTTCGACTCGTTGCAGAATCGCTTGCCTGTGCCGTCGACGTAGATCGCGCCGGGACGCTGCCGCCCCGATCCCAGCGACGCTGCGCCCGAATCCTGAATGAACACCATTGGCAGCCACCAGGCTTCGTCGAGGAGGTCGGTCTTCGCGCCGAGCGCCATCGCGGTTTTCAGCACCTCGCCCGTGTCGCCCGCGTTGGCTATCGACCACTTGCCGTCGTTGGGCTGGTTGCCGCTGTACTGACGGCGCATGTCGGCGTTGCGGCTGAAACCGCCCGCCGCGAGTAACACGCCCTTGCGGGCCTCGACGTTCATCGTCGTACCGCCGCGGGTCACGCGCGCGCCGACGACGCGACCGTCCTCGACGATGAGATCGTCCATCGCGGTGTCGGTCCAGATCGGCGGCTTACCGCGTGCCGACATTGACGGCCCGCCGTCGAAATCCATCAGCGCCTTCAGGATCTGCCCGATGAGCGACGCGCCGTTGGTCAGGATCTCGCGGTTGCGAATGCGAGCCGCTCTGGTGCGCAAGAACACTCGCATCGCAGTGATGAACGCCCGCGGTGAACGGTTGAAGTACTGCACGGCGCGCAACTCATTGGTCTTGATCACGAACCCGTAGTTCTTGGCCATCGACGGCTGGACCTTGTCGCTCCAGTCCCCGAGCGCCGCGGCGTCGTACGGGACGCCCTCAACTGACCGCCCGGCCGCGTTACCGCCTTTGTGGTTTGGGTAGTAGTCACTCCATCCCGGACACCGCACGAGCCGAACCCCGTTGTCGACAAGCAGATTGATCATCGCGTTACCGGCGGTCAAAAATGTCTCGCGACGGGCGGCCGACGATGCCTCTCCGATATCGCCGACCACATCATCGAAGTAGGCCAGGCCGTCCTCGTGGCTATCCGAGATGCCACCGGCGCGCATCAGCGGGTTGTCGGGCAGCCACACCATGCCGCCCGACATTCCGGTCGATCCGCCGACAAGGCTCTGTTTCTCGACCACGAGCGGTTCGATCCCGGCATCGAGCGCGGCAAGTGCAGCGACCATCCCGCCACCGCCACTCCCCGCTATCAGAAGATCGACGGACGCGTCCCAATTCACCATGTGCGAACCTTCTCCGACAGCCCGAGGTCGGCGACGGGCACGTCGATCGTCGTATTGGTGCGCTGGATCGCGGGCACCAGCTGGTCGTACGGCAGGCCAGCGAGGAAGCCGTCGATGACGCGCTCGAAGTTCGATATCAGGCCCTCGATCTGGTTGGACAGCCGCATGTACTCGAACCCCTTGGCGTGCAGCCCCTTCTGCTGACGCGGCAGGTTGGAGAAGTCCTGCGCCGGAATCATCGGCCAGCTCGGATCGTCGGGCGCAAGCGGCTCCGGCGCCGTGGGCCTACCCGGTGCAACGTCGTTCGGATAACGGGTGAGTGACCACACCTCGAACAACGTCTCCTCGGGCCCCAGCGGACGGATGCGATACGACGACGCGCTGCTGTACTGCGGAAGGATGAAGTAGTGCGGGAAGCAGAACCCGATCGGGTCGATGGCGCGCCGCCGATCCAGGTCGTTGAGGTCGGGAAAGTCGCAGTCGCGCGCCAGGTGCCAGGCGGTGACCGCATCGTTGACCGCTGCGCGCCAGGTCGCCATCGCCTCAGCGGGGTCGTCCGGGAGCGACATGTGTTGCAGCCCTTCGGCAATCCGGATGTCGTTCTCGTGCGTCATCCCGCCCATACCGGACCCGAGCGTCCGCATGAAATACAGGCTCGCCTGCACCACCGGATGTACTGATGACGAGTCCGGGCGGTAGGCCGACGGCAGCAGCTGCGGATGGGTCTGCGGGACGTGGTAGCCCTCCATGAAGGCCGCCGTGGCCAGCTTCCAATTCACCGGCAGCAGACACGATTTCCACCACTCGGTGCGCAGCGCCCCCACCTTGAACTCGTCGTGGCGGGAGCCGAACGGCTCGATGCAGTCGTGCAACGGGGGCGCGTCGTCGTCGAGATTGATCCACGCGCATCCGCCCCACAACTCGCACCGAACCGGCGTCAGACCGAGATCGCCCGCGTCGAGGTTGGCGTCGTCGAACATCTCCGAGCGCAACACAAAGGTGTTCTTGCCGTCGAGTCCCCAGCACCACCCGTGGAAGGGGCAGACGAAGCTGCGTCGTGACCCGCTGCCCTCGACGAGTTTCATGCCGCGGTGGCGGCAGGCGTTGTAGTAGGCGCGTACGGTGCTGTCGTCGACGCGGACGACGATGATCGACTGGTCGAGAATCTCGTATTCGATGAAGTCGCCGGGTTTGGGAATCTCTTCCAGACGGCACGCCATCTGCCACACCCGCGGCCAGAACAACTCCGTCTCCAGCGCATAGAAGTCCTGGTCGTAATAGCGCTGTTTCGGAATGCGGTCCACGCTGCGCACGGCCCACGGCACCGGGAGCGGAGTCCACTCCACCTCAGACATGCACTCACCCCATCACGCCCCGGTGCGGCCAGTTTCCGTATCTTAGCAAAAATAGCGAGAAGGACCGGAGGGTCCGGCGGTTTGGGCAGCGACCGTTAGTTCAGAGAGTAGAACCGCTTGGCGTTGTGTCCCGCGATCTTCGCGCGGGATTCCTCGCCGATATCGGGCCGATTTCTCAAATGCTCTGTGCTGTGCGGCCATTCGCCGTCCCAGTGGGGATAGTCGCTGGCGAACATGATGAAGTCGTCGCCGAGCACGTCGATCACGCCGGGCAGGATCGGCTCTTCGGGCTCGCACGTGGTCCAGATATTGCCCGCCCGCAGATACTCCCCCGGATCGCGCTGCCAGCCGCCGTGGATCCAATCGCCGCGCTTTTCGAAGTGCTCGTGCAGGCGGTCGATGAAGAACGGCACCCATCCGACACCGGCCTCGAGAAACGCGACCCGCAGCGCGGGATGGCGGTCGAATACACCGCCGGAAATGAGCGCCGTCATGGCCGTCATCTGGTCGAACGGGAAGCTCACGCAGTGCACCTGGATGTAGTTCGTGAACCGGTCGACGCCGACTTTCGGCAGGTGCATACCCGGGGCGCCGTGGATCCCGAGCGGCATGTCGAGTTCGACGGCGGCGGCATAGAACGGATCCAGGTCGGGATGGTCGAGGTTGCGTGTCTTGAGCGCGGGCGGGACGTGGGTCGCGACGAGACCCAGCTCTTTAGCCTCACGCATGACATCGACCGCGACAGCGCCGTGTTCGATCGGTGTCACCGCGATCCCGCGCAACCGGCCGCCGGAGGAACTGCAGTAATCGGCGATCCACTGGTTGTAGAGACGCGCGAACCCCGCGGCGAACGTGGGATCCTCCAGCGTCGGGACACACAGGCCGAGGCTGGGATAGAGCACCATCGTGTCGATGTGGTCGCGGTCGGCGTCCCCCAGCACACCTTCGGCAGACGTGTAGTCGATACCCGACGCCGTCGACAAGCCGTGCTCACGGGGACAGCCGGCGCCTGGACCATCGGCCTCGGGGTAGTTACGGCCCTCGATGACGAGGGCTCGTCCGTCCTCGCGGGGCACGATGTGTTCGGGCCAGCGCCGCATCGCCTCGACTGCCAGCGACGCTCCCTCCGCGACGTGACCGTCGGCGTCAATGATCCTCATGGGTGGATGCTAGAACTACCTGCATGCCAAGCGAGACCATCCAGCAATTGCTGCGCGAGCGCGCAACGTCGGACTCCGTCGCGGTGAAGTACGGCGACGCCACGTGGACATGGCGCGAGCATCTGAACGACGCATCAGCCCGCGCCGCAGCGCTGCTCGCCATCGCCGATCACGACCGCCCCCTGCATGTCGGCGTCCTGATGAGCAACACCCCGGAGTTCCTGAACCAGATGGCCGCGGCGGGCATCGGCGGCTATGTGCTGTGTGGCATCAATTCGACGCGTCGCGGCGATGCGCTGGCCGCCGACATCCGGCGCGCCGATTGCCAGATCGTCGTGACCGATGCCGAGCATCGGCCGCTGCTCGACGGTCTCGCCCTCGACGGCGTGCAAATTCTGGACACCTCGAGCGAGGAGTGGGCGCGCATGCTCGAGGCCGCCGGTGACCTCACGCCGTTCCGCGAGGTCGAGCCGATGGACACCTACATGCTGATCTTCACCTCGGGAACGAGCGGCAACCCGAAACCCGTGCGGGTGTCTCACTTCATGGTGCTGATGTCGGGCCAGGCGCTCGTCGACAAGTTCGAGGTCTACGCAGACGACACGTGCTACCTGTCGATGCCGCTGTTCCACTCCAACGCGTTGGTGGCGGGTTGGGGTGTGGCGTTGGCCAGGGGCGCCGCGATGGCTCCCGCGAAATTCTCGGCGTCGAACTTCGTCGACGACATCCGCCGCTACGGCGCCACGTACATGAACTACGTCGGCAAGCCGCTGGCCTACATTCTGGCCACCCCCGAACAGCCCGGCGACGCCGACACGACGTTGCGCATCGCGTTCGGCAACGAGGCCAGCGACCGGGACATCGAAGCCTTCCAGCAGCGGTTCGGCTGCACGGTGTGGGACGGCTTCGGTTCAACCGAGAACGCCGTCATCATCACCCGCGAAGAGGGCACGCCGAAAGGCTCACTGGGCAAAGGATTTCCGGGGGTGGCGATCTACAACGCCGAGACCGTCACCGAGTGTCCGCCAGCGCAGTTCGACGCCGACGGCGCGCTGATGAATGCCGAGGAGGCGATCGGCGAACTCGTCAACACCGACGGACAGGGCTTCTTCACCGGCTACTACAACGCCGACGACGCGACGGCCGAGCGCATGAAGCACGGCATGTACTGGTCGGGCGACCTGGCCTATAAGGACGCCGACGGCTGGATCTATCTGGCGGGGCGCGGCGGCGACTGGTTGCGTGTCGACGGCGAGAACATGGCGGCCGCACCGATCGAGCGCATCCTCATCCGGCTGCCTGACATCAACCTGGTCGCCATCTACGCGGTGCCCGACGAGAACGTCGGCGACCAGATCATGGCGGCTATCGTGCTGAACGACGGCGTCGCCATCACGCCGGAAGATTTCGAGGCCTTCCTCGCGGCGCAGTCCGATCTCTCACCCAAGGGCTGGCCGCGGTACGTGCGCATCGCAAATAGCCTGCCCACGACCGCGACCCACAAGGTGCTGAAACGCGAGCTCGCAGCCCAGGGTCCGACCGCGGGCGATGGCGAACTCTGGGTGCGCGAATCGCGCGGCACCCACTACACCCGTGCCTAAGAGCGACTTAGTACTGGCCGAGCGGGCGACAGAAATTCGTAATCGGATTCCAGTATTGGCCGGGTGCGCAGTTGAGCGGCACCGCCGATTTGCACGAGTTGGAACCCGGATCCCAGTACTGGCCTGGCGGACAGTTGATGGGCTGTGGCTGCGCCGCGCCGGAGGCCGCCGTCACAACTGCGAATATGGGCGCGCACACAGCCACTACGATCGCCGGACGAAGTAACTTCGACATGCTCATTAGCTTGCCCCAAACAGCATGAAATTAAACCGTCGGGGCCTGAAAATCAGCTGACGACGATTCGCAGCTTCTCCCAGCCTCGAACGGTCGATGTCGGTGCCAGTTGCGCGGTTTCGTAGTCGATGTCCCACTCTGGCCACCGGTTGAGTAACTCGTCGAGCGCGATGCGTCCCTCGAGCCGCGCCAGGTTGGCGCCGAGGCAGTAGTGCAGCCCCTTGCCGAACGTCAGATGCGACCCGCTGCGGTGGATGTTGAACGTATCGGGATCCGCGTAACGCTCCGGATCGCGATTGGCGGCTCCGAAGAGCAACAGCATCGCGCTGCCCGCGGGCACCGTTTGCCCATACGCCTCAAAATCCCGTGCCATGTAACGGGCTACGTGCGGACCCGTCGGCTCGAAGCGCAGCGTCTCGTCGATCGCGGGGATCAACAGCGAACGGTCGTGCTGGATCTCGCGACGCTGATCCGGATGCTCGGCCAGCACCTTGGCCAGCCAGCCGATGAGCCTGCCGGTCGTCTCGTTGCCCGCACCCGCGACCACTTGGGTGTAGTGCAACACCTCTTTGCGATGCAGCTTGCGGGTCACCCCTTCCTCGTCGGTGAACTCGACGTTGAGTAGGGCTGTCATCAGATCGTCGGACGGGTTGTTGGAACGCCACTCGACGTAGTCGGCGTACATCCGGCCGTCGGCGATCGCGTCGGCCTTGGCGACCTTCATCGGCGCACCGGGTTTGGTGCGCAGGTTGGCGTCGTTGCGGTCGCGGAACCCGACCTGATCAGACTCGGGGATGCCCAACAACATGCCGATCACCCGCATCGGCATCATCGCGGCAAGTTCGGCGACGATATCGAAGCTGTCCGAACCGACAAGTGGATCAAGGCAATTGATGCAGTAGTTGCGGATCTGGTCCTCGATCTCGGCCATTCGTCGGGGCGTGAAGACCCTCGACATCAACCCGCGCAGCATCGTGTGGATCGGGGGGTCCTCGAACATCATCACGCCCTTGGGCATGTCGAAATCCGACTTCACCAACTCGAGGATGTCGCTGCGCTGATTGGAGAACGTCTCCCAATTGTTCAGTGACTTCTCGACATCGACGTAGCGTGACAGCGCCCAGAAGTCGTATTTCTCGTTGTAATACAGCGGCGCCTCTTCGCGCAGACGCGCGTAGGTCGGATACGGCCTCGCCACGATCTCGACGTCGTAGGGGTCGTAATAAACAGCACTGTCCGAGGCCGTCCCGTAAGTGGTCGTCATGTCAAATCCCTTATTTCAGAAGGCTGCCGGCGTCGACGGGCAGGGTGACGCCGGTGATGTAACGGGCTTCGTCGGATGCCAGGAACAGCACCGCATTGCTGATGTCGACGGGCTCGACCCACGGGATCGGCAGGAAGTGGAACGACTGGCAGATCGGCGCGAGGTCGTCGGGTCCCGGGCTCTCCAGGTCGGGCCGGAACAGTTTGTACGTGGGCTCGTTCATCAACAGCGGTGTGCACACATGGGTCGGATGCACGGTGTTGACGCGAATGTTCTTGGCGCCGAGTTCAACTGCGAATGTCCGCATCAGGCCTACAACGCCGTGCTTGGCGGCGATGTAGTGGCCGACCTGCGGGTAGGCCTTGGTGCCGCCGACCGAGCTGGTGATGATGATCGAGCCGCTGCCGCCTGCCAGTAGATGGGGAACCGCGGCCTTGACCGTCTTCCACACTCCCCCGAGGTTGATGTCGATGGTCTCGTCCCAGATGTCCTCGCGCATCTTGTGCAACTTGACGCCGGTGGTGCCGATACCGGCGTTGGCGACGACAATGTCGAGCCCGCCAAGCTGTTCGACACCGCTGTCGAGCGCGGCCTTCAACGCGTCGTAATCGCGGACGTCGACCTCGGCGGTCACGATGCGGCGGTCCAGGTTCTTCACCATGTCTGCGGTTTCGGCGAGGTCCTCGGGTGTGGCAGCGGGCGCTGTCGAGTCTTCGAATCCCCGGCAGATGTCGATCGCGATGATGTCGGCTCCCTCCTGGGCCAACCGCACCGCGTGACTACGGCCCTGGCCACGAGCGGCTCCGGTGATGAACGCGACCTTGCCGTCTACCCGACCAGCCATCCCGACGCTCCTCAATTGTTGGACGAGCCATTGTTGGGCGATCGCCCAACATCTAGACTGCGGCCATGTCTAGCAGCACCACTGGTGAGCGGTCAAGAGGTGGACGCGCGTCGGCTACACGCGACGCGCTGATCAGAGCGACTGCCCAAGTAATGCTCGAGGAGGGCTACGCCGCGGCGACTTCGCGGCGGGTGGCGGCAAAGGCCGGCGTGAAGCCCGCACTGGTGCACTATTACTTCCCGAGCATGGACGACCTGTTCCTCGCCGTGCTACGCGACGGCGCCGAGACCAACCTGCGGCGACAGCGTCAGGCCCTTGCCGATGACGAACCGCTGCACGCGCTGTGGCGCCTGAACAGCACCCACGGCGCACGGCTGTTCATGGAGTTCATGGGGCTGGCCAACCACCGCAAGGAAATAAGGAGCGAGATCGCCGCCTACGCGGAGCGTTTCGGCGACGTCGAAGAAAGCGCTGTCACGCTGGCGATGCGCGCGCACGGCGTCGACATGGAGGCCTTTCCGCCGGTGGTGATGTCTATGATCGTCACCAGCTTGGCGCGGATCGTGCTGCTCGAGCGTGGGCTCGGAATAACCCGAGGTCACGACGAGGCCGAGGCCTTCATCAAGCGCTATCTGGGACAGTTCGAACTGCCCTCGTCGTGATGCGGGTCACACGGTCGCGACCGTGGTGGGCAGCAGCACAAAAACTTGAGATAACCTGTGGCAAGTGAGAACTTATACGGGCTAAGTTACGCACACCTGATTCACAGTCGACTGATACGGAACTCGAGGGCGCATAGATGGGTGGCACGGGTCGGGGGCGATCGGCATGATCGGCCTCGCCAAGAAAATCTGGATCCCGCTTGTCATCGTCATCGTGGTGGCCGTCGCGGGATTCACCGTCCACCGCATCCGCACTTTCTTCGGTGCTGACGGCATCATCGTCACCCCGAAGGTTTTCGCCGACGACCCCGAACCGTTCGACCCCAAGGTCGTGAAGTACGAGATCTTCGGTTCGGGCTCTTACGCGGACATCAACTATCTGGATCTGGACGCCAAGCCTCAGCGCATCGATGGCGCCGGGCTGCCGTGGTCACTGACGTTGCAGACCACTGCGCCGTCGGCGGCTCCGAACATCGTCGCCCAAGGTGACGGATCCTCGATCACGTGCCGCATCACCGTCGACGACGAGATCAAAGACGAAAGAACTTCGAACGGCTTGAACGCGCAAACCTTCTGCTTTGTTAAGTCCGCATGAGCACCCCGACGAGCGAAGCCAACACAGACGCCTTTCCCCCCGTCAAACATGCTGCGCGGCCGTTCATCCCCCGGATGATCCGTGCCTTCGCAATCCCGATCATCCTGATCTGGATCGCGGTCATCGCTGTCGTAAATGTGGTTGTGCCCCAGCTGGAAACGGTTGGTCAGATGCGCGCGGTCTCGATGAGCCCCGATTCCGCACCCTCGATGATCGCGATGAAACGCGTCGGCTCGGTGTTCGAGGAGTTCAACTCCGACAGCTCGGCCATGATCGTGATCGAGGGCGACAAGCCCCTCGGCGACGACACGCGCGCCTTTTATGGCGAGATGATCAAGAAGCTCGAGGCGGACAAGAAGCACGTTCAGAGCGTCCAGGATTTCTGGAGCGATCCGCTGACCGCATCCGGCGCACAGAGCAGCGACGGCATGGCTGCCTACGTCCAGGTCTACCTCGCCGGTAACCAGGGTGAGGCGCTGGCCAACGAGTCGGTCGAGGCCGTGCAGACCCTGGTCGACAGCATGGAGCCGCCACCAGGCGTCAAGGTGTTCGTCACTGGTCCGGCCGCTCTGGCCGCGGACCAGCACATTGCCGGCGACCGCAGCATGCGGATGATCGAAGCCGTCACATTCACGGTGATCATCGTGATGCTGCTCCTCGTCTACCGGTCGATCGTCACCGTGCTGCTGACGCTCGTCATGGTGGTCCTGCAGCTGAGCGCTGCCCGCGGGGTCGTGGCTTTCCTCGGGTACCACGAGATCATCGGCCTCTCGACCTTCGCCACCAACCTGCTGGTGACACTCGCGATAGCCGCGGGCACGGACTACGCGATCTTCCTCATCGGCCGATATCAGGAAGCCCGAGCCGCCGGCGAGGACAAAGAGCAGGCCTTCTACACCATGTATCACGGGACGGCCCACGTCGTGCTGGGCTCCGGCCTCACCATCGCCGGCGCCACCTTCTGCCTGAGCTTCACCAGGCTGCCGTACTTCCAATCGCTCGGCGTGCCATTGGCGATCGGTATGACAGTCGGTGTCCTAGCCGCGCTGACACTCAGCGCCGCGATCATCACCGTGGCGGGCCGGTTCGGCAAGACGCTCGATCCCAAACGTGCGCTGAGGGTACGCGGTTGGCGCAAGGTCGGTGCCGCCGTCGTGCGGTGGCCCGGTCCGATTCTGGTCGCGACCATCGCTCTGTCGCTGATCGGTCTGTTGACGCTGCCGGGGTATCGAACCAACTACAACGACCGCAACTACCTGCCCGCGGATCTGCCCGCAAACGAGGGCTACGCTGCAGCGGACCGGCACTTCTCGCAGGCCCGGATGAACCCTGAGCTGCTGATGATCGAAAGCGATCATGACCTGCGAAACTCAGCTGACTTCCTCGTCATCGACAAGATCGCGAAGGCCGTGTTCAGGGTTCCTGGAATCTCACGCGTGCAGGCGATCACCCGGCCCGACGGTAAGCCGATCGAGCACACGTCGATCCCGTTCCAGATCAGCATGCAGGGCACGACCCAGCAGATGAATCAGAAGTACCTGCAAGACCGCATGGCAGACATGCTCGTGCAGGCCGATGAAATGAATACGACGATCGCGACGATGGAGAAGATGTCGGCCCTCACCAAGGAGATGGCCGCAACGACACACTCCATGGTCGGGAAGATGAAGGATATGACCCTTGACGTCGCCGAATTGCGAGACAACATCGCGAACTTCGACGACTTTTTCCGGCCCATTCGCAATTACTTCTACTGGGAACCTAAGTGCTTCAACATCCCGGTCTGTTGGGCGTTGCGGTCGATATTCGACACCCTTGACGGCATCGACACGATGACCAAGGACATCCAAGAGCTGATTCCGGATATGGAACGCCTGGATCAGTTGATGCCGCAGATGGTCACGTTGATGCCGCCCATGATCGAGACGATGAAGACCATGCGCAGCATGATGTTGACGATGTATGCCACTCAGAAAGGCATGCAAGACCAGATGGCGGCGATGCAGGACAACTCGTCGGCTATGGGTGAGGCGTTCGACGCGTCGATGAACGACGACTCGTTCTATCTCCCGCCGGAGGTGTTCGACAACGCCGAGTTCAAGAAGGGTATGGAGAACTTCATCTCGCCGGACGGCAAGTCGGTGCGGTTCATCATTGCCCACGACGGCGATCCGATGACACCGGAAGGTATCGAGCGCATCGATGCGATCAAGCAGGCGGCCAAGGAAGCCATCAAGGGCACGCCGCTGGAAGGATCGACGGTCTACCTGGCCGGTACGGCGGCGGTGTTCAAGGACATGTCCGACGGCAGCCTCTTCGACCTGATGATCGCGGCGATCGCGTCGCTCGGCCTGATCTTCGTGATCATGTTGATCATCACGCGAAGCGTGGTGGCCTCCGCGGTCATCGTGGGCACAGTGGTGATCTCGCTGGGTGCCTCATTCGGGCTCTCGGTGCTGATCTGGCAGCACCTGATCGGGATAGAGCTGCACTGGATGGTGCTGGCGATGTCGGTCATCATCCTGCTGGCGGTCGGCGCCGACTACAACCTGTTACTGGTGTCCAGGCTCAAAGAAGAGCTGCATGCGGGCATCAATACAGGCATCATCCGGGCGATGGGCGGCAGTGGATCGGTGGTCACATCCGCGGGTCTGGTGTTTGCCTTCACCATGATGTCAATGGCGGTCAGCGAACTCACAGTCATCGGACAAGTCGGAACCACCATCGGACTAGGCCTGTTGTTCGATACCCTAGTCATCCGGTCGTTCATGACGCCGTCCATTGCAGCATTGATGGGTAAGTGGTTCTGGTGGCCACAGCGAGTTCGGGCACGTCCCGTACCCTCGCCGTGGCCTCAGCCGCCACAACAGTTGGCTAGGGTCGGGCCCGAGGGAGGACAGCAGTGAAGCGTTTGATGATCGGAATAGTCGCCGCGACGGCAGCATTGGTGCTTGCGGCGCCCGCACAAGCCGACGTAGATACAGATTTCACCAACGAGTTGCACATCTACGGCATCTACGGTCAGAAGGACTACAACGCTTGGATCGCCAAGATCACGTGCAAGCGTCTGAACCGTGGCCTTGACAGGGACGCGACGGCGTCGGCTCAGTTCGTCCACAATCAGCTGATAAAGGGCACCACCACCGAGCAAGCGTGGCAATTCCTCGGTGCCGGTTTGCGACTTTATTGCCCCGACAAGTTGCCGCTGCTCCAGCAAGCGGCGCACTAGCGAGGAGAACGAGATGTTACGCAAAGCGAGCATTGCGGCCGCCGCGCTGAGCTGTGCGGCGATGATTTTTCCTGCTGCCGCCTCGGCTGATTCGACCGACGAGTACCCGATCCCGAGTCGAATCATGAAAACCCCCTGCACCGTGGACCAGTACATGGCCGCTGTGCGCGACCAGGACCCGTTCTACTACGAGCGGTACATGATCGACTACAAGAACCGGCCGGCGGACGTTCAGACCGGTGCACGCAACCGGATCTACTGGTTCTTCTCGCTCGATTACGCAGGCCGTCGGCAGTATTCGGAGAACACTGCGACGAACGTCTACTACGAGCAGATGGCAACTCGATGGGGTAACTGGGCCAAATTGTTCTTCAACAACAAGGGCGTCGTCGCGCACGCCACTGACGTTTGCATGAATTACCCACCCGGCGACCCGTCCGTCTGGACCTGGTAGCTGGCGGCGGCTCGACTACGGCAGAGTGCCAAGCACCGGGCTTGGCACTCCCTGCGTAGGCGTTGTCGGTGCGGGAGCGGCCTCGGCTGTCGGCGCCTCTGCTGCGAGTGGCGGACCTCCAGGTAAGTGCGGCGTGCCTTCGGCCGGCAAGTGTGGAATCTCGGCCGGCACATCCGCAGTCTGCGCTGGCAGGTTTGGGACCTCAGCCGGCGCCGGCACGGGTACTCCTTCGGCCGGCACGGCCACGGCTGGCCCCTCCGGCAGGTCCACGGCTGGCGCCTCCGGTATTTCGGTAACGGCAGGCGCCTCGGGCGGCACCGTGGCGGCTGGAATCTCCGGAACGACTAGCGCTTCAACAGGCGCCTCAGGCGCGCTCATCTCAGGGACGGCTGGCGACGGTGCGCTGTCAGGAGGCGGCAATGCAGGTTGCACCATCGGCTCGGCGACCGCGTTCGACGGTGGAGCCGCGGGCGATGGCGGAACGGCTTGGCTACTCACCGAGGTCTGAGACGAATTGGATACCGGTTGCTCCCGCGTCGGAGGGGACTCCGACCGAGTGTTGAACATGGGGGCCACCGTCATCAGCACAAAAACGCCCACGCACGCCGCAAGCGCAGCAGCATTGTGCTTGAAAGTCGCACGCTGCTCGCTCGGAGACGGCACGGCGACCCCCTCGGCGTTCGACCTCACCGTCATCGCAGCACCGCGCGCGAGGATAAGCTGTGCTTCCTTCGATGCCACGACCGACATGTCCAGCGTTTTCCCGAGCCGCCCCGAAATCCGTCCGACGTCTTCGCGTGACCCGATGAGGAACAGATGCTGCGGGTCAACATGGTTGATTTCGAATGCATATTTCAGCCACCAGCCCAGGCCGTCGTCGCTTTCTCGCGTATGGGTTGCGGACGTCTGAACTCCGCCGTAGCCGAATGACAGTAACGTCACGACCAAAGGCTCGACTACACAAACCGCCGCCCTCTTGAATTCGAGACTAGCGCTGTACACCTGCACCCACGTTGACGCGGCCTCCGGAAGAGGCACGGATACCACCTTTTCGAAACCGAGGTCGGGCAACGACGTCAGCAGCGAGTTCGCCGTAGCCGCGGCGTCGGCGGTCCATGTGAGGCCGATCGACTTCAGTTCGTGGCCGCTCGTACCTGCGATCGCCTGAATCCCTTTGACGGCGGTTAGACACTTGGAAATGTCACCGTCCTCCGCAGAACCGACCGAGACGTCGAAAATACCGTGATCGAGCGCGGCTGCATCGACACCGGGTCCGTCGAGCAGCACCCAGCCGACGTTGTTCGACGTCACTGATATTCCGAGTACCGTGTCCACTACCCACCACCTTCGTCGGCGAATTTGATCCGCCGCTGCCCAGACGGCGCGTTGCGCCGAGATCACGGGCAGTATTTGCTTGTTCCTACCTGACGCAGTCAGGACGACGTGCGGCAACCCACACGGTAGGACAAATATCGCCGTCGCGCGCGATGTATTACCAGTTCACTCGCTTCAAATATGCGTATCCGGGAGCGAACAGGCGTCCCTCTGGCCCCTAGAGGTCGTTTTGAGATCAGCCACCACTACGGTCTCGACTGTCACAGAATGCTCATACGTCCCCTCGCTTTATTTGCTGGGCGGCTGCGTGTCGTCACGTTCGCATCAGATTGTGGGTCGACTCTGGGCAGCTGATGTGACATCTCGGCAGCCCGGAACGACGTAAGAGTATGACGACGATCTCGCGCATTCTCGGGCTCGTGTGCCTCAGCGCCACCGCCCTGCCACTCACATTGGCGACCGTGCCACTCGCGGCCGCAGCACCCTGTCCCGACGTCGAAATTGTGTTCGCTCGTGGTACCACCGAACCGCCCGGCGTCGGTGGTATCGGGCAGGCGTTCGTCGAGTCGCTGCGCTCGCGACTCGGCGAGCGCTCTGTCGGGGTCTACGCGGTCAACTATCCCGCGAGCCGCGACTTCGGCCGCAGCGCACCCGCCGGCCGCGACGACGTGAGCGCTCACGTGCAATCGATGGCCGCCACTTGCCCGAATACGCGCATGGTGCTCGGCGGCTACTCCCAGGGCGCCGCCGTCGTCGACCTCGCCACCGCCGCCATGCCACCCGCGGTCGCCGACAACGTCGCCGCGGCGGCCATCTTCGGCGGTCCGAGGAGCAGCTTCGCGGATTCGCTGTCGCCAGGTCCGCTACCCGGCGTGGGTCCCCTTTATGCCGCAAAAACTGTTGAAATGTGCGTGCCCAACGATCCGATCTGCTCCGAAGGCGGACGGGACTGGGGCGCGCATGGCGCCTACGTCCGGACGGGAATGGTCGATCAGGCGGCGTCGTTCGCTGTGGGACTGCTGTGAGTGGCCGCTCAGGGGCCTAATCTGGTAGGAACTAAGGCAAGCTTAACAATCTAGGGAGGATCCGCGAGGTGCCCAACTGTGTTCAGGCTGGGCTCACTTGCGGAAGCACCCCGTCGCGGCTCATGACGCCCCGATGAGCGCTCCGACCCGCGAGCCCCTGGCGCCACGCGAGCAGGAGCGGCGCAAGGGCATCGCGAAGTGGATCCGCATCTTCTCGTTGCCGATCATCATCGGCTGGGTCGTCATCGTCGGTTTGCTCAACGTCACCGTGCCGCAGCTCGAAGTGGTCGGCCAGATGCGGTCGGTGTCGATGAGCCCCGCCGAAGCGCCGTCGGTGATCGCGATGAAGAAGGTCGGCGAGCTCTTCCAGGAGTACAAATCCGACAGCGCGGTCATGATCCTCCTCGAAGGGGACGCGCCGCTCGGCGCGGAGGCGCACAAGTACTACGACGAACTCGTCGACAAACTCGAGGCCGACACCAAGCACGTTGAGCACGTTCAGGACTTCTGGGGCGATCCGCTGACGGCGGCCGGCGCGCAGAGCGCCGACGGCAAGGCCGCATACGTGCAGGTGTACCTCGCCGGCAACATGGGTGAGGCGCTGTCCAACGAGTCCGTCGAGCAGGTCATCAAGCTCGTCGACGGGATGGAACCGCCGCAGGGCGTGAAGGTCTACGTCACCGGTGGGTCGGCCCTGGTCGCCGACCAGCAAATCGCGAGCGACCGCAGCATCCGGATCATTGAGATGGTCACGTTCGCGGTGATCATCACCATGCTGCTGCTCGTCTACCGATCGATCCGCACCGTCCTGCTCGTGCTGGTGCTGGTGGTGCTCACGCTGTCGGCGACGCGCGGTGTGGTGGCGTTCCTCGGATACCACGAGCTGATCGGGCTGTCGACGTTCGCGACAAACCTTCTTGTCACACTCGCGATAGCCGCAGCGACGGACTATGCCATCTTCCTCATAGGCAGATATCAGGAGGCACGCACGCTCGGCGAGGACCGAGAACAGGCCTACTACACGATGTTCCACGGCACCGCGCACGTCGTGCTGGGCTCGGGTATGACGATCGCGGGCGCCACGTTCTGCCTGTCGTTCACGCGGTTGCCGTACTTCCAGACACTGGGTGTTCCGCTGGCCGTGGGAATGACCACCGGTGTGTTCGTCGCGCTGACGCTGGGTCCCGCGATCATCACCGTGGCGAGTCGCTTCGGCCTGCTGGAACCCAAGCGCGCCATGCGTATTCGGGGCTGGCGCAAGATCGGTGCCGTCATCGTCCGCTGGCCCGGGCCGGTGCTGCTTGCGACGATCGTGCTGTCGCTCGTCGGCCTTCTCACGTTGCCCGGGTACCAACCCAACTACAACGACCGCAAGTACCTGCCGCAAGACCTCCCCGCGAACCTGGGTTTCGCAGCAGCCGAACGGCATTTCTCGCCGGCGACGATGAACCCGGAGTTGCTGCTCATCGAGAGCGACCACGACCTCCGCAACTCCGCGGACTTCCTGGTGATCGACAAGATCGCCAAGGCGATCTTCCGGGTACCCGGTATCGGCCGGGTCCAGGCGATCACCCGCCCCGACGGTAAACCCGTGAAGTTCAGCACGATTCCGGCGCAGATGAGCCTGGGCGGCGTCGGCCAGGACCTGAACCGCAAGTACCTGCAGGACCGCATGGAAGACATGCTCAAGCAGGCCGACGAGATGCAGGTCACCATCGACACGATGACCCGCATGTCGAACCTGATGGGCGAGATGAGCGCGACCACGCACAGCATGGTCGCCAAGACCCGCAACATGACGGTCGACATCGCCGAATTGCGCGACTACATCGCTAATTTCGACGACTTCTTCCGTCCGATCCGGAACTACTTCTACTGGGAACCGCACTGCTACAACATCAACCTCTGCTGGTCGATGCGGTCGGTGTTCGACACGATCGACGGCGTCGACACGACGACAGAGGCGGTGCAGGATCTGCTGCCCGATCTCGAGCGGCTCGATGCGCTGATGCCGCAACTGCTCGCGCTGATGCCGCAGCAGATCGAGACGATGAAGACGATGAAGAACATGATGCTGACGATGCACGCCACCCAGGGCGGCATGCAGGATCAGCAGGCCGCGCTCGGCGAGAACCAGTCGGCGATGGGTGATGCGTTCAACGACTCGTGGAACGACGACACGTTCTATCTGCCACCGGAGATCTTCGACAACGAAGAGTTCAAGCGCGGCATGGACAGCTTCATCTCGCCCGACGGCAAAGCCGTGCGGATGATCATTCAGCACGAGGGAGATCCGCTCAGCTCCGACGGCATCGAACGCATCGAAGCCATCAAGCACGCGGCCAAGGAGGCGATCAAGGGCACGCCGCTGGAGGGTTCCACGATCTACCTCGGCGGCACCGCGGCAGCATTCAAGGACATGCAGGACGGCAACAACTATGACCTGCTGATCGCCGCAATCCTCGCGCTCGCGCTGATCTTCACCATCATGCTGATCATCACGCGCGCCGTCGTCGCGGCCGCGGTCATCGTCGGCACCGTGGTGTTGTCGCTGGGCGCATCGTTCGGTCTGTCGGTGCTGATCTGGCAGCATGTGCTGGGCATCGAGCTGCAATTCATGGTCATGGCCATGGCGGTGATCATCCTGTTGGCCGTCGGCGCCGACTACAACTTGCTTCTCGTAGCCCGGTTGAAGGAAGAACTGCATGCCGGCGTGAACACCGGCATCATCCGCGCGATGGGCGGCAGTGGCTCGGTCGTCACCTCAGCCGGTCTGGTGTTCGCGTTCACGATGATCTCCATGACGGTGAGCGAGCTGACGGTGGTCGCCCAGATGGGCACAACGATCGGAATGGGCTTGCTGTTCGACACTTTGGTGATCCGTGCGTTCATGACTCCGTCGATCGCGGCGCTGATGGGTAAATGGTTCTGGTGGCCGCAGGTCGTGCGTGCCCGGCCCAGGCCGGTGCCGTGGCCGAAGCCGCCGGAGCAGCTGGTCGACCGTTAGACGGTTGTAGCCGTTAGTGGTTGCGGCTGCTGCGCTCCCGCGCAGATTCGTGCGGCAGCGGCGGCGGAGACGAAGCAGCCGAGCGTGAGAAGCCCCTGGGCATCGCCAAGCCCGTTCTTGGCGAGGAGCACCAGCGCCACTCCCGCGAGGACGATGAGCACACCGGCGGCGGCCGACCGGATACCGACAGCGGCTACGGGGGCGTCCCACCACGGCAGCCGGCGATGCTCGAGCGGCGACAGCAGCATGAACATGGCGAGCATCACGATGGCGAACACGACGGCGCGTAGCGCGAGCATGGCCCAAAAGTACGGGGCGTCAACGTCATACGCGTCGAGTCCGAAGGCGTGCAGGGTGAAGGTGGCGACCGCGATCGCGGGAATGTGCCAGAGGTAGAGCGTCATCGCTCCCCCGTTGCCCGTCGCAACGAAGTACCAGACGCGCGGACGCTGTGCCCAGCGTCGAATCGGCCCCGCGACGGCGACGAACGCGAACGACATCCAGGTGCAGTGCAGCGCGAGCAGCAGCGTCGGCGGCGACACATTGGAGACGTGTTCGGAGCCCGTGACAACCAGAGAAACGTCATAGGGTCCGGCGACCGCAACCACAAGCTGTGCAGCGAACGCAGATGCGGCGACGACGAGCGCGGTGCGCAGCGCGATCAGGCGTCGTGCATAGGCCACGCCGATCACCATCGGGATCAGCCACACGATGACGAAGTTCGCGACGCCCGCCATCGGCGTGCCAACCGCGAACCGGATCGCGTCGAAGCCCGCTGAGACAGCGATCAGCGCAACGACCGTGATGGCGACCGTGCGGCCGCTCGACATCCGGGTCAGGGCGGGAACGAAGGCCAGCACGACGAGATAGACACCGAGGAACCACAGCAGCGCCACGCACTCGCGGCCGATGCTGGCCGCGGACTCGGCGCCGAGAATGTAATAGGTCACCATAATGCCGATCGACCATGCGGCCAGGTACCAGAAGACCGGCCGGCACAGCCGCTGCGCTCGCTTGACCAGCCACGTGCCCCACGACGAGCCCCGATGCCAGCCGTAGGCGCCTGCGGCACCACCTGCCAGGAAGAACAGTGGCATGACCTGGACTATCCACGTGATGGGTGCGATCGCGGGCACCTCGCCGAGCAGGTTGCCGATCCGCAGACCGCCGTCGATTATGGCGAGCAAGAGTGCGCAATGCCCGAACATCACGACCACGAGAGCGGCGAGCCGGGCAACGTCGACAGCGCGGTCGCGGTCAGCCGGCGTCTCGGCAGCGACCTTGCCGACACCGGACACAGGCTTGGTGAGCGTCATGCGTTCAGGATGCCGTGCCGCGGCCAACAGCGGATGAGTAGTACTACGCGCTTCGCCCAACACACCGCGCCGGTGAATTTTTTGGGGTTTTCGGCGGCGTAGAACTTGCTGGCCGTCGGGGCCGTCGGGCCCTAAGAGAACATTACGAGACCACGAAGACGGCAGTACTGCCTTGGCGACGGCAGTAAAGTGCTCAGCCGTGGCGAGAAATCTGTTAGCTAACGGCCGTGGCCGCTGGTTGGCGGTCGTGATTTCGCTGGGTGTCTCCGGCGCCATGCTGTACGCCCAGAACGCCGATACGCCGCACACCGAAAAGCCTGCGGCAATCGCGCCGTCCTCCCCCGAGGCCGCGCCGCCGAGTGTGCCGAGGGTCCCGGTGCCCGCGGAGGCCGAACTGTTGGCGGCCAGCGCGCCCGCCGCTGCGCGGGAGCTTCCGTTCGAGCTACCCAAGGGCATCACCCCCGAGGGCGGATTGCAGGTCCGGACCATTTGGGCAGCCCGCGCAATCGCCGTGATGTTCCCCGAGATCACCACCATCGGCGGGTATCGGCAGGACCCGCTGCGGTGGCACCCCGAAGGTCTGGCGATCGACGTGATGATCCCGAACCACAACAGCGAAGAGGGCATCGAGCTCGGCAACCAGATCGCCGGCCTGGCGTTGGCGAACGCCGAGCGGTGGGGCATCCTGCACGTGATCTGGCGGCAAGGTTTCTACCCCGGCATCGGCGCACCGAGTTGGACCGCGGACTACGGCAACGAGACCGCCAACCACTTCGACCACGTGCACATCGCGACCGCCGGCGGCGGATATCCGACCGGCGACGAGACGTACTACATCAGCTCGATGAGCCCGGCGCCGAAGAACTAGCTACAGCGCGAGCGCTTGTTTGACATCGGCCTGGGTCTCCACCAAAAAGGTGTGAAGCTCCTCGCCGGTCATGAAGGTCGTGGTGAACTGCTTGTCCTTCGCGATCTGTTGCCACGTAGGTGATTTCACCATCGTCCCGAGTGCAGTCTGCCAGAACTCGACGGCGCTCTTCGGCATGTCCGGCGGTCCGTAGAGACCCCGCCAGTTCGCGAGGGTCACGTCGAGCCCCTGCTCCCTCGCGGTGGGCACATCGAGTCCGGACAGCCGGCCCTCGGACAGCACACCCAGCGCTTGCAGGGCTTCCGAGTTCAACAGGTCGACGAACTCGCTGACGCCGCCTATCGCCACGCTGATGTCGCCCTTTTCCAGCGCCGCGATCTGGTCGCCGCCGCCCTGGAACGGGACGTAGTTGATGGTCGATGCGTCACCGCCGGCCGCCGCGACCAGCAGGTCGAACGGCGCCTGGTCGTCGTTGGCGGCCCCGACCACCACGCTCTTGGGATCCGCTTTGATCCCCGACATCACATCGCCGAGGTTGTTGTACGGAGAGTCGTTGCGGGTGACGACGACGTAGTACTCGGTGATCAGCCGCGCGATCATCGTGACGTCGTCGTAGCCGTACTTCGACTTGCCGAGAAGTTCGTTCATCATCATCGACAGCGACGTGACCGACACCTGGTTGCCGTCGCCCTTGTACTGCTCCACCATCGTGGCGAGGAAATCTGCGCCGCTGTTGCCCGGCCGATTCTCCACGGGAAGCGGCACGTCGACGAGCTCTTCGGACTGAAGGGCCTCGACCACCGCCCGGATCGTGATGTCGAATCCACTCCCCGGGTTCGCTCCCGCCGTCATGGTGACGGGTCCGCTCGGATATGCCTGTTCGTCGGTTGCCTGCTCGGATTTCTGACACCCGGTCAGGACGAGCGAAGCGGCAAGCAGGACGCTGAGTACGGATCTGAACACGGGGCCGTTTATATCAATGCGGGCGCATCAATTGCCGCACCCGCGCCGCTTGCCGGGTGAGATGGTCGCGCTCGGGGACGCTCACGGCGGCGCGGGACGCCTCGGCATACAACTCAGCGGCGAGCTCGAGATCACCGGCGCGCTCGTGCAGGTACGCCGTCACCGCGGCAAACCGGGGCACGTCGGGACTCACGTCTGCCAGCGCTTCCATGCCCGCCTGCGGTCCGTCGGCCTGGCCGACCGCCACAGCCCGGTTGAGCTGCACCACCGGACTGCCGGTGATCTGCAGCAGTTCGTCGTACCACTCAACAATCTGCACCCAATCCGTCTCGGCGGCGCTTCGCGCATCCGCATGCAGGGCGGCGATCGCAGCCTGTGCCTGGTATTCGCCGAGCCGGTCACGGGCCAGCGCGACCTGCAGAATCGCCACCCCTTCGGCGATAAGTGTTGTGTCCCAACATGATCGGTCCTGTTCGGCGAGCGGCACCAGCTGGCCATCTGGGCCGGTGCGAGACGCGCGGCGCGCATGGTGCAGCAGCATGAGCGCGAGCAGTCCGCTGACCTCGGGCTCGTCGGTCAGCGCGACGAGCTGGCGGGTGAGGCGGATCGCCTCGGCGGCCAGATCGATGTCCCCGCCATAACCCTCGTTGAAGACGAGGTACAAAACCCGCAGCACTGTTGACATATCACCGGGCTGGTCGAGCGGCAGCCCGGCGATCTTCCGCTTGGCCCGGCTGATCCGCTGCGCCATGGTCGCTTCGGGGATGAGGTGTGCCGTCGCGATCTGCCGCGTGGTCAGGCCGCCGACCGCGCGCAACGTCAACGCGACGGCCGACGACTCGGCCAGGCTGGGATGCGCGCACAGGAAGTACAGCCGCAACGTGTCGTCGATGGCGGGCACCTCGCCGGCTGGCGGCTCGACCTGCACGACGAGTTCCCTTCCCCGCCGAGATGTTTCGGCACGGGCGGTATCGATGAACTTGCGCCACGCGACCGCGACGAGCCACGCCTTCGGATCGTGCGGCAGGTCCTCGTGCCAGGTTCCCAGCGCCCGAATGAGAGCCTCCTGCACGGCGTCCTCGGCCGACGCGAAGTCGGCTCCGCGTCGGACGAGGACACCGATCACCGCGGGCACGAGCTCCCGCAGCAGTGATTCGTTCACTCGGTGAACTTGGACGTCTCGGTGAGGAACGGCCGCACCTCGAGCCATTCGTGGATCGGCTTGCCATCGGCGCCCGGCGCGGCGGACAGCTCCCCCGCCAGCTCGACCGCACGTTCCCACGACTCGACGTCGATGATCATCCAGCCGGCGATGAGGTCCTTGGTTTCTGCGAACGGTCCGTCGGTCACCGGCGGCCGGCCCTCGCCTCCGGATTGCACCCATGCGCCGCCCGGCGTCAGTGCCTGGCTGTCGACGAACTCTCCGGTCCCCTGCAGGCGGACGGCGAAGTCACGCATGTACTGCACGTGCGCGTCGACCTCCTCCGGCGTCCACTGGTCCATCGGGACGTCGTTGACCGAGGCTGGGGCGCCGCGGTAATGCTTCAGCAGCAGGTACTTCATGTCGTTCTCCTCCTTCGTCACGTAGCCCTTGGCGGCCACTCATACCTAGGACGGAGCCAGCACCACATTCTCGACACTCGAACAACGCCGCGGGTCGCGTGGTTCGATAAAACGGCGTCATCACATGATGACCGCTGGTATCGAGGTAGCGATCATGGCGACGGCCACAACTGAAGCGATACGCCTACCGCCGGCGCTGCGGCTGCCCAAGGCGGTGCAGGGTGTCGCATTCCTGACGGCCCGGCGCCGCCTGGTCGACGCTATGGCCCGTCGGCACGGCAATATGTTCACCCTCGACCTGCCGGGCTTCGGGCGCACGGTGGTGGTCGGCGAGCCCAACCTGATCAACGACCTGTTCGGCGCCAGCAGGGATTTGTTGGGCCGCTCGCGGCTCAACCTCGGCAAGGTCTTCGGTCCTGGATCGTTGTTCAACCTCAACGGCGACGAACACCTGAGCCGGCGAAGGCTGCTGGCCCCGCCGTTCCACTCCAAGCACGTTGCACAGCATCGGCTGATCTTCGAAGAAGAGGTGCTTCGCGAAACCGCGAACTGGCCAGAAGGTCAGGAGTTCGAGACGCTGCCCGCGATGACCCGGATCGTTCTTCGCGGACTCCTGCGCGCCATGCTCGGCGCAGACGGCCCCGCGGTGGACGAACTTTCTGCGCTGCTGCCTAGCGCCGTGTCGCTCGGCGCGCGGATCGGCCTGCTGCCAGCGCTCGTACGGAAGGACTATGGCGCATGGAGTCCAGGTGCGCGGCTGCTGCGCTACCGATCCGAATTCGACGCAGCGGTTTTCGCGATGATGGCGACGGCGCGCGCCGACCCCGCCTTCGCCGAACGAACCGACCTTCTCACTATCTTGTTGCAGGCTCGCTACGACAACGGGGAGGCGATGCCGGATGCCTACATCGCCGACGAACTGCTCGGTCTGCTGGCGGCCGGCTACGAAACGACTGCCGCTTCGCTCGCCTGGGCCGTGGAACGGCTGCGTCGAAGTCCAGACTTGTTGTCGCAGTTGACCGCTGAGGCCGATGCGGGCGGTTCGCAGTGGCGACAGGCCACGATCTGGGAAGTGCAACGCGCCCGCCCGGTGGGCGACATCGTGCAGCGCCGGGCCATGACCCGAATCCGGTTGGGCGACTGGGTTATACCCGAGGGCACCACGTTGATGATCAACGTTCGGCTGGCGCACGCGTCAGAAGCCAACTTCCCGGAACCCGACTCGTTCGATCCAGGGCGATTCATCGGCGCCTCCCACAAGCCCGTGGGCTGGATTCCCTTCGGCGGCGGCTTCCAGCGGTGCATTGGCGCGACGTACGCGAACATGGCGATGGACGTCACGCTGCGCACGATGCTGCGGGAGTTTCGGCTCGTGCCCACCGGCGCCCCGGGTGAACGCGCGCACGACCACGGCGTGGTCTTCGCACCCGGCCTGAGCGGCCTGGCGGTCGTCTACCGGCGAACTGCGGCCGCCGAGCGGCAGCCACAAACGGAACCGGCATAGGCGGGCCGGAGCTAACTTGGCGGGTACGCGGCGACGGACAGCCAACGCCGTCCGCTTTCGGGGATCCGTCCACGCAGCGAATGACGTCGCATTCCACCCATCGGGGCTCACTGTTCCGCGATACAGTCTTTCAGCAACCAAAGGGGATCCCATTGCAGGTGCTGACCAGCAGGGAAAGTACGGTCGTCGCGGCGATCGCCGAAGCGTTCTTCCCTGCCTGTGAGCCGATCGGCATCGGGGGTGACGCCGCGGGCACCGTGGCCTACGTCGACACCCTGGTGGCCCGCGCCGCGCTCCCGCAGCGCATCCAGTTGCGTGGTCTTCTGCTCCTCTTCGAGATCGGCACGGCGATTACACACCGTGGACGGCTGTTCTCGGCCGCCCCCCTGGACGAACGGGTCACCCGGCTCCAGTCGTGGGAGGACGCCGACCTGTACCTTCAGCGCGCGTCGTTCTCGGCGCTGCGTTGGCTTTTCACGCTCGCCTATCTCGCCGACCCACAGGTGCAGCGAAAGATCGGCATACCGGAGACCGGTCCACGTCCGCCGGCCCGGCTGAGGCGGCCCGGCCGACCGCCGAGGCTTCGTCGTGGCCAGCGGGTGAAGCGAGTCGAGCGGCGCTTCAGCACTGATCAGCTGATCATGGGCATCGAAATCCCCCAGTGGTTCCGCATGCTGCTTGGCGCGCGCTTTAGGTTCAGCGCCCGCTACCTGCACCGGATTGTTTGGATCACCGGATGGAGTGTCGGCGCCACCACCGTCGGCGCGATCGAACGGCGACGCTACGACCGGCGTATCGCGTCGACCCCTATCGACCCGCCCCCGATCTTCATCCTCGGCCACTGGCGCAGCGGCACAACCCATCTCCACAATCTGCTCGGCCGCGATCCCGACAACACGTATCCCACCGTGTACCAGGTGATTTTCCCGACGGCATTCATGACCACCAGCAGCACGGTTCCGCGGTTGACCGCCGGCGCACTGGCGGAAACCCGCGGATACGACAACGTCGCGCAGGGCTGGGACGAGGCCGCCGAAGACGAGATCGCGCTGGCCAAGCTGACCGGCCTCTCGCCGTATATCGCCTTCATGCTGCCTGACCTGCTCCCCCGCTACGAACGCTACTTCGACTTCTTACAGGCCCGCGAGGCGGAGCGCGACGAGTGGAAGACCGCGCTGCGCTGGTTCGTCGGCAAGGTCCGCCTGCATTCGGGTGGACGGCGCCCCGTCATCAAGAGCTGCGCGCACATGTCCCGGATCCGCATGCTGCTCGATGTTTTTCCGGACGCCAAATTCGTTCACATTCACCGCAATCCGTTCACGGTCGCCTCGTCGACGATCCACATGCGCAAGCAGACGGACTGGGAGAATTTCCTGCAGGTGCCCGAGTCGGAGTTCATTCTCAACCGGCCGACGCAGGTGGCAGTCGTAGGCCAACGGCTCTTCGAGCGCTACTTCGAGGACCGCGCACTCATCCCGCCGGAGAATCTCATCGAGGTGGCCTATACCGACCTGGTGGCCCGCCCGCGAGACGTGCTCGACGGCATCTATCGTCACCTCGACATTCCGCAGGGCGAGCAGTACGACGCGACGATCGGCGGCTACCTGGACGGCCTGCGCACATATCAGACCAACAGGTTGAGCATCGACGATGAACTCGCCGAATTGGTTCGCGTGCACTGGAAGTCAGTGTTCGACGAGTACGGCTACTCGTCGGAGCATCGATCATGACTTTCGGGGAATTCGTGGAGGAGCACCTGCACTCGAGCACGCATCTGGCCAAGCGCCATGTGCATCCGAAGCTGCTGCACATGTACGAGATCGCTGGCATGGACGCAGTTTTTACCCGGGCCGACGGCGCCTACCTGTGGACCGAAGACGGTCGCCGCTTCCTGGATTTCCTGAGCGGCGGGGGTGTCCACTTCATCGGGCGCAATCATCCGCGGGTACGCGCGGCTCTGCATGACGTCGTCGACATGGATCTGCCCAATCTGACCATCGCCAACGCGTCGGTGCTGGGCGGCCTGCTGGCCGAACGGTTGATCTCCCTGGCGGGTCCGCAGTTCCAGAAGGTGGTATTCGCGAACTCCGGCGCAGAGGCCACGGAGATCTGCGTCCGATTCGCCCGCCAGGCCACCGGCCGACGCCGATATCTGTATCTGGACGGCGCGTTTCACGGCCGCACATATGCCGCGATTTCGCTGTGCGGCTTCGACGAAATGAAGATCAACGCCGATCCACTCATGCCGACGTGTACACCGGTGCCGCGCAACGACATCGACACACTGCGTCGTGAGCTGGCCTACGGCGACGTCGCCGCCTTCGTCGTAGAGCCCGTACAAGGCATGACGTGCGAAGTCGTATCGGCCGAATACCTTCGCGAGGCGCAGCGGCTATGCGCGCAACACGGCACGGCGCTGGTCATGGACGAGGTGCAGACTGGTCTGGGACGACTCGGGCACTGGTTCGGTTGCCATGGTGCCGGGGTCCAACCGGACATGCTCACCATCAGCAAGACATTGTCCGGTGGCCAGGCGCCGGTGAGTGCAGTAGTGCTGACCCAGGACATCTACGACCGCGTATACGCGGCATTCAAGGCCGGGCCGATCTACATTTCGACATTCGCGGAGAACAACCTCGCCATGGCCGCGGGCCTCGCCACACTCGACGTGCTCGAAGAACTCGACGCACCCAACCGGGCTCGCGAACTGTCGGACAAGATCCGTTCCGGGCTACAGGATCTCGCCGATCGCTACGACGCGATCGACCGCATCACCGGCGCCGGCCTCATCATCGGCGTCTCCTTCAAACCGTCCGCGAACCTCGCGCTGCGTGTGCAGCAGAAGGTGATGGGCGTTATTGATCCGGGAGCAATGGCGGCAGCGGTGCACATCGATTTGCATCGCCGCGGGATCCTGGTGCAAATTCCGGGCTTCAACCTCGACATGATCAAGATCTTGCCGCCGGTCATTCTCACCGATGACGATGTGCGCTGGTTCCTGAGCGCGTTCGAGGAGGTGCTCGCCGGCTATCGTCGACCCACATCCGGCCCGGCCCTAGGGTTGATGGCCGGCGCAACGAGGCATGTATTGAAGGAGGCGCGGACCCGAATCGAGGTCCGTAGGCCGGCGACCAATGGCGGCCCGAAGACCAACGGGCACAGGCGCATACAGGGACATGCCGACTACGACCGCGCGCTGGCGCTCGACTGCGACGTGTGCGTGGTCGGCTCTGGGCCGGCGGGCACGGTACTTGCGCATCAGCTGGCGACCGAGGGCTTGGATGTCGTCGTCATCGAGGCCGGCGCGGCGATGCTCCAGCGCGACAGGGGCGCTGAGGCGGGTGAAACACTCGCCCGGTGGTTCTGGGATGAAGGTATGCGCACCACCCGCGGCAACGTCGCCGTGCCGACGCTGCAGGCGCGATGTCTGGGCGGCGGTTCGGTGATCAATTCGGGCATTTGCATGCGTGCGCCCGACTTCGTGTTCGACAAGTGGGCAACGGAACACGGCGTCGACGGGGTGACACCGGGTGAGATGGGCCGGCACTATGACGCGGTCGAGCAGTTCATGGGTGTGCGCGCAGTCCAACCGGAGGTGCAGGGCCGACGCAACGATCTGTTCCGGTCCGGTGGCGAGGCGCTCGGCTATCGGGTAGAACCGTTGCGGCGCAACGAGCACAACTGCCGCGGCTCGGGTCAGTGCATGACCGGATGCCCGTCCGGGGCGAAGCAGTCGATGGACCGTCGTGGCATCCCCGAATTGCTGCAATCGGGAGGTCGCGTGTACACCTCGGTACACGTCGACGGTCTTCTGCGACGAGGCAATCACATTCGTGGAGTGCGCGGCGCAGTTGTCGATCCCGTGACGGGCCGTCGCACGCATCGAGTGCGCGTCGAGGCGAAATGCACGGTGCTCGCCGCGGGCGCGCTGGCGTCACCGCAGATCTTGCAACGCAGCGGGCACGGCGCGGATCCTGTGGGACGCAACGTCCGAATGCATCCCGGCGTCGTCGTATTGGGGCTCTTCGACGAGCAGGTCTCACCGTGGGACGGTGCGACACAGGGTTATCACATCACCGGATTCCTCGAGGAGGGCATCAAGCTCGAATCGGTCTGGGCGATGCCGTCGGTGCTCGGCATGATGAACCCCGGTATCGGCGAGGACTTCGTGCGATCGCTGGCCGACTACGGACAGGTGGCGACCTGGACCGCGTGGGTGAACGGACACGATTCTGTCGGACGAGTTCGTGCGATGCCCGGTGGCGTGTTCAACCTGCGCTACGACCTCGGCGCGGGGGACGCCGCCCGCATGCAGGAGGGTGCCGCGCGGCTGGCCGAGATGTATGCGGCGGCCGGCGCACGTGCTGTCCTACCCGGCATACACGGGCTGGCGCCGCGTTACGAGTCCGCTGACGCCGCGGATGCGATTCGCTCAGCGAAGCTGGCCCCGCAGGACTTCCGCATCGTCGCCAATCATGTCTTCGGGTCGACGGCGATGGGCTCGGATCCACGGCGGCACGTCATCGACTCCTCGGGTGCGGTGTACAACCTCAACGACGTATATGTTTGCGATACAGGGGTTTTCCCGTCGAGCCCGTCGGCCAATCCGATGCTGACCGCGATGGCCCTTGCGCACCGCCAGGCGGAGGCACTGGTATCGCGGTACGGGCGATAGCCGGGTTAGGGGCACTACATGTCGGGGAGCACCATCGCGGTGGTCGCGATCGGAAGTTTCCTCGGATTCCTCAGTGCCGTTCTGCCGATGGGCCCGGTGACGGTCCTCGTCGTGCATCGAACGCTCGCAGGCGATCCCTCGGGAGCGTTGCGGTTCGGACTCGGCCGTGTCCCTGCAGAGATGATCTACTGCGCGCTGGCGACGTTCGGCACGGTCGCCCTGCTCGAACGCTTTCCCGCGGTGCGGACCGGCATCGAGGTGCTGGCCATCGTGATGTTCCTGGCCGTCGGTGGGTGGCTGCTGGTGGCCCGAACAGGCCCGCCCCCGTCGAGCGCCGACGCGGCAGCGCCGCGAAGGAACAAGTGGGGCTTCACCGCAGGATTCATCGTCGGGGCGCTCAACCCGCAGTACCTGTTCTCGTGGTCGGCGATCGTGGCGATCGCAGTGTCGGTCGCCGGGGTGCAGCCGTCGATGCTGGATCGGGTCATCTTTCCGTTCGCGGCCGCGTTGGGCGTCACGCTGGGCTACGTGCTCCTCGTCCGGTTCATCGATCGCCGTAAGGGACAAATGGAGGGACCCGCGGTGCGAAGAGTGTTGCAGGGGTTGGGCGTCCTCCTGATTGCCTTGGCGGCGTGGCACGTTGTTCAGGTGGTGAGCCAATGACGAATCCCATGGGCGGTCCACCGTTGACGGTGACCCTCGGATCGGCGGTCTACACCTTTCCCGCTGACCGCGACGTCACCGTGGGCCGTTCTGTGGACTCCGACATTCACCTCGACGGACCCGGTCTGGGGTTGGTGTCTCGCACGCATGTGCTCCTGCGTGTCGACCAGGGACGCTGGTTTGCCATCGACAAGAGCCAGAACGGCATCTTCGTCGACGGCAAGCGGGTCGAGATGGTGGACATCCGCGACGGCGCCCACATCACAATCGGCGACCCGGGCGGACCACGGCTGGTGTTCCGGGTGTCAACTGCGCATCCACCGCGACGGTCGCTCGCGTCACGCGCGCCGACCGCCATGGCCGCTCCCCCGTCATTGAGACCGCCGCCGCGGAGGCCACCCCCACGACGGCCGCCACCCGTCGCCTCGGCCGCCAGGCCCCCGACTGGGATCGCCAGGAACCTTCTACCGCAGCGCCCACCGCCGATGCCGCCGGGTGCCACATCGATAGGAAGGGGACCGCAGAACGAGATCGTGGTGGATGACGCACTGGTTTCGCGCGTCCACGCGATCCTGGTGCCCACATCGTCGGGCCTGGAGATCCGCGACAACCGCAGCGGCAACGGCACATTCGTCAACGGCCGACTCGTCACCCAGACGCTCCTGCGCTCGGGCGACGTGGTGACGGTCGGCAACTCCGACTTCACCGTCGCCGGTGATCGCCTAGAACCGCGCTCCGCCGCTGTGGATGCCGCCACCGGCGGACTGGAGGCCTACGGGCTGGGCTTCGTCATCGACGGCCGGAACTTGTTGACCGACATTTCGTTCACGGCGCGCCCCGGCACGGTCACCGCAGTGATCGGCCCGTCGGGTGCCGGCAAGTCAACGCTTATCCGATTACTCGGCGGGGCAACGCAACCCAGCTTCGGATGGGTCAGCTTTGATGGCAGCGACGTGCACGGCGAATACGCCTCGCTGCGGTCGCGGATCGGGATCGTTCCGCAGGATGACGTCGTCCACCGTCAGCTCACCGTCGAGCAGGCTCTTGACTACGCCGCTGAGCTGAGGCTCCCGCCGGACACCACGGCCGCCGACCGGCGCGCCGTCGTCGCGCGGGTCCTCGACGAACTCGAGTTGACCGCGCATCGCGCGACGCGCGTCGACAAACTCTCCGGCGGGCAGCGCAAGCGCGCCTCGGTGGCCATGGAGCTGCTGACCGGTCCCTCGCTGCTGATCCTCGACGAGCCGACGTCGGGCCTCGATCCGTCGCTGGATCGGCAGGTGATGACGATGCTCCGCCAGCTGGCCGACGCAGGCCGGGTCGTCATAGTGGTAACGCATTCGCTTGCCTACCTGAAGCTGTGCGACCAGGTGCTGCTGCTGGCGTCCGGCGGCAGGACTGCGTTCGTCGGCTCGCCCGCGGAGGTCTGGCAGGCGATGAATTCCGACGACTGGGCCGACATCTTCGCCTGGGTGAGCACCGACCCGGAAGGGGCCCATCAAGCTTTTCTGGCCCGCCACAACATCTCTGAACCGCCGGCGCAGCCGTCCGCGACATCGACCGGGCCACCCGGCGAGCCGACGCAGACCAGCCTGTGGCGTCAGATCTCCACCGTCGCGCGCCGCCAGGTGCGGTTGACCGTCGCCGACCGCGGATACTTCATCTTCCTCGCGGCGCTTCCGTTCGTCGTCGGCGTGTTGGCGCTCGTGGTGCCGGGGAATGTGGGTTTCGGCCCCGCCGATCCAGCGGGCAAGACTCCGAACGAACCCACGCAACTGTTGATCCTGATCAACATCTCCGCGGTGTTCATGGGCACGGCGTTGACCATCCGCGATCTCGTCGGTGAACGGGCGATCTTCCGTCGTGAACAAGCGGTGGGTTTGTCGGCGTCGGCGTATCTCGCGGCCAAGATCATCGTCTTCAGCGTGGCCGCCGCGATTCAGGCGGCGATCCTCACGACGATCGTCGTCATCGGCAAGGACGGACCCACGCAGGGCTCAGTCCTGTTGGGCAACGCCAGCATCGAGCTGTATCTGACGCTGGCCGGGACGGCCGTGGTGTCGGCGATCGCCGGCCTCGCGCTGTCCTCGCTCGCGAGGTCACCCGAGCAGATCCTCCCGATGGTCGTCGTGGTGATCATGATGTCGATGGTGTTCTGCAACGGGCTCATTCAGATCAACGGCCGGCTGGTGCTGGACCAGATCTCGTGGCTGCTGCCGGGGCGTTGGGGATTTGCCGCGTCGGCCTCGACGGTCGACCTGATGACGGTCTCGCCACTGCTGCCGATCGAAGACACGCTATGGACCCACAAGGGCGGCTGGTGGCTGTTCGATATGGCGATGCTCGTGGTGCTCGCCGCGGCGTTCACCATCCTTGTTCGGTACCGACTGCGGTTACCTACCCACGACCAACGGCGGACCAGCCGCAAGTAGAGCCTTCCGCCGCGCGCGTGCTGACAACGTGACGGCAAATTGACTGCGCCGACGATTGCACCGGTACGGTCTCCTAGTGCCCGATCTTCACGGCCTGAGCGAAGAAATGGCGGGGCCCGAGTAATGGGCCAGCGCTACCTCATGGTCGGCATCGCCTCACTCGGCGGGCTTATCTTCGGCTACCAGACCGGCATCACAGCCGGGGCGTTGGAGCGAGGCCACTCCTCCTGGCTGAGCACGGCCACGCTGATCGGCGCGATGATCGGTGCGTTGGCCGCCGGTCGCATCGCCGATCTGGTCGGACGTCGCGACGTCATCATGGCCACCGCCGCGCTGTTGACCTTCGGCGCGTTCGTGTGCGCCATCGCGCCGTCGGAGCTGGTGGTCCTGATTGGAGCGCTGGTCGTCGGAATTGGTGTGGGGGCCATTTCGGTTGCGGCCCCGCTGTATATCGCCGAGATCGCGCCCATCGCCAGCCGCGGCCGGCTGATCTGCATCTTCCAGCTGATGATCACGATCGGCATCCTGATCGCCTACATCGGTCTGGTGATGTTCCCGGAAGACGGCGAGTGGAAGTACCTGTTGGGCGCCGGCGCGTTCCCCAGCCTGGTTTTGAGCGGGCTGGCTCTGCTGTTGGTGGAATCGCCGGTGTGGTTGGCACTCATGGGCGATCGCGAGACGGCGGCGGTGGTCGAGGCCCGGCTGGGTCTCGACAGTTCGCACGAGCAGCTTCACGAGATCATCCCGCCTGCGCGCGATCCTCGGTTGGACGGTTTGTCAGCGGTGTTCTCACTGGCGGGTCGCGGCGCAATCTTCATCGGCATCGGGTTGTTCTTCGTGCAGCAGTTCGTCGGCATCAACGCCGTGCTTTATTACTCGTCTGCAAACCTGCCGAAACTGGCGGACACCGCGTGGGATTTCGGTGTAGCCAGCTCGACCGGAGTGACGCTCGCGGCGATCATGGTCGCGGCAACGGTCGTCGCCGTCATGCTCGTCGATCGGATCGGGCGTCGACCGCTGCTGCTGGTGAGCCTCGTCGGGGTCGCTGTCAGCTGCGCCTCGATGGCAGTGGGTGCCGCCTTGCATTCCATGGATACCGGTCATGTCTTTTCTGTCGCCGGCCTGTACCTCTTCACGTTTTCGTTCGCGATAGGACTCGGTCCGATCGCCTGGGTCGCCGCGGCGGAATTGTTGCCGATCCGGGTGCGCGGGATCGCGATGGGCGTGGTGGTCGCATCGCATTGGCTGTTCGACGCGGTGGCTGCCCCGACGGGCCTGTTGCTGGGCGGCCAGCTCGGCCTCTACGTGCTGCTCATGGTCTACATGTGCACGGCGATCGCCGGGTTCGTCGTGTTCCGCCGACGTTTTCCGGAGACAAAGGACCGATCGCTGGCGGCGATCGATCGCTACTTCACCTCGTGGGCCGCACGAGTGCGACAGACCCGCTTCGCTCACTACGCGGTGGGGGTTCTGGGTTCACTGTCGGGCGTGCTTGCCGGGTACAACCTGGCGATCACCGCGGTCACCCTGGTGCTCGTCGACGACGAATGGGATCTCAGCGGGTTCGAACAGGGTCTGCTGGCCAGTGCCGTGGTGGCCGGAGGGGCGGTTGGCGCGTCCGTCGCTGGGCTGCTGTCGGATCGCTTCGGTCGGCGCTACACCCTGATGTCGATGGCCGCGCTGTTTGTCGCCACCGGTTTCGGCGCTGCGCTGGCCCCGACTTTGGGCTGGCTGATCGTTGCGCGCGCCGCTGCCGGATTCGCCATCGGCGTGTCGACGCCGACGGCGGGGATCTACGTGGCCGAGGTGGCGCCGCCCGTCATCCGGGGCAGGTTGGTTTCCATACAACTCGTCGCGAACACACTCGGCGTGATGCTGGCTTACTGCGTGGGCCTCGCGCTGGTGAATGAGAACGAAGGGTGGCGCCTGATGTTCGGCTTCATCGCGGTGCCGGCGGCGATGTACGGCCTGGCCCTGCTGCCGCTGATGGAGTCGCCTCGCTGGCTGCTCGCGGTAGGACAACCCAACGCGGCGCTGCGCTCCTTGCGGCGGCTCGCCGGCAGTGACGCCGATCGCGAGCTGGCCGAGATCACCGCCGAGCGCGCGGGCCCCGATTCTGACCACGATGGAACCGAAGGCACGCGGACGCGGCTGTGGGGACCCGCGTATCGACCGGTGCTCGTGGTCGGGCTCATAGTGGTATTCGTCGGCGTGTTTTCCGGCGAGAGCATGGTGGTGTTCTACGCGCCAACCATTTTGGAGCAGATCGGCTTCACCAACACCGCCGTGGCATTCGCCACCACCTTGGGGCTCGCAGCGGTCAGTTTCATCGCGACCCTGATTGCGTCTGCCGTGATCGACAAACGCGGGCGCAAACCGCTGATGATCACCGGCCTGTTCGTGCTGGCCGCCGCCCTGGTTGTGATGGCCGTCCTCACCGCGGCGCCACAGACGCTCGCGGTCGTGCGCTGGGGCCAGGTGGCCTGCCTTGCGGTATTCGTCGCGGCCTTCTGGTTGAGCGTGGGTCCGGTCAGCGGAATCGTGATCAACGAAATATTCCCGCAGGCGATCCGCGGCCGGAGCATCAGCCTCACCTCGGTCATGCATGGCGTGTGCGCGATCGTGTTCACGTTGACCTTCCCGATCATGCTCGAGGGGCTGGGATTAACGATCACGCTGATCATTTACGCGGCAATCGGCGTCGTGGGGGCGCTGTATCTCGCGCGTACGCTTCCCGAAACTAAAGCCCAAAGCCTCGAGGAGATCACCGAGTTCTGGAACCGCCGCGCGAGGGAGCGCCGCCCGGACGAGGTTTCAGCGCAAATGAGGAATCCGCAGTGATCGAGAGCATTCTCACGGCGGCCGGTGCGCCCGATGCGGAGATTTCGGCTCGAGTGAGCAACATCGGCCCGGATCACGTCGCCAACGAACTGGTGACCGAGGTGGCTTGCCGGGCAGCTCTGCTGACCATCTCGAGCGACAAGTTCGTCATTCAGTTCGACCTGGGCTTCGGCGAAGACCGTCTGGGGTACCACCTGACGTTGCACAACGGCACCTCCCATGTCGAAAAGGGTTGGAACTCTAGAGCTGTCGCGACTGTGCGTCAGGATCTTCTCGACCTACTGTGCGAGCTCTTCGGTCCGACAGGAACGCATGGTGCCACCCGCGAGCTGTTCACAAGGGACTACTCGGAGACGGACTATTCCGCATCAACTGCCGCCGGATTGTGGCCGGTGGTCGGTGCGATGTCGCAGCGACCGAAGGATCTGTCCGAGCTTGCCGCGCGGTTCGGCTCAGACAAATGGGGCGGACGTTGGTATACACCGCACTACCAGAAGCACTTTGAGCCCTTCCGGGAGCTAGCGGTCAAGGTGCTCGAGATCGGCGTCGGCGGCTATGAATCGCCTGACGCCGGCGGCGAATCGCTGCGCATGTGGAAGCACTATTTTCGGCGGGGTCTGATCTACGGGCTGGACATCGTCGCGAAGACCGGCATCGAAGAGAGCCGGCTGCGCGTTCTGAAAGGTGACCAGGGCGATGCGAAATTCCTCGACTCGATGGCCCGCGAACTGGGGCCCTTCGACATCGTCATCGACGACGGCAGTCACATTGCCCACCACATCATTACGTCCTTCGACGCCCTGTTCCCCCACGTGCGGCCCGGTGGTCTCTATGTGGTGGAGGATCTCGCGATGGCGTACTGGCCGGGCTGGGGCGGCGGTCCCGACCCGTCGGCTCAGTACGGGTCCATGCAGTTGATCAAGGACCTGCTGGACGGCCTGCATCATCAGGAGCGGATCGGGAGTGCCGACAACCAACCGTCGATGACCGAATCGATGGTCACCGGTGTGCACGTCTATCACAATCTCGTCTTGATCGAAAAAGGGTTCAACACCGAACAGGGATCTCCGGAGTGGCTGAAGGTCCTCGACCGGTCGCACTGGCACAAGGACTAGGTGCGGCCACCCAATCGGCGGGCCAGCGCGTCGGCGTGGCGTAGGGACCACGCGGTGATGGTCAGGTACGGATTGGCTGCTCCCTGCGAGGGGAACACGCTGGCATCCGCCGCCGACAGGTTCTGCACCCGCCAGAACTGACCGTAGGTGTCGGTGACGCCAGACCGGGCGTCGGCACTCATCCGCAACCCGCCGACCTCATGCAGGGCCACACCGGGCAGATGAACGAGCGGGCTCCCCAGCCGGGCGCCAAGCACAGCTGCTGCTTCGCCTGCAGCCTCCTGCATTGCGGCCAAGCACTTTTCGTCATCGACGCTGCGCTCACAGATCACGCGCAGGCTCTGCATGTCGCCGTGGGTCGAGTCGCCGTCGCCGTCGCCGCTCAGCGTGACACGGTTCTGTTTCCTCACCGAGGCAACACCGAAGGCCACCAACACCACTGAGGCGTTGGCGTGGTCGAGACAGCCCTGGATCTGCAGTCCAAACGGGCGATCCGGGGACGGGTCGATCAGCACACTCACGGCTTCATGGGGCTGAGCCTCGTCGAACTCGACGCTCGCCTCCACGAAGAGGTGATCGCCGATGTAATGCCCGACAGCCGGACTGAGTGCGGCAAGACCTGAACGCAGCGCGAGCCGTGTGGACTGCACCGCCCCACCGGCCAACACCACATGACGCGCCCGCAGGACGACACGGGATTCGCTGCGCCGGTCGAGCACCTCAACGCCGGTGACCCTGTCCCCCTCGAGCACCAGCCGCGTCGCCTCAGCGTGAGCGATCAGCGATACGAGCGCGCCATCGTCGAAACCTCCCAGATGCTCACTGGCCACGAGTCGCGCTATGGAGCTGTCATACCCGGAGCCCAGGCGTCGGTCCGCAGCGGTATCGATGGCCAACGGTGTAGGGCGGGCCGGCCAGCCCGCCGCAACCAACTGTTCGATGGCCGTGCGCTGCCTCGCTGACTGATGAAATGGCGGCCGCTGTGCATCGCCCGTCCCGCTCACTCTGATCAATGACTCTGCCTGACCGTAGAAGTCAGCCATATCGTCGGCATCGATCGGCCAGTCATCGAACTCCCACGACTGGTAGCGAGGCGTCACGCCATGCCAGAACAGGGTTCGCCCGCCCACCCCGACCCACGCCGGGACCGGCCAGCCGGGCGCCCCGTCGCTACTCGACCAGGTGACCGGAATCGTCGCGCTGTCAGTGATTTTCGCGGCTAGACCTGGGCCAAGCCGAGCATTGGCTAGGTGAGACGGCATGCTGAACGGCCCGGCCTCCAGAATGACGACTCGCAAACCGGATTGGGCGAGCGACAGCGCCGTGCTCACTCCCGCCGTGCCGCTGCCGATGACCACGCAGTCGAGATCGTCACCACCCTAGCGACCTGTCGAAGCGGACTTTCGAAAGTCGCCGACCAACTGTCCACATCGTCGCCTGACTATTCGCCGAGCTGAATGTAGACGCCGTCGCCCTCGACCTTGGTCTGGTAGGTCCGCAGGTCTTCGATCACCGGGGCCCCCAGCGCCTTTCCGGTGCGATAGTCGAAGCGGCCGTTGTGCTTTGGGCATTCGATGACGCCGTCCATCACCAGACCGTCGCAGAGGCGGGCTCGTCCGTGCGTACAGGTGCCGTCGCTGGCGTAGAACTCTCGGTCTTCGGACTGATAGATCGCGTAGGACTTCCCACCGATGTCGACGGCGATCACGTCGTCTTCTTCGACTTCCTCGGTCGCACAAGCCCTGACCCACGTTGTCATTCGAGCCTCATCGCGGGGCGGCCGCGTCGGGCAGCAGGCCGTCGACGGGTCCGTTGTAGGGCTTCGCGGTTGACGGAAGCTCTTTCTTGAGGCAGTACGTCTGGTCGTTCCGCTGGCGCCACAGGGTCTGGAAGACGTCCTTCAGCGCTGCCCACATCGACGGGTACGGGGCTGGCACGTCGTCCTTGATGGCTTCGTGCAGGGCGGGCAACTTGTGGTACGGCACGGCGGCGAACATGTGATGTTCCAGGTGGTAGTTCATGTTCCAGTAGAGGAACCGGTTCACCGGGTTCATCAACACCGTTCGGGTGTTGAGGCGGTGATCCAGCACGTTCTCCCCCATGCCGGCGTGCTGGGTCAGGGCGTAGAGCACGTGCATGAACGACCCGTACGCCCGCGGGCCGCCGATGAGCACGATTGGAATCCAGCTCTGCGTCACGATGGCGACACCGATGGTCGTCGCATAGATGGCGACCCAGATCCGTGCGATGCGATATGTCTTGGGGCGCTCCTCGACGGGAACCCAGTCTTTCTCGGCTTCGGTCAGGCGGCCGCTCGCATGCACCAAGATCTGGTAGAGGCCGCCCGGGACATCAAGCAGCCCAAACAAGTTGGCGGCAATTGCGACCATCCGTGCCGGCCGCATCGCGAGGACCTCGGGGTCGATTCCGACGATCAGCGTGTCGGTGTGGTGCAGAGTGTGTTGGTACCGCCACGGGGTGGGGTTACGCATCATGCAGAACGAGGCGATCTGATAGACCGTCTCGTTCATCCAGCGGGTCTTGAACGCCGTGCCGTGACCCGTTTCGTGCCAACGCGAGTCAGATGACGATCCGTAGAGCACGCCGTACGCGATGAAGCAGGGTACCGCCCACCAGGTTCCCCACAGGAGCACACCGGCGGTCGCAAAACCGATGGCGAGGCCGAGCCACAGGATCGTGTCGCGGATCGCGGGCATGTCCGTGCGCCGCATCAGCTCTTTCATCTGCTTGCGCGGAATGTCGCAGAGATACCAGTCGGCGCCGGCCAGGCCCTGCTCCCGGGCGAAGTCGCTCGCCGGACTGTGCAAGCCGTAAAGCTCTCGCCGCTGCTTGTTGATCATCGTTCAGAAGGCCCAGTCGTCATCGTCGTTACGGGTTTCGAGCGGCCGTGAGCTCACTGCGGCCCGGGCGAGTGCTCGATCGGCGCGAAGAAGCGCTTCGGCCAACTCCTTCGTGACGTGGTCGAGTTCGAACTCCATCGTCCTGATGGCCGCGATACTCATCACCTGGCGGGCTCCGGCGGCGCGGAGGGCGCGGGCCGTTTCTTCCGCTGTCGCTCCGCTGGCGTACACGTCGTCGACGATCAATATGCGCCGGCCGGAAACATCGTCCGGACAACGGAATTGCCCGCCGAGGGCTCCCGCACGATCGGAGAACGCCAGACTCCTGGCCGGCGCCCGTTCGTCCGGTGCCGTGCAGCGGACCAGCGGGATACGGCGCCGCTGCGCAACACCCGCAGCGACCCGCGATCCAAAGCTGAGCACCGTCGGATCATGCCCCGGAGGAGAAGCGATCGTGTCCACGCTCTGCAGAAGCGGATGCTGTCCGACGAACTCGGCGATCTCGTCGACGACGGCCCTGCCGACCTGCTTCAAGTTCTCGACGTCGCCGAGTGGCGTGTACAGGTGCTTGGCCCGGTGCACGTGGTCGGCGAGATCGGTCAGGTCGCCCGCCGCGCCCTCGACGACCTTGTTGAACCAGTCGAGCGCGATGGCGAAGTCAATCGAGCTTCCACAGGGAACCGTGAGGACACCGGTCAACAGCTCCAGCAGGGTCGCCGTCTCAAGGGTCGGCTGAGGTCCAGCGCCGCGCAAGGAATAGCTCTGTCCCATAGAGCTTTTGAGCGTGTAGGTGGGATCTGCAAGCTGTAACTGAGTGATGGCACCCGCCGGCCCCGAGACGAACAGCACGTGTCCACCCGGTGCGGTGTCGTGGTGATAGGCGGTGACGTACCTGCCGCCCCCGTTGCACGGTCCCTGCTGGGACAGATCTCTGATGACCAATTCAGCCCTACTACCGCTTGCCGTTCCACTCGGCGTGGAACTGCTCGAGGAAGTTCTCCATGTACCGGTGTCGTTCGTCGGCGATCCGCCGGCCGGACTCGGTGTTCATCCGCTCCTTGAGCAGCAGTAGCTTTTCGTGAAAGTGGTTGACCGTCGTCGAAGCACCGCTGAAGTAGGCCTCTGGTGAGTCGTGAAACTGGTGTTCGATGCCCGGGTCGTGCATCGCCTGGCCGATCGCTCCGCCGAAGGCAAAAGCCCGCGCAATTCCCAGTGCGCCAATGGCATCGAGACGGTCGGCGTCCTGAACGACCTGAGACTCCAGCGTCGCGTGCACATCCGCGACGCCGGCACCCTTAAAGGACCCCGACGAGACGATGTAGCAGACGTGGTCGATCGTTTCGCTGTCGGCGCCGCAGGAGGTCAGCCATTGCCGCGCCACCTTCGGGCCAATCTCCGTATCGCCGTCGTGGAATTTCCAGTCGGCGATGTCGTGCAGAAGCGCTCCCAGCTGCACCACCGTCATGTCGGCGCCGGTCTCCTCTGCGATACGCGTCGCCATCTGCCACACCCGATACACATGCCACCAGTCGTGTCCCGTGGCATCGCCCAGCATGGTCTGCTTCACGTACTCGGCCGTCTCGTTGATCAGGTCTGTCGTTGTCTTCACGAGTAAGTCCCCCTTGAATGCCTACGAGTAGATCTGACGCCACACGTTGGCGATGGCTTGCTGTTCGATGACGTCCAGAGTCTGCAGTCCGGGCTCGCATGCGCCTTCGGACAACTTGCGGATGCACATGTACAACTCGGTGTACACCAAATCCAGCACGTGGCCGAGCACGCCCTGGTCGGCGAAATTGATTGGGGTTCCGTCATTCAGCAGCCAGAGGGTCTTGCCGCCGATCATTAGACGGGTGAGCCCGGAGTCGGTGGCCACATCGTCAGCTGCGGTATAGAGGCCGTCGACGTCGATCTCGACACGCTTCGAGCTCCCGCTGCCGAGAATCGCGCCGTCCTTCAGCAGAGGGACGTCGTCGACGGATATCGAGCGCTGTCCCGACACACCGATCAGCACGTCCGATTTGCGCAGGACCGTTTCGCGGTCCGGAGCGTCGAGACCCTCGACGAACGCACGTGCCATGCGAATGGGATCCGGGTCGTAGATGGAAACACGGGCGCCCATGCCCGAGAGGCTCGCAGCAGTGCCCTCTCCGATGCCGCCATAGCCCAGGACGCCGATCCTGGTCTCGACCGGTATGCGGAAGAAGCGAGATCGCAGGATTGTCTCGAGCGAGTAGGCGATGGCGCGACCTACCTGACGGTTCTCCAGCGCCTTGAGCGGGCTCTCCGCGATGGTCAGCACGGGACATGCGAGGTTCCCGATTGCTTGGTATCGCCAGTGCCCTTGCATGGTGTCCTCGACGACCCCGCCGAAGTTCGTACGACGGGCGAGTTGCGCGATCTGCGACGAGCAGTACCCGCCGATCTCTTGGACGATCACGTTCCGCTCGGCCGACTGCGTGAGCGCAGTGCGGACCGCATCGTTCACAGCAAGCATCATCTCGGGCGCGGTGACGGGCTCGAGCAAATCAAACTGGCTACAGAGCTTGTCGCGTGCTGCGACGGTAGTCGAATACGGAATCGCGACGATGCCCGCTATGTCGGCGGTCGAGGCGACGAGTTCGACGAAGCGCACCGCGGTGTCGAGGACGTGCGTCACGAAGACGACCGACGCTGGCTTGCAGGGATACTCCTCGACGTGGTGTGCCAGCACAGGCAGGTCCACCGGGAACGTCGCCGACCCGTCCCGGGTTACCTCTTTGAACAATGTGTGACCTGGCTTCTCACCGAAGCCGCCTCTCTTTTGATCTTGAACGACGTGGACACTAGCAAACAATACACAATAATTGACGCCACGGTTGTGCAACGAGAAATCGTGTTGGCGGAAGCGAGCTGCAAGCGGCCTCCCAGGAGGTCCCCAGCTCCGGTCGGGGTCCACGTTTGCGCTGGAGCGGAGCCCTGTTGTCACGTGGCGACCGCGCATCGGAGCGTTCGATGAACGGCGAGTGGCGCCGCGGCAAGAGCAAACGCTTGGCGCGTGGGTCCGCCAAGCTTCGGGCAAATGGTTTACGGTATCCGCTATGGCTGCCCCCGAGTCCGAACCGCCGCTGGTGACGGCGATCATGCCGACGCGCGAGCGACCGGAGTTCGCCCTGCAGGCCGTCCGCTACTTCTGCGATCAGGACTATCCGAACAAGGAGATGGTGGTGATCGAGGACGGCACGCCCTCCCTGGAGGGACGGATGCCCGACGACCCCCGCGTCCGCTACGTCGCCACTCGCAAGCCGTTGCGCAGTATCGGGGCGATGCGCAACGAGGCGTGCGAACTCGCCCGCGGCGAGATCGTCGCCCACTGGGACGACGACGATTGGTACGGCCCCGAACGCCTGACCCGCCAGGTCGAACCCATCCGCTCGGGCGACGCCGACCTCACCGCGCTGCGCGACAGCGTGATGCTCGATCTTGCGACCTGGCGCTTTTGGCGCACGCAGCCCGATTTGCATCGCCGCATCTTCTACATCGGCGACGTGCACGGGGCGACCATGACGTACCGGCGCCGGATCTGGGAAAAAGCCAGGTTCCCCGACCAGTCGCTGGCCGAAGACGCGATCTTCCTTCAGCAGGCGTTGGACATGGGCTCGCGGCTGCAGTCGATCGACGCGGAGGGGCTGTTCATCTACATCCGCCACGGCGCCAATGCCTGGGAGATGGAGTGCGGCGAATACGCCGGCACGGACGGCTGGGAGATCGTGCCCGAACCCGAGATGGAAACCGGCGCGCGCACGTTCTATTCGGGCCTGTCCGCGGCGGCCCCCAAGTGACGGCGCATATGGACGACATCATCAGCTTCCTCGAGGATCGCGGGCACCTCCCCACTGAAGGCTCTTCGTCGCCCGAGCAGCAGGACTACCTCCGGCGCCTCGTCGAGCGGTCAGGCGCGCTGCTGGTTGGCGAGATCGGTTTCAACGCAGGGTTTTCCAGTTTGGGCTTTCTGAGTGCCAATGCGGACGTGAAGGTCGTCTCGTTCGATATCGGCTGCCATGATGTCGTGGGCCATGCCAAGGAGTTCGTGGACGCGCAGTACCCGGGGCGGCACGAACTCATCATAGGCGACTCGGCGTTGACGGTTCCCAACTACGGAAAAGATCATCCCGCAACAGCTTTCGACGTCGTGTTCATCGACGGCGGACATGAATATGAGCAGGCGCGAGACGACATCGCGAACATGAAGGCGTTGAGCCATCCCGGCACGTGGGTCGTCCTCGACGATCTGACGCCCTGGTTCTGGTGGGGCGAGGGCCCAACGAGGGCGTGGACCGAAGCGATCGCGCAGGGAGCGATCGACCCCGTCGAGATGTACAAGGACGGGCAGCTCGTGGACGAGATCGCGCCTCCGGGAGAACGAAGCTGGGGTCTGGGCCGCTACCGCTTCGACTGATGTGGTGAATCGAGGAACATGACTTCTACTGGCGTCACCGTGTGCATCCCCTGGCGGCCATCGCCGTCGCGGATGGCGCCGTTCCGCCGTGTCATGGAGTTTTGGCGGCAGACGGGCTGGCCGATCGTCACCGCCGACTCCGACACCGAGATCTTCTCGGCAGCCAAGGCGCGCAACAACGCTGTGCGACAGGCAGAGACGGAGACCGTCATCCTCTGCGACGCCGACACCTTCCCCCCGATGGACAACGTGCTCGCCGCCGTCGCCAACCCGGTAGGAGTCACCTACCTGCACGACACCTGGCGGCTCATCCCCGCCGAATGGGCCTCCAAGCCTCTCGTCGAGTTTCCGAATGCACCGGTGTTGAAGGAGTTTACGAACAGCTTCTGCGGGGCCATCGTGACGACCGCGACCGAGTACTGGCGGCTGGGCGGGCAGCCGGAGGAGTTCGAGGGCTGGGGATACGAGGACACCACATTCCATCTGGGCGTGCTCACGCTGTCGACGTTCCGCAGAATGCCGGGCGTCACGTACTCGTTCGAGCACAACAACCCCGACGGCAGCGCCGATACGCCCGGGTGGAGTCGAGATTACGGCCGCAACAAGGAGCTGTTCGAGCAGTACCGCAACCGTCGCGATCCTGAGCTACTCGAGCGCTACAGCAACGCCGATGACAAAGCATGGTTGACCCAGGAACTCGTCAAGATCAACGAAGATCTGCGCCGATAAGAGGGTATCCACGCGGGCGTCAAATGCTGTATCTTGCACTGGTGAATCAAGTGCACAGCAAACCTTCTGGCATGACCGCCTTGGCGGCTGTGTCCGGTCGGATACTCGACACCGACAACCACGAATTCGTACCAGCCCACATGTGGGCTGAACAGTTCGGGGAGGCCTCGAGATTCGTCGCCGACTTGTTCATGAACTTGCACGACCCCAACGGGCTCGAGACCTATGCCGCTCCGGTCTATGAGGACGCGGGGCCGGTGAGCAGGAAGCTCATCGAGCAGGGCTGGGAAACCAAACGCCCACTGGTTGGGTCGTTCGCACCCGGCGCGATCAACATGGGGCGTCGCCTTGATGTCCTCGACACCTACGGCGTCGATCAAACGTTCGTCTTCGCGAGTGGTCCCGGTGTCCTCGGCGCCACGTTCATCCAGGTTCCACCGGAGCGCGTCCGATGGATGATGGGCGAGGCGACCATGACACAAGAACAGCTGCTGGAGTGCGGCCGCGCCATGTTGATCGGGTACAACGACTGGTGCATCGAGACGGCGACAATCAGCCCGCGGCTACGGCCGGTGGCGTTCATCGACACGACCGACCTCGAACTGGCCGTCGCCGAGATCGGCCGTGTTGCGGCCAACGGGATCCGCGCGGTGTCCATTCCGCAGGGAATTCCGCCGGGCGGCATCTCGCCGGGGCATCCCGATGCGGATCCGTTGTGGGACACCATCGTCCGCCACGATCTGCCGGTGTTGTTCCACGCAGGCCACGACCCCGGCATCCTGGCCTCGCCGGCGTGGGCCGACTACGGGCACAACAACGGTGTCGGCAGGGCACTCGAGACACCCGAAGGTGTGCTTGAGCCTTTCACCTGGTCCACGATGCATCTCGGTGCGCAGGCCTTCATCTCGGCGATGATATTCGGAGGTGCGTTCGAACGCTTCCCCACCCTGCGGATGGGTTGCATCGAGTTGAGCGCGCATTGGGTCGGTCCGGTGGCCGAGAACATGCGCAACGTCGGGTCGCAGTTCCGTCGTCTCACAAGCCATCTGACGCTCACTCCCGAGGAATATTTCCAGCGAAATGTACGGGTCTCCGGATTTCTGTGGGAACCGCTGGACGTGTACGTGGACCAGTTCCCCTGGCTGCAGGATGTTTTGGTGTACGGCAGTGACTACCCCCACTACGAGGGCGGCCAAGACCCGAGCGCGCAGTACGCGGAGAAGCTCGCTCGGTTCGGCCCCGAGGTGATCGAGAAGTTCTTCGTCACCAACGCGCAACTACTGATGCCGTAGTCCTACTGAGTCACCCCGCGATGATGCCCGCCTTCCGAAGGTCAGCTTCCTGATCGGCACGGCCCAGGGAGGCCAGCACGTCGCTGGTGTGCTCCCCCAATGCCGGTGCGGGACCGGCTAGTTGGGCGGGCGTCGCGTCGAACAGGGCTGGATGCCGCGGAATGCGGGTGCGCCCGACGACTGGATCGTCGGCCTCCACGAACAGTCCCATGGCGACGGCGTGCGGATCGTCGGGAAGTTCCGGTGCAGAGACGATCATGGCGTATGGCACGTCCTCGGCATCGAATCGCGCCGTCGCCTGTTCGACAGTGAGTTCCGCTGCGCCCTGGTAGCAGGACTCCATGACCTCGGCCATCAAGGGCCGGTGCTGATTGCGAAGCTCCGCCGTCTGAAGTCGCGGATCGTCGGCGCCGGAAGCGCCCAAGGCGCGGCACATCCCGGTGAAGTCAGAGTCCGAAATCGGCGTCACCACGCCCCATCCGTCGATGAAGGGGAATGGCCGGAGCCCGATCGTGAAGCTCGACGGCTGGGAACCATCGGTGTCGAGCAAGACTTCATTGCCCGCGGCGTCGGCCCACAGGAACGACACCACCGCGTCGACCATCGATACATGGAGGTGCTGACCGCCGCGTCCCATCGCACGGGCGTACAGCGCTGCGGTGACAGCCTGGCTCGCATACAGCGCCGACACCTTGTCCGCGATCACCTGCTGAAGGAACTTCGGCTCGCCGTCCTTTGCTGCCTGGCTGGACGCGACCCCGGCGTAGGCCTGGATCACCGTGTCGTATGCACTGCGATCTCGATAGGGCCCGACCTCGCCAAATCCTGTCTGCGACAGGTAGATAACGTCTGGGTTGATCTTGCGAATGTCCTCGTACCCGACTCCGAGCCGCTCCGCGACCCCTGGCCGGAAGTTCTGCATGACGACATCAGCCCGCTCGGCCAATTCCAGGACGATCTCTCGTCCGACGTCCGTGCGGATGTCGATGGCGATCGATTGCTTGCCGCGGTTGCAGACTCGGAAGACAGCACTCAACCCGTTGACGCTCGGACCGATCCACCGCATGATGTCGCCGATATCGGGGCGCTCCACCTTCACGACGCTCGCGCCCTGGTCGGCGAACAGGGCGCCGATGTACGGCCCGGTGAGGGCAATAGATAGTTCGAGAACGCGAACGCCGCTCAGCGGCCCAGTGTGTTCCATGCCTAGCTTCCCGTGAATCGCGGAGCGCGCTTACCACTAAAGGCCGCCAACCCCTCTTTGGCGTCGTCGGACCGCATGACTTCTACAACAAAGCGCTGTTCGATCTTTCGGGCGTCCTCCTCATCGAGCCACCCACTCGCAAGGATCGACGCCTTCGCATTGCGCACAGCGAGCGGCCCGTTGGCCGCGACGACGGCCGCAATCTCGCGCGCCTTCTCCAGCGACTTGCCTTGCGGGACGATGTGTCCGACCAAGCCGAAGTGATATGCCTCGGCCGCGGTAAGCGGTTCGCCGGTCAGGATCATCTCCATGGCCTTGGTGTAGGGAATCTGGCGTTTGAGGCGAACCGTCGACCCGGCACCGGCGATCATCCCCCACTTCGCCTCGGGCAATCCGAAGACCGCCTGCTCCTCGGCGATCCGGATATCCGTCTGCTGCAACATCTCACAGCCGCCACCGAGACAGGCGCCGTTGACAGCGGCGATCAGCGGCTTGGCCAACGACCGACTCAGCAGGAGTCCGTCGGTGATGACGCTGCCCTTGCGTTCTTGCTGCGGCTTGGCGTCGCCGTCTGACGACTTGCGCACCATCCAGCCGTCGGCCAGATCACCGCCGACGCAGTACGACGAGCCCTCGCCGGTGAGAATCGCGACGCGGATGTCGGCGTTACCGTCGATCTCGTCCCACGCCTGCGCCATCAACTCGATCATCGATGGCGTCAGCGCGTTTCGCTTCTGCGGATTGTTCATCGTGAGCACGACGACATCGCCGTCGCGCTCGAACTTCAAGTGCGGCTCGTCCACCAACGCCACTCAGCTCTGCACGAGGTCGGGCATGGGCTCCGATTCCGTCAACCAGGAGCGTCCGGCCTCGCGGGCCGTTTCCCACTTGGGGATGCTCACGGAGTCGTCCTGGCCGAGCTCCGCGGGCGTGGGACCGATGCGCTGGACGAGTGGCGCGAGAGCCTCGAGGTCGAATTTGTAGATTTCAGCCGCGGCCAAGCCGAGCATCTGTCTCGTCTCGTCGATGGGAATGTCCCAGAATGCGTGGCGAAGCCATTTGCGGGTGTTTGGCCAGGTTCCTTCCGGATGGGGGTAATCGTTGCCCCACAGCATGTTCGAGACGCCGATCTCGTAGCGACGAGCCAACTCTCTGCGCTCGGTCGTGGTGGCCCCGATGAAGCAGTTCCGGTCGAAGTACGCCGAGGGCGGCATCGTCAGCTGGCCTTCGAGCAATCGGCTCATCTTCTTCGCCGAGTGCTCACGCAGGAAGCGGGTGTCCATCAACCAGAGCAGGTCGTTGGCCCAGAAGGCGCCGCACTCAGTTGCACCCCAGCGCAGTGTGGGGAAACGCTCGAATACGCCGGACCACAACGCGAACCACAGGGGACGGGCACCCCACCACCGCACCTCGGTGGTGTAGATGCCCAGGTGCTCTCCGTACTCCGCACTAGGCGCCGGACCGACGTGAGTGTGCACCGGCATCTCCAGGTCTTGGCAGATCGCCCACACCTTGTCGTACCGACGATCGTGATACGGCGGGTAGTCGCCCCAGAGCACCGGGATCAGAATTCCGCCCCGCAGCCCCGACTCTGCAGCCCGCTTGATCTCCGCGACCGCGGCGTCAACGTCCGCGAGGACCGGGACCACCGCGACGCCTGCGCGCCGCTCGGGACTGTGGCTGCACAATTCCGCTAACCAGCGGTTGTGAGCCCGAGCCCCGGCCATCGCGCGGCCGGGATCCATGTCGCCGGATTGACCCAGGCCGGCACCGAAGGGCGCGCCGGCGACCCCTGTCACGGCATCGGCGTCGGGAAAGATCACCTCGCCGACGACGCCATCACCGTCGAGCTCTTTATCTCGTTGCGCGACATCCCATCCGCCGGAGATGCCCTCGCCGTGCTCCTCGAACCACTGTTCGGCGAACTCTTCGTCAATGAAGCCACCGGCCTGCGCGGCGGCTTGCTTCTCGGCGAGGTAGGCCTCGAAGTCTTCCCGATATTCGGGGTCGACGTATTCGCGGTACTGCTCAGTCGGGAGCTCGGCGTGCGTGTCGGCCGAGATGATCAGGTAAGGGTCCATGGGCTGGTCCTTTCGCTACCAGGTACGAATGGGGTCGGGCTCGAAGACGGTGCTGCTCGCACCTTCCGGGACTGCGGCGAGGGGCTCGGCAACCTCGGTCACCGTGGGGCCGATCCGGTCGGTCAACGGCTGCAGCGCCGCCAAGTCAAAGCCGTAGACGGCCGCCGCGTTTCCGCCGAGGATGGCTGCGACCTCTTCGGCGGGAACGCCGCTGAACGTGTAACGCAACGCTTCTCGGGTGAAGAAGCCCGTTCCCTCAAGATGCGGGTAGTCACTTCCCCACATGATCCGGTCGACGCCGATGTCGTGGCGCTCGGCGCACTCGACGGGCCGCATGAAACTCGCGCCGACGTAGCACTGGCGGGCCCAGAACTCGCTGGGCTTGAGCGACAACGAGCCCGCGGTGGGGCCGGCGAAGCGGGAAATCGCCGAGCCCTCCCGCGCGTAGCGGGTTGCCGCGACGTCGAGCGAGTCGAGGGTGGCGGGGATCCAGCCGGCTCCCTGCTCGGTGAAGACCACGGTTAGGTCAGGGTGGCGATCCATGACGCCACTGAAGATCAGGTGCCACAGCGCGCGGTGGGCGAACCAATGCGTCTCGTACACCCAAATCGCGAACGAGCTGCCCCATCCGTCGAGCGGGCTGGGTCCGGCGTTGCCGCCGTGGTGGTTGACCACGAGGCCGGCGTCGTCGCACGCCGCCCACAGCGGTTCCCAGTGTTCGGCGTAGAGCTGCGGGATGGCCGACCCAGGCGGGATCCCGGGCAACAGAACGCCGCCGCGCAGTCCGAGTTTGGCGATCTGCTTGATCTCGGCGATGGCGTCGTCGAGGTCTTGGAGCATGACTTGTCCCACCCCGGCACGCCGCTCGGGCGACAGCGAGCAGAAGTCGGCCAGCCAGCGGTTGTGCGCTCGCAGACCAGCGCAGCGCAGCTCGAGCTCACTGGAAGTTTCCGGTGGCGTCGCCGCCAGGCTCGACGAAGGGAAGAACGGCGGAATGGTGTTGGGGTAGATGACTTCCCCTGCGACACCTTCTGCGTCCAAGTCCGCGTTGCGCCGGTCACTGTCCCAGTTGCGTTCGGCGTCCGCGTCGGCGAGGTCGGCGAATGGGTTGACGTATGTCGCTGCCCAGCTGTCGAATTCGTCCCTGAAGACGGGGTCCAGATACTCGCGGTAGTCGAGCAGATCAGCGCCGGCATGGCAGTCTGCCGAAATCACGGTGTAGCGATCCATGCGCTATACCGTCGTCGGCTCGGGCCTGGGCGCGGCGAGCAGTGCCACGTCGTCGTAGCGCTGGTGGACGTAGGGCAACAGCCAGTCCTGCGGCACCTGTTGCGCAATCCGGCCTACCTGAATGGTGCGCCGACGACACCACGTGATCGAGCTGATTTCGCGGACGACGATGTCGGCCACCGGGTCCAGCGGCGACTCGCCCAATTCGACGGTGCCGTCGATGTTCTCCAGCAATTCGTAATGTCGGTGGTATTCGCCGTAGACCAGGTGGGGGTCGGTGATGCCGCCGCCGTCGGGTGCGCGCAGGAACTTGAAGTAGAACTCGGTGTTCACCTGATCGGGCGGCAACTCCGCCGGCCCGCTGATGCGGCCGCTCATGGTGATGAGCGGGTATCCCAGCCGAGCAACGGAGGCCGTCACGCTGTTTCCGTCGCGGTCGACCGCGATATCGGCCAGTTTCTTTGGCTCACCGAAGGTCTCGCGGCCGCCGGTGACCGACTGCTCGGTCGATTGCGGCATGAAGAGCGGATAGTCACCGGCCAGGTCGCCGTGACGGGCGGCCACCGAGAACACCGCCGAACCGAACGGTGGCCTGCCTTCGATCTGGACTCGCTGGAACGAGATACGCACCAGCGGTTCGTCAGCCGGCTCCAGCGGCTTGGGCAGGACTGCCGCGACGATCTCCGGGTCGGTGCGGTAGGTGACGGTGACGGCTTCGGTGGCGATGGGCGCCTTGGTGGCGTCGATCTCGTGGTCGACACGCGCCTCGGGTTCGCGGGGACCATAACGAACGGTGTTGGTGCTCAACATCTTCTCCTCTTCGCGCGAGCGCTCATCAACGATTTCCTCCTTCAGAATCGGCTGCATTGCTGAGGACGTCCACGAGGTAGTCGGGCTCGCCGCGAGCCAGGATCGATGCCGCCTTCTTGCTGACGACCTGATCGGATGGCGCAGGTGGGCCCATCATCCAGAAGGTGTCCGCCCGGATTCCTTCAATGACCTGGTCGGCGACCGTCTCCAAGGGCGTGAATTCGATGTGCACGCCGGCAGATTCGAAGCGGTCGACGACCTTCTCGAGCGTCGTGTCTGGAGTGTGGCGTTCCTGCGTCGCGGCGTACTGCGACGGCCGGTTCCGCCACGACTCCCAGATGCCGGTGTTCAAGAAGCCCCCGGGAAAGAGGGCGTGCGCACGCACCCCTGTTCCTGTCATCTCCAAGTGCGTGTAGAGGCTTTCGGTCAAGCACAGCACCGCAGCTTTGGTCATCGGGTAGACCGCCGTGGCGGCCCCTCCCATCGCACCCCGGGCAATCGGCGCGAACCCGCCGTTTCCCGAGCAGGTGTTGATTACATGCCCCTCACCCTGCTCCAGCAGGTGGGGCACAAACGCCTTGATGCCATGAATGACGCCGAGCACGTTGACGTCGATTCCCCAGCGCCAGTCGGCAAGGTCGTGTTCCCACATGTAGCCCTCGGACACCGCGCCGGTGCCGGCGTTGTTGCACATTACGTGCACCGCGCCGAAACGGTCGAGGGCCTCCTTGGCGAGCGATTCGACCGACGAATAGTCGGTGACGTCGGTGACCACGCCCAGTGCCTCGATGCCTTCGTCCACCAGTGCTCGCGTTGCTTCGTCGAGAGGTTCAGCGAGCACATCGGCGAGGACGACCTTCATACCCTCCTGGCCGAAACGCCTGCCCATCGCTCGCCCGATCCCACCGGCGCCCCCGGTCACGACGGCCACTTTGCCTCGTAGGTCGTTCATTGTGGCCATCGTCACATGGTCGCTTATGACACCGCAAGCAGTCGCACTATGCGACCATCGACCTATGGCGCCCCGTCCGTCACCTCAGACCGAGCGGGTCGTGAATCTGTTCGAGCACTTGGCAGAAGACGGCACCCGCGGGGTCACGTTGGCGGAGGTATCGCGGCATTTGAGCGTCCATAAGGCGAGCTGCCACTCGATGCTGTCGGAATTGCTGCGGGCCGGGTGGCTGCTGCGCGATCCGGTGCGCAAGACCTACCACCTCGGGCCCGCCCTGGTTCGACTCGGGCGGGAAGCAGCCGACCGCTACCCGGCGCTGGTGCTGGCCCGCTCGGCAATGACCGAGTTGTCGGTGGCGACGGGCGCGCATTGCGTAGCGTTCTCGGTGGACGAGGACTATTCGACGGTCGTCGATCAGGTTCGAAGCGTGCACGGTGGGGGTCACCCGATGCCGATCGGTACGCAGTTCCCGCATCGCCCGCCGTATGGGGCGTCGACAGTCGCGTGGGCCGGATCAGACGTCCGGGAGCGTTGGTTGACGACGCTGCCCGAGGACGTGCGTGATCGCTATCGCACAGCCATCACTGCGGCGAACGAGCGCGGATACGCTGTCGGACTTCACATCCTGCCGGATCTACGTCTGCAAGAGTTGGCGCTGATCGTCCGTAGCGCAGAGATACGTTCGAGCCGACTGAGCCAGCTGGCACAGGAATTGACCGACGAACTCGTTCACCAGGAGGATTGGTTCCCCGGCAGCCTCGACCCGGACCGTTCCTACGAGGTGAGCCATATCGACTCGCCCATCCTCGGCCCGGGGTCCCGCGTCGTGCTGATGCTGAGCCTGGTTCCGCCCGCCGAGCCAATCAGCGGAGCAGATCTCATGCGAATGGGATCGCAACTCGCCTCGGCAACGCGCCGACTCACAGCTGCCTTGGCTGGAAAGTCTGACGATTCAGCGCACCAATGAACATGGGGCAACGTGGATCAACCCCGTTCGCGTCCGTTTGCCCATCGGATGAATCACAATCGATGTAGGCGCTGGCCTGTTCAGATTCCATGCGCATCGCGGAGGGAGCGCCGGTGAGGGAGACGACTTGACGCGCATGCCTATCGGTAGTGCTCGGCGCGCGCTACGTCTGGCGGGTATGCGACCGCTCCCCCGCGTGCCTGCTCGTTCCCCAATTGATTTGCACGGCAAGCGGATTCTGCTGACAGGGGCGTCGTCGGGCATCGGGGAGGTCGCCGCCGAGAAGCTCGCGGCGTACGGCGCGACGGTAATCGTCGTGGCACGACGCGAACATCTGCTGGCCGCTGTTGTGGACCGGATCACGGCGCGCGGCGGCCAGGCGATCTCCATGCCCACCACCCTTGCCGATCTAGACGCCGTCGATGAGCTCGTGCGCGCAGTCGGCCCGGTGGACATCCTGATCAACAACGCGGCCCGATCGATTCGCCGCCCGCTGCTCCAGTCACTGGACCGGTGGCACGACGTCGAACGCACCATCACGCTGAACTACTATGCACCGCTGCGGTTGATCGGCGGACTGGCGCCGGGCATGGTCGAACGCGGCGACGGCCACATCATCAACATCTCGAGCTGGCGCGTGATGCCCGAGTCGTCGCCGCTGTTCGGTGTCTACAACGCCTCCAAGGCCGCACTGAGCGCGGTCAGCCGGGTCATCGACAACGAGCTCGCCGAATCTGGCGTGCAGTCGACCACCATCTACTACCCGTTGGTGGCCACCCCGATGATCGCCCCCACCCGCGCCTACGACGGGCTGGCCGCGCTGAGCGCCAAGGAGGCCGCCGAGTGGATGGTGGTCGCGGCACGTACTCGACCGGTGCGCATAGCACCTCGGAAGATGCTTCCGCTGCGTGCGCTCGACCTGGTGTCGCCGCGTCTGCTCAACGGTGTGATGAAGCGCTCGACACCACAGTTGGAACCTGTCGCCGGTGAGCACTGAGTCCGTCGGCTACCGGGACGAAAACCTCGGCATAGGAGCGCTTCTCACCACCGCGGCGTTCTTCTGCGTGGCGTTGGTCGGCACGCTCGCAAAGGTGTCAGGACAGTACACCTCGACCGGCGTGCTGCTGCTATTCCAAAACGCGATCTGTTTGCTGTTCATCGTCCCGATTGTCTGGCGGGGCGGGTTTGCGGCGCTCCGCACGAAACGGATTGGCCTGCACGTGCTGCGCGCAGCTACCGGAACGGGATGCTGGTACGCGCTGTTCGTCGCGATCACCTTGATTCCGTTGGCCAACGCGACGCTGCTGACGTACAGCGCCCCACTGTGGATGCCGCTGATCGCGTGGGCGGTGACCCGGCAATCGGTTGCGGTGCCGACGTGGCTGGGTGCCGGGATCGGCTTCGTCGGAATACTTTTGGTGCTGCAGCCGCAGGGGCACGGGTTCTCCGCGGGCGAGCTGTCGGCGCTGGCGGGAGCCGTACTGCTGGCCGTGGCGATGATGTCGGTCCGCTGGCTCGGCGCCACGGAACCCGTCACCAGAATCCTCTTCTACTACTTTCTGCTGTCGACCGTGATGTCCGTCCCGATTGCGATCGCCGACTGGCAACCGATCGCATCGCCAGGATGGCCGTGGCTCATCGGTCTCGGCTTCGCCCAACTGTTTTCGCAAGCGTTGATCGTGGTGGCCTACCGGTACGCCTCCGCGGAAAAGGTGGGTCCGTTCATTTACACCGTGATCGTCTTCACCGCGGTCATCGACTGGATCGTATGGGATCACCGGCCGACGATTGCTACCTATATCGGTATGGCGCTCGTGATCGGGGGCGGTGTGCTCGCAATGCGCGCCAAGGGGAAACAACCGCAATCCACGTCGATGGCGACGAGTTCCGAGTAGCCCCATCCTCCCCCGATCGGTGGGGCCCACATTCCCCCGGAAGAAGGCCCGATCAGCGGACACGCCACACCCTCGAACGGAAATACCTTCACATCGCCGTATTCGTCTCCGCCTTCACCCAAAGATAGGAACATCCCGATGACTCGCACGCTTTGCCAAACAAGTCCCCTGGACGATCACTACACCGTGATCAGTCGCGATACGCAGGGGCAGACCTGTCGAATCGTGATCGCCTGCAGCGCTGCAGACGCGGTCGAGACGCATCGTGAGCACTACCCCGGAGGCGCGATCGTTCGCGTGTTCGGGAACTAACGGCGTCAACTGTTCGGCCTGCCGCTCTGCGGGGCGGCGGGCCGAACCTATTTTTCAGCGCTACGGGACTTGCGTCCACGGCGAAGCCGAGATTTCCGGGCCACTGCCTGGATACGAGCCCGCCTCGTCGATATCGGCCATGCTCGTATCGCTTGCGTCTTGTGCGTAAGTGCACCCGGCTTGGTCCGCCGAGCCCACCTCGAACGGTTGATGAGCCCACCCACCTGATATCGACCCCCAGCAGGTCGGTTCCGCCGACGCCGGACCCGCAACCCCGATCAAGCCGTAAGCCAGAGCACCGGCGATGAGTAGCTTGGTTACTTGCGAAATGATCTTGACCATAGTAAAGGCCTCCCCCAGGAATTCGCTGTGGGCAATACTTACCATGGCGTAAGCCAAGATCACAACGGCTGCGGAAAACTTCGGTAAGACGTCCTAGCGACGGTTGCCGAGGTCGTCGCAGGGAGGATCACGCGCTCGACTCTGCCGAATCCTTTGCCTCTCGGTATGCCGATTCGAGGGTGGCTGGAACCTCTTCCAGGTCGCGATACACACCCATCAGCTGCTCCAGAACTCGGACCCTTTGCTCTCTGGCCGCCTGCGCCTCCTGCCGGGCCTGCTCGCGATAAAAATCAGCCTCCTGCTTTGCATCGGCGAGGAGCTGCTCACGATGCTCTTGCGCGTCCTGCCGCGCCGCTTCGATTTCTGATTGGCTTTCGGCGCGCATCGCGGCCAATTCTTCGTCGAGTTTTTTCTTGGCTTCTTCATACTCGGCCGATAGGGCGTCTTGCTTTGCGACCATGTCCGCCAACAACTCTCGGTGCTTTTGTTGCTCGGCCTCAACTTCGGCTGCGGCTGCCGCGATCAGCGCCTGTGCCTCGGCCCGCGCCTCGGCCTGCATCTCGGAAACCTCGTCGACCGCACGCTGCAGCATCTTGGCCATTCGCTGCTGCATCGCACGCGGAGACGACGAGGTGTCGACGAGATCAGCCAGCTCATTCCGCAGGACGTTCACTTCACGGTCGCGTTCCCTGAGTCGGCCCCTGAGGCTCTCAATGTCGTTGAGCAGGAACTGCTGTTTGGTGGTGAACGCCTCGATGGACGCATCAACCGCAGTCGGCTCGTAGCCCCTGAACGTGCGGGAAAACGTCTTGACAGGTTCGATTGTCAATGCAATTCCCTCCTGGAAATATCTGGCGGACTCTCGACACTGACCCAACATCGAGCAACGGCCGCACGGCGACCCGAGCGCGTCGGCGCACCCTCGTGCGAAGCAATCCAAGAGTGCCCCGCAGACGACGTCGCCAACCAGGGTGCCATGAAAGTGGCTGGCGTCGCGACCGTCGGGGTGCAGACGCTACGCTCCCGTGGCGGACCGAACGTGTGACGCTGTCAAGCTGCCATCGAGGCGGCGCTGCGCCACCTTTTGGTACGACCTTTTCACTTTCAGCGTCGCCTGCGGGTGGGCCGATGCCTCATCTTCTGCATCATTGAGAATCTTCATGTCGCAGCTCTGCAATGGCGGCCCGAACCTGTCTAGGGCACCCCGCACCCGGCGCCGCTCCAACTTCCGAACCATGCGTCACCTCTCTCGCCAAGCAAATTGATTGCCACCTCGACACTCGCGGCGCCGGCTTGGAACTTCCTAAACGGACGCGATGGGCAGGACTCGCCGACAGTGCCACTCATCGGCGCGTTACTTACGTCCGGCGGGTATGAGGAAAGGCGGTCCGGGATAACTCCCTGGGCCGACGGGAGCCGCCGGCTCCCAGCATCATGTCCCCCGACAAAAACGAAACCCGCTCGGCTTCGCCGGCGGGTTTTCGTTTTCTGTCGGGCTGACAGGATTTGAACCTGCGACCACTTGACCCCCAGTCAAGTGCGCTACCAAGCTGCGCCACAGCCCGTGGTGCTGCCAGGATCGCCGGCAGCAGATCGAAAGCCTACCGCAGCGCCCCGTCACAATTGCAATCGCTCACCCCGGGTACTCGACTCCTGTGACCACGCACGATGACACGCCGCTCTGGCTCTTCGCTGACCAGTTGGGCCCCGCAGTTCACGGCGGGGAACACGCTCATCGCGAGATCCTGCTCGTCGAGGCCACCTCCGCGCTGCGCCGTCGCCGCTACCACCGCCAGAAGCTGCACCTCGTCCTGTCCGCGCTCCGGCACGCCAAGCGCGACCTCGGTGACCGCGCCACCCTCATCAGGACCGACTCCTATACCGACGCCCTGGAGCGGTGCGGACGCCCCGTTCTGGTGCACGAACCGACCTCATTCGCGGCCGAGCGATTCGTCCACGACCTCAAGAAACAAGGCCTCGTCGCCGACGTTCTCCCGACGCCGACTTTCGCACTGCCCCGCGCCGACTTCGCCGAGTGGGCCGGCAACCGCACGAGATTCCGGATGGAGGACTTCTACCGCGACCAGCGCCGCCGGTTTGACGTCCTCATGGACGGCTCCGATCCCGTCGGCCGTCGGTGGAACTACGACGAAGAAAACCGCGAATCACCGCCCAAAAAGCAAGCGACACTTGACACTCCAAAGCCGTACCGCCCCCGCGAGGACGACATCGACGACGAGGTGCGCTACGACCTCGACCGTATGGAGATCGACACCGTCGGCGACGACGGCCCGCGCCTGTTCGCCGTCACGCCGTCTGAAGCCAAACGCGCGCTGACCCGCTTCATCGACCACCGCCTCGAACTCTTCGGCCGCTACGAAGACGCCATGATGGGCCAGGACTGGGCCATGTCGCACTCCCTGCTGTCCGTCCCCTTGAACCTCGGCGTGCTGCATCCGCTCGACGCCGTCCACGCCGCCGAACAGGCCTACCGCCAGCAGCAGGCTCCGCTCGCCGCCGTCGAAGGCTTCATCCGCCAGATCCTCGGCTGGCGCGAATACATGTGGCATCTCTATTGGCACTTCGGCCCGACCTACACTCGCAACAACAAGCTCGAGGCGCGGACCAAGCTGCCGGACTGGTGGACGGACCTCGACGCCGACTCCGTCACCGCCGAATGCCTGCGCCACGCCCTGATGGGCGTCCGCGACCGCGGCTGGACACACCACATCCAGCGGCTCATGGTGCTGGGCAACCACGCACTGCAGCGCGGCTACAACCCGCGTGAGCTCACCGAGTGGTTCGCCACCGCCTACGTCGACGGATTCCGCTGGGTCATGCCGACCAACGTCATTGGCATGAGCCAGCACGCCGACGGCGGCAAGCTCGCCACGAAGCCCTACGCGTCAGGCGGCGCCTACATCAACAAGATGAGCGACCACTGCGCCGACTGCGATTACGACCCGAAGAAACGTCTCGGCGACGACGCCTGCCCGTTCACGGCGGGCTATTGGGCGTTCGTCCATCGACATCGAGACATGCTCGCCAAGAACAACCGCACGCAGCGGGCGGTGTCATCGATGGAGCGACTCAAAGACCTTGACGCGGTGCTCGAACAGGAAAAGGGGCGCAAGCACTTCTAAAGAGTCAGCAGCCGCCACAGCCCGATCAGGCCGACCACGACGATGAACGCGCGCAGCGCATTCGGCGACAGCCGCCGCCCGTAGTGCGCGCCGAGAAACCCGCCGATCGTCGACCCCAGTGCGATCAGGCCGGCGGCCAGCCAGCTGATTCGGTCGAAGGCGACCACCGTATAGGCCACTGCCGCAACGATGTTCACCACCAGTGACAGCAAATTCTTGGCGGCATTCATCCGCTGCATGCTCTCGGGTAGCAACGCGCCCATGGCGGCGATCAGCAGGATCCCCTGCGCGGCGGTGAAGTACCCGCCGTAGATGCCGACGGCGAACGTCGCAAGAACGAGCATCACCATCTTCCGGGGTGACACGTGCTCCGCGGATTCGCCCGCCGCCTCGGATCGCTGCCGTGCCCAATTCTGAATCCGCGGCCCGACCACGACCAGCACCAGCGCGAGGATCAACAGCACCGGCACGATCTGCTGAAAGACCTTTTCTGGCAGGTGCAGCAGCAGCCACGCACCCAGCCCTGCGCCGACGAACGACGCCGGCAACTGCCACCTCAGCCGATTCCACTGACCGCGCAGCTCGCGCCGATAGCCCCACGTCCCCGACGCACTGCCCGCCACCAACCCGACGGCGTTGGACATCGTCGAGGTGACCGGCGGATACCCCAGCGCGACGAGCGTGGGGAACGTGATGAGGGTGCCTGACCCGACGACCGCGTTGATCGCGCCTGCCCCGACACCCGCCAGGGCTATCAGGATCATGTCGATGACGGGCACCGGAGCGAGCCTAGCGCCCGCGATTCAGGGCTTTATCAGCGCGCCTCGTCGGCCGGAGCCTCGGCCTCTGCGACTTCGGCCTCGAGGTCTGTTGGCACGAAGGCGGGCGCCTTCGACAGCTTCCACGCGAGGTACACGAACGTCGCCCAGGCAACCACGATGCCGGTGTAGATGAGGGTCGACCACGGCGATGTGATGCCGAAGTACTTCACCAGCTTCTGCGAGTTCGTCAGCACGATCACGCCACCGACGGCCGTGCCGAGCAGCGCCGGGCTGACTCGACTCACCAGCCAAGCCGCGAACGGTGCGGCGATCACACCACCCAGCGCCAATCCGAGCACGATCGGCAGGTTGTGGAGGAACTCCTCACGCAGCCCGATCAGGAATCCCAGCGACGCCGACACCGCGACCAGGAACTCCGACGCGCTGACCGACCCGATCACGGTCCGCGGCGCCGTCTTGCCCTGCGACAGAAGCGTGCTCGTCGTCACCGGACCCCAACCGCCGCCTCCCGACGCGTCGATGAAGCCGCCGAAGACCCCCAGTGGCGTGAGGAACTTCGCGCTGAGCTTGCTGCCGCCGCCGGTGACGGCCGGCGGAGTACGCAGCGAAAAGCGCAGCAGCACATAGACACCGATGGCCAGCAGGATCGCCGCCATCAACGGGGCCGCATCCTCCGTCGACAACGACGACAGCACCGTCGCGCCCAGAAAGGCGCCGACCGCGCCGGGTGCGCCCAGCTTCGCCACGATCGCCCAGTCGATGTTCATGAACTTCCAGTGCGACAGGCCCGACGCGAACGTGGTGCCGACCTCGGCGAGGTGGACCGCCGCGCTGGCTTGCGCCGACGCGACACCGCTGAGGACCAGAAGCGTCGACGCCGTGACGCCGAAGGCCATGCCGAGCGCACCGTCGACCAGCTGCGCGCCGACGCCGACCAGGGTGAAGATCAGAAGAGAACGCATGAATTGGGCTGCTTTCGAATGAGGCGCCTACCGGCGACCAGGGTTATCGGACGCGTATCAAGGACGCGGACAACACCAAAGGTCAAGCACGTGCCGAGGCTACCCAGCAGCAGCGATGCCCAGCAGAGTTGAAATCAGCCTGATTCTGAAGATTCGACAATTACCGCGAGCGCGATTTCGACCCGCGCTTCTCCCGCACCCGCACGTTGATCCGGATCGGGCTGCCCTCGAACCCGAACGTCTCACGCAACCGACGCTCCAGGAATCGCCGGTAGCCGGCCTCTAGGAATCCGGTCGTGAACAGGACAAACGTGGGCGGCCGTGCCGTCGCCTGGGTGGCGAACAGAATCCGCGGCTGCTTACCGCCGCGCACCGGCGGCGGGTTGGCCGCGACGATCTCCTTGAAGAACGTGTTCAGCCGGCCCGTGGGCACGCGGGTGTCCCACGACTCCAGCGCAGTCTCCAGAGCGGGCACCAGCTTCTGCACCGCCCGGCCGGTCATCGCCGAGATGTTGACGCGCGGCGCCCACTGCAGCTGCGCCAGCTCCCGGTCGATCTCCTTTTCCAAGAGATAGCGCCGGTCCTCGTCGACCAGATCCCACTTGTTGAACGCCAGCACCAAAGCCCGACCCGCCTCGATCACCATCGTCAGTACCCGCTGGTCCTGCTCGGTGAGCGGCACCGACGCGTCGATCAGCACGATCGCCACCTCGGCGGCATCGATCGCGCCGTGCGTGCGCACCGACGCATAAAACTCGTGGCCGCTGGCCTGTCCCACCTTGCGGCGCAGGCCGGCCGTATCGACGAATCGCCACAGCTTGCCGCCCAAGTCGATCAGCGAGTCGACTGGATCGACGGTCGTGCCCGCGACATCGTGCACCACCGAACGCTCTTCTGCCGCAAGACGATTCAACAGTGAGCTCTTGCCGACGTTCGGCTTGCCCACCAGAGCGACTCGACGCGGCCCTCCCCCGCCCGAGGCCATCTCCGATATCGGTGGCAGCAGGTCGATCAATTTGTCGAGCAGATCAGCCACGCCCCGGCCGTGCATAGCACTGATCGGCTGCGGCTCCCCCAGCCCTAGCGACCACAGGGCTGCGGCGTCGGCTTCGCCGCGCTCGTTGTCAACTTTGTTGGCCGCCAGAAAGACTGGCCTACCCGATCGCTGCAACAGTTTTGCCGCGGCCTCGTCGGCTGCCGTCGCCCCCACCACGGCGTCGACCACCAGGATGATCGCGTCGGCGGTGCGCATCGCCACCGACGCCTGCTCGGCGACCAGCTGCTGCAGACCCTTGGCGTCGGGCTCCCACCCGCCGGTGTCCTGCACGACGAAGCGACGTCCCAACCAGTTCGCGTCGTAGGACACCCGGTCGCGCGTCACACCGGGAACGTCCTGCACTACGGCCTCGCGTCGGCCCAGGATGCGGTTGACCAATGTCGACTTGCCGACGTTGGGCCGACCGACCACGGCCACCACCGGTGGCGGCGCGGCGGCTTCCTCGATCGCCTCCGCGACGTCTTCTGCCCCGAGCTCCCAATCGCTCTCGTCAGACCATGTGCCGTCCGAATCCGATGAGCTCATGTCGACGCACCCGCGCGCTGCTCGGCGAGTTCGGTCAGGTGCGCGATCACCTCGGCCTCAGTCATGTCACTGGTATCCACCACCACCGCGTCGTCGGCCGCACGCAGCGGTGACACCGCGCGCGTGGAATCCAGATGATCCCGCCGCTTCACGTCGGCCAACACCGCCTCGTACTCGTCCACGCGTCCGCCCGCGACGTTCTGGTCGTTGCGACGCCGCGCCCGCTCCTCTGCCGACGCCGTCAGGAAGATCTTGAGATCGGCGTCAGGCAGCACGACCGTCCCGATGTCTCGGCCCTCGACGACGACGCTGCCCGGCCCTTCCGCAAGCTCGCGCTGCAACCCGACCAGCCGCGCGCGCACCGCCGGTACCGCCGACACGGCGGACACCGCCTTGGTCACCTGGTCGCCGCGGATCTCGTGCGAAACATCCTCGGCGTCAAGGTAAGCCTTGTCCTCGTCGGGGTCGTAGCCCACCGACAACGGGACATCCGCAGCAGCCTCCTCGATCGCCGGCGTATCGGCCAAGTCGACGCCGGCCCGCACCACGGCCAGCGTGACGATGCGGTACATCGCTCCGGTATCCAGGTATCGCGCATTCAGCGATCGCGCCAAACCCCTTGACACCGATGACTTTCCGGTGCCGGCGGGACCGTCAATCGCGATGATCAGAGACGCTCTCACATTCCCACCGCCTTGTACAAAGCGCCGAGTTCCTTCTGAGTCAACACCCGGATGCTGCCCGGCCGCTGATCCCCCAATGACACCGCCCCGATATCGGTTCGCACCAGCTCTTTCACCGGAAACCCGACGGCGGCCAGCAGCCGCCGCACGATCCGCTTGCGTCCCTCATGCAGTGTGACCCGCACCAGTGTCTTTCCGGGAATGGTGTCCACGACAGCGAAGTCGTCGACGCGCGCCGGACCGTCGTCGAGTTCGATCCCGTCACGCAGCTTGCGGCCGAGCCCGCGGGGCACGCTGCCTTCCACCGTTGCCAGGTATGTCTTGGGCACTTCATACGACGGATGCATCAGGCGGTGCGCGAGCTCGCCGTCGTTGGTCAACAACAACAGGCCCTCGGTGTCGGCATCCAGGCGCCCAACGTGAAACAGCTTCTTGTTCCCGCGAACCCGGTGCTCGACCAGATCCCCCACACACGGGCGGCCCCGATCGTCGGACATCGTCGAATGCATGCCCTTGGGCTTGTTGATGGCCAGGTGCACCAGTGTGTCGTCGACGGTGATCCGCGCGCCGTCGACCCGGATCACGGAAACGTCGGGATCCACCCGGGTGCCCAGCTCGGTCACGATGCGGTCATCGACCTCCACGCGGCCGTCGAGGATCATCTTCTCAGCGACCCGCCGTGACGCAATTCCGGCCTGCGACAACACTTTCTGTAAGCGCACGCCCTCCGCTTCAGCCATCGGCGTCTTTGTCCACATCGAAAGACATCGGCGCATCAGCGGCAGGCGCACCGCTTAACTTCATGAAACGTGGCTCCTCGTCAAGTGTTTCGCTCAGATCGTCAATCACGTCGACATCCGGCAGTAGCGGCGCGATGTCCGGCAGGTCCGCCAGCGATGTCAGTCCGAGCCGCTCCAGAAAGAGTTCGGTGGTCGAGAACGTGACCGCACCCGAGTCTGGGTCGACGCCCGCCTCGGTGACCAGTCCGCGCGCGAGCAGCGTCCGGATGACCGCGTCGACGTTGACGCCGCGCACGGCACTGACCCGCGCCCGCGTGACGGGCTGACGGTACGCCACCACCGCCAGCGTCTCGAGCGCCGCCCGCGTCAGCTTGGATCGCGCACCGTCGAGCAGGAGCCGCTCCACGTACGGGGCGAACCGCGCGCGGGTGTACATCCGCCAGCCGCCGCCGGCCTCGCGAAGATCGATGCCGCTGTCGCGGTCGCGCAGTTCAGCGGCCATCGTCTGCAGCCGGGCCCCGACCCGGTAGGCGGGTTGTCCAGTCGCGGCGGCCAGCTGCTCAACGGTCGCGGGGGTGTCCACCACCAACAGCAGCGCCTCCAATACCGCCCCGAGTTCGGAGTCCCCCATCTCGGGTGCCTCGGCAACATCGATGCCGAGGTCGAGCCCTTCGTCGAGCTCGGTCTCCGGTGGCGTCTCTGTCGAAACGTCGGTCGGAGTGTTATCCGTCATAGTGGTCTTCTTCCACCGCCAGGTGTTGATGGGTAGGCCGTTCGCCTGTCCACGAAATCTGGAGCGCACCAAGCGGTTCTGGTTGTTCGAATGCTACTGCTCTGGCCCGGTACAACTCGAGCAGCGCCAGGAAGCGGCCGACGATCTCGATCGGTGCCGCACAGTCGGCCACCAGGTCACGGAACGACGCCCACTGGCCGATGCCGCGCCCTTCCAACAGCGCCATCAGATTACTGACCTGCTCGGGCACCGAGACCGTCACCTGGTGCAGGTGCTCCAGGCCGACGGTCGGCGCCGGACGCGGTGTGAACGCCGCCGCCGCGATCTGCGCGAACGTCTCGGCGTCGACGCCGATCATGACCTCGGGCAGCAGCTCCTGATAGTTCTCTTCGAGCGCCACGGCCCGCGGGTAGCTGCGCAGCGCGGCAGCCTCGAGTTCAGCGAACATCTCCGCGACGTGCTTGAACGCCCGGTATTGGAGCAGTCGCGCGAACAGCAGGTCGCGCACCTCGAGCAGCGCCAGATCGTCCTCGTCGTGCACCTCCCCGGCCGGCAGCAGCCGGGCTGCTTTGAGATCCAGCAGTGTGGCCGCGATCACCAGGAACGTGGTCGTCTCTTCGAGTTCTAGTTGGCGGCCGATCTCCTTGGTGTAGGCGATGAAGTCGTCGGTCACCTGGTGCAGCGCCACCTCGGTGACGTCGAGGCGATGCGCGAAGATCAGCTGCAACAGAAGATCGAACGGGCCCTCGAAGTTGCTCAGCCGAACCTGGAACCCCGCCTGCTGCGACTCTTCGGTCACCGCTTCAGTCACGCGCCGAACCGGTCAATGACCTCGCGCGCCAATGACCTATACGCTTCGGCACCAACAGATTTCGGCGCCCACGAGGTGATCGGCTCACCGGCGACGCTGGTCTCGGGGAAGCGCACCGTCCGGGTGATGACGGTGTCGAACACCAGGTCGCCGAATCGCTCGAGAACTCGGGCCATCACTTCGCGGGAGTTTACGGTGCGCGGGTCGTACCGGGTGATCAGGATGCCGCCGATGGACAGCCTCGGGTTCAGCCGGTCGTGCACCTTGTCGACGGTATCGGTCAGCAGCGCCAGGCCGCGCAGCGAGAAGAACTCGCACTCGGTCGGGATGATCACCACGTCACTGCAGGCCAAACCGTTGACGGTGAGCAAGCCCAGCGACGGCTGGCAGTCGATCAGGACGTAGTCGTAGCGGTCCAGTACCGGGTACAGCGCGCGCGACAGCGATTGTTCGCGGCCCACCTCGTTGACCAGCTGGATCTCGGCGGCCGACAGGTCGATGTTGCTCGGCACCAGGTCGAGGTTCTTGACGCGGGTGCTGATCAGCACGTCGTCGATCGACGCGCGCGGTTCGACCAGCAGGTTGTGGACGGTGTGCTCGAGTTCGTAGTGCGGCACGCCCAGGCCCGCCGACAGCGCACCCTGCGGATCGAGGTCGACCAGCAGCACCCGGCGTCCGTATTCCGCCAGGCTCGCACCGAGGTTGATGGTCGACGTGGTCTTGCCGACCCCACCCTTCTGGTTGCACATCGCAATGACCTTGGCCGGACCGTGCGAAGTCTTCGGTTCGGGCGTCGGGATGGCTCGCGGTGGGCGACCGGTCAAGCCGACGCCGCCGTCTTCGTCGTCGTCAGCCACGCCGACCGTCGCTGGTCAGGCAAGACGTAGGCATGGCAGACATCCGGGCAAGTTTAACGGGAGGTGACTGCCTGGTCTGCCAGACCCGCGGGCAACTTTTTTCCGGTAATCCCGCCTAGGCTGGCGCACGTGAGCCTCAAGCGCCGCATTCCGTTCCTGCGTTGGTCGTTCTGGCGGCTGGCGATCGGGTCCCGCAACATCACGAAGACCGGTCAGATCGGCGACGGCCGAGAAGCGGCCGCGGCCGACTACGTGGTGGCCAATGCCCGCCGCGGCGACGTCGACGACGTGATCGCTAAGGTTGACGAGTTCGCTTACGAAAAGTCTTTCCTGATCAACATCGGCGACGAGAAAGGTGAACTGCTCGATGCCGCGGTGCGCCGCGCGAACGCCAAATTGGTGCTCGAGTTGGGCACCTACTGCGGCTACGGCTCGCTGCGGATCGCCCGCGCCGCGCCGACCGCCAAGGTGTACTCCGTCGAGTTGTCCGCCGCCAACGCTGCAGTAGCGCAACGTATCTGGGAGCACGCCGGCATCGCGGACCGGGTGACGTGTGTAGTCGGCACGATCGGCGACGGCGGAACGACCCTCGATGCGCTCGCCACCGAGCACGGCTTCGCCACCGGCACGCTGGACCTGCTGTTCGTCGACCACGACAAGGCTGCCTATCTGCCCGACCTGCGCGCCATTCTGGACCGCGGCTGGCTGCACAAGGGGTCCATCGTGGTCGCTGACAACATGCTGATTCCGGGCTCCCCCAAGTACCGCGAGTACATGCGCGAGCAGGAAGGCAAGCTGTTCGCCACCGCCGAGCACAAGACGCACGGCGAGTACCAGACGCTGGCGCCCGACCTCGTGCTCGAGTCGGAATACCTCGGCGGCTAGGTCGCGGGTCGACGCGCGCCAGCCAAACCATAGTGAGTTGGTGCCAAGCTCTGAGCGATGTGCTCCAAGGAGGCGCGACCCCCTGCTGCCAGCTTTCCCGCGCCAACCTCACTGCGCCCGCGGATGCGCTCCGGCCCACACCTCTCGCAGGGCCGTCACCGTCACCATCGTGTAGATCTGCGTCGTGGTGACCGACGCGTGGCCGAGCAGTTCCTGGACGACGCGAACATCGGCGCCGCCGTCGAGCAGATGCGTGGCGAACGAGTGCCGCAGGACGTGCGGCGACACCGCCGACGTGATCCCGGCGCGTTCGGCGGAGTCCTGCAGCACCTGCCACGCACTCTGGCGCGAGAGCCGGCCGCCCCTGGCGTTGAGGAAGATCGCCGGGGTCCCGCGCCCGCGGCGCGCCAGCTCGGGGCGCCCACGCACAAAGTACGCATCCAGCGCGGTGACCGCGGGCCTTCCGACAGGCACAAGCCGCTGCTTGCCGCCCTTGCCCCGCAGCAGCACCGAGCGTGCGTGGGTGTCGACGTCGTCGACATCGAGGCCGACGGCTTCCGAGATCCGCGCCCCGGTCGAGTAGAGCAGTTCGAGTAGGGCCCGGTTGCGAAGCGTGAGCGGCCCGTCGGCCTCATTGTCACCGCCGGCGCCGTCCAGAAGCGCGAGCACCTCGTCGATCGACAGGCTCTTGGGCAACCGCCGGCTCGGCGTCGGCGGTTTGACGGCCGACGCGACATTGAGCGCGGTGAGACCTTCCGCCTCCGCGAAGCGGTGCAGCCCTCGGACCGCGATCAGCGCACGCGCGGCCGACACCGCCGACAACGGGACAACCCCAGCGTCGGGATCACCGCGGCGCAGCGCGACGAGGAAGTCACTGACGTCGGACTCGGTCACCTTGGCGAGGTCGTCGATGCCGCGTGGAGCGAGGTGCTCGGAGTAGCGCCGCAGATCCCGGCGGTAGGAGCTCAAGGTGTTGGCCGCGACGCCGCGCTCGATGGTCAGGTGATCGAGGTAACCCTGGAGCTGGCCGTCGAGGGCAGACCGAAAGGTTGTCATTTGTCGGCCTTACGTTGCGCCAGCGCATGCGGCCGGTCGGTCCACGGCGCGTCCACCGACCGCAACGAGGATCGATCACCCATGCTGTGCGCGGCCAGGATGCCCGCCACCGCAAGCGAATTGACGATCTCGCCGGCGAACACCATCCGCACCGCCTCGTCCAGCGGGAACCACTTCAGTTGCAGATCGGCTTCTTCGTCGTGGGCGTCGGGCCGTCCGATGTCGGTCAGCCCCGTCGCCAGGTAGACCCGTACGCTCTCGTCGGTGAAGCCCGGTGTCGAGACGAGGTCGGCGAGAACGCGCCAGTCCGACGCGGCGAGGCCGGCCTCCTCTTCCAGTTCGCGGGCCGCGGTGAGGTGAGGCGCTTCGCCGTCCGAATCCAGCAGACCGGCCGGGAGCTCCCACAGCCGGCGGCCGATCGGATGCCGGTACTGGTAGACCATCGCGACGTTGTTCTCGTCATCGAGCGCAAGGATCCCCACCGCGCCGTAGTGCTCGACGACTTCACGCTTGGCGATGTTGCCGCCCGGCATGCGCACCTCATCGGCGCGTAGTGCGAAAATGCTTCCGACATGAAGGATTTCGGATTTGACGGTCTCGAAATCGTGTTCAGCCACGGGCTTCCGTTTTTTGCAACTCGGGGTCGCGCAACTGTTGCCCGAGCTCGTCGGCGTGCTCCGATCCGTTCGCGTGCTCCGGAATGTCCATCCCGGGGAGTCGCTCCTCGGCCTTGTAGTTCAGCGCCGCGCCGACGAACGCCACGAACAGCGGATGCGGCCGCGTCGGCCTGCTCTTCAGCTCCGGGTGCGCCTGGGTGCCGACGATGAACGGATGCACATCGGCGCCGTACTCGACGAACTCGACAAGGTGGCCGTCCGGCGACGTCCCGCTGAACCGCAGCCCACTCTCGGCGATTCGGTCACGGTAGGAGTTGTTCACCTCGTAGCGGTGCCGGTGCCGCTCGGACACCTCCCGCGCACCGTAGGCCTGCGCCACAATCGAATTCGCCTCCAGCACCGCCGGGTAGGCACCCAGCCGCATGGTGCCGCCGAGGTCCGCATCTCCGGCCACCGCGTCGCGCTGGTCGGCCATCGTCGAAATCACGGGGTCTGGGGTCTTCTCGTCGAACTCCGCGGAGTTGGCCTCGGTGATGCCAACCGAGCGCGCCGCCTCGATGACGATGCACTGCAATCCCAGACACAGGCCCAGGACCGGAAGGTTCCGTTTGCGTGCGTATCGGATGGCGCCGATCTTGCCCTCGATGCCGCGGATGCCGAAGCCACCGGGAATCAAGATGCCGTGGACGTCACCGAGCGCGGCGGCCGCGCCGTTGTCGGTTGCGCAATCGTCGGAGGCGACCCATCGCATCTCCACCTTGGCGTGGTGGGCGAAGCCGCCGGCGCGCAACGCCTCGGCGACCGAGAGATAGGCATCGGACAGATCGATGTACTTGCCCACCAACGCGATTCGCACCGTTTCGCGGGGCTCGTGCACGCGGTGCAGCAGGTCGTTCCACTGCGTCCAGTCGACATCGCGGAACGGCAGGTTGAGCCGGCGCACCACGTAAGCGTCGAGTTCCTCACGGTGCAACACCTTGGGGATGTCGTAGATCGACGGTGCGTCAGGCGTGGAGATCACGCCATCGATGTCCACGTCGCACATCAGCGCGATCTTGTTCTTCAGCGGTTCGGGCACGTCGCGGTCACACCGCAGGATCAGCGCGTCGGGGCTGATGCCGATGCTGCGCAAGGCGGCCACCGAGTGCTGCGTCGGCTTGGTCTTCAACTCGCCGGACGGCGCCATGTAGGGCACCAGCGAGCAGTGCAGGAAGAAACAATTCTCGCGGCCGACCTCGTGTCGCACCTGCCGGGCGGCCTCCAGGAACGGCAGCGATTCGATGTCACCGACTGTGCCCCCGATCTCGGTGATCACCACGTCGGGACGGTTTCCGGCGGGATCCGGGTTGGCCATCTCCAGGATGCGCCGCTTGATCTCATCGGTGATGTGCGGGATGACCTGGACGGTATCGCCGAGGTACTCGCCGCGACGCTCCTTGGCGATCACGGACGAATACACCTGTCCGGTCGTGACATTCGCCGATCCGTACAGATTGCGATCGAGGAACCGCTCGTAGTGGCCGACGTCGAGGTCGGTCTCGGCACCGTCCTCGGTCACGAAGACCTCGCCGTGCTGGAACGGGTTCATGGTGCCGGGGTCGACGTTGAGGTAGGGGTCCAGCTTCTGCATCGTCACCTGCAGGCCGCGGGCCGTCAGCAACTGTCCGAGGCTGGAGGCGGTGAGGCCCTTCCCGAGGGAGGAAACGACGCCACCCGTGACGAACATGTGCTTGGTGGGGGCTTGCGGGTGCTTGCGTAGTGCTGGCAAGAGCAACCTCCGTGACGACGCGGCAGGGGCTCGCTGTGAGTAGCTGGGGCCTGCCGACCCACGGAACCCAACCCTAACACCGACGCCGACAAGCCGTCGCTGGCGCGCCGCCGTTTGATTATTGCGGGATGGTTACCGATGCGGCGCCCTGGCCGATGCCGTACTGACCGGGCTTGCCGCCGCCGGCCAAGTCACCCAGAGCCATCACCGAGGTGATCCGACCGGACTCCGAGTCGATGTCGTCGACCGTGGTGACGACCGTGCTCAGCGAGGCATCGGACCGCACCACGGCCACCGCAGCGGTACCGGAGGCAGACCCGTCACGCCCGACCAGCGCCGTGCCTGCGCCATGCGGAGCCATCCCGGCCGCGAACCTGGCGACCGTGGACCCCTGGTTCCCGGCGTTGTCGGGCAGTGCGCCGCCCGTCACGATTAGTGCGGTGTTGGCCGCGCCGATGCGCTCGTTGCCATACGTGATGAAGCCGGTGTCGCGCAGCGTCGCCAGCACGGTGTCGCGCTGCGTGTCGTCGACGACCGCCACCTTCGGATCTCTGTCGATCAGCAGGCTGATGCCCAGCAGGTCACCGGCCTGTGAGCCCTGGTCCACCGATGTGGTGCTCAGCTGTTTTCCGGCGGGCACGATTGGCGAGTTCACCACCGACAGCAGCTTCTCGGCCGAATTGGCGTTGATGAACTCCGGCGTGAGCCCCACGGTCCCGGTCACCGTTCCGCCGGCCTCGGACACCAAGCGCGTCAATCCCTCGACGTCGTCTTGTGCCGCATCTGGCGTCCTGAAGATCACGACGGACTTCCCCTTGAGGGAGTCACGCAAGATCCGGGGCGCCATCTGAGAGTCGAACTCCCCTGCGGCACTCAGCTTTTCGTTGATGGCGTTCTTGTCATCGGTGAGCGTGTTGATCTGGTCTTGGAGTTCGGTCTTGTCGGCACGCAGGCTCGACAAGACCGTGTCAGAGAGCACACCGGAACCCAGCGCGACCCCGATTGCCAACGCAAGAAAAACCGCCGCGAGCGAAATCGCGTGTGAGCGCAGGGAAATCACTTCATATTCTCCTCTTCACGCAGGCGCTCATCGGCCACCACCTATGTGACCCAGCCCTGTACCCAGAGCGCAAACCGATTCCAGTAATCAACGACCCAATCCACTAGCGCCGTATCTGCGCGAGACACCCACAGCGCGACGATCACCGCAACCAACATCGCGAGCACGAGCAGTGCGATGGCACCGCCGGAAACCCGGCTGCGATACAACGTGGCGACGGCTTTGGCGTCGACCAGCTTCTCCCCGACCTTCAACCGGGTGAGGAAGGTCGACGGGTTGCTCTGCTGGCGCGACCGGTCGAAGAACTCCTCGATGCTCGCGGAGTGTCCCGCGGTCACGATCAACGAGGCTCCGTGGTGATCGCACAGCAGCAGCGAAAGATCGGCGGCCGATCCGGCGGCCGGGAACGTCATCGCCCCGACACCGAGGTCTTGAATGCGCTCCAGGCCCGCGGCGTGACCGTCGGCGTCGGCGGGCAGCACGACCTGCGCACCGCAGCGCAGCGCGTCGGCGCTGATCCGGTCCGGGTCGCCCACGATCAGCTGCGGCCGATAGCCGGCCTTACGAAGCACGTCGGCTCCGGTGCCGACGCCCACGAGCACTGGTTGGTACTCCTTGATGAACGGTTTGAGGGCCTTGAGGTCGGCGGCCGAACTCGGCTCCTCGGCCACGATGACGACGTGGCGGCGGTTCATGTCGACGTCGACGTCAGGGATGCCGATGCCGTCGATCAGCAGCGGGCTCTCGCTGCGGATGAACTCGATGGTGTTGCCCGCGAAGGCTTCCAGATGTGCGACCAGCCCGCTCTTGGCCTCATGCATCAGCTCGTGGATCTCGTGGTCGGTGCGCTCGGCGCCGAGGATCAGGCGACGGTCACCGGAGTAGACACCGCCCTCATGCAGGCGCACCCGCGAGCCGTCCTTGACCTTCTTGAACACCTCGTCGCCGGTGTCGTCGATCAGGGTGACCCCGTTGGCGACCAGAACCTCAGGCCCCAAGTTGGGGTAGCGACCCGAGATCGACGGCGACGCGTTGACGACCGCGGTGACGCCGGCTTCGACGAGCGCATCCGCGGTGATCCGATCCAGATCCAGGGCGTCGAGGACGACGATGTCCCCGGGGTTGATGCGCCTCAGCAGTCGATCGATGTCGCGGTCTACACGCGCGGTGCCGGTGATGCCCGGGCGTGAGCTGGCATTACGAGATAGCAGCGCTGACATCTTCATGCGGCGATTCTGTCGATGGGCGCGCGGTATCTGTCGGAGGCGCGCCGTAACATCCGCCTCAGAAGTCAACTTTTGTCACAACTGCAACACAACTATGAGTAGGGCTCGAACAGCTCGACCAGGTTGCCCGCCGGGTCCGGCACGAGCGCCTGCCGTCCACCCCGGCCGTCGATGACGTCGCCCCGGATATCCGCGCCGAACTTTCGGAGGCCGGTCACGACCTCGTCCAGATCATCGACCTGAAGCTGAAATCGGTTCCAGCCGCCGGGTTCTGGTCGACCGCCGTCGGCGAGCGTCTGGCCGGCGCCGCCACCGCCGCCCGGCGAGTTCAGCAGCAGCCGCAACTCCCCACGGCGCAGCATCGCGAAGCCCGGCCCCGGTCGCATCGCCACCTCGAACTGCAAAAGGGATGTGTAGAAGTCCACTGCAGCATCGACATCGTCGACGATGTAGCGAACGCTGATGTTAGTCATCTTTGCACCTCCTAGCCTTTATGATACATAAATGTCCCAAAGACGACAGGTCGATCCCCGGGTGGGCCATTCCCGAAGGGCTATATGCCGCGCCGCGCTCGACGAGTTCGCGGCCGCCGGATATGCGGGCTTTCGGATGGAGTCGGTCGCCGCGCGGGCCGGCGTCGGACGCAGCACTCTGTACCGGCACTGGCCGGATAAGGCGGCACTGATCGCCGATGCGCTCGAGACCCTCAATGTGCAGCCGAACCCGAACCGCGAGCTGGTCGCCGGGACGGCCCGGGAGCGCGTCGAGTTGCTGCTGAGCCACCTCGTGCGCGCGCTCACCGACTCGCCGGTGGCGGCGTGCATTCCGGCGCTGATCCATGCAACGGCAAACGAAACGGTCGTTCGCGACTTCTTCCACCGCTACTCGGCGGGGCGGCGCCAGCGCCTGACCGACACCATTGCCGCCGGCGTTGCCGACGGTCAGTTTCCAGCGCGCGTCGATGCCGAGGCGGCCTCGAAGGCACTGTCCGGTGCGGTGTTCTATAGCCGACTGATGACGGCCGACACCCTCGACGCCGATTTCATCGCTGAGCTGATCGACACCGTGCTCGGGGAATGACGCCCTAGGTGTCTCGTTCTTGTTGCGCGGCCTCGAGCAGCTCACGGGCATGCGCTCGCCCGCTGTCGGACTCTCCGAGCCCAGCCAGCATGCGGGCCAGCTCGGCCACGCGATCGTCGTCGTCGAGCCGGCTCACCCCGCTGGCCTTGCCCTTCCCGCCGCCGTCGACCACCAGATGGACGTCGGCATAGGCGGCCACCTGCGGCAGATGGGTGACGACAATGACCTGATGCGTCCTGGCCAACCTCGCCAGCCGGCGGCCGATCTGCACCGCCGCGCGGCCACCGACGCCGGCGTCGACCTCGTCGAAGACCATCGTCGTGCCCTCGGTCGACGCTGCTAGCACGACCTCGAGCGCGAGCATCACGCGCGACAACTCGCCGCCCGATGCGCTCTTGTTGAGTGGCAGCACGTCCATGCCGCGGTGCGCCGCGAAGCCGAACTCGACCGCGTCGACTCCGTATTGGCCGGCGTGGGCCGTCACACCCGGGGAGACGGTCAGTGGCGCGGTGTCGTCGACGCGCGCGGCCATGGGCGCGACCGTCACGCTGAAGCCGGCATCGGCCATCGCCAGGCCTGACAGTTCGGCGGTCACCGCCTTCGACAATCCCTTGGCCGCCTTCGTCCGCGCTTTGGTGAGCTCGTCGGCCGCGACGACGACCTCGTCGTGCAAGGCCACGACCTGACGCTCCAGTTCGGCCAGCGCTTCCTCGGACACGTCGAGCTGCGTCAACCGGTCCCCTGACTGTTTCGCCCACTGCAGCACACCGTCGATGTCGGCGGCGTACTTGCGTGTCAGCGTGCGCAACTCGCTCTGCCGCAACAGCTTGGCCTCGAGCGTGCTGGCATCGCTGGGCAACGCCGCCAGATAATCGCCGAGTTCACTTGCCACATCGCCGATCACCGCGAGTGCACTGTCGAGTTGTGCGGCCAGCGCGCGCAGCGCGGCATCGTCGGTCGCCTCCAGCGCCGACTTCGCCTGCCCCGCAGCGCCGAATGCTGACAGGATTTCGGGCGACGGATCGTCGTCACCAGAGAGCGCGGCCCGTGCGGTCTGGGCGGCTTCGCGTACCGCGTCCAGTTCCGACAGCCGTTGGATGTCGCCGACGAGTTCGTGGTCCTCGCCGGGTTGCGGTGCGACCGTGTCGATCTCGTTCAGGGCGAACTTGAGCTGGTCTGCCTCCTGGGCGAGCTCACGCGCTCGCTGGGTGCGGTCGACGAGGTCACGGCGCGCGGACAGCCATTCCTCCCGCACCTTCCGGTACCGCTTGAGTTGCTTCTCGATGTCGACGAAACGGTCCAGCGCTCCGCGCTGCTCATCGGGACGCATCAACCGCAGCTGATCGTTCTGACCGTGCAGCGTGAGCAGTTCGGTGGTGAACGTACCCAGCGACTTCGCAGGCACGCTGCGTCCGCCGAGATAGGCCCGCGAGGGGCCGTCGCGGGCGACGGACCGGGCAGCGATGACGCTGCCGTCGTCGTCGCGCTCCGCTCCCGACGAATCGAGGATCTCGTCGATCTGGGCCGTGACGTCTTCTCCCAGTTCACTTGTCGTGAACCGGCCTTCGACGACAGCACGCGCGGCACCCGACCGCACCCGCGTAGCGTCGGCGCGCGAACCCCCGAGCAAGTGCAGACCCGTGACCACCATCGTCTTGCCGGTGCCGGTTTCGCCGGTGAGCACGGTGAGACCGCGGTCGAACTCGGCGGTCGCGGTGCTGATCGCGCCGAGCGACTCGATACGGATCTCGGATAGCACTACTGCCCGCGCCACCCTGTGACCGGCAACCGGAACTTGCGCACCAGGCGGTCCGTGAACGGCGCGCTGTCCAGCCGCACCCATTTCAGCGGTGTGCCGCACCGGGTCACTTCCAGGCGACCACCGGCGGGCACCACCATTTCGCGACGACCATCGCAGAACACCAGCGCGTCGTGACCCGTCGACTCGACCTCGATCGCGATGGATGCGTCGGGGCTGGTGACCATCGGGCGGGCGAACAGCGCGTGAGCGTTGTTGGGCACCACCAGGATTGCCTCTAGATCGGGCCATACGATCGGCCCGCCCGCCGAGAACGCCCACGCAGTCGAACCGGTGGGTGTCGCCACGAGCACGCCATCGCACCCGAAGGCGGAGACCGGACGTCCGTCGACTTCGAGGACGGCACCGAGCACTCCCAGGCGCGGCCCCTTCTCGAGGCTGGCTTCGTTGAGCGCCCAACCGCGGTCGATGATCTCGCCTTCGGCGCGAACGACGACGTCGAGCGTCATCCGCTCCTCGACGCGGTAGTCACGGTTGACGAGATGGTCGAGCACAGAGTCGATGTTCTCGGCTTCCGCCTCGGCGAGGAAGCCGATGCGGCCCAAATTCACGCCTAGGACCGGGATTTCGACGTTGCGAGCCAACTCGGCCCCGCGCAGGAAACTGCCGTCGCCACCGAGGACAAGTACCAGTTCGCAGCCTTCAGCGACATTCTCTTCGGCGTCGACGACCTCAATTCCGGATCCCAGCGCGCGCACATCGTCGGGTGATAGATGTTCTGGAGCGCGGTCGACGGCCTCCGCTGATAACACCCTCAGTCGAATCCCATTGTCGCCGAGCACTTTATGGACGCGGCGTGCAACGTCGGCGGCGTCGTCGCGGCCGGTGTGGACGACCAGCAGGATGTCGCGTTCGATGCTCATTGCGGGCCCTCTGCCACGGCTCGGCGTACCGCCTCGTCGAGTGATTCTCCCTCTAGCGGATTGTCGGTCCGCGATCGCAGCCGCAAGAAGTACTCGACATTGCCAGACGGACCGGGCAGCGGGCTGGCGGTGACGGCGACGGTGTGCCATTGCAGTGCGGCAGCGCGGCCGGCGACGGTGAGTACCGCTTCGGCGCGCAACTGAGGATCCGCGACGACGCCGCCAGCGCCCACGCGATCCTTGCCGACCTCGAATTGCGGCTTCACCATGGGAACGATATCGGCGTTGGGATTGGCACACGACGTCAGTGCCGGTAGCACTGTGGACAGTGAGATGAACGACAGGTCGGCGACGACCAGGTCAACCTGACCGCCGATCGCCTCAGCCGTGAGTTCACGCACGTTGGTGCGCTCCATGACAGTGACGCGCGGATCGTTGCGCAGCGACCAGGCCAACTGGCCGTAGCCGACGTCGACTCCGACGACCTCGCGGGCGCCACGATCGAGTAAGACTTCGGTGAAGCCACCCGTGGACGCTCCGGCGTCCATGCACCGCCGGCCGTCGACATCGATGCCGAACGTGTCGAGTGCGCCGATCAGTTTGTGCGCACCGCGCGAAACCCAGGAGCGTTCACCGGCGTCTTCGACGGTGAGTGCGGCGCTGATCGCGATGGCGGTGGCGGGTTTGGCGGCGCGCATGCCGTCGATGCTGACGCGGCCCGCACCGATCAGTTCGGCGGCCTGCTGGCGGGAGCGGGCCAGGCCGCGACGCACCAGCTCGGCGTCAACACGTGCCCGCCGTGCCACGTGCGCTCAGCCCTTCTCGACCGATTCGAGCGCTCGGACCAGCAGCTCGTGCGCCTCCTCGAGCCGCGCGGCGATGACGTCGATCTCGGAGTCGGCGATTTCGACACCCTCCTGTGCGGGGTCCGGCAGATCTGCCAGTAACTCCGCGATCTGGGCGCGAATCTGGTCCGGGTCGGTACTCATGTCGATGTTCACGCTAGCCGATCAGCGGGGGTGAGCACGGACCATGGCTCCAGGGCCTGTCGCGCGGTGTCGTCGCCCGCGGAAATCGTGAACGGGCGCCCGTCGAGGTCCGCACCCCAGACCGCGCTGGCGGTGGCGCGTACAACCGAGAGTGCGTCACCGCGGTCCCTGCCCGTGGCGTGGACGACCACGTCGGATGAGCTGATGTCGATGCGCCAGGCAGGGTGCGATTCGACGCGAAGGATGTCGGCGCGGGCGTACAGCGAGCGGAGGTCGGCCGCCAGATAGTCGGGCCGCTCCGAGGCTTCCGCCCGGATCATGTCCTCAGCCGTGCTGACACCGGTGAGGACCATGAGACTCGGCAGGTTGGCCGCGCTGGCCCCGGCGATGTCGGTGTCGAGGCGGTCACCCACGACCAGCGGCGTATTGAACGTGCCGCGGGCCAGCGCATCGTTCATCAACGTCGGGTGGGGCTTACCCGCGACCTGCGGCTCCTGATTGGTCGCCGCACGCAGCGCTGCGACCATCGAACCGTTGCCAGGCAACAGACCTCGCTCAGACGGCAACGTCAGATCTACGTTGGCCGCGACCCAGAGTGCGCCGTTACGGATGGCCAACGCCGCTTCGGAAAGGTCGGACCAACCGGTCTGCGGAGAATGGCCCTGGACGACGCCGACCGGATCGTCGGAGAACTGCCGTACTGGCTTGAGTCCGGCTTCTCGCACCTCGTCGGCCAACGCATCGGTGCCGACGATGAGAACCGCTGAGCCGGGCGGCAATTGGGCCACGAGTAGATTCGCCGCGCTCTGCGCACTGGTGACGACATCGTCCGGTGTGGCGGAGAAACCAAGGTCCTTGAGGTGCTGGGCGACCTCGGCCGGGCTGCGGGACGCGTTGTTGGTGACATAGAGCGTGCGAGAGCTGACGGTCGATAAGGTTTCGACCGCGCCCTCGGTGGCTTCATGCCCGCGAAACACGGTGCCGTCGAGGTCAAGCAGCAGGCAATCATGTTCCTGCACAAGAGCGCTCACGTCAGCTCAGCTCCGTGATCCGGTCCTCGGCGTCGGTCAGCCCCTCGACATCCGCGGCGGCAGCGCTGATGAACCACTGCAGCGCCTCCTCGTCGCGACCGAGCGCCAGCAGCGTCTCGGCGTAAACGTAGAAGAGCCGCACGGCGGTCTGACCCGTTCGCGTCTTATCCAGTTGGGGCGTAGACAGTATGGCGATGGCCTGCTCGTGCTGACCGAGGTCTGAGCGGGCGCCGGCGGCGACGATGCGCATCTCGTCGGCGTCGTCGCCGGTGAGCTCGGCGGCTTCGGGGCTGCGGGACAGCTCGATCGCCTTTTCGGGACGTCCCACGCCGCGTTCACAGTCAGCGATGAGCGGGAGCAGGGCGGACTTGCTGCCCATCCGGCGGGCGGCGCGTAGTTCCGCCAGCGCCTGAGCCCAGTCTCCGCATTGGTAGGCGGCGATTCCGACGGCTTCCCGGACCGCGGCGATGCGGCCCGACCGGGCGCGTGCCGCGCGTGCGTGAGCCAGTGCGGTTTCGGGATCCTCATCGAGGAGTAAGCCGGCCGCGACTAGATGTCGTGCGACAGTATCGGCGGTGGTCTTGTCCAAAGTCGTGAGCTCACCGCGGATTTCGGGTGCCAATTGTTTGGCTTCGATGTCAGCGGGGATGGGCGGTCCGTCGTGCTGCGGTGTCGCACGCTCCTCAGACCGCGGTTGGGCGCGGCGGGCCCGGTTGGGGCCCGATGAGCGCGGCGCCGAACGCCGGGGCCCGCGCCCGCGGTTGTCGCCGTTTCCGTCGTGAGCCACATATGCCTTTCTACCCGATCGCGCGACTATTGAGAATTAGAAAACAATTGTCGCAAATAGAATCACCCCCCACGCAATTGTGGGGGGTGATCCTTAATTTGTGTTCGGCGGTGTCCTACTTTTCCACCCGTGTTGGGTAGTATCATCGGCGCTGGCAGGCTTAGCTTCCGGGTTCGGGATGGGTCCGG